>NZ_JANJTZ010000054.1 GCF_024710845.1 Mesorhizobium sp.
CATCACGTCCTCCGGATGCGCGCCGATGCCGCCCAGGATGCCGAACACCGACTGGACGAAGAAGGGCGGCTTGACCAGTCCGCGCTCGACGAAATGCGCAAGCGTATAGAGATGGCCGATGTCGTAGCACTCGATCTCGAAGCGGGTGCCGTTCTCGGCGCAGGTGGTCAGGATCTTCTCGATGTCGGCAAAGGTGTTCTTGAACACCCGGTCGCGCGAGCCTTCGAGATAGGGCCGCTCCCAGTCGTGCCTGAACTCCCTGAACCGCTCCAGCATCGGGTAGAGGCCGAAGTTCATCGAGCCCATGTTGAGCGAGGCGACCTCCGGCTTGAAATGCGCCACCGGCTTCAGCCGCTCGTCGATGGTCATGGTCGAGGCGCCGCCCGTGGTGATGTTCACCACGCAGTCGGAGCGCTGCTTGATCACCTTGAGGAACGGCTCGAAGGCCTCCAGAGACTGGTCGGGCAATCCATTCACCGGATTGCGCGCATGGAGATGCACGATCGCCGCCCCCGCCTCCGCCGCCCCGATCGCCGCATCCGCGATCTCCTGCCCCGTCACCGGCAGATGCGGCGACATCGACGGCGTGTGGATCGATCCCGTCACCGCACAGGTGATGATCACTTTGCGACTGGCCATGGGCAGGCGTCCTTGCTCTTCGCGTATCAGGCTGCCTCGGCCAGCAGGCCGGCGGCATTGGTCGAGATGATCTTGGTGATGTCGGACTTCGGCACCTGATGGTCGAGCAGGTCGGACACGATCATCCGATAGCCGTCGACCGGCTTCGGCGCCTGGGTAAGACCGAGGTCGGAGCCAAGGACGGTGCGGTCGACGCCGGCGACCTCCATCATGTGGATCAAGTCCTCGGTCTCGTGCTGCTTGGCGCGGCCGGGAATGAACATGCAGATCGAGTGCTCCATGTAGGCGCCGAGCGCGACGAGGCCGCGGATGTCTTCGTCGGAGCAGCCGATGATGTAGCTCGGATGGTTGACGAGCATCTTCTTCACCCCGCGCTTCCTTGCCTCCTCGAAGAGGATGAAGAGTTCCGACACGTGCAGATGCCCGCCCGCCAGGATAATGTTGGCTTCCGCGATCAGGTCGCAGATCTGCTTGGCCTCGTCGGTCAGCTTGCCGTTGGCATCGAGCACGGTCAGCGGGATCGGTGGCAGCATTGGCTTCGCCGTCTTCGGGAAGGATTTCGCAGCATAGGCTTCGATATGGTTCTTGGCCGCGAAGGTCGGGAACCAGACGATCTTGCCGCCGAGCTTGATGGCGTGGTCGACCGCGTGGGGATTGATCCCGCCCGAGGCATTGTTGAGAGCGACACCCGAATAGAGCTCGATCGGCGCGTCCGGGTAGATGTCCTTCAGCACGGCGCAATGCGGCATGCCGACGTAGTAGTGGTCCTTGTAGAGCAGCGCCTTGAACCCGGCGTCGAGGGCCATCTGGAACGCTTCCGTATGTCCGAGGATGCGCGGCATGGCGGCCGGCCCGGAATGGCAGTGCAGATCGACCGCGCCGACCAGAAGCTCGGCCACCTCGTCCGCGCGCTTCGGCTCCATTTCCGGAAGCGGCACGATCAGCGGATAGTTCGTGGTTACGTCGGCCATTGTTCGTCTCCTTGCTTGAATCGCGGTCAGGCGCTCTTGGCGCCCACCGCGGAAATATCGGCATAGGCCTTCAGCGCGGCCTGGCGCATGAAGCCCTGGTCGGACGCGACGATGAACGTCGTTGCGCCCATTGCGTGGAAGCGGCGCGCGTCCTCGGCATTCGCGACCATCATCGCCACCGGCTTGCCCGCCTTCTTCGCCGCGGCGATGATCGTCTCGCAGGCGGCCATGATCTCGGGCGCGTCCATCGCCGGCGCGCCGAGCGCCACGGTAAGGTCGCCGCGACCGATGAAGACGCCGTCCAGCCCCTCGGTCGCAACGATCGCATCGATCTCGTCCAGCGCCTCCGGGTCCTCGATCATGGCGATAAAAGTCACAGTCTGGTCCTGCGCGTCGACATGCGGCCAGACACCGACCGCGCCGAACTGGCCGGCACGCGTGGTATTGGAAAAGCCCCGTCGCCCGCCGCGGAAGCGGCAGGCGCGCGCGATCTCGGCGGCCTTGGCGGCGGAACTGACATGCGGCACCAGCACGCCGGTCGCACCGTCGTCCAGCACGGCGAGGATCTTCGCCGCGCTCGGCTCGGCCACGCGGACGATGCCGGCAGTGCCGGACGCACGGGCGGCCAGAAGCGCGTGGTCGATCGTCACCCGGTCCCAGGGCGCGTGCTCCTCATCGATCACGACGAATTCGAAGCCGGCCTGGCCGAGGATCTCGACCGGATGGCTCGACGGCGTCTTGACGAAGGTGCCGACCAGCGTCTCGCCGGCGATGAAACGCTGGCGGAAGCTGCGGGGGGCTGTCGTCTCTTGAGGCATGAGCTCGGGACTCCGACGGAACGGGTGGACTCAGTTGACCGGAAGCATTGCGTGCGGCAGCAGCAGCGTGACGGCCGGGATCGCGGCAACGAGGATCAGCACGAGGAGACATATGGCAAGGAGCGGCGCGGCCTCCTTCGAGACCGCCGCCAACGACTGACCGGAAGCCGCGCAGACGATGAATAGGAGGATGCCGACCGGAGGCGTCGCCATGCCGATCACGACGTTGAGCACGACCATCGTGCCAAACTGCACCGGGTCCATGCCGATGATCTTCAGGAACTGTATCAGGATCGGCATGGTCAGGATCAGGATCGAGATCGGTTCCAGGAACATGCCGAGGACCAGCAGCACCAGGTTCAGCATGATCAGCACGACGACCGGATTGTCGCTGATCGTCAGCACCGCCTGCGCGATGGTTGTCGGCACCTGTTCCAGCGTGAAGACGAAGGCGACAATATTCGCCATCGCCGTGATGAACAGGATCGACGAACTGACGATCGTCGTCGCGATCATAGCCTCCCAGACGCGGGCGAAGGTCAGGTCGCGATAGGCGAATCCAACCCCGAGCGCGTAGATCACGGCCACAGCCGCGGCTTCCGTCGGCGTGAAGATACCCGCCTTGATGCCGACAACGATGATGAGCGGGAGTATGAGCGCCGGCAGGGTGCGGACGGTCGCCGCACGCCGCGCGTCCCAGCTCATTTTCGGCGTGACGGGAAATCCGTCCCGCCGTGCGCGCCACGAGGCGTAAGCGAGAAGGCCGATCGCAAGCAGCAGCCCTGGTCCCACGCCCGCGAGGAACAGCTGCCCGATGGAGGTCCCCGAGAGAACCCCGTAGACGATCATCGTGATGGACGGCGGAATGATCGGCCCCATGATCGAGCTGACGCCGACGAGCGCGGCGGCGTAGGCAGGCGGGATTCCCTGCTTCTGCATGGCCGGGATCAGGATCGAACCGAGCGCCGACGCCTCGGCGGTGGCGCTGCCCGAGATGCCGGCGAAGAAGCCGGACGAGATCACCGTCACCGACGACATGCCGCCGCGGCGGTGGCCGACCATGGCGCGGGCGAAGGTGACGATGCGGTCGGTGATGCCGCCGACATTCATCAGCATGCCGGCGAGCAGGAAGAGCGGGATGGTGAGCAGGATGAACTGGTCGACGCCGGCCATCATGCGCTGCGGCAGGGCGAGGATCACAGCGCCGTTGCCCGACAGGTAGAGATAGATCATGCCGCCGACGCCGAGCGCCAACGAGATCGGCACGCCGGTGGCGAGGAAGACGATGAAGGATCCGAAGAACGCACCCATGGCTCAGGCCTCTGCCTCGGTCGGCGCCGGCCTGGCCGGCGCTCCGGGCAGTTCGCGCCAGTCGACGACCAGCGACGCGATGATGTGCAAGGCGAGCAGCGCGGAACCGATCGCGACAGAGACGTAGACCCAGAAGATGGACAGGCCGACGCCGTGGCCGATCAGCGACATGAAGATGAAGTCGACCGCCGGGACGATCTGGTGGCCGAAACGGGTCGAATAGTCGAAGCCGTTGACCATCATCAGCCAGAGAAACGCGAGAACCGGGATGGACACGAGCACCTTGAGCGCCAGCCGCCACCGCGGCGTCAGCATCAGGGGAACGATGTCGACGGCGACCAGCTCGCCGCGCGTGTAGGCGAGGCCGATGAACAGGAAGGTCTGCCAGATCAGGATGTAGCGGCAGAGTTCCTCGGCCCAGATCAGCGACGCGCCGAAGACGTAGCGGGCGATGACTTGCGCGGTCATGATCGCGACGATCGTCAGCATGGTCGCGCCCGCAAGGAACCGCAGGATCGACAGATACCAGGCCACCGGCGCCCAGAGGGGCCGGTCAGCCGCGTCCGGATGATGCATCGTTCTGCTCTTTGTCTCGTGTCGAACCGCTGGGAGGCGGCGGACGGTTTCCCGGCCGCCGCCCGACTCCGCGTCAGGCCATGCCGCGCGCCGCCGCCACGAATTCGGCGATGAGAGGATCCTTGGCGCTCCAGGTCTCGACGATCGGAGCGACCTTTGCCTGCATCTCGGCAAGGTCTTCGAGCTCGAATATCTGCACGCCCTTCGCCTTCAGCTCGTCGCGGCCGGTCAGATCCTGGTTCTTGGTATAGGCCAGAGTAGGAGCGACAGAGACGCGGCCGGCTTCGCGCACTGCCTGCTGCAGCTCCGCCGGCAGTCCGTCGAACACCGCCTTGTTCATGGCGATGACGTTGTGCCACGGGTAGTGGCCGGTCAACGTGAAGTTCTTGCCGACCTCCCAGAGATTTTCGCCCAACATCGACGAGACGTTGATTTCGACCGCGTCGATCACCTTGGTTTCGAGGGCGCCGTAGACCTCGCCGTAAGGCATGCCGACCGGCGAGACGCCCACGCCTTCCCAGATCGCCTTGTGCAGCGGCACGGGCAGTATGCGCGTCTTGAGACCGGCGAAGTCGGGCACGGTCTTGACGACCTTGGTCGCCGACAGGAAATGGCGCTGGCCGATATCGGTCGTCTGCAGTCCGACGAGGCCCGCAGGTGCAAGGTCGTCGAGCACTTTCTGTCCGATCTCGCTCATCGCCACCTTGGTGAAGTGGTCGTAGTCCTTGATCAGGAAGGGGAGCTGGTAGGCGTCGAGCGCCTGCCGCCCCGTGACGAGCGGAAACAGCACGCCGGAACAGCCGCACAACTCGTTGGTGCCGGCCATCGCCGACTCGAGGTTCTGCTTGTCCTCGCCAAGCTGGCGGTTCGGGAAAATCGTGATGTCGATCGCACCGGGCACGAGTGCTTCGAGTGCCTTCTTGAACTCGACGGCGGCAATGTGACCCGGATGGATCTCATTGGCCGCATGCGCGAGCCGCATCTTGATCGGTGCGGCGCGTGAGACATGCGGCATTGCAAGTGTGGCGGCCATCGCGCCTGACGACACGATGAGTTGGCGGCGAGTCAGCATGAACGTTTCCTCCGTTTCGCTATGCAGAACGCTGTTCCGATAGATAGTTCATTGATCGCATCAGGCTGTCAAGCCGTCCGCGCAAATTTTGCTGCGGACGTGTCTGTGCCGGTTGGGCTTGACAAGCACTCGACATCTGGTGATCTAATTTCGCATCATGTGTTCTGTAATGCAGAACGACTGGTTGGGAGAGAGAACGATGTACGATCCGAGTGATCCGCGCTCGCGCATGGCCGCTTCGGCGCCCGCTTCGAAACCTGCCGGGGCGCTGGCATTTGCCGGGGCGGACTACGGCCTGTTCTACGAGATCGGGCCGCAGATCGTTGCCGATGGCGCAAGGACCTGGCTGACGCGCGGCCAGAATTTCCTCGTCGGTCAAAGCGAAGTCGAACCTGGCGGATCACTTTCGCGTCCGGACCAGCCGGACGAATACGTACTTCTGCTCCCCGACCGGGACACGCCGGCGGTGGTCGAAGCCAACGGCGAGCGGGTGCAGGTCGACGGATACTCGCTGGTGATCGTTCCGCCGGGCCAAAGCCGCATCACGCTGCCCAAGGGCGGCCGGGCAACGCGCATTTTCTCGACGCGTTCCGAAGATCTCAACTCGGTATGCTCGAACGCGGACTCCTATGCCGCACCTCATCCGAATGTCGCCCTGCTCGAGCCGTGGCCCGATCCCGTAGGCGGCTTCCGCATCCGCGCCTACAGTCTCGACGTGCCCCCGACGCCCGGTCGCTTCGGCCGCATTTTCCGCTGCACCACGCTGATGGTGAACTACCTCGACCCCCAGATGGGGCCGCGCGACATCACCAAGCTGTCGCCGCACCACCACGATGATTTCGAGCAGGGCTCGCTCGCCCTGGACGGCGCTTTCACCCATCATCTGCGCTGGCCGTGGACGACGAACCTCAATGTGTGGCGCGACGACGAACATGCGCTGGTGCGCGCGCCATCGCTGACCGTCATTCCCCCGCCGGCCATCCACACGTCGCGGGGCATGGAGAGCGGCCTCAACCAGTTGGTCGACATCTTCTCGCCGCCGCGCACAGACTTCTCGAAGCAGGGCTGGGTCCTCAACGCGGACGAATATCCGATGCCCGCCTCGCTTGGCTGAAGCCATGCGCCGCCCCTCTCCTCGCAGCAGGCTTGCCGAAGTCGAGAATGAAGGTAAGTCTGCGATCACGCCGGCAGTCGCCGATGGTCGGAGGGGTGATGCATTTTCGGGAAAGAACGCGGCGATGAGCGCCGCACCGCACGGTGGATCGATCCAGGCCGTCGAGTTCGCGCTCGAGATCCTGGAATACGTGGCCCGCTGCCAGACCTCGGTCGGCGTGTCGGAGATGGCGCGCGCTTTCGACACCACCAAGAGTCGCATCCACCGGCATCTCCAGACGCTGGTGTCGGCCGGCTACCTGATCCGCAACGAGGATACCGAGCGCTACTCGATCAGCGCGCGGCTTATGGCGCTGGGACAGGCTGTCAGCGAGAGCTTCGAACTGGCCACCGCAGCGCGCGAGATTGCCCGCGAATTGCGCGACCTCACCGGCCATGCGGTTGCCATCAGCCAGCCGGAGCAGGACGGCAACCGCATCCTCCTCATCGTGCCGAGCCGGTCGAACATCGAGATCCACGTCAAGCCAGGTTCACTTCTCGCCTTCAATTCGAGCGCCCAGGGCAAGATTTCGCTTGCCTTCGGCGATGCGTTGCTTCTGCCGCGTGTCCTGTCGGAGCCGATGGAGATGCGCACGCCCTTCACCATCACCGATCCCGAGCGGCTGCGGCTCGAGGTGGAGGCGGCGCGCCGTCAGAGGTGGGCCGTCGGTCCCAACGAATCGATGATCGGGCTTAACGCGCTGGCGGCTCCCATCTTCGACGCACTCGGCAACTATGTCGGAGCGATCGCGCTGACCGATTCGGTCCAGTACATCCCCGAGACGCCGACGACCGATCAAGTGCGCCACCTTCTGTCCGCCGCCGCCAAGATCTCTGCCAATCTGGGCTACCGCGCCGGAAAGTGATCTTGGCGCGTCAGGTCACCCGCTCGCCGCGGCGCCAGACCGAACGCACGGTCGGAATGCCGTGATGCTGACGGACGCGGACGAGGTCGGCGCGCTTGCCCGGCGCGATCTCGCCGCGATCGTCGAGTCCGACAGTACGCGCCGGCGTCGAGGTGACGAGCGCGACCGCGTCGGGCAGCGAGATGCCCCCCTCGCCGTCGGCCAGCAGAAACGCCGCATGGACCAGCGACGACGGGATGTAATCCGACGAGAGAACGTCGAGGATGCCCGCATCGGCAAGGTCGCGCGCCGCGATATTGCCCGAATGCGAGCCGCCGCGCACGATGTTGGGCGCGCCCATCAGCACGCTCATGCCGGCCTCATGCGACGCCCGCGCGGCCTCCAGCGATGTCGGGAATTCGGCCAGCCGGACGCCGTCGGTGATCGCCTCGTCGACATGGGCCAGCGTCGCGTCGTCATGGCTGGCGAGTGTCACGCCCACGTCCCGGCAGTGCTCCGCGATCGCCTTGCGGTGAAGGCTCGAAAAGCGGGCCGACTGCTCCTTGCGGCTCGCGACATAGCGTTCGAAGGCCTCGTCGGACATGCCGCGCTTGGTCTTGTAGTAGAGCGTGTACTGCTCCATCGTCTGAAATTGCCGCTGGCCGGGCGCGTGGTCCATCAACGAGGCAAGCCGCACGTTGCGGTCGTCTCTGAACCGTTCCAGTGCATCGAGCACGTCGGGCGACGAGACCTCGCAGCGCAGGTGCAGCAGATGTTCCGCGCGCAGCCTGCCGTGGCCTTGCGCGGTCTCGATTGCATCGGCGAGCAGCCGCATCTCGTGCGGATCGAAGCCACCATCCTCGTCCGAGCCCATCCGCAGGCAGTCGAACACCGTGGTGATGCCGGAGGCGGCGATCTGCGCGTCATGTGCCTGGACCGCCGCGATCGCATTCCACCGCACGCCGGGACGGGGAGAATAGTGGCCTTCGAGATGGTCGGTATGCAGCTCGACCAGCCCCGGGATCAGATAGTCGCCATCGAGATCATCGCCGACCGTGCTGGAGGGCGACACGTCCGCGATAAACCCGTCGCGGATCAGCACCGCCCCGGTCTTCACCTCGTCGCGCAGGACGATGGTGGCGTTGCGGAGCACGGCTTCCTGCGGCATGCGTACGACTTTCCATTGGCGAGCGGCCCGCCGGTTTCGAGATCACGGGCTTGGATTGGTCGCTTAGGAGATTTGCATGACAGTTTGACGAAGGGCCGGTGGGCAAGCCGCTCGGTTCAGGACGTAGTGCCGGACGGCGAGATCAGCCGGTGCCTCAGTGCGGTGGAAACGTTGTCGAAGACGAAGACGACGATCAGGATCAGGATCACCATGTAGGCGACGTTCTCCCAGTCGGAATTGGTGCGGATCGCCTCCCAGAGCTTGAGGCCGATGCCGCCTGCCCCGACCGCGCCGATGATCGTGGCCGAGCGCGTGTTCGATTCCCAGAAATAGAGGGATTGCGACAGGAAGACCGGCAGCACCTGCGGCACCACGCCGTAGCGCTGCACCGTCGCGGGCGAAGCGCCGACCGAGCGGACGCCTTCGCGCTGCTTGTCGTCGATGTTCTCCAACGCTTCAGAATAGAGTTTCCCGAACGTGCCGGTGTCCGTGAAGAAGATCGCGGATATGCCGGCGAGCGGTCCCGGACCGAAGGCGCGGGTGAAGAACAGCGCCCAGATCAGCATGTCGACCGATCTCTGGAAGTCGAAGAAGCGCTTGGCCACCTGGTTGAGAAGGCGGTTCGGCATGATGTTGCGCGCGGCGATGAAAGCCAGCGGAAACGCCACCAGCGAGGCGAGTACCGTGCCGGCAAAGGCCATCACGATCGTTTCCAAAAGCTTGGTCCAGACGTCGAGATGCTGCCACTCGGCATTGTAGAGGATGTTGTTCCACGCCAGCGACAGGTTGGAACGCGACGGGTCGATCCGCTCGCCCGACAGGATGAGGTCGAAAACCTCGCCGGCAGATTTGCCCCAGAAGGGGGAATTGATGTCAAAGACGAAGTTCGCCCAGCCGAGGAAGCGGTGGCGGATCTTCACCTCGTCGTTCTCGATCTCCGCCCGGCCCGGAACGCCGAAATAGACGACCACCTTGTCGCCCGGCGAGCGCTGGGTGGCCCAGGACGGAAGCGGGCCCTGTGCGTTAACCGCGACATCCCTGATGATGTCCAGCACCAGCGTCTCGTCGCCGCGCGTGACGCTGATCTGGTCCGGGCGGATATCGACCGTGCCTGCCCCGCTGAAATCGACGGTCGCGCGAACGACTTCTTGCGAAAGCTCGATCGGTGTCGCTTCTGCAGACGGAGTGAGCGCGGCGCCATCCGATGCGGCAGGAGCAGAAGCGCCGCCGACCGGTCCGAGGAAACTGCCCGATGAACTCGAAACGCCTCCGCCTGCGCCGCTGGCCTGCGCCGCCTTCTTCGCGACCATCGCCGTCTCGCGCGCCAGCCAGTCGGGATCGCCGTTCGGCCCAAGCGGATCGAAGCGGGTGAACTTCACCTCGAGATGGTCTTCGCGCAGATCGATGTTCGGGCGCACCTCGTAGGACACCCAGTCGGCAAGATACGCTCCCGCGATGTCCCATTTGGCATTGGCGAAGACAGTTCCGATGGAAAAGAACCACCAGGCAAACATCAGGTAGCCGACGACACCGGCGGCGACCAACCAGGAGATCCGCCGCTTTCGCACCGAACCCTGCAGCACCGCCGGATAGCGCGCCGCGACTTCATGCATTTCTGCCGTGACGGCGCTCGTCATGATCAGCCTCCGCGCGCGAATTCGAATGCCTGGTCGCCGACGAGTTTGCGGCGCAGCCACGCGGAAAACTGGTCGACGACCACGATCGTCAGGAAAAGCAGGAGGACGATCGCCAGCGTCTTGGCCTCGTGGGTCTGGCCGATCGAAAGCCGCAAGGCCTCGCCAATGCCGCCGCCGCCGACTGCCCCGATGATCGTCGAGGCGCGCACGTTAATCTCGAACCGCAGCAGCGCGTACGAGACAAAGTTCGGCATCACCTGCGGCACGATGCCGAACCAGACCCGCTCGATCCAGCTGCCGCCAACGGCGCGAAGACCTTCATCGGGGCGCATGTCCGCGTTCTCGACCACCTCGAAGAACATCTTGCCGAGCGCGCCGATCGTATGGATCGACACGGCGAGGATCGCCGGGATCGCGCCGAGCGAAAAGACGGCGAGGAAAAAGCCGGCGATCACGATCTCCGGAAAGGCGCGCACGATCTCCATGAAGCGGCGCACGAAGAAGCGCAGCCAGCGGTTCGCGACGAGGTTGCGCGCGGCGAGGAAGCACAGCAGGAAGCCGAGGATGAAGCCGATCAGGGTCGAGAGCAGCGCGATGTTCAGCGTCTCGACCATCAGGTAGACGTATTCCGGAACGTAGAGCGTCTCCGTGAAGTAGGCGCGGCCCTCCGGATAGTTGTATTTCAGGCTGCCGTCGTCATAGGGCGAAGGCAGATCGAACATCGCGCGCCAGACCTCCCACCCGTCGCGCGGGACCAACTGGCCGAGAAAGTCGAATAGATAGGGCAGGCGGTCGAAGAACTTGCCGGCATTCGATTCGTTGGCGAACCAGAGCGAGCCCGCCATCGCGAGGACGAGAAAGACGACCCCGCCGATGGTATAGAGCCGCCGGCGCACGGCAAGCTCGCGCCAGTGGCGTTCGACCAGGCCGCCCGTCTCGGACAGAGACGGCTTCGTCGGTCGGCTGGTCTCGGTGATCGCGCTCATCAATTATCCCGCAAGAGAAACGCCGCGAGGTTTCCCCCGCGGCGTCGCCATACAATCCGCGATCAGGAGCCGATCTTGGCCTTACGCGCGTCGATGATCGGCTGGTAGAATTCCGTGTTCACCTCGGTGAAGCCGGTAAAGTCGCCGCCCTGCACGGCCGAGAAGCAGGCCGGATCGGACTTGGGCAGATTGACCATAAAGTCCTTGAACTTCGACTTCATGTCGGCGTCGAGCGAGGTGCGGACGACGATCGGGCCGTTCGGGATCAGCGGCGACTTCCAGATCTCGGTCAGGTCGTCCATGTCGAGGACGCCCTTGTCGACCATCTTGCGGAGGTTGCCCGAAGAATAGCCCTCGGAGAACTCGCCGACGCCCGAGCCCCAGGTCGTGCCGGCATCGAAGGTGCCCTTGAGCACTTCGAGGACGAGGTTTTCGTGACCACCGCCGAATCCGGTTTCGGAGAAGTAGTCCTTGACGGCCACGCCGCCGAGATCCTTCGGCAGGGTGACCGACGGGATCAGATAGCCGGAGGTCGAGTCCGGATCGGCGAAGCCGAGCTTCTTGCCCTTGAGATCGGCCAGCGTCTTGATGCCGGAGTCCTTCTTGGCAACCATGATCGAATAATAGCCGGTCGAGCCATCGGTCTGGACGGTGGTCAGGATCGGCTCGACCGCGTCGGCCTTCTCGAGATAGACCTTGGCGAAGGCCGAGGCGCCGAGTTCGGCATAGTCGAGCGTGCCGCCCAGAAGACCCTGAACGACGCCGTCATAGTCGGCCGCCGGGAACAGCGAAACCTTCTCGACGCCGAGAACCGCCGGGAGCTTGTCGACCATGCACTGGAAGTTGCGCAGGCGGTCGGCTTCGTTTTCGCCGCCGAGGATGCCGATGCGGAATTCCTTGAGATCCTCCGCCTGGGCGGAATTGGCGACCAGCGCGCCGAGCGCGGCGGCGGCCAGAAGTGCTTTCCTGAACATGTCGTCTCTCCTGTTGCGAGCCGGCGACTGCCGCTCTCGGATCTGTCTGATGCTGGCCCTTGACGGAGGCGAGGCGATCCCGGCGTTTAAAGCCCGGCGAAGGCGGGTTCGAGCGGACCGGCGGATTGGAACTTCCGGAGCTTCTCCGGAACGATGCTGGTGGAGGTGATCTCTTCGGGAATGTCGTCCGCATCCGCGCCGTAGACCCGCGCGACCGCCGCGCGGTCCAGATCCTCCGGTCCACCGTCGAAGACGACCTTGCCGCCCGACATGCCGATGATGCGGTCGCAGTAGCTGCGAGCCGTGTCCAGCGTGTGGAGATTGGTGACGACCGTCAGCCCTTCGCGGCGGTTGATGTCGCGCAGCGCGTCCATGACGATCTTGGCGTTCATCGGATCGAGCGAGGCAATCGGCTCGTCCGCGAGGATGACCTTCGGCTGCTGCATCAGGGCGCGGGCGATCGCGACGCGCTGCTGCTGGCCACCCGACAGGGTGCCGGCGGCCTGCAGCGCGGTCTGCGCGATGCCGAGCCGCTCCAGCGCGTTGATGGCAAGGATGCGCTCGTCGCGGCTGAAGATACTAAGGAGGTTGAGGACGGTGGGACGGTGATTGAGCCGGCCAAGCAGGACGTTGGTCAGAACATCGAGGCGCGGGACGAGATTGAATTGCTGGAAGATCATCGCGCAATCGCGCTGCCAGTTGCGCAATGGCGCGCCGCGGAGCCTCGAGACATCCCTGCCGTCGAAATGAATCGACCCCACGGAGGGGTCGACGAGACGATTGATCATGCGCAGCAGCGTCGACTTCCCGGCGCCGGAACGGCCGATCACGCCGACCATCTGGCCTTCCTCGATCTCGATCGTGACGTTGTCGACGGCGGTGTTTTTGCCGAACCGGCGTGTCAGATTGGTGATCTTCAGCATCCGCGACGTCCCCCATGCGGGGGCTTTTCCCCTTCGCACATGCGAGAAGCGCTATGGGATCAACATGAAGCCGGAATGTCCGTTGGATGACGGTTTTGTTACGATTCACAGCGCCGACAGCGCGACGAGCGCCTCAGCCGCCATGCTTCTCAAGGAATGCTTCGGCGCTCAGTTGCCTGAAGTCGCCGAGCGTGTCGCGCAAACGCGCGTGATCCCAGTCCCACCAGGCAAGCGCATGATAGCGCTCCGCGGTTTTGCGGTCGAAACGCTCGCGGATCGGGCGAGCCGGAACGCCGGCGACGATCGTGTAGGGCGCGACGTCCTTCGACACCACGGCACCCGCGCCGACCACCGCGCCGTCGCCCACCGTCACGCCGGGCAGCACGGTCGAACCGTGTCCGAGCCAGGTATCATGGCCGATCGTCACCTTGCGCGCGCGGCGCGCGGCGAAGAAATCGGCCTCGTGCTCGGCGTCCGGCCAGTAGTCCGAGGCGCGGTAGGTGAAGTGGTGCAGCGTCGGTCGGTCGACCGGGTGGTTCGTCGCATTCAGCCGCACGGACGCGGCGATGTTGGCGAACTTGCCGATCGCTGCGCACCAGACGTGGCAGTCCTGCATGAGATAGGAGTAGTCGCCGATATCGGCTTCGCTGACGCGGCAGCCTTCCGCGATTTCGGTGTAGCGGCCGAGCGTCGTGTCGGTCACCTGCGCCGAGGGGTGGATCAGCGGCGTCTCGGACAGTCCCTTGGGCATCAGGCGGCTTTCTTCGGAGCGAATGACGTGACGTCGACGATACGGTCGGCCACCGCCTCGCGCACGTCCTGGTCGTGGAAGATACCGAGCATCGCCACGCCGTCGTGCTTCTTCTCTGCGACCATCCCGATGACGATTTCACGATTCGCCGCGTCGAGAGAGGCGGTCGGCTCGTCAAGCAGCAGGATCGGATGGTCGGTGATGAAGCCGCGCGCGATGTTGACGCGCTGCTGCTCGCCGCCGGAGAATGTCGCCGGCGGCAGCTGCCACAGCCGCTCTGGCAGGTTCAGCCGTTCGAGCAGCGCGCGCGCCCTCGCCCGCGCCTGCTCCCGCTCCTCGCCGCGCGCCAGGAGCGGGTCGGCCACGACATCGACCGCGGACACGCGCGGTACCGCCCGCAGGAACTGGCTGACATAGCCGATCGTGTCACGACGGATCGCCAGCACCGTGCGCGGACTCGCCGTCGCGAGGTCGACTAGCTGTCCCTTGTGCGCGACGATCACCTGACCGGCGTCGACGCCATAATTGCCGTAGAGCATCTTCAGGATCGAGCTCTTGCCGGCTCCCGACGGCCCGCCGAGTACAGCGCATTCGCCTGCGCTCAGCGAGAACGAGACGTTGCGCACCACGGGAAGCTCAACGCCGCCGCGCAGATGCATGACGAAACTCTTGGCGACGTCCGAGACGACGAGCGGAGTGGACATGTCACACCTGAAGGATCGAGGAAACGAGAAGCTGGGTGTAAGGCGCGCGCGGGTCGTCGAGCACGCGGTCGGTGAGGCCGTGCTCGACCACCGCGCCGTCCTTCATCACCATCATCCGGTGGGAAAGGAGCCGCGCCACGGCGAGATCGTGCGTGACGACGATCGCAGCCAGGCCGAGGTCGCTGACCAGGCCGCGCAACAGATCGAGCAGGCGCGCCTGCACCGACACGTCGAGACCGCCGGTCGGCTCGTCCATGAACACCAGGCGCGGTCCGGTGACGAGGTTGCGCGCGATCTGCAGCCGCTGGCGCATGCCGCCGGAGAAGGCGCGCGGCTGGTCGTCGATCCGGTCCTCCGCGATCTCGACACGTCCAAGCCAGTCGATCGCCGTGTCGCGGATGCGGCCGTAGTGCCGGTCGCCGATCGCCATCAGCCGCTCGCCGACATTGGCGCCGGCCGAGACCGACATACGCAGCCCGTCCGCCGGGTTCTGGTGGACGAAGCCCCAGTCGGTGCGCATCAGGAAGCGGCGTTCGGCTTCGCTCATCCGGTAGAGGTCGCGCCGCTGGCCGTCGCGCATGCGGTAGGAGACGAGGCCCGAGCTCGGCGGCAGGCGCGTCGAGACGCAGTTGAGCAGCGTCGTCTTGCCGGAACCGGATTCGCCGACTACGGCCAGCACCTCGCCAGGCCAGAGTTCGAACGACACGTTCTCGCAGCCCCGGCGCGCGCCGTAGGACTTGGACAATGACGTGACGCGCAGCAACGGTTCGTCGGTCACGACACGACCTCCATCTTCTCTCCCAATTCGCCGACATGCCCCTCGGCGCGCCGCGTCTCGCAATGGTCGGTGTCCGAGCAGACAAACATCCGACCGCCGCGGTCGTCGAGGATCACCTCGTCGAGATAGACATGCTCGGCGCCGCAGAGCGCGCAGGGTCTGTCGAAGGTCTGCACCTCGAACGGATGGTCCTCGAAATCGAGACTGACCACCTGGGTGAAGGGCGGCACGGCGTAGATGCGCTTCTCGCGCCCCGCGCCGAACAGCTGCAGCGCCGGCGACATGTGCATCTTCGGATTGTCGAACTTGGGCGTCGGCGACGGGTCCATCACGTAGCGGCCCTCGACCTTGACCGGGTAGGCATATGTGGTGGCGATGCGCCCGTGCCGGGCGATGTCCTCGTAGAGCTTGACGTGCATCAGCCCGTATTCCTCGAGCGCATGCATCTTGCGCGTTTCGGTTTCGCGCGGTTCGAGGAAGCGCAGCGGTTCTGGGATCGGCACCTGATAGACCAGCACCTGGCCCTCGGTCAGAGGATGTTCGGGGATGCGGTGCCGCGTCTGGATGATCGTCGCCGCCGCCGTCGATGTCGTCACCGCGACGTTGGCGACCTTCTGGAAGAAGGCGCGGATCGAGACCGCGTTGGTCGTGTCGTCGGCACCCTGGTCGATGACCTTTAGCGTGTCGTCGGGGCCGATGATCGAGGCGGTCACCTGCACGCCGCCCGTGCCCCAGCCATAGGGCATCGGCATCTCTCTGGATGCGAACGGCACCTGGTAGCCGGGGATCGCGATGCCTTTCAGGATCGCGCGGCGGATCATCCGCTTCGTCTGCTCGTCGAGATAGGCGAAGTTGTAGGTGGCGATGTCGGTCACTAGAGTGCTCATTCCGCTGCCTCCCTGCGCTCGTCCTCGCCCAGTCCCGACTCGAATTCCGTCCTCATGCGCCGGACGAGGTCGAGTTCGGCCTGGAAGTCGACATAGTGCGGTAGTTTCAGGTGCTCGACGAAGCCGGTCGCCTGGACGTTGTCGGCGTGCGAGATGACGAATTCCTCGTCCTGCGCGGGAGCGACGATATCTTCCCCGAACTCCGAGGCGCGCAGCGCCCGGTCGCACAGCGCCATGGCCATCGCCTTGCGTTCCGACTGGCCGAAGACGAGGCCGTATCCGCGCGTAAACTGCGGCGGCACCTTCGCCGAACCCTTGAACTGGTTGACCATCTGGCACTCGGTCACCCGGATGGTGCCGAGCGGCACCGGAAAGTCGAGTTCCGGAACATCGAGCTCCAGTTCGGCCTCGCCGATCCTGATCTCGCCGACGACGGGGTGGGTGCGCGCATAGCCGCGCTGGGTGGAATAGGCGAGCGCGAGCAGGAAGCCTTCGTCGCCGCGCGCCAGCGCCTGCAGGCGGGCATCGCGCTCGAGCGGAAACTCGAGCGGCTCGCGGGTGATGTCGGCGACCGGCTTGCCGGCCGGAACGGCGCCATCCGCCTCGATCAGCCCCTCGTCGCCGAGCAGGTCCGAAACGCGAGGCATCGGCGCCGGATCGGCCTCGCGCTGCGCCGGGGCTTTCGCCAGCTCGTCGCCGGCCAGCGCCGGATCGAGCAGGCGGTGTGTATAGTCGAAAGTCGGCCCGAGAAGCTGGCCGCCCGGCAGGTCCTTGTAGGTCGCCGAGACGCGCCGATCGATCGCCATCGCCGCCGTGTCCAGCGGCCGCGTGTAGCCGAAGCGCGGCAGCGTGGTGCGGTAGGCGCGCACCAGGAAGATCGCCTCGATCATGTCGCCCCGCGACTGCTTGAGCGCCAGCCCGGCGAGTTCGCGATCGTAGAGCGAGCCTTCTGCCATGATCCGGTCCACCCCGAGCGCCAGCTGCTCGACGATCTGGTCGAGCCGCAGCGCGGGAACGGCGCGGTCTCCGCGCCGGCGGTCCGCCAGAAGCGAATGGGCGTTCTCGATGGCGGCTTCGCCACCCTTTACCGCGACATACATGGCTCAGGCTCCCGTCTATGCGGCTTCGATGCGTGTCGTCCGCGGCAGGCAGGCGACCTCGTCGCGCGACACCAGGACCAGGTCGACGCCGCGGGGAAACCGGGCGTGGTTCTGCCGCCACTGCGCGATGAAATGCCGCGGCATCGGCGACGGCGCGATGGTCGCGGCCCGCTCGATCCCCGGTCCGGCGAGCGTCAGCGGCACCCCGGCGTCGAAACTTTCCACCTGCAGGACGATCGTGGTCGAACGATCCGGATATTCCTGCGACCCCTGCGCGAAGCTCTCCAGCGCGACCAGTTCGTCCGCCGCGGCCGCAAACGCAAAATGCGCTTCCGTCGCGATCGGGGTCACCGCCGCGCCGCTGTGGAAGCCCAGCCATTCGCGAACGAGCGGGGTCGACAGCTGCCGATCGAGCCAGACGGGCGTGTCATGGTCGCAAAGAGCCAGTGTGACCGCGCCCGCCAGCGGCGACATCGGTGCCGGCGGCGCGGTCAGTGTCGCCACGCGGCGACGGCTGCCCGGCCGCGCCATCGCGTCCATGACAGCGCGGAAGACCGCCTGCGAGTCGAAGACCGGGCTGCGAAAGCCGCCCTGGATCACCGCTGTCGTCTGCATCAGTCCTCTCCCCTGACCATCGTGAAGAAGTCGACCTTTGTGGCCGCGACCTCGGCCGCGCGGCGTGCCGCATTGACATCGCGCTCCAGTCGCAGCGGCGAGAGGATCAGGTCTTCGAGGCGCGGCCGCAGCTCCGGCTTCTGCCAGAGCGCGTCGATCGTCGCCGCGATCCGCGCCTTGTCCTGATCGCGGCCGAGCGCATAGGAATGGCCGACCTCGCCGCTCGCCAGCCGCACGGTCGCGCGGGTAACCGTCGCTTCGCCGACGTTGAAGGCGGCACCGCCACCGCCGATGCGGCCGCGCACGGTCACGAGGCCAGTTTCGGGTCCGCGCACGGGTTCGGCCGCCACATCGAAGCCGGCGTCGCGCCAGAGCCCCGCAAGGCGGGACGACGGCGCATGGGCGAGCACCGCCATCATCTGGCGCCGCATTTCGCTTTCGGGCTTCGCGCCCGTCCGGTTACCGTGCATGGCTGGAGCCCACTTGTATAGTGATATAGACAACTATATAAACGAGCATCTCGTTAGACACGGTCGATGACGATCTGATGACAGTCGCTGGTGCAGAACCCACCCAGGACGCAGCGATCCGCCGCAACAGCGGCGTGTCGCTGTGGCGTCAGATTTCGGACCGGATCCGCCGGCTGGAGACGGACGGGCAACTCGATCCGGACGGCCGCCTGCCACCGGAGTTCAGGCTCGCCGAGCAGTTCGGCGTGAACCGCCACACCGTGCGCAGCGCCATTTCGCATCTCGTCCAGGAAGGCGTGCTGCGCACCGAACAGGGCCGGGGCACCTTCTTCCGCAGCCGCCCTCGCCTCGCCTATCCGATCGGCCGGCGTACTCGCTTTTCCGCCGGCCTCGAGGGCCAGGCTTCGACTCTCCAGATGGTGCTCGTCGAATCCGCAACGATCCGCGCGGACGAGCGGGTCGCCGTAGGGCTGAATATCGAGGTGGCAGCGACAGTCATCTGGCTGCGGACGATCGGGCTGGCCGACGGCGAGCCGGTCTCGACCGCCGAGAGCTGGTTTCCGGCCGATCGCCTGCCAGGCATCGCCGACGCCTTCCGCCGAACCGGGTCGGTCACGGCGGCGCTCTCCCTACTGGGCATAGACGACTACACGCGCCGCGCGACCACGCTGACGGCCACGCATGCGAGCGACGACGATCTCGCCCGGCTGAAGCTCGCGCCCGGCGCGATCGTTCTCGTGGCGGTTGGCGTCAACGTCGACCCGGACGGCCGGCCGATCCAGTATTCCGAGACGCGTTTCTCGGCCGACCGGATCGAGCTGACGATCGAGAGCGCCTGATCCGGCTCAGCGCTTCCGGCCGACCGTCACGACCACCTCGGCGTCCGCGCCGAGCGGCACGTGATCGGCCGGTTGCCCGTTGACCGAGATCGCGATGCCCTGCGCACCCGCCTCGGCCACCACCCGGATGCGGATCACCTTGCCGTCGAGCTTCAGCGTCGCCGAATAGCCATCCCACGCCGCGGGCAGCGCGGGATTGACGGTCAATTTGTTTCCCTCACGCTTCAGCCCGAGGATGCCCTCCACCGCCGTGCGGTAGAGCCATCCGGCCGAACCGGTATACCACGTCCAGCCGCCGCGGCCGGCGAGCGGCCCCTCCGAATAGATGTCGGCAGCCACGACATAAGGCTCGACCCGGTAGCGTTCGGCCGCTTTCGCGTCGAGAGCGTGGTTGATCGGGTTGAGCATCCGGAAGCCCTCATAGGCTTCGTCGCCGAGGCCGAGCTCGGCCAGCGCCAGCACGAACCATGCCGCGGCGTGCGTGTACTGACCCCCATTCTCGCGCACCCCGGGCGGATAGGCCTTGATGTAGCCGGGCTCCTTCTCCGTCCTGTCGAACGGTGGCTTGAACAGGCGGATGATGTCGATGTCGCGCTCGACGAGCCGTTCGCGCGCCGAGGCCATAGCCTGACGCGATTTCTCCGGGTCGCCGTGGCCGGAGAGCACGCTCCACGACTGCGCGATCGAATCGATCTGGCATTCGTCGGAGCGGGACGAGCCGAGCGGGGTGCCGTCGTCGAAGGAGCCGCGGCGATACCATTCGCCGTCCCAGCCAGAGCTCTCCAGAGCCGCCTTCAGCCGCGCCGCGTGGCTGAGCCATGTCTCGGCGCGTGCCGCTTCGCCCCGCTCGCGCGCGAACGGCGCGAAGTCGTGGAGCGTCTTCAACAGGAACCAGCCGAGCCAGACGCTGTCGCCCCGGCCGGCCTCGCCGACGCGGTTCATGCCGTCGTTCCAGTCGCCGCCGAGGATCAGCGGCAGGCCGGTGTCAGCCGTCCGCAGGATCGCGAGATCCAGCGCCCGCGCCGCGTGCTCGTAGATGCTTGTCCTGTCTTTCGACACTTCCGGCGTGAAGAAGGAATCGTGCTCCCCCGGCTTGAGCCCGGCGCCGAGGATGAACGGCAGCTGCTGGTCGAGGATGGAACGGTCGCCAGTCACTTCGACGAAATGCGCCACGCCGTAGGCGAGCCACACCACGTCGTCCGAGATCATGGTGCGGACGCCGGCACCGGTGCGCGGCAGCCACCAGTGCTGCACGTCGCCTTCCGGAAATTGCCGCGACGCCGCGTTCAGGATCTGCGCGCGCGCCAGTTCCGGATCGTGCATCAGCAGCGCCATCGTGTCCTGCAACTGGTCGCGGAAGCCGAAGGCGCCACTGGCCTGGTAGAAGCCGGCCCGCGCGCGGATGCGGCAGGCGAGCGCTTGATAGGGCAGCCAGTGGTTGACCATCGTGTCGAGGGCCGGGTCCGGCGTTTCGACCTGCACCGTGTCTAGGAAGCCGCGCCAGTTCGCCTCGTTCTCGGCGAGGCGCTCGTCGAAGCTGCGCGCTAGGTGCCGTTTCACCAGGTTCGCTGCCTCCTCCGCCGAAGCGGCATCGCCCATCAGCCAGAGCGTGTCGACCGACATGCCGGGCGCGATTTCGATGTCGCGGGCGAGCGCGGCGCAACCGTCGTGTCCCGGCTCGACCTTGCCCGAGAGCGACGAGCCCGACGCGACCGCCTCCGGCAGCGTCACCGAGCCGGCCGGTCCGAGAAACTCGAGACGGTCGGACGTGCGATGCATCGACGCGGCGTCCGACGCCATGAACGCGACGCGATCGCCATAGTCCAGGCTGTAGGCATTGCGTGCCAGCAACGCGCCCGTCTCGGCATCATGGGCCGGCACGATCATCGGAGCGGTGCGGCCGCGATTGTTGCCGAGAACCCATTCGGCATAGGCATAGACGCGGAGCCGCTTCCACCTGTCTCCCCTGTTGGTGATCCTGAGCCGCGTGACCTTTGCCGGCTCCGTCGGATCGACCAGCATCTCGGCGCGGACCGACAGCTCGTCCGTCTTCGCCGAAAACACGCTCACTCCCTGCCCGTGCCGCGCCTCGTAGCGCGCGCCCGCATCCGGTGCGAGCGAGGCGAAGGGCGAAAGCACCGCGCCGCTGTCGAGATCGCGGATGTAAAGCCCCTCGCCCGGCCGGTTCGTCACCGGATCGTTGGTCCAGGGTGTCAACTGGTAGTCGCGACTGTTGCGGCTCCAGGTGAAGGTCGAGCCTTCCGCCGAGACGTGAAAGCCGAAGCCTGGATTGGCGATAACATTGACCCACGGCTGCGGCGTCGCGCGTCCCCCGGTCAGGCGCACCACATAGGTGCGCCCGCCATCGGCGAACCCGCCGAAGCCGTTCCAGAACGCCAATCCTTCGCTTGAAACCGCGACCGGATGCCTCGTCTCAGTCGTTCGCGGCAGGCTCGGCCTCGCGGTCCCTGGCCAGGGTGCCGCCAGCTGCTCGGCTTCCGCGCGGTCGATCTGGTCCTCGATCTTGCCGTTGCGGGTGTGCAGCACGATGCGCGCCGAGGCGATCAGCGTGCGATAGGAGCGCTCGTCCATCAGGTCGCGGCGGACCGCGAAGATGTGCTGGCGCGGACCGAACTCGTTGCCGCGAAGGCGGGCGTTCTCGCAGAGCGCGTCGATGGCGTTCTGCAGGTCCTGGACGTAGGACGAGGCCTGCTCGTTGATCACGACGAGATCTGTGAGCAGGCCGCGGGCGCGCAGATATTCCTGCATGCGCAGCGCCTTGGCGACGATCTCGATGTCGGCGACGTCGGCGATGCGCAACGCGAAGATCGGGAAGTCACCCGAGATGCTCATCGGCCACAGCGCCGATTGCGGCCCCATTCCGGAGGCGATCGTCTCCGGCGCGGCGCGAAGCAACGGGTGCGGATAGAGCAGATAACGCGCGAGCTTCTGCACGTTTGCCGCCTCCGCGAGGCTGAAGCCGAGATGCCGGGTCTGCACCTGCGAACGGGTCCAGGCGTGCATGGACTGCCGCGCGAAGCTCTCGGCGTGATCAAGCCGCACGATCGCCTCTTCCAGTTGCCCGCGATCGGCCGCGGCGATCGTCCAGAAGGTGACGCTCACTTTCCTGTGGGCGGGAATGCGGATCCGGCGCCTGAGCGAGAAGATTGGGTCGAGCACGAAACCCTGCCCGCCGGCCAGGTGCGCGCCGGTATCGAAAGCGGCTGGATCGCGGATGTCGCGACCGCGCCCGATGAAGGCGCGCCGGTCGGTTTCGGCTTCGGTTTCTCCCGGATGGCTTGTCCCGATCGTCAGGAAATGGGCGGCCGCAATGCTCCTGTCCGATGGCGAACGCTTCCGGCGCTCCGCGAAGATCACGCCGCGCGCGCGATCGATCTCGGTCTTCACGAACATTTTCGAGAAGGCCGGGTGAGCGCTGTCGGCGGATTCCGGCGCAAGCGCCAGTTCGGCGAAGGAGGTCAATTCCACCACGCGTTCGCTTGCGCTCTGGTTGAAAACGGTGACGCGCCGGCCTTCTCCGTCCGCCTCGGACGTCACGATGCACTCGACCTCGCTGCGCAGCGAACCGACCGTCTTGAGGAAGGTCGCCTTGTCGTCGGCAAAAATCACTTCACTCGTCTCGCCGGCCGCGGCCTTGGGCTCGGCGGTCGCCGACCACCATTCGCCGCTTTCGAGGTTGCGCAGGAAGATGAACGAACCGGAACGGTCCTCGACCGGATCCGGCTGCCAGCGTGTGATCGACAGGTCCCCGAGGCGCGAGTAGCCGGCGCCGCTCGAGGAGAGCATCAGCGAATAGGTGCCATTGGACAGCACGTTGGTCGCCTTCGGCAACCGGAGCGGATCGGGCAGCTTGCGGATGTCCCGCGATTCATCGACGGTCTCGAGCTTGCTTCGCTCCGGGGCCTCGCTGCGGACCGTCGTCACCGGAATGTCGCGCGGCGCCTTTTCCTGCAGCAGCAGTTCCGCCGCCTCGATCACCGGGTCGGCATGGAAGCGCTCGCGCATGCGACCCTCGTGGATCACGTTCGAGATGGCGACGATGCACATGCCCTGATGGTGGGCGTAGTAGTTGCGCACCACGGCGCATTCCTGCCCTTCCGGCACGCGCGTCGGCGTGTAGTCGACGGCATCGTAGAAGCCGTAGCGGCCGACGGCGCCGACCGACGCCAGCCGGTCGAGATTGTCGACGGCGGCATGGGGCGCGAACTGGCTCGCGAGGACGGACGCGTAAGGCGCGATGACCGTATTCTGCGCCAGACCGCGCTTCAGGCCGAGGCCCGGCACGCCGAAATTGGTGTACTGATAGGTCATCTCGCGATCGCGGGCATTGTAGGCCGCTTCCGAAACGCCCCACGGAATGCCCTTGGACCGCCCATAGGCGATCTGCCGCCGGATGATCTGGCGGCTCGTCTGGTCGAGGATGCTGCCGGCCGGCTCGTTCATCACCAGCGGCGGCATCAGATACTCGAACATCGATCCCGACCACGAGATCAGCGCGCCCTTGAAGCCGATTTCCGCGATGGGTCGGCCGAGCCGGAACCAGTGCTCGGTCGGCACGTCGCCCTTGGCGATGGCAAACAGGCTCGCAAGCCGGGCTTCCGAGGCAAGCAGGTCGTAGCAGCTCTCGTCGAGCTGTCTGTCGTCGGCGCGGTAGCCGATGGACAGGAGCTTGCGATCCTGTCGCAACAGGAAGGAGAAATCCATCTGGAAGGCGATGGTCCGGGCCCGGCGCGAGATCTCGGACAGTCGTTCCCGCAGGGCCTTCAGCCTGGATTCCTCGAAATGCGCGTCGGCGATATGCGCTTCGCATACGCTCTGCAGCCTCGTCGCCCAGGTGACGAGAACCTCCGAGCCGGTCGTGCCCGTCTCCTCGTCGAGCGAGCGCGCAAGTTTCAGGATTTCTCCCGCGTTGACGGCGAGGTTGAGGGTGCGGATGGCGGCGGTTTCCGGCTCGCTCTTGATCGACAGCACAGCGCGGCGCATGCCGGTCGTGCGTTCGACGAGGCGCTGGCGCACCGGCCGGATCTGGCGGCGGTCGTCCGGCAGCGCCGAAAGCGCCATGTCGAAAACGCCGAGCGTGTCGAGGATTCCGTCGAGATCGCCCTGCAGATAGGCGGCGGGCGCTTCCGCCCACTCTGCGAAAGCGCTCGCCACCGCGATCAGGTGGCCGGCGAGATTGCCGCTGTCGACGCTCGAGATGTAGCGCGGCAGCAGCGGATGGAGGGACTTCGTTTCGTACCAGTTGTAGAGATGACCTCTGTGCTTATCGAGCTTGTCCACGGTGTCGAGCGTGCCGGCGACACGGTCGGCCGCCTCGCCCAGCGATATCCAGCCGAAGTCGCGCGCCGAGACCGTCGACAGCAGGTACATGCCGATATTGGTCGGCGACGTGCGCGATGCCTCCACCGGATAGGGCGTCTCCTGGAAATTATCCGGCGGGAGGAGATTGTGCTCCGCGGTGACGAAGGTCTCGAAATAGAGCCAGGTCCGCCGCGCCACGCGGCGCAGCTTCTCGCGATCGGTCTCTGTGACCGTAATCTGGTCCTCGAGTTCGGCAGAGCGGCTCACCAGCCATGCGATCGCCGGCGCGGCAACCCACAGGGCGCCGTAGATGACCGCGAGATAGAATCCGGTGGTCCCGCCGAACCAGGCGATCACGGCCGCAAGGAGGCCCACGATCACCGATCCGCTCATGAGACGGTAGTAGGGAAGAAACCCGTCCGACTGCGACTTCTGCACCTGCGACGCCGTGCGCCATTCGAGCAGGTGACGCCGCGACACGAATATCCGGTGCAGCGTGCGCATGATGGCGTCGCCCATCATCCAGGCGGAATGGCTGATGAAGGTGATCTTCAGGGCAACTTGGGCGGAGGCATAGACGAAGTCGCGCACGAAGGCCGCGAAATGGCCCCGCAACGTGTTCTCGGTGCTCTTGGGCGTCAGGTTGTGGATGATGTCGAAGGTCGGCGCGATGAACAGCGCGATCACGAGCAGCGCCATCCATTGCGATGCGAACGTGAAGGGCATCAGCGTCCAGGCGGCGACCGCCGCCAGGATCCAGAAGATCGGCGTGAGCGACCGGCGCAGATTGTCGAACATCTTCCAGCGCGAGATGCCGCTCATCCCGGAGCGAAGATCGAAGATGTAAGGCAAGAGCTGCCAGTCGCCGCGGGCCCAGCGGTGATGCCGCGACGCATCGACGGGATAGTGGGCGGGATAGTCCTCGACCACCTCGACATCCGTCACCAGGGCGGCCCGGGCGAAGGCGCCTTCGAGAAGATCGTGGCTGAGAACGGCGTTCTCCGCGATCCGATCCTTCAGGGCCGCGTCCATCGCATCGATATGGTAGAGGCCCTTGCCGGTGAACGTGCCTTCGCCGAAGACGTCCTGGTAGAGATCCGAAACCGCGAACACATAGGGATCGAGGCCGCGATTGGCCGAGAACACCCGCTGGAAGAACGAGGACTCCTCTCCGGTCGTGAGCGACGGCGTAACTCGCGGCTGAAGGATGCCGTAACCGCGCACGACCCGGCGGGCGTCCCTGTCGATGACGGGCCGGTTGAGCGGATGCGCGATCTTGCCGGCCATCTTCGTCGCCGCGTCGCGCGTCATGCGCGTATCCGAATCGAGCGTCAGGACATGGACGACGTCCGGCGGCAGCGGAGTGTCGAGAGCGAGGAAGGTCGTGTCCGGATCACCGCGAAGCAGGAGGTTGAGCTCGTCGAGCTTGCCGCGCTTGCGCTCCCAGCCCATCCAGACGCCTTCCGCCTCGTTGTAGAGGCGACGCCTGTGCAGAAGATGGAACCGTTTCGCCACGCCGGGCGGATGGCGCTCGTTGAGCAGCGCAATCTGCGAGCGCGCGTAGGCGAGCAGCTCGAGATCCTGGTCCGTCTGCTCCTCACGGCTGTCGGGCCAGTCGGTCAAGAGCGCGTAGTAGAGTTCACCGCCCATATTGGCGAGATGATGGACCTCAAGCCGGTGCGTCAGTTCCTCGATATCGGCGCGCGAGCCGATCAGCGCCGGTACGACGACCAGCGTGCGGGCCTCTACCGGCACCCCGTCGCGGTATTCGTATCCGATCAGCCGCGTCGGCCGCATGAAGAGGAGCATCAGCGTGTTGAAGAGCGCGACCGAGCCTTCCATGGCGGGAAAGGCAAAGAGCGTCAGCAGCAGGACGGTCCAGCCGGTCGAAAGACCCGCGGCTTTGGTCACCGTCCAGGCGGCGAGGATGAAGAGCGCGGTCAACACTGCGACGGGAGCCGCGATCGATACCCAGCCTCCGCGCCTCAACAACCGCATCAGCCGCTCGCTCGGCTTCGGACGATAGTGGACGGCGTGTTCGAGCTCGCGCCGGCGCGGCCCGACCAGGAAGAAGCCGATATCGGACTCGTCCGAGCCGTTCGCGGCCGCCGCCAATTGCAGCGAGCGCTCCGCGACGTCGTGCTCGCTCAGATGCGACCGCCGCGCGATGTCCTCGATCGCGGCCCGATACTGGTCGCGCGAGGCGAAATCGAGCTCCGCGAAGTTCGAGTGTTCCCGCAGCATCACGTCGATGAGGCTCGCGCCCTCGAACCATCCGGTCCAGTCGACGTCGTTAACTGCCCGGAAACCGCGGATGATGTTGCCCGTCGTGACATTACCGCTCGCCAGCGTGCGATGCTCGGTGAGTGTGATCTCCTCGGCGTCCGATCCGTGCTTTTCGAGCTCGCGCTCGAGCCACTGCAGCGCGGTGCCGGCGCTGCGCGACCCGTCGCGAAGGCGATGGAGAAGCTGCGTCGCGAAGGAGGCGTCGCTGGCATGCGCGGCGTAGGCGGCGAGAATCGCTTCCTGGGCGGCGGGATCTGCCTGCTGCGCGAGTTCGTTGGCGACCTGGTTGGCGGCCCGTCGCATCAGCCGGGCGCGGTCGACGCGCACCGCGAGCCGGCGCAGATTTTCCGCCAGCACGAAGCGGACCAGGGAGGGCAGCGCCCAGATTTCCCCGATCCTCAGCGGCGCAACCGACTGGTAACCCTCGACCAGCACGTGCAGCATGTCGGGCGAGATCATGCTGTCGGTGTGCCCGACATAGGCCCAGGCGATCAGAAGGGTGCGTGGCACGGACGTGCCGTTCGGCAGCTTGACGGTCGGCAGCTCGCGGTAGAACCTTTTCGGCAGATCGCGGCGGATCTGCACGATGCTCTCCTCGACAAGATAATTGTTGTCGAGCAGCCACTGCGCGGCGGGCGTTATCGTCTCGCCCCGCGCCTGCGCTTCGTTCGTATCCTTGTAGACGGCAAGGATCCGCGCCGCATTCTCGTTGATGCGGGCATGAAAGTTTCCTTCCCCAAGCCCGGGAAGGTTCGGGATGCGACCCGACGCGAGGTCGACGCCGAGTCTGCGAAGCCTCTCCTCCTGGAAGAAGTCGTAGCGGATCGGCTGTTCGGCTCTCGGCGGGAGCGGGTGCACGTCCGGATCGGCCCGGAGTGACTTGAGTGGGGCGTTCATTGACGAAGATCCAAGCGGCGAACGTCGCAACGGCGGGCAAAGACGGCGCCCGCCGGGCGCGCCGTAAATCGTTTAGAAAGCGATTGGTTGCGTGGCAATACGCCGATCCTCACAAATGACGATTCTCTGTTTCCGATCGCGAACCGCCCCGGAACCGTTCGCGCCCCGACGCGGCTGGACGCTCGCAGGAGTTCGGTTGTCTATTCAGGCGGGCCCTGCTCGATCCAGGCTGCGGCATCATGTCCAACCGGTTCATAGTGGACATGGACCATCGGCGATAGGCATCTGTGGTCAGCTGCTACGTCAGTGGCCCGACGGATGTCCGTTCACGGCTCTGTGATCACGCAGCGTTACAATCACCGCACGAGATTTGTAGTCAGAATCGGAACGTCTGCCATGATTGGCACATTGTCTCGCGACATGCCTCTCGACATGGTGCAATGCACAAAGAAGCGGGCGGAGTGAACGAGTGACACTGCTGGAAGTTTATTGGCGGGCTTTGAACTATCTTGCCCCCAAGAGCAGGAGCGTGTTGGTCGTCTGCTGCTCCAACGTCGTCCTGGCAATGGTGATGATCGCCGAGCCGATCCTCTTCGGCCGCATCATCGATGTCATCGCCGACAAGGGTGACGTTTTCCCGACGCTGATGCTCTGGGCCGGCCTCGGTCTGTTCAACATCATCGCCTTCGTCCTCGTCGCCCGCCAGGCTGACCGGCTCGCGCACCGGATGCGCGTCGAGGTTCTGACGCGCTCGTTCTCCAACGTGATGACGATGCCGCTGTCGTGGCACTACGAGCGCGGCACCTCCAACGTGCTGCACACCCTGATCCGCGCCGTCGACACGCTGTTCGGCCTCTGGCTCGAGTTCATGCGCCAGCATCTGACCACCGCCATGTCGCTGGTCCTGCTGATCCCGACCGCCATCGCCGTCGACTACCGGCTCTCGCTGGTGCTGATGGTGCTGGGCGTGCTTTATTTCGCGATCGGCCGCTTCGTGATGCGCCGGACCGAGCAGAACCAGAAGGCCGTCGAGGCGCACCACCACAAGGTGTTCGCCCATGTCAGCGATTCCGTCAGCAACGTCGCACTGCTGCAGAGCTACAACCGCGTCGCGCAGGAGACCCAGTCGCTGCGCGTCTTCGTCGACCGGCTGATCAAGGCACAGTATCCCGTGCTCGACTGGTGGGCGCTGGCCAGCGCGATGCATCGCGTCGCCTCGACCATATCGATGATGGTGGTGATGATCATCGGCGCGCTGCTGGTGTCGTGGGGGGAGCTGAGGGTCGGCGACATCGTCGCCTTCACGGGCTTTGCTTCCCTGCTGATCAGCCGGCTCGACCAGATTTCGTCCTTCGTCAACCAGATCTTCGAGAGCCGGGTTCGTCTCGAGGAGTTCTATCGCCTCGAGGACGCGACCGAGATGCGCAAGGAGCCGGACGGCGTCGACGCGCTCGGCCACGTGTCCGGCCATGTCCGCTTCGACAATGTCAGCTTCGCCTTCGCCAATGCCGCCCGCGGCGTGAGCAACATCTCCTTCGCCGTCGAACCCGGCAAGACCGTCGCGATCGTCGGTCCGACCGGCGCCGGCAAGACGACGCTGATCAACCTGCTGCAGCGGGTCTACGATCCGATGGAAGGTGCGATCTACATCGACGGCGTCGACACGCGCCGCGTCACCCGCGCATCGCTGCGCGGCTCGATCGCGACGGTGTTCCAGGATTCCGCCCTGCTCAACCGGACGATCGAAGAGAACATCCGCGTCGGCTGCGCCCACGCATCGAACGACGATATCCATGAAGCGGCGCGCGCCGCGGCGGCGCACGACTTCATCCTCGACAAGTCCGAAGGCTACGACACGCTCGTCGGCGAACGCGGCGGCCAGCTGTCGGGCGGCGAACGCCAGCGCATCGCGATCGCCCGCGCGATCCTCAAGGACGCGCCGATCCTCGTGCTCGACGAGGCGACGAGCGCGCTCGACGTCGAGACCGAGGAGCGGGTGCGCGCCGCGGTGGACGACCTGCGCCACAACCGCACGACCTTCATCATCGCCCACCGCCTGTCGACGGTGCGCGACGCCGATCTCGTGCTGTTCATGGACGAAGGCCGGATCGTCGAGCAGGGTTCGTTCGACGAACTTGCCGCGCGCGGTGGGCGCTTCGCCGCGCTGCTGCAAGCCGGCAGCCTGATCTCCGATCGCAAGCCGGCCGGCGTGGTGGTTCCCTTCGAGTTCCAGGCTGCCTGATCAGCCAAGGATCGCGAGGCGTTCCGGCAGCGTCCGGATCGCCGCGCCGTCGGCATTGGCGAAGGCGAAGCGCAGCGAGCCTTCCTGCCGCTTGCCGAAGAACTCACCCGGGATGACGAGGACGCCCGCCTCGCGGGCCATCCGTTCGGCCACGACCCGCGACGGCATCTCCCCGAACGGGTGCCGGACGAAGGCGAAATAGGCGCCGAGCGATTGCAGGTGCCAGCCGGGCAGCGCGCCCATCGCCGAACGCAAGGCCTGCGCCCGCGCCATGATCTCGCGACGGTTGTTCTCCCGCCACCCGGCCAGCGCGGGCAGTCCCTTCGCCACCGCCGCCTGGGGCGGGCGCGGCGCGCAGATCTGCAGGTTGTCCATGATCTTGGCGATCTCGTCGACCATGGCCGGCGACGCCGTCACCGCGCCCAGCCGGTGCCCGGGAATGCAGAAGGACTTCGAGAATGAATAGAGCTGGACGAGATTGTCCTCCCAGCCGTCGATGCTGAGCAGTCCGTGCGGCGGCTCCGATCCCGGCGGCAGGAAGTCGCGATAGGTCTCGTCGAGGATCAGCCAGGCGCCCCTCTCCCGGCAGATGTCGAACAGGCGTCGCAGCAGCTCCGGCGGATAGACCGCTCCGGTCGGATTGTTGGGCGTCACCAGGGCGAGCGCCTTGGCGCCTCCGGCAAATGCCGCCTCGACCATTTCCGCATCGGGCAGGAAACCCGATGCCGGATCGAGGTCGACATAGTCGATGCCGATGCCGAGCATGGCGAGCGTGGTCTCGTGGTTGAAATAGCAGGGATTGGTCATCAGGATCCTCTCGCCCGCACCGGCGATCGCCATCGCCGAGGCGAAGAAGGCCTGGTTGCAGCCCGACGTGATCTGGATGTTCGATCCGTCGAGCGCTGCGCCGTAGAGAGCGCCGACATGTGCCGCATAGGCCTGGCGCAGCGCCGTCTCTCCTTCGATCGGCCCATAGCCGGCAAAGGCGCGGTCGGCCGCCGCCTCCCCGAGCCAGGCCAGCAAATCGGGATGCGGCGGATATCCGGGCACCGCCTGCGACAGGTCGAGCAGCGGACCGTGCCGGCCATCATAGGCGCGCGCCCAGGCCTGGACGGCCGGAACAGGCGGCGGCGATTGCCCGGCGACGAGTGGGTTGAAGCGGGCATGCGTCATGTCGGATCTGGTCCCCGATGGCGGTTCGCGTCACTGATGCGAAGCGGTGGGGGAAAGGTCGCCGAAAAACCGAGCCGGAACAAGGGACGGTTGACGCCGCTTCCTTCTTCTCGCCGGAGCAAGGCGCTACGTCCACGAGGCCACCCGCACGCCGTCATCCTCGGGCTGGCCCTTCAGGCGTTCGATTGGCTTCGCGAGGTCCACTGGACCTTGCAATTCGCCCGATGGGCGAACCGCCATCTCACCCCGAGGATCTGCCGGCGTTGATGCGATGGGCGGTTCAGATACGGACGAGCGCAGGTAGATCCTCGGGTCAAGCCCGAGGATGACGCCGCGCGTGGGATGGACCGTCGGCTTCTCACGACGTGTCGCGCCTCGCCTCCCAGGCGAAATAGTGAAGGTCGCGCAGCACGTCGTCGACCGCGTGTTCTGCGCGTGGCGAGCCGGGGCAGTGGAGGCCATAGGCGCGGCCGGGACGCAACGGCGAGAGGCGGCCGGCGCGGCCGGTCTTGCGCAGGGCCGTGCAGCGGGCCTGCCAGCGGGCGAGGCGCATCGCCTGGCGCGGCAGGTCGCCGAGCGCCCGGCTCAAGGCTTCGAGACGCAGGCGAAGGTATCCGGCATCGATCGGATCGTTGGGCGAGGGATCGTGCCTGGGCGCGATCGCGAAGAGCGGCGTCCAGCCGGGAATGGAGATTCGCGGCACGCCGGAGGTGCGGATGTGGAACGGCGGCGCGTCCGGATCGGGCAGCGGGTCGAGGAGAGGGAACGAGAGTTTGCGTTGGGCCGTCGCTTCGACAGACGCTTCCGTCTCGGCGGCGGTGCCGAGCGCAAGGCCGAGGCCCGGGACAACGATGGGGACGTGCGTGACCAGCGGGCCGCGGTTAGGCCGGAGCGGCGGTAGCGCAGGCTTCGCCGCCACCATGTCGCGGCCGACGACGACGATCAGCCGTCGCACGGCAGCTTCCGCCGCGCGCAGCAGGCGGTAGACGGCGCGGTGGACGCGGCGGGGGAGCGTCGGGCTCGCCAGATCCCCCTCACCAGGTCCGGCTAACGCCTCGGCTTTGCCTCGGCGAGCCGAACCATCCTCTCCCACAAGGGGCGAGGAAAAGGCGAGCCCGGCCATGATGCACAGCGTGGTGATGATGGGGCCGAGCAGCCGGACATTGCGCTCGATCACAAGATCCCAGTCGATGCCTCCGTCACTCACCTCATCCCAACTGCTCACCTGCGCCTCCTTTCAGCGCGGACAGTGTGGTGGAGAGGCGCAAGGAGGTGGATAGATCTTTTCGCTGCGGGACGATCGGAAGCTCCGTCATCCCGGCGACCGGAGGTCAGCCGGGAAACATTGATCGCCGGGAGAGAGGCGCCGTCTGTCATGCCGCGGAGGCGTTTTCGGCGTGTAACCGGAGGGAGGAATAGATCCCGCATGGCCTTCGGCCTGCGGGATGACGGGCGGAGGGGGGCGGCATGGTGGCGGGAAACGCAGGCGGCGGGCCCACAAACGCCAAAGGCGCCTGGCCGGAAGACGGTGGATCGGAAGAGGCGGTGGCGTGGCGAAAGGCGAGTGGGCAAGGCGTGCGCGCGGGAGACCCGGAAAATCGGTCCACGGGACGCATGTGATGCAATTCATGTCGGCGCGGCCGCAGAGGTGCAGAATTGACTTCCGGGGCGGGACATCCCGGAAGGAACACGCACATGCTGGCTTATGCAATCGACAAGTCACGCCTCGCCACCGACGGCAAGGAATATCTGAAACTTCTCGCTTCGAATGCCGACTGGATCATCCGCGACAAGGCGAGCCTCATGGTCAACCGCAAGGCCGTGCCGGGTCTCGCCAAGCTGCCCGACGCGGACTTCCGCGCCTTCGCCGACAGCCTGGAATTCAAGGGCGGCGGGCTTGCCCACGGCAATTATCGCCCGCTGATGATGAACCTGACGCTGACCGAACTGTTCGAGGTGTTCGAAGCCTTCGGCATGGGGCGCGACTATTTCCTGCGCATTCACGAGTACGACTGCGCGGGCGGCGGCTGCTCGTTCTCGTTCTGGTCGTTCTGCGCCAGCAATTGCCATCCGGCCGTCGTCGAACAGTGAACGGCGCGGATTCTCAGGCCTGAAGCACCAGCAGGTCGGCGGGAGAGAAATGCACGGTCGTCCTGTCGCCCGGCGTGGGCGGCGGGGCGGCCGGATTGTTGAACGTGTCGAACGACAGGCTGTTGCCGCCGGTATCAGCGCTGATGCGGATCACCGAGCCGAGGAAGTTCACCGCCGTGATCGTGCACGGGATCGAGATGCTGCGCGCGGCCTCATGCGTCATCGAGATCGTCTCGGGCCGCAGCGCCAGCGAGACCGTTTCGCCGGCCTTGACGCTGCCGAGGGAGCGCGCGAGCGCGACCGGCACGCCGCCGATCTCGACCGCCCCGGACGCCGGATCCTTGACCACCGCGTCGAGCACGTTGAGCGTACCGACGAAGCCGGCGACGAAGCGGGTCGCCGGACGATTGTAGACTTCGAACGGCGCGCCGACCTGGTCGGCCCGGCCGGCGTTCATGACCACGATGCGGTCGGACATCGACATCGCCTCTTCCTGGTCGTGGGTGACGAAGATCGTGGTGATGCCGAGCTCGCGCTGGATGGCGCGGATCTCGTCGCGCAGCGACACGCGCACCTTGGCGTCGAGCGCCGACAGCGGCTCGTCGAGAAGCAGCAGCCGCGGCTTGGGCGCCAGCGCGCGCGCCAGCGCCACGCGCTGCTGCTGGCCGCCCGAGAGCTGATACGGGTAGCGCGCGCCGAACTCGCCAAGCTTGATCAGCGCCAGCATCTCGGCGACCCGGGCGTCGATCTCGGCCCTCGGCCGGCCGGCGACCCTGAGCCCGAAGCCGATGTTCTGCGCCACCGTCATGTTGGGAAACAGCGCATAGGCTTGGAACACCATGCCGATGTTGCGCTGGTTGGGCTTCAGGCTCGTCATGTCCTTGCCGCCGACGACGATACGGCCGGCGCTCGGCTGCTCGAAACCGGCGACGATGCGCAGCATCGTCGTCTTGCCGCAGCCCGAAGGGCCGAGGAAGGAGATGAACTCGCCCTTGTCGACGTCGAGGTTGAAGTCCTGCACGACGGTCGTCGCACCGAAGGATTTCCGGACATGCTGGATCGAGAGGAACGGTTCCGACATGGGTTCTTCCGGTTAGTGGAGCTGCGCCGGCGCCCGGGGGGCGAAGCGGGAGACGACCTGGATGAGGGCCATGCAGCCCCATGTGATGGCAAAGGCGATGACCGCGAGCGCAGCGGGTTCGTAGGCGCGGTTGGCGCCGAGAAGCTGCATGTAGGGCCCGAAGGCGGGACGGTTGAGGAGTGCTGCCAGCGTGAACTCGCCGATGACGATGGCGAAGGTCAGGAACGCGCCGGACATGACCGCGACCAGCACGTTGGGCAGGATGATGCGGGCGAGGATGGTGATCCACCCGGCGCCGAGCGATTGCGCCGCCTCTGTCAGCGTGCCGACGTCGATCGTGCGCAGTCCCGTATCGACCGCCCGGTACATGTAGGGCAGCGCCAGCGTCGCATAGCCGAACATCAACAGGATGTTGGTGCCGGTGGCCGAGCCGGTGAGCGGCAGGAAGCTCGACGTGTTGTAGAGCCGGATGTAGCCGAAGACGATGACGATGGCCGGGATGACCAGCGGCAGAAGCGTGATGAACTCGATATAGGGCCTGAGCCCCGGCAGCCTGAGCCGCACCCAGTAGGCCGTCGGCACGATCAGCACGACGCCGAAGATGATGGTCGCGATCGCCATCCCGACCGAATAGGCAAAGGTTTCCTGGAACCTCGGATCGGCGAGCACCTTGGCATAGGCGTCGAAGGAATAGACGCCGCGGCGCATCTTGAGCGAGAACTCAGTCATGCCGAGCAGCGGCAGGATGAAGTAGAGCATGCCGAAGATGACGGCCGCCCAGGCCCAGAACTTTCTCATTTGAGCCACCGCTCCGAACGTGCGCGCAGCCAGATGTAGATCGTGTTGGCGATGCCGGTGACGACGATCATGCCGAAGGCGAGCGCGTAGCCGAGATGCGGGTCGCCGAGCACGTCGCCGCGGATCTGCGCGAACAGCAGGATCGGCACGATCGACAGCGACGAGCCGGTGAGCGCGATCGCGGTCGCCACCGCGCCGAAGGCGTTGGCGAACAGGAGCGCCAGCGTGCCCAGCAGCGACGGAAACAGGATCGGCAGGGCGATCATTGTCCAGTACTGCCGTCCGGTTGCGCCGAGAATGCTGGCCGCCTCTCGCCATTCGCGCTTCAGCCCGTCGAGCGCCGGCGTGATGATCAGGATCATCAGCGGAATCTGGAAGAAGAGATAGGTGAGCGTCAGGCCCCAGAAGGACAGGAGGTTGAAGCCGAGCGAGCGCAGGTCGATGCCGAGCTGGGTGCGCAGGAACACCGTGACGAGGCCGATCGGCCCGAGCGTGGCGATGAAGGCGAAGGCGAGCGGCACGCCCGCGAAGTTCGAAGCCACACCCGAAAAGGTCAGCAGCGGCGAACGCACCCAGTTGGGCAGCCCGCCGAGCACGACGGCCGCCGCCATCGCGAAGCCGACGATACAGCCGAGGATGGCCGAGGCCAGGCTGATGCGGATGGAGATCCAGTAGGCTGCCATGATCGACGGCGTGAACAGGCCCTGGACGTTCTTCAGCGTGAACTCGCCGGCCGGGTTCTGGAAGGCGCCGATGACGATGTTCATCGTCGGCAGGATGAGAAACAGAAGCGCGAAGATGAGGAACGGCGCGACGCCCAGCCAGTCGAGCGGCAGCCGCAACCTTGGCTTCTCAGACTGCGCGGGCGGTGCGCTTGCCGTCATCTGGACAATCGTTTCGACAAAGGAGGACCTGCCCCGCACAATCGCGGGGCAGGCGAGCTTTCAGGCGCTTACTGAACGTTGGCGCCGACGACCTTGTCCCAGCCGCCGGTGACGGCGGCCTTGTTCTCGTTGACCTCGTCAAGCGTCGGGAAGTAGGCCGCCTCGTAGGAAGCCGCCGGCGGCAGCTTGTCGAGGAGTTCCTGCGGGATGACGCCGCGCTTGGCCATGTCGTTGAAGCGGATCGGGTGGCAGTAGCCCTTGAGCCAGCCGAGCTGTCCCTCGTCGGAATAGAGATACTCCATCCACAGCTTCGCCGCATTCGGATGCGGCGCGTAGGCGCTGATCGCCTGGACGTAGACGCCAGCGAGCACGCCCGACTTCGGCACGACGACTTCGACCGGCGGGTTGCCGGCGAGCGTGTCCTTGGCGGCGAGCGCGTTGTAGTCCCACATCACGACGATCGGGGTGGCGCCCTGGGCCAGCGTGCCGGCCTTGCCGATCACCGGCACGAAGTTGCCAGCCTTGTTGAGTTCGGCGAAGAACTCGAGCCCCTTTTCGCCGGCTTCCTTGCCGGGCTTGCCGCCCTTGGCCATGCCGGCCGCGAGCGCCGCCAGGATCGCCTGGTTGGACGCGCGCGGATCACCGGCCAGAGCCACCTGGCCCTTGTATTCCGGCTTCAGGAGATCGGCCCAGTCGGTGGGCGTGTTGGGGACGAGGTCCTTGTTCACGATCAGCGACATCACGCCGTAGTAGTCGCCATACCAGTGGCCGTCCGCGTCCTTGGCGCCCTCCGGGATCGAATCCCAGGTCGAGACCTTGTACGGCTGGACCAGGCCTTCGGCCTTGGAGGACGGGCCGAAGGCCAGGCCGACGTCGATCACGTCAGGCGCCTGCGGGCCCTTGTTGTCCTTGTTCGCCTTGATCGCCTCGATCTCGTCCGCCGAACCGGCGTCGGGATTGAGTTCGTTCACGGTGATCTCCGGATACTTCTTCTTGAAGCCTTCAATGACCCCGCCATAACCGCACCAGTCGTGCGGCAGCGCGATCGTGGTCAGCATGCCTTCCGCCTTGGCGGCAGCTTCGATCGCCGCCAGATCCTGGGCCGACGAGATCGCCGACGAAGCCATCAGCGTCGCCGCCGTGACCGAAAGGATCTTCCCCATTGTCTTGAACATATTCTTCTCCTTGAGACTGACGCCCACAGGCACCGGCAACGCGGGTATCCGCTTCCCATGACAAACGGATGAATGTCCTGCGAAGTCTGCGCCTTGCCGAAATTAAAGCGGTTTCCACACTTTAGTGCAATTAGCCGGCGTGCCTAATTTTACCGGCTAATGATTTGTCGAGACTTCGCCGGCCCGCGGTATCGCGGCAGGCCGGCAGGCGCCTCAAAGCTTGCCCTCGATCGCGTTCTCGAGAACCTCGAGCGCCGCTTTCTTCGTGAACTTGACCGGGTTCGAGCCCGTCGACGGGTCGGCCACCGCCATCTCGGCGATCATCGCCTTGCGCTTCTTGTCCATGTCCAGGCCCTTGACCAGCTCGGGCAGCGTGTGCGGCACCTTCAGCTGCTTGCGCAGCTTGAGCACCGCCTTGGCGAAGCCCTCGTAGCCGCCCTTGATGCCGAGATAGGCGGCCGCCCGCGTCAGCCGCTCCTCGATCGCCGGGCGGTTGAAGGCGAGCACGTAGGGCATGAACACCGCATTGGTCATGCCGTGATGGGTGTCGTAGAGCGCCCCGATCGGATGCGACAGCGAGTGGATGGCGCCGAGCCCCTTCTGGAAGGCGGTGGCGCCCATGGCGGCGGCGCTCATCATGTGGGCGCGGGCGGTGAGATCCGTCGGGGTGGCGACGGCCTTGGGCAGGTTCTCGAACACGAGCCGCATGCCTTCGAGCGCGATGCCGTCCGCCATCGGATGGTAACCGGGCGCGCAATAGGCCTCGAGGCAGTGCGCCAGCGCGTCCATGCCGGTGCCGACGGTGATGAAGGCCGGCATGCCGACCGTCAGCTCCGGATCGGCGATGACGATGGCGGGCAGCATCTTCGGGTGGAAGATGATCTTCTTGGTGTGGCTCTCCTCGTGGGTCAGCACCGCCGCGCGGCCGACTTCGGAGCCGGTGCCCGCCGTCGTCGGCACCGCGACGATCGGTGCGATCTTCGAGGCATCCGCCCGGGTCCACCAGTCGCCGATGTCCTCGAAGTCCCAGACCGGCCGCGTCTGGCCGGCCTGGAAGGCGATCAGCTTGCCGAGGTCGATGGCCGAGCCGCCGCCGAAGACGATGGCGCCGTCATGCTTGCCCTTCTTCCAAGCGGCGATGCCGGCAGCGAGGTTGGCTTCGACCGGGTTCGGCTTGACGTCGGAGAAGACGGCATAGGGCACGCCGGCGTCGTCGAGGATCTTGAGCGCCTTCGCCACCACCGGCAGCTTCACCAGCCCCGGATCGGTGACGAAAAGCGGCTTCTTGATACCGGCGGCGGCGAGCGCATCCGGCAGTTCCGAGATGCGCCCCGCGCCGAAGCGGATGGTGGTCGGGTAGTTCCATTTGGAAACGAGCTTGGTCATCACATGGTCTTTCGGGATCAGATCGCTTCGCGCAGATGGAAGCTCTTCGGCCGCGTCAGGTTCTCGAAGCCGATGGCCGAGAGAGCCGCGCCCTTGCCGGTGTCCTTGACGCCGGTCCAGACGAGGGCCGGATCGAGGTAGTCGCAGCGGTTCATGAACACGGTTCCGGTCTCGACACGGTCGCCGATCGCCGCGGCGCGCTCGATGTCGCGTGTCCAGATCGAGGCGGTGAGGCCGTAGGGGCTGTCGTTCATCAGCGCGATGGCGTCCTCGTCGCCGCGCACCTTCATGATGCCGACGACCGGTCCGAAGCTTTCCTCGCGCATGACGCTCATCTGGTGATTGACATTGGTCAGCACCTCGACCGGCAGATAGGGCGAGCCGGCGGTGTCGCGCTCGTCCCTGGTGTTGAGATGCGCCGTCGCACCCTTGCGCAAGGCTTCCGCCTTCTGCTCGCGGATGAAGTCGGCGAAGCGGGCCTGCGCCATCGGACCCATCACGGTGGCGGCGTCGGTCGGGTCGCCGAGCGTCCAGTTCTTGCTCTCGGCGATGAAGCCGTCGACGAAATCGTCGTAGATCTTCTCGTGCACGTAGATGCGCTCGATGCCGCAGCAGCACTGGCCGGAATTGTAGAACGCGCCCTCGGCGAGGTTGGCAATCGCGTGGTCGAGCTTGGCGTCGGGCAGGACATAGGCCGGGTCCTTGCCGCCGAGCTCGAGGCCCATCGTCATGAAGGTGCCGGCACCGGCCTTCTCGATGGCGCGCCCGCCGGCGACCGAGCCGGTGAAGTTGACGTGGTCGATCTTGCCCGACGCCAGGAGCTTCTCGGTCTGGGCGTGGTTCATGACCAGGTTCTGGAACAGGCCCTTGGGCAGGCCGGCCTTGTCGAACGCCATCTGGAAGCGCTCGCCGACGAGCAGGGTCTGCGCAGCGTGCTTGAGGATGACGGCGGAACCGGCGATCAGCGCCGGCACGATCGTGTTCACCGCGGTCAGATAGGGATAGTTCCACGGCGCGATGACCATGACGACGCCGAGCGGCTCGCGCTTGACGTAGCGGCGGAAGCCTTCCTTCGGGTTCGACGCCATCACCGGCTTGAGCGCAGCTTCCGCGATCTCGACCATGTACTGCGTGCGTTCCTTCACGCCGCCGAACTCGCCGCCATACCTGACCGGCCGGCCCATCTGCCAGGCAAGCTCGGGCACGATTTCGTCGGTCATGCCGACAAGCGCCTCGAGCATCGCCAGCATGTATTTGCAGCGTTCAGCGATCGGCACGTCGACCCATTTCGCCTGCGCCGCCTTGGCGCGCTCGACGGCGGCATTGACCGCCTGGTCGCTCGCAACGGGCCGCTCGGCATAGATCGAGCCATCGACGGGGGATTTGATTTTGACCGTTTCGGTCATGGTATTTCCTCGTGTTCTTGTTGTCGTTCAGTAGCGTTCGAAGCCGCGATGCAGCTCCCAGTCGGTGATCCGCCGGTCGTATTCGAACTGCTCCCAGCGCGCGGTGTGGACGTAGTGCTCCACCACGTCGTCGCCGAGGGCGGAGCGCAGCATCTTCGATTTCGTCAGCGTCTCGGTCGCTTCGCGCAGGGTCTTCGGGATTTCAGGCAGCTTCGACGCCTGGTAGGCGTCGCCGACGAAGGGTTTCTGCAGCTCCAGCTTCTCGTCGATGCCGGCAAGGCCCGCCGCGATCAGCGCCGCGAAGGCGAGGTAGGGGTTGAGGTCGGCGCCGCCGATGCGGCACTCCATGCGGATGCCCTTGGTCCCCTCGCCGCAGAGCCGGAAGCCGGCGGTGCGGTTGTCCTCCGACCACATGATCTTGGTCGGTGCGAAAGTGCCGGACTGGAAGCGCTTGTAGGAGTTGATGTAGGGCGCCAGGAACCAGGTGAACTCCTTGGCGTATTTCAACTGGCCGGCGGACCATTGCCGGCCCAGTTCCGACAACGTCCAGGGTGCCTTCTTGTCGAAGAAAAGCGGCGTCTTGCCGTCGGCGCTCCACAGCGAATTATGGATGTGGCTGGAGTTGCCCGCGAGCCCGTAATTGTATTTGGCCATGAAGGTGATCGCCTTGCCCATCTGGCCGGCGATCTCCTTGGCGCCGTTCTTCAGGACGACATGACGGTCGGCCATCTCGAGCGCTTCGGCGTAGCGGACGTTGATCTCCTCCTGCCCCGGGCCCCACTCGCCCTTCGAGTTCTCGATCGGGATGCCGGCGGCCTCCATCTCGTTGCGCAGGCGCCGCATCACGTCCTCTTCCTTGGTCGTGATGCCGATCAGGTAGTCGCCGATATATGGCGAGGCGGTCTTCAGGCCCTGCCAGTGCTTGTCGCGGGCCGAATCGTAGCTCTCGTCGAGCAAGTAGAATTCGAGTTCCGAGGCGAAATAGCCGATCCAGCCCCTCTCCTTCAGCCGCGCGACCTGCTTACGCAGAATGGCGCGCGGCGAATGCGGCAGGTCTTCGTGGGTGTGATGGTCCTGGATGTCGTTCAGAACGAGCGCGGTCTTTTCCAGCCAGGGCACGATGCGGATCGTGCCCAGGTCGGGCTTCATCGTGAAGTCGCCATAGCCCTTCGACCAGCTTGCCGCCTTGTATCCGGGCACCGGCTCCATATCGATGTCGTTGGCGAGCAGGTAGTTGCAGCCGTGCGTCTCGTCATAGGCGGACTCGACGAAATACCTGGCGAGAAACCGCTTGCCGATCAGCCGGCCCTGCATGTCGACGGCGGCGGCGAGCACCGTGTCGATGTCGCCCGCGGCGACCATCTTCTTCAACTGATCGAATGTCACATTGCCCGCCATGATTGCCCTCTCGGCGATACGAAAACCCTGTCCAGGGAATTTGCGGCCGGGCATCGTGCGCCCGGCCGCTCGCAATTGTCCAGACCCGCTCAGCCCTGCGTGTAGACGCCGCCGGCCTTCTTGAGGATCTGGTTGTATTCCTTGAAGATCCCGACGACCTTCGCCTTGAGCTCGCTCTCGGCGGCGATCTCGTCCCAGAACTTGAGCGCCGCGTTCTCCACCTCGGCCCATTCGGCGGCCGGGATGGTGGTCAGCTTCAGCTTGTCGCCGGTCGCGCGCAGCTTGGCTTCGCCGCCCCAGTACCACTGGTTGCGGTAGGTGTGGCTGGCGTCGACGCAGGCCAGCCAGAGCTGCCTGAGATGTTCCGGAATGTCAGCCCAGCTCTTCTCGTTGACGAACCACGAGCCGATCCAGGCACCGGATGTGTTGTTGGTGGTGAAGTGATCGGTCACGTCGGCCCAACCGACGGTATAGTCCTCGGTGATGCCCGACCAGCTCATGCCGTCGAGTTCGCCGGTCTGCACCGCCACCTGCACGTCCTCGTAAGGAATCGAGACCGGCACGACGCCGAACTGGGCAAGGAAGCGCCCGGCCGTCGGGAACGTGTAGAGACGCAGGCCCTGCAGGTCGGCCAGGCTGTTGAGGGGCTTCTTGGTGTTGAAATGGCAGGGATCCTGGCCCGCCGCCGAAAGCCACACGACGCCGCCCGCCTTGGCATAGGCGTCGCGCCAGATTTCGGCGAGGCCGTATTGCTGGAACAGCACCGGCACGTCGAGGATGTGCTTGGTGGCGAACGGGAAGTAGCCGCCGAACAGCGAGATCTCGACGGGCGCGGCCATCGAATCGTCGTCGGAGTGCACCGCGTTGATGGTGCCCGCCTGCATGGCGCGGAACAGTTCGCCGGTCGGCACGATCTGGTCGGCGTAATAGAGTTCGATCTCCATCTCGCCCTTCGCCGCCTTGTTGAACATATCGACGGCCGGCTTGGTGACGTGCGGGCCGAGTGCCGCGCCGGCGTAGGTCTGCAGGCGCCACTTGATCGGCGTCTGGGCGATGACGGCGGGCGCGGCGAGCGTCGTCGCGCCGGCTGCGCCGGCGGTCACGAGGCCGGCCTGCTTCAGGAAATTGCGTCTGCTGTGCATGGTCTTCATCACGTTCCCCTTTGCTTACTTCGAGTAGACGTAGTTGGGCAGCCACGTTGCGATCCCCGGAAACAGCCCGATGATCAGCAAGGTGAGCAGCATGATCCCGACGAACGGGTAGACCGACCGGTAGATGTCCGGCAGGGTAACTTCCGGCGGCGCCATGGCGCGCATCAGGAAGAGGTTGTAGCCGAAAGGCGGCGTCAGATAGGCGATCTGGCAGGTGATCGTGTAGAGCACGCCATACCAGACGAGGTCGAAGCCGAGCGCACCGGCGAGCGGGATGAACAGCGGCGCGACGATGACCAGCATCGCCGTGTCGTCGAGGAACATGCCGAGGCCTAGGAAGGTCAGCTGCATCAGCACCAGCACCTGCCAGGGCTCGAGGCCCATCTCGCCCAGGAACAGTCTCTCGATCGACTTGACGGCGCCCAGCCCGTCGAACACCGCGCCGAAGCACAAGGCCGCGGTGATGATCCAGAAGAACATGCAGGAGATGCCGAGCGTCTTCTTGACCGTATCGTGCATGATCGTCCAGTTCAGCCCGCCCCGCCACCAGGCGGCGAGGATCGAAGACACGGCGCCGACGGCCGAGCTTTCGACGAGGCTGGTGACGCCGGTCATGAACAGGCCGGTCATGGTGACGAAGATTACCAGCGGCACGATGCCGGCGCGGGCGAGCGCGAGCTTTTCGGCGAAGGTGTACTGATCGCGTTCCTCCTGCGACAGCGGCGGTCCGAGGTTCGGCTGCAGAGCCGAGCGTACGACGATGTAGAGGATGAACAGCGACGCCATCAAAAGGCCAGGGAAGACGCCCGCCAGCCACAGATTGCCGACCGGCTGGCGCGCGATCATGCCGTAGAGCACCAGCACGACGCTGGGCGGTATCAGGATGCCGAGCGTGGAGCCGGCCTGGATCACGCCGGTGACCATGATCTTGTCGTAGCCGCGGCTGAGCAGCGCCGGCAGCGCGATGGTGCAGCCCACCGCCATGCCCGCGACCGACAGGCCGTTGATGGCCGAGATGATCACCATCATGAAGATCGTGCCGATGGCCAGGCCGCCATTCAGCGGCCCCATCCAGACGTGGAACATCTTGTAGAGGTCGTCGGCGATCTTCGATTCCGCCAGCATGTAGCCCATGAACACGAACAGCGGCAGGGTGAGGAGCGGATACCACTTCATCACCTTGATGATGGCGGTGAAGGGGATTTCGACGCCGCCCTCGCCCCAGAGGAGAACCGCCGCCGCCGCGCCGACGAAGCCGATGACCGCGAAGATCCGCTGCCCGGTGAGCAGCAGGATCATCATCGACGAGAACAGGAGGGTCGCGATCAGTCCGTAACTCATGAAAGGGTCTCCCCTTTCAGTGCCGCCCAGTCCTTGAAGAAGATCGAGACCGCCTGCAGCAGAGTGAAGAAAATGCCGATGTTGAGCACGACCTTGACCGGCCACATCAGCGGCGCCCAGGACGAGAAGCTCTTCTCGCCATAGCCGATCGCGTAGATCAGGGACGACACGCCGCCGATCTGCATGATCACCAGGAAGCCGATCAGCACGACGGAGGTGAACAGGTCGGTCCTCGCCTTTCCGCGCATGGTGAAGCCGCTGTAGAGCAGATCCATGCGGACGTGGTCGCCCTCCTTCAGCGTATAGGCGCCGCCGAGGGTGAAGTAGGCGACCATCACGAACTGGGCCATCTCGACGGTCCAGAGCGAGGGATGGAAGAACACCTTCATGATGGATGCGTAGGCGAGGACGCCAATCATCACGAAGATCAGGTACATGGCGAATAGGCCCATGTACCAGCTCATGGAATCGATGATCCTGACATAGGTCTTTACGGCCTCAGGCACTACGACGGTTTCCTTTCGCGCTGGCCGTCTCCACCCCGAGGTTCAGATCCGGTTCTTGAATGCCGGACAGGATTGTCGCCAGGCGCTGCGCCCAAAGGTCCTGGGAGACAGCATCGGCGATCTTATCATTGCGGATTTCGATCATTGCGCAAGGCAGACCGCGCGGGCGCGCATGCCGCTCCAGCGTAAAATAGACGCGATCGGCCGGGCTGTAGGGCTGGTTGGCGCCGACGGTGATGCCGGGAACGGCGTGGAGACCGGCGAGCAATGGCGCCGACACGCGCTCGTCCTCGTCGTGGATGATGCCGATATGCCAGGGCCGCGACACGCCTCTATAGACCGGCGTGAAGCTGTGGATCGTCACGATCCATGTCGCGCGCCCCGCCGCCACACGGTTCTCCACCACATCCTCAAGCGCATCGTGGAACGGCCGGTACGCAAGCGCGATGCGCGCCTCGCGCGCGGCGGCGTCGAGCCCTTCATTGCCGGGAACCCGGGTCGTTTCGCTCATCTCCGCGATGAGATCGGGCGCGTCGAGCGGACGGTTGCAGTCGATCGCGAGGCGCGAGACGCACGATTCCACCAGCGTCGCGTCGAGGGTCTCCGCAAGCCTGGACGCGACCGGCAGCGCGCCGGGGTCCCACGCAATGTGCCGCTTCATGTCGTCGGGGGATAGACCGAGCGTTCCCAGCGAGGCCGGGAGCCAGTTGGACGCATGCTCGCAGACGATGACAAAGCGGCTGGCGCCGGAACGATTGGTGACCCGTACCGGATCACGCCTCTCACTCGGTGTCTGTCCGAACACTGTCGCCACGATGCCCCTCGCCGGCGTAACGTTTGATACGTTTTCTGATTGATTTTGCCAGCACGAACGATTTCATACAGAAACTCGGGTATTGTCAAATGCCAAGTGGCGGGTTTGTGCGCCGGGCTTGCGGGAGGACAAGATGGCGTCTAGCATTGCCGAGACGATCACCGACCGGCTGACGGACATGCCCGCGCGGGAACGCCGGGCAGCGCAGGCGCTGATCGCCAATTATCCGATGCTGGGCCTCAAGACCGTGGCCGAGTTCGCACAGCGGGCCGGCGTCAGTTCGCCGACCATCCTGCGGCTCGTTGCCCGTCTCGGCTACCAGAACTATGCCGAGTTCCAGTCGGCACTGAACGACGAGCTGGCTGCCCGGCTCCAGTCGCCCCTGTCACGCACCGGCCGGGCGCGGTCGAACCGCGACGGCGGGGTGGCGCCCCTGCTCTCGGCGATGCTGGAGAACATTTCCGAGACGTTCCGCGTCGTCTCCGCCAAGCAGCTCGGCGAGATCGTCGCGCTTCTGTCGGACCCCAGGCGCAGGATCCACCTCGTCGGCGGTCGCTTCACCGATCCGATCGCCCGCTACACGACCGCGCATCTCGCCATCATCCGGCCGGGCGTGGCCCATCTTGACGGGCAGGAGAACCAGTGGCGCGACCGGCTGATCGACATGGGCAGGCGCGACGTGCTGGTGGTGTTCGACATCCGCCGCTACCAGGACAGCCTTCTGCACCTGGCGGAGAAGGCCAATGCGCGCGGCGTGACGATCGTGCTCGTGACCGACCAGTGGCTATCGCCGATCGCGCGCTTCGCCAGCTACGTCATCGCCGGACGAACGTCCGTCCCGTCGGCCTGGGACTCTTCCGCCGCGCTGTTCATTCTCGCCGAGCATCTGATCGCCGGCGTCACCGAGCGCCTGCCGGAGCAGAGCGCCGCACGCATTCGCGAGATGGATGCGTTGCGGCGCGAATAACGCAGACGTGATGCGGCGGCGGCATGGCAGCCCGTCTAGCGCGACACATTACCAAACTTTAAGATGACACCCGTGGCGGCGGCAACGACATGTCTTGCGATGCCGAGGGGACTGCCGTGTACCCCTCGCGAATTGTCGTGTCCCGCGCAGTCGCGGCATACGGCGAACCGGAGTCCTGAATGTCGTTCTGGAAACAGGCGCTGATATCCCTGATACTGCTGGCCGTAGCCTTCTTCGGCTGGGCCCGGTTCTTTCCGGGTTCCTCCGAAATCCTGGCGCGCTGGGGAATGGACTGGGTTCCGTTCGCGACGGTGGCGCGCGCGCCCGACCAGCCGGCAGGTCCCGGCAACGGTCAGCGCCAGCGCGGCGGGCAGCAGCAGGCGGTAGTGGCGGCCACGGTGACCGAGGAGACGATCAACGACCGGCTGTCGGCGATCGGAACCGGTCGCGCGAGGCAGACGGTTGCGGTGACGCCCTATGCCGCGGGCCGCATGACAGAGATGCTGGTCACGTCGGGCGCGACGGTCAAGGCCGGCGATCTGATCGCGAAGCTGGACGACGAGACAGAGAAGATCGCGGTCGACCGCGCCAGGTTCGCGCTGGACGACGCGATCGCCAAGCAGGAGCGCATGCAGCAGCTGCGCACCAGCAATACCGCGACCAGTGTACAGGTTACCGAGGCGGCACTCGCCGTCGACAACGCACGCCTTGCCCTGCGGGACGCGGAACTGGCGCTCGCGCGCCGCTCGATCCCGGCGCCGATCTCGGGCGTGGTCGGCATCCTGCCGGTCGCCGCCGGCAACTACGTCTCCACCTCGACCGAGATCGCCCGCATCGACGACCGCACGAGCATCCTGGTCGATTTCTGGGTGCCGGAACGCTATGCCGGCATGGTCGAGGTCGGCATGCCACTCTCCGCCGCGTCGGTGGCGCGGCCAGGCGAAGTTCACGAAGGCAAGGTGAGCGCGCTCGACAATCGCATCGACGACCAGAGCCGCACCCTTCAGGTGCAGGCGCTGCTCGAGAACCCGAACGACCGGCTGCGTGCCGGCATGTCGTTCCAGGTGACGATGGAGTTTCCCGGCGACGTCTATCCCGCCGTCGATCCGCTCGCCGTCCAGTGGGGATCGGACGGCGCCTATGTCTGGCTCGTCAAGGACGGCAAGGCAGTCCGTACCGACGTGAAGATCATCCAGCGCAACACCGACACGGTCCTCGTGCAGGCGGCCATTTCCCCCGGCGACATCGTCGTCACGGAGGGCGTGCATGCCGTTCGCAACGGCGCTCCCGTCATGATCGGACGCACGGACACGCCGCGACAGACGGCACCCGCCGAGACGGCCGCAACGTCGACCAGCGGCACCTGACGGGCGCGCCGGGATGTCCGATCACACCCCCGCCACCGGTGGTTCGACCGCCCTCTTCATCCGCCGTCCGGTCTTCGCCTTCGTCATCAACGTGCTGATCATCGTCGCCGGGCTGGCGGCTTTCCTGGCGGTCGAAATCCGCGAGCTGCCGGACGTCGACAGCCCCGTCGTCACGATCGACACGACCTTCTCCGGCGCATCGGCCGAGACGATCGACCGCGAGCTCACCTCGACCCTCGAAGGCGCCGTCTCGCGCGTGTCGGGCGTCAAGGCCATCTCGTCCTCGTCCTCGTTCGGCCGCAGCCGCGTGACGGTCGAGTTCAACGACGACGTCAATCTCGATGTCGCAGCCTCCGACATGCGCGACGCGATCAGCCGGGTCCAGAACGACCTGCCCGAGGACGCCGACGTGCCGCGCATCGTCAAGGCCGACGCCAACGCCAACGCCGTGATGCGGCTTGCCGTGACGTCGGACACGATGCCGATCCAGGACCTGACGGTGTTCGTGGAGGACCAGATCGTCGACGCGCTTTCGGCCGTGCCCGGGGTCGCCGACGTCCAGGTCTTCGGCGACCGTGCGAAGATCTTCCGGGTGGACATCAACCAGGCCCGTCTGTCCGCCCTCGGACTGACGATCGCCGATGTGCGCGGCGCGCTTGCCTCGGTTGCGTTCGACACGCCCGCGGGTTCGCTTACCAGCAACTCGCAGGATCTGGTCGTTCGCGCCACCGCGTCCGTCACCACTCCCGACCAGTTCGAGAACCTGGCCTTGGGCGACAAGGCGAACATGATCAGGCTGCGCGACGTGGCGACCGTCACGCTGGGCGCCGACATCGGCCAGTCGGCACTGCGCGCCAACGGCAAGACCGGTGTCGGCCTCGGCATCATCCGGCAGGCGCAATCGAATACGCTGCGCATCTCCGAGGGAGTGCGCGAAGCGGTCGACAAATTGTCGGAGTCGCTCCCGCCGGGCGTCGAGATCCGCATCACCAGCGACGACGCCGTCTTCGTCGACGGTGCGATCCACGAGGTCGAGATCGCGCTCGGCCTGTCGGTATCGCTGGTGCTGCTGGTCATCTACCTATTCCTGCGCGACTGGCGCGCGACCCTCATTCCCGGCATGTCGCTGCCGGTCGCGCTGATCGGCACGCTGGCGGCGATCTATCTAGCCGGCTTCTCCGTCAACATCCTCACGCTCTTGGCACTCGTGCTCGCCACGGGCCTCGTCGTCGACGACGCCATCGTGGTGCTGGAGAACATCGTGCGCCGTCGCAATGAGGGCATGGGGCCGCGCGCCGCCGCCGTGCTCGGAACGCAGGAGGTGTTCTTCGCCGTCATCGCGACGACCGCGACGCTCGTCGCCGTGTTCGTGCCGCTGTCGTTCCTTCCCGGGCAGACCGGCGGCCTGTTCCGCGAATTCGGTTTCGTGCTGGCGATCTCGGTCATCCTGTCGGCCGTCGTGGCGCTGTCGCTCTGCCCGATGCTCGCCTCGCGCATGCTGCGCGCCCACACCCACGAGGAGGACACCGGCATCCTCGGACGCATCGGCGCTGCGCTCGCCGGTCTCTACCATCGGATCTTGAGCGCCTGTCTGAACGCGCCGCTGGTCGTCGTGCTCGTCTCGTTACTGTTCGGCGCGGCCGCCTGGGGCGTTTCCGGCGCCATCAAGTCCGAGCTGACCCCGCCCGAGGACCGTTCGGTGATGTTCCTGCGCATCAGCGCGCCGCAGGGCGTGTCGATCGACTATCTCGGCCAGCGCATCACGGAAATCGAACGGCTGCTTCAGCCTCTGCGCGACAGCGGAGAACTCACCAACACGTTCGGCATCGCCGGCTCGCAGGGCTCCTCCAACAGCGGGTTCCTGGTGGTGACGCTGGCACCCTGGCAGGAGCGCGAGCGCACCCAGCAGCAGATCGTCGCGGAGATCGAGCAGCTGGTGGTCAAGGTGCCGGGCGTGCGCGCCTTCGCCAACCAGCCGAACAGCCTCGGCATCCGCGGGGCCGGCAGCGGGTTGCAGTTCGCCATCGCCGGCAGGAGTTATGCCGAACTCGGCGCCGCCGCCCAGGCGATCGTCGCCGAGATGGAGAAGGATCCGCGTTTCAACCAGCCGCGCCTGTCGCAGGACACGACCCAGCCGCAGCTTTCGGTCGAGATCGACCGCGAGCGTGCCTCGGACCTCGGCATCGACATCACCGGTCTCGCCGAGGCGATGCAGGCGATGCTCGACGGCCGCGAGGTCGGTTCCGTCTTCATCGAGGACCGCAGCTTCGACGTGAAGCTCGTTTCCACGACGAATCCGATCAACGATCCGACCGATCTGGAGAGCATCTTCCTCAAGACGCGCGACGGCCGCTTCGTGCCGATGTCGACGATCGCGACGCTGACGGAACGCGCAGTGCCGCCGTCGCTGTCGCGCGAACAGCAATTGCGTGCGGTGGCGATCACCGCCGGATTGAAATCGGACTTTGCGCTTGGCGAAGCCTACGAGGTCGCGCAGGAGATCGCCGCCCCGCATCTGCCGGCCGGAGCCCGCATCATCCCGCTTGCCGAGACAGCGACGCTGGGCGAGTCGGCCGGGTCGATGTTCACCACCTTCGGCTTCGCCATCGTGATCATCCTCTTGGTGCTTGCCGCCCAGTTCGAGAGCTTCGTCAGTGCGATCATCATCATGGCGACGGTGCCGCTGGGCCTCGCCTGCGCCATCTTCGCCATGCTCCTGACCGGCACCAGCCTCAACGTCTACAGCCAGATCGGCCTCGTGCTATTGGTGGGCATCATGGCCAAGAACGGCATCCTGATCGTCGAGTTCGCCAACCAGTTGCGCGACCGCGGACAGGGGGTGCGCGAGGCCATCGAGAACGCGGCGAACATCCGCTTGCGGCCGGTCGTGATGACGATGATCTGCACGATCCTCGGCGGCCTGCCGCTGATCCTCGCCAGCGGCGCCGGCGCCGAAGCGCGCATCTCGCTCGGCTGGGTCATCGTCGGCGGGCTTGGCCTCGCCACCGTATCGACGCTGTTCCTGACGCCGGTCGCCTATCTCCTGCTCGGCCGGTTCGTGACGCCCAATGTCGAGAATGTGAAACGGCTATCGCGCGAACTCGACGAGGCGGAAGCGCTGGAGGAGCGCCTGTCTCCGGCGGAGTAGAGAGACACGGATTTCCAACGACGTTCCGGGGACGGCTGGTTGTAGGGAGTGGGCGCTGACATCCCACGCTTCCATTTGGCGCCGCCCCTCACCCGTACCCTCTCCCCGTAAGGACGGGGAGAGGGGGACGCCGCCGTGACGACTCTTTCTGCAAAGTTCGTCCAAGCACCAACCTGCGCGATCCCCTCTCCCCGTTGTTCACGGGGAGAGGGTACGGGTGAGGGGCGGCGCTGACGGGAGGCCGCGAAACGAAAAAAAAGCCGCGCCGGTTGTCCGGCGCGGCCCTTTCCGTTTCAGTCAGATCACTGCGACTTGGTCGGATCGACGCGGCCGATCTCCACCCACTTGCCGCCCTGGATCTGCGAGATGAAGATCAGGTCGCCGCCCTGGTGGTCGTTGGGGCCGTATTTGACCGGAACGTCGCCCGAGATCACGTCGGTGTATTCGAGGCTTTCCATGCCCTTCTGGAAGCTCTCGGCCGTCAGGTCCTTGCCTGCCGCCTCGAGCGCCTTGAGCAGCGTGTTGGCCGCGCCGTAGCCGAGGATGGCCGCGGTGCCCGCCGGTTCGCCGGTCTTGGCCTGATATTTTTCGGCCCAGGCCTTCACGTCGGGATTGTCCATGCGGGCTTCGTGGTCGGTCCAGCCGGCCGCCGCATAATATCCTTCGGTGACGCCTTCCGGCACCTTCGCAACGGCAGTGTTGAACCCGGCCGAGGAGCCGATGAAGGACACGTTCGTCCAGCCGAGCTTCTTGGCGGTGGCATAGGCGACGATCGTCTGGCGCACGCCGATGGCGGTGGCGACGATGTCGCACTTGGCATCGCGCAGCTTGGAGATCGTGCCGACGAAATCCTGCTCGTCCGGCTTGTGCGTCGTCTCCGCGGCGAAGGTCAGGCCGAGAGCAACCGTCTCCTCCTTGGTGCCTTCGTAGACTTCGAGGCCGAAATCGGTCGGCAGGTACATGGCGCAGACGTTCTTGGCGCCCTTCTCCTTGGCGAGATGGCGCACGCCCGCGCGCATCTGGTCGTAGTAGGACGAGAAGCCGGCATACTTGTAGGTGATGTCGCCTTCGAGCATCTGCCGGGCAGCGGTCAATGGTCCGACATTAGCAACCTGCTTGGACTGCATCAGCGGGAAGCCGGCGATGTTGTGCGGCGTGCCGAGGTTGAGGATCATCGCGAACACCTTGTCCGAGTTGATCAGCTTGTTGAAGTTCTGCACTGCCTTCGGCACCTGGTAGCCGTGGTCCTCTACGACGAAGCGGATCTTGCGGCCGTGGATGCCGCCCTTCTCGTTGACCTCGTCGAACATGAGTTGGGCGGACTTGATCGCGCCGACGTTGAAGGCGGCGAAGATGCCGGACAGATCGCCGTTCGAGCCGATGACGATCTCCGTGTCGGTGACGCCCTGCGTCGCGAACGACGCCGAACTCATGCCGAGCGCAAGGCCGGCGGCAAGTATGGAAGCCTTGAGTGACGTTTTCATTTTTTCTCCTCCTGGTTTTCTTATCCCGAGCTATCCGGCATCCTTGCCGTACATCTCGTCGATCAGCTTCTTGTGTTTCGTCTCAACGAAGCTGCGTTTCAGCTTCATCGTGGCTGTCAGTTCCTCATCCTCTGCGGTCAACAGCACATCGATCAAGCGGAAATCCTTGATTTGCTCGACCCGGGCGAACTCCCGGTTCGTTTCCTCGATCACCCCTCCGATCAGGTCACGCACTTCCCTGGTGGCGCATAGCGAGCGGAAGTCGGAGAACGGCACCTTGTTGTCCTGCGCGAACTTCTCGACGTTCTCCTGGTCGATCATGACGAGGCAGGAGAGGAACTTGCGCTTGTCGCCGATGACCACCGCGTCGGAGATGTAGGGCGAGAACTTCAGCCGGTTCTCGATTTCCGCCGGGGTGATGTTCTTGCCGCCGGCGGTGATGATGATGTCCTTGGCGCGACCGGTGATCGTGAGGAAGCCCTCGTTGTCGATGCGCCCAACGTCGCCGGTCTTCAGCCAGCCATCCTCCGTCACCGTCTCGGCCGTCTTCTCCGGCCTTTTCCAGTAGCCCTTGAAGACGTTGGCGCCGCGATAGAGGATTTCGCCGTCCGGCGCGATCCTGACCTCGCCGCCCGGCACCACCTTGCCGATGCTGCCTGTCTTGTAGTCGTCCATGACGTTGACCGAGATGACGCCCGAGCTCTCGGTCATGCCGTAGCCCTCGAGCACCGGAACGCCGACCGCGCGGTACCAGCGCAGGAGATCGGGTGAGATTGGTGCCGCGCCCGTGGTTCCGCGACGCAGCCTGTCGAGGCCGATCATCCGGCGCAGGTTCTTCAGCACCGCGAAGTCCCAGAACGCATAGGCGAGCTGCGTCCCGAGCGGCACCGGCCTGCCCTCCTCCATCAGCCCTGCCCGCTTCATGCCGGTCGCAAGCGCCATGCGGTAGGACAGCTTGCCGAGCCTAGTCGCCTCGTTCGACATGATGGTGATGCGCGAATAGACCTTTTCCCAGACGCGCGGCACCGCGGTGAAGACGTGCGGCGACACCTCGCGCACATTGTCGAACACCGTCTCCGGGCTTTCGGCGAAGTTCACCGTCGAGCCGAACCCGATCGGGATGAAGGCGGTGATCAGGCGTTCGAGGATGTGGCACAGCGGCAGGAAGCAGACCTGCTCGTCGGCCTCCGTCACCGGCAGCGTCGTCGCCGCGCCGATGATCGAGACGATGATGTTCTCGTGGCTGATCATCGCCCCTTTGGGCGGGCCCGTCGTGCCGGACGTATAGACGAGGATCGCGGTGTCCTTCGCGGACGAATTCGCGATCTCTTCCTCGAACCGGTTCGGGTTCTGCTTCAGGAATTCGCGCCCGATCCGGTAGAGGTCGTCGAGGAAGATGACGCGGTCGTCGGAGAAGCCGTGCAGGCCTTCGCGGTCGAAGACGATCACCCAGGCGAGGCCCGGCATCTCGTCGCGGACGGAGAGATACTTGTCCAGCTGCTCGTCATTCTCGACGAAGAGGAAGCGGCTGTCGGAATCGTTGACGAGATATTTGAGCTGCGCCGCGGAATCGGTGGTGTAGACGCCCGACGCGATGCCGCCGACGCATTGCGTGCCGAGATCAGTGTAGAGCCATTCCTTGTTGTCTTCCGACAGGATCGACACGACCTCGCCGCGCTTCAGACCGAGCGAGAGAAGTCCGAGCCCGATCAGGCGCGCATTGTCGTAGAACTCGGCCCAGGAATAGGACAGCCAGATGCCGTAGTCCTTCTCGCGATGCGCGATCTTCTGGCCGTATCGCTTGCAGCTTTCGCGGAACAGCTTCGGCAGCGTCTCGCAGCCGTCGAAGAAATAGGGCCCGCGCGACATATCCTCGTTGAAGCTGTGGCCGTTGAGCGTCCGCTGCGGCGGGATCTTTCCAACGACTGTCATGCCGGCCTCCCTTTCCTCATCTCTCCGTTCCTCATCTCCATGTCTTCTTCTGCTTCCAGCGCTTCTGGCCGCGCTGGGTCTCGCCCTGGACGCCGAGATAGAATTCCTGAACGTCCTTCGACGCGAGCAGCCGCGCCGACGTGTCCGCCATGACGATGCGGCCGAGTTCCATGACGTAGCCGTAGTCGGCCACTTCGAGCGCCACCTTGGCGTTCTGCTCGACCAGCATCATCGTCACGCCCTGCTCGCGGTTGAGGCGCCGGATGATGGTGAAGATCTCCTTCACCAGGAGCGGCGAGAGGCCGAGGCTCGGCTCGTCGAGCAGCATCAGCTTCGGCCGCGCCATCAGGCCGCGCGCGATGGCCAGCATCTGCTGCTGGCCGCCCGACAGCGTGCCCGCCGCCTGGCGGCGCCGTTCGAGGAGGATCGGGAAATAGCCGTAGACCATCTCCTCGTCGGCCTTGATGCCCGCCTTGTCGCTGCGCACGTAGGAGCCCATCCTGAGGTTCTCCTCGACGGTGAGCAGCGGGAACACCTCGCGCCCTTCCGGCACGTGCACGATGCCGGCCTTGACGACCCGGTCGGGCTCTTCGCCGGCGATGTTGCGCCCGCCGTACCAGATCTCGCCCTTCTCGGGGTTCATCACGCCGGAGATGGTCTTGAGGAGGGTCGTCTTGCCGGCGCCGTTCGCGCCGAGCACGGTGACGATCTGGCCCTGGCGCACCTCCAGGCTGACGCCGCGGATCGCCATGATCGGCCCGTAATAGCTCTCGAGATTGCGGATCGAGAGCACCGTTTCGGCGACGGCCGCCGCCGGTTCGATCGCCTGCTGCAGCATCATGCGACCACCCTTTCGTTCTCGTCGGCGACGCCGATATAGGCCTCGATCACCTTGGGATGGTTCTGCACCTCCTGCGCCGTGCCGATCGCCAGCATCTTGCCGTCGGCGAGCGCCATGACGCGGTCCGACACCGCCGAGACGAGATGCATGTCGTGCTCGACCATCAGCACGGTGACGCCCATCTGCGTCTTGATGTCCTCGACCCAGTAGGCGACGTCCTGCGTCTCCTCGACCGACAGGCCGGAGGCCGGTTCGTCGAGCAGGAGCAGGCGCGGTTCGATCGCGAGAGCCCGGCCCATCTCGACCACCTTGCGCACGCCGTAAGGCAGGCCGGCGATGTATTTCTCGCGGTAGGGCTGCAGGTCGAGGAAGTCGATGACCTTCTCCACCGCCTCGCGGTGCCGCCGCTCCTCGCGCCGCACGAAGGGCGTGAACAGTGTCTCGCTGAACAGGTTGCCGCGGCGATGGCGGTGGCGGCCGACCAGAAGGTTCTGCAGCACGGTCGCCTGCTCGAACAGTTCTATGTTCTGGAAGGTGCGCGCGATGCCGAGCCGCGCGATCTCGTGCGGCGCCTTGTTCAGGATGCTCTCGCCGGCAAAGCGGATGTCGCCGGCGACCGGGTCGTAGAAGCGCGACACGAGGTTGAACAGAGTCGACTTGCCGGCCCCGTTCGGCCCGACCAGCGCGAACACCTCTCCCTCCTCGACCGAGAAGGAGACGTTGTTGACGGCGGTGACGCCGCCGAACTTGAGGGTGACGTTCTCGACTTCCAGAAGGCTCATCGCATCCGCTCCGTCTTGAGGTAGCTCCGCTGCCGGCGGAACATGTCGCGGCGGTAGAAGGGGAACAGTTCGAAATAGGTGCGGATCTTCAGCCACCGGCCGTAGATGCCCATCGGCTCGAACAGGATGAACAGGATCAGGATCGCGCCGAAGACGGCCGATTCCATGCCGGGGATGGCGATGGAGGTACCGGTCAGTGCGCCTACCCCGTCGCGCACCCGGGCGATCGCCTGCGGCAGCAGCGCGATGACCACCGCGCCGAAGAAGGCGCCGTGGATCGAGCCAAGCCCGCCGATGACGATCATCAGCAGCATCTGGATCGAGATGATGATGGTGAAGGTCTCGTTGTTGAAGATGCCGGAAAAGTGCCCCATCAGCGCGCCGGCGAGCCCGGTGATCGCGGTGGAGATGCCGAACGCGACCGCCTTGGTGCGCGCCACGTTGACGCCCATCGCCTGCGCGGAGATTTCGGAATCGCGCACCGCCGCGAACGAGCGGCCGAGCGGCGAGCGCAGGATGTTGCGGTAGGCGAGCACCACCAGCACGGTGACGAACAGGATCAGGCCGTAGAACCTGACCGGCGTGCCATAGCGGTCGAACTGGATGCCGAAGATGTCGATCGTCGGCGCGTAGAGCCCGTTGATGCCGCCGGTGAGCGGCTCGGCGATGACGATCAGGTCGTCGACCAGGATCGAGACGGCGAGCGTCCCGATCGCCAGATAGATGCCGTGCAGCTTCGATGTCGGGATCGCGAGAGCTACGCCCGAAAGTCCGGCGATGACGCCGGCGAGCGGGAAGGACAGGATGAAGGGCAGACCCAGCTTCTCCTGCAGCAGCACGTTGGCGTAGCAGCCGACCGCGAGGAAGGCGGCATGGCCGAGGCTCGCCTGGCCGGTCTGCCCGACCAGGATCATCAGCCCCATCCCGGCGATCGCCCAGATCAGCACGTTTGTCATCTCGCCGATCGCGAAGTCCGACAGGATGAAGGGCAGGACGATCATCAGCGCCAGCAGCGACAGGTACCAGAAGGCCTGCGCGCCATGCCGGAAGAGGTTGATGTCGGCGTCGTAGGTGGTCTTGAAGACGGTGCGCATGGTTACACCTTCTTCCGGTGGATCTGGGCGAGGATGCCGTGCGGCCTGAACACCAGGATCAGGAAGAGCAGCAGGTAGGGCATGATCTGCGAATAGCCGGCGGCGATGTAGTAGGAGGCGAACGGCTCGATGAGGCCGACGATGATGCCGCCGAGAAGCGCACCCGGCAGCGACCCGAAACCGCCGATGACGGCGGCGGCGAAGGCCTTGATGCCGAGCAGGCCGATCGACGGGTCGATCGATCCCTTGGAGGCGAAGAGAATGCCGGCGACGGCCGCCACCATGCCTGCCACGGCCCAGATCAGCGAATGCACACGCTTGACCGGGATACCCATGTAGTAGGCGGCGAGCTGGTTCTGCGAGGCAGCCTGCATGGCGACGCCGAGCTTCGTCACGTTGAAGAAGAAATAGAGCAGGATGGTGGAGATCACCGTGACCGCGATCACCACGATCTCGTCGAGGCCGAGCACCAGCCCGCCGAAGCGCACGTCCTTGCCCGCGATGGGGGATTCGAGCGCGATCGGTTCGTTGCCCCAGATGAGGCCCGCCGCGAAGCGCAGCACGAAGCCCATGGCGATGGTGAGGATGACGATGGAGACCTGTGACTGGCCGAACATGCGGCGCAGGATGATCATCTCGGTCAGGTAACCGAACAGGCCCATCGCGGCGATGGCGATCGGCACCGAGAGCCAGAACGGCAGGCCCCAGAACTGGTCGTTGGTGAGCCCGAGCGTGATGAACGCCCCGAGCATCATGAAATCGCCCTGGGCGAAATTGACCGCCTCGGTCGCCTTGTAGATGAGCACGAAACCAAGTGCGATGAGGCCATATACACAGCCGTTCGCAAGGCCGCTCACAAAGAGCTGCAATACGTCCAAAGACGCTCTCCTCCCAATGTCGTCACGGTCTTTTGCCGTGTTTGGTTCGACTATAGACGGCCATGCCCTCAGCACAAGCCGCGTACATTCACTCGCAATCTATGGCGCGATGAAGACCTTTCCATTCGGCTTGGCCAGTTCTTCCGGCACCCTTTTCATTGCCTCGGACAGCGGCACGATGGCGGTGACGTCGGTCGACCACCTCCCGTCCGCGAAACGCTTCTGAGCCTCCATCACGGCCGCGCCCCGGCGCTCCGGATCAGTGGATCGCATCCACTCCGTCAGCCAGAATCCCTCGATCTTCTTGTGCATGAAGATCAGCTGTCCAGGCTCCTGGATCGGCGTCTCGGTCTGGTCGAGCCGTCCGTAGATGATCCACCGCGCACGTCGCGGCATGGCGTTGAAGATCGTCGCCGCGAGCGGCCCGGTCACGGCATCGAGGAAGATGCGCGGCTTTTCGACCCTGCAGGTCTCCGCCAACCGCTGCTTGAAATCGGGCGCTTCGGCGTTCAGCACGATCGCCGCCCCCGCTTTTTCGAGCAGCGGAATCTGGTCGTCGCGGCGCACGATGGCAATCGGACGATAACCCTCGTCGCGCGCGATCCCCATGATCAGCTTGCAGAGCTGGCTGGCGGCGGCGGTCAGGACGAAGGCCTTCTCGCCCTCCTGCTTGACGATGTCGAACATGGCGATCGCCGTCAGCGGATTGACGATCATCGCCGCGCCGTCGACGTCCTTGACGCCGTCGATCAGCCGCAGGCAGGCCGACGCTTCGGCAATTGCATACTCCGCCCAGGCACCCCAGTTGGAGATGCCCGTGGCAAACGCAACCCGCTTGCCGACCAGCTTCTGCGCGCCTGCGTCTTCGCCCGCGGCGACCACCTCGCCGACGCCCTCGAATCCCGCCGGCTGTCCCTTTGCCCGTGGCTGGCCATACATGCCCTTGATGAACATGACGTCCGACGGGTTGATCGAGGCCAGCGCGACCTTGATCAGCACCTGGCTGGCCTTCGGCGCAGGCACGGCGATCGTGCCGGGCGTCACATAGGGCTCCATCGCCTCCAGCACGCTGCCCGACGGACGGGTCGTGTAGCCATCCTCGTTGAGCAGCAGTGCGTGCATGGTGGCGGGAAGCGTCATGTCGTGACCCTAAGGCTTGAGGATGAGCTTGCCGGCAACGGCGCGGTTGTGGATGCGCGTCAGCACCTCGCGGGCCTCGGCGAGCGGATAGGTGCCCTCGATCACCGGCTTGAGCTTGCCTTCCATCAGCCAGCCGATCAGCTCGCGCATGTTCTCCTCGTGCGCGGCGGGCTCCTTCTGCGTGAAGGTGCCCCAGAACACGCCGACCAGGCTGAAACCCTTGACCAGCGCGAGGTTGATCGGGAATTGCGGGATCCGGCCCGAGGTGAAGCCGATGACGAGCAGCCGGCCGTTCCAGGCCATCGACCGCGCCAGCACGTCGAACGCATCGCCGCCCACCGGGTCGTAGCCGACGTCCACACCCTTGCCTCCGGTCGCTTCCTTCAGCGTGTCCTTGAGGTTCTCGTAGCCGAGCGTGATGTCGGCGCCGGCGGCCCTGGCGATCTCGCGCTTTTCCGGCGTGGAGGCGACGGCGATGACCTTCGCGCCCATGATCTTGCCGAGTTGGATGGCCGCAAGGCCGGTCGTGCCGGCAGCACCCAGCACCGCGAGCGTCTCGCCGGGCTTGAGCTGCGCGCGCTGCTTCAACGCGTGGTGCGAGGTGCCGTAGCCGCAAATCAGCGCGCAGGCGTCAGCCCCCGAAACTGCGTCCGGTAGTTTGATGACGGCGGACTCGTCGACACCGATCTTCTCGGCATAGGCGCCGAGCGGCGTGAACGACACGACCCGGTCGCCCACTTTGAACTTCGTGACCTTTTCGCCGATGGCCGACACCCGGCCGGCCATTTCCATTCCCGGGATGAACGGCGTTGGCGGCTTGGCCTGATACAGGCCCTGAACGAGCAGTCCGTCGGGGTAGTTCACGCCGATGGCTTCGGCGTCGATGACGACTATCCGCCCGGTCGCCTCCGGATCCGGCCAGTCGGCATAATCGAGATTCTCGATCGGGCCGTATTCGCGAGCGACGATCGCTTTCATCGTCACACTTTCTCCTGCGTGTATTTCTTCAGTTCTTGCCGCGCGATCTGCCGGCGATGCACCGCGTCCGGACCGTCGACGATGCGCAGCGTGCGCAGGTTCTTCCAGGTGCGCGCCAGCGGCGTGTCCTGGCTGACACCGGCCGCGCCGTGCAGCTGCACCGCCTCGTCGGCGATCTTCAGCGCGACGCGCGGCGCCACGACCTTGATTTGGCTGATCCACGGGGCAGCCGCCTTCGGGTCGCCCTTGTCCATCATCCATGCCGCCTTGAGGCAGAGAAGGCGCGCCATCTCGATCTCCATTCGCGCCTCGGCGATGATGTCGTAGTTGGCGCCGAGCTTGGCCAGCGGCTGGCCGAAGGCCTCGCGGCGCATCGAGCGCTTGCACATCAGTTCGAGCGCCATCTCGGCCTGGCCGATGGCGCGCATGCAGTGGTGGATGCGGCCGGGACCGAGGCGGCCCTGGGCGATCTCGAAACCCTTGCCCTCGCCGAGCAGCAGGTTGGACGCCGGCACGCGCACATTGGTGAAGCGCATGTGCAGGTGCCCGTGCGGCGCGTCGTCGTCGCCATAGATCGTCATGGCGCGGACCTTCTCGACGCCCGCTGCGTCGGCCGGCACGAGGATCATCGAGTGCTGGGAGTGCTTCGGTCCGTCGTGCGACGTGCGCACCATGACGATGTAGATCGCGCAGCGCGGGTCGCCCGCGCCCGACGACCACCACTTCTCGCCATTGAGGACATACTCGTCGCCATCGCGCTCGCAGCGCATCGAGATGTTGGTGGCATCCGAAGAGGCGACATCCGGTTCGGTCATCAGGAAGGCCGAGCGGATCTTGCCCTCGAGCAGCGGCTTCAGCCACTTCTCCTTGTGTTCGGCGGCGCCGTAGCGCTCGAGCACTTCCATGTTGCCGGTGTCGGGGGCCGAGCAGTTGAACACTTCGCCGCCGATGTGGGCCTTGCCCATCTCCTCGGCGAGATAGGCGTATTCGACAGTGGTGAGGCCGTAGCCGCTGTCCGAATCGGTCAGCCAGAAATTCCACAGGCCACGCTCCTTGGCCTTGGCCTTCAGCCCTTCGAGGATCTCCGACTGCCGCTTGGTGAACGACCAGCGGTCGCCGTCCTTGCCGACCTCGGCCAGGAACTCCTCGTCGAGCGGGATGATCTCGTCGCGGATCATCGCCGCGACCCGCGCATGGATCGGCTTCAGCTTCTCGGTCATCCCGAGGTTCATGTCGCTCATGATTCTTCCTTGTCCTTTCCACCCAGCCCGCCGCGCGCGAACGCCACGATCTGGTCCACGATATTGTCGATGTCCTGCATGTTCTCGCCCGGGCGGGGCTTGTACCAGAAGATCGGCGAGTTCAGCGCCATGAACATCATCTGGTTGGCGATGCTGAGATCCGCGAAATGCATGTCGCCTTCGTCGCGCGCCCTCGCCATCTGCGCCCGAAAGACGTTGCTGTACTGCGTCCGGTATTCGACCAGTTCGTTGAACTGGCTCCGCTGCTCGGGGGTGGTTGCGCCGCGCAGATGCATCTCGACGCCTTCCCAGACAACGCGCTGATACGCCCTGGTCACGATCATCTGCCGCACATGCGTGCGCGCCATCTTCGTCCACACATCCACCGCCGGCTCGTCGAGCGACCGGAAAGGCTCGATCGCGGCGAAATTCATATCCATGCCGGTCCGGAAGATCTGTGCGAAGAGATCGGCTTTGGACGAGAAGTGATGGTAGATGCGGCCCTTGGTCGCCCGCAGCCGGCGCGCCACGTCGTCGATCGACGTCGCCGCATAGCCGCGTTCCATGAAGCAGGCGGCGGCCGCGTCGAGGATCTCGATGCGTGCCCTTTCGGTAACCGGCTCGCCGGTGCCCAGTTCCACCAGAACCATGACCTCCCTTTCCCGCCGACCTTTTCTCCAGCATCGCCGATCGGGTCTTTACGGATGCGCAAATGATGAACATACTACCCGGTATGTTGTCAACGCGGCATCTGGCTTGACCGGAAGAGAAGTCCGCGACGGGAGGACGAATGGCATATCTCGACGAACTGTTTTCGGTCGCCGGCAAGACGGCGCTGGTCACCGGCGCCGCCACGGGCATCGGGCGGATGATCGCCACGGCGCTCGTCCAGGGCGGAGCGCGGGTGCTGATCGCCTCGCGCAAGACGGCAGACTGCGAGAAGGTCGCGGCCGAACTCAACGCCATGGGCGCGCCGGGCAGCGCCGAGGGGTTCGGCGCCGACGTCAGCACCGAGCAGGGTGTCGACGCGCTTGCGGCTGAAGTGAAGGCCCGCACGGGCAAGCTGCACATCCTGGTCAACAATGCCGGCGTGTCGTGGGGCGCGCCGCTCGAACAATTCCCCTACAAGGGCTGGGCCAAGGTGCTGGACGTCAACGTCACCGGCCTCTTCCACCTGACGAAGCAGCTCCTGCCCCTGCTCCAGGCCGCCGCCACGGACGAGGACCCGGCGCGGGTGATCAATCTGGGCTCGGTCATGGGGACCCAGCCGCTGGCCGACGACGCCTACTCCTACACCGCCTCCAAGGCTGCGGTTCACCATCTGACGAAGACGCTGGCCAACGAGTTCGCCAGCCGCCGCATCACCGTCAACGCCTTTGCCCCCGGCCCCTTCCAGAGCCGCATGACGGCTTTCGCCACGGCGACCGACGAGCAGGCCGACAAGGTCGGCCAGCGGGTGCCCCTCGGCCGCATCGGCGCGCCGTCGGACATCGCCGCGGCGACGCTTTTCCTGTGCGGCAAGGGCGGCAGCTACGTCACCGGCGCCATCCTGCCGCTTGACGGCGGCCAATCGGTCCAGCATGGCATGACGCTGTTCAAGGAATGAGCAGCGAGGCAGCCATGCTGCAGGGACAGAGAGAGCCGATCACCATCGACGCCATGATCCGGCTCGTGGGCAAGGAAGTCGGCCTGTCTCCGTGGAGGACCGTGGACCAGGTGATGATCGACCGGTTCGCCGACGCGACCGACGATCACCAGTTCATCCATGTCGATCCGGAGCGGGCAAGGGCCGAGACTCCTTATGGCGGCACCATCGCACACGGCTTCCTGCTGCTGTCGCTCTTCTCGCCGATGGCCTATGAGACGCTGGCGCCTTTGCAGGGAGCGGGAATGGCGATCAACCACGGCTTCGACCGCATCCGCTTCACCTCGCCGGTCCGCTGCGGCGCGCGCGTGCGCACGCGCTTCGTGTTGGCCGAGATGAACGCGCGCCCCTCGGGCCTGGTCCAGGTCGGCTACGACGTGACGATGGAAATCGAGAACTCGCTGAAACCGGCGCTGACGGCGCGCTGGCAGATGATCGCCGTGATGGATCGCAGGGACGAACCGGCATGAACGACCCGAATGCCCTCGATGAAAGCGTGCTCGGGCCGTATCTGGCCGAACATATCGACGGCTTCGGCAAGCTCACCGGGATCGTCAAGTTCAATGCCGGCCAGTCCAACCCGACCTATCTCCTGAACACCTCCACCGGCCGCTTTGTGCTGCGCGCCAAGCCGCCCGGCGCGCTGCTCAAATCCGCCCACCAGGTCGATCGCGAGTACCGCGTGATGAAGGCGCTCGAGAGCACCGACGTTCCGGTGCCGCGGATGCTGCATCTCTCGGGCGAGGACTCGCCGATCGGCCGCCAGTTCTTCGTCATGGAGTTCCTCGACGGCCGCATCCTGTGGGATCCTGCGCTTGGCGAAATCGGCACGAATGCCGAACGCGGCGCGATCTACGATTCGATGAATGCCACGCTCGCCAAGCTGCACGGCGTCGACATCGACGCCTGCGGCCTCTCCGATTTCGGCAAGCCGGGGAGCTATTTCGAGCGCCAGATCACCCGCTGGACCAGCCAGTATCGCGCCTCGGAGACGGGCACGATCCCCGAGATGAACCGCCTGATCGAATGGCTGGAGACGCGCATTCCCGCCGACGACGGCCTCGTGTCGCTGGTGCATGGCGACTACCGGCTGGACAACATGATGTTCGCGCACGACCGGCCCGAGGTCATCGCCGTGCTCGACTGGGAACTTTCGACGCTCGGCCACCCCTATTCCGACATCGCCTATCAGTGCATGCAGTGGCGGCTGCCGCATTCGTCCGGCTTCCGCGGTCTCGGTGGCGTCGACCGTACGGCCGCCGGCATTCCGACCGAGGAGGAATATGTCGCGCTCTATTGCCGCCGCCGCGGTATCGCCGGCATCGACAACTGGGTGTTCTACCTCGCCTTCTCCTTCTTCCGGCTCGCCGCGATCTGCCAGGGTGTCTACAAGCGCGCCCTCGACGGCAACGCGTCGAACCCGGAGAAGGCGAAGAGCTACGGCGAGGCGGTGCGGCTCTTGTCGGCACTCGCCGTCCAACTGATCGATGGAGAATGACATGGCGCGTTTTGCGGGATTGACGGCAATCGTGACCGGCGCGACGGGCGGCTTCGGCCGCCGGACGGCCGAAAGGCTGGCCGAGGAAGGCGCCCGCCTCGTCCTGTCCGACATGAGCGAGGCGCCGCTGAAGGAATTCGCCGCCTCCCTGCCGACCGAAACCGCGATCCGTGCCGGCGACATCTCGGACGAAAGCCTCTCCGAAGCTCTGGTGGAACTCGCGCTGGAGCGGTTCGGAACGCTCGATGTCGCGATCAACAATGCCGGCATCGCGCAGAGCTTCGTCAAGCTGCCGCAGATCCCCTCCGACGAGGCGCGGCGGATCATCGACATCGACCTGATGGGCGTCTTCTACGCGCTCAAGCACCAGCTGCCGGCGATGGAAAGGCAGAACCGCGCCTCGGGCCACACCGCGGCAATCGTCAACATCGCCTCGGTGGCCGGCCTGGCGGGTGCGCCGCGTCTATCGGTCTATTCCGCCGCCAAGCACGGCGTCGTCGGCCTGACCCGCTCGGCGGCCGCCGAATACGCCACCAAGGGCATCCGCGTGAACGCAGTCTGCCCGTCCTTCGCTCGCACGGCGATGGCGCTCGACTTCCTCAAGATGTCGCCGAAGGGCATCGAGGAGAGCGCCGCCGACCTGACGCGCGGCGTGCCGATGAAGCGGCTGGCGGAAGTCGACGAGATCGTCGAGGTCATCCTCTTCGCCTGCGATCCGCGGAATTCCTTCATGACCGGCCAGGCCCTGGCGGCCGACGGCGGGATTACGGCGATCTGAGCCGCGGCGAATTCACTCAATTTCAACTATTCCCCCTGACGCCATCTTAATGCCTCCCGGATACCGTAGGTGCGGGGATGGAGGGCACGATGCTGCTCAGGGGCTTATCAGGCATATCCCGGCGAGGTTGGGCAAAGCTCGCACGCTGGACCGTGTTCGGCACACTCGGCTGTATCGCGATCGCCGTGACGTTCAACTACGTCTTCTTCAGTCTGTTTGCTCCCGCCGCGCTGGTCCCGAGCCTGATCAGCGCGACGATCATCCCGATCATCCTCGCCGGACCGCTGTTCTTCTTCCTCACGACCAAGCTGCGCGAACTGGCAATCGCCAACCACAGGCTGAACGACCTCGCCTCGACCGACAGCCTGACGGGTTGCCTGAACCGTGGCGCGTTCACCCGCGTGGTGGACGGTTTCCTGGAGACGGGCAACGGAAGCATGCCCCCGGTGGGCGCGCTGCTCGTCATCGACGCCGACCATTTCAAGGCGATCAACGACCGCTTCGGCCACCATCGCGGCGACGAGGCGCTGAGCCTGATCGCGACCGCCATCCGCACGTCCCTGCGCCGGGGCGATTTGATCGGCCGTATCGGCGGGGAAGAGTTCGGTGTTCTGTTGCCCGGCGCCGGCCTGGTCGAAGCCGAGACCATCGCCGAGCGCATCCGCAGGACGGTCAATTCGCTCGAATTCACCGGCAACGGCGACCGGCACGACCTGTCGGTCAGCGTCGGCGGTGCGGCTTTCGGGCGCCCGATGAGTTTCGGAGAACTGTTCCGGATCGCCGACGAACGGCTCTATGCCGCCAAGAATACCGGCCGCGACCGCGTCGAGATAACGTTCGTTCCGCCGGGCGGCTTCGCGTTCGAAGCCGCGCTGACGGTGCACTAGGCCGGCATCAGGCCGCTATCGGCGCGTCCCGCGCCGCTTCCTCGAGGAAATCGAAGGCATAGGCCGAGAACGACCGCCAGCATTCGACCCGGAACGCCGTCTCGCCGGTCCGCCAGATCACCACCTCGATCTTGCCGAGGATTGTGCGCGAGCAGGCGCCGACGGGGAAGACGGTCAGCGAAAGATCCTGCGGGCAGCCGGCGCTGAGCGTCGCCTCCGCGCCCTTGCCTTCGACTAGGATCGCCGTGTTGCGGTGGGAGATGTCGACGGCGGAATGAAGCGCCTTCACCTTCGCGCAGTCGGCGAGCGGATCGCCGCCCGCTGTGTCGATGACCAGCCACTCGTCGGGACCGAGCCAGAGGGCTGCGCGACCGCCGGACTTCGACGTGGCGGACCTCTTGGGCATCTCGGGCAGCTTCACGCCGAGCGCCTTGGACAGCGCCGCGACCGCGTCGGGTCGCGCGCGCAGCGACAGGCGCGCGGCGGGCTCGGCCGGAGTAAGCGTCACCGCCGGATTGGCCACCTTGCGGCCGGCGAGCGGATGGATGCGCGATGCGTCAGCCATGGAGACGCTCTCCTTTTTCGTCGAAGAACACCTGTCCGACCACCTCGACCTCGATCACCTTGTCGGGCATCGGCACGTAGAGCGTCTGACCCATGCGCTCGAACCCACCCGTGACGACGCCAAGCGCGATCGAGCGGCCACAATTTTCCGACCAGTAGCTCGACGTGACGTGGCCGAGCATCTTCATCGGAATCGGCTGCTTCGGATCGGCGACGATCTGCGCGCCCTCCTCCAGCACTACCTTCGGGTCCTTGGTGCGCAGGCCGACGAGCTGCTTGCGCCCCTTGGCGACGAGGTCCGGACGTTTCAGCCCGCGGATGCCGACGAAATCGGTCTTCTTCTTGCCGACCGCCCAGTCGAGGCCCGCGTCCTGCGGCGTCACCGTTCCGTCGGTGTCCTGGCCGACGATGATGTAGCCCTTCTCGGCGCGCAGCACGTGCATCGCCTCGGTGCCGTAGGCGCAGGCGCCGTGCTTCTGGCCCTGCGCCCACACCGCGTCCCAGACGGCGGCGGCATAATCCGCCGGCACGTTGATCTCGAAGCCGCGCTCGCCGGTGAAGGACATGCGGAACAGCCGCGTCGGCACGCCGCAGATTTTTCCCTCGCGCACAGACATGTGCGGCATGGCGCCGTCCGACATGTCGATGCCCTCGACCAGCGGCGCGATGATGTCGCGGCTCTTCGGCCCCTGCACGGCGATGACGGCCCACTGCTCCGAGATCGAGGTCAGCCAGACGTCGAGATGCGGGAATTCGGTCTGGAGGTAGTCTTCCATGTGGTTCATCACGCGTGCGGCACCGCCGGTCGTCGTCGTGACGTGGAAGCGATCGGCGGCAAGCCTGCCCACCACGCCGTCGTCGTAGATGAAGCCATCCTCGCGCAGCATGATGCCGTACCGGCAGCGACCGCTCTCGAGCTTCTCCCACGGGTTGGTGTACATCAGTTCCATGAACTTCGCGGCGTCCGGTCCGACGACCTCGATCTTGCCGAGCGTCGAGGCGTCGAAGATGCCGGCGGCCTTGCGCACGGTGGCGCATTCGCGATTGACCGCCGCATGCATGTCTTCTCCGGCGCGTGGATAGTACCAGGCGCGCTTCCACTGGCCGACATCCTCGAACACGGCGCCGAGCTTTTCTTCCTGCGCGTGGAAGGGCGTGCGGCGGGTCGGATCGAACAGCCGGCCCTTGGAATGGTTGACGAGCGAGCCGAACGTCACCGGCGTGTAGGGCGCGCGGAACGTCGTCAGGCCGACCTCCGGCATCTCCTTGCCGAGCGCCTCGGCGGCGATCGCCAGGCCGTGGATGTTGGACGTCTTGCCCTGGTCGGTCGCCATGCCGTTGGTGGTGAAACGCTTGACGTGCTCGATCGAGCGCATGCCCTCGCGCACCGCAAGGCGGATGTCCTTGGCGGTGACGTCGTTCTGGAAGTCGACGAAGGCCTTGCCCGTGGTGTCCGGTCCCGCGCCCGGCGCGGCGCCAACCATGCCGCCGGCCCAGGATTCGGACGTTTCAGCCTTGACTTTGGTGCCCACGGTCTTTGCCAGGCCCGCAGCCTTCGCCGCCTTCTCGCCCGCCGCGACCGCGTCCTTGACCGTGTCGGCCAGCGTATCGGTACCGCTACAGGCGCCGACCGAGACGCAGTCCTGCGCGTAGTCGCCCGGCAGGAAGCGGCGCGTCGCGCTGTCGAAGGCGACCTTGCCGCGCGACTGCGAGAACAGGTGCACGGAGGGCGTCCAGCCCGCCGACATCAACAGAGCGTCGACTGGAATGGTCCGCTCGGGTCCGCCCGACGTCGCGCGCACTGTCATCGACGCCACCCGAAGGTTGCCGGATGCACGCACCAGCGTGCGGCCGGACAGGATTTCGATACCCAGAGCCCTCGCCTGGTCGATCAGCGGTCCGGCCGGATTGTCGCGCAGGTCGACGATCGCGGCAATCGAGGCGCCGGCCTGTTTCAGGTCGATCGCCGCCGCATAGGCGGAGTCGCTTGCGGTGAAGACGCCGACGTTCTTTCCGACCAGCACGCCGAAATGGTTGAGATAGGTGCGCCCGGCGGACGCGAGCATAACCCCCGGCTTGTCGTTGCCGTCGAAAACCATGTGCCGTTCGATCGCGCCGGTCGCGATGATGACGCGCTTCGCCCGCACCTGCCAAAGCCGCTCGCGCGGCAGGTCGTGGCCCGGATCGGCGAGGTGGTCGCTGACACGCTCGACCAAGCCGACCATGTTCTGCGCGTAGTAGCCGAAAGCGGTGGTGCGGGTGAGCACGCGCACGTTGTCCATCGCCGCGAGCTTGACGGCGGTCGCCTGTGCCCAGTCCCAGCCGGCCGCACTGTCGATGGTCGAACCCGTCTCGAAGCGCAGCGCGCCGCCCACCGCCGGCTGCTCGTCGGCGATGATCACCCGCGCCCCGGTTTCCGCCGCCGCAAGCGCGGCCGACAGGCCCGCGGCACCGCCGCCCAGCACCAGCACGTCGCAATGCGCGTAGCGCGAGGCGTAATGGTCCGGATCGGGCTTGTCGGGCGCAACGCCGAGGCCTGCCGAGGCTCGGATGGTAGGCTCGTAGACGCTCTTCCACGCCGCCTTCGGCCACATGAAGGTCTTGTAGTAGAAGCCGGCCGAAAACATCGGCGAAGCGATATCGTTGACCGCGCCGACATCGAAGGCGAGCGACGGCCAGCGGTTCTGCGACACGGCGGTGAGCCCGTCATAGACTTCCTGGACGGTGGCGCGGACATTGGGGGTCTTGCGCGCCGCGTCGCGATGGATGCCCACCAGCGCATTCGGCTCCTCGGCGCCCGCCGACAGCACGCCGCGCGGGCGGTGATACTTGAACGAGCGGCCCATCAGGTGCACGCCGTTGGCCAGCAGTGCCGAGGCGAGTGTATCGCCCTCCAGCGCCGCGTAGGACGCGCCGTCGAAGGAGATTTTCACGGGCTTGGCGCCCTTCAGGCGGCCGGCGGCAGTGGTGCGGAACGCGGCGGTCATGCCTTCTCTCCTGCCTTCACTGTCGGCCTCTTCTCGCCGGCCTTGTAGGTCATCAGGAACTTGTCGGAGACGCTGTCGCGCACCGCGTTGAAGAAGCGCGCGCAGCCATGGATATGCCGCCAGCGCTCGTAGATCAGGCCCTTGGGATTGGTGCGGATGAAGAAGAACTGCGCGAACTCCTCGTCGGAGATTTCCGCAATGTTCTCCGGCCGCGCGATATGCGCCTCGCCGGCATTGCGGAACTCGAGTTCCGGCCGGTCTTCGTCGCAATAGGGGCAATGGATCAGAAGCATGTGGTGAGCCTCAATGCGCCACGGCGGCGGCGGCCGCCTCGTCGATCAGTCGGCCCGAGCGGAAGCGCTCCAGCGTGAAGCCGGCATTGATCGGATGCGGATTGTCGTTGGCGATGGTATGGGCGAAGACGTGGCCCGAACCCGGCGTCGCCTTGAACCCGCCGGTGCCCCAGCCGCAGTTGACGTAGAGGCCCGGAACCGGCGTCTTGGCCAGGATCGGCGAGCGGTCCGGCGTCACGTCGACGATGCCACCCCAGGAGCGCAGCATCTTCATGCGCGAGAACACGGGGAACATCTCGCAGATCGCGTCGAGCGTATGGGTCAGGATGTGCAGGCCGCCGGTCTGCGAATAGGAGATATACTGGTCGGTGCCGGCGCCGATCACCAGTTCGCCCTTGTCGGACTGGGAGATGTAGGCATGCACCGTGTTCGACATGACCACGCAGGGGAAGCAGGGCTTCACCGGCTCCGACACCAGCGCCTGCAGCGGATAGCTCTCGAGCGGCATGCGCACGTCGGCCATCTGCATGATGACGGAGGAATGCCCGGCCGCGACGACGCCGACCTTCTTGGCGCCGATGAAGCCGCGCGAGGTCTCCACGCCGGTGACGTGGCCGTTAGCCGAGCGACGGATGCCCTTCACCTCGCAGTTCTGGATGATATGGACGCCGCGGTCCGACGCCGCGCGCGCATAACCCCAGGCGACCGCGTCGTGGCGGGCGGTGCCGCCGCGCCGCTGCAGCGTTGCGCCGACGACGGGATAGCGGGCATCAGGCGAGATGTTCAGCGGCGGGCAATAGGCCTTCGCCTGTTCCGGCGTCATCCACTCGTTGTCGATGCCGTTCAGCCGGTTGGCGTGGACATGGCGCTTCAGCGACTGCACGTCGTGGACGTTGTGCGCCAGCATCATGACGCCGCGCGCCGAATACATGACATTGTAGTTGAGGTCCTGGGAGAGCCCGTCCCACAGCTTCACGGCGTGGTCGTAGATGCCGGCCGATTCGTCGTAGAGATAGTTCGAGCGGATGATCGTCGTGTTTCGGCCGGTATTTCCGCCGCCGAGCCAGCCCTTTTCGAGGACCGCGATGTTGGTGATGCCGTGGTTCTTGGCGAGATAGTAGGCCGTCGCCAGCCCGTGCCCGCCGGCCCCGACGATGATGACGTCGTATTCGGCGCGCGGCTCCGGCGACGACCATTGCGCGTCCCAGCCCTTGTGGGCGCGCATGGCCTCCCGGGCGATGGCGAACACTGAGTATTTGCGCATGAAACTGGCCTCTGGACGGTCTGCGGCGGCGCGTCGTTTCGCCCCGGAACGCTCAGCGTATCACTAGCGAAAAAGTGCGGGAAGCAATTGCGCTGTTTGCGACGGCGCTTGCCGTTTTGCGCCGTCGGAAAGGGAGCCGGGGTGCGACATGGAGACCGTACCACAGCAGGTCCCGCGATAGGTCAGGCAAACTTCCGCTGCGCGTCGAGCGCCAAACCCAACCCGACGCTGCCGAAGGCATCGCCCTCGACGACGCGCGCGCCGGGAAACAGCGCGCGGATGGCGTCGCGCAACTGGGGGATACCGGTCGAGCCGCCGGTCAGGAACAGCGTCTCGATCTGGGCCGGCTCGAGGCCAGCGTCGCGGACCGTGGCCGAGGCCGTTTCGACGACCCGGGCGGTCGCAGGCGCAATGGCCGAGTTCATCCGGTCCTGCGTCAGCGGGATGTCGACCTTTTCGCCTGCGAGCGGCAGGTGGATGGCCGTCGCCGGGCGCGTCGTCAGTTCGATCTTGGCCTGTTCGACCCGCCCCGCCAGCGCATGTCCCTGGCGGTGGCGGACGATGTCGATCATCCGCTCGACCAGATGCGGTTCGGCCGCCTCCTGGCGGATCTGGCGCAGGTCGATCATCGCCTTGTTCGAATAGAGCTGGTTGATCCGCTGCCAGGTGGCGAGATCGTTGAAATAGGAGACCGGCAGGTTGCGCTTGCCGTCCTTCGTCGGCGTGCCGTAGCCGAGCGCCCGCATGACCGTCGCGATGCTGATCAGTCGGTCGAAATCGGTGCCGCCGACATGGACGCCGGAATTGGCGAGGACGTCGCCCTTGCGGTCTGCCCGCCGCGCGCCTTCGGGTGAGACGCGCACGATCGAGAAGTCGGACGTGCCGCCGCCGATGTCGACGATCAGCGCCAGTTCCTCTCTCGACACGCTCTGCTCGTAGTCGAGCGCCGCCGCGATCGGCTCGAACTGGAACTCGATGTCGCGGAAACCCTGAGCGCGGGCCGCCAGCTCCAGTTGCGATTGGGCCGCGCGGTCGGCTTCCTCGTCGCCGTCGACGAAATGCACCGGCCGACCGAGCACGACGCGGCCGACATCTCCGCCGATAGCTTCGTCGAGCCGGCTCTTCAGGTGCTTGAGGAACAGCCCGATGATGTCGGTGAACAGCATCGAGCGCGCCTTGATCCGCGTCTTCTCGTGGATCAGCGAACTGCCGAGCACGCTCTTCAACGCGCGCAGCAGGCGGCCTTCGGAATTGAGCGTGTAATCCTCGATGGCACGGCGGCCGAAATAGGTGCGGTCGTCCTCGAAATTGAAGAACACGGCGCTCGGCAAGGTGACATGATCGCCCTCCAGCGCGACCAGGCGCGGCCGCCCGTCGCGGATGATTCCGATGGTCGAATTCGACGTGCCGAAATCGATCCCGCCGAAGCTGGTCTGCATGGGTTGGCTCCGATCGGATGCTGGCAAGAGCGAGGGGAGGAGCCGGATACAGGCGGCGCGAGGCAAAGTCCACCCCGAAGGACGGCCGGTTCGCAAAGGCCCTCGACAACCGCCGGTGATTCTGCTAACAGCCGCGCACTTCGCGGTGGGGAGCCCATCGCGGACGCAATTCGTTTGGCCGCAGGTGGCGCGAACGAGGGCGTTGAATCAAGTTTCGAACCACAGGATCAAACGTGCAGGTACTCGTCCGCGACAACAATGTTGACCAGGCGCTCCGCGTGCTGAAGAAGAAGATGCAGCGCGAAGGCATCTTCCGCGAAATGAAGATGCGCGACCACTACGAGAAGCCCTCGGAGAAGCGCGTGCGCGAGAAGGCGGAAGGCGTCCGCCGCGCCCGCAAGATGGCGCGCAAGAAGCTGCAGCGCGAAGGCCTGCTGCCGCCGACGCCCAAGCCGGTGATCGCGGCGCGCCCCGCGGCGCGCTGATCTTCGCCGCTATTTCGTCCTTTTCGGGACATAGGAACGTGGCGCGGCCTACACCGCGCCATTTTCGTTTCGTCGCCCGGGGACATTTGGGCGGTCAAGCGAAAGGCCTTCCTGCAGCCCAGGGGAGCCGACGAGAGGTCGAAGGGATTCGCTTGCGATGAATGAACTGCCACTCAATCGATTTCGAGCGAAGGCGGCCGCGTCCGCGCTGCTGATGGTCGCAGCGCTCGGCCTCGCCGGCTGCGAGACGACGCCGATCAGCAGCATCGCGACCGTCGAGACGGCGCAGGGCTCGACAGAGAACATCGCCTCGCTGACGGCCGTCATCGACCGCAATCCGCGCGATCCGGAAGCCTACAACGTGCGCGGCTTCGCCTATGGGCGCGGCGGCCGCTACAACGAGGCGCTCGAGGATTTCAATACCGCCATCAAGCTCAATCCCGGCTTCTACCAGGCCTATGCCAATCGCGGGCTGATCTACCGTTTCCTGGGGAAGAACGCCGAAGCGATCGCCGACTACAACCGTTCGATCCAGCTGAATTCGAACTACGACACGGCCTATATCGGCCGCGGCGAGGTCTACCGCACCTCGGGCCGTGTCAACGAGGCCTTCAACGATTTCGAGAAGGCCATCCAGCTCGACACGACGGATCCCCGCGCCTATCACCGCCGCGGCCTGCTCTACCAGATCCGCGGCCAGCACGACTTCGCCATCGAGGACTTCTCGTCCGCCATCTCGCTCTCGTCGAGTTCGCCCGAGCCCTACAACGGCCGTGGCCTGTCCTATCTGGCGCGCGGCGACGAGGACAACGCCTTCGCGGACTTCAACACCGCGATCAGCCTCAATGACGGCCTCGCCGAGAGCTGGGCCAACCAGGCGCTGGTCTACGAGCGGCGCGGCGACAAAGCAAAGGCCGCGAAATCCTATGCCCGCGCGGTGCAGCTCGACCCGAACTACAAGCCCGCCGTCGACGGGCTTTCGCGCACCAGGAAAGTCTGAGCCGGGAGGCTTCGGCCTCGCATGCTGCGGGAACCGTGCCCGGTACCGAGCGTTGTGCTAGATGTCGCGCAAGCGCCTTTACCCGGAGTGCTTACGATGAAGAAGTTCCTGCCCGCCGTCATCGCTCTTTCAGCTCTCGCTGCTCCGGCTTCGGCGCAGACGCAAGGCGTCGAACTGGGTGTCCTCGACTGCGTCATCGAAGGTGGCACCGGCTTCATCGTCGGCTCGTCCAAGGACCTGAGCTGCACGTTCCGTCCAGCCAACACTGCCAACGCGCCGGAGACCTATTTCGGCGTGGTGCGCAAATACGGCCTCGACATCGGCACCACCGGAACCACCTTCATGCAGTGGCTGGTTCTCGCGCCGACGGCAAACATCTATGCGCCAGGCGCGCTCGCCGGTGACTACATCGGCCCCAGCGCCGGCGCATCGGTCGGCATCGGCGCCGGCGCCAATCTCCTGGTCGGAGGCTCCGGCTCCTCGTTCACGTTGCAGCCGCTGAGCGTCGAGGCACAGACCGGACTGAACCTCGCCGTCGGCGTGAGTTCGTTCCAGCTGCGCAGCGTCGGGAACTGATCGCCAGCCTGAAACGACGTCTGGCCGAAATCTTCGGTCACGCGTGGCGGTTGCGGCGATGATCGCGGCGGTGTAGCCGCTGGCGTCTCATCCTGGCGCCAGAGATCCGTGACGGACCAGCCTGCAATCAAGACCGACTGGCGCGCGTTGTGGGCGAGCGGCGACCTTGGCCTGTTCTGCTTCGTCAGCCTTGGCATTCTCCTGCACGCAACCATGGAGACGATGATCGCGACGATCATGCCGGCCATGGTCAAGGACCTTGCGGGTGTCACGCTCGTTGGCTGGACCTTCGCTGTCTACGAACTCGGGGCGATCGTCGCGGGCGCGGCGGCCGGGCGACTGGTCTCCTACGTTTCCCTGCGCACCAACATGGTCGGCGCGGCCATGCTCTACGGCGTCGGCGCGCTCGTCTGCGCAATCGCACCTTCCATGCCGGTCCTGCTGGCCGGACGTCTTGTCGAGGGCATGGGCGGAGGCGCGCTCGTCGCGCTCGCTTATGTCTCGGTCGAACGGCTCTTCTCGCGAACGATCTGGCCGCAGCTTTTCGCCATCATGTCGGCGGTTTGGGGCGTGGCCGCGTTCGGTGGGCCCCTGCTCGGCGCGCTGATCTCGACCGCCTTCGGCTGGCGCTGGGCCTTCGGCGTCTTCACCGTCGCCGGCTTCGCGATGGCGGCGGTGAGCTTCCTGGTGCTGCGCATGCCCGAGGCTCGTCGCGTCACGGGGGGAGAACCGCCGCCTTTCCCTTATGCCGCGCTGGCGACGCTCGCGGGCGCCGTGATCCTGATCGCCTTCGCCGGTGTCGATGTGAGTCCTTACCGCTCGACGGCGCTCTTCGTCGCGGGTGTGATCGGCCTCGCGTTGTTCTTCAGGGTCGACGCTCTCATGCCGCGTTCGCGCCTGTTCCCCCGTCGGCCGTTCGACTGGTCGACCCGCCTCGGCGCCGGCATAACGATGGTCGCCACGCTGTCCGTCTCGACCGTTTCCTTCGCCATCTATGCACCGCTGCTGCTGACCAGCCTGCACGGGATTCCGGTTCTAACCGTCGGCTACATCATCGCCGCCGAATCGATCGCCTGGTCGATCCTGTCGATCCTGGTCGCCGGGGCCCCTCCCCGCCACGAGCGACTGATCATCGTCGGCGGCGCGTTCATGATCGCCGCTGGACTGGCCGGCTTCTCGATCGCCATTCCGGCGGGAAACATCCCCGCGATCCTGTTCTGCGCCCTCTTGCAGGGCGGCGGCTTCGGCATCGCCTGGCCATTCGCGACGCGCATCATCGTCGCCTCGGCGCCGGCGGAGGAAAGCACGATCGCCTCGTCGGCGGTGCCGGCGATGCAGCGCATCGGCTATGCGACGGGAGCGGCCGCGGCCGGAATCGTCGCCAACACCAGCGGCTTCGCCGACGGGCTGACGGGCGAGACTGCTGCGAACGTCGCCCGCTGGCTGTTCCTCGCCTTCCTGCCGCTGGCGCTCGTCGGCTGCGCGGCCGCGATCAGGATGTCGCGGGCAAAGTGATCCGGCGGCGCGCCTTCAGTCCAGCGGTTTTGCCATGTTGATCGAGTGCGGCCGGAAGCCGAACTTGCGATAGGTTTCGACCGCGCCATCATTGCCTTCGATGACATGCAGCATCATCCGCGACAGGCCCCGCGCGCGCGTCAGCCTTTCCGCCTCGGCCAGCAGAAGGTTGCCGATGCCCTGGCCGCGGTGCTTCTTGGCGACGACCAGCGCATCGACCTTGCCGTAGCGCCGCAGCGTCTCGAAGACGTAGCTCTCGCCGGTGGCGACATACCAGATCAGCAGCCCCGCCACCTCGCCGTCTCGCTCGGCCAGAACAACGGCGGTCTCGCCGCCGGCGAGCATCTCCTCGGCTTCGATCGCACCGATCTGGGCGGTCTCGACGTCCGTGCGCGATTCGCCGGAGATGGCGTTCTCGTGGCGATTGAGCTCAAGCAGGAGGCCCGCGACGGCAGCTCGGTCGGACGGCTGGTACGGCCGCAGGATGATGCTCACGGCTGACCGGCCCCAGTGCGGAGCAGGTCCAGTGCCTCCCTGAGCGCCTGCAGGTGCGCCTCGCCCTTGGCGTTCGCCGCAGCGCCGACCGCATCCGCGTCGGCATCCGTCGACCAGTAGTAGGTGTGCGTGAACAGGCGCGGGCTGAACCACGATTTGCGTCTGCGGATCGCCACCTGAAACTCCTTTATGCCCCAGCCGAAGTTCTCGCGCAGGGATCCCGAGATCGGGTCGCCGCTCCACAGCAGATTGCCGAGGTCGTAGATATTGGTCCACCGCGTCGCCGCGAAGCAGGCCGCGTGATGCACTGCCCAGACTTTCCGGTCGCTGTTGTATCTGATCTCCGGCTTTGTCGCCTCATCGGATTGCGGCGGCGAGGTCGAGAAGAGCCGCTCGACGATGCCCAGCCTCAACTCCTTGGGGTCGTGGGCGAGGAGGAATTCGGCGTGGGTGAGCGGGCTGCCCACTGTGACAAAATCGCTGATCTTCCAGGGCGACGCGCCGCGCAGCCGCAGGGTCCGGTAGAGGTCCCACTGGGCCGCCCGCAGCTCGGAAACATCCCTGCCGGCGGGCGACGACCCGTCGGCGAGCGTCGCGAAACGGCCGGCCCCGCGCACGACCTTCATCAGCGCACCGTCCTTCGCCACGGTCATGTCGCGCGGCCGCCGCTCATCCCACAGGAGCTGCAACAGGTCGTAGGCGATGATCGAGCCGAGGCTGTGGCCAACGAGAACGATCCGGTCGTATTCGGGATCGTTCGAGAGATTGCGCAGCAGTTCGAGGCCGCGTTCGCGCACGGCCGCTCGTTGCGACACTGTCTCCGGCGTCGCCCGCGCATAACTTGCGACGTCGCCCAGATAGGGCAGGAACACGCGGTCAACGAGCCAGGACAATAGTGCTGCGACGGCGGCGACGATCACCGCGAGGAGTGGATTGAGTACGGCCGAGACCGCCACGAGAAGCGCGATCAGGCCATAGACCATGGCTGCAACGACCGTCGCGCGGTAGATCGGCAGCGCGTTGCGCGGGATCGTGCTCTTTTCGCGCCAGAGCAGTTCGCTGATCCAGGCGTAGAGGCGCGACCGCGTATTTCCCTGCGTGAGGTCCGCCCAGTAGAGCTCGTAGAAATCCGTCCGGATCTTGACCTTCAGCTCCTTCGGCGGATGGAAGACATAGGCGCTGACGATCCGCCGCAACTCGTGCGAGCCGGTTCGCTTGTCGGGACTGATCCACGTCCTGGCGCCATTCGGATGGCCGGCCGCCTCGACCACCTTCGGATCGCGGATCCACACGCCGTCGACGAAGCTGCGCAGCGTCGACATGGGCCATTGCTCGCCCATGCCATGCACGACGACGACGGCCTGTTTCAACCGCGTCTCGCCCGGCGGCGGCCCGTCTTCCGGCTCCGTGGTCTCAGGGGCAAGCGCCAAGCGGTTCACTCCCTGCTGCGAGAAGCAAGCTTACTACGACCGTCGTGCAGGTGAAAGGCAGTGCCGCTCGCATGGCGGCCTTCGCCCCGTCTCGTCCCTTGTCAGACCAGGTGCGCGATCGAGTTGGCGTAGTACCGCAGCAGCAGCAGCTCGCGCATGTTGGCGCGGTAGAGTCCGAGTTCGCTGACGTCGATCATGTGGCGCAGCGCAAGCATGCGAAGTCCCGCCGAGACGGCGTAATCACGGTCGGCGCGTGGGATGTGGACATGCGCGCCCTCGCCCTCGAGCCGGCTCATCAGGGCGAAGATGGCTGACTTCAGCTCCGGCTCGCCGATCCACTCGTCGCCGCGCAGCAGAAAGACATGCGCGGCGAGCGCCACCGGCAGCACCGGGACGATGGCGCCGACGGCCTTCATCAGATCGTCGGCCAGCAATTGCACGGCGCCGAAGCGCGCGTCTCTCGGCACCGCGCGGAACTCGATGCCGTGATCCTTCTGCCACTGGCCGAGCGAGATCGGCCTGCCGAACGACACGCAGGCATAGCCGAAGCGGTAGAGCTTGCCGCGCAGTCGCAGCCAGACGAGGTTCCAGACGAACGCGACGATCGCCAGCGGGCGGGCGCGGAAGTCGCGGCCGCTTGCTTCCTTCTCGGCGCGGGCAGTGAGGATGCGGTCCTCGATGACGCGGTCGTAGTTGAGCCCGACGGGCACGAAAACGATGTCGGCCTGCGCCGCGTCGAACTCGGCCACCATATAGCCGAGCAGGCCGAGCTTCGGCTCCTTCAACAGCCCGTCGCGGCTGAGCCCGCCCTCGGGGAACACCGCCTGCGTGACACCCTCGCGGGTCGCCATCGCCACATAGCGGCCGAGCACCTTGCGATAGAGCTCGTCGCCCGAATTGCGCCGAATGAAATAGGCGCCCATCGAGCGGATCAGGCTCTCGAGCAGCCAGATCCGAGCCCATTCGCCCACCGCATAGGACAGCGATGCGCGGCGCGAGGCCATATAGGTGACGAGCACGTAGTCCATGTTGGAGCGGTGGTTCATCACGAAGACCACGGTCGCGTCTGCCGGCACGGCCTTCAGCGCCTCGTCGTCGGAATAGCCGAGCCGCACGCGGTAGACGAACTCCGAGATCCAGCGGGCAACGCGCGTGCCGACGCCGAAATAGGCGGTGAGCGACAGCGACGGGACGATCTCGTGGGCGTAGCGCCCGGCCCGCTTCATGACGACCGCCCGGGGTTCTCCCGTGGACCGGGCCTCGGTGTCGACGGCCTCGATCACCTTCGCATCGTAGATCAGCCGCTCGACCTGCGACTGGCGCTGCGTCAGCCGGAACGGACGGATGCGCGTGTCGAGCCGCTGGTTGAGCTCGTCGATGGCCTGGTTGACGCGGCGGCGGAAGAACCATCGCACCGACGGCGCAAAGACGCGGTCGACGACGCCGATGGCCGCGAAAAGGCACAGCAGCACCAGAAGCCAGACCGGAACGCCGATGGACGTCGTCATCGGGTGGTGCGGCTTGTCATGATGGCCCCTCCCTGACCGCTTGCCCGGCTGCCACCCTCTGCCATCTGGCGACGGCTAGCAAGACGGCTCACCGTAGGTCAGGGCGAGGCAATCGCGGACACGATGTCGGTCTGCGCGAAGTCGTTCCCCACATAGAGAAGCGGACAATTGCGTTCTTCGGCCAACGCATAGGCGAAGCAATCGCCGAAATTCAGGGATGCGCGGTGATAGCCCTTGCCCCAGCGGCGGTAGGCGTCGGCGACAAGGCGGGATCTGGCCTCGGTAACGTCGACGACTTGCAGACCATTGCCGCTTACAAGTTCCGCCATCTCGTCACGAATTCCACGGCCGCCCGCCACGATCATGGCTTCGGCGAAAGTGCCGGCCGAAATCAGGTTATCTTCGGAATCCCGCAGGACGTCGCGGCAGCGAATTGCATAGGCTTCGTTCAGGATGATGGCCATCAACGCGGATGTATCAACGACGATCACCCGGGCAGGCCATCATCGCCATACAGGTAGTCCTGGCTTCGCGCCGCGCTGGGACCAGGCAGCGCCTTCTTGCTGCCTTCCTCCATGATCCTGGTCATCAGCACGTGCTTTTCGGCCGCGGTAGGCTTGGCCTTGACGGCAACCAGTTTCACGGCGGGTTGACCGTGACGCGTGAGAACAACCTCTTCGCCGCCTTCCGCGCGGCGGACGAGATCGGTGAGTTGGGCCTTGGCGTCGCTGACAGAGATTTCCATCGGAAAATAATGGTCCAGATGATGGTCCAGGTCAACGACGACGAAAAAGCCCGGCGCGAGGCCGGGCTTTTCGATCAGTGCGACAGCGCTCGGATCAGTGATCCAGCGCCTTGACGATTTCCTCGGTCATCTTCTTGGCGTCGCCGAGCAGCATCATCGTGCCGTCCTTGTAGAACAGCGTGTTGTCGATGCCGGCATAGCCGGAACCGAGCGAGCGCTTGACGAAGAGGCAGGTGCGCGCCTTGTCGACGTCGAGGATCGGCATGCCGTAGATGGGCGAGGACTTGTCGTCGCGCGCGGATGGGTTGGTCACGTCGTTGGCGCCGATGACGTAGGCGACGTCGGCCTGCGCGAACTCGCTATTGATGTCCTCGAGTTCGAACACCTCGTCGTAGGGCACGTTGGCCTCGGCCAAGAGCACGTTCATGTGGCCGGGCATGCGGCCGGCGACCGGGTGGATCGCGTATTTCACCTCGACGCCCTTGGCCTTCAGCTTGTCGGCCATCTCGCGCAGCGCGTGCTGCGCCTGGGCGACCGCCATGCCGTAGCCGGGCACGATGATGACCTTCTGGGCGTTGGCCATCAGGTAGGCGGCGTCGTCGGCCGAGCCCTGCTTGACCGTGCGCTGGACGCCATCGTCGCTGGCGGCAGCAGCCGTCTCGCCGCCGAAGCCGCCGAGGATGACGGAGATGAACGAGCGGTTCATGCCCTTGCACATGATGTAGGACAGGATCGCACCCGAAGAGCCGACCAGCGCGCCGGTGATGATCAGCGCCAGGTTGCCGAGCGTGAAGCCCAGCGCCGCCGCCGCCCAGCCGGAGTAGGAGTTGAGCATCGACACGACGACCGGCATGTCGGCGCCGCCGATCGGCACGATCAGCAGCACCCCGAGCGCCAGCGACACGATGACGATCAGCCAGAAGATCGTGTAGCTCTGCGTTACGACCAGCATGACGATCAGGACCACCAGCGCGATGCCGAGCGCCGCGTTGATGACATGGCGCATCGGCAGCATGATCGGCTTGCCGGACATGCGTCCGTCGAGCTTGAGGAAGGCGATAACCGAGCCGGTGAAGGTGATCGCGCCGATGGCGACGCCGAGGCTCATCTCGACCAGCGCCTGGGCGTGGATGTCGCCGACCTCGCCGATGCCGAAGCTGCTTGGCGCGTACATAGCCGCTGCGGCGACCATGACCGCGGCCATGCCGACGAGCGAGTGGAAGGCCGCGACCAGCTGCGGCATCGAGGTCATGGCGATGCGCCGCGCCGTGACTGCGCCGACCGAGCCGCCGATGGCGAGGCCAAGGACGATCAGCCCCAGGCCGGTGGCCGACGGGGTGGCGAGCGCCAGCGTGGTGGCGATCGCAATGCCCATGCCGACCATGCCGTAGATGTTGCCCTGGCGGCTGGTGGTGGGATGCGACAGGCCGCGCAGCGCCATGATGAACAGGACGCCGGAGACGAGATAGAGGAAAGAGGCGAAATTGGCTGACATCGGCCTTACTTCTCTTTCTTCTTGTACATCGCCAGCATGCGCTGGGTGACGAGGAAGCCGCCGAAGATGTTCACGCTTGCAAGGATCAGGGCGAGGAAGCCGAAGATCATGGCAATGGTGGAGCCGGATGCAATGGCACCTGCTCCGACCGCCAGAAGCGCGCCCACCACGATCACCGAGGAAATGGCGTTGGTCACCGACATCAGCGGCGTGTGCAGCGCCGGTGTCACGTTCCACACCACGTAGTAGCCGACGAACACCGCCAGAACGAAAATGCCGAGCAACGAAATGAAGGGGTCAACCGAATGGGCGATGTTTTCCATCATTTCGCTCCCTGAAACATGGCATGCACCAGCGCGCCGTCCCTGGCGATCATGGTGCCCTTGATGCATTCGTCCGCCTCGTCGATCGTGAGGCTGCCGTCCTTCTGCACCATCAGATCGAGGAAATTGGCGAGATTCTTGGCGAACAGCGGCGAGGCATTGCCCGCCAGCTTGCCGGCGAGGTTGACCGTCCCGACGATCGACACACCGTTGTGCACGACGATACCGTCCGGCCGGGACAGCGGGCAGTTGCCACCGCGCTCCACCGCCAGATCGATGATCACCGAACCGGGCTTCATCGATTCGACCATCTCTTTGCTGATCAGCACCGGCGCGGGCCGTCCGGGAATCAGTGCCGTGGTGATCACCACATCCTGGCCCTTCACGTGCTCGGCCACGAGGGCGGCCTGCGTGGCCTTGTCTTCGGCCGAGAGTTCCTTGGCATAGCCGCCCGAGGTGGCTGCGTCCGCCACATCGGCGAAAACGAACTTGGCGCCGAGGCTCTTCACCTGTTCTTCCGTTGCCTTGCGCACGTCGGTGGCCGAGACAATGGCACCGAGGCGGCGCGCCGTTGCAATGGCCTGCAGACCGGCAACGCCCACTCCCATGACGAACACCCTGGC
>NZ_JANJTZ010000044.1 GCF_024710845.1 Mesorhizobium sp.
CGAGGGCGTCATCACGGTCGAGGAGGCCAAGACCGCCGACACCGAGCTTGAGGTCGTCGAAGGCATGCAGTTCGACCGCGGCTATCTCTCGCCCTATTTCGTCACCAACCAGGACAAGATGCGCGTCGAGCTCGAGGAGCCCTACGTGCTGATCCACGAGAAGAAGCTGTCGAACCTGCAGGCGATGCTGCCCGTGCTCGAGGCGGTCGTGCAGTCGGGCAAGCCGCTGCTGATCATCGCCGAGGACGTGGAAGGCGAGGCGCTTGCGACGCTCGTCGTCAACAAGCTGCGCGGCGGCCTGAAAGTCGCGGCCGTCAAGGCGCCGGGCTTCGGCGACCGTCGCAAGGCGATGCTGGAAGACATCGCCATCCTCACCGGCGGCACCGCCATCAGCGAAGATCTCGGCATCAAGCTCGAGAACGTGACGCTGCAGATGCTCGGCCGTGCCAAGAAGGTCGTCATCGAGAAGGAGAACACCACCGTCGTCGACGGGTTCGGGCGCAAGGAGGAAATCCAGGGCCGCGTCGCGCAGATCAAGGCCCAGATCGAGGAAACCACCTCCGACTACGACCGCGAGAAGCTGCAGGAGCGGTTGGCCAAGCTCGCCGGCGGCGTCGCGGTGATCCGTGTCGGCGGCTCGACCGAGGTCGAGGTCAAGGAGAAGAAGGACCGCGTGGACGACGCGCTGCATGCGACCCGTGCGGCCGTCGAGGAAGGTATCCTGCCCGGCGGCGGCGTTGCTCTCCTGCGGGCCGCAAAGGTGCTGGATGGCGTCGAGATCGACAACACCGACCAAAAATACGGTGTCGAGATCGTGCGCCGTGCGATCGAAGCGCCGGTCCGGCAGATCGCCGAGAACGCCGGAGCGGAAGGATCGATCATCGTTGGCAAGCTGCGCGAGAAGACCGAGTTTGGCTGGGGCTGGAATGCGCAGACCAACGAGTTCGGTGATCTCTATGGCCAGGGCGTGATCGACCCGGCCAAGGTGGTGCGCACCGCGCTGCAGGACGCGGCGTCCGTCGCCGGCCTGCTGGTCACCACCGAGGCGATGGTCGCCGAGAAGCCCAAGAAGGAAGCCCCGCCGGCGATGCCCGCCGGCGGCATGGACTTCTGATCCGCACCGCTTGATCCTACGCAAAGAAAAACCCCGCCGGATCGCTCCGGCGGGGCTTTTCGTACTCGGGGTCTACGCTTACGCGGCCTTCTTGGTGTAGAGGGCCGAAATCTCGGACTGCAGGTTCTTGGCGCCGTCGACGACCGTCGCGCGGGCAGCCTCGGCGGCGTCCTTCGCGCGTTCGAAGTTCGAGCGGGCGCTCTCGCGCACATAGTCGGCCTGGATCTGCAGGGCCTCGTTCAGCGACTTGGCGCCGGCGACCTTCTCGACCGTGGTCAGCGCATGCTGGACGTTGGCGAGCGAGGATTCGACGAGGCCGCGGGCGAAGTCGGCATAGCCGCCGACGAAGGCGGTAGCGAAATTCTCGACCTTGGTCGTGGCGGTCGCGAGGCCCTCATGCACGCTCTCGGCGCGCTCCTGAGCGGCGCTGGCGGTGCGCTTGACGAAATCACGCGCGGCGGCGGGAACTTCCATCTTCGACTGCACGGTCTCGAAAGCCTCGGTGATCGAAGCCATGGGGTTCTGGGTGGCGGAAGCGGTCTTGGTGGTCTTGGCCATGATAATGTCCATCCTCATTCGGGAGCAACGGTTCGCCCCGTTCACGATCGACCCGGGGTGAAAGACATCTAGGAATTGCTGTTGTGCAATGCAATATCTAGAATGGTGCAGTGCACAATATTTTCGGATTGAGCCCGAGATCGGCGTCGGGGGTGGCGGACGCGAGCCGGACCGCCTAGATCTTGGGGCAGCAGCCGGACCGCCTTCCATGCAGGATTTCGCCCGAACCCAGACGACCGCCGCGGGCGACGCCGCCAAGCTCGCGGCACTGCGCCGGATCAAGGCGCTGGCGACCGCGATGCTGGTGCTGTGCCTGGTCGTCTATCTCGTCGCCCGCAGCTTCGAGGCGCGGTATCCGGCGCTCTCCTTCGTCGCTGCCTTCGCCGGCGCGGCGATGGTGGGAGGGCTGGCCGACTGGTATGCGGTAGTCGCCCTGTTCAAGCGGCCGCTCGGCCTGCCGATCCCGCACACGGCAATCATCCCGTCGAACCAGGAACGGATCGCGGACAATCTGGGATATTTCATCGAGGCGAACTTCCTCGCGCCCGAGCCGGTGAGCCGCAAGCTGCGCGAGGTCGACTTCGCAGCGCTGGTCGCCGACTGGCTGGCGGAACCGCGGCGCGCCGAGGCGCTGTCCCGTTTCGTCGCAAGGCTGGTGCCGCAGACGGTCTCGGCGATCGAAGGCTCGGGGCTCAAGGATTTCATCACGCAGCGCGTGGTCGAGCAGGTCGACAAAGTGCAGCTCGCGCCGCTGGCGGCCGAGCTCCTCACCGCTCTCATGCACGACCGGCGGCACCAGAAACTGTTCGACGAGATCATCAAGGTGTTCGGCCGCTTCCTGAGCGACCAGGATGCGCAGGACGCGCTGCGCGACAAGATCCGAGACGAGCTGCCGTCGGTGGCCAGGCTGTTCAAGGCGGATGCCTATCTGCTGAAGAAGATCGTCGCGTCGGCCGGATCGCTGCTCGACGAGGTGAAGGCCGATCCGGACCATCCGATGCGCGCCGAGTTCGACCGCTTCGTCATGGGCTTCGTCGAGACGCTGAAGACGTCGAAGACCTACGGCAAGCAGGTTGAGAAGCTGAAGCGCGATTTCCTCGCGCGGCCGGAACTGCGCGAGCTGGCGCGGGACATGTGGACGAGCTTCAGGACCTATGTCGAGCAGGACGCGGGGTCGGAAGACTCGGTGATCCGCAAGCACCTCGCCTCGGCGTTCGTCGACGTCGGACGCCAGCTCGCGGCCGATCCCGCGATCCGCGCCGACATGAATGCCGGCTTCGTCGTCGCGCTCGGCTCCTTCGTCGAGAGCCAGAAGAGCGGGGTCTCGCGCTTCATCGCCGACCAGGTCAAGGGCTGGGACCTCGGCCAGCTCACCCATCTCATCGAGATCAATGTCGGGCGCGACCTGCAGTTCATCCGCTTCAACGGCATGCTGGTGGGCGGTCTGGCAGGCCTGGCGCTGCATATCGGCGAGGTCTTGATCTTCCGCAATTGACCTTGTCCCGGCTCGGTCTAATCTGGCTTCAGGCGGCGCAGCCTGTGACGCCGCGAAACGGGAGCGCGAGATGGCGAAGAAGACAGAGAACGAGTCGTTCGTCGACATGTTCAAGAGCTTTGGCGAGCAGCTGAAGATGCCGAGCGTCGATGTCGAGAAGATCATCGAACACCACCGCAAGAACCTCGAGACGCTGGAGAAGACGGCAAAGGCCGCGACCGAAGGTGCGTCGAACCTGATGGCGAAGCAGCGGGAGATGCTGCAGGAGACGCTGCGCGAGGTCACCGACATGGCACAGAACTTCCGCGCCACCGGCGGCCCGCAGGAACTGATGACCAAGCAGGCGGATTTCGCCAAGAAGTCGTTCGAGACCGCGGTCAAGAACGCCAGCGAGATGGCCGACGTGGTGCGCAAATCCTCCACCGAGACGATCGAAATCCTGCGCAACCGCATCAAGGACGCGATGGAGGAGATTCGCGAGGGGATGGAACGGAAGAAGTAGTCCGGTTCACGCCCGAAAGTCGCAGCCATGACCACACCGCCTCCGGCGCCCGGCCGCTTGCGGCAGATGCAGATCTACGTTCCGGGCGTGGGCGGGGCCAGGCCGCGCGTGCCGGTGGCGCCGGACGCGCTGGAGGCGAAGGCTGCCGCAGCGATGAGCCCGGAGGCGGCGGCCTATATCGTCGGCGGAGCGGGGATGGACGCGACGATGCGCGCCAACCGCGCCGCCTTCGACCGGCACCGTTTCGTGCCGCGCGTGCTCAACGACGTGTCGGTGCGCGACCTTTCGGTCGAGCTGTTCGGCCGAAGGCATGCGGCACCGCTGCTGCTCGCGCCGATCGGCGTGCTCGAGATGGTGCATCCGCAAGCCGACCTGGCGGTGGCGCGCGCGGCGGCGGCCGAAGGGATCGGCTACGTCTTTTCCAACCAGGCGTCGGTGGCGATGGAGAAGACGGCGGCCGCGATGGGGGCGGCACCCCGCTGGTTCCAGCTTTACTGGTCGAGCGACGACGCTTTCGTGCGCTCGCTGGTGTCGCGCGCCGAGGCCTGCGGCTGCGAGGCGATCGTGGTGACGCTCGACACGACGCTGCTCGGCTGGCGGCCGCGCGACCTCGACCGCGCCTCGCTGCCGTTCCTCAAAGGGCAGGGCCTGGCGCAATATCTCTCTGACCCGGTGTTCCGCGCCGCGATCCCGGCGAAGCCGCCGGAGACGGGCGTGAAGCCGAAGGGGCTGGGCGTGATCGAGGCGCTTGTGAGCCTGCGGCGCAAGGGCAAGGAGTTCGACCTCCCGATCGGCCGAGTGCGCGCCGCGGTCGGGCACTTCGTCGCCACCTATTCGCGGCCGGACCTGACCTGGGCGGACATCGTGCGGCTCAGGCAGATGACGGCATTGCCGATCCTGCTCAAGGGCGTCAGGCACGCCGACGACGCGCGGCTGGCGCGCGAGCACGGCGTCGACGGGATCGTGGTGTCGAACCATGGCGGACGGCAAGTGGATGGCGAAATCGCGACGCTCGATGCCTTGCCCGGTGTCGTAGCGGCGGCGGGCGGCATGCCGGTTCTGCTGGATTCAGGCATCCGGTCCGGCGCGGATGTCGCCAAGGCATTGGCGCTGGGCGCCCGCGCGGTGCTGCTCGGCCGGCCCTATGTCTATGGCCTGGCGCTTGCCGGGGAGGCGGGCGTTGGCGAGGTCATCCGCAACGTCATCGCCGAGCTCGACCTGACGCTGGCGCTGATCGGGAAGACGCGGGCGGAGGAGCTCACCGCCGATGTCTTCGGCTAGTTGTGGAACCGAAATAGACCTTGGCGTCTGCATTCTTCGGTTCACCGTGGCCATGGATGACTTAGCCAGATGGGAACTCGAGCAGAAAGAATGGTGCCCTGTCCAAGTCGAAATCGGCGGAGACAGGCGCCAAATTGAAGTCATTTCGATGGTCCGTCTGGATCAGGAGGTGCGGGATGCCTGGCGCGGCCCGAGGCCTGCCGTGATTGAAGACACGACGCTCGTCCTTGAACGGGTAAACTTCGATACAGTAGTCGCCGCGGTAAGGCAGTACGCCGAGTACGAGGTCGGCAAGTCGTCTGGACAAGGCTGACGCCAGCCGTGTCACATGCGCATTCCGGCTTTTCCCATGAGTATTCCTCGTCTACGGAGCAACGCGCCCGTGCTCCACAGGATGAAAGGAATACCAGGATGGCGAAGCTGACGTTCGACAGCATGAAGGACATGGTCGGGCAGGAGCTCGGGGTCTCGTCATGGGTCACCGTCGACCAGAAGATGATCGACGCGTTTGCGCAGACGACGAACGATCACCAGTGGATCCATGTCGATGTCGGACGGGCGCGGCGCGAGAGCCCGTCGAAGTCGACGATCGCGCATGGTTACCTGACGCTGTCGCTGGTCGCGTCGATGTCGTACGAGATCGGCGCGTTGCCGGAGGGAACCGCCGCCGCTTTCAACTACGGTCTCGACAAGGTGCGCTTCATCACGCCCGTCAAGGCGGGCGCGCGGGTGCGGATGCGCACGACCATGGTCTCCTTCGAGGAAAAGGCGCCCGGCCAGTTCCTGATGAAGGCCTCCAACACGGTCGAGATCGACGGCGAGCAGAAGCCGGCATTGATCGCCGAGACGCTGGTCATGCTCGTCAAAGGCTCCTGACTGGAACTAAACCGAATGAGGGACGCGTCGGTGCGTTTTGTCAGCGCGACTGGCTTCCGTCGACGATCTCGGCGCCCTGTCGCACCGTTTTGCTTCGAGGCGGCAAAGATACTATGGGCCGCGGCCTGACGAGAGGCTTTCACCCCGTTGACCACCCCGCTTGCCTATTCGCACCGTTTCGCCGTTTCGCCGATGATGGATGGGGTCCAGTCTCGCCTGACGGCGATTGTGAGCCGCCCGGTTGCGTTTGAGCGCGGCCAGCGTCGCACTCAGTTGCCGGAGCAGATTTTCGCGACTTGCTTCGAAAAAGCATCGCGCCACGCTTCGCCCATGCCTCGCGCTTTGCCGCGTCCTTCGTCTCGGCGGTGGCGACCAGTGCAAAGAACGTCGCGTAGACGAGGTCGTACAAGTCGAACGAGTGTCGACGCTGGATAAGCCGAGCCTTAGCTTCGCTGGCGCTTCTGGAGGGACATTCATCACCGTTTTTGAACCAAAGCCGGCCGCGCGGGAGCGAACCCGGGCGGGGCAGATCCGCGCGGTTCGCTCCATATTTGCGATCTGGATCAGTTGCCAAGTTCGTTCAGCACGTAGTTGGTAATAGCCTTCAGGGTTTCGTCGCCGAGATAGTCCTGCGGCGGCATTTCGGGAAAGCCTTCGCGCTTGTGGACCGGCTTCTTGACGAAGGCCATCATGGCAGTGGCATCCTCAGAGTACAGCGCCTTGATCGACTGGATCGACGGTCCGTGCAGCACCGAATCATAGGCGTGGCAACCGGAGCAGACGGCGAGATAGGTCAGCCGGCCCTTCTGTTCGGCGGTGTAGACCGGCTCCTCGGCGCCACCCGCGATCATCGCCGTCACCATCGTCGCCTTGCTCATCTCGGGCGTGCAAGCCTCCCAGCGCTTGGTGCCGAGCGAATCGACGCCGTCGGCCTGGGCGAGGCAATTGTCGCGTCCCTTGTTGGCGACGAGGACTTCGAGACCCGTCTTGCCGGTCGGGGCGAGCATTTCGGCGATCACGCCCGCCGGTTTCTCGCCGTTCCTGGACCAATTGTTGGCAAGCACGCGAACCTTGTCGGAATAGGGATCGATCTTCGGATCGGTCGCCAGCCCGAATGTGATCAGGTCGGAGACGAGCGCTCCGGTGCTGAAGTTGTCGGATATTTCATTGTCCTCGATCGTGACTTCGTCGGGGGCCAGCACGAGGATGCCGATCCCGGTCGGCACGCCGGCCGCGATCGAGCTCGAAGGAGCGAAGTTTTCGTGGTTGTTGGCGATCACTTTGTTGCCCCGAACCACGAGGCCGTAGGAATCCTTGACCGGGAGGCCGGGCAGCAACGTAAGCGCGATGCCGGCCGAATTGTCATAGACATCGTTTTGGGTCATCAGGGCATTGCGGGTGTTTTCGAACTCGATGCCGATGACATTGCCAAAGGTGGTGTTGCCGAGCACATCGATGTTGTCAGACATGCCGACATAGATGCCGGCATCTTCGCAGCCGGTCACCGTATTGCCCTGCACGACGCCATTCTTGCCGAATTGGGGGAAGATTCCATAAAAAGCGCCCTCGACAAAATTGTCGAGGATTTTGAAGTTGTTGGCACCCTGGGTCATGATGCCGTTGCCCTTGTAGCCCTTGACGTGGAAGCCGCTGATGACGACGGAATGGCCGGAGGCGATGATGCCGTCGTTGAGCTTCTTTTCGCCGTTCAGCATTGGCCGATTGTCGCCGTCACGCAGGCCCATCAGCGTGATGCCGGGCTTGTCGATGTAGATGGACTGCTTGTACTCGCCGGGCTCGACGAGGATCGTGTCGCCCGCCTGCGCCTGGTCGATCACGGCCTGGATGCTGGTGCCCGAGGCGACGCGCAACTCCGCCGCCATGGTGCTTGATGAAAGAAGGGCGGCGATCACGGCACCGCCAAAGGCCAGATTGAAGTTCATGAGTGTCTCTCCTGCGGTGTTCATTTCAGGGCGCTCGGGTCTTTGCCGGTCAGGGGGTCCTCGCCGCCATGTCCGAAGGCCGCCGTTTCCTTGCGTGCGAGGAGATCGGGCTTTTCCTTCAACATCGCTTCGCGCTTGTCGGCGAACTGGGCCGCGAGTTCGGGCAATCCGGCCCGGATGCCGAGACCTCCGAGGAACTTGAACGCATCGACGTAATCCTGCGGATTCACCCCGGCCGGATCGGTCGCCAGGGCCTCCTTCAGGAGGGCGACCGCCTTGTCGTTCTCGCGTTCGCCGAGATAGGCCTCGGCGAGCGCGCGATAGGCATTCATGTCGGCGGGGTTGAGCTTGTGAGCTTCCTCGAGGAGCGCAATTGCGCGCAGCGCATCGCCTCCGAGGAATTCGGGCAGCGCAAAGAGCACTTGACCGAGCAGGAGCTGGCCGAGACCGTTGAGCGCGTCGGGCTTCTCCTTGATGGCGATCTCGAGTTCGGCGGTCGCCTTCGCCACGGCCTCGTTCTGCTTGTCGAGCGGCGTTTCTTTGACCGTCGAAGCGAGATAATAGGCCGCGCGCAGGATGCGGGCCTCGGTGACGTCAGGAATCAGCGGCTCGACGCGGACGAGCAGCTCGTCGCAGCGTTGGCGTGTCTGTTCCCAACGGACATGCAGCTCGCTCGAAAGCTCGATGCCCTGGTAGTGTTCGGAATAGGATTTCGCCAGGACGTCGAAATATTCGAGGTTGGCGCCGAGCACCTCGAGATTGGTCTCGATGTTGTCGACCCTGAACGTCACGAACGCCCAGATTGCCGAGGACGGAACGCTGAGTTCCATGGCCGCCTGGGTGCCGTATTCCACGGCGCAGCCCATGCCGGCGCGATCCCATTTGCTGGTCGCCGCCGCCCTGTAGGCCTCCATCCTGGCGTCCCAATCGTCGATCGGCTTGCATTTGATCCGTTCGGTCGCCTCTTTGCGGTATTTTTCGAGCAGTGCGGGATCGGACATGTCCGACAGGACCGAGCCCGAATCCGCGGCGACCGCCGCCGTTGCCATGGCGAGGACCGAAGCCGACAACAGGGCCGCGGTCAGTCCAGGTCGATGTTTCATCGTGTTGTTCCCCTCTGCAATGAATTCCGTCTGTGGCTTTCGCGACGGGTGAGGCCGGACGGCAGGTCGCGCGGCGCTTCCGGCATCATCGTCTCGTCTTCGAGCGTCGCCAGGAAGGCTACGAGATCGGCGATGTCGCGTCCGGAGAGTTCCGGCCCATCCGTCATGTGCACATGCCAGTGGATCTGGAGCTTCCTTCCCGGCGGGGCGGCGTGTCCGCGCGTGTCGTTGTAGAACCCGACGACGTCTTCGAGCGTCGCGAACTGGCCGGCATTGAAATAGGGGGCCGTGCGCGAGATGTTGCGCAGGGTCGGAACCTTGAAGGCGCCGAGCAGATCCGGTTTGTCGGAGACGCCGCCCACGCCGGGGTCGAACGCATCGCGGTCATCGACCGGAGCACCGATGACCGCGAGCTCGTTGTCGGTGAAGAGCGGCGGCAGATGGCACTGGCTGCAGCGAGCGACGAAGCCGCGGAACACGTTGTGTCCACGAATTTCCCGAGGGGTGAGCGCGTTATCGTCGCCGTGCGCATAGCGGTCATAGCGGCTGTTGAGACTGACCAGAGTGGTCTGGAAAGCGGCGAGCGCGCGTTGCACGCCGTCCATGTCGGGGGGGCGGCCGAACGCCTGCTGGAAGAGATCGCGATAGGCGGGGATCCCGTCCAGCGTCGCGACGATGCGCTCGGGCGTGTTGCCCATCTCGTCCGGATTCGTCAGGGGCAAGATCGCCTGTTGCTCGAGCGAATCCGCGCGGCCGTCCCACATGAACCGGTTGTTGAAGGCGACGTTCCAGAGCGACGGCGTCGAGCGCTGCAATTCCACCCGGCCCATCGCCCGCTTGCGACCGTCGCCAAACCCCCTGGCGGGGTCATGGCAGGTGGCGCAGCGCATCGTCCCGTCGGCGGAGAGAACCGGGTCGAAGAACAGGTATCGGCCGAGATCCATCTGGGCGGGCGTATAGCGCGCTGGGGGCGCTTCGAGCCTGGCCTTGAGGCCGCCGTGCTGAGCCGGAGAATCGTAGAGGTCGTAGAGCGTGACCAACTGGCAGGTGCCGTCGCCGAGCATCTGGAAGCTGGCGGGGCACTGGCTGCTCAAGGTGATGTCGGCGGCGAAGGCCGCAGGGGCCATGAGGGTGATCGCGAGCGGCAGCAGTACCCGGCGCAACTTATCGACCCAATTTCTGGATGTAGGCGATCAGCTGGTCGACGTCGGCATCGGACGCAATGTCTATCGCCATGGTCTTCATCTGCTTGCCGAACCTGTCCGTGGGATCGTTGCCGCGCTTGCCGAACCGGAAGGACAGGAGCTGTTCCTTGATGTACCAGCCGTACTGGTGGGAGATGCGGGGCGCGGAAAGCGCGGCGTTGCCTTCGCCCTGTGCCTGATGGCAGCTCATGCAGCCGGAAAAGAGCCCGCGCATCCGGAAAGTCGTCGCCTCCGCCGGCTCATCGAGGACCGGCACGGGAAGACCTGAGACGTGGGCGGTAATCGCCTGGAGATCGGCGGCACCAAGGCCGCGGAGAGTATCGATCATGCCGACGGCGGCGGCGTTGTCGGCGGAAACCGGACGCTTGCCGTTCATGAGGTGTTCGACCTGGCGATCGAGATAGGCCTTTTCGAGACCGGCGATCACCGGCGCGCGAAGCTCCGGACTGCCCTCACCATGATCGCCGTGGCACGCCGCGCAGTTCTCGGAAAACAGCGCCGCACCATCGGCGCGAGCCCGATCCGTCATCAACCCGGCAAGCGCCAGCCATACTGCGACGGTAGCGACGGCGGAATGCGCGCGCTCCAACAAACCCCGGCTCCCCCAATGTCACTTTGCGTGATCATGCGTATTTCATCCGATATCGATCGTCGGAGGCGGTTCGCCGAGCTCCCGGATCCACGATATCGAACGGTCGCCGGAAACTAGGAGCCGGATGCCTTTCGAGTCTTGACTTTTATACTGCCGTTCTTGACATTTTCGGCCAATTATGTGCGGGCGGGAGATGCATCGTTCGATCGTGAGGCCTATCCAGGACAAAGTGCCGATGGCGTGGCTCATCCGGGCGCTTCTGGCGAGCGGTCTTTCGCTCGACGAGATCGTCAAGCGCGAGGGCGTCGATACGCGGTCGCTCGGGCGTCCCGATTTTTCGATGCAGGTGCGGGACTTCCAGGCGCTGTTCGAGTGGGCGGCCGCGGCGACCGGCGATCCAATTCTCGGGGCCCACATTGCCGAGCATGTGACGATCGCGGATTTCCAGATGCTGGGCTATCTCCTCGTCAATTCCCCGACGATCGGCGAATGGCTGCGCAATTTCGAGCGCTATCACGGCATCTTCGCGCGGGATTCACAAGTCCGGCTTTCCGCAGATCGCAAGGTGCTCTCTGTCGAATACAGTCCGGACGTCGCTTCGGATATCGAGCCGCGGCAGGACATCCTGTTCTCGGTGGCGGCGCTGATCGTCAACATCAGGCGGCATGTCCGACCGGATTGGGCGCCCGCCTCCTGTCATTTCACCATGCCGCCGCCGCCCGATCTCGGTGATCTCGAGCGGATACTGGCCACCAGGCTAGTCTTTCACCAGAAGACCAACGGATTCACGGTTCCTGCGCGGGATCTCGACATTCCGATCGCAGGCGCCGACGCCAACCTCCTCGGCATCCTCCGGGAGCAGGCCGAGCTGATCATCCGGTCGCACGACGACGATGAGGGCATTGTCCATCGGGTGAGGCTCATCATCGCGGCCAATATCGCCAACAGCGAATTCGGATTCGAAGAAGCCGCGCGCATACTCGACGTCTCCGTGCGTACGCTGCACCGCGAATTGGGCGCCAGCGGCACCAGTTATCGTCGGATTCGCGAAGGCGTCGTACATCAGCTGGCGAGCGAGGCGCTACTCGGCTCGAAGGCGTCGATCACAAGCCTGGCATTCCGCCTCGGCTATTCGGAGACCAGTGCATTCACCCGAGCGTTCACCCGCATCGAAGGCCTCAGCCCGAAGGCCTTCCGACAAACTAAGGGGATAATCGGTGATCCCCGGGAATAGCCAGCCGATGGTACGGCAATCCCTCTGCCAAGCCGACGGCTCGCTATTCCATCGCTCACTGTCGTGATGAGCCGTGTCCGGCACCGCCGAATCCGCGCAAGGGGCACCATAGCCCCTCGGGTGGGAAACGACTTCAGGACATCGATCTTATGAGCCGAGACATGCTTCGGCTCTGGGGCGGTACCCGCAACGGTCACAATCGCGCTGACGTGCCCCCTTTGAATCGGACCGTTTTTGGCTGGAATTTTCCACTTATAATCCCTGGATGGGGAGAAGGAGAGTTCCATGAAGGCATCGAAATTCTCGGAGGCGCAGAACCGAGAGCCCATGAACCGCCGCTGCATGCCCCAGGACAAGCTTGATCGTTCCGATATCGATACCCAAGGTCACGGGTCCACATCCTTCGGCACTTCTGTCGCGACCGAACTTTATGAGGCGCGCACGATCAAGCTCGACCACCTTCAATTTGCCGAGCTTGCGCTTCAACATGTCCAACGTTGCGGCCTTTGAACGGCGGAGGGCCTTGCCGACTGCACACATGTCAGCGATATGAAGGTCGATCAGGTCGCCGAATGTGTCGAGACGGGCGATCCGCGAGGGTAGGGGAGCTTCGCCTCTGTCGATCCTCGCTTCCGTCGCAGTCGCCCAACGGCGGGCGTCGTCACGGCGCAGGAACGTCTCGTTGACGTATCGACCCTTATGACGGATCTGGACCCGCCAAGAACCGGACGGAAGTTTAGTGTAGCTGGGCAAGGTCGTGTGCGCTCCGTGTGCACTCAGACGTAAAAGTGTGGCGTACAGCGTCGAAAAATCGCGTACAAAAAGGGTTGAACCAACCGACGCGACCGCATTGATACATAAGGGAAAAATGCATAAATATCAACGGCATAGAATTGCCACCGCGCCGATGATGGACTGGACGGACCGGCATTGCCGGTTCCTCCATCGCCAACTGACGCGGCATGCGTTGCTCTACACCGAGATGGTGGTGGCGGACGCCGTGATCCACGGCGACCGGCAGCGGCTGCTCGGCTTCGACGCGGCCGAGCATCCGGTCGCGCTGCAGCTCGGCGGGTCGGACCCGGCCAAGCTCGCAGCCGCAGCGCGGATCGGGGCGGAGTTCGGCTATGACGAGATCAACCTCAATTGCGGCTGTCCCTCCGACCGCGTCCAGTCGGGCACGTTCGGCGCCTGCCTGATGCGCACGCCGGGCCTCGTGGCCGAATGCGTCGCGGCGATGAAGGCGGTCGTGCCGATACCCGTGACCGTCAAGTGCCGGATCGGCGTCGACGATCAGGACACCGAGGTGGCGCTCGATGCGCTGGCGGATGCGGTGTTCGAGGCCGGCGCGGACGCGCTCTGGGTGCATGCGCGCAAGGCTTGGCTCGAGGGGCTGAGCCCGAAGGAGAACCGCGACATCCCGCCGCTCGACTATGAGCGGGTCTATCGGCTCAAGGCGCGATATCCGAACAGATTCATTGGCATAAACGGCGGAATTCATTCGCTGGACGAGGCTGAGGCGCATCTGGCGCATGTCGACGGAGCGATGCTCGGCCGTGCCGCCTATCATACGCCGGACATCCTGGCGGAGGTGGACGAGCGGTTCTATGGCGAACCCGCGCGCGGGTTCGACGCGGATGCGCTGATCGACGCGATGGCCGACCATGCCGGGCGGCACCTCGCCGAAGGCGGCAAGCTCGGCCAGGTGACGCGGCACATGGTCGGGCTCTTCCACGGACGTAAGGGGGCGCGGCGCTTCCGCCAGATCCTGTCCACCGAGGCGACGCGGCCCGGCGCCGGACCGGAGGTCATCCGGCGTGCCTTTGCCTGCATTGAACCAGAGAGCGCGCAGAAGGCGGCCTGAAAGCCATCCGCCGGTGGCAGCCATCCCTTTCCGGGGCGTTTACTTGACCGCAAGGACCCTCTAGCGAGTCCCCTCCAGCATCGGCGGAGGGTGACTGTGCCCATCGAGGAAATTCTCGCCTTCGTGGCGGCCATCGCAGTGTCGGGCATCGTCTCCGGCCTGCTCGCGGGCGTCTTCGGCATCGGGGGCGGCGCGGTGCTCGTGCCGGTATTCTACCAGATGCTCGGTATCCTGGGCGTGGACGAGAGCGTGCGGATGCATGTTTCGGTCGGTTCCTCGCTTGCGATCATCATCCCGACGTCGCTGCGCTCCTTCCAGGCGCACCATGCCCGCGGCGTGGTAGACATGGACCTCTTGAAGAGCTTCCTGATCCCGGTACCTGTCGGCGTCGTGCTTGCCTCGCTTACCGCGGCCTATCTGTCGAGCGGCCAGCTGCGCGGGGTCTTCGCCGTGATCGCGCTCGCCGTCGGCCTGCGACTTCTGTTCAACCGCGAGTCCTGGCGGCTCGGGCGCGAAATCCCGGGCAACCCGGCGCGCGCGATCATCGGGGTGCTGATCGGCTATCTGTCGACCCTGATGGGCATTGGCGGCGGGGTGATGAACAACACTTTCATGTCGCTCTATGGGCGGCCGATGCACCAGGCGGTCGCGACATCGTCGGGCGTCGGCGTGCTGATCGCCATTCCGGGAACGGTCGGCTACATCCTCGCCGGCTGCGGCGATCCACTGCTGCCGATCGGCTCGACCGGCTATGTCAACTGGATCGCATTCGCCGTGATCATCCCGGTCGCGATGGTGGTCACGCCGATGGGCGTGCGGCTGGCGCATGCGCTGAAGAAAAGGCAGCTCGAGATCGGGTTCGGCCTGTTCTGCCTTTTCGTCGCCGCGCGCTTCGCGGTCAGCCTGCTCTGACCCGGCGTCAGTCGATCAGCACCATGCGGTCGCCGCGCACGTCGTAGCCCGACAGCGACGACAGGAAGCTCATGCCGAGCAGGCTCGTCTCGAGCGAGCCTGCCTGGGCGACGAGCATGACTTGCCGGCTCCTGACGACGTCGCCGATGCGGATCTCGTCTGCGGTGACGCGGGCGGCGCGCGCCGCGCCGTTGGCGGTCGAAATCGGCACATTGAAAGAAAGAGCGCCGACGTCAAAACCGGCGACGGCCGCGTCGGCACTGGTCAGGACGGTGGTGGTCGCTCCCGTGTCGACGAGGAAGCGCACCTGCCGTCCGTCGACCTCGGCCAGCGCCTGGAAATGGCCGCCCTGCTTGTCGAGGATCACGGTGCGGCTGCCGTCCGACGCCGTCATCGAGATCGGGCTGCCGGGGATCAGACCGGCGGTCAGCCGGCTGCCGATGTCCTGCAGTTCGTAGCGGTACTGGTAGACGGCGACGAAGCCGACGATGATGACGAGCCACATCGCGAGGCTGCGCCCGACCGTGCCGATCGGGATGCCGGAGCCGAGAATGCCCGCCGCCACCACCGCGCCGAAAATGCCGAGATAAAGCAGCCGGCCAAAATCGTCGTCGACCATGCCGAGAGCAGTGCCCGATCCGCTGCCGAAGACCAGGATGACGAGGCCGACGGCCATGATCGCGGCGATGAACCACCAGAAGCGGCTCATATCAGAGGCCTTCCGTCCGCTCGCGCGCCATGCGGCTGCGCCTTGTCTCGCGGCGCGGCCGCCTTTCGACTGTCTCGAGGCGCGCCGGGAGTTCCGCCATGACGGCGCGCCGGGTTTCGGGCGTCATTGTCAGCCAAGCGCCGATCTCGTCGCGGGTGCGGCCGCAGCCGAAGCAGTATCCCGTCGCCAGATCGATCGAGCAGACGAGGATGCAAGGGGATTCGATGGCGGCCAAGGCGTCGTCCTGAGTGATTTACACGCATTTGGGGCAATCACCCGGCCTATGCAAGAGTTGGCCAGCATTGTGCGGCACATCATGGCGGGTTAGACGGCGGCGTCCAACGAATGAAAGCCTGCCCATGTCCAGCCAACGACCTCTCGACGATTTCCGAGCGCTGATCGAGCGCATGCCGAAACTGGAGGTCGAGGCGGGCACGGCCGTGACGCATCTCTTCCAAGGCAATCGCGCCGGAGATTCGCGTCTCGGCGGAATTGCCTCGCTGTTCGCCAGCGTCTCGGGGGGGCGCCCGTCCATGAGCCGGCCGTCGCTGGCGCTGTTTGCCGGCACGCACGGGATCGCGCGCCACGGCATTTCGGCGCGGCGCATGGACGCGACGCTGGCGATGGTCGGCGCCTGCGGCTCGGGCGACGCGCCGGTCAATCACCTGTGCGCGGCGAACATGATCGGGCTGAAGGTCTACGATCTGGCGCTGCACCTGCCGACGGGCGACATTTCCACGACGGCTGCGATGGACGAACGCAACGCGGCGGCGACCATGGCGTTTGGGATGGAGGCCATCGCCGGCGGCGCGGATTGCGTGCTGGTCGGATCGATCGCCTCGACGGGCGACGAGACGGTGGCGGCGGCGCTGTTCTGCGGCCTGCACGGCGGCGCGCCGTCCGACTGGCTGCCGGACGACGATCTGGCCGGTAAACGCGGAACCCTTGTCGCTGATGCGCTCGAGACCCATGCGTCAGCGCTTGGCGATCCGCTTTCCGTGCTCGCGGCGCTTGGCGGGAGGGAATTTGCGGCCATGGCGGGCGCCATCCTCGCCGCGCGCATCGAGAAAGTGCCGGTGATCCTCGACGGAATGACGGCGCTCGCCGCCGCATCGGCGCTGTGGGTGGTCGACCCGGCGACGATTGCACACTGCCTCCTGGCGGATGCAGGGACCGGCGCCGGCCTTCGCGCCGCGGAGAGGCTCGGGCTGAGGCCGCTGCTGGCGGAAGGGCTGGCGGCGGGAGAGGGCACGGCGGCTGCGCTGGCGACCTCGACGGTGCGCGATGCGCTTGCGCTCCATGCGGGCTTCGCCGCTCAGGCGCGCGCCGCACATCACCACTGACACGTCTGAAATCAGGCCGCGCGGGAACCCCGGCCCGGGCCATGCGCGGTCGGGACCGCCGGCAGGCTCTCCATCACGCGCGAGCGCGGGAAGATGGCGATCGCCTCCGTGCCTTCGCGGATCTTCGAGCGCAGTTCGAACTCGCCGTCGTGCATGGCGACAAGACCCTGGACGATCGGCAGGCCCAGGCCCGTTCCCTGTTCGGCGCTCTTGATGGCAATCGCGCCCTGGCCGAAGGCCGCGAGCACGACGGGGATCTCGTCCTGCGGGATACCGGGGCCGTTGTCCTTGACCGCGAGATACTGGCCGCCGCCGGCGGTCCAGCCGACCTTGACGAAGATCTCGCCGCCGGTGGGCGTGAATTTCACCGCATTGGAGAGCAGGTTGAGAGCGATCTGGCGGATGGCGCGCTCGTCGGCGAAGAGGCGCGGCAGGCCGCGTTCGAACTGCTGGGTGATGCGGATGTCCTTCGCGCGGGCCTTGAGCTCCATCATGTGGCAGCATTCCTCGGCGGTGTCGGCGAGGTCCATCGGTTCCTCGTGAAGCCGGTAGCGGCCGGCTTCGATGCGCGAGAGATCGAGAATCTCGTTGATCAGGTTGAGGAGATGCTGGCCGGACGCGTGAATGTCGTTGGCGTAGTCGCGGTACGTCGGGTTGCCGATCGGTCCCAGGACCTCGCTGCCCATGACTTCCGAGAAGCCGAGGATCGCATTGAGCGGCGTGCGCAGTTCGTGGCTCATCGAGGCGAGGAAGCGCGATTTCGCCAGATTGGCGTCCTCGGCGCGGCGGCGCGCCTCGTCGGACATCGATTTCGCCGTCTCGAGTTCGGCGATCAGGTAGTCCTTCTCGGTCCGGAACGACAGGAAGGCAATGGCCGACTGGTTGAGGTGGCCCGAGACGTACATGAAGAAGGGCAGCGCCGCGAGGACCAGGCCTGCCATCAGGGCCTCGACCGGTTCGGTGAAGTCGACGGAGATCGCCGCGAAGACCAGGACCGGCAGGGTGAAAGTGACGAGAAGCGCGCCGCGCAGCGCGTAGGCGAGGATGGCGGTCGCCGACAGCGCCAGCAGAAGCACGACCGCCTTGACTACCGGCAGCGGCTCGATCTGGCAGGGATCGCATTGCAGCGTGGCAAAATAGGCCCAGCCCAGACCCGAGACGAAGTGCGCCGCGAGGAAGAGGCGGCGCGTCTTCTCGGCATCGATCGTCTGCGCGTCGCTGCGGTCGGTACGGCGTGCGACGACCGCGAGCGCCGCGTAGCAGGTGACCGTGATCAGCGCCCAGACGAGGATGTCGACGCCGAGCCCCATGAATATGCCGGCAAGCGCGATGGCCATGACAAGGATGGGGATCGCCGTTGCGCCGTTGAGCATCGCGCGGGCGTGGTGCTTCAGCAACTCACGGTCGAAGACGGGGTTGCCGGATTTTTGCGCGAGCTGGTCGCGCGTCTTGCGCACCGCGCGCGCGACCTCGCTGTTGCGGTGCGCTTTCGTGCGGTCCACAATATTCTTGTCAGCCGTGGTTGAACGGTTGAGCGCCATACGGTGCCGGGAATTCTCAGGTCTCTGATGCCAAAGGGAAAATTACTTCCGAATGATTAAGAGACCCTTCCCGAAATGAGGCACTTGGCGAACCCGGGGCGCTATCGCCCGCGCGGGACAACCGCAAGGCGAAGTGCCGGGCGCCGCTATGCCGAATACGCGCTGACGCTGGTGCTTTTCCTTGCGCTGGCGGTCGTGGCGGCGCGGCTGGACCGGACGGAAAGCGTCACGCCCGAGGGCAGGGCGGTGGTCAATGACGGCGACACGCTGACGCTTGCCGGCCGGCGGATCAGGCTGCGCGGCATCGATGCGCCGGAATACAACCAGTCCTGCACGCGGGCTGGCGCCGCCTATGCCTGCGGCCGCCAGTCCAGGCGCGAACTGGAGACGCTGATCGCGGGCCGCTCCGTCACCTGCGAGGGCTGGGAGAGGGACAAATACGACCGCCTGCTCGCAGTCTGCCGAGTCGGCGACATCGATCTGAACCGCAGGCTCGTCGAGGAGGGGTGGGCGGTCGCCTATGGCGACTACGCTGACGCGGAACTTGTGGCGAGGCGCGCGGGAAAGGGTCTGTGGGCCGGCGAGTTCGAGCGGCCACGCGCTTGGCGCGAACTGCAGGGCGGCCTGGCCGAAGCGGAACACGGTCACGTAGAGATGATTTTCAACTGGCTGAGGCAGGTGCTCGGCTGGTAAGCGGGTCGGGTATCGTTGATCGGGAGGAACGACATGAAGCTCTATGACGGCGGACGAGCGCCGAACCCGCGCCGGGTGCGCATCTATCTGGCCGAGAAGGGCTTGTCGGTGCCGCTGGTGCCGATCGACATGGGCGCGCTCGGCCACAAGTCGGAGGCGGTCGCCTCCCGCAACCCGCTGAAACGGCTGCCGGTGCTCGAACTCGACGACGGCACGATCCTCACGGAATCGATCGCGATCTGCCGCTATTTCGAGGAACTCAATCCCGAACCGCCGATGTTCGGCACCGGTGCGCTGGGCAAGGCGCTGGTCGAGATGTGGCAACGGCGGATGGAGCTGAACTTCCTGGCCGTCGTGGCGAATGCGTTCCGGCACATCCACCCGGCGATGAAGGAATGGGAGATCCCGCAGATCCCCGAATGGGGCGAGGCGAACAAGCCGAAGGCGCTCGAGTTCTTGGAGATCCTCGACCGGGAGCTCGCCTCGCGCGAATTCGCCGCCGGCGACGCCTATTCGGTCGCCGATATCACCGGGCTCGTCGCGATGGATTTCCTCAAGCCGGCGCGCATCGCGGTGCCTGACGAGTTCGCCAATGTGAAGCGCTGGCACGCGGCGATCTCGGCACGGCCGAGTGCCGCCGCCTGATGACGGGCGAGACGCTGCAGGCGCTCGCCGAGAGGGCACGTGCCTGCCGCATCTGCCGCGACGCGCCGCTGGGCAAGCCGCTGCCGCATGAGCCGAGGCCGGTGCTCTGGCCGTCCTCGACGGCGCGCGTCCTGATCGCCGGCCAGGCGCCGGGCACCAAGGTGCATGCCAGCGGCATTCCCTTCGACGACCGGTCGGGCGACAGGCTGCGCGAGTGGCTCGGCGTCACACGCGACGAATTCTACGACACCGAGAAGTTCGCCATCCTGCCGATGGGCTTCTGCTTTCCGGGGCAGGATGCGAAGGGCGGCGACCTGCCGCCGCGACGCGAATGCGCGCCTGCATGGCGCCGGCCGCTAATGGACCTGATGCCGCAGATCGAACTCGTGCTGGTGATCGGCATCTACGCGCAGGCCTGGCACATGGGCGATGAGCGTGGCGACAGCCTTACCGAGACGGTGGCGCGCTGGCGCGAGATATTCGAGGCGAATGCCGCGCCGCGCATCCTGCCACTGCCGCACCCGTCCTGGCGCAACACCGGCTGGTTGAAGCACAACCCGTGGTTCGAGGCGGGACTGTTGCCGAGGCTGAGGGAGGAAGTCAGAGCCAGGATCTGATTGGATTGGAATTTCGTGCTCTCGAAACGAGGCTGCGTGGTATGGATTTGCCTTGAAAAGACATTCCTGAATCTGCCATCTGAAGGGTAATAATTGCCGGAGAATACCGATGGATCGCCTCGACCGCAAAATACTCCGCCTGTTGCAGGAGGATTCCACGCTAGCGGTCGCCGACGTCGCGAAGAAGGTCGGCCTGTCGACGACGCCCTGCTGGCGCCGAATCCAGAAGCTGGAGGAGGAAGGCGTGATCCGCCGCCGGGTTGCGATCCTCGATCCGGTCAAGGTCAACACAAGGGTGACCGTGTTCATCTCGATCCGCACGTCGTCGCACAGCCTCGAATGGCTGAAGCGTTTTTCCGAAGTGGTGCAGGAGTTTCCCGAAGTGGTCGAGTTCTACCGCATGAGCGGCGACGTCGACTACCTGATCCGCGTCGTGGTGCCCGACATCGCGGCCTATGACGCGTTCTACAAGAAGCTGATCGCCAAGATCGAGATTCGCGACGTGTCGTCGTCCTTCGCGATGGAGCAGATTAAATACACGACCGAACTGCCGCTCGACTACATGGTGCTGGACAAGGATTCGTCGTCGGCGAGCGCCTGAAGCCTATCTCGCCTTCGCCGCGCGGCTCGCTTCGCGCCTGGCTATGACGGCGAGCGTCTTTTCCGCCGTCAGTTCGCGCACGGCGTCCTTGCCGTTCCAGCGCGCAGTCTTGTCCGAGGACGCCGCCAGCCGCCGCGCGGTTTCGAGGGCGGCGGCGTTGAGCGCCATCGAGCGCTTGCCGATCGATCGCAGCGCCCAGTTGACGGCCTTCCTGACGAAATTGCGCGGATCGGTGGAGTACTTCTCGATGATCGGCAGGTAGGCGAGGAAGGTCTCGTCCGGTTCCTTCTTCCGGTGGACCACCGACCAGGCCATCATGGCGAAGGCGGTGCGGCGGACGAATTCGCGCTCGTCGGCGGCGAATTCGTCGATCAGCCCGCGCCAGGCGTCGCAGTCGACGAAGAGGTCGGAGACGCCGTCGACGATGTCCCAGGAATCGAACTCCGCCGCCCAGGCACGCGCGTCCTTAGCCGTGAAGCGCTTCGGATCGGCGGTGATCGAGGCGATGAACTTCGCCTCCATGATGCCGCTCGCCCACAGTTCGAAGGCGCGCTCATGGTTCTTCGCGATCAGCTTGCCGATGCGGCGCTGCTCGCCGTGCGAGATGCCGAGCGCGTGTTCGATCCTGATGCCGTAGCGCTTCATCCCCTGGCGGTTCTCTTCGGAGGCCAGGGTTTTCAGGTGCGCGACGATCTCCTTTGCCGTCGAAGCCTTCGACAGCCCAGTCATCAGTTTTCGAGCCGGGCAAGCAGCGAGGACGTATCCCAGCGCTTGCCGCCCATCTGCTGCACGTCCTTGTAGAACTGGTCGATCAGCGCGGTGACCGGCAATTGCGCGCCGTTGCGGTCCGCTTCCGCGAGGCAGATGCCGAGATCCTTGCGCATCCAGTCGACGGCGAAGCCGAAATCGTATTTGCCGGCGTTCATGGTCTTGTGGCGGTTCTCCATCTGCCAGGAGCCGGCCGCCCCCTTGGAGATGACGTCGACGACCTTCTCGATGTCGAGGCCGGCTTTCTTGCCGAAATGAATGCCTTCGGCGAGGCCTTGGACGAGGCCGGCGATGCAGATCTGGTTGATCATCTTGGTGAGCTGGCCGGCGCCCGCCGGTCCCATCAGGCCAACCATCTTGGCGTAGGCGGAGATCACGGGCTTGGCGCGTTCGAAGGTCGCCTCGTCGCCCCCGACCATGACGGTCAGCTGACCGTTTTCGGCGCCCGCCTGACCGCCTGAGACCGGAGCGTCGAGGGCGGCGAAGCCGCGGGCCGTTGCAGCCGCCGCCAGTTCGCGGGCGATCTCGGCCGAAGCGGTCGTGTTGTCGATGAAGATCGCGCCCTTGCTCATCGCGCCGAAGGCGCCGTCGGCTCCCAGCGTCACCTGTCGCAGGTCGTCGTCGTTGCCGACGCAGGCGAAGACGAAATCCTTGCCCTCGGCGGCCTTTGCGGGGGTCGGCGCATGCGCGCCGCCATGCTGGGCCACCCATTTGTCCGCCTTGGCGGCGGTGCGGTTGTAGACGGTCACGTCATGGCCGCCGCGATTTTTAAGATGCGCCGCCATGGGGAATCCCATGACGCCAAGTCCCAGAAACGCGATGCTGGCCATTTGTCTCTCCGGCGGTTTGTATAGTCGCGCGTCAGCGCTTGAGGTGGCGCGTCAGGCGCTTTTCGATCAGCTCGACGACATTGCGCAGCAATTCGACGATGGCAAGGTAGATGATCGCGGCCCAGATATAGGTCTGGAAGTCGAAGCTGCGCGAATAGGCAAGCCGGGTCACGCCCATCAGGTCGTAGACGGTGATGATGGCGACGATCGCCGAGCCCTTGATCATCAGGATCAGCTCGTTGCCGTAGGGGCGCAAAGCGACGATGAGAGCCTGAGGCATGATCACCATGCGCAGGGTCTGCCATTTGGTCAGGCCAAGCGATTCTGCGCCCTCCCACTGGCCCCGGCCGACGCTTTCGATCGCGCCGCGCAGGATTTCGGCCTGGTAGGCGGCGGTGTTGAGGGTGAAGGCGAAGACGGCGCAGTACCAGGCTTCGCGGAAGAAAGTCCACAGGCCGATCATCTCAAGCTGCGGCCTGAACGTGCCGAGGCCGTAGTAGATGAGGAAGGTCTGCGCCAGCAGAGGCGTGCCGCGGAAGAAGTAGACATAGGCATAGGCGATGGCCGACAGGACGCGGCTGTTCGACATCCGCATCGCCGCGACCGGGATTGACAGCAAGGCCCCCAGCACGGTGGAGACGCCCACGAGCAGCAGCGTGACGCCGAGGCCGGAGACGTAGGTCGGAGCGTAGCGCTGGAAGAGTTCGGGATTCCACGCCGTGACGAGATAGGCGGCGAGAGCCAGGCCGAGCAGGATCCAGACGCCGACTAGAACATGGCCGGCGATGCGCTTTCCCGGCCAGCCGCGATCGACGGGCGGCGGCAGTTCGAGCACGGCAGCGTCGGGCAGGGCGCTCATCGGCGCACCCCGGACTGGCTGACGGACCGCTCGACCGCGTTGATCCCGAACGAGGAAATGATCGCGAGCACAAGGTAGATCGCGCAGGCGACGCCGAAGAACAGGAACGGCTCGCGCGTGACGCGCGCTGCGACGCCGCTCTGTCGCAGGATGTCGGACAGGCCGATCGCGGAGACGAGCGCGGTGTCCTTGAGCAGGATGAGCCAGAGATTGGCAAGGCCGGGCAGGGCGATGCGGATGAGCTGCGGCAGGATCACGAGACGCATCGTCTGGTAGCCGGTCAGCCCGATCGCGTAGCCGCCCTCGTACTGGCCGTGCGGAATGGCGCGGAACGCCGAGAGGAATACTTCACTCGAATAAGAGGAAAAGACGACGCCCAGCGCCACCATGCCGGAGACGAAGCTGTTGACCTCGACGCTTGCGGTCGGATCGAACGCCCGGACGACGCTCTGGAGCAGCGTCTGCACGCCGTAATAGACGAGGAAGAGCGTCAGCAGCTCCGGAAGCCCGCGGAAGATCGTGGTGTAGACGTTGCCGGCAAGCCTGAGCGACGGTTCGTCCGACTGTTTGGCAAGCGCCACCACGAAGCCGATGGCAAGGCCGACGGGCAGGGTCGCGGCGGCCAGCGAGACGGTGATGAAGACGCCATAGGCGATGTCGTCGAGCCAGCCCTCCGGTCCCCAGCTCAGCAGCGTCCAGGCACTCTGCATCGGCGCTTCTGCCTCATCCGTTGGCTTGAGAACATCGATGAGCGCGACGGCGGGGTGCGCCCGCCGCCGCGTTCGGCTTGAGCCGGATTAGCCGCCGTAGACGTCGTAGGGGAAGTACTTGTCGTTGATTTCCTTGTATTTTCCGCTCTTGCGGATGGCGTCGATGGCGGCGTTGAACTTCTCGACGAGCGCGGTTTCGCCCTTGCGGACCGCGATGCCGGCGCCTTCGCCGTGGATTTCGGGCACGGGCGTGATCATGCCGACGACCTTGCAGCAGGCGCCGTCCGTCGTCTTCAGCCATTCCTCGAGCACGGAGACGTCATCGGTGACGGCGTCGAGACGGCCGTTGGCGATGTCGAGCAGGAACTCCTGGCTGGTCGGATAGCCCTTGAGCGTCGTGTCCGTATAGGTCTTCTCGGCGTAGTTATAGTGGGTGGTGGACGTCGCTGCGCCGAGCGTCTTGCCGGCCAGATCTTCCTTGGCCACGCCCTTGATGGTGGTGTCCTTGGGCGCGACGATCGCGGAAGGGGTGTTGTAGTATTTGTGGGTGAAGTCGACCTTCTGCTTGCGCTCTTCGGTGATCGACATCGAGGCGATGATCGCGTCGAACTTGCCGGCCTGCAGCGCCGGGATGATGCCGTCCCAGTCCTGCGTGACGAATTCGCACTTGACCTTCATCTCCTCGCAAAGCGCGTTGGCGATGTCGATGTCGAAGCCCACGAGCTTGCCGTCGGAGGTCAGGTTGTTGAAGGGGGGATAGGCGCCTTCCGTGCCGATCCGCAGGGTCTCCTGCGCGTTGGCCGCTCCCAGGCCGAACGCGAACGCGGCGGCGGTCAGACCGAGCGCCAGACGCTTCGTAATACGCATGTTCATCCTCTTTCTTTGTCGTTGCCGCTCCACTCCCGAAGCGGGTCCTGCAGGCCGCCAAGGCCCGCAAACTGTGTGATATTCCCACTATTTCCGCGGCGAATGCAATCGCAAAACCGCCCTACGACGATGCCATGCGCGGCATGAATCATGCCGTAGCGGGAGGGCGAAGGTCCATGCGGGCGGCGATAAAATCGGCGATTGCGGCGATGTCGTCGATGTCGAGAACCGGCAGGCGCTCGTCCGGCTGAGGGTGGTCGGCCGCGACCGCGACGATCGCCGGATCGGTCGCCGAGAGCGGTGAGATGTCCTTCGCACCCTGCCGGCGGGTCTCGATCTTGAGATGTGCCTCGCGCTTGTAGCCTTCGACCAGGACGAGATCGCACGGCGCGAGGCGGGCGAGGATCTGGTTGAGCGGCGGTTCGAGCTCGTCGCGCAACTCGTGCATCAGCGCCCAGCGCCCATGCGAGACGATCGCCACCTCATGCGCGCCTGCCGCGCGATGGCGGAAGGAATCCGTGCCTTTCTTGTCGATGTCGAAGGAATGGTGGGCGTGCTTGACCGTCGAGACGCGATAGCCGCGGCGCGTGAACTCGGCGACGAGGCGCTCGGTGAGCGTGGTCTTGCCGGAGTTCTTCCAGCCGGTGATGCCGAAGACCTTTCCGGTCACTGTTGTGCCTCCAGAAAAGCGGCCGCCGTCGCCAGGTCTTCAGGCGTATTGATGTTGAAGAACGGGTCGAACGTGATCGCGGGAAAGTCGACGGCGACATATCCGGCAATCTCGGCGAAGGTCATGACTTTCCGGGACGTGCCCCCTTCGAGAAAGGCCTCCAGCCTGGCTCGCAGCGCAACGGGCCACAGGGCGCAAGTGGGGTGAAGCCGTCCTGCGGAGCGCGCCAAAGCAGCGGGGGCTCCGTCCGCGCATGCGCTTGCCAAACGTGCCACGAAATCGGCGGGGAGAAACGGCGTGTCGACGGAAGCGGTGGCCAGGTGCGTGACGGCGGGAAGCGTCGATGCCCAGCAGAGGCCGGCATGGATGCCGGCGAGCGGGCCCGGGAAGCCGGCGAAAAGGTCCGGCAGAACTGGCAGTCCACCGGCCCTATCGCCGAGTTCGGCATTGGTGTTGATCGCGAGTGCGAACACCTGCGGCGAAAGCCGCGCCGAGAGCCGATCGAGCAGGCATTGCCCGCCAAGCTCGACCAGCGCCTTGTCGCGTCCACCCATCCGCGACGATCGTCCGCCGGCGAGGATGACGCCGGCGATCATGGCCGCGATGCTCCCCCGGAGCGCGAAACGATCATGACGTACAAGCTCGCGGCGATGGCCGCGATGGCCGAGACCAACATGATGAGCAGGAGAGGATAGACGCCCGTCTGCGGCGACAGGAGCAGCCCTGCCAGCGCCGAGAAGGCCGCGCCGCAGCCGATCTGCAGCGCCCCGCCAAGGCCGGATGCCGATCCGGAGAGGCTCGGCTTGACGCTGACCACGCCGGAATTGGCGCTCGGCAGGGTGAACCCGTTGCCGACGGTCGCGAATGCCGCCGGCACGAAGAGCGCCAGCGGATGAACGATCCCAAGCGCGAACAGAGCGAGGGCGACGAGCACGGCGACGAACGAGATGGCATTGCCGATCAGCATCATCCTGATGATCCCGACGCGGGCGGTATAACGGCCCGAGATGAAGTTGCCGAACATATATCCGAGGCCGAGGCCGGCGAAATAGAAGCCGTAGGCGGACGGCGACATGCCGAACAGGACCGAGGCGGCGTAGGGCGCGCCGCCAAGGAAGGCGAAGAATAGGCCGGACGTGAAAGTGGCCGTGAGCGCATAGCCCCAGAAGAGCCGCGAGCGAAGCAACTCGGGATAGGCGCGGAACTGCGCGCCGAGGCTCGCGGACCGGTTGCGGTTCGTTTCGCCGAGGTCGAGGTAGACGATGGCGAATGCAAGGATTCCGAACGCCAGGGTCAAACCGAAAGTCGCCTTCCAGCCATAGAGTTCGTCGAGCACGCCGCCGATGGCTGGTCCGATCATCGGCACCAGCGTCATCCCCATCGTGATGTAGCCGATCCTGCTGGCGGCCATCTCGGCACTGACCGTGTCCCTGACGATCGCGCGCGACAGGACCATCCCGGCGGCGGCGAATGCCTGGAAGATCCTGCAGGCGAGGAGGAATTCGATCGTCGGAGCGACGATCGCCGCGACTGTCGCGGCGATGAAGATCGCAAACGAGAGCAGCATTACGGGCCGCCGCCCGAACCGGTCAGAGGCGGGACCGATCAGGAGCTGGATGACGGCGGTCGATGCCAGGTAAAGCGAGACGGCGAGTTGAACCAGCCCGTAGTCCGCCTCGAAATATCTCGCCATTGCCGGCAGCGAGGGAAGGAAGACATTGAGCGCGAGCGCTCCGGTCGCCGTGGCAACGACCAGCGTGGTGACGTGCGGCGCGGTGCGGCGGTTGAGATAGATGCTGGTCACTACAGCCCGTCCGGTCCCATGGCGGGCGAGGTGCTTTCCGCGGCTGGGCGCCGACCCACCACGCGCTCGCGGTAGAGCATGTAGAGGCCGGAGCCGACGATGACGACCGAACCGACGATCATGGCGAGGTCAGGCATGTCGGCGAACACCAGGTAGCCGAGCGCTATCGACCAGAGTAGCGCGGTATAACGGAAGGGGGCGATGAAGGAGATGTCGCCGAGCCGCATGGCCATGATGATGAACTGGTAGCCGACGACGAGAAGCACGGCCGCCAGCGCCAGCATCGCCACCGTCCCGGTCGGCACCGGCGACCAGCCGCCCATCGGAACGACGAGGATCGCGCCGGTGACGGTGACGCAGGCGGCGGTCGCCGTCGAGATGAGAAAGGTCGGTATTTCCTGAGGCACGCGCTTGGTGGCGATGTCGCGGATGGCGCAGAAGAAGACACAGGCCAGCGCCCAGAGCGAATAGATGCTGAAGCCCTCGAAGCCCGGTCGAACAATGATAAGGACGCCGGCGAACCCGCCTGCGATCGAGAGCCAGCGGCGCCAGCCGACCGGTTCGCCGAGCAAGATCGCCGCCCCCATTGTGACGGCCAGCGGAAGCGCCTGGAGGACGGCGGAGACATTGGCGATCGGCAGGTGCGAGAGCGCGACCAGGAAGCATATGGTGGCCAGCGCTTCTCCCGCCACCCTGATCGCCACCATGGGATGCAACGCATGCCCGATTTGGCTCAGCGCGCCCCGATGCCAGGCGATCAGCCCGACGAGCGCGGTGGCGAAGAGGCCGCGGATCAGCATGACCTGACCCATGTTCACCGTCTCGGACGACAGCTTGGTCAAGGCATCGTTGACGGTGAAGCCGGCCATCGAGATCGCCATGAAGAGGGCGCCACGCAGATTGGGCGAAAGAGGCACTGGGCGTTTCCGAGGTTTCGGCCGAAGAAGGCAGCCTGCTTTTTAAGCCTCGGTGTAACAGCCAGACCGCAAACCGCAACCAATAAGCGGTGGTCCAGCAGCGGCCGCCCGGGGGCCGTGGCCCGGGCGCGCCGTCCGCGCAGATCGGTCAGTTGGCCGGAATCAGGTTCTCGGTGCCAGTGCCGGGCTGGCCCTGAATGGTCCACAGTCCCTCCATCGATCCGTCCGGCTTGACCATGTAGATGACGAGGCCGACCATATCGTTGAGCACATAGGCGGCCGCGAACGCATTGCCGTTGCGGCTGCAGATGCCGCGCGATTCGGTGGATCCCGTGACCCAGTTGATCTCGCAGGTGGTGTCGCTGGTCAGTGTGATCTCGGCTGTGCCCCCATAGGTGCTGCCGTCGTGGTTGGTGCCTTCGACGGTGTAGGATCCGCCGATATCCTGCGCGTGGGCAATGCCTGCCAGCCCGGCAAAGGCCAGACCGAACGCGAATGTCCTGAACATGTGAAAAACCCCCGAGCGGACGACATTGTCCGCGCGGGAAACACTAGGAAAGCGCGGGATTCCTGTAAATGTCGCGGCGCAAATATAGTTAGGGACCGTCGAGGCTGGCCGCGATCGGCCCGACGAGAGGATCGTATTTCGCCTTCAGACCCGCCGGATAGCGCAGGATCAGGCTGTGGATGACGTGGTCCGCGCCGAACTCGGAGCGCCGGTAGAAGATGTCCGCGCCTTCGGTGCCCGACACGACCGCCCAATCCTTGCCTGCACGCGAGTAGGTGATCGTGATGCCAGGTCCGGCTGCTTCGGCGATGAGGTCGCGGGGCGATTGCGACAGCACGTTGTAGCCGCCGAACACCGCGAGGCTCGCGCCGTCGGTGGAGAACCAGGTCATTCCGTCGCCATTGGCCGGAGGTATCGATGCGCGGGAGAATATTTGCGCCGGGAAACTGACCGACGTGCCGAAGCGCTGGTTGGAATAGTGCTTCTCGCCGGCAGCGACGGGGAAGGCGCAGAGAAGCGCCGCGACCAGGGCGAGGGGCATACGCCGCATCTGCGTTCAGCCGCCGGTGACGCTCATATGGCGCGAGACCGCCGGCCGCTTGGTCGAGCGGTCGATGACGAAGTCGTGGCCCTTGGGCTTGCGGCCGATGGCCTCGTCGATCGCGTTCGACAGGAGTTCGTTGCCCTCGGAGGCGCGCAGCGGGGCGCGCAGGTCCGCGGCGTCCTCCTGGCCGAGGCACATGTAGAGCGTGCCGGTGCAGGTGATGCGCACACGGTTGCAGCTTTCGCAGAAATTATGCGTCATCGGGGTGATGAAGCCGAGCTTCCCGCCGGTTTCGGCAACGTCGACGTAGCGCGCGGGTCCGCCGGTCTTGAAGGGGATGTCCCTCAGCGTGAATTCGCGCTCGAGGTTCGCCCGCAGCAGCGACAGCGGCAGGTACTGGTCGGTGCGATCGGCGTCGATCTCGCCCATCGGCATAGTTTCGATGACGGTCATGTCCATGCCGCGACCGTGCGCCCAGCGCATCAGACCGGCAAGTTCGCCGTCGTTGAAATCCTTCAGAGCCACGGCGTTGATCTTGACGTGGATGCCGGCCGCCTGGGCAGCGTCGATGCCTTCGAGTACGCGCTCCAGACTGCCCCAACGGGTGATGGTCCGGAACTTGACCGGATCGAGCGTATCGACCGAGACGTTGATGCGCCTGACGCCGCAGTCGGCGAGTTCGGCGGCGTGCTTCGCCAATTGCGAGCCGTTGGTCGTAAGCGTGAGTTCTTCCAGCGCGCCCGACGCGAGATGGCGCGAGAGCTGGCGGACGAGATGCATGATGTTCTTGCGTACAAGCGGTTCGCCGCCGGTGAGACGCAGCTTCCTGACCCCCTTCTCGATGAAGACCGAACAGAGCCGGTCGAGCTCCTCGAGGCTGAGCAGGTCCTTCTTCGGCAGGAAGGTCATGTCCTCCGCCATGCAGTAGGTGCAGCGGAAGTCGCAGCGATCCGTCACCGAGACGCGCAGATAGGTGATCGAACGGCCGAACGGGTCGATCATCGGCGCGGTATGGGGGTGGTAGGTCATCCGGCTCACGGCTCCCAGCCTCTGCTCCAGTATTCATATAGAGCTTCGTTGGCTTCAAGGCCACCTCGATCGCCCTTTGGTCGAAGGCGCCGCTCCTTGCCACTTCCCATCCGGATCAATGCGATCTATCCCGGGCATAAGCCCGGAGGACGTTCCATGACCGCACCGACCGAACTGCGCGTGTCGAAGGATCGGCGCACGATGACCGTGACCTTTCCCGGACATCACCACGCCTTCGATCTGCCGGCCGAGATGCTGCGCGTGCTGTCGCCGTCGGCCGAGGTCCAGGGTCATTCGCCCGAGCAGCGGGTGACCGTGCCCGGCAAGCGCAATGTGACGATCTCGCGGATCGAACCGACGGGGAACTACGCGGTGCGCATCACCTTCGACGATGGCCACGATACCGGCATCTTCACCTGGAACTACCTGCACGAACTCGGACACGAGAAGGCGGAGCGCTGGCAGTCCTATCTCGACGAACTCGCCGCAAAAGGCCTGTCTCGCGGCTGAAAGTCCGGCGACGGTCACATGCCTGTCATTCAGCCGGCGAAGAAAGCCGGTGCTGAGCGCGACCGGCAGCGGCCGCGTGAGTGGCGAAGAGGGAAGGGGCATGCACAGGATCGAAACAGTCGACGAACTGGAGACGCTCTACGGCGTTCCAGGTGAAACTTCGCTGGTGAAGGAGCTCGATCACATCATCCCCGAATATGCCGCGTTCATCGAGGCGTCGCCCTTTGTCGCACTGGCAACAGCGGGGCCGGAGGGTCTGGACTGCTCGCCGCGCGGCGATCTGGCGGGCTTCGTGCGGATCCACGATCCGCGCACCCTGATGATGCCCGACCGGCGTGGCAATAACCGCGCCGACTCGCTGCGCAACGTCATCCGCGACGGGCGGGTCGGGCTGCTGTTCCTTGTGCCGGGCTCCGGAACGACGCTGAGGATCAACGGCGAAGCGTACGTCACCGACGACGCCGAACTTTGCGGACATTTTGCTGTCGAAGGTAAGCCGGCACGCACGGTGATGGTGATCCGCGTCCAGTCGGTCTATTTCCAGTGCGCCCGTGCCATCCATCGTTCGGACCTGTGGAATGCGGCGAAACATGTCGATCCGAAATCCCTGCCGACGCCGGGCCGGATTCTCGAGGTGACCAGCCGGGCGGCAATCGACGGCTCGGTCTATGACGCCGAGTGGCCGGAGCGCGCCAGGAAGTCGATGTGGTAGCTGTTCAGCGGAGAACGGGACTGCCGCAACCAGGAATGTCGAGAAGGGGGTGCCGGACCGCCATTATCTCGATGGCGCGGCGTGATCATCGGCGCTCCGCGCTGAGAGACCGTTTGGAAATTCTACTCTGCCGGCCATCTGATGGCGTTTTCTGCGCTTCCGGTGCTCACGGACCCGATCATCGGCGCTCCGCACCGATCACTCGTCCTTCAGCATGTCTGAGATCTTGCGCATCGTATCGCCCATCGAATCGCATTGCGCCGGCGTAGAGCTCGCCATGACGCGGTCGATCAGCGCCGTGTAGGCCTTGAGCGCCTGCAACAGGACATCTTCGCCCTTGGGCGTGAGCTGAAGCCGAAGCACCCGCTTGTCCTTCGCGTCGGCCTCGCGAACGATCAGGCCCTGCTTCTCCATCTGCGGCATCAGCATGGTCACGTTCGATCGGCCGACCAAAAGCTTGCGCGCGATGTCGTGCTGCGATGCGCCGGGGTGGCGGTAGAGGTTCATCAGCAGATCGAGCTGGGCGATCTTGAGGTCGAACGGCTGCAGCGCCTTGGTCAGCGCGCGCACGATCGCCTTTTCGGCCTGGACCACGGCGATCCAGTTGCGGAATCGCGGATTGTCCCACGGGAGGTCTTGCATTTTGTTCATGCTTGAACGATTATGTTCATGTTTGAACGAATCCTCTGGAGGCCTATTGTGGCATCATTCGGGTTGAGAATCATCCGTACCCTGTTTGGCATGGCGGACCCGATCGCGCCACGCCTGGCCGGGCGTATCGCCTTCGAACTCTTCTGCCGCACCGCCAATCCGGCGAAGCCGTCTGCTGCCGAGGCTCGGGTCCTCGAACGCAGCCGGGAATTCATGCAGGAAGCACGGCTGCACCGCCTGACCGTCGGCAAGACGTGCGTGGCGGCGCACGAATTCCGGCCGCCGTCGAACCTTTGGTCGGCGACCGTTCTCGTCATCCACGGCTGGAGGTCGCGCACCGAGCATATGCGCGCGATCATCGACGGGTTCAGGAATGCGGGCGTGCGCGTCATCGCGATAGATCTGCCCGGCCATGGCGCTTCTGCCGGGCGCCGGCTCAACATGGCCAACGCGGTTGCGACCGTCCAGACAGCCGACCAATGGTTCGGACCGTTCCGCGCGCTCGTCGGCCATTCCTTCGGCGGCGCCGTCGCGGTCAACGCTGCGGTCGGTTCGGTGACGCATGTCGAGAAGGTGAGGGCGGGCCGCCTTGTGCTGATCGCGGCGCCAAGCTCACTTCCCATGATATTCGACGACTTCGGACGTTTCCTGAACCTCGGCCCACGCACGCAGACGGCGATCGCCGACATTGTGCTCAGGGTCGCCGGTCAGCCGCTTGAAAGCTATACCGGCCAGATCCAGCTCGCGGAAAACCCGATCGAGACGCTGGTGCTGCATGCCGCCGACGACAAGGAAGTGCCGCCGAAGCATGCCGAGGGTTATGCGCGGGCCGGCGATCATGTGCGGCTCGCCTGGGTCAACGGCCTCGGTCACCGGCGCGTGCTGGGAGACCCGTCCGTCGTGGTGCAGGCGGTGGATTTCGGTCTGGCCGAGGCGATGGCCGTTCCCGCCCCGCGGCGCGCCGCGATCCGCAACCAGAACTGAGCCTGCACGCCGCCGGGATCGGCTGGGACCCGGCGGCCTTCCTGCCTGTGTTCGGCGTGTCGCGGTTTCAGCGAACGACGACCACCCTGGTGCCCACGTCGGCGACGCTGTAGAGATGCGTCACGTCCTCGTTGGCCATGCGTATGCAGCCCGACGACATCGCCTGGCCAATCGTCCAGGGCTGGTTGGTGCCGTGGATGCGGTAGATCGTCGAGCCGATGTAGAGGGCGCGGGCGCCGAGTGGATTGTCCGGACCACCGGGCATATAGGCCGGCAGCTTGCGGCCCTTTGCGGCTTCGCGGCGTATCATCGTGGCGGGCGGCGTCCAGCCCGGCCATTCGGCCTTGCGCGTGACGCGATGAGTGCCCGACCAGGTGAAGCCGTCGCGGCCGACACCGACGCCGTAGCGGATCGCCTTGCCGTTACCGAGTGTATAGTAGAGGCGACGCTCGCCCGTGTTCACCACGATCGTTCCGGCATCATATTTGGCGTCGAATGCGACCGTGCGGCGCGGTATCGGCGACTTGTCGGAGCGGTAGTAGCGCTTGCCTCCGCCCTGATTGAGGTCGTTGCGCGAGACGAGCTCCTTCTTGGCCGCGTCGTAGACCCAGTTGGTCTCGGCCATCGCAGGCGCTGCAAGGAGCCCAGCCAGTAGGGCCGCGAATACAGTCAGTCTTCTCATCTCGTTCGTTTCCCAAGCATTGGTCCTGCCCCTGCGTCATTGAGCGGCTCGACCCGATTTCTGTCAACATGCGTTACGCCCGGTAACGGAATGGTTATCGCGGCGCGCGCTCCGGGATGAGGGAGAGAATATCTATTCCATACAATGGCTTGGCGAGACGTCCGGCAGCACCTGTCCGGCAATTTTCCGCCTCATTCCTGGCCGACAATAAAGCCCGTTCGTGAACATGACGGGAGATGAGGACATGGATCGCGAGACCAAATCCGTCCGCCCAGAGTCGCGCGGCGATTGGAAGCCGCTTCGTCTGGAACTCCACACCGATTCGATGACGCGTCTTCCAGCCCGTCCGCCGCGGCAGGATCAGCTCTACCAGCTGCTTCCCATCTGGCAGATGAGTTCGGACCGGGTGACCAATGCGAACACCAAGGTTGGGCACTGATCGCCCGGCGGGCGATCGGCCGAGGTTCGGTTTTCCCGGGGTTGTGGCTGTCGCCGACAGTAGTGGAAGCCCGGCTGCTTCGGGCGGCAGGTGTGTGATCGGCGTCACGTTTGCTTGAGATCGTCATGGGTTAGGGAAATTGCGGTCGTCACAACGGCCGTTCAGGCTATACTGACCACATGGCTGCTTCGACGTGCGGGACGGGTTCCGCCGATGCGAAGCCTTCTTATGCATGCGGCGGAGCAGGGAGAGGGATTTTGAGGGGACGAAAGGTATCGGTCCGCTTGCTGGGGGCCGGACTGGCGTGCGGAATGTTCGTCGCGGCCGGCGTCCAGCCGACCCAGGCGCAGAATTTTTTCGACCTGCTGTTCGGCGGCGGCATAAAGCGCCAAGGTCAGCGTGAGTTTCCGCCGGAGCCCGAAAAGCGTCCGGCGAAGCCGGTGGCGAAGATCTCCGCGCCGTCCTACTACACCTACAAGGTCGACGCTCTGGTCAAGGTGAAGGTGCCGCAGGTCGTGGCGCCGGCGGGCTTGCCGGATTTGACGCTCGCGGGTGCGTCGGGGGTGCGGTTCGCCGAGGCGATGCCGTTTCTGAGCGATCTCGATCTCGCTGCGGAAAAGGATGTGGCGGACGCGATCGCCGCGCATTATGCGACGCATCAGGACTTCATCTGGATCTCCGGATACGGCCTGAACAGCCGCGCCCAGCAGGCGTTGAGGGCGCTGGCCGAGGCCGGCAGCCACGGCCTCGACCCGGCGGAATATTCCGTCGACGTGCCGCAGACGTCGTTCTCGATGGACGACATGGTCTCGCGCCAGCGCGAGCTTGCGCGCTTCGAACTCGCCCTGTCGGCGAAGGTTCTGCGCTACGTCCGCGATTCCGTGCGCGGCCGCATCGACCCGAACCGGTTGTCGGGCTACCACGACTTCGCGGCGAAACAGCTCGATCTCGCCAAGGAACTCGAGAAGCTGTCCCGCACCTTCGACACGGCGGTGCTGCTCGAATCCTACCATCCCCAGAGCGACGAGTATCTGCGCTTGCGCGCCGAGTTGGAGCAGCTGTCGGCGCAGGCAGAAAACGACATCGTCGTCGATCCGAAGCTCCTGCTGAAGCCGGGCGGAAAGAGCGCGGAACTGCCGAAGCTCATCGCGCTGATCGAGCGCAAGGCCTCGCCGGAATTCGCGACGAAATACGCTGTCCTCCTGGCCCTGTCGCGCGGGAAGGAGGAATATACGCCCGACCTCGTGCCGCTGATCAAGGAGGCGCAGGAGGCGCATGGGCTGAAGGGCGATGGCGTGGTCGGCCCGCGCACGGTGCAGACGCTCGCAGGGGTTTCCAAGGCGGACCGGATCGGCAAGGTGAAGGTCGCGCTCGAACAGTTGCGCTGGCTGCCCTCGGACCTCGGCGCACGCCGGGTCTTCGTCAATCAGCCGGCCTTCACGGCGACCTATTTCGAGAACGGAACCGAACGGCTGTCGATGCGGGTCGTGGTCGGCCAGGTGTCGAACCAGACCAGCTTCTTCCAGGATGTGATCGAGCAGATCGACTACAATCCCTATTGGGGCGTGCCGCAGTCGATCATCGTCAACGAGATGCTGCCGCGACTTCGCAACGATCCGGGCTATCTCGACCGGGCAGGCTATGAAGTGACCGACGCGAGGGGGCAGCGCATCCCGTCATCGGCCATCGACTGGGGGCAGTTCGGCGGCAAGGTGCCGTTCAATGTGCGCCAGAGCCCGAGCGAGGCGAACGCGCTCGGTGAACTGAAGATCCTGTTTCCCAACAAGCACGCGATCTACATGCACGACACGCCGCAAAAGGCGCTGTTCCAGCGCGAGACGCGCGCCTTCAGCCATGGCTGCATCCGCCTGAATCAGCCACGCGAGATGGCGGCCGCGCTGCTCGGCAAGGATCTCGACTACATCAAATCCAAGCTCGCCCAAGGACATTCGTCCGAGAAGATTCCGGGCAATATTCCGGTCTATGTCGCCTATTTCACCGCCTGGCCGAACAAGGATGGGGCGGTCGAGTATTTTCCGGATGTCTACGGCCGCGACGACAAGGTGATGACGGCGATCGAGAAGACGGCCGCGGTGCGGGCTTCAGGAAGCTAGAACAAAGAATTAATACCAACCGGAATTTGCGACAGAATGAACTATCTAGAAGCCTTGAAATATATCCATAATATTATCGATCCAAAGAACTATTTTGAAATAGGGTGCCGGCATGGATATAGTGTTTCACTTGCGAAGTGTCGAAGTATTGGTGTTGATCCGGATTTCGAGATCAAATCTCAAATCAGCGCCGAAACAAGATTCTTCCGGCAGACGAGCGACTCGTTTTTCGAATCAAAAGATGTCAAAGAAATATTATCAGGTCCAATAGATTTCAGCTTTATAGATGGAATGCATTTAGTTGAATATGCTTTGCGTGATTTCTCAAATATTGAGCGTAATTCACATGGAGGAGGAATTATTGCGGTAGATGATGTTCTGCCAAGCGATATCGCATACGCCACAAGAGAGCGTAAGACACAGATATGGACTGGAGACGTTTATCGGCTAGTGTATATCCTCAAAGAATACAGGCCTGATCTTCATATCACAGTTTATGATATCGAGAAGAAAGGCCTCGCTTTGATAAGTAATTTAGACCCGGGCAATAGAATATTGGAAGAATCATATGATGAGATTTTCGAGAATATTAACCGAAGAAAATGGGGCGTGCTTTCAGCTGAAGAAATTCGGCGAGATTTTCGTCCGGTAGACACAGAAAGATTAGCCCACGACCTTAAAGAAATTGCGAATCGGAGAGTGCTATTAAGAACTAATTCTCCAGTTATAGACGGAGTAAGTCTATACATTGATTTGCTCAAGAAGAGTATCTTAAACGAAATATATCTTGATGACGAGCTAAGGATATTATATCTAAAATCGTGCATACATGGGAATGACGTTTTCGACCCAGAAGTATTGCACGACATCAGGAATAAGAAGCGAGATGCTTTCAATCAACTTGTGCAGTCTCGTAGTGTCGGCCAGTTTTTCGAGCGCAATATTGAGAATGCCGGCTTCAACCATTCAATGATGGGCCGGACGCGATTGGACAATCTCCACCACGCGATGGATGTTCTGCTGGAGAATTCAATCCCTGGCGATTTTATTGAATGCGGAGTGTGGAGGGGCGGTGGTTGCATATTTATGGCTGGGTATCTCCGAGCTCACGGTGCCACCGATCGGTGCGTGATCGTTGCTGATAGCTTTGAAGGGCTGCCTGAACCGACTAACGCAAACGATGCAGGCCTCGACCTTTCAAAAGCTAAGTTCCCACAGCTGGCAGTATCCCTGGAAACTGTAATGGAGAACTTCTCGGCCTACGGGCTCGAGGGGTCGAACATCGTATATCTAAAGGGCTGGTTCAAAGACACTCTTTCCGACACCCGAACAGAAAAGATAGCGCTCTTAAGGATGGATGGGGATCTGTATGAGTCTACGATCGATATTTTGCATGCTCTGTACGACAAGGTGAGTCCCGGAGGAGTTGTAATAATTGATGACTATAATGCGATACCTGCCTGCAAAAAGGCTGTAGAGGACTACTTCATTTCACGAAATGAAACTGTTCCACAGCTTATGCAGATTGATTGGACCGGTGTGTGGTTTCGGAAGCCTTCACAGCCCGAAAAGGTGCCAGCATCTTGAGAAAGACGCCGGGAAGAAAACTATCGGTGATTATCTGCGTATATAATATGCAGAGGGAAGCGTCACGGACAATAAATTCTGCTATTGCGCCGTATCAAGTTGGTGTGGATGCTGGCGACTATGAGGTCATCGTCGTCGATAATGGTTCCAACGAGCCATTTATTCTCTCAAATCCCTTGCCGGGAGTAGAAATCTACAGAATTACCAATGCGCACCCTTCCCCGGTATTTGCTATGAATATGGCTGCGCGGGAGATTGCAAAAGGCGATAAGCTCCTCTTTGCGATAGATGGCGCCAGGATTTTTTCAAGCGGCTTGTATGGCGATGTTCTCCGCGCCCATAGTCGGTTCCCCGACGCCTTCGTATACTCGCTCGGTTGGCACATTGGCCCCAAGGTGCAGAGCATCTCGATCTCCGAAGGGTATACGGCGGAGGTAGAAGATAGACTGATCGACGCCTGCGGATGGCCGGAGAATGCAGACGGCTTGTTCGAAGTGTCGGTATTCGCTGGATCGTCTCAAGGGGGGTTTTTCCAAGGGATCGCAGAGAGTAATGCATTTTCAATGAGTAGGGATTTGTTTCTTCGATACGGCGGCTACGATGAGAGATTCACTTCTCCAGGTGCCGGACTTGCGAACTTGGAGATTTTTCAGCGGTACGTGTGCCGGCCAAACGGAATAAACATTTGCTTGCTTGGCGAAGGGACCTTCCATCAAGTGCACGACTCAGTCGCCACTTCTGGAAAGCGACCATGGGCGACGTTTGACAGCGAGTACAGGAGCATATTCGGAGAAGCTTATTCAAAGCCATTATACGACGCAGTCTACTTCGGCGCACCTCGTGGCGCGTTAAGGCCTCATGTAATTGCCTCTTTAGATCGAATCGTGGAGGGTAGCAAATCATGATGAATCGAAGTTTCAAATCGTTCTTTGATAAGGCCCAGCTGGAATCATATCAATCGGGGGTCATGAACTACAGCTACAAGGGTGTTCCATGTTTGAAGAGCCCCATTGATATCGCGATATATATGAGTCTCATTTTTAATACTGGGTGTCGAACGATTATAGAGATAGGAAGCAAGCATGGCGGTAGTGCGATCATGTTGCGAGACTTTGGACGTATTCTGAGCCATTCCGAAGTTAGAGTTGTATCAATCGACGTCAGTCCGCCAAGTATACAGGAAGAGGGAATAGGCTTTTTCCGCGGCGACGTGAGAGATTTGAGGGTGACGTTTGATCGTCACGGACTCTGGGCGTTGCCGCGGCCCTGGCTGGTTGTGGAGGACTCGTCGCATATCGCCGCGGACGTGATGTCAGCGATGGTATTCTTCGCAGAGCATCTCAAGCCACAAGAATGGCTAGTGGTTGAAGATGGAATTCTTGCCGAGCTGGGAATCGAGGACCGATACAACGGAGGGCCGAACCGCGCGATAGAATCATTCCAACGCGCATATCCAAGCATCTTCAAAGTAGGTGAGGGCTATTGCGATATGTTCGGCTACAACGCGACGTACAATCCGAACGGATTCTTGTGTCGCAGTGAGGTAGCTTGGTCGGCAAAAGGCTGATTGAAGATGGCTATGTAGCTACCTCAATACAGATCACTGCAAAGGGATCCCGCCTGGACCTGGAAACGCCGGTAGCGGCGTCCCGTCGTTTATGTTGCCAAAGATGGAATTATTCTTGAGGGATTGAACCACACCCGCCCCGCTTTTTCCGACGCCAACAGCATTACCGAATACGATCGAGTCGGTGAGAAAGATCGAAGCACTGCCACTGCCATTGGCCGCGGCGCCATTTGCTGACGCCCCTATGCCGACGTTTGCCGAAATACGGCTGCTACCAATGGCTATGCGAACCTGCGATGCGGCCGCAACGCTCCTGGCAATTACACCCTCTTCCGTATTGCCGCTAATAACGGAGTCCGCGATCAAGAGGTTCATCGGAAGAGTATTCCCCGCCCCATCGACGGCGACGCCCTTTCGATTGTTAACAATCTGAGAACGTGAAATCACTGCGTTGATTCCGGCGTTTCCGGTTGTCTTGATTGAAACCCCCTCTAGTCCCATCTCCGAAATGACGGTGTCCCGAACATAAAGTTCACTAGGGCCAATTGGGGCGAAGTCGACCCCTTGCCCGCTGAACCGCTGTAGGGAAGAGTTCTCGATATGCAGCTGCCCTTGTCCAACGAATCGGACGGCGTCGAGCGCTCCTGCGACTCCAAAGAAGTCTAATCCTTGAAGGTGGACCTCCGAACCTGCAGGAGTATTTACGACAACTGCATTACTTCCTGATGCCAATACTCCGGCCTCAACATTAATACATGAGATAGTAATAGACTTGGTAATAGTCACGGCACCAAAGCCTCCAGGGTCGAGGCAATTGATTTCGCCGCTAGTCGCGGTTTTCGATATTGCCCCCGCAAAGGTTTTGCACGGGGCCGTTCTGCTGCAGGGATTTGCATCGTCGCCCACGCCAGAAACCCAAGTACGGGTCGCTTGCGCGATCGCGGAGCTTGAAACCACCATAGGCACCACTAAAACGACAGAGACGAGTGCGCCTATGACCAGATTCATGAAATCCTCTCGATCAGATCTAATAGCTATCAATTATTATCTAGGGCACTTAGTCGCTTATTTAGACTTTGGACCTCGCCATGAAGCTGCTCAATGTAGATGTGGGCGGTCTCAAGCTCGTTCAGCATCTGACCGAAACGTTCGGATAGATTGATCGGCTCATACGGCTTCGTGGGTGAGACGTTCGGAAGGCGCTTGTCGGTCCACATCATCTCTGCGTGTTCGGGAATTGTGAGCAGGCGATAGTCCGGATTGAAGACTGCATCACACCCTGAGCCGCACGTGGGGCCACCGGTGGTAATGGTTCCGCTGATCACAAGGTTGCCAGTATTGCTAAGGGTAAAAGACGGCGATGGATTTCCGCTTCGATTGATGACAAACGAGGTGTTCGAGCTTGCCCCCACATTCCAGAACGTTCCGTCGTTTGAGGGATCCAGCTGCAGCGCTGTCGGCCCGGCCGGGTTGACGAGTTTCAGCACAGCGTTGCCAACGCCGATGGTGCTCGCGGAGGCGATGATCTCCATCGGCGCGTCGGGGCTGGCGTTGTTGATACCGACGCGGCCGGTGGCGGCAATGTCGATCGAGCTCGTCGGCGCACCGGGACGGATGCGGAAGGAGAGGCGGCTGCCGCCGGTGACGTCTCGGATGAAGAAATTCGCCTCATTACCGGCGACGTCCCAGGTCTGGGCGGTGAAGCCGCCGGAATTGTTCTGCTCGAGCCTGATCGCCGGCGTGTTGCTCGTGTTGATATGAAGGTCGAGAACAGGTGTCGCGGTCCTCAGGCCGACGCGACCACTCGAATCGACAAACACAGAATTCGACGGAGCGCCATTGGTCAGGGTTAGGATCGGAGTGCCGCCCTCCGCACCTGTCGCGGTGGCGCCCATGCTGCGAAACGACAGTGCGTTGGCGCCGCCGCTATTGCTGTCATTCGCCTGGATCCGCCAGTCAGTCGTCGCGAAACCGGCTGCGCTCGACGTGTCTGTAAAATCGATGCGCGTGTTGTCTTCCTTCAGCCGTATCGTGGCAAAACCGAACGACTCGCCGTTTACGCAGCTCAGGCCGGTGCACAGGCTTCCCTGAACGATCAGATCGTCGGGAATCACCTGGTCCGCGCGTGCGCCGGATATGCCTGTCGCGAGCGCAAGGGCCAGAACCGCGGAGCCGGCCGCAAGATCGTATCTTTTCATCTTACTTCTCCCGCCCGGCTTAACGCGCCGACCCTTCCTTCAAGTTCGACGTGTCGACGATCCGGCCGCCTTGAACCAGGAACGTCCCGCTCGATGACGCGCCGACGGAGACCGACATTTCGCCGCGCATATTCACCTGACCGGCAGAGATTTCGCGGCCGTCCGCGCCGTCCGCCTTGACCGCGATCTTCTTCGGCGAAGCGGCCGTGATCTGGTAGGTGTAGACGCCGTCGCCCATCGCATTCTTGCCGGAAATGTCGATCACCGGCGAGCCCTGCTTCGCGGATGCGCTGACGACTCTGCCATCGGGTCCCGCGACGGAAAGCGTCGCGTTGAAATAACCGGCGGGCAGGACGAAGCTGACTTTGGTTCCGGACGCCGAGCTGCGCGCGCTGAGCGAGTCCTGGGCGAGCGCCGGAGCCGTCATGATCAGCGCCGTGGCCGCTACGGTTGTGCCGTGAATGAGATGTCTCATTGTTTCCCCTGCCTTCGGACGCGCGACTGGTAATTCGGCCTGCGCCGAATCTGATCCACCCATCACCCTAGGTAAGCCTAACACTATGAAGGTAACCCGTTCAAGCGATAGCTGCCTTCGTGGACCGGTTTCAACCCAGCGTTCCCGGTCGTGTAGATTGTTCCAAAATGCAGTGCCCTTCTTGCGGTAGTATCGTAACGTAAGTTTCGATAGCATTCCTGTGCAAGAGGCTGCGCCGCGGGGGGAATATGGGTTCGTTCGTCATTCGGCCATTCGAAAAGCGCTTCGTGTTCAGCCTGATCCTGGTCGCGCTCCTGGCGATCCAGTTCTGGACGCAATCGCGCTATCCATCGCTCAATGAGAAGGCGATGATGAGCGGGGCGATCCAGCTCGAGGATCCGCTCAGCTTCGAGGCGAAATATCCGCTCAAGCCGGAATACACGACCGTCGAGCGGATCGGCTATTCGACGCTCAACTGGATCGAGACCAACCGCAAGGGAATGACCTTCGGCATCCTGTTCGGGGCGGCGTTCCTGACGCTGATGGGTTACGTGCGCCAGCACTCGTTCAAGGGGCGCTTCGCCAATTCGCTCCTGGGCATGGGCGTGGGCGCGCCGCTGGGGGTCTGCGTCAACTGCGCGGCCCCGATCGCCAAGGCGCTTTATTCCGGCGGCGCGCGTGCCGAGGCGACGCTGTCGGCCATGATCGCGTCGCCGACGCTGAACGTCGTCGTGCTGACCATGATCTTTTCGTTGATGCCCTTCTATGTCGGCGTGCTGAAGGTCGTTCTCAGCGTTTTCGTGATCCTGGTCGCGGTGCCCGTCATCTGCCGCTTCCTGCCGGAGAACCAACTCAAGGTATCGTCGACGCCGGAGAAGTTCCTGCGCATGCCGAAGCCGGCCCCGGCGGAAGCGAGCGAGAACCTCTTCCAGTCGGTGTGGCGCTTCGCCTGGGATTTTGCCAAGAGCCTGTGGTTCATCGTCTCGCGCACCTTGCCGTTGATGCTGCTTGCCGGTTTCCTCGGCGCCGTGGTGGCGACGCTCGTGCCGCCGGAGACCTTCTCCGGCCTCGGCTTCGGTTTTGTCACCGTCTTCCTGGCCGCAGTTCTCGGCACCTTCCTGCCGGTGCCAATCGGCTTCGACGTGGTCGTTTCGGGCGCGCTGCTCGGCGGCGGCATGGACGTCGGACTGGTGACAACGCTGCTCTTCACCCTCGGCATCTTCTCGGTCTATTCGTTCTTCATTGTCGCCGGGGCGATCTCGCTGCGCGCCGCTTCTCTCCTGGCCGGAACGATTGTCGTCATCGGAACCCTCGCCGGGATCGGCGTGCACTTCTATCACCAGAACCTGCAGAGCCGGGCGCTCGAGATCCTGACCTCGTTCGAGTTGAGCCTCGTGTCCTCCGCGCACGCCGCCGAGCCGGAACAGGTGCGCAGCCTGACCGACGGGGCGAATACGATCACGATCTCGCGCCGCACCTTCGAGCCGCGCTCGGCGCCGGGCGAGAAGCGGTTTGCCAAGATGGAAGCCTGGAAGATCGGCATCGACCAGCCGATCGAGTTCTCGTTCGGCGACATGTGGCCGCCGTTCTGGGAAGGACGGGGCATCTCCGCCGGCGACTGGGACAATGACGGCTGGCAGGACGTCGTGGTCGCCTCGACGGTCGGCGGGCTCTATTTCTACCGCAACACGGGCGGCAAGTTCGAGAAGGCGACCTTCGACCTCGCCGACATCGTCAAGATGCCAGTCTTCAACGTCGCCTTCGTCGACATCGACAATGACGGCTGGCTCGACCTGTTCTTCACGACCTTCCGGCAGGGCAACTACGTGCTGCGCAACTCGGGCGGTTCGTTTGCCGTGAACCTGACGAAGGTGGCCAATCGCGACGACGCAGTCCTCACGCTCGCAGCGAGCTTCGGCGACGTGAACCGCGACGGCTATCTCGACGTCGCCATCGGCAACTGGGCGGCGGGCTGGTATCGGCGCATTCCGGGCGGAGAAGCGACCAACCGCATCGCCTTCAACAAGGGCGGGGTGCTGGACGGCTCCACCTTCGCGGAGCTCGGCGGCCCGCCCGGCGAGACGCTGTCGATCCTGCTGACGGACCTCAACCTCGACGGCAAGCTCGACCTTCTCGAAGGCAACGATTTCGAGATGCCGGACGTCTTTTCGCTCGGCGATGGAACCGGCGCGTTCAAACCCATCCGCCGCCAGGACAACCTGATCCCGATGACGACGCAGACGACGATGGCGTTCAAGACCGCCGATCTCGCGAATACGGGCAAACAGGACATCTATGTCGGCCAGATTGCCGGGCGCTCTTCCGGCATCGCGAAGAAGCTGAAAACCCAACCGCTCGAACTCTATTGCGACGGCATCGGGCGCGACAGCGACAAGGCGATCTGCGAGAAGAACATGGCGATCAAGCAGTGGTACAAATCCGGCCACAGCTTCGATCCGTCCAACGCCTCGCGCTGTGCCGAACTGGCAGGGCCGGACAAGGCCGAATGCCGGGCGATGCTGGTGAAAGATCTTGCCATCCAGAGCAAGGATCCGTCGATCTGCGACCTTATCGCGGTGAGCGAGGAGCGGGCGCGCCAGCTCTGCGAGATCCATTTCCGCCCGGTCCGGCAGCCGACCCAGGCCGAGCTCGACGAGGCTATCCCGCAGATCCAGCGCCGCAACGTGCTGCTGTCGCCGAAGGGAGACGGGAGCTACGAGGAACATGCCGTGCCGGCGGGCGTGGAGATCGGCGGCTGGACCTGGGACGTGAAGGTCGAGGACGTGAACAACGACGGCTGGAAGGACATCTATGTGCTGAACGGCACTTGGGTTCCGAACGAGATCAGCCCGTCCAAGATCCTGTTCATGAACGACGGCACCGGCAAGTTCAAGGAAGAGACGGTCCCGGCCGGAATGGAAGATTATCTCATCACCGCCGCCGCAGTTGCGGTCGATTTCGACAATGACGGCGACCAGGACTTCATCACCGTGCCGGTCAACGGGCCGCCGATGGCCTATGTCAACGGCTCCACGGACGGCAACTCGATCGCCTTCGAGTTCCGCGACCGTCTCGGCAATCAGTTCGGTATCGGCAACCGGCTCGAGATCAGGACGGCGGACGGACTGACCCAGATGCGCGAACTGCAGAGCGGCGGCGGGTTCATGTCCTTCGACGCGCCTGTGCTCCATTTCGGCACCGGCAAGGCGGATCGGATCGAAAGCGCGACCGTTCATTGGTCGACCGGCGGCAATACGACGATCGATGGTGGCTTCGAGGCCGGAGCGCTCTATCGGATCGCGCGCGAAGGCGCGGCGACGCGTTGATCTTGAAATCGTCGGGATTTCCCGCATGTCTGGCTGGGTCGGGTGTGCCGCGACGGCGGCCCGGCCGACCGTGAGTTGCAAGCTCGAAAGGCAGTGAATGAGTTTCGTCCGAAATGCCCTCGGCACTGTAGCCCTTGCCCTGGCGACGGCGGTGTTCGCCGCGCCCCATCCGTCGTTCGCGGAAGAGCCGGCCAAGCCAGGCGTATCGGGCGCCCCACAGCAGAACAGTCAGCGCTCCGAAGGCGCGCCGGCCGAGACAGCTCCAACCATGCAGCAGTCGGAGGCCGCCTACGCGGCCGGCGACTACGCGAAGGCCCTCGAGATCTTGAAGCCGCTGGCCGAATCGGGCGACGCGCTGGCCCAGTATCGGCTCGGATACATGCTCGCGCTGGGGCAGGGGGCGGAGAAGGATCTGAAGGCGGCCGCAGGCTGGATGAGGAAGGCAGCGGACCAGGGGGATGCGTCGGCACTGCTCCAACTCGGCGTCTTCCATCTCCAGGGGGCGGGCGTCGACCGCAGCGAAGGCGAGGCGGCGAAGCTGTTCAAGCTCGCCGCGGAAAAGGGCAACGCGACCGCGCAACTCTACATCGGCCAGATGTATCTCGCCGGCGCCGGCATCGAGAAGAACGAGGTCGCCGGGCTGACCTGGATCATGGCCGCCGCGCGGGCCGGCAATGCCGAGGCGCAGTTCGAGCTCGGCCGCATCTACGCCACCGGGCAGGGGGCGACGAAGGACACGAAGGAGGCGGGCAAGTGGTTCGAACTCGCCGCCGAGAACGGGCTGGCGATCGCGCAGTACACTCTGGCCAGCAATCTGATCGCGGGTACCGGTGTCGCGAAGGACGAGGCCAAGGCGGTCGATTGGTACCGCAAGGCAGCCGAGGCGGGGATGCCCGCCGCGCAACGCGATCTCGGCGCCTATTATCTCACCGGCTCGGCAGAACGGCAGCCGGACTACGCGCTCGCCTACGAGTGGACGAAGAAGGCGGCGGATGCCGGCGACGCCGGGGCGCTGAGCAATCTCGGCTACATGTACTACACCGGCAAGGGCGTGCCGCAGGACGATCAACGAGCGGCTGAGACTTACGAGAAGGCGGCCGGTAAAGGGCTGGCCCGCTCCGCCGCGGCGCTGGGCGCTCTCTACGAGTCGGGCCGAGGCGTCGAGAAGAGCAACGAGAAGGCCGCCGACTGGTATCGCAAGGGCGCGCTCGGCGGCGACAAACAGGCGGCCGCGAGGCTGGCGGCGATGATCGTCGATGGAAGTACTTTGCCGGCCGACGATTCGGACGGCGCGTTCTGGGTGGCGATGGCGGCGGGCGAGGGCAATGCTGATGCGCGCAAATGGCTTGAGGCCAGGGCCGAGGCCGGATCGGCGCCGGCGAAAGCCAGGCTCGCCGCGCTGATCGATGCCGACGCGAAGGACCCAGCCAACGATGCCAAGGCCGTTGCGCTCTACAATGAGGCGGCCGAGGCGGGGGACGCCCTAGCGCAGCTCGAACTGGCGAAGAAATACGCGGCCGGCGACGGCATGGACCAGGACTATGTCGCGGCGCATCAGTGGGCCAACATCGCCGCCACCGACGGAAGCGAAGAGGCGGTGAAGATGCGCGACAACCTGTCGAAGCTGATGACGCGCGAGCAGATCGCCGACGCGCAGAAGAAGGCCCGGGAATGGATCGCCAAGACCCGCGACAAGGGCTGAGACGCGCCGGACTGCGGGTCGCCGCCGTCGTTCTCATCGTTCTGTTCGCCGCCGCACCCGTTCGGGCGGACACCACCGACCAGGCGCAGGCGTTGCTGGACGCCGGAGACGTCGCGTCGGCGGTGCGTGTGCTCGAGCCATTGGCCGCGGCAGGAGACGCATCCGCCGAGTATCTGCTGGGCAAGGTCCATCTCGATGGGCTCGGTGTTCCGCAGGATTTCTCCGCCGCGGCCCGATGGATCGCTAAGGCGGCGGAGAAGGGCGATGCACGCGCGCAGAACGCGCTGGGGCGGCTCCATGCGGAGGGGCTCGGCGTTGAGCGGGACGGGAAGGCGGCCGTTCTGTGGATGAGGCGCGCGGCCGAACAGGGAAATCCGGCCCACCAGTACGATTTCGCCCTCCTGCTCGACGACACCCGCCTCGGCGTCGAGGACAAGGCGGAGGCCGCGCGCTGGTTCGACGTAGCGGCGAAGCAGGGATTGGCGGCGGCGAAGACCAGTCTCGGGCTCGCCTACCAGCAGGGGTCGGGCGTGGAGAAGGATCTTGCGCGCGCGGCCGGGCTCTTCTCCGAGGCGGCTGAGGCCGGCGACGCCCGCGCGCAGAACAATCTCGGGCTGATGCTGGCGCGGGGCGAGGGCGTGGCACAGGACTACGAGAGGGCCGTGGGGCTTTTCGAGAAAGCTGTCGCGCAGGGCCAGACCCAGGCCTTCTACAATCTCGGCGTCATGTACGAAAACGGCTTCGGGGTCGTGCAGGACGAGGCCAAGGCCATGGAACTCTACGCGAAGGCCGGGCAGAAAGGCGGCACGACCGCCACCGATATCGTATCGGATGAAGGGCTCCTTTACGATCCGCGTCTTGTGCCTCTCGAACCTTCCGCAGCCACGCCCGAGCATTTCGCCGAGGCGGCTACGAGCGGCGATCCCGTGGCGATGTTCCTGCTTGCCTACGTCACGGCCACCGATGGTTCCCGATCGGGCGGGCCGGCGCGGGCCGCGTCATGGTTCGAGAAGGCCGCCGAACTCGGCCTGCCGGCTGCGATGGCCAATCTTGGCCTGCTGCACCTGCGCGGTCAGGGCGTGCCGCAGGACTACGTATTGGGATATATGTGGCTCAACCTCGCCGCCGCGGCGGGGCTTCCCGAAGCGGCGCCGATCCGCGACCGTGTCGGGGCGGCGATGACGCCGGCTCAACTCGTCGAGGCCAACGATCTCGTCAAGCAGAAATGGCTGTCGAGCCGCAAGTAAGGCGGTCAGTTCACCTTGCAGCCCAGCCGCTTTTCCTCGCGGCGGATCTGGTCGATGCGGCGCTGCTCGGCCCGCGTGAAGTCGGGGTTGTTCGTGTAGCAGTCGCTGTTGTCGAATACGCGCTTGCCGAGGCTCGTCTTGAAGCAGTAGCCGTTGTCGTCATAGATCGCGTTGCGCTCGTACCAGAGATCGTAGCAGCTGTCCGCAAAGGCGCTCTGCGCGGTGAAGCCGATCGAAACGACGGCGAAAATGTGGATTGCCAGTTTGCGCATAGGAAGCCCCCGAATGTTCTGTCGTCTCAAGCAGAATGCACCGCATCAGCGGCATTTCCTTGATTTTTGTCAATCATTGCACTGCGGAAGCCTGCCGGCCGGGACCTTTGCGACAGATCAAGGACTCCTTCCGGGATAGGGCGCCTTTTTCTCGCATTCTGGCTAGAGGATGAGTGGCATGAACGCCAAGGAAATCGTGACGATCGGCTTCGGGACGGTGACACCCGACAGAATCGTCAAGTACGCGGACCTGCTGCGGGCGATCACTGAAGGCGTGCGCGGCAGGAGCGGAGTGATCGAGTATCTCGGCAGAGCCGTCCCTCTACCGCAGGGTTTCGCGGCAATGCGGGCATCCGGCAGATGAATTCGATTCTCACCGTTGCCCTCAATCCCGCCGTCGACCTATCGAGCGAGACGGAAAGGGTCCAGCACACGCGCAAGGTACGCACGTTCAACGAGCGCTACGATCCAGGCGGCGGCGGCATCAATGTCGCGCGGGTCGTCAGACGGTTCGGTGGCGAGGTCGAAGCCCTCTTCGGCGCCGGCGGCGAGCTGGGTGCGATGCTGGAGAGACTCCTCCTCGAGGAGGGAACTCCGTGTCGGCGTCTGCCCTTCAAGGGTCAGACGCGCCTCGGCCACACCGTGCAGGAGCGCTCGACCGGGCTGGAATACCGCTTCGTGCCGAAAGGGCCGGCCGTGCTCCCGGAGGAACTCGAACCATTCGTCGACGCAGTCGCGAATCACGGCGGCGATTATGTGGTCGCCAGCGGCAGCCTGCCGGAGGGAGCGCCACCCGAAATCTACGCGCGCATGGCCGAGGTGGCGGCCCGTCGCGGCGCGCGCTTCGTGCTCGACAGTTCCGGCGCCGGCCTGCGGGAGACGCTCGCTCGGTCACGCGTCTTTCTGGTCAAGCCGAGCCTGGGCGAGCTTGAAGACCTGGTCGGCCGGAAGCTGGACGAGACGGGTGTCTATCGCGAAACCACCGCGCTGGTCGAGCGCGGAGCCGCCGACTTTGTCGCGGTGACCATGGGCATCGAAGGGGCGGTCCTGGCGAGTGCCGATGGTTTGATGCGCCTGCGCGCGATCCATGTCAGCACACGCTCCGCCGTGGGCGCGGGCGACAGCTTTCTTGGCGGCATGATCTGGGCCCTGTCGCAGCATTGGTCGACGGAGGATGCCTTCCGGTTCGGTATCTCGGCAGGCGCGGCCGCGGTGATGACGCCCGGGACGGAGTTGTGCCGGCCGCAAGACGTCTTCGAGCTCTACGAGCACATGAGCAGGGATGACCTCGAACACATTGCGGATCGATAGGCAGTGTCGCGCTGCCAGCGCCGGCGCCGATTGACAGACATCAAAGCCAAGTCGGCCGCGTCTCCTCATAGTAATCGAGACAAGAGGAGGATCCGATGCAACAACCGACGTCCCAATCCGCAGGCGCCAAGCCATCCGCGGCAGGTCCGGTACTCTGGTTCGAGGACGTCGGGCGCGCCGACGTGGCCCGCGTAGGCGGGAAGAACGCCTCGCTGGGCGAGATGGTCCAGGCGCTCGCGCCGAAAGGCATTCGCGTTCCGCCGGGGTTTGCGACTTCGGCCGAGGCGTACTGGTCCTATCTCGATGCAAACCGGCAGAAGCAGGCGATCACGGCCCTGCTCGACGCGATGGCCGCGGGGAAGGCGACGCTGGCGGAGACGGGCAGCGCCATCCGCTCGCTCATCCTCAAGGGGGAATGGCCGAAAGCGACCGCCCAGGCCATCGCCGACGCCTACCTCACCCTCTGTGAACGCGCCGGCAAGGCCGATGTCGACGTGGCGGTGCGGTCCAGTGCCACCGCCGAAGACCTTCCCGACGCCAGTTTCGCCGGACAGCAGGAGACCTTTCTCAACATCCGCGGACTGCCTGCGCTGCTTGACGCCTGCCGCCGCTGCTATGCCTCGCTGTTTACCGACCGCGCGATCAGCTATCGTCAGGCCAAGGGCTTCGACCACATGCGCGTCGCGCTCTCGATCGGCGTCCAACAGATGGTGCGATCCGACCTCGGCGGGTCCGGCGTGATGTTCTCCATCGACACCGAGACAGGGTTCCCGGATGTCGTCGTCATCGACGCGGCGTGGGGCCTTGGCGAGAATGTCGTCCAGGGCGCGGTCGATCCCGACGAGTACCAGGTCTTCAAGCCGCTTCTGGATGGCGAAAGGTTGGCCCCGATCATCGAGAAAAAGTGCGGCGCCAAGGCGCTGAAGATGATCTACGCGTCCGGCGAGAGGCCCACCCGCAACGTGCCGACCTCGAAGGCCGAGCGCGCGGCCTTCGTTCTTTCGGACAAGGAGATTCTCACGCTCGCCCGGTGGGCCGCGTCGATCGAGAAGCACTATGGCTGTCCGATGGACATGGAGTGGGCCAGGGACGGCGAGACTGGCGACATATTCATCGTGCAGGCTCGGCCCGAGACGGTCCAGTCCCGGCGCGGCGCAACCACGTTCAGGAGCTACTCGATCACCAAGAAGGGCAAGACTCTTACCGAGGGACTTGCCGTCGGCGACGCCGTCGTCAGCGGTCAGGTCTGCCTGATCGAAAGCGCCCATGACATCGGCAGCTTCGTCGACGGCTCGATCCTCGTCACCGGCACGACCGATCCCGACTGGGTTCCCATCATGAAGCGCGCCGCGGCCATCGTCACCGACCACGGCGGCCGCACCTCGCACGCTGCCATCGTCAGCCGGGAGCTGGGCCTTCCCGCCATCGTCGGCACGGGCAATGCAACGCATGTCCTGCATGGGGAGCAGTCGATCACGGTTTCCTGCGCCGAGGGCGACCGCGGCTTCATCTATGAAGGTGTAGCGGACTTCGAAACCAGTGAGATCGACGTCACCGACCTGCCGCCCACCCGCACGGAGATCATGCTCAATCTCGCCAACCCGGCGGCTGCGTTGCGCTGGTGGCGCATTCCGAGCGACGGTGTCGGTCTGGCGCGCATGGAGTTCGTCGTCGGCAACCACATCCGCATCCATCCCATGGCGCTGGTGCGCTACGACACGCTGAAGGACGAGGACGCCAAACGCCAGATCGCCGAGATCACGGCCGGCTACACGGACAAGACGGAGTATTTCGTCGACACTCTCGCGCGCGGCCTCTCCCGCATCGCTGCTTCGGCCTGGCCGAAGCCTGTCATCGTTCGGATGAGCGACTTCAAGACCAACGAATATGCCGGACTCATCGGCGGGGCGGAGTTCGAGCCGCGCGAAGAGAACCCGATGATCGGCTTCAGGGGCGCGGCGCGCTACTATTCGCCCCGCTATCGCGAGGGCTTTGCGCTGGAGTGTCGTGCCATCCGGCGGCTGCGCAACGAGATGGGCTTCACCAATGTCGTGGTGATGATCCCCTTCTGCCGCTCGACCCGCGAGGCCGACCGGGTGCTCGAGGAGATGGCAGCGAACGGGCTGGAGCGAGGCAAGGACGGGCTGCAGGTCTTCGTGATGTGCGAGATTCCGTCCAACGTCGTGCTCGCGGCCGAATTCGCGAAGCGCTTCGACGGGTTCTCCATCGGCTCCAATGACCTGACGCAACTGACGCTGGGAGTCGACCGCGATTCCGCCGAACTTGCCGACCTGTTCGACGAGTCGGATGCGGCGGTCGAATGGATGATCGCCAACGTCATCCGCGAGGCGGGCAAGGCGGGCGCCAAGATCGGCCTGTGCGGCCAGGCACCGAGCGATCACCCGGAGTTCGCCGCCTTCCTTGTCGAGTGCGGCATCGATTCGATTTCAGTGAGTCCCGACAGCTTCATCGCCGTCAAACGGCAGGTGGCGGCAGCCGAGGCTGCCCTTATCCGCGATCAAGGAGTGAGGAAATGAAGGCGCGCGACATCATGACGGTCGGGGTAGCTACGGTGCGACCCGACACGACGCTCGAGCATGCGGCGCACGTGATGATCAAGCACGGCATCAGCGGGCTGCCGGTCGTCGACGATACCGGCCGCATCCTCGGCATCGTCACCGAACGTGACCTGCTGCATCGGCCGGAACTCGGCACCGAGCGCCACCGGCCGCGCTGGCTCGAATTCTGGACGAGCCCGGTTCGCCGGGCCGAGGAATATGCACGCGAGCACGGCCGCAAGGTCGAGGACGTCATGAGCCACGATGTCGTCGCCGTCGATCCCGACGCCGACCTGGGGGAGGTGGCAGATCTCCTGGAGCGTCGCGGTTTCAAGCGACTCCCGGTGGTCGAGAACGGAAAGGTCGTCGGCATCATCGGCCGCGCCAATCTGGTCGTGGCACTCTCGCGACGCATGGGAGAGGTGCCTCAGTCTGCCGTCGACGACATCACGATTCGCAGGTCCATCCTCGAAGAACTCAAGAACAAAGACTGGGCGCCTGTCGGCACGCTGGACATCCTCGTGCGCGACGGTGTGGTCGAACTCAAGGGAACTGTCACCGACGTCCATGTGCGCGACGCGGTGCGGGTCGCCGCGGAGAATGCGCCGGGGGTGGTCCGCGTCTGGGACAGGCTGCAAGTCGTTCCTCCGCCTGTCGGCTATATCTGAGCGGACAGCGGCGCGGCCGCTTGGAACACGCGTGAATCGTCGCCTGAATGGTGGGCGATGACGGGCTCGAACCGCCGACATCTTCGGTGTAAACGAAGCGCTCTACCAACTGAGCTAATCGCCCTCAGGCGCGGATTTAGGCGGTCGGGCATTTGCGCGCAAGCAAAAACCGCCGGATTCCGGCGCGCCCCGGCCATTCCCGCGCTTCGGATGACACGGTTTTCAAAGAGCCGGCGAAACCCGACGGCCGCAGCTTGACAGCCAGAGTCGAACCCCTTAAGTCCCCGCCATCGACGCGAGGGGCACGCCCCACGGGTCGCATGCGCGGGTGTAGCTCAGTTGGTTAGAGTGCCGGCCTGTCACGCCGGAGGTCGCGGGTTCGAGCCCCGTCACTCGCGCCATTTTTCTTCGAAAAATGGCTCTGTATCGTGCGAAGCGGCCGCCTCGGCGGCCGTTTGCGTTTGTTATGCCGGCGCGCCGCTTCGGGCCGGTCTGGTTCGCGGACCGTCCCCTGTTCCGATTGACCGCAACCGGCCTCGCGCCAGTGACAAAATCGCGCACAATCCACTGGTGCGGAATGCGGGAAACGGCCCCGCGCGGCGCAAGGTATGGCTTGCGCGGCACTCTTGGCTGGGATAACCCTCGCCGCAATGCAGCAAGCGTCGGAGCTGGTCGCGCAAGCGGCCATTCTGTCGCGCACGGGCGACCCGAACAATGCTAGGGTCGGTCACTACAAACAGACCCACAAGGCGCGCCATGGACGCACTCCTGAGTTCCTATCTGCCGGTCGTCATCTTCATGGGCGTTGCGCTGCTGATAGGGGTGGCCCTGATGGTCGCCCCTTTCCTGGTGGCCTATCGCAACCCGGATCCCGAGAAGCTCTCGGCCTATGAGTGCGGCTTCAACGCCTTCGACGATGCGCGCATGAAGTTCGACGTGCGCTTCTATCTCGTCTCGATCCTGTTCATCATCTTCGATCTCGAAGTCGCGTTCCTGTTCCCGTGGGCGGTGTCGTTCGGGGAAATCGGCATGCTCGGCTTCTGGTCGATGATGGTCTTCCTCGGGGTGCTCACGATCGGCTTCATCTACGAATGGAAGAAGGGAGCGCTGGAATGGGATTGAACGATTCGACCGGCACGCTCGTCGCGCCGAGACCGAAGGGGATCATCGATCCGTCGACCGGCAAGCCGGTAGGCGCGAACGACCCGTTCTTCACCGACATCAACGCCGAGCTCTCAGACAAGGGTTTCCTGGTCACCTCGTCCGAAGCGCTGATCACCTGGGCCCGCACAGGCTCGCTGATGTTCATGACCTTCGGCCTGGCCTGCTGCGCGGTGGAGATGATCCACACCTCGATGCCGCGCTACGATTCGGAGCGGTTCGGCGTCGCGCCGCGCGCGTCTCCGCGCCAGTCGGACATCATGATCGTGGCGGGCACGCTGACCAACAAGATGGCGCCTGCGCTGCGCAAGGTCTACGACCAGATGCCCGAGCCGCGCTACGTAATCTCGATGGGCTCCTGCGCCAATGGCGGCGGCTACTACCATTATTCCTATTCGGTGGTGCGTGGCTGCGACCGCATCGTGCCCGTGGACATCTACGTGCCCGGCTGCCCGCCGACCGCCGAAGCGCTGCTCTACGCCATTCTTCTGCTGCAGAAGAAGATCCGCCGTACGGGCACGATCGAGAGATGATGAGGGACGTCGCCGGCCGACACCCGGCCGTCGTCGACAACGGCCGGGCACGCGCGGTGTCCGGTAAACTGGAAACGGACAGATGAGCGAAGCGCTGAACGACCTCGCGGCCTATCTGAAGGAAAAGCTCGGCGACGACATCGAGAGCGCCGTGGTGGCCTATGGCGACCTGACGATCACCGTCGCGCCGGGCGACATCATCGACGTGCTCAACTTCCTCAAGCGCGACGTGCAGTGCCAGTTCATCTCGATCATCGACATCTGCGGCGCGGATTATCCGTCGCGCCAGCGTCGTTTCGACGTCGTCTATCATCTGCTGTCGCCCCGTCAGAACCAGCGCATCCGCGTCAAGGTCGAGGCCGACGAGGAAACGCTGGTGCCGTCGGCCACAGCGGTCTATCCCGGCGCCGACTGGTACGAGCGCGAGACCTACGATCTCTACGGGGTCCTGTTCACCGGCCATCCCGATCTGCGCCGCATCCTCACCGATTACGGTTTCGAGGGACATCCGCTGCGCAAGGACTTCCCGCTGACGGGCTTCGTCGAGGTGCGCTACGACGACGAGGTCAAGCGGGTCGTCTACGAGCCGGTGGAGCTCAAGCAGGAGTTCCGCAATTTCGACTTCCTGTCGCCCTGGGAAGGCACCGACTACGTGCTGCCCGGCGATGAAAAAGCCAAGCCGAACTGAGGCGCCCAATGGCTGAGACCGCTGTCCGCAACTTCAATATCAATTTCGGCCCGCAGCATCCGGCCGCGCACGGCGTGCTGCGCTTGGTGCTCGAGCTCGACGGCGAGGTGATCGACCGCGTCGATCCGCATATCGGCCTGCTGCACCGCGGCACCGAGAAGCTGATGGAGAACAAGACCTACCTACAGGCCGTGCCCTATCTCGACCGGCTCGACTATTGCGCGCCGATGAACCAGGAGCATGCGTTTGCGCTGGCGACCGAGCGGCTGCTCGGCATCGAGGTGCCGCGGCGCGGCCAGATCATCCGCGTTCTCTATTCCGAGATCGGCCGGATCATGTCGCACATCCTCAACGTGACGACGCAGGCGCTCGACATCGGTGCGCTGACGCCGCCGCTGTGGGGCTTTGTCGAGCGCGAGAAACTGATGGTGTTCTACGAGCGGGCGTCCGGCTCGCGCATGCATGCGGCCTATTTCCGTCCGGGCGGCGTGCATCAGGACTTGCCGGAGAAACTGATCGAGGACATCGGCACCTGGATCGATCCGTTCCTGAAGTCGCTCGACGATCTCGACGCCCTGCTCACAGGGAACCGCATCTTCAAGCAGCGCAATGTCGACATCGGCGTCGTGTCGCTCGAAGACGCCTGGGCCTGGGGCTTTTCGGGCGTGATGGTGCGCGGCTCGGGCGCCGCTTGGGACCTGCGCAAGTCGCAGCCCTATGAATGCTACTCCGAGATGGAGTTCGACATTCCGATCGGCAAGAACGGCGACTGCTACGACCGCTATCTCATCCGCATGGAAGAGATGCGCCAGTCGGCGAAGATCATGCGCCAGTGCGTCGATCTGCTGCTCGGCAAGGACAAGGTCGGCCCGGTGTCGAATACCGACGGCAAGATCGTGCCGCCGAAGCGCCAGGCGATGAAGCGCTCGATGGAAGCGCTGATCCACCACTTCAAGCTCTACACCGAGGGCTACCGCGTGCCGGCCGGCGAGGTCTATGCCGCCGTCGAGGCGCCGAAGGGCGAGTTCGGCGTCTATCTGGTCTCCGATGGCACCAACAAGCCCTACCGCTGCAAGCTGCGCGCGCCCGGGTTCGCGCATCTGCAGGCCATGGATTTCCTCTGCCGCGGCCACCTGCTCGCCGACGTGACGGCGGTGCTGGGGTCGCTCGATATCGTGTTTGGTGAGGTCGATCGCTAGAATGTCCGTCCGCCGTCTCGCCGAGCCAGCCCTCCAGCCAGCCGCATTCGCCTTCTCCAAGGCGAAGGCCGCGGAGGTGAAGACCTGGATCGCAAAATATCCGCAGGGCCGCGAACAGTCGGCCGTGATCCCGCTTCTGATGCTCGCGCAGGAGCAGGAGGGCTGGGTGACCAAGGCGGCGATCGAGCATGTCGCCGACAGGCTCGGCATGCCCTACATCCGCGTGCTCGAGGTCGCGACCTTCTATACGCAGTTCCAGCTGAAGCCGGTCGGCACCCGCGCCCACGTGCAGGTCTGCGGCACGACGCCGTGCATGCTGCGCGGCTCCGAGGCGCTGATGGACGTGTGCCGGTCCAAGATCCATCACGACCAGTTCCACACCAACGATGCTGGCACGCTGTCGTGGGAAGAGGTGGAATGCCTCGGCGCCTGCGTGAACGCGCCGATGGTGATGATCTTCAAGGACACCTACGAGGACCTGACGCCGGAGCGGCTGGCAGAGATCATCGACGCGTTCGAGGCCGGCAAGGGCGACACGGTGAAGGTCGGCCCGCAGGTCGACCGCTTCTACTCCGCGCCACAGAGCGGCTTCACCTCGCTCAAGGACGAGAAGGCGGTGCTGAAGTCGACGCGCGTGCGCGAGGCGAAGACGGCAGCCGCGGCGCCCGCGCAGGCAGCGGCTGCGCCGTCCAACGCGGCAAGGCCGAAGACCGACGCGCCCGAGACGAACCCGGCGATCAAGTCGCCGTCCAAGGTGAAGGTCGCGCCCGCCGCAGAGCAGGTGAAGAGCGTCGCGCCGGCGCATTCCGCCAAGGCCGCGAACCTCGCCGAACCTACAGTGGAGAAGACGGTCAAGCAGCGCAGCGGCAAGACCGCGAAGGCCGAGCCCGTGTCTGCCTACAAGGCGCCTGAAACCTTGAAGGGCGAGCCGATCGGCGCCGCGCGCGCCAAGGGCGACGCGGGTCCCGCAGCCGCCAAGCCATCGCTCACCGACAAGAACCGTCCGGCAGGCATCGAGAAGCCGGCCGCGGTCGACGACCTCAAGCTGATCTCAGGCGTCGGCCCGAAGATCGAAGGCATTCTTCATTCCCTCGGCATCTACACGTTCGCGCAGGTCGCCTCGTGGAAGAAGGCGGAGCGCGAATGGGTCGACGGGTACCTGAACTTCAAGGGGCGGATCGAGCGCGACGACTGGGTCAAGCAGGCCAAGGCGCTCGCCAAGGGCGGCGTCGCCGAATACATCCGCGTCTTCGGCAAGAAGCCGGTCTGAGGGATAGAGCATGCTTCAGGACAAGGACCGCATCTTCACCAACATCTACGGCCGCTTCGACAAGTCGCTGAAGGGGGCGATGTCGCGCGGCGCTTGGGACGGTACCAAGGGCATCATCGACAAGGGCCGCGACTGGATCATCAACGAGATGAAGGCGTCCGGCCTGCGCGGTCGCGGCGGCGCCGGCTTCCCGACCGGCCTCAAATGGTCGTTCATGCCCAAGGCGAGCGACGGCCGGCCGTCCTATCTCGTCGTCAATGCCGACGAATCCGAGCCCGGCACCTGCAAGGACCGCGAGATCCTGCGCCACGACCCGCACACGCTGGTCGAGGGCTGCCTGATCGCCGGTTTCGCCATGGGCGCGATCTCCGCCTACATCTATGTCCGCGGCGAGTTCATCCGCGAGCGCGAGGCGCTGCAGCGGGCGATCGACGAGGCTTATGAGGCCGGGCTGATCGGCAAGGGCAACAAGAACGGCTACGATTTCGACATCTACGTCCACCACGGTGCCGGCGCCTATATCTGCGGCGAGGAAACCGCGCTGCTCGAAAGCCTCGAAGGCAAGAAGGGCCAGCCGCGCCTGAAGCCGCCATTCCCGGCCAATATGGGCCTCTACGGCTGCCCGACGACGGTGAACAATGTCGAGTCGATTGCGGTGGCGCCGACGATCCTGCGCCGCGGCGCGGCCTGGTTCTCCTCGATCGGCCGTCCGAACAATGTCGGCACGAAGCTGTTCATGCTGGTCGGGCACGTCAATACGCCGTGCACTGTAGAGGAGGAGATGGGCATCTCCTTCCGCGAGCTGGTCGAGAAGCATGGCGGCGGCATTCGCGGCGGCTGGGACAATCTGCTGGCGGTGATCCCTGGCGGTGCATCCTGTCCGGTGGTCAAGGCCGAGGACATCATCGACTGCCCGATGGATTTCGACGGGCTGCGCGAGAAGAAGTCGTCCTTCGGCACGGCGGCCGTGATCGTCATGGACAAGTCGACCGACATCGTGAAGGCGATCGCTCGGCTTTCCTACTTCTTCAAGCACGAGAGCTGCGGCCAGTGCACGCCGTGCCGCGAGGGCACCGGCTGGATGTGGCGCGTGATGGAGCGCCTCGTGATCGGCCAGGCGCAGAAGCGCGAGATCGACATGCTGCTCGACGTGACGAAGCAGGTGGAAGGTCACACGATCTGTGCTCTGGGTGATGCGGCGGCCTGGCCGATCCAGGGCCTGATCCGCAATTTCCGGCCGGAGATCGAGCGGCGCATCGACGAGTTTTCGCGCAACGCGCACCAGGTTCAGCCGCTGATGGCGGCCGAGTAGCTGGCGAAGGAACCGGCCGAGGCCGGGAGAAAAGGGGCAACAGATGACAGAAGGAAAGGAGCGATCGATGACGAATGACGCCCTCCCTGGCGGTCGTCTGCCCGAAGCCGACGAGGTCGAGAAGTTGAAGCGGCAGGTTTCGGCACTGATGCCGAAGGAGTTCGGCGATGCCGCGCGCCTGATGGCACAGCCGATCGCGGGTGCCGCGGCGCTCTCCGCGCTTGGTCTCGGCATGGCGACGCAGGCTTTCGGTCTTTGGCTCACCGCCGTCTCGAGCGCGATGCGGGCGGGTCACGAACTTGCCCATGCCGGACGGGATTCTGCAAGCGGTGCCGCCCCGGCAAGCAATTCCGTCATGGATGCCAAAGCGATGGCCTCGGCGCTTATCAAAGAGCCAAAGACAACCGCCGGAACCGGCGCCAAGGTCGTGAAGTTTGTCTCCAAGGCCGAGCGCGCGGCGAAGGTCGCCAAAGCGCCCCGGCGCAAGGCGGTTGCGGTGGCCGCCACGGCACCCGTGGCGGCAAGTGTCGCCAAGCCCGCGGCCGCGTCGCGACCGGACAAGGTGGACGATCTCAAGGCGATCGGCGGAATTGGGCCCAAGCTTGAGGCTGTGCTCAACGGGCTCGGCATACGCACCTACTCCCAGATCGCGGCGCTGACGGATGAGGAAATCGCCCGCATCGAAGGCGATCTCGGCTTCAAGGGTCGGATCGGGCGAGACGACTGGATCGGCCAGGCGAGGGCGCTGATGAATGGAGGTCGCGCGTGAACGCGACCGAACTCCTCGCAACATACGAAGCGGCGAAGGCCGCCGGGGGCAATTGATGGCTAAGCTCAAGGTCGACGGGAAAGAAATCGAAGTGCCCGACCACTACACTCTGCTGCAGGCGGCGGAGGAGGCGGGCGCGGAAGTGCCGCGCTTCTGCTTCCATGAGCGCCTGTCGATCGCCGGCAACTGCCGGATGTGCCTGGTCGAGGTGGTGGGCGGCCCGCCGAAGCCCGCGGCCTCTTGCGCGATGCAGGTGCGCGACCTGCGGCCGGGCCCGAATGGCGAGGCTCCGGTCGTCAAGACCAAGTCGCCGATGGTGAAGAAGGCCCGCGAAGGGGTGATGGAGTTCCTGCTCATCAACCACCCGCTGGACTGCCCGATCTGCGACCAGGGCGGCGAGTGCCAGCTGCAGGACCTGGCGGTGGGTTATGGCGCCAGCGCATCACGCGATACGGAAGAAAAGCGCGTCGTCTTCCACAGGGACGCGGGCCCGCTCGTCGGCATGGAGGAGATGACGCGCTGCATCCACTGCACGCGCTGCGTGCGCTTCGGCCAGGAGATCGCCGGCGTGATGGAGCTCGGCATGGTCCAGCGCGGCGAGCACAGCGAGATCACGACCATCGCCGGGCGCACCATCGACAGCGAGCTGTCG
>NZ_JANJTZ010000025.1 GCF_024710845.1 Mesorhizobium sp.
AAATCGCATGAACGAGAAGGCCGCGAATGCCCATGATGGATGCTGCCTGCGACGTGCGCAGCACGGCATCCTGCAAGAGTGCCGCCCCCAACCCCTTGCCCTGCCACTCGCGATCGATGGCGAGCCGGCCGAGAACCGCCATGGGAATAGGGTCGGGCATGTTTCGGCGGACCGATCCGGGCGCGTCGGCCAGATCGAGCGCGCCGGACGCAAGACAGTAGTAGCCGACGACGCGCCGCTCGACGGCAATGACATAGGTGCGCGAAGCGCCGCTGACCTGATTGGACCGGGCGCGGCGACGCAGCCATTCATCTAGGGAGCCGTTGCCGCTGTGGAAAAGGTCGAGGTCGTGGGATTCCTCCAGCAGCGCCGGCGCGGAGAGCATCAAGGCTGCCAAGGTTTGCGCGCGTTCATCAACCGCTCGAAGCCTTCGCCGCCCGGTGGCTGGTCGAGGAGAGAGAGGTAATGCCGGTAGCTGTCCTCATCGACCCGCACGAGGGTCTGGTCGAGCAAGGCGTCTTCGGCGGCGCGGTAAGCTGCGTCGATCATGAAATCCGTACGGCTTTTGCCTCGAATACTCGCGGCACGGTCGATCACCTTGCGCACGTCCTCGCGGATGCGCAGGTGAACCGGCTTGGCGTGTGAATCGATCAAAGGTGATTTCGCGGCCATGGGCGGCTCCTTTCATAGCCGTGGTAGCACAGGTTGACACACAATGTGTATCTATATCTGTCGTCGCGCCAGGGTTTACGAGGGGAAGCCTGTAAAGGTTGCAATGGCCAAGGGCTCAGACACTCGATCGAGGTGATCGACAAGGCGCTCTCCGCCCCCGATCATCCTGGCCGTTACCGATGATCATTCCCGCGCTCCGGCGATAAGGGACAGGGCCCTGGCATGCCGACTGCACGGTGTAATCCACGGTATCAGCTTGGAGGTCGCCGGATGGGACTGCCACCCGGCCCCCAAATGCGAGCGGGTAGAATTGGTGGGAAGCGGAAAGGCGGGTCTTGACGATCACACGGAGACAGCTGCCAGTTGGCGACGTTTTCTGCTTCGTTCGTTCATTCGCCGCGTTCCTAGCGCATAAGATCAATGCTTGTCGATGAATGAGCTGACGAGTTCGAAGTAGCGGCAGTCTTTCTCCGCGTGGATCTGATGACCTCCCGCTTCGATGACATACAGCTCGCTTTCGGGAATGGCATCGGCGATCTGCTGAGACAGCGACAAGGGTGTGCATACATCTTGGTCGCCACAGATTACGCAAGTCGGACGACGGATCGCGCCAAGGCGCGCCAGCTCATCATGCGCCATGACCATATCGATACGCTTGATCGCAACTTCGCGTTCCTCGGGCGCTTGTGCGGCGCGATCGATCCACGCCTGGATCATTTCCGGGTTCTGTGCAGCGTGTTCGGGGGCGAACAGGATCATGGCGAAGGCGGCGTAGACAGTCGGCAAGTCCGCGTGTTCCATCAAATAGCGCAGGACGGAAAACTCGCGACGCATATAGGCATCCGCGCGGGCAAATGACGAAGTCAGCGTCACGCTGCGCACCAAGTCGCCGTGGTCGAGCGCGATGACTTGAGCGATCGCACCTCCGGCCGACGAGCCGACAATGTGCGCCGGTCCGACGTCGGCATGCCGCAGCACCGCCGCCATGTCCTGAGCATTTTGCGCAATGGTGTGGCCATCTACCGGTCGGGAGCTTTGCCCTGTTCCGCGGTGATCCGGCAGCACCACTTGGTAACGCTCGGCAAAGCGCTCCACCTGTGGCCACCACGACATCCCGAATCCACCCAGCCCTGCTATCAGCATAACCTTGGGCTTTTCCGGATCACCCAACAATTGATAGTGGATAGAGGCGTTCTCGACTTGGACCTGCGGCATGGGAGTGTTCCTTGTTGCGGGTTTGATGGTGACTTGGGCGAACTGCAGGGTTCTGGTGCAGCCACTATTCAAGCGGCTCCGGGATCAATCCCGAGCCTGACCGCACCAATGGCGTTGAGTTCGGCCAGTTGTTGTTCAGGGATGTTCAGTTGCTGAGCCACCAGGTTTTCACGGAGATGGGTAAGGGAACCGGTGCCGGGTATCACGAGTATGTTCGGCGACCGGCGCAACAGCCAGGCGAGCGCCACTTGGCTGGGAGATGCGCCCAATTGTTGCGCGGTTCGAGACAGTGCCTCGAACTGAAGCGGTTGGAACCCACCGAGAGGGAAATAGGCAACATACGCGATGTTAGCGTCTGCCAGTTCATCGATGAGAGCGTCATCCTCACGATGGGCCAGATTATAGTGGTTTTGGACACAGACGATGTCGCACAACCCACGCGCTTCCAACACTTGCTCGCGCGTCACGTTGCTTATGCCTATGTTCCTGACTAAGCCTTGATGTTGGAGGTCGATCAGCACAGAAAGCGGTTCCGCAATTGCCCCTTCGACAGGACCAAGCTCCTCGCCTGTCATACGCAGGTTGACGACTTCAAGCACATCGCGTCCGAGATTGCGCCGATTGTCCTCGACCGCCTTTGTCAGGTCTGCGCGCGAAAGCGCCGGCTTCCATGATCCATCCCGACCGCGCTTGGCCCCGATCTTGGTGACAAGAAGCAAATCGTCCGGATAGGGCGAAAGTGCCTCGCGGATAAGCAGATTGGTGGCATGCGGCCCGTAGAAGTCGCTGGTGTCGATGTGATTGACGCCTAGAGCGACCGCCTCCCGCAAGATATTGCGAGCAGCGTCGGGATCGGAAGGCGGCCCCATAACGTGGGGGCCAGCGAGTTGCATGGCGCCATAGCCCATGCGCCGAACCAAATGGGTGCCAAGCTTAAATGTCTGTTCCACAGATCATGCCTTGTTCGCGTATTGAGTTCAAAATATATGAATAATCCTTCGATTAGGAATTCGCGTTTCATGAGTGCCCCTGCAATGACGCCAAAGGCCCGGAAATTCCCGGTTCAGGACCGATCGAGAGCGACGCGGGAAGCCCTTCACGCTGCAGCGATTCAGGTTTTGATGCGCGAGGGAGTGAGGCGATGCACAACGACGCGGGTGGCAGAGCGGGCGGGCGTCTCGGTGGGCAGCCTTTATCAGTACTATCCCAACCGCGATGCGTTGCTCACCACCGTACTGAGCGAGCATCTCTCAGGCATAGCGGACGCCATGAGCGAGGCATTAGTCGCGGCCTACGGCAAACCAGTCGCCGAAGTCGCGACGGCGTTGGTGACGTCGTTCCTCGAGACCAAATTGCGCAATCCTGATGAATCGAGCGCGCTCTATGCTGTTTCCGAGGAACGCGGCGGCGCTGAGATGATTGCACAGCTCCGTGTCCGAACGCTTGCGGTTATCGCGCACGCCCTGAAATGCGCACCGGATGCTCGCCTCAGCAACCCTTCGATGGCCGCAACAGTCGCATTTGATGCGTTGATCGGGCCGGTTCGATCCGTGCTTGAAGGCCATGTTGCCCGGGATCAAATCCCCGCAATCAAAGGCGAGTTGATCGTATTGGTGACAGCTTATTTGAAGGCGGCAGACGCCATCCGCTTAGAAAAGATGCACCAGCCGGCCTTCGGTGACTGAACCGAACGGTAGAGAGGGTGCTTCAAGCCTGTCCGTTTCCGACCCCAGCCCCTGGAAAACACAGTAGTAAGAATGTCGGCTGTCGGGCAGCCGACTGCGATGTTGGACGACTGAATGGTGAAGGGTTTAGGGTGCCGGCAGGCGTACGAAAGTCCCCGAGGAAGGAATCCGCTGACACAGGCGATGGCTATGGGGATTTCGAATTCGGCTGATGTCATCGATGGCGCGACCGCCGCTGGGTAGCGCGGAGGTGGTGCGGACAGGGGGCGTCGTCGCGCCACGGCGCGGTTTAGCCGGCGCCGCATGTTGCTCGTCGTGAGCCTGTCGACGTCAGCAATCACCATGGATACGCGCGGGGCTATAGCCGAAGGCCTTGTGCCTGCGCCTGGGCTGGGGGCTGGGTCATGCCATGCCGCGTCATGGACACTTCTCCCGGTTCGTCGCCGTTGCGTCCGGCGGTCCGCGCGACTGCCTCCAGCGCCCGATCGTCTCAATAATGATCATGCGTCCGCCCCATCAGGGGCATTGCGTGCGGAGGTTGACGGGTCGCCTGGTGTGTCGTCATCGGGCGGTGCGGCGACGCTTAGCAGTTCGCGGGCGCGTGCGAGGCTGGCCTTGCGGGCGGAGCCCGCCAGGAGACCGTAATGGCGGATGCGATGGAAGCCACGCGGCAGGACATAAAGCACGAAGCGGCGGATGAACTCGTCGGTGGCGAGCGTCATAACCTGCTGGCGATCGGCGCCATCGCGACGATAGTCGTTGTAGCGGACGGTGACGCCGTTCTCACCGAACCGGATATTACGACGGTTCGAGATGGCCACCCGATGGGTGTAGCGGGACAGGTAGGAGGCGAAATTTGCCGTGGCAGGCGGTGTAGGTCTCAAGCATCATCTGAAACAGATGTTCGGCGGGGATCGCCTTAGATCTGCTTCGCTCCGCAACGGCTTGGCTCTGATCAGACCGCCACCGCCTGCGACGCCCGATCCGATGCGCATGTCGGGCGTGATCGCACTTCCGGCCCGAGCGGCTTTACGATCGAAGGCTACGGCGAGTTCTTCGAGCCGTGCGGCGATTTCGTCAAACTCCTTCCGCCCGCCTGCGATTCCTATCGTCAGCCTCGCTTCGACCCGGCACATCCAAAAGGACGTCGACAGAGAGCCGCCGCGACGCAATGCAGGAATGCAAAGGTGCCCACGAACCAGTCCCCTCGCACTCACCAACTTCGTGATGCTCCCTCCGTCAGCCTCCCCCGAACACGAGGGGAGGGACGGATTCCGTCCTGTCGAAGAGGTGCGCCCGCAGACCTGGACGCCGATCGACGATCTTGCCCACCTCGTCCGCCTCGAGCAGGCTGAAGGCGGTCGAGAACGCGTCCGCGGCGGTCGCGTCCGGAGCGACGACGGCGACGCTCCGGTAACGCCCGGCTCCAAATCCGCTGCAGGGATCGATCAGGTGGTTGAAATGGCCGGCCGCATCGAAACGGAACCCCTCGCCGCTTGATGTCGAGACGGCCCTGTCCTCCACCTCCAGTATCGTGGCCAGACCGCCTTCGTCACGCGGGTCCTCAATACCCACCTTCCAAGGCGAGCCGTCGGGCCGGGATCCGACTGCACGAATTTCGCCCATGTCGACGAGGGTCTTGGTCACGCCTCCGCGCCGCAGAACATCGACGATCCGATCGGTGATGAACCCTTGGGCGATGCCGTTGAGGGTAAGAGCCATGCCCGGGCGCTCGAAGGCGATGCGGGTCGCGCTGAACGCCACCTTGTCGAGACCGACGCGCTGTAGAGCCTCGCCTAGCCGCTCCCGCGTCGGGCCGGATGGGTCGGGCTTCGCGCCACCGAAATGGTCTGCCAGCAACGTCCAGAGAGGCTGGACAGTCGGGTCGAATGCCCCGCCGGTCAGATCCCAGACTTCGCGGCTCGTCTGGAGCACGGCTACGAGTTCCGTCGGCGGTGTCGCGAGCGCGCCTATCCGGTTCAGCTCCGACAGAGCCGAGTCCGACCTGTAGAGGCTGAAGATCCGCTCGAGCCGGCCGGCCTCGGCGACGGCTTGCCTGATCAACAGCTCGGCAACTCGCTTATCCGGATGATCGAGGGTTATTCGCGCCGCAGCGCCCAGGGCATTTCCTTCCCAGGTTACCGTCTGCATTTCCCTCGCGCTTGCGCCGGACGGCAGCAGCACCAGGCCCGCGGCGGAAGCGGCGATGGAGATGAAACGGCGACGGTCGAGCAGATGGGCCATGTCGCGCTCCTAGTGGGTTGCGCCGGTGGTTTCCGGCGTCGGGTTTCCGTTCGCCCCAGTCTCATCCGTGCCCAGCACGTAGTCGCGGGGGATGTCGGCGAAAGAGACGACCTCCCCGCCATTGTCGTCTGCGAACTTGACGGCCGCGGCCTCTGTCGAGAACGGCACCGTTTCCGGCGCGCCCATGCCGCCGCGCATCGCGCTGCCGATGACGTAGTAGGCGTGCCGTGCATCGATCCAGTTGACAGGGCCGGGCGCTTCCCAGCTCGGCGCCTTGGCCATGTCCGAGACGTAGATCGCCGAAATGTCCTTCGGCTCTTCCGGCAGCATGGTGAAGGCAACCGCATCGCGGGCCGATGAGAACCATATCGGCTCGGGTATCTGCCCGAGCATGATCTGTCCCTTCGGGCCGGGATGCTCCAGCACGTTCATGCCGCAGTAGTGCCCGATCGCCTCCGACGTCAGCGCCAGGGGTTTTGGGGCGTCCGGGCCGACCTCGCCACTACACGCGGCGAGTAACGCCAAGGCGGACATAGCCAGGACCAGACGCGACTTCATAGTTCTCTCCGCGAAAACACCATGGCCGCGGCCGTCAGTGGGACGAGCGTCCAGGCGACGAGCGCCGCGACGAGGGCGGCAGGTCCGAGCTCCGCGTTCTCCGCAACGCCGCCCATGCCGGACAGGGCTCCCGCGGCTCCGGAGCCAAGATTGAGGAGACGATAGGCATCCGTCGGATTGGCGAGCAGCAGCGCGTTGAGCACGCCGCCGCTGACGGTCTTTCCCTGATCGACGACGAGCAGTCCGAGCAGCGCCATGTCGTAGATCAGCACGCAGAACAGCCATACGCCGATCGCGATCCCGCCCGCCGTCCCGCGCTCCGCGACCAGGGCGCTGATCAGGTAGCCGATGGCGACGAAGACTGCGCCCAGCAGGATGGAAGACAAGATCATCGACGCGAAGGCCGCCAGGCTGGATGCGTCGATGGCCCCCTCGGTCACCCCAAGCGCCGCCGCTGCCGCGCCATAGCCGAGCAGCGTCGCGAAGGACAGGATCGCGAGGTGACCGATGAACTTGCCCATGATGACCTGCCATCGCCCAATGGGGTAGCTCAGCAGAAGCAGCATCGTGCCGCGTTCCATCTCGCCCACGATCGCGTCGTGCGAGATCAGGAGCGCGATCAGGGGGACGAGAAAGATCGTGAGGCTGGAAAGACTGACGATCACCACGTCGAGAGCGCCTGCGCCGACATTGCCCGTCGGCGCGCTGCCGAGGAATGTCAGGGTGAGCGCCAGTGCGGCAAGGAGCAGCGTGGTGGCGAGCACCCAGCGGTTGCGCAGGCCCTCCTGGATCTCCTTGCGGGCGATGATGAGGACGTTCTTCATCGGGTCGCTGCCTCCGAGCCGAGGAAGTGGGCATAGAGCTCGTCCAGGGTTGGCGGGACAATGTCGAGATCAGCGATCGGCGCATCGGCCGCAGCAGCACTCCTGATCAGGGAAATCTTCTCATCCGGCCCGGCGTCGATCTCTAGCATGTGGCCGTTCATCCGCCGCCAGGCGCCGGTTCTGCCGATCCACTCGTCTACGCTTGCGGCGTCGGCGGGGCCGAGCCGGACCCGAATCCTGGTCGGCAATTGGGCTACACGGCGGAGGTCTTCGATCGTGCCGTCCGCTATCTTCACGCCCCGGTTGACGATGATGACCCGGTCGGCCTCGCCTTCGAGTTCGGTCAGAGCATGCGACGAGAGCAGGACGGTCGCGCCATCCGCCCGAAGATCCGAGACGATCTCGTAGAAGCTGCGTCGCAAGGCCGGGTCCAGTCCGGTCGTCGGCTCGTCGAGAAGCAGTACCCGCGGCCGGCCGAGCAGCGCCTGGGCGAGGCCGAGTCTCTGGCGCATTCCCTTGGAATAGGTGCCGATGCGCCTGTCGCCGGCTCCGGCGAGCCCGACGCGATCGAGCAGCGCTTCGACGGAATCGAGCGGCGCCCGCTTCAGGCGGGCATAAAAGCCCAGCGTTTCGCGGCCCGTCAGCGCCATGTTGAAGGAGACGTTCTCGGGCAGGTAGCCGAGCCTTCGTCGTGCCGCGAACTGGCCCGCGGCCGGATCCTCGCCAAGCACCCTGACCGTGCCGGCGCTCGGCACGATAAGGCCTAGCATCAGCTTGATGAGCGTCGTTTTTCCCGCGCCATTGTGGCCGACCAGCGCGATCGTCTCGCCCTCTCGGAACACACAGGAGATATCGGTCACGGCGCGCACCTTGCCGTAGGTCTTGGTGACACCGTTGATCTGGACGGTCTCGGACGAGCTCATTGCAGGCCGCCTCCTGCCGGCGGGGGCGACATCATCGGGCGGGAATCAACGACCCCGCCCGGCAGAATGGCGGGGAACTGGCTCTGCGCCCAACGGATGACCTGGACCGCAGGGCTATTCATGAGGACCTTGGCCTGCGGCGAGGTCCACAAAACCCGGTCGACCAGATCGTTGGGCCGGTAGGGATTGTCTGCCACTCCGTCGCCGTCGAGGTCGAATGCCGGGTTGTCGCTCCAGTAATTGCCGCGACCCTCGGACGACCAGTCGAGATATCGCGAGCCGACATACTTCACCTGATTACGATTGCGGATGAAGGCGTTGCCCGAGATGGCATTGCCCTCGGAGCCTGCCGTGAAATGGATACCGATCCCGCAGCCCTCGAACCAGTTGTCGAGGAAGCGATTGCGGTTTGCGTTGTACATGAAGACGCACTTCTCCGGCCCCAGCCGCATGCCTGCCCGTTCCACTCCCGCCGGTTGCCTTTCGGAAGTTACCCCATGCATGTCGCTGATCTGCGCCGCTCCCGTCCATCTCGCGACGGGCTGAAGCCGCCCGCGAACGACGTTGCGGCTGATCTCCGAGGCGTTGGCGTAATTCAGAAGCAGCCCGTGGTCGCGGTCTCCGTTGGAGACGTTGTCGACGACGCGCAGCCTGTCGGAATACATGATCGCGTAGCCGACATTGTTATTCTCGGACAGATTGCCGCTGATCTCGCTCTGGTTCGTGTACATGTAGTGGATGGCAAAGCGGACATTGTGGAGCTTGTTCCCGCTGAAGACGTTGCGTTTGCTCGTCTTCGTAAAGATGCCGTCGCGGCCGAAGCTGATGTCGTTGCCGATCACCTTCGCGCCGGGAGCGTTCCAGACCGAAACGCCGTCGCCGGCCTCGCTGACGCGGCCTTCCCGCAGGCCGACGATCGTATTTCCCTTCGCGACGGAATCCTTTGAGCCGTGCAGATAGATGCCGACGAGGTTGCCGGTGATCCGGTTTTCCTCCACCCGCGTTCCGGTCGCCGTCTGCGCCACGAATACTGCGGAATCCATCCCGGAAAGATCCTTGCCGGATCCCGTGATTTCCAGTCCACGGACGACGGATTGCGCCGCATTGACGGTGATCACGCTGCCCTTGCCAGTGCCTGCGACCACGGCGCCCGGCTCGCCCTCGATCGTCAGCTTCCTGTCGATGACGATGGGACCCGCGTGCTCCCCCTTGGCCAGCACGATGACATCGCCCGCCATGGAGCGGTCGATCACCGTCTGAAGCGGCAGCGCGTCCGGCCGGTGGTATATGGTCTCCGCCCATGCGGGCATGGCGAGGACGGCGGCCAACGCCGCCGTCCCCATTGACAATATGGTGCCACAGCTGGCCATCAGGCGCCCTGCGGCTCGACGAGCATTCGGCCCTTCATCTCCATGTGCATCGCATGGCAGAACCAGGAGCAGTAGTACCAGTAGACCCCCGGCTTGCTCGCGGTGAAGGTCACGGATGCGGTCGCCTGCGGCGCCACCTCCATGTTGACGCCGTAGTTGATGATGCAGAAGCCGTGCGTCAGGTCTTCGACGTCGTCGATGTTGGTGATGTAGACGGTTACCTCGTCGCCCTGCCTGACGGTGAACTCCTCCAGACCAAAGGCCGGCGCCACCGACGTCATGTAGACGCGGACCTTGTTGCCGTCCCGGATCACCTTCGAATCCGCCGTCAGATCGACGCCGTCGGCCTTTGCCTGAGTGACCGCGTCAGCGAAGAACGGGTCGTCGCGGCTCCAGACGTGCACCGGATTGATCTTGGACCGGTGCACGATGGTGGCGTCATGCGGCTCGGCGAAAGACGGGCCGTCATGCACCAACTTCATCTCGTCGCCAGAGATGTCGATCAACTGGTCGTTCTCCGGCTTGAGCGGGCCGACATTGAGGAAGCGGTCCTTGGAGAACTTGTTCAGCGAGATCAGCCATTTGCCGTCCGCCTCCTTGGTCTGCCCCATGGAGGTGTGGTTGTGGCCGGGCTGGTAGTGGACATCGAGCTTCTGCCGGATCGGGTCGACCTGCTCGCCGGCAAATGCCTTCTTCGCGTCCTCGATGTTCCACTTGCAGACCTGGCTGTCGATGAACAGCGTGGTGTAGGCATTGCCCTTGCCGTCATAGGCGGTGTGCAACGGTCCAAGCCCAAGTTCCGGCTCGGCGACGACCGTGTCGCGCGGCTGGATCTTGTCGTCGAAGAGGTCGTCGAACTTGCGTACGTCGAACACCGTGACGGTGGGCGACAGCTTGCCGTTGGCGACGACATGGATGCCGTCGGGCGCCGTATTGATGCCGTGCGGGCTGTTCGGAACGGGCACGTAGCGCGTGTATGGCGATCCCTTGCGCCCATCGAGCACCGGCACCCCATTGATCTGCTGGACGTCGCCCTTGGCGACCGCCTCCTCGATCCTCTGCAGGTTGAAGATGACGATCCAGTCCTGCTCGGCCCCCATCATCTCGGCGAGGGTAAAGCCCTCCTCCGAGTCGTAGCAGGTCGCGAAGCAGTATTTGCCCTGGTAGTCGGCGTCGACATTGTCGAGATTGCCGTCGACCATGACCTGCCAGGCCACCTTCATGGTCTCGCCGTCGATGGCAGAAAAGATGCAACGGTACGAGTCCTTCGCGCCCATGGTCTTGCCGTCGTTCGGCATCGGCACACGGTCTTCGCCGTTTGCGAAGACATAGCCGGTCTTCGGGTATTTCTGCACGCGCAGTCCGTGGACCGTATGCTGGTTCGGCAGCTCGATGATCTTGTCGCACTTCATCACGTCGAGGCGGATACGGCAGACGCGCGTATTCGCCTTGTCGTTGGCGTAAAGATAACGGCCGTCATAGGTGCCGTCGGTCTGCGAGGGGTGAGGATGGTGCAGGTCGCCGTTGAGGTGGATTCCGCCCCTGTCCTTAAGGAACTCTACCGTTTCCGGGGTCAGCCCTTCCGTGAGCACCTTCCGGCTCTCGTTCGTCTGGCCCCAGCCGGTGGCGCTGTCGCGATTGAACACCGGAATGCGCATCAGCTCGCGCATCGACGGGCAGCCGACGACGCGCACTTCGCCCGACTGGCCGCTGGAGAAGAAGACGTAATACTCGTCGAGTTCTCCGGGCTTGACCTCATAGCTGCCTTCGGCGGAGGCGTTCTGGGCGGCGGCGGGAGTCACCACCCCGCCCGTCAAGCTGATTCCTCCGCCCACGCCTACCGCACCCGCGGCCGCCACGGCTGCGCTGCTCCCCAGCAACTGGCGTCTGCTCAGTCCCTTCCTTGTTTCATCCGTTTGCATCGTTTCTCTCCTTTGGTTGCTCACGTGGTCGGTCGCGTCACGGTGTCCGGCATCTCGACCGGCTTGCCACTGTGTGAAATGACCGGTTTCGCAGGTCCTCCGCCCCGCGTGGCGGGCGAGCTCAGGGCCTCGAATTTTTCGCGCTTCAACCGCACCTGGATCATGTGCGGGCAGCGGTGATCGTCGTGATAGAGTTCCTGGCAGTGCATACAGTAGATGCACTCGTTGACGTTGATCTGGCCCTCGGGATGGATTGCCTGGACCGGACATTCCTTGGCGCAGCGGTGGCAGGGCGAGCCGCATTCGGGCCACCTCTTCAACCACTCGAACATGCGGATGCGGCCGGGAATGGCGAGTGCCGCGCCAAGCGGGCAAAGATAGCGGCAGAAGAACCTCTCGACGAACAGTCCAGCCGCCAGAAGCGTGAGCGCATAGATGACGAACGGCCATTCACGCGCGAACTTCAGCACGATGGCGGTCTTGAAGGGCTCGACCTCGGCGAACACCTCGGACAGAGCCAGTGAGTAGAACGACAGGCCGAAGAGCCCGAGGAAGATGATGTATTTGATCGGCCACAGCCGCTCGTGGACACCGAACGGGATCTTGAGCTGCGGCACCTTCAGCCACTGGGCGAGGTTGTTGAGCAGTTCCTGGAGCGCCCCGAACGGACATAGCCAGCCGCAGAACGGGCCGCGTCCCCAGAACAGAAGTCCCGCTGCCACCGCCGCCCAGAGAATGAAGACCAGCGGCGCCGAGAGGAAGAACTCCCAGCTGAAATTGGTCATCAGCGAATTGGCGAAGGTCAGGACGTTCACCACCGAGAGCTGGGCATTGGCGTACCAGCCGAACCAGACCAGCGCGAACAGGAGATAGCCGCGCCGCACCCATATGTGGAGCACCGGCCGTCGCACCAGCGAGTCCTGGAAGAAGAAGATCGCCGTGAGAACGAGGAGAGCCGCGACCGTGATCCCGATCGACACGGTGTTCATCTTCCACATGCGCTTCCACAAGGGTTCGTCATCGGCGACGCTGGCGGCGCCAGATTCGCCGGGGAGGGATGCATCCGTCTGCGTCCCGGGCGTGCCGGCAGCAACGGGAGCCGCAGCGTCGGGCGCCGCGGGCTGCGCGGGCGGGGGAGCCTGCGACACGGTCACGTAGCGGTCGGGAAGCGAGTATCCGAGATTGAACGGGAGAGTGGCCTTGTCGCGCGCGCCGATGCTGCGCTGGACGAGCAATTGCAATTCCCACTCGCCGGTCACGTCGAGATCGAAATCTTCAGGAACGACGAAGAGCGCGATCTCGCGCAGCCTTGGGGCACCTTCGGCGGCAAGATCGCCGAGCCGGGTATGGTTGCGGTCGCGGAAACGAACGCCTTCGCCGCCCTGGAGAAGTTCGATCCGGTCGAAGATGCCGCCGCGGACATAGCCGGACCCCTTGAAGGAGTAGGCGCCGTCACCGGCGACGACGATCGCCTGCTGTCCATCCTTCAGCCTCTTGCGCAGACGGTCGTAGCCATCCTTGCCGAGCAGGCTGAGCCCGATCGCCGGCACGCTGACCGGCGCGACGTAGAGGTCGATGAAGACATCTTCGGTGTTGTGGGTCTCAGGGTGCTTCGCGGCTTCTGCCTGGCCAGCGCGTTCGAAAGCGTCTGTTACCTCGCCTACCGTCAGCCGAAGGCTTCGGACGGAACCGTCACCCGTCAGCGTTTGCCAGTCCCGCACTTCCTGGTAGTCAGGGTTCACTTCCCGCGTCGAGGCCGGGGCTCGCGCCTCGACGTCGCCGCTCGTGCCGAGACGACCACTGCGGATCAACTTGACCGCGGAACGCACGATGCTGTCGCCCATGACGAGCACGGTCACCGTCGCGCCGCCGACGATGTCGACCTGCGGCGGTCTTTCCGCGCCCGCGGCGACGCGCCCGAGGTCTCTGCCGATCAGGGAATTGAGCGCGGCGACGACCTTCGCTTCGGGGATGCCGATGAGGACGATAGGCTCGGAATGCGCGACCAGCTTGAAACCGCGGATCACGCCGGCCGCGTCTATTCCCACCAGGATATGTATCGGCTTTCCCGAGTAGCCCACAGAACTGGTGAAATCGCTGTTGAGGTAGACATATCCGGCAAGGTCGCTGCCGCGGTAGACCGGGACGACGGGCGGATCGCCCTGGAGTTCGCCGAAACGGTCCGCTCCTTCGAAGAGCTCGGCTGGCTGCGCTTTCTGGAGGAATTCAGTCAACCTGCCGGCCCCCAAGGTCGGAGCCGGACTCAAGGCGACGAGGATGAATGCGATGGCCAGCGCGACGAATGCCGGGAAAAATCCATGGCGGCGTGAAAGGGCATGAGTGGAGGAATTGCTGATCAAGACATCCATCCAATGATCGGCCAGCGGTTTCCCGCTGTCCTCGCCCCGGCAAGAAGGCTAACGCCATTGGCGCCGATTTCAACCCGCCGTCTTTGCGCCAGAACAAACAACGAGGATTTAGCTGCTATAGAAAGGGTGGCACGGTACGAGCTGGGAGGTCGGAGATGTCGCTGCTGAAATCGGAGCCCTTCGCGGCCGTCACGTCCATGGACGAACTCCTGGCGATCGCCTCCGTCATGGAACAGGAGGCCATCGCCGCTTACTCGAATCTCGCAGACATGATGCGGCGGGAGGGAAGGGCGGACCTGGTCGCGGTATTCGACCGGCTGGTCGGCGAGGAAAGCCAGCATCTGGGAAATGTCGAGCGCTGGTCAGAAACGCTGAGCGGCAGGAAACCCGACTTGGCAAGCCTTCGCTGGGAGCCGGTCGACACATTCGATGATGAGGGCGCAAGCTCGATAGCGCCCGAACTGATGACGGCCTATCGCGCGTTTGCGATGGCCTCCCGCAACGAGGAGCGCGCGTTCCTTTTCTGGACCTACGTGGCGGCGCAGACCGACAAGGAAGCGCTCCGGGAAGCTGCAGAGAAGATGGCACGCGAAGAGCTTGGCCATCTCACAACGCTGAGGCGGGAGCGCAGGCGTGCCTTCCACGCCGGGCTGGATGCGACGAGGTCCGCGCCGGCGGTCGACCTTCCGGAGCTCGAGATGCGGCTGGCGGATCATCTGGAGGCCGAGGCCGCACGGAACCGGGAAGCCAATTCGTCCAGCCTCGAGACGATGGCCCGGAAGGCAAGGGCAAGGGCCTCGAGCATCGCGCGCGAGCCTTTAGGGCAGTCGCCCCTGCTTCGCAGCGGAGTTACGCCGGAGGTGGCCGCGCGAATGGCCGCGCTATGCGAATTGCTGCTCGACTGCTACCTGGATTTCGGCGAACGCCTGCCGGACGAGGAGGGCCGCAACCGGGCCCAGCGGTTCGCAGCCGAGGCGGTGGAGTGCAGATCGGCGATCCGGGCAGCGCTCAGGTGACTAGCGCTGCGCGGACCGGGGGCAGACGGCCATGGTGAGCATCGGCATCCTGACCATCTCGGATCGCGCCAGCCGCGGCGAATACGCGGATGCGAGCGGGGACGCGATCGCAAGCTGGCTCGAACGGACGGTCACCTCCCGCTGGCAACCCCTTCGTCGCATTGTCCCGGACGGTATCGAGCCGGTACGGGACGCCCTGACCGGACTCTGTGACCAGGACCGCGCCGATCTCGTCCTCACCACGGGCGGCACGGGCCCCGCGCCTCGCGACCTGACACCGGAGGCCATGCGGACAGTGATCGAACGGGAACTGCCAGGCTTCGGCGAACTCATGCGACGAGTCAGCCTGGAGACCGTGCCGACCGCCATCCTGTCGCGGCAGATGGCGGGCCTGCGGGGGCAGACCCTGATCGTCAACCTGCCGGGTAAGCCGGACTCGATCGACGTGTGCCTGAATGCAGTCTTTCCGGCGATTCCTTATTGCCTGCATCTGATCGGTGCCGGCCGCGTTGAGACCGACCCGCGATACTGCAAGGCCTTCCGACCAGCGTGAGCACCGGCTTCGGTCGGTTATCCTCTTGCGACAGCAGTCCATTTGTTTGCGCTTCGACAAAGAGGCGCGGCGGGCGCGTGGCTAGAGTTCCATCGACGGACCGCCAAACGCGTTCCGCACCTGAATGGATTATGACCGGACCATTGCCGCATGAGCATGGAAGACGTTACCGATACCCTCGAGATAGACGTGCGTGTGATCCCCCATTTCCAACGCCATTCGATCATATTCGCGGCGCTTGAGGCATTGAAACCGCGGCAATCGTTCGTCGTCGTAAGCGACCACGAACCAAGGCCGCTGCACTACCAGATACAAGCAAGATTCCCGGGCCTGTTCGGCTGGGACTATGTCGAGCAGGGGCCGGACGTCTGGCGCGTCGTCATTTCCCGGGAGGAAAACAGCGGCTGCGAATGCTGCTGCGGATCCTGACGCGGTCGCTCGTTTACGAAGCCGACATCAGGGCAGCGGGGGGCTGGTGCGTCCGCCGCGGAGGTGAGAGCAAATGACCGGTGGATCTCTGTCCCGCTGGACGATGACATACTTCGCGGCCGCGCTGGTTTCCCTGCTGGCAGCCGAGGCATTGATGGTCTGGGGCTATGGCTATCCGGCCGCTGCACCGACAGCGCCGGCCACGCTCGTGGTTGTCCATCTCGGTGCCATCGGATGGCTCAGCCTGCTCATGTGCGGCGCGTTGTTCCAGTTTGTCCCCGTCCTCGTGAACCGTCCGCTCGCCAGTCCCAGCCTGGTTCTGCCCGCCCTGCTCAGCCTGGCGGCCGGCCTCGTCTCGCTCGTGCTCGGATTCCTTTCGCTGGACGGCACGATCGACCTCCCGATACCTTTCCTAGCGATCGCGGGGCCCTTGCTCTGCCTCGGCTTCGGCATGGCAGCCTGGGTTGTCGGCATGACCATCGCCCGGGCCCTGCCGCTATCGATTCCGGCGGCATTCGTAGCGGTCGGGCTGGCCGGGCTCGCGGCGACGGCCGCGCTCGGCTTGGTCTTCACGCAGGTGCTTGGCGGTACGATATCGGAAGGGTCTCTCGTGCAACTCGCCGCCCGGGGCGTCCCGATTCATGCGGCAGCCGGACTCGGTGGCTGGCTGGGGATGTGCGCCGTCGGCGTCTCCTACCGCCTCTTCCCGATGTTCCTCCTTGCGCCGGATCTCGTCCGGCCCGGCACCCGGCTGGCCTTCGTCCTCGCGACCATCGCTGCCGGGACCGCGATCGGTGGAGGAATTGCCCTGATGCTGGCAGGCTGGCCGCTTTCGCAGGTCATGTCCGCAGCCGCTCTCGCCGGGGTGGGAGCGGCACTGTTCTACGGTCGGGACGTCGTGTTGTTCTACCACTCCCGGCGACGCAGGGAACTGGAGCTGAACACGCGCGTCGCGATCCTCGCCTTTGCCTCGCTCGGCATGTCGGTCCTTCTGCCTGCGCCGCTTGCCGCATTCGTCGGCTTCGAGAAGGCGGTCGCAGCCTCCGCCTACCTGGCCGCGTTCGGTTGGCTGTCCGGACTCGGCCTGGCCAAGCTCTACAAGATCGTCCCGTTCATGACATGGCTGGAGTGCTACGGACCAGTCCTCGGCCGCACGCCGACGCCCCGTGTGCAGGATCTCGTCGCGGAGGAACGCGCGCTGCCCTGGTTCCTCCTGTATTTCGTCGCTGTCTGGGCCGGAACGGCCGCCCTTGCGATCGGGAGCGCTGCCGGATTTCGACTGGCGGCCGCGGGCGCTCTCGCGGCGACGGTCGCCTTGGCGGCGCATCTGGTGCGGGTACGCCTGCTTCGCAACGTTGACCGTGCCCGCAGATTTCCCCAAGGAACGCACCGACCATCGCTGCTTTACTCCTCCGCGGCGGGCGGGCCCTGAAACGGAGCATGACATTGACCAACTACGTTGAACTCGACGTCCGGCCGATTCTCGCTGCAGGCGACGAACCGTTCAGCCGCATCATTGCAACCGTTGAGTCGCTGGGACCCGATGAAGGGCTGCGCCTTATTGCGCCTTTCCGGCCGGTTCCCCTGTTCTCCGCGCTGGGTTCGAGGGGTTTTGCCTATCAGGACCGTGAAATCGGTGGCGGCGACTGGGAGGTACTGTTCTGCAGGGCGGATGCCGCCAGGAAAGGGCCCTAGCCGTGGACGGATTGTCGCGGGAGTCGCTCGCGGAGACGGTGAGACAAGCGCTACGCTCCGTTATCGATCCGGAACTCGGCCAAAATGTCGTTGACCTCGGCCTGATCTACTTCGTCGCCGTCGACGACAAGGGCACGGCCCATGTCGTCATGACCACGACCACGCCGGGGTGTCCCGCTGTCGGCTATCTGCGGGAAGGGGTGCGACAGGCCACGATTTCGGTAGCGGGCATAGCGACCGCCGAAGTTTCTGTCACCTACGATCCGCCCTGGTCTCCAGACATGATGTCCGGTGAGGTCGCCTACAGGTCGGATACATGGCCGCACCAAACCAGCAAATGCAGAAAGCTCAAGAACCCCTTGCCAACGGAGAGCCGTCCATACACGGCCCCTGACCAGACATGGCGACTAAGGTTTTCGGCTTATCGTGCGCAGCGCTGCCGCCTTGAGATTACGTCTGATCGGACCGTTTGGCCAACCGCAGACCGGCACCGCCACCATTCTCGGGGATAAACTCTATCCCAGCATTCTGGAAGGCTCGCTGGATTGCTTCGAGGTTGTTGCGGTGAGGAGTTCGGAGGCCGCGTTCAAAGTCGACGATGGTTGTTCGAGACACCTTAGCCGTGTCTGCCAAATCTCCTTGGCTCCATCCAAGCATGGCTCTCGCCGCTCGACACTGCTCCAACGAAATCAAAATCATACTGGAAATCGTTCTTTTTGGTTGACAATGGTCAAAAACAACGCCTTTATGCCTGCGTCGGCTGGCGCTGACTGCGGTTGCGCGAGCGACCTCGCATGACACTACCCCACGACGTTGTTCGGAAGCCGCTTCTCGGCTGATTCCGACAATACCACGACTTTGCCTTCCGTCATGCACGCACGGGAGAACTGGATGACGTCCATGACCTGCTCTGCGGATCTCGATCCGACCCACACAACGACGTTGGCGGACCCGGCCTTGGTGTTGTCACTGGCATGGACCGAGGCGCATGCCGCGATGGCGGAGCAATGCCTGAAGCAACAGCGGCTCGAGACCGAGCTGCTTGAGCGCAGCCGGTCCGCGGGAAGCGTCGACGGAAAGCCTGCCGGCAGGGCAGGGAGGCGCGACGGGATGAGGCGGGCCTATGCAGAGGCAAAGGCGGCCGAGGCAGTAGCGGGTGCGCGCGAACGAGAGCTGCTGGAGCGCCTTGCCAGGACGCACGCACACACGCTCGCCGGGATCGCCGCGAAGCTCTCTGTCATCGTGATCGAAGCGGAGGACAATACGGACCTGGCGGATTTCCCGGTGCCGCACGTCCGATCCGCCATGGAGGATCTTCCGCGTCTGATGGAGCGGGCAACCGTCGATGCAGGTCCGGTTCCGGACGGCGACCACGAAGACGCCGGCGGCCTTTGCCGCGCGTGACATCAAGCAATTTAACGGGAGAGGTGAAAAATGGCTGCACAGGCCTTGAGGAAGATGGAGCTGTTCTGGATGGCGGCGGCGCTGCTGCTGAGCTGGAACGGCAACGCGTCCGCCGAAACGACGAAGGAACGGATCCTGCGGGAAGGGCGGATCGTCATCGGCATCCACAACCGCTCGCCGTGGGGCTTTCGCGACGAGAAGACAGGCGAGCCCACCGGCTGGCATCCCGATATCCTCAAGGCCGCCTTCGCCGATCTCGGCGTCAGGAACCTGGAGTTCCAGGTGACCGAGTTCGGAGCGCTCATCCCGGGCCTGCTGGCGGGCCGTTTCGACGCCGTGGCCTCGGGTCTCGCAATCACCCCCGACCGCTGCAAGCAGGTCGCCTTCGGCGCGCCGGACCTCCAGGCCCCGGACGCGGCCATCGTGCTTTCCGGCAATCCGAAGAAGATCCACGGCTATGCCGACATCGCCGCCGATGAAGACATGATCATGGGCGCCGGGCGCGGCAGCGTCGTCACCACCAACGCCAAGGCGGCCGGCGTGCCCGAGAGCCGGATGCTTTTGTTCCCGGACATCGAATCCAATCTCTCCGCGCTGCGCGCCGGCCGCATAGATACGGCATTGATGGCGTCGCCGACGGTCATCGGACTTCTGGCCGGCAAGGGCGCTGGCGGTTTGGAACGAGCAGCACCTTTCGACGTCGGCGAAGCGCATACCAACTTCGCGGCGATCGCCTTCCGGAAGGAAGATGTCGACCTGCGCACCACCTACGACGAACAGCTGGCCAAGCTGAAAGGCACCGAGGCCTTCGCCACGATCATGAAGAAATACGGCTTCGGCGATCCGGAAACGGTGCCGCCGGGCATCACCACCTCCGACCTCTGCAACAGGCAGCCATAGGGATGTCGATGAGCCTGTTCGACATCTGGCTAGGCATTCTGCAGGGGCTCGGCACGACGGCCGCCGTCACGGCCTACGGCCTTGTCTTTGCCGTTCCGTTCGCGCTCGTATTCGGCATCGCCCAATATCTCACGCAGGGCGTCGCGCGACTGCTGGTCACCGGCGTCATCGAGTTCTGGCGCAGCTCCGCCGTCATCATCCTGCTGTTCATCTTCTACTACGCGCTGCCTGTCGTCGGGATCACCTTGTCGGCCATGACGGTGAGCGCCATGGTTCTTGGCCTCAATGCCGGTGGCTATGCCAGTCAGGCGGTGCGCGCCGGTCTCCAGGCGCTCCCGCCGGGCCAGAGGGAGGCCGGTGCGGCGCTTGGTCTGTCGCGCCCGGCTATCCTCCTCCTGATCGAACTGCCACAGGCGCTGGTCGCGATGAGCCCGACCTTCGTCAACACCCTCATCCAGCTGGTGAAGGCGACGGCGCTGGTGTCGCTCGTGACGCTGACCGACATGACCTTCCGCGCCAAGGAAATCGCGCAGGTCGAATACAATCCGGTCGCGATCTACACGGCACTGCTCCTCGCCTTCTTCGTCGTTTGTTACCCGATCGCCTTGGCCGGCCGCTGGCTGGAAGCGCGTGTCGCCGCACCCGGGAGCCGCTCCCGTGGGATTTGATCTGGCCTTCGCCCTGTCCAGTGTGCCGACGATCCTCGGCGCGGTCGGCACAACCCTTTGCGTGGCGCTTGTCAGCTGCATAGGTGCTGCTGCAATCGGCTTTTTCTTCGAGATGGTGCGCCGCGCCGGTGGAATCGCCGGCCTCACCGTCGGCTTCGTGATCGACTTCATCCGGTCGACACCTGTGCTGGCCTGGCTCTACTTTCTCTACTTCGTCCTCCCGTTCTACGGCATTCGCCTCGGCTCGATGACGGTCGGCGTCATGGGCCTCAGCCTGTATTACAGCGGCTATCTGGCCGAGGTCTTCAAGGCGGGAATCGATGCCATCCCGAAGGGCCAGTCGGAGGCAGCTCGGGCGCTGTCCCTCAGCCGGCGCGATGCCGTCATCCATGTGATCGCACCGCAGATGTTGCGCAACATCGCGGCTCCGCTCGGCAACTACTTCGTCTCGATCCTCAAGGCGACGCCGTATCTGGCGGTGCTGGCGGTTCCGGAAATGTTGGGACGCGCTTTCGATATCGCCTCGGAGACGTATCGCTACACCGAGCCGCTGGTCGTGGCCGGCCTCATCTTCCTGGCGCTCGCCTTGGTCATTTCCCACGGCGTCAAGCGTCTGGAACGGCGGCTGCTCGCAGTCGGCGCACGATAAGTCATGGAAAGTCAGGTCAGGGCATGAGCGCGCAATCGGATACCATCGTCGACATCCAGGGCCTCAACAAATGGTTCGGTGCGCTGCACGTGCTGAAGGACGTCGACCTCACGGTCGCATGCGGCTCGCGCGTCGTGGTGTGCGGGCCGTCGGGTTCAGGCAAATCGACCCTCATCCGCTGCATCAACGGGTTGGAGAGCTACCAGCAAGGCGCGTTGCGTCTTGCGGGAACGACGCTCGGCCTCAATGCGAGGGAGACGGCCTCCGCGCGCCGCCAGACCGGGATGGTGTTCCAGAGCTTCAACCTGTTTCCTCACCTGACGGTGCTGTCCAACTGTACACTGGCGCTGCGGCGCGTCGCCGGCCGGAGCCGCGGCGAGGCGCAAGACATCGCCATGGCGCATCTGGAAAAGGTCAGGATACCCGAGAAGGCGATGTCCTATCCCGGCCAGCTCTCCGGCGGCCAGCAGCAGCGCGTAGCGATTGCCCGCGCGCTCTGCCTAAACCCCCGCATCATGCTTTTCGACGAACCGACCTCGGCGCTCGATCCGGAGATGATCAAGGAGGTGCTCGACGTTATGGTCGCGCTGGCTCGCGACGGCATGACGATGGTCTGCGTCACCCATGAGATGGGCTTTGCCCGTGAAGTCGCCGATCAGGTCGTTTTCATGGACGGGGGATGCATCCTCGATCGCGCACCGGCGCGCGACTTCTTCGGCTCGGCGGGGCATCCCCGCTCACGGCTTTTCCTGGATACGATCCTGAAGCACTGAGAGAGCGTCAATGACGAGTTACACGCAGGTTTGGACGCCGCTCGACTTCGAGGCGGATGGGAAGCAATGCGACTGGCTGCGCGTGCCCTATTCGACTGACTTGTCAGGTTATGGCGTGGTGCCGATCCCCGTCGTGTGCATCCGGAACGGCGCAGGTCCCACGGCTCTACTCATGGCTGGCAGCCACGGCGACGAATATGAAGGGCAGGTCGCGCTTGCCGCGCTGGCACGTGAAATCGATCCGGTCGATGTAAGAGGCCGGATCATCATCCTGCCCGCGCTCAATGCTCCCGCCGTCGAGGCGGGCCGGCGCGTTTCGCCGCTTGACGAAGGCAACCTCAACAGAACCTTCCCTGGCGATCCCGTTGGCGGGCCGACGGCGATGATCGCGCACTACGTCACCTCCGTGCTCCTTCCCATGGCGGATCTTGCCGTCGACCTCCACGCAGGCGGACGATCATGTGACTACCTGCCATGCGCGCTGATCAGAAGCGGGGGGACCGAAAAGGAGCAACGGGAGCTTGCCGACCTCGCGGTCGCGTTCG
>NZ_JANJTZ010000045.1 GCF_024710845.1 Mesorhizobium sp.
GCGGGAGCAGGGCAAACCGGGTAAGGTCGCCCTTGTCGCCATCGCCCGACAACTGCTCGTCACGGCCAATGCCCTCGTCAAGACCAATCAGACCTGGATGACAAACGCGTAAACCAATTGACTCCCAAGACAGTCGCCGGGCTCCGCTGCGCGGTCCCGGAATGACGGCGGATATGTCAACGGCTGTGCGGTCCAAGCGACCTAGACCGCCATCAGTTCCCTGATTCCGTCGGCGACGAACTGTACCGCGAGCGCGGCGAGGATGACGCCGAGGAGGCGCGTCAGGATCGAGCGGCCGGTCTGGCCGAGGAAGCGGTCGACGCGCTCGGCGAGGAAGAACACCAGCCAGGTCAGGAGGATGCCGGCGAGGAGGATGATCAGCAGCGCCAGCTGGCCGTAGAGCGTCGGAAACGAGCCCGACAGGAGTACCGTCGCCGAGATCGCGCCCGGGCCGGCGATCAGCGGGATCGCCAGCGGAAAGGCGGCGATGTTGTGGATGTGGTCGCGGGTGATGGCGACGTCGGCGCTCTTTTCCTTGCGGTCGTTGCGACGCTCGAAGATCATCTCGAAGGCAATGTAGAACAGCAGCAGCCCGCCGGCGACGCGGAAGGCCGGCAAGGTGATGCCGAACATCGCCAGGATCGACGCGCCGGCGACCGCGAACAGCGCCAGGACTGCGAAGCCGATCACCGACGCGCGCAGCGCCACCTGGGCGCGTTCGGACCGGTTCATGCCGCGCGTCAGCGCCAGGAACAGTGGCGCCAGCCCCGGAGGGTCGATGGTCACCAGGACCGTCACGAAGGCATTGAACAGGCTCTCGATGGTCGGCATGGCGTTCCCCTCCGCTCCGCCATGCTACTCCACGGGGACCGGAGCGCAACCGGCGCGCGCTCGCCCGACAACCCGAAGCGGCGAGCGATCGTGGAGCAACAGCAGCAGGGTCAGAAGCGTCCTCGCGACTTCGACGCCGAGAAAGAGCATCGCATCCGTGACGGTCCAGACGGGGTCGGACAGGTTCGGATAGGTGTAGAGTGCAAAGGCGTCGACGACACCTTCCGGCGAGATGACGAGGAACGCGAATATGTTGTTCGCCGCATGGTATCCCATGCACGCACCCAGATTGCCGGTGACGACGAGCAGGATTGTCGCGGCGGTCGCGAACATGAGCACCGATCCCAGCGCGACGGCGTTCATGTAGGGCAGGGCCGCAGGATCCCAGTGGGCAGCCGTGAACAGTACGACGGGCAGAGCAGCCCAGATCAGCGGGCTCGCGAACCTGTTGGCCAGGAGCTGAACCAGATATCCGCGAAACACCACCTCCTCCGCGGAGGACTGCAGAATGATGAGGGCAGTCACGGGCACGAACGCGGCCGCCCATTCCGCAAGGGTCAGGCCGCTGCGCGCCGTGAGAAGGTGCGAAGGGTCGGGAACGAGAAGAAAGATCAGCAGGGTGACCAGACCGCATGCGATGAACGCATTGCGCAGCTCGGACAGCTCGATCCGTCTATGCCACCCGAACAGCGTGGGCAGAGCGCGCTTGTGAACAATCCACAACACGGCCGGGGCGACGACCCATAGAACGACGATGGAGGCGAGCAACTGGACCGGCACGATGGGACCGCCGGAGCCGAGCGAGATGAGATCGGTTATGGAGCCGATTTCGTCGCCCGCTCGCATCTTCGCGATGACCGATATGCCGATCATCGCGAAAAAGGCCGCCACGAGCCACAGCACCGTCATCAGGACGATCCCGACAGCGATGGACGGAATGCCCCAGCGGCCCTGCCTGGCCAGCGCGACAAAGGCGCGGAACGGCGAAGTGGTTTCGATCGCAGACAACGCCGTCTCCCCCTGAAGTGTCGCGACAGAAGGGCAAATCGCGTTCGCAGTTTCAAGGGGTTGCAGGCGTCTGCGCGGCGCCTTAGTCGCCGATCGGCGTGCCGACTCCTCTGGCAGACCTCATAAACGCATGAAACGACTAGGGTCCGGACTCAGAACCAGTAACTGGCGGTTGCTGCGATGCAGACCGCCGCGAGGAAGTTTGTAGCCAGCCGATCGTATCGGGTGGCGATGCGGCGGAAGTCCTTGAGCCTGCAGAACATGCGCTCAATGGCGTTGCGGTCCCGGAGAGGTGCGGCGAGAAGGAGTTCTTCCGCTTCCGGTTTGCCTTCGGCGGGATGTTGGCGAAAGCGCTGCGCTCTTTGACCTGATCTTCGGCGTCACGTTCGTCGTTTTCATGTCAATCATCATCCGCTAAAAGGTCAGACAATGTACTTCATTCTCGCAATCGTTCTCTACGTGATCGGCATTGCCGTGGCGTCGGCCATCGATCCGATTTACGGAGTATTCGTTTTGGGCTTGATCTACTACACGTGGCCGATTTCGATCTTCTGTATCGTGGTGATTTGGTTGATCCTGCGCGCGCTGTTCGAGGGGCGCTTGAGACTTCCCCGATCCTAACTCATTCCCCGAGATGGCGCCGACGCAGGACGGCCAAGCTCGCCTGCGTCGGACGTGGGCGGACTGATCGACCTTATTCCGGCCGGCCGCAGAAGGCCTCCAGCCGGTAGCCGTCCGGGTCGACGACGAAGGCGGCATAGTAGTTCGGTCCGTAGTCGTCGCGCAGCCCGGGCTGGCCGTTGTCGGATCCGCCGGCGGCCAGCGCGGCGGCGTGAAACGCGTCGACTGCCGCGCGCGATGGCGCGTCGAAGCAGAAATGCAGGCCCGACGCCTTGTCGGCCGGCACCGGCCGCTCCGCCGCGTTGACCCAGAGCGCCACCCGGTCGCCGCCATAGCCGAGCGAGTCGGGGCTGTCGCTGAGGCGGCTGAAGCCCAGCGGCGCGAGTGTTGCGTCGTAGAAGGCCCCAGCGTGGGCGACGTCGCGGACGCCAATCGACAGATGATCGATCATGTTTGTCCTCCTTGTTGAATTCGCGAGACAATTGGTCGTTCGCGTTGTGTCAGCAGAGATGGGGAGAATGGCGGGGTTCCGTTGCCGCGGCTTGGGAAAAACTGCTATTTTGCGCGCCATGACTTCGGTTTCACGAACCATTGCGGCCGGGAACGGCTGGCGGGCGGACGACGTGGTCTGCACGGCCGCCCGCGGCGACCGGCCGTTCGAGGAGGCGCACGGCGACTTCTGCGTCGCGGCGGTCACCGCCGGCACGTTCCGCTACCGGACGACCCAGGGGACCGCGATGCTCGCGCCCGGCGCCCTGCTTCTGGGCAATGAAGGATCGTGTTTCGAATGCGGCCATGAGCACGCGGCGGGCGATCGGTGCCTGTCGTTCCATTTCAGCGGCGCTCTCCTCGACCAGATCGTGGAGCACTTGCCCGGCCTGACACGTGTCGGCTTCGATGCGCCGCGCGTTCCCGCGATGCCGGAACTGAGCCGGCTCCTCGCCGAGGCGGAGGCGGCGCGCGACGATGGCGAACCGGCCGAGATGGAGGAAATCGGGCTGCGCCTGGCCGGGGCGGCGTTGACGCATTGCGCCGGCGCCAGACCGGCGGCTCCGCCACGCCGCGCTGACCAGCGGCGGGTGGCCGAGGCCGTGCGCCTGATCGAGATCGACCCGGCGCGGCCGACCGATATCTCGGCGCTCGCTTCCGGCGCCGCCACCAGCCCGTTTCACTTCCTGCGCGTCTTCCGCCAGGTCACGGGCCAGACCCCTTACCAGTTCGTGCTCGCACGCCGGCTGAACCTCGCCGCGGTCAGGCTGCGCCGGACGGCCGAGCCGATTTCCGCCATCGCCTTTGACGCCGGCTTCAACGATCTGTCGACCTTCAACCGGCGCTTCAAACGCGTGATCGGGCTGACGCCGGCCGCGTTTCGCGCCGCCGGCGCCGGTGGCAGGAGGGGTGTGCCGGAAGGGAAAGGCGCAGCCGATTCCGGCGCGTCGGGGCGCATTCCGGGCAACGGCCGCAGGGCAGTCTCCGCGGGCGTCTCAATAAATCATGCAAGCGATTGATAATATTGCGTAATTATCGCCTGTGAAACAGTCTGTCGAGGTTGGAGAATCCGCCCCGCTTCCTATATAAGGAAGTGTTGATTCTGCTATGAAGTGTGACGCCAATTGAGTGACCTGACCAAGCCGCCGCAGGGCGAGGGGCCGGACGGCATCGAGCCCGTCTCCATCATCGAGGAGATGCAGCGCTCCTATCTCGACTATGCGATGAGCGTCATCGTCAGTCGCGCGCTGCCCGACGTGCGCGACGGGATGAAGCCGGTTCACCGCCGCATTGTCTATGCGGCGCATGAGAGCGGCTATCACTGGAACCGCAAGCATGTGAAGTCGGCCCGTCCGGTGTCGGACGTGATGGGTAAGTATCACCCGCATGGCGACGCCTCGATCTACGACGCGCTGGTGCGCATGGCGCAGGACTGGTCTCTGCGCGTGCCGCTGATCGACGGGCAGGGCAATTTCGGCTCCATCGACGGCGATCCGCCGGCGGCGATGCGCTACACCGAGGCGCGCCTGACCAAGGTCGCGCACGAACTGATCGAGGACATCGACAAGGATACGGTCGATTTCCAGGACAATTACGACGGCTCCGATAGCGAGCCGAAAGTCCTGCCGGCGCGCTTCCCCAATCTGCTGGTCAACGGCTCGGGCGGCATCGCGGTCGGCATGGCGACCAATATCCCGCCGCACAATCTCGCCGAGGTCTGCAACGCCGCCATCGCGCTGATCGACAATCCGGCAATCGAACTGCCCGACCTGATGGACATCATCCCGGGTCCCGATTTCCCGACCGGCGGCATCATCCTCGGCCGTTCCGGCATCTACTCCGCCTATTCGACCGGTCGCGGTTCGGTGCAGATGCGCGGACGCGTCGAGATAGAGCAACGCGCCAACGACCGCGAGGCGATCATCGTCGACCAGGTTCCCTATCAGGTGAACAAGGCGACGATGATCGAGAAGATGGCCGAACTGGTGCGCGAGAAGCGCATCGAGGGCATTTCCGACATCCGCGACGAGAGCGACCGGCAGGGCTACCGCGTCGTCATCGAACTGAAGCGCGATGCGAACGCCGAAGTCATCCTCAACCAGCTCTACCGCTTCACGCCGCTGCAGACGTCGTTCGGCGTCAACGCGGTTGCGCTCAACGGCGGCAAGCCGGAGCAGATGACGCTGATCGACATGCTGAAGGCGTTCAACCAGTTCCGCGAGGAAGTGGTGAGCCGGAGGACGAAATTCCTGCTGCGCAAGGCGCGCGAACGCGCCCATGTGCTGGTCGGCCTGGCAATCGCGGTCGCCAATATCGATGAAGTGATCAGAGTGATCCGCAGCGCGCCCGACCCGCAGTCGGCGCGCGACCAGTTGATGACGCGCCGCTGGCCGGCGCACGACGTGGAATCGCTGATCCTGCTGATCGACGACCCGCGCCATCGCATCAACGAGGACGGCACCTACAATCTTTCGGAAGAGCAGGCGCGCGCGATCCTCGAACTGCGCCTTGCCCGCCTCACCGCGCTCGGCCGCGACGAGATCGCCGACGAGCTGAACAAGATCGGCGCTGAGATCACCGATTTCCTCGACATCCTGGCGTCCCGCGTGCGGATCCAGACGATCGTCAAGGACGAGCTTGCCGCCGTGCGCGACGAGTTCGGTACGCCGCGGCGCACCGAGATCGTCGACGGTGGCGCGGATATGGACGACGAGGACCTGATCCAGCGCGAGGACATGGTCGTGACCGTCACGCATACCGGCTACATCAAGCGCGTGCCCCTCTCGATCTATCGGGCGCAGGCGCGCGGCGGTAAGGGCCGCTCCGGCATGTCGACCAAGGACGAGGATTTCGTCACCCGGCTGTTCGTCGCCAATACGCACACGCCGATCCTGTTCTTCTCCTCGCGCGGCATCGTCTACAAGGAAAAGGTGTGGCGTCTGCCGATCGGCACGCCGCAGTCGAAGGGCAAGTTCCTGCGCAACATGCTGCCGCTGGAAGAAGGCGACCGCATCACCGCGATCCTGCCGCTGCCCGACGAATCCGAGTGGGACAAGCTCGACGTGATGTTCGCCACCACGCGCGGCACGGTCAGGCGCAACAAGCTGTCCGACTTCGCCGACGTGAAGCGCAACGGCAAGATCGCGATGAAGTTCGACGAAGAGGGCGACGCGATCCTCGCGGTCGAGACCTGCACGGAGAACGACGACGTGCTTTTAACGGCCGATTCCGGCCAGTGCATCCGCTTCCCGGTCACCGACGTGCGCGTGTTCAAGGGTCGTGATTCGACCGGCGTGCGCGGCATCGCCATGGGCGAGGGCGACCGCGCTATCTCGATGACCATCCTCGAGCATGTCGATGCCTCGGCAGCCGAACGTGCCGCCTATCTGAAGCGCTCCGTTGCCGAACGCCGGCTGGCCTCTGCGGAAGGCGAGGAAGGCGTGGAGGACGTGGCGCTGACCAACGAGGAGGTCGGCGAGGAGACCGAACTGTCCGACGAGCGCTACGAGGCGTTGAAGGCGCACGAGCAGTTCGTGCTGACGGTGACCGAATACGGTTATGGCAAGCGCTCGTCGTCCTATGACTTCCGTGTCATCGGCCGTGGCGGCAAGGGCATTCGCGCTACCGACGTGTCGAAGGTCGACGAGATCGGACGGCTCGTCGCCGCGTTCCCGGTCGATGCCTCGGACCAGATCATGCTGGTCTCGGACGGCGGACAGGTGATCCGCGTGCCTGTCGAAGGCATCCGCTTCGCCAGCCGCGCCACCAAGGGCGTGACCGTGTTCAAGACGGCGGAAGGCGAGAAGGTCGTCTCGGTCGAGAGGATATCCGACGCGTCGGAGGAAGACGGCGAGGGTCAGGCGGAATCGCCGGCGCAGCCCGAGGCGCCGACGGAGTAGTTCCTCCGTCGGTTCCGCTCAGTCGATCAGGCCGAAGGGCCGTGTGGAGCGGATCTTCTGCTCCTGCCGCGCGCGGCGGCTTTCCTCGTGGAAGCCGAAGGCGGTCGCGATCAGCATGGCGATGGTCATTGCGGCGGCAAGCATCAGAATGATCATGGCGTCTTCTCCTTGACAGCAGTAACGGGCGAAAGCCGTTTCGGTTTCACTGTCTTGCCCCGCACATTGCCGTGATCATCTTGAACTTGATCTGAGCGGGTCGTTCATTCGCCGTTCATCTCACCTACCGCGATGGCGAATTGCCTTCTGTGAGCGAGATCACTAGAAGCACCGCCATGACAAAACGCATCGCCATCTACGCAGGCTCCTTCGACCCGCTGACCAACGGGCATCTCGACGTGCTGAAAGGCGCGCTCACCATTTCGGACAAGATCTTCGTGGCGATCGGCATCCAGGTCTCCAAGACACCTGTGTTCAGCCTCGAGGAACGCGTCAAGCTGATCGAAGCCGCGGCCCGCGACGAACTCGGCGACGACGCCCGCAAGCTGGAGGTCATCTCCTTCGAGGGATTGCTGATCGACGCCGCGCGCAAATATGGCGCGCAGATCATGATCCGCGGCCTGCGCGACGGCACCGATCTTGACTACGAGATGCAGATGGCCGGCATGAACGAGACGATGGCGCCGGAACTCCAGACCGTGTTTCTGCCCGCGAGCCCGTCGGTGCGTACGATTACCGCCACATTGGTCCGCCAGATCGCGTCGATGGGCGGCGACATCCGTCCTTTCGTCCCGGCGGTCGTCGCGAAGGCGCTGGCGGCCAAGTTCGCATCCTGACCTTTCCGGAGCATTGCATGAACAGACGCATCTTCGTTTCCGCCCTCGCGCTCGGCGCGATGCTGCTCGGGCAGCCGGCCTTCGCCGCCGATCCCGAGAACACGATGATCATCACGCTGAAGGACGGCGACGTCACGATCGCGCTCAGGCCCGATCTCGCACCCAAGCATGTCGAGCGGATCAAGCAGCTCGTGCGCGAAGGCGCCTATGACAACGTCGCCTTCCACCGCGTGATCCAGGACTTCATGGCCCAGACGGGCGACGTGCAGTTCGGCGACATGGAGGACGGCTTCAACGCCTCACGCGCCGGAACGGGCGGTTCCGACAAGCCCGACCTGCCTGCCGAATTCTCGTCGACGCCCTTCGTGCGGGGCGTGCTCGGCATGGCCCGCTCGCCGGACCCGAATTCCGCCAACTCGCAGTTCTTCATCATGTTCACGGAATACCCGTCCCTCAACGGCGACTACACGGTCGTCGGCGAGGTTGAGAAGGGCATGGAATTCGTCGACAAGATCAAGCGGGGCGCGGGCGAAAATGGCGAAGTCGCCGACCCCGACCGCATGATCAAGGTCCGCATCGCGGCCGACAACAAGTAAAGAAGGAAGGATACCCAATGGCCGAGATCAAGGATCCGGAAAACACGCTCATCATGGAGACGACCAAAGGCAAGGTCGTGATCCAGCTGCTCCCTGACGTAGCGCCCAAGCACGTCGCCCGGATAAAGGAACTCGCCCGCGAGAAGTTCTACGACGGCGTGGTCTTCCACCGCGTCATCGAAGGCTTCATGGCCCAGGGCGGCGACCCGACGGGCACCGGAATGGGCGGCTCGGACAAGCCGAACCTGCCCGCCGAGTTCAACAACATGCCGCATGTGCGCGGCACCTGCTCGATGGCGCGGTCGTCGAGCCCCAACTCCGCCAACTCGCAGTTCTTCATCTGCTTCGGCGACGCGGCCTTCCTGAACCGCCAGTACACGGTGTGGGGGCAGGTGATCGAGGGTATGGAAAACGTCGACAAGATCAAGCGCGGCGAACCCGTGCGCGATCCAGATTCGATCAAGACCATGCGGGTGGCTGCGGACGCCTGATCATGAAGCGCGCTCTTCTCGCCGCCGCACTGCTCGCATCTGCCGCCTGGCCCGCCCAGGCGACCGGAGAGTTGTCGTGTGGCGGCGAGGGCGTCGGCATCGACCTGCTCGTCGGCCACATAGACGTGCTGTCCATTTCCCGTGCGGTGATCACCATCGGCGACCAAACGTGGTCATCGACCCCCGAATCCTATCCGGGGACGCCGATCACCGTCGGCCAGGGGTTTGAGGACGACCGCATGTTGGCGGTCGACTTCACCGACGAGAACGTCAACGAAATCATCGGCCGCCTGCGTGTCGTGAAGGCGGAAGAGGGCGACAGCCGGGTTGCCGGTGGCGTGTTCACCTTCAAGGGCAAGGGCGCCTTCGTCGTGGACTGCTCCGAGATCCAATGAAGGTCGACCTGTTCGATTTCGACCTGCCGGAGGACCGCATCGCGCTCCGCCCGGCGGCGCCCCGCGACTCCGCCAAGCTGCTGGTCGTCAGGCCGGGTGAGGCTTTCGCCGATCGCGTCGTCAGCGATCTTCCCGGCCTTTTGCGTGCCGGAGACGCGCTCGTCTTCAACGACACGAAAGTCATTCCCGCGCAGCTCAGCGGGTTGAGGCGCCGGGGCGAGACGTCCGCGCAGGTCGATGCCACGCTGCACATGCGTGTCGGGCCGGACAGCTGGCGCGCATTCCTGCGTCCCGCCAAGCGCGTCGCGGTGGGCGATCGCATCGCTTTCGGCCACACAGAAAACATCTGCCTGATGGGTGCGCTCGACGCGACCGTGGAGGAAAAGGGCGAGGGCGGCGAGGCGCTGTTGCGCTTCGACTTCTCCGGCGCGACGTTGGACGAGGCGCTGCATACGGTCGGCCATATCCCGCTGCCACCCTATATCGCGTCGAAGCGTCCGGACGACGAGCGCGACCGGATCGACTACCAGACCGTCTATGCCGACGAGGAAGGCGCGGTCGCAGCACCTACGGCCGGACTGCATTTCACGCCGGAGCTCTTCGCGGCGCTCGATGCGGCCGGAATCGAGCGGCATTTCGTGACGCTGCATGTCGGCGCGGGTACGTTCCTGCCGGTCAAGGCCGACGACACCGCCGATCACAAGATGCATGCCGAGACCGGCACGATCTCGGCGACGACGGCTTCAGCGCTGAACGCAGTCAGGGCGCGGGGAGGGCGCATCGTCGCCGTCGGCACGACGTCGCTCAGGCTGATGGAGAGCGCCGCGAGCGAGGACGGGACGTTGTCTGCCTGGACCGGACCGACCGACATCTTCATCACGCCGGGCTATCGTTTCCGCTTCGTCGACGTGCTGATGACCAACTTCCACCTGCCGCGCTCGACGCTGTTCATGCTCGTATCCGCTTTTTGCGGGCTGGAGACGATGCGGGCGGCGTATGCGCATGCGATCGCGAGCGGGTATCGGTTCTATTCGTATGGTGACGCGAGCCTGTTATTCAGGGCGAAGCAATGACGCCAACCTTCCAGTTCACCCTTCACGCCACCGACGGGGCGGCGCGCAACGGCGAGATTTCCATGCCGCGCGGCACGATCGTGACGCCGGCCTTCATGCCGGTCGGCACCGGCGGAACGGTGAAGGCGATGTATATGGACCAGGTGCGCGGCGCCGGCGCCGACATCATCCTGGGCAATACCTATCACCTGATGCTGCGTCCCGGCGCCGAGCGGGTGGCGCGGCTCGGCGGGCTGCACGAGTTTGCGCGCTGGCCGTGGCCGATCCTGACCGATTCGGGCGGTTTCCAGGTCATGTCGCTGTCGAAGCTGCGCAAGCTGACCGAGGACGGCGTCACCTTCCGCTCGCATATCGACGGCTCGCCCTGGCACATGACGCCGGAGCGCTCGATCGAAATACAGGGGTTGCTCGATTCCGACATCCAGATGCAGCTCGACGAATGCGTGGCACTGCCGGCTATGCGCAAGGAGATCGAGCGGGCGATGGAACTGTCGCTGCGCTGGGCCGAGCGCTGCAGGGCGGCCTTCGGCGACCAGCCCGGCAAGGCGATGTTCGGCATCGTCCAGGGCGGCGACGATGCCGACCTGCGCGTCCGCTCGGCGCAGGCGCTGAGGGCGCTGGAGCTGAAGGGCTATGCCGTCGGCGGGCTGGCGGTGGGCGAGCCGCAGGCGGTGATGCTCAAGATGCTGGAGGCGACCTGCCCGGAGCTTCCGGCCGAGAAGCCACGCTACCTGATGGGCGTCGGCACGCCCGATGACATCGTCAAGTCGGTGGCGCGCGGGATCGACATGTTCGACTGCGTGATGCCGACGCGCGCCGGTCGCCATGGCCTTGCCTATACGCGCCGCGGCAAGATCAACCTCCGCAACGCCCGCCACGCCGACGACCCGCGGCCGCTCGACGAGGAGAGCGACTGTCCGGCCGCGCGCGACTACAGCCGCGCCTATATCCACCACCTGATCCGCTCGGGCGAGGCGCTGGGCGGCATGCTGCTCACCTGGAACAATATTTCCTACTATCAGGACCTGATGCGCGGGTTGCGCGCGGCCATCCGCGAACAGCGCTTCGTCGACCATGCGGCGCAAGTGACGGAAGGCTGGGCGAGGGGCGATATTCCGCCCGTCTGAATTCGTGCGCCGTGACGGAAACTTCCGGACCGCAATCATCGTATCTGCGGCGGTGTCCCTCTCTCGCGAAGGCTTCGGATGAGATATGTTGCCGCCTATGTGATTGCTCTTGCGATCTTTCTCGTTCTCGACGCGCTGTGGCTGGGCCTTGTCGCCCGCGGCTTCTACATGTCTCGGATCGGCGACCTGATCCTCGACCAGCCGCGCTGGGGCGTGGCGGCCGTGTTCTACGCGCTCTACGTGGTCGGCCTGGTCTATTTCGCCGTCTCGACCGGGCTCGACCCGGCGCGTCCGGCCGTCGCGGCGCTCAACGGCGCGCTGTTCGGCTTCTTCGCCTACCTCACCTACAATGCCACCAACCTGTCCACGCTGAAGGGCTACAGCGCGCTGGTCGCGGCGGTCGATACGACATGGGGCACGATCATGGGCGCCGCCGTCGCCGGTCTGACGGTTATCGCGCTCGGGCTGCTCAGGATGGCGGACTGATCAGATGGTGAGCGCGTTCGAGGCGCGCAGGCTGCATCCGGTGATCTTGTGCGTTCCGTCGGGCTGCAGCTCGAGCGTGTAGACGGCTTCATAATCCTTGCCGTCGGGTCCGACGATCAGGACCTGCTGGACGATCGAAGTCGGGCCCGTTTCCTCGACCTTGCCGAAGGCATAGGTCTTGGGCCGACGCACCGGCGCGTAGCCGTTGGTCACCATGCCCATGAAGGCTTCGACCGTCGGGAAGATGCGCTTGATGTTGGGCGCGGCGAAGCTGTAGGCGGCAGCGCCGTCGTCGGCGAGGAACGCCTTCAGCTGCCCGTCGATTGCCGACTGGCCAGAGCGGATCTCGGCCTCACCGCCGAAGGCGGGCAGCGCGAGCGTGGCGGAAAGGATGGCGGCAAGCAGGATGCGCATGGCGGTGCTCCCTGTCCCGTCGTGACCCACCGACTTCGCCGCCATGGCGGAGCGCGGCTGCGGGACTCTGAGATGATACGCAGGAAATCGCCGTCCGGTTTCACATCTTGGAAAGGGGACGCGACCTGCTTGCCTTGAAACCGCGCGTCCTTCCTGCGAGAGTCGGTGCACTCAACAGAAGAGGCGGTCGGAATGCAGGCGCTGTTCGTCCAGGTCAAATGCGATCTCGGCAAATCCTACGAGGTCGCGGGCGCGATCGCCGACAAGGAGATCGCCTCCGAGATCTATTCCACCGCCGGGCAGTGGGACCTGCTGGTGAAATTCTACATCGAGGACGGGACCGACATCGGCCACTTCGTCAACGAGCAGGTGCATTCCGTCCCCGGAATCAGGGACACGCTCACCATCATGACCTTCCGCGCATTCTGAGCGCGGCGCGACGCCGCCCGGTTTGCAGTCAGGTGCACGTTCAAGAAACATGCAGCGTGCCGTTGCGCTGTGCAAAATCCGACTTTGGCAGTGCTTTGTGCATCTGACGCGCGATTGCGCTTGCATTCCCGCCACTTGCCCGATGAAATGAAGGCATAGGGGAGTAAGACCGATTGGTTGCGTTCGACGAAATGCGCCCCGACGGGTCGGGGGTTCGGAAGCCGTATGCGGGCTATGAGCAATGGCTTCTGAAGCAGGATCCGGCTCGCCTGACGGAGAAGATGGGCGATGCAGAGCGTGTCTTCCGCAAGACCGGCATCACCTTCGCCGTCTACGGGCATGAGGATGCTTCGGAGAAGCTGATCCCCTTCGACATCGTTCCGCGCATCCTCTCCGGCCAGGAATGGCGGCGCCTCACCCAGGGCATCGAGCAGCGTGTGGTCGCCCTCAACGCCTTTCTCGATGACATCTATCACCGCCAGGAAATCCTGAAGGCCGGCCGCATCCCCAAGCACCTGATCGCCGGCAACGAGGCGTTCCTGCCAGAAATGATCGGGGTCAGGCCGCCCGCCGGCGTCTATACGCACATCATCGGCGTGGACATCGTGCGCACCGGCGAGAACGAGTTCTTCGTGCTCGAGGACAATGCGCGCACGCCGTCTGGCGTCTCCTACATGCTGGAGAACCGCGAGACGATGATGCAGCTCTTCCCGGAGCTGTTCCAGCACGTGAAGGTGCGGCCGGTCGAAAACTATCCGCAACTGCTGCGCCAGTCGCTGGCCAACGTGAAGCCGGAGAGCTGCAAGGGGACGCCGACGATCGCGGTGCTGACGCCGGGCATCTTCAACTCGGCCTATTTCGAGCACGCCTTCCTCGCCGACCAGATGGGCGTCGAACTCGTCGAGGGCTCCGACCTGCGCGTCGTCGACGGCCATATCGCCATGCGCACGACGCAGGGCTACAAGCCGATCGACGTGCTCTACCGCCGCGTCGACGACGCCTATCTCGATCCGCTGACCTTCCGGCCCGATTCGGCGCTGGGCGTGCCGGGCATCATGGACGTCTACCGCGCCGGCAAGATCACCATCGCCAATGCGCCCGGCACCGGCATCGCCGACGACAAGGCGATCTATTCCTACATGCCGGAGATCATCGAGTTCTACACCGGCCGCAAGGCGATCCTGGGCAATATCCCGACCTGGCGCTGTTCCGAGCCGGACAGCCTGAAATACGTCCAGGAACACCTGGCCGAACTGGTGGTAAAGGAGGTGCACGGCTCCGGCGGCTACGGCATGCTGGTCGGCCCAACGGCGTCCAAGAAGGAGCGCGAGACGTTCGCGGCGAAACTCGCGGCAAAGCCCGGCAACTACATCGCGCAGCCGACGCTGGCGCTTTCGACCTGCCCGATCCTGGTCGAAGGCGGTCTTGCGCCCCGGCACGTCGATCTGCGGCCCTACGTTCTGGTCTCCGACAAGATCCAGATCGTGCCCGGGGGCCTGACGCGAGTGGCGCTGCAGGAGGGCTCGCTGGTTGTGAACTCGTCGCAGGGCGGCGGTACCAAAGACACTTGGGTTCTGGACGACTGAGCATGCTTGGACGGAACGCCAACGGCCTCTACTGGATGAACCGCTACATCGAGCGGGCGGAGAACATGGCGCGGCTGGTCGATGCCGGGCTGCGCCTCGCGCTGACGCGCACCGCGAGCTCGACCGACGAATGGACCTCGGTCGTCGTCTCGGCCGGCGTCGAGTTCTCGTTCCTGCAGAAGCACACCGAATTCACGGCCAACACCGTCGCCGACTTCCTGCTCCGCGATACGTCGAATGCGTCGAGCGTGATGTCGGCGATCGAGACCGCGCGCAACAACGGTCGCATGGTCCGGACGGCACTGACGCGCGAGACCTGGGAGGCCATCAACGAGGCGTGGATGTCGATGACGCGGCTGCTGAAAGCGCCGATCGACGAGCGCGACCTGCCACGCATCCTCGACCAGATCAAGCGCGAGACCGCCTTCATCCGCGGCTCGTTCTACGGCACCATGCTGCGCAACGAGATCTTCGACTTCAGCCAGATCGGCACCTTCATCGAGCGCGCCGACAACACGGCCCGCATCCTCGACGTGAAATACTACGTCTTGCTTCCGTCGGTGTCGTGGGTGGGCTCTTCGCTCGACAACTACCAGTGGGAATCGATCCTTCGCTCGGTCGCCGCGCACCGCTCGTACCGCTGGGTCTACGAGGCGGAATACAAGCCGACCAACATCGCCGACTTCCTCATCCTGAACAGCCGCATGCCGCGCTCGCTCGCCTTCTGCTACCGTAACATTGCCGAGAGCCTCGGCTATCTGGCGACGGAATACGGCGGTCGGTTCGGTTGCCACGACACCGTCGAGACCACGCTCGCCAAACTGCGGGTCGGCTCGATCAAGGACATTTTCGACCGCGGCCTGCACGAGTTCCTTGTCGAGTTCATCGGCGACAACAACCGTCTCGGCGCCCAGATCGCCGAGGAATACCGGTTCAACTGACATTGCCACCATGCGACTGAAGATCCTCCACCGGACCGATTACGGCTACGACGCGCCGCTGAGCTACGGACTGCAGCGGCTGCGGCTGACGCCGCAGAGCGGGCGAACCCAGACGGTCATCTCCTGGGAGATCAAGGTCGAAGGCGCGCGCGAAGAACTTCGCTATATCGACTGCTTCGGCAACGAAACGAGACTTCTCTCGATCGAGGGAGACCCGCGCAGCATCGCCATCACCGCGTCGGGCGAGGTGGATACGATCGACACGGCAGGCGTGACAGGGCCGCATCGCGGCTTTGCGCCGATGTGGCTATTCGAGGCGGAGACGCCGCTGACCGCGGCAGGCAAGAAGGTCGCGGCGCTCGCCAAGGGCATGGGCGAGGGCGACGATCTGGAGCGGCTGCACCGTCTCAAGGACCAAATCGCCGACCGCGTCGAGTACAAGACTGGCGCGACGACCTCCGCCACCACCGCCGAGGACGCCCTCGCCATCGGCGCGGGCGTCTGCCAGGACCATACGCACATATTCATCTCGGCGGCCCGCATGTGCGGCTTCCCCGCCCGCTATATAAGCGGCTATCTGATGAAGGCGGGTGAACAGGCGGCGAGCCATGCCTGGGCCGAAGCCCATGTCGCCGGCCTCGGTTGGGTCGGCTTCGACCCCTCGAACCGCATGTCGCCGGACGAGACCTACGTCACCCTCGCCACCGGGCGGGATTATCGCGATACCGCGCCCGTATCGGGAATTCGGTTGGGACAGGCACTGGAAACGCTTGCGGTTCACATTACGGTCGAGCAGTAATCCCCGACCCATCCGCTGCGGATCGATTCCATGACTTATTGTGTCGGCCTGAAGATAGATCGCGGGCTCGTGTTCATGTCGGACACGCGCACGAACGCCGGCGTCGACAACATTTCGACCTTCCGCAAGATGCGTGTCTGGTCGGAGCCCGACGAACGCGTCATAGTGCTCTTGTCAGCCGGCAATCTCGCCACCACCCAGGCCGTGGTCAGCCTTCTCGACGAGCGCACCAAAGCGGTGGGCGACAGGGTCCCGACACTGCTGGAGACGCCGTCGATGTTCCGGACGGCGCAGATCGTCGGCAATGTCGTGCGCGACGTGATCAACGGAACGGCGTTGGAGGGACAGAAGGCCGAGACGTCCTTCAACGCCTCCTTCATCCTCGGCGGCCAGATCAAGGGCAGCGAGCCCCGCCTGTTCATGATCTATCCGGAAGGCAATTTCATCGAGGCCGGCGGCGACACGCCCTTCTTCCAGATTGGCGAGTACAAGTATGGCCGGCCGATCATCGTGCGCGCCTATGACCCGACGATGAGCTTCGAGGAGGCGGCCAAGCTGCTCATGGTCTCCTTCGACTCGACCTTGAAGTCGAACCTGTCGGTCGGCCTGCCGCTCGACATGCTGTTCTACGAGAAGGATTCGCTGCGGGTGTCGTTCCAGAAGCGTATCACCGGCGACGATCCCTACTACCGCACCGTGTCCGCCGGCTGGTCGAGCGCGCTCAAGGCCGCATTCAAGGACCTGCCCGACTTTCCGATGAGCTGACGCGATGCGGGACAGCGAGTTCCGCGAATGGTCTGCGCGCGCCGCCGAGTGGGGCGCCGAATACCGTGCCCGGTTGCGCGACCTGCCGGTCAGGGCGCAGACGAAGCCCGGAGACATCGCCGCGCAGCTCGAAGCGAGCGCGCCGGAGGCCGGCGAGCCGATGGACGCGATCTTCGCCGATTTCGAGCGCATCGTCGTGCCGGGCATGACGCATTGGCAGCATCCGCGCTTCTTCGCCTATTTCCCTGCCAATGCCGCGCCAGCCTCCGTCGTTGCCGAATACCTCGTCTCCGCCATGGCGGCGCAATGCATGCTCTGGCAGACCTCGCCGGCCGCCACCGAGATGGAGACCCGCGTCGTCGACTGGCTGCGCCAGGCGCTCGGCCTGCCTGACCGCTTCACCGGCGTGATCCAGGATTCCGCGTCGTCGGCCACGCTCAACGCCGTGCTGGTGATGCGCGAGCGGGCGCTGAACTGGAAGGGCAATATCCACGGGCTGTCGGGTCAGCCGAAGCTGCGGATCTACTGTTCCGGGGAGGTGCACACCTCAGTCGATCGCGCGATCTGGGTATCGGGTATCGGCCAGGACAATCTGGTACGCATACCCGTCCAGGGGCCGAACCGCGCGATGGACCTCGGCGCGCTCGAAGCGGCGATCGGTCGGGATATTGACGCTGGCTTCCTGCCGGCCGGCATCATCGCATCGGTCGGTGGCACCAGCGTCGGCGGCACGGACGATGTGGCAGGTGTCGTCGAGATTGCTCGGCAGCACAACCTTTACGTCCATGTCGACGCGGCCTGGGCGGGGTCGGCCATGATCTGCCCGGAGTTCCGACATTACTGGCAGGGCGTCGACGGGGCCGATTCGATCGTCTTCAATCCGCACAAATGGCTGGGCGCGCAGTTCGACTGTTCGGTCCAGTTCATTGCCAACCCGGACGAACTGGTGCGCACGCTCGCCATCCAGCCGGAATACCTGAAGACCCATGGCGCCGACGGTATGATCAACTACTCGGAATGGTCGGTGCCGCTCGGCCGCCGCTTCCGTGCGCTGAAGCTCTGGTTCCTGCTGCGCGCCTACGGGCTCGAACATCTTCGCCAGATGATCCGCAACCATGTCGCATGGTCGCGCAAGGTGGCGGAGCGGCTGGCGGCAGAGCCCGGCTTCGAGATCGTCACGCCGCCGATGCTGTCGCTGTTCACGTTCCGGCATATGGCGGCGCCCGACGGCCATCTCGACGCGCATAATTACGAGCTTCTTCGCCGCATCAATGACGACGGGCGCATCTACCTGACGCAGACGAAGGTCGACGGCAAGATTGCGATCCGCTTCCAGGCCGGCCAGTTCGACATGCGCGAGGAGGATGCGGACATGGCTGTGGACGTCATTCTTGAGATCGCCCGAAACATCTCGGCCTGAAGACTTTCCGACACTTTCGTTTTCGGCTAGCTTCGCGAAAAACGAAAACGGGAGGACGTGCGGTGCTTTTGACGCCCAGGCATTCTGAGATCATCCAGCTCGCGAAGGAAAGGGGCAGGGTGCTGGTCGAGGATCTCTCGGCTCATTTCCAGGTCACCCCGCAGACGATCCGCAAGGATCTGAACGACCTCTGCGACCAGCGCCTGCTCACACGGGTCCACGGTGGGGCGCTGTTTCCGTCGGGGATCGAGAACCTGCAATACGAGGCGCGGCGCAAGATCGCCGCCGACGAGAAGGACGCGATCGGCAAGGCGGCGGCGAAGCTCATTCCCGACAATGCCTCGCTCTTCGTCAATATCGGCACCACGACCGAGGCCGTGTCGAAGGCGCTGCTCGACCATCAGGGGTTGATGGTCATCACCAACAACATCAATGTCGCGAATAGGATGCGCGTCTATCCTTCGATCGAGGTGGTGATCGCGGGCGGCGTCGTGCGCGGCTCCGACGGCGGCATCGTCGGCGAGGCGGCGGTGGATTTCATCCGCCAGTTCAAGGTCGACTACGCGGTGATCGGCGTCTCCGCAATCGACCATGACGGCGCACTGCTCGACTTCGACTATCGCGAGGTGAAGGTCGCCCAGGCGATCATCGCGAACGCGCGGCACGTCATTCTCGTTGCCGACAGCACCAAGTTCGAGCGCACCGCGCCGGTGCGCATCGGCCATCTGAAGCAGATGAACACGTTCATCACCGACCGCTGCGACATCCCCGCGGTCCGGGAGATTCTCGCCGAGGCGGAGGTCGAGTTGATCGAGACGTCGGCCTGACGACGTTGATTTCGTTTGACATTCGAATACGGTTCGAAACATTTCCTTTACGGCGATGACTCTCTCCGGTGAGAGGCAAGCCACCGGTGCGACGTGCTTTGGGAGGAACGAATGACGTCACAGGCGAGGTGCCTTTCGGTTGCGTATCCGGCTGCGAGGCCGGCATGAGCGGCTACATCCTTGCCATCGATCAAGGCACGACCTCCAGCCGCGCGATCGTCTTCGACGGCGACATGAACATCGCCGCCAAAGCCCAGAAGGAGTTCGCGCAGATCTATCCGGCGTCGGGCTGGGTCGAGCACGATCCGGAAGAAATCTGGTCGTCGACTCTCGCCACCATGCGCGACGCGGTGAAGAAGGCGAAGCTCAAGCCCAGCGACATTGCCGCCATCGGCATCACCAACCAGCGCGAGACCGTGGTGATATGGGACAGGGCCACCGGCAAGCCGATCCACCACGCGATCGTCTGGCAGGACAGGCGCACAGCGCCGGTCTGCGCCAAGCTGAAGAAGGCAGGGCTGGAGCCGCGCTTCACCGCCAAGACCGGGCTGCTGCTCGATCCCTACTTCTCCGGAACCAAGATCGCCTGGATGCTGGACAAGGTGAAGGGCGCCCGCAAACGCGCCGAGAAGGGCGAACTCGTGGCGGGCACGATCGACACCTTCCTGATCTGGCGGCTCACCGGCGGGCGCGTGCATGCCACCGATGCCACCAATGCCTCGCGCACGCTTCTCTACAACATCTCGACGAATCAATGGGATGACGAGCTCTTGAAGCTGTTGCGCGTGCCCCGGCCGCTGCTGGCGGAGGTGAAAGATTGCGCCGACGATTTCGGCGTCACCGACAAGGCGCTGCTCGGCGCGGAAATCCCCATCCTCGGTGTGGCCGGCGACCAGCAGGCCGCGACGATCGGCCAGGCCTGTTTCGAGCCGGGGATGATGAAATCCACCTATGGCACCGGCTGCTTCGCGCTGCTCAACACCGGCGCGCAGATGGTGCGTTCGAAGAACCGCCTGCTGACGACCATCGCTTACCGGCTCGGCGGCAAGACCACATACGCGCTGGAAGGCTCGATCTTCATCGCGGGTGCCGCGGTGCAGTGGCTGCGCGATTCGCTGAAGGTGATCGACAAGTCGGAACGCTCCGGAGAACTGGCGGCGAAGGCCGACGAGACGCAGGGCGTCTATCTCGTGCCCGCCTTCGTCGGCCTAGGCGCGCCGCACTGGGACGCCAATGCGCGTGGCGCGATGTTCGGCCTGACGCGCAATTCCGGAGCCGCCGAATTCGCGCGTGCGGCGCTGGAATCCGTTGCCTATCAGACCTTCGACCTGCTTGCGGCGATGAAGAAGGACTGGAAGGGCGCCGCGGCGAAGACGATGCTGCGGGTCGATGGCGGCATGGTCGCCTCCGACTGGACCATGCAGCGCCTTGCCGACATTCTCGATGCGCCTGTCGACCGGCCGAAGATCCTCGAAACGACGGCGCTGGGGGCGGCATGGCTTGCCGGGTCCCGCGCGGGCGTATGGCCGAAGGAAAAGGCGTTCGCCAAACGCTGGGCGCTCGACCGGCGCTTCGAACCGGCGATGGATGCCGCCTCGCGCAAGCGCAAACTCGCGGGCTGGCACGACGCCGTATCGCGGACGCTCACCCGGTAACGAAAAGCCCCGCGGCGTGCGGCGCGGGGCTCAACAGGCTGAATTCGCTCAGCTATCAATCGTAGGGCGAGTAGCACTGCTGGCGCGGGCCATGGTAGGGCTGGAAGGTGTTGTCCCACTCCCGATACGACCGGTAGCGGTTGTAGCACCACTGCACGTGGGCGCTGCCGCCGCCGCGATAGTAGCGGGGAGGAGGCGGATTGTTGATTGCGCTGCCGATGATCGCTCCGGCGATGAACGCGCCGGCCGGGAACCACCAGCCATTGTAGTAAGTGTAACCGTGACGGCGGTGGCGATAGCCGCGATGCCCGTTGTAATAGTAGTTGCCGCCGTACCAGCCGTGGCGGTGGCCATCGCGGCGCCAAACGCGGGGGCCGTCAAGATAGTTGGGCCGCGGCCGGTCCGTCATACCCCATTGAACGTTGACGACGCCGCTGTCCGTGACGATTGGGGGAGCCGGCAACGGGGCGGCATTGGCGGGCGCAAACGACGTTACGGCCATCGCCGCAGCAAGGGCGGCCGAACTCAAAACGCTTGCAAGCTTTCTCATCTTAACCTCCTGAGGACTCGAATCAGATGTCCCTTTGTCCGCTGAACGCGCTGTGACGGCATAAGTTCCATTCGACTGTGTCGCGCTGAGGGCAGGCGGCGCGCGGCAAAAAGAAAGCCGGTCTTTCGACCGGCTTTTCAGTTTGGGCGGGACGGGCTGGGGGGTGCTGGGGGGTGAGGGGACTGCCCGTCTCGGCCTCTAAACGCACGCGGCGAAGATTGGTTCCCGCGCCGCTAAGATTTTGATGCGCTCTTGCCCTTGGCCCGCGAGCCCGCGCGGCCAGCGACCATGCCGACCACCGCTCCGGCGACGCTGCCGGCAATCGATGCCACCCCGCTCGCCATATTGCTCGCGCCAGCAACCAGGGTGCCTGCCGCGCTCTTGCGTTTTGGAGCCTTCGCGGTGGCCCCACCGGAACTCTTGGCGCCCTTCGCGGCTGGCTTGCTGGGGGCTTTGGTCGTTGGCTTCTGGGATGCCTTGGACGATTTCGCCGAGGCGTTAGGCTTGGGCGGGTTGGATGTCTTGGCCACCTTGGGCGCGTCAGCGGCCTTGGTCTGTTTGGGCGGGGTCTTCTTTCCGGGCGCAGCGGATTTCGCGTCCTTCGATCGCTCGGCAATCGCCGCGCCGGCCCCTGTTTTGGCTTCGAGCGGTTTTGCCGCGGACGGCTTTTTCGCTAAAATGGTCTTGCTCACGTCGTATCCCTCCGAATGAAGCTGCAATGGACATCAACGGGCGACTTGACGGGAAGTTCCGGCGGGTTCGGGGACGCCCGGAAATCGCCCGGATTCCGGGTTGACCGCGCTGGGCGCCGTCCCTATGTTCCGCCGCACTTTCGAGGGGGCCTTCGTGGCGCCCGACGGGCGCGTAGCTCAGCTGGTAGAGCAACGGACTTTTAATCTGTAGGTCATGGGTTCGAGTCCCATCGCGCTCACCATAAAAATCAATACCTTAGGTTGCGTTTCGCCCTCTCGGTATGCGCCATCAGAGTTGACTGGTTTTGCCGGGTTTTCCAACCTTTCTCCTGCGTTGCCGGGGATTCGTTGGCGCACAAATGGCGCATGGTCTGTCCAGCCGCCCGCGCCCGCGTTCGATATGCCTGGCCGCCAGACCGCCGCCGTTGAACCGGTAGGTCGTCCATGCCAGTCTCGACCCGTTAAAGTGGGCGCGCATGGGGAGGGCGGTATGGCTTTTTTCGTCGGAGTCATGGGTGTGCTGCAGGTCGGCTTTGGATGTCTCATGTGGCTGGCATCAAGGTCGGCGATGCATGAAACGACATCGGCCACATTGGTCGGTCTCGGCATTATCGCGATTGGGCTGGCCGGGCTTCTGAATCGGGCCGACGAAATCCGGGCCGAGTTAGTTCGAAACGGCGCCCGGATAGATGCTAGAGAAGCGGGTGCCGTCGATCGACATGTTGCGACAGAAAGAATCGCCGCAGCCTTTGACCGATTGGGGCGAAAGCCGGCTGAGTAGCCAACGCTCGCCTCAAGCACACGAAAACCTCGCCGCCGCCAGCGGGCTTTTCGTGTGGGGCGGAGCTAGGCTAGGCGTCTAGCCGCACCTTGTCGGCGGCAAGCCATGCCTCGCCGTCGCCGAACTGGACCAAATACAGAGTCGGCCCGATCTCCGTCCGTCCGACGATGATGCCTTCGCGACCGTCCGCAATGACGAACTCGCCTAAGCCAAAGATGTTCATATCATCCCCCTCAAACCGGCCGCACTGTCGCGGGCGTGAATACAACATAGGCGTAGAGCCAGCAATGCGTCAAATGCGTTACTGCCTATTTCGTGAGATTTATTATGCAAGGTCGCCTATGCACCAATAATAATATGCAAGACTGAATGATAATATTTCAACAAATGGGCGAAGTTGCATATTTCGATTGGGGCGCGGTGGAGAGATTGCGACGTGGGGTTGGGGGACTGGCGCGTTGCGGCTCGACGCGACATGATGCGCGACATGGAATAGGGATCACACTTGGGGGGGGGGGGGGGTGGAGAGATGCGGAGCATTTATAGAGGTTCAATTCTGCGTTGGTTTGTGGGTCTAATATTCGTGCTTTTGGGAGGGCAGACCGCGGTGGCGCAAACGCTCCAACTGCCGTTTCAGGGGACATGGGCAGCATTACAGGGGCCACCCTGTCCGAATTCCGGTAACCACCACTGCAGCACTCCAAATCAGCAATTCGCTTATGACTTTGTTGCGGTGGCTGGGTTCAACCATCCCGTGAGTTGCATCGGAAGGCCGCTGTTTTCGCCGACAGGAGGGCAGGTTGTGTCAGCTCTCGATATGTACCCAAACTATGCTGTCCCCAACATGCACCCCGCGGGTAACCATGTCGTCATCCAGCGCTCACCGAACGAATTCATTCTGATGGCACACTTCTCCCCTGGCACGATTTCAGTGGCTGTGGGGCAGCAGGTAACGGCGGGCCAACAGGTTGGTCTGTGCGGAAATTCTGGGCAGTCGACCTTCCCCCACCTGCATATCCATATGCAGCCGACAGTGGACGTGTTGAATTTCGGCACCCCAGGCATGCCCATGAATTTCGGACCACTCTCCCTTTGGAATGGCACAGCTTGCGTCCCGCTGGCTTCGCACCTGCTACGGGCCGGTGACCACTTATGCTGAAGCCGGCAGCAGTCGTGTGCGCTGTCATCGTCGCCCTGGCGGGGTCTATGTTTCCGATCTGCCATGCGTCTGCCGAAGTGACGTGCATCAGCAGCCAGGTTTCCCCGCGGTGGGAGTATCGAAACGAGATCATCCTCGATGCTGGCTTCCCGCACTACGTGGTGCTCGACAATGATCACTTATTCTTGGATGCTCTATACATACTAGCCTCCAGCCTCAGTCTTGATAGATTGGCGGCAAAATACCCAGACTTCGACAGGAAATGGCTTGCCGAGCTTAAACGCATCAAGGCTCTTCCCCGGTGCTGGGCAACGAAGGACACGGGTAGTTCGCGTCACCATACCCTACGCATTCATGCGTGTCGGCATGCGGTATGAATGTTGATCGATGGGGCGCGCCTGAGGGAGGGCCCGAGTGGCCGGTCCGCTACGCCGCCACCTGCATGTTCTGCGCGCCCTCGTCGGCCTGTCTGGCCAGCCGCATGCACTGGTGCGCAGGTGAGCCGAGACGGTAGCGTTGGCGGTCAGCGATGCCTTGGAGAAACTCACGGGCATGGCATCCGCGGTCCGGATACTCTGCTTCCACCCATGAACCCTAAGAAATTTGTTTTCAAAAACTGACTATTCGCACTGCGATTATGATAGCAGGAGTATTTCACTGAATTATACATTTCGAAGTGAACGTGAGGAGCAGTCCAACAGTTGGCCACTGATGGCAATCCCGACGCCACGGTTCCGAGATAGCCGCCCCACCTGTTGATTGGTCCGACTGCCGGTGTAGTGTTATTTGTCAAGTGGGCATATATAAGCTGGCCGATCTTTGACACACCATCATATACGCCGACCCTTACTGTTTTCCCGCCATTCCCGGAGAGACACGAATCTTTTACCGACTCAACCCGCGTTGTTATTACCTTTGTTGTCACTTGAGGCGCAACGTATAGATATAACTTTGTACTTGCAGCAATGCGAAGGTCAACAGACCAGTCGCCATCGTCTTTCCTACCGCTACCACTATCCAAATCCCAGTGGAATGGAGGAAGACTACAGGTGTATGAGGGAAAGTATTTTTTCCCTGAACACGAAAGAGGCCAGTTCCCATTGGCAGGTGCGCCTACCCAAACCTCTGTAGATTGACTTGCCGCAGTTATTTGCGTCTGAGACGCCATACAAGTAAAAAGCAGCGCAGACATCCATTTTGACCTGGTCATTTTTCCCTCCCCATCTGGAAAACGCCTACTAAACACAAACTCGCGGTCGCATCTAGCTCCCGCCTTGGGAAAGAATACAGTCCCGCGGTCACGGACGGTCCCCTCGAAGGCAACCCGTGGCAGGCCGGCGCGCTTAGGAGCATCTGAGGCGCCGGCCACTGCATGGCAAGGTCATTCCCGATTTGAGACGACCGAGGCGCCCGCGACAAGCCCTTCCGCGTCCGCACTGAACCAGGCACGTCGTGCGGACATGTCGTTTTTCTTATGTGTTGAAGTCAAAGAAAAAGGTAGCCGAAGCGACCGTCAAAGCGTAAGTCGTCTCTCCTAGAGAACGGTCGCAAGTGCCGAGCCGAACGTAACGGTTGTTTCAGTAGCCGTTATCTTCGCGCCGTTGCGATTAGGAGGTATAAGTTTGGCAACCGACGAACGAGGGGCGTTGGCCTCGGCCATCCGCCAGCGCAGCGCAATCAAGGACCCGGAGTCGAAGTTCTTTCAGCAATCCGGCCCGAAGGCAGCAGAAACGATTTTCGCCCATCTGCGGCGACACGTATCGAAGCCATCGCCATCCGTTCTCGACTTCGGCTGCGCCAGCGGGAGAGTGCTGCTCCCCTTAGCAAAACTCGCCCCGGATTGGTCCTTCTCAGGATGCGACGTTGACGCGGAAGCCGTCGAATATGTCTCTCTTTCAGCGCCAACCATAGCCGCCAAACAGAACGGCTACGCACCGCCAGCCCCATTTCCAGACAGATCCTTCGATGCAGTTTATGCGGTTTCTGTTTGGTCTCACTTCCCCGAAAACATAGCCGATGCGTGGCTTGACGATATTGCAAGACTACTCAAGCCAGGGGGTGTGGCGCTCATCACCACTGCCGGGCCGTCGCTGCTGGAATTCGTCCAAAACACTTTCCGCCAATGGGCCGACGTGACTGCCGCTGAAATCGATCGGACTGGGTTCGTGTTCCGCGAGCTTGGAAACCTTCACTCCCACCAAGAGCAGTTTCCCGGCATTGATGCTAGTTGGGGCAACACCATCATTACGGAACGCTACATACGGGAAAAATGGTCGGACAGGTTTGACGTCATCGAGCACATCCCGCGCGGCATGAACGGGCAGCAGGATATTACGATACTAAGAGGGCCAGCATAGCGATTGAAGGGAGAACACCACGAACTCCCTTAGCTAAGCGTCCATGTCCCAAGCGAACTCTCGGCAATCCAAGCCGATGCGTCTACTGCAACCAGCCACACGACGCTACCAGAGGTCGTTGACGTAGCCATTCGGTTCGCGCCCGATACGGAGGTGTTAATTCGAATCGCATCCCCGGTTGCCGCAACAACGTCTATTCCGTCCGTGTCCGTCACCATGAAGCCGTAACGTAGACCGACAGCCGCCGCAGGGAGATTGAATACTGCCTTCGCCGTCGCCCCGGCATTTGTGAACAGCGTCCCTGTTTCGGCCGTAGTGATTGTGCGCCCATCAGCGTCGGGTGTTGTGGCTCTCTTGCCCAGAATGGCGCCCGCTGCGACCAGACCGCCCGGCAAAGACAAATCGTCGGCAAATGTCGCGAGGATGGTAGCAACGCAGCTTCGCAATCACATTCAGCCGGAAATTGGCGATACTAAACTTGCCGACCTTTCGGCGCGCAAACTGACCGATCTTGTTGACAAACTCAAAGATGAGGGGTCGTCGGTTCCGACCGTGAGGCGCGTTATGGGCGCGCTGACTCGCACCCTCCAGCACGCTGTCAGTCAGGATATGGTTGCCTCCAACATAGCGCGCGGCATCCGAGTGACAGGGAAGCGCGGGGAAGGCGTACAGAAGATCGTGCCGCCGACCAAAGATGACTTAGCGGCAGTCCTCAGGTTCGCCGCATCGTTTGTTCCAGACGTTCCGCGTGGGTTTGGGGAGGCGGCTATTGCCAAATTCCTGAAGCGTGCAGCCGAGAGCAACGACCTCGCTCTAAGGATCAGGTTTGCGGCTGCCACCGGATTGCGAGCATCTGAGCAATGGGCGTTAAGGTGGCGCCATATCGATCTAGATACCCGCGCAGTTCTTGTCGAAACACGCGTCGACGCGTTCGGAGATTTTGACACCACCAAATCAGAGGCAGGGAAGCGCACGATACCACTGAGCAAGATCCTCAACGAGGAACTTGCTGCGCGTCGGAGTGCGACGAAGTTCAAGGGCGCCGACGATTTCGTGTTCCCCAGCGTCGAGGGCGGGTTCACGCGCCATACAATGTTCATCGCGCGCCGATGGAAGCCGCTCCTCGCCAAGGCGGAGGTAAAGGACTTTGGCTGGCACGCACTTCGCCATTTTGCAGTTTCGACCTGGATCGAGGCCGGCCTTCAGCCGAAGGCAGTACAAACCTTGGCCGGACATTCGACCTATTCCATCACTATGAATCGATACGGCCACATGTTTCCAAGCGATGACCATGCCGCCGCCATGGACAAAGTGGCGGCAGCGCTTTACGCCGATTGACTGCTATTGCCGCGGCTTACACGGCGCACAAATGGCGCATAGAGTCCTAAATAGACGCGATCATCAACATTCTTGCACAGTCTTTTAATCTGTAGGTCATGGGTTCGAGTCCCATCGCGCTCACCAACACCCAGACTTCTAGATCCCCCCAGCGTCCCTTCGCCACGCCAAGGTGAATGGCGCGTGACGGTGGGGGCGGCTATATCGAGCGCGGATTTTGCATTCGAGGGCGCGGCGTGGCGATCGACATCGGTTATCTGAGCGCGGTGGGGGCGGGGGCCTTGTCGTTCCTGTCACCTTGCGTGCTGCCGCTGGTGCCACCCTATCTCTGCTACATGGCGGGCGTGTCGGTCGAGGAGTTCCGCAATCCCGACCAGACCGCGACCGCCACGACCAACCGCGCGGCGCTGCTCACCGCCTCGTTCGCCTTCGTGCTCGGCTTCTCGACCGTGTTCGTCGCGCTGGGCGCCGGCGCGTCCTCGGTTGGCCAGCTGCTGCGCACCTGGCAGCAGCCGCTGGCGATGGCGGCGGGGCTGGCCATCATCCTGATGGGATTGAATTTTCTCGGTGTCGTCAGAATTCCGTTCCTGTCGCGCGAGGCGCGCTTCCAGGCGGGCGGACAGCCGGCGAGCATGACGGCGGCCTATGTCATGGGACTGGCTTTCGCCTTCGGCTGGACTCCCTGCATCGGCCCGGTGCTCGGGCCGATCCTGACGCTGGCGGGAGGCCGCGAGACGGTCGCCGACGGCGCAGCGCTGCTTGCCGCCTATTCGGCGGGGCTCGGCATTCCGTTCATCGTCGCCGCGCTCTTCTCCGGCGCGTTCATGCGTTTTGCCGGGCGCTTCCGCGTGCATCTCGGCCGGGTCGAGAAGGTGATGGGCGCACTGCTGGTGATCGCCGGCGTGCTGTTCCTGACCGGCGGCATCCAGACCGCCTCCTACTGGCTGCTGGAGACCTTCCCCTGGCTCGGCAGGCTCGGCTGACGCGGAGCTTTTCCGGCGGGGAAGGTCGCAAGGATCACGCCGCCCATCACCAGTGCGATGCCCGCCGCGTGGAAGGGCTGGAACGTCTCGCCGAGGAAGACGACCGCCATCGTCACGGCGAAGGGCGGCATCAGATACATGAAGATGCCGGCAAGCGAGGGCCCGAGCGCGCGCACGCCGTACTGGAAACCTGAAAAGGCCAGCAGCGAAGCAAAGACCACGATGCCGGCGATCGAGGCCCAGTCGCTCGCCTGGTCGGGCATCGATCCGCCGAACATGAACTCGACCAGCGCCATGGGCGCCAGCATCAGGCTCGCGACCAGCGCCACGAGGCCGAAGAGGCCGAGATTCGACACGCCGCGCAGATCGGGCGAGCGGTAGAGGATCGAATAGACTGCCCAGCAGAAGGCGGCCGCCACGAAGACCAGGTCGCCCCAGTGGAAATCGAGCCGCACGAGCGCGAGAAGATCGCCCTTCAGCACGATCACCGCCACCCCGGCAAAGGCGATCGCGGATCCGATCGCCTCGCGCAGGCCGATGGCGCGGCCGAAGAAGGCGGCTTCGATCAGGATGATGAAGACCGACGAGCTGGTGTAGATCAGCGTGCCGTTGGTGGCGGTGGTGCTGGTGAGTGCGACATAGACGCCGGCGCCGCAGATCACCATGCCGAGCACCGACAGTGTCGCAATCAGCCCCGGCCGGACGGACAGCACTTTCCTCAAAGCACTCCGCTCGCGCAGCAGAAACGGCGCCAGGATCAGCGCCACCAGCGCCCAGCGCACGAACGCCAGCGTGAACGGCGCCACGTCGCCGATCACCGCGCGGCCAAAGATCAGGTTTGTCGAGAACAGAAGCGGCGTCGCCACCATCACGAGGACGGCGAGCGCGGTCGTTCCAGATGTCTCGTTGGCCATTCGTTCGCCAGCTCCGCTCGCCTCGCATTGGAGCGGGCGTCGCCCGGTGATACAGATGCGCCGAATCCCGATCAACACGCACCGCGGATGCTTGCATGAGCCAGAGAAGCTGCCTGACGATCATCCTCGCCGCCGGCGAGGGCACGCGCATGAAGAGCGCGATGCCGAAAGTGCTGCACGAGATCGCCGGCCTGCCGATGGTCGCGCATGTGGCCAAGGCGGCGATCGCGGCGGGCGGCTCGGATGTCGCCATCGTCGTAGGCAGCGGCGGAGACGCGGTGCGCAAGGCGGTCACGCCGTTTGCGCCGGCGGCCGAAACCTTTGACCAGATCGAGCGCCTCGGAACCGCGCATGCGGTTCTGGCCGCCCGTGCAGCCATCGCGCGCGGCTATGACGATGTCCTGGTGATGTTCGGCGATACGCCACTGATCATACCGGCGCCGCTCGCAGCCGCTCGCAGGCTGGTGGCCGATGGCAACGCGGTCGCGGTGATCGGCTTCCGCACCGATGCGCCTTCTGGCTACGGACGCCTGATCGAGACGGATGGCCGACTGGTCGCGATCCGCGAGGACAAGGACTGCTCGCCAGAGGAAAGGAAGATCACCTTCTGCAATGGCGGGCTGATGGCGATTGACGGACGCCACGCGCTCGCACTACTTGACGCCGTCGGCAATGCCAACGCCAAGGGCGAGTATTATCTGACGGACATCGTCGAGATCGCCAATGCGCGGGGCCTGGCCGTCAGCGCCACCGAGGCCGACTACGAGAACGTGCTTGGCATCAACAACCGCGCCGAACTGGCAGAAGCCGAAGCCATCTGGCAGAAGCGCGCACGGCGCGCGGCGATGCTCTCCGGCGTGACGATGATCGCTCCCGAGACTGTGTTCCTGTCGCATGACACCGAGATCGGCGCCGATACGATCGTCGAGCCCAACGTGGTTTTCGGACCCGGCGCCAGGATCGCGTCGGGCGTCACCATCCATGCGTTTTCGCATATCGAGGGCGCAACGGTCGCGACCGGCGCCAGTGCAGGGCCGTTCGCCCGCCTGCGGCCGGGCGCCGACCTGCAAGAGAAGGCCAAGGTCGGCAATTTCTGCGAGGTGAAGAAGGCCGTGATCGGCCCCGGCGCCAAGGTCAACCACCTGACCTATATCGGCGACGCGACGATCGGGGCCGGCGCCAACATCGGCGCAGGCACGATCACCTGCAACTATGACGGCTACAACAAGCATCTGACTCAGATCGGCGCCGGCGCCTTCATCGGCTCCAACTCGGCGCTGGTCGCGCCGGTCTCGATCGGCAAGGACGCCTATGTCGCCTCCGGCAGCGTCATCACCGAGAACGTGCCCGACGACGGCCTCGCCTTCGGCCGCGCGCGGCAGGAGACGAAAGCCGGCCGGGCAAAGGCGCTGCGCGAACGATACGCTGCGATCAAAAGCAAGGCGCACGAGTAAGACTTCCTGAAAACTATCGTGTCATTCTGGGACCATGGCAGTGGCTGTCCGCTGCAATGGATTGAAACCAAGTTTGACTTCCGGCCGGGCCGTGCGCTGCCTACATGAGCGACGCATCGACGAATTCCGGGCGAATCGAGGGGTAGGTCTGCATGTGCGGTATCGTGGGCATCGTCGGCAGCACGCCTGTCGCGCCGTTGATCGTGGAAGCGCTCAAGCGGCTCGAGTATCGCGGCTATGATTCCGCGGGCGTCGCTACCGTCGAGCATGGCAGGCTCGAGCGCCGCCGTGCCGAAGGCAAGCTGGTCAATCTCGAGCGCAAACTGAAAGCCGAGCCGCTCGACGGCTTGATCGGCATCGGCCACACCCGCTGGGCGACCCACGGCGTGCCGAACGAGATCAATGCGCATCCGCATTTCTCGAAGGATGTGGCGATTGTCCACAACGGCATCATCGAGAACTTCGCCGAGCTCAAGGCCGAGCTGCAGAAGGACGGCTATGAGTTCACCTCGCAAACCGACACCGAGGTCGTCGCGCACCTGGTTTCCCGCGAGCTTTCGCGTGGCAGGACGCCCGAGGAGGCGGCGTTCAATGCCCTCAAGCGGCTGGAAGGCGCCTTTGCGCTCGCCATCATGTTCCGCGGCGACGAAGACCTGATCGTCGGCGCCCGCAACGGACCGCCGCTGGCCGTCGGCCACGGCGACGGCGAAATGTACCTCGGCTCGGACGCGATCGCGCTCGCGCCCTTCACCAATTCGATTACCTATCTCGAGGACGGCGACTGGGTGGCGGTGCGCCGCGACGGGATGCAGATCCACGACATGACGGGTGCCGCGGTTGAGCGCAAGCGCACCCAGTCGGCCGGCACGTCCTTCCTTGTCGACAAGGGCAATTTCCACCACTTCATGCAGAAGGAGATCCACGAGCAGCCGGAGGTCATCTCCCATACGCTCGGGAACTATCTCGACTTCACGACAGGCACGGCGAAGGCCATCGAGCTGCCGTTCGACTTCGCCAAGATCGACCGTCTGTCGATCTCGGCCTGCGGCACGGCCTATCTGGCGGGGCTGATCGGCAAATACTGGTTCGAGCGCCTGGCGCGGCTTCCGGTCGACATCGACGTCGCGTCCGAGTTCCGCTACCGCGAGATGCCGATCTCGCCCGACAGCGCGGCGCTGTTCATCTCGCAATCGGGCGAGACGGCGGATACGCTCGCCTCCCTGCGCTATTGCCGCAAGGCCGGCGTGCCGATCACCGCGATCGTCAACGTCCGCGAATCGACCATCGCGCGCGAATCCGATGCGATCTTTCCGACGCTGGCAGGACCGGAGATCGGCGTCGCTTCGACAAAGGCCTTCACCTGCCAGCTCGCCGTGCTCGCCTCGCTCGCCGTGCGGGCGGCAAGGGCGCGCGGCCATATCAATGCCGCGCGCGAACATGTCCTGGTGCGCCAATTGTCCGAGACGCCGCGCTTTGCCACCCAGGTACTGAAGCTCGCCGACCAGATCGAGAAGGTCGCGCGCCATCTGTCCAAGGTGAAAAACGTGCTCTATCTGGGTCGCGACACCAACTATCCGCTGGCGATGGAAGGGGCATTGAAGCTGAAGGAAATCAGCTACATCCACGCGGAAGGTTATGCGGCGGGCGAACTGAAGCACGGCCCGATCGCGCTGATCGACGAGAAGATGCCTGTGATCGTCATCGCGCCGCACGACCGTATCTTCGAGAAGACGGTGTCGAACATGCAGGAGGTCGCGGCGCGCGGTGGGAGGATCATCCTCATCACCGATCAGAAGGGTGCGTCGCTGACCAGCCTGAAGACGATGGAGACGATCATCCTGCCCGACGTGCCGGAGATCATCACGCCGATCATCTACGCGTTGCCGGTCCAGATGCTCGCCTACTACACGGCCGTGTTCATGGGCACGGACGTCGACCAGCCGCGCAACCTGGCCAAATCGGTCACGGTGGAGTGACCGCTATCAGCGGTTCATTTTCCTGCCGCAGTGCAATATGAAGGAGGCGATGCGCGCCTCTTTCCGGGTCGACCGATGACACGTCTGCGGAACTATTTCCTTGCCGGGCTGATCGTCTGCGCGCCGCTGGCGATCACCGCTTACCTCGTCTGGTCGTTCATCCAATGGGTCGACGGCTGGGTGAAGCCGTATATTCCCACCATCTACAATCCCGACAACTACCTGCCATTCGCGGTGCCGGGCTTCGGCCTCATCGTCGCGCTCCTGATGATCACGCTGGTCGGCTTTCTGGCCGCCAACTTCATCGGCCGCTCGATCGTCCATAGCGGCGAGCGGATGGTCGGGCGCATTCCACTGGTCACCAATCTCTATGGCGGCCTGAAGAAGATCTTCTCCACGGTGCTGGCCAACCGGTCCGACCTGTTCAGCCGCGTCGGCCTGATCGAATGGCCGCGCAAGGGTCTGTGGTCGATCGTGCTCGTTCCGCGCCAGCAGGAGACCGAGATCAACAAGGTGCTGGAGGACAAGGTCGGGCGGACGATCGCAGTGTTCCGGCCAATCTCGCCCAACGTCACCACAGGCTACATCATGTATGTCGCCGAAGAGGACGTGATCCCGCTGAAGATGTCGATCGAGGAGGCGGCCCGCTTCCTGATCTCGGCCGGACTGGTGGCGCCCGACGAGGACGTCGCGCTGGCTGCGGATTCCGCCCCGAGGAAGTCGAAGCCGGAGGCGTAGGCTCCAAATTCGCTGACTGTCAGCAAAAGATGGCGCTCGTTCGAGACGAGCGTCCCACGCAGGGCGTCATCCTCGGGCTTGTCCCGAGGATCTACCGACATGAACTTGTTATCTTATTCGAAACTCACACAACGACGGCAGATCCTCGGGACAAGCCCGAGGATGACGACGCTGGAGATGTTCACCCAGCCCGGAGTAACCTAACCGCCTCGTCGCGGCCGAACAGGTAGAGCAGGATGCGCACCGCTTCGCCGCGCGGCGAGACGAGGTCGGGGTCGCGCGACAGGAGCAGGCGCGCGTCGTCGCGGGCGATCTCGAGCAGGTCGGCGTGGAATTCGATTCGGGCGACCTGGAAGCCCGGCGTGCCGGACTGTTTCGTCCCCAACAGGTCGCCTTCGCCGCGCAGTTTCAGGTCCTCCTCGGAGATGAAGAAGCCGTCCTCGCTCTCGCGCAGCACCGACAGCCGCTTGTGCGCCGTCTCGCCGAGTGGCGCCTTGTAGAGCAGTACGCAGGTCGACGGTTTGTCGGAGCGGCCGACGCGGCCGCGCAGTTGGTGCAGCTGCGCGAGGCCGAAGCGCTCGGCATGTTCGATGACGATGATCGTCGCGTCGGGCACGTCGACGCCGACCTCGATGACGGTGGTGGCGACCAGCACGCGCGTCTCGCCCGCCTTGAAGGCGCGCATCGCCTCGTCCTTCTCCGCGCCCTTCATGCGGCCGTGCACCAGGCCGACGCGGTGGCCGAAGACAGGCTTCAGCGAGGCGTGCCGGTCCTCCGCGGAGGTGACCTTGATCTCGTCGGACTCCTCGACCAGCGGGCAGATCCAGTAGATCTTCTGGCCTTCCGCGACCGCCGCTTCCATCCGCCCGACCAGGTCGTCCAGCCGGTCGAGCGGCACGGTGACGGTGTTGATCGGCCGCCGGCCCGCGGGCTTCTCGGTCAACCGAGAAACCTCCATATCGCCGAAGGCGGTCAGCACCAGCGTGCGCGGGATGGGCGTCGCCGTCATCACCAGCATGTCCGGCGCCTTGCCCTTGGCGGTGATGGCGAGGCGCTGATGCACGCCGAAACGATGCTGCTCGTCGACGATGGCGAGACCCAGGTCGTGATATTCCACGCCCTCCTGGAACAGCGCATGGGTGCCAACGACGATATGGATCGATCCGTCGGCAAGCCCCGCCAAAACCTCGGTCCGCTCGCGGCCCTTCTCGCGGCCGGTCAAAACGGCTGCCTTCAGCCCGGCCTTTGCAGCAAGCGGCGCGATGGTCGCCAGATGCTGCCGCGCGAGGATTTCGGTCGGCGCCATGAGGGCGGACTGCGCGCCGGCCTCGGCCGCGCGCGCCATGGCGAGCAGCGCCACCACCGTCTTGCCCGAGCCGACATCGCCCTGCAGAAGCCGCAGCATCCGCTCCGGCTTCTCCATGTCGGCGTGGATCTCGGCGAGAGCGGCTTCTTGCGAACCCGTGAGCGAATAGGGCAGGGCGCCCTTGATCGCCTGCTCCAGGCGCCCGTCGCCGACGAGCGGCCGGCCGGAAAGGCGCAGCGTCCGCGCGCGCACCAGCGCCAGCGACACCTGGCCGGCCAGCAATTCGTCATAGGCGAGCCGGCGCCAGGCGGCGTTTTCCGGCGAGACGTCGGTCGGATCGGCCGGGTTGTGGATCCGCGCCAGCGCCTCGGCGAAGGACCGGAACGTGTGCGCCTTCATCACGCTTGCGTCCTGCCATTCCGGCAGGGCCGGCAGCCTCGCGAGCGCCTGGCCGACCGCCTTGCGCAGCGTGCGCCCGGACAGGCCCGCCGTCAGCGGATAGACCGGCTCGACCAGCGGCAGGTCGTCGCTTTCGCCGAGAAGGGCGATATGGTCGGGATGCACCATGGTCGGGCGGCCGTTGAACCACTCCATGCGGCCGGAGATGACGACCGTCTCGCCCACCGGCAGCTGTTTTTCCAGCCATTCGCGATGGCCGCGGAAGAAGGTCAGGCCGATCTCGCCGGTCTCGTCATGGGCGAACACGCGGTAGGGCACCGAGCGGTTGCCGCGCGGCGGCGGCTGGTGGCGGTCGACGCGCACCTCCAGCGTCACGATCGCGCCCTCAGGCGACAGCGCGATGCCCGGCCGGTTGCGCCGGTCGATCACCGAATGCGGCAAAGTGAACAGGAGGTCGCCGATCCGCGCGCCGCGCCCTGTCACGTCCGCCGGCACGACATTGTCGATCAATCGCGCGGTGCGCTCGCCCACGCCGTCGAGCGAGGTGATCGGCGCGAACAGCGGGTCGAGGAGGGACGGGCGCATCGCGCGAACCATAGCTGCCAAGTTTCGGCGTGCAAGGCTGACATCGGCGCATCCCCGCGCTATATGCGCCGTCTCTGAAGGATTTTCCCCATGACCGGAACCACCCGCTCCAGCGCCGACCTCGATCCGCGCCGCCGCAAGGCGCTTTTCCGCTCGTGGCACCGCGGCATGCGCGAGATGGACCTGATCCTCGGCGGGTTCGCCGACGATCATATCGGTGAGCTGACCGACGCGGACATGGACATCTACGAAGCGCTGCTCGACCAGTCCGATCCCGAACTGTTCAGATGGTTCACCGGCGAATTGCCGCTCCCCGCCGACCAGGACACGGCCGTCTTCCGAAAAATCCTCGACCATCGCCGTCACAGGCAGTTCTGACGCATGAAACTGATTGATTCCTTCGGCTTCGACGGTATCGACGCCGCGAAGGCCACCATCGACGGCGTGGCGGAGGGCTTCGAGCCCTTCGCGGTGGCTCGGATTGCCGCCGAGGCGGGCAAGGACCGCCCGGTCATCTTCGTCGCGCGTGACGGCCAGCGCTTGCCTGCGATCGTCGACGCGCTTGCCTTCGCCGATCCGAAGCTGCCGGTGCTGGAACTGCCGGCATGGGACTGCCTGCCCTACGACCGCGTCTCGCCCGGCGCCGACACTGCCGCGCGTAGGCTCGACGCGCTGTCGGGCATGATCGCGTTGCGCGACAAGCCGCATCGGGCCGTGGTCCTGACCACCGCAAACGCCATCCTGCAGCTGATTCCGCCGCCGGAGATCATCGCCGCGCAGGGGTTCTCGGCGCGGGGCGGCAGCCAGGTCAACATGAACACGCTGATCGCGCGGCTGGAGGGCTCGGGCTTCGACCGCGTCGGCACCGTGCGCGACGTCGGCGAGTTCGCCGTGCGCGGCGGCATCCTCGACCTCTATGCGCCGGGCGCGAACGAGCCGCTGCGCCTCGACTTCTTCGGCGACACGCTGGAATCGGTCCGCGCCTTCGACCCGGCGACGCAGCTCACCACCGGCTCGCGGCCGCAGGTCTCGCTGCAGCCGATGAGCGAGGTGGCGCTGACGGCGGAGACGATCAGCCGGTTCCGCCGCGGCTATATCGACACATTCGGCGCCCCGTCCCGCGACGACGCGCTCTACGCGGCGGTGAGCGAAGGCCGCCGCTTCGCCGGCATGGAGCACTGGCTGCCTCTGTTCTACGAGCGCCTCGTCACTGTGTTCGACTACCTGCCGGACGCGCCCGTCGTGTTCGATTCGCTGGCGCATGAGGCGATCGCCGAGCGGCGCACGCAGATCGAGGACCATTACGACGCGAGGCTCAGAACCGCCGAATCGAAGACGCTGGGCGAGGCCGTGCCCTACAAGCCGATCGCGCCGGACAGGATGTATCTCTCGGCCGAGACGCTGGCCAAGGCGGCCGGCGGCCGTCTCGCGGTCGACCTGACCCCTTTCGAAGTGCCGCACGTTCCAGGGCGCAGACTGATCCATGCGCGCGCCAGGACCGGCCGCAATTTCGCACAGGAGCGCGCGGACCCCTCGCAGAATGTCTTCGACCATGCCGTCAACCACATCGCTTCGCTGCGGGCAAATGGCCGCAAGGTCGTCGTCGCCGGCTGGAGCGAGGGCTCGCTCGACCGGCTGACGCAGATCCTCGACGACCACGGTCTCGGCAACATGGAGCGGGTCGCCTCGCTGGCGGCACTCGAGGCGCTGTCGCGCGATAAGGTCGGTCTTGCCGTCCTGCCGCTCGAGCACGGGTTCGAGACGGACAAGCTCTCCGTCGTCGCCGAGCAGGACATGCTGGGCGACCGGCTCATCCGCCGCGCGCGCAAGAAGCGTGCCGCCGACTTCATCTCGGAGGCCGGATCGCTGTCGACGGGCGACATTGTCGTCCACCAGGACCACGGCATTGGCCGCTTCATCGGTCTGAAGACGATCCAGGCGGCGGGCGCGCCGCACGACTGCCTCGAGATTCACTATGCCGGCGACGGGCGCCTGTTCCTGCCGGTCGAGAACATCGAATTGCTGTCGCGCTTCGGTTCCGACAATGCCGAGGTTGCGCTCGACAGGCTGGGCGGCGGCGCCTGGCAATCGCGCAAGGCGAAGCTGAAGAAAAAGCTGCTGGAAATGGCCGGCCAGCTGATCCGCATCGCCGCCGAGCGCAAGATGCGCGGCGCGCCGTCGCTGGTGCCCGCCGACGGGCTCTATGGCGAGTTCGCCGCGCGCTTCCCCTATGACGAGACGGACGACCAGCAGGGCGCCATCGACGCCGTGCTGGACGACCTGTCGGCCGGCCGCCCGATGGACCGGCTGATCTGCGGCGACGTCGGCTTCGGCAAGACGGAGGTGGCGCTGCGCGCGGCCTTCGTGGCGGCGATGGAAGGCTTCCAGGTGGCCGTCGTGGTGCCGACCACGCTTCTGTCGCGCCAGCACTTCAAGACCTTCTCCGAGCGCTTCAAGGGCCTGCCGGTGCGCGTGCGCCAGGCGTCGCGGCTGGTGACGGCGAAGGAACTGGCGGAGACCAAGACGGGGCTGAAGGACGGCACGGTCGACATCGTCGTCGGCACGCATGCGCTGCTCGGCTCCTCGATCACCTTCAAGCATCTCGGCCTGCTGATCGTCGACGAGGAGCAGCATTTCGGCGTCAAGCACAAGGAGCGGCTGAAGGAGCTGAAGAGCGACGTGCATGTGCTGACGCTGTCGGCGACGCCGATCCCGCGCACGCTACAGCTGGCGCTGACGGGCGTGCGGGAACTGTCGCTGATCGCCACGCCGCCGGTCGACCGCATGGCGGTGCGCACCTTCATCTCGCCCTTCGATCCGCTGGTGATCCGCGAGACGCTGCTGCGCGAGCGCTACCGCGGCGGGCAGAGCTTCTATGTCGTGCCGCGCATCAGCGACCTGGCCGACATCCAGGAGTTTTTGAGCCAGACCGTGCCGGAACTGAAGGTCGCGACCGCCAACGGCCAGATGCCACCGGGCGAACTGGACGACGTGATGAACGCCTTCTACGACGGGCAATACGATGTGCTGCTGTCGACCACGATCGTCGAATCCGGCCTCGACATCCCGTCGGCCAATACGCTGATCGTGCACCGCGCCGATATGCTCGGCCTAGCACAGCTCTACCAGCTGCGCGGGAGAGTCGGGCGCTCGAAGGTCCGTGCCTATGCGCTGTTCACGCTGCCGGCCAACCGCAAGCTGACCGACACCGCCGACCGGCGGCTGAAGGTGCTGCAATCGCTCGACACGCTGGGCGCCGGCTTCCAGCTCGCCAGCCATGACCTCGATATCCGTGGTGCGGGCAATCTGCTGGGCGAGGAACAGTCCGGCCACATCAAGGAAGTCGGCTTCGAGCTCTACCAGCAGATGCTGGAGGAGGCGGTGGCCGAGGTGAAGGGCGAGCCGGAGGCGACGGACGGCACGTGGTCGCCGCAGATCACCGTCGGCACCGCCGTGATGATCCCCGAGAGTTACGTATCCGACCTGCAGCTGCGCCTCGGCCTCTACCGCCGCATCGCCGACCTCGAGTCGATCGAGGAGATCGACGGTTTCGGCGCCGAACTGATCGACCGCTTCGGCCCGCTGCCGGAGGAGGTGCAGCACCTGCTCAAGATCGTCTACATCAAGGCGCTGTGCCGCAAGGCCAATGTCGAGAAGCTGGACGCCGGCCCGAAGGGCATCGTCATCCAGTTCCGCGAGAAGACGTTCCCGAATCCGGTGGGGCTGGTGAAGATGATCGCGGAGCAGGGGTCGCTGGCGAAGATTCGCGGCGACCAGAGCGTGGTGTTCATCCGCGACTGGCCGACGCCGGAGAAGAGGTTGCAGGGCGCGGCGGTGGTGGTGACGCAGCTGGCGAAAATGGCGGCTGCGGGGTAGGGGAATGAGATTAGCACAGATTGTCGAGCAGGCTACGATTGCCACAATTCTGGTGACCGCTCTTCTCGTGCTGTCCTGTATGATCTACCTCAGGATTTGGAACAGCGAGCGAGGCAGGCATGCAATAGGCTACAATACTCGGCTCGAACTCTTGATATGGGTATCCGGGTATTTTGCCCTGAATGTGGTGTTCGAGCTGCTTGGTGCAGCGCCGAGTTATCAAAGGCTCGTGTCGATCCTCACAGCATTCGTTCTCGCTAGAATTCTCGTCGCCATAGGGCGGTTACTGTAACTGTCGCGACGAAATCACATTTCGCACTTGCAACTGGCGGACGCCGGCCAAGCGGCAGCGGGGCTCGGCGGTGGACATCACGCGGCTGGCGGCAGGGAGAGGGCTACAGAACTGCGGCTCTCTCCCCGTTCACGGGGAGAGATGTCCGGTAGGACAGTGAGGGGCGGCCCCCAGCCTTCGCAAGCTTGCGCAATGCCCCTCATCCGCCCTTCGGGCACCTTCTCCCCGTGAACGGGGAGAAGGAAGCGGAGCTACTCCGCCGCCAGCTTCCCGCTCGCCTTCATCGCCGCCACCTGCCTGATCGCATCCGCGAGCGTCTCCGGATCCTGCGCGCCCGAAATCGCGTATTTGCCTTCGAGGACGAAGAAGGGCACGCCGGTGACGCCCATGCGCTGGGCCTGTTCGATTTCGGCCAGGACAGCGTCCTTGTCGGCATCGGTGGCGAGCAGGGCGGCGACGGTCGCTTCGTCCATGCCATTCTCGCCGGCGATGCGGGCGAGTTCGGCCTTGTCACCGATATATTCGCCCTTCTCGAAATTGGCCGAGAACAGCGCCTTGGTCACCCGGTTCTGCACGCCTTCGCCGGCGGAGGCCGCCCAGCGGATGACGCGGTGGGCGTCGAGCGTGTTGGCGGCGATCCTGATGTCCTGGAAGTGGAAGTCGATGCCTTCGGCAGCACCCAGCGGCACGATGCGGTCGTGGATCTGCTTCAGCTTTTCCTCCGAGCCGAACTTGGCCAGCATATAGGCCTTGCGGTCCTTGCCCTCGGGCGGGATGGTCGGGTCGAGCTGGTAGGGCCGCCACCGGACGTCGACGTCGATGCCGGGCAGCGCGGCGACGGCCTTTTCCAGCCGCTTCTGGCCGATATAGCACCAGGGGCAGACGACATCGGAAATGACGTCGACGCTGACCTCTTGTCTCTCGCTCATCTCGGGTCCTTTCGGGGAATTATTGCGGTTGGCGCCACCAGGTGGTGAGCTGGTAGCCGGTGAGCGGCGCTGTCTCGGGCCGGCCGATATGGTTCCAGCGCGCCACCCACTGTTCCGGTTGATGATAGAGCGGAACGACCCAGGCGCCACTCAACAATACGCGATCATAGGCGCGCACCGCGTCTTCGAAGGCCGGCCGGTCGCGGGCGTTGAGCAAAGCGTCGATCATGGCGTCGACCGCCGGCTCGCCGACGCCGGCATAGTTCATCGAGCCTTGCGCGTCCTTCGAGGCGCTGCCCCAGCGGCCGACCTGCTCCACGCCGGGCGACAGCGACGACGGGTAGAAGTTGAGGATGGCGTCGAAATCCCACGAGATCAGCCGCTGCTGGTACTGGGCGTCGTCGACCGAGCGGAGGTCGAGCCGGATGCCGAGCAGCGCCAGCGTCCTTTGCCAGGCCAGCGCCACCGGCTCGCCGCCCTTGCTCTTCAACATGATCTCGAAGGCGACCGGCTCGCCGCCGGGGGTCAGCATCGCCGAGCCCTGGCGCTTGTAGCCGGCGCTGGCCAGGAGGTCGAAGGCCCGCTTGACGAAGGCGCGGTCGCGACCGGACCCGTCGGAGACGGGCGGCTTCCAGGTACCGGCCATGATCTCGGGGTCGACGGCGTCGGGGAAGGGGGCGAGCAGCGCCTTCTCCGCCTCGCTCGCGGGCTTGCCGAAGGAAGACAGCGAGGAATTGTCGTAGAAGCTCTTCGTCCGCGTGAAGGACTTGTTGAACAGGTTTTCGTTGACCCATTCGAAGTCGAGCAGGTCGGCGAGCGCGCGACGCAGCGCCTTGTCCGCCAGCAGCGGTTTGCGCGTGTTGAGGACGAAGCCGAGCATGCCCGACGGAACGCCGCTCTTGAACGTGTCCTTGACGACCTTGCCGTCGGCGACGGCCGGAAAACCGTAGTCCTTGGCCCAGCGCCCGCTGTCCGCCTCGATATGGACGTCGATCAGGCCCTTCTTGAACGCCTCGAACATGGCGTTCTCGTCGCGGAAATAGTTGATCCGGATCTCGTCGTAATTGTTGAAGCCACGGCGCGACGGCAGGTCCTTCGCCCAATAGTCGAGATTGCGCTTGAGCACGAGGAGTTCCCCGGGTCGCACGGTCGAGATCATATAGGGGCCGGAGCCGACCAGCGGCTTGAGCGAGGACTTCGCAAAAGTCTCGGCGTCGGTCGCGTGCTTCGGCAGGATCGGCCAGAGCGCGAGAATGAGTGGCAGTTCCCGGTCCGGCCGGACGAAAGTGAGCCGAACGCCGTTCGGCGCAACCTTTTCCATCGTCGCGATCTTCTTGACGGTGGTGGCATAGCGCGGCCAGCCCTTGTCGCGCAGCAGTTCGAGACTGAAGATCACGTCGTCGGGCGTCACCGGCGATCCGTCGGAGAATTTGGCTCTCTCATCGAGTTGGAACTCGACGAAGGTCCGGTCGGCGTCGGTCTCGACGGTCTTCGCCAGCAACGGGTACATCGAGAACGGCTCGTCGGCGGAGCGCTGCATCAGCGAATCGAAGACGTTGTAGCCGCGCTGCAGGTCGACGATGCCGGAGGCACCCTGTCCCTGGACGATGAACGGGTTCAGGCTGTCGAACGTGCCCTGGATCGCATAATTGATCGCCCCGCGCTTGGGGGCATCCGGGTTCGCATAGGGGAAATGGTCGAAATCGGCCGGCAGCGCCGGCTCGCCGTGCATGGCGATGCCGTGCGAAGGCTGCGCGAAAGCTGTTCCGGCAAGCGTGAGAAAGGCCGCGACAGCGATGGAAAGTGCCCGTACCATCAGATCAATCCCTCTATCGCCCAAAGGTCCGCCGCTTCGAATCGCGGAAGCGGTCTAGCATGTGATCGCAGGCCTTCGCCAAGCTGTCCAAACCCGTCGCGCAAACGTGTTTCGCGCTGGATTCCGCCCGCCATGCGGTGTAACAGGCGCGCACAAGTCATCCTGTTGCCTCAATTGGGCAACAATGAGCTTCGCAACGCTCCGTCATTGCGGGCACGGTTTCGTCTGAGAGGAAACATTTGATGAGCAGCAAAGCTACTCGCGTCTCGGTCATGGCGGTAAGCCTTCTGGGCCTCGCCGCGGCGGGCGTGCCTTCGGCCTTTGCCCAGCAGGCCAACGCCGCCGGACCGGGCGGAATGCCGCGCGGCTGGTTCAAGGTCTGCGGCAAGGAGCAGGATTTCGACATCTGCAACGTGCAGAATCAGGTGCTTGCCCAGACCGGACAGATGCTGACGGCGATCCAGCTCGCCGAGTTCAAGGGCAAGGTGAATCGCCGCGCCCTGCAGGTCTCGGTCCCCGTCGGCCGCCTGCTTCCCGCCGGCGTGACGATGCAGATCGACGGCAACAAGCCGACCAAGCTCGAATTCACCACCTGCTTCCAGGACCGCTGCGTCGCCGACGCGCCGCTCACCGACGCTGTCGTCGCGGCGCTGAAGAAGGGCACGGACCTGACGCTCACCACCTACAATTTCCAGAACCAGCCGAACCCGATCAAGGTGTCTCTCCAGGGCTTCACCGGCGCCTATGACGGCGAACCGCTGCAGCAGGGCGACATGGCCCAGCGCCAGAAGGCTGCCGAGGAGTATATCCAGCGCAACCAGGAGAAGCTCGCCGAGCAGCTCAAGGCCGCGCAGGAAAAGGCCAAGGCCGGCAACTGAGTTATCTGGGTATTCGATACGAAGACGGGGCCGAAAGGCCCCGTTTTCATTTCTTCCCCGCTGTCTCAGCGTTTCAGTGCCGCGCGGTGCGCTTGCGCTCGTAGCGGCCGTCGGGGAGGGAATCGAACATTTCGCCCAGCTGCGCGTGGCGCACCGGCTCGCCGGTCTCGTCGGGCAGAAGGTTCTGTTCCGAGACATAGGCGACGTATTCCGTCTCGGCGTTCTCGGCCAGGAGATGGTAGAACGGCTGGTCCTTGCGCGGTCTCACCTGCGCCGGGATCGCCTCATACCACTCCTCCGAGTTGGCGAATTCCGGGTCGACATCGAAGATGACGCCGCGGAACGGAAAGATCCGGTGCCGCACGACCTGGCCGATCTGGAATTTCGCCTGACGGATCTGCGCCATCGCTTACCTCTTTGGTTCTATTTGGCGCAGGAACAGTTAGGATTCAATGGCGCTGGCGCTTGACGCGCCGTGACCCTGCACGATAGCGCGGACGTCCATGTATGACGTCTTCGGCCTCGTCCTGCCGTTCTTCGGCCTGATCTTCCTCGGTTTCGTCGTGGCGCGGATCACGCGCCAGCCGCTCGAAGCGCTCGGATGGATGAACACGTTCATCATCTACGTGGCGCTGCCGGCGCTGTTTTTCCAGCTTCTCTCCAAGACCCCGATCGAGCGGCTGACCGAGTGGAGCTATATCTTCGGCGCGGTCGCATCGACCTACGCCGTATTCTCGCTGATGTTCGTCGGTTCGATGCTGACGAGCCGAAACATCGCCGAATCGACGATCAAGGGGCTGGCCTCAGCCTACGGGAACATCGGCTACATGGGGCCGGGCCTGGCGCTGCTCGCCTTTGGCGAGGAGGCGGCGGTGCCGGTGGCGCTCATCTTCTGCTTCGAGAACATCATCCATTTCGCGGTCGCGCCGATGATGATGGCGCTGTCAGGCGGAGAGAAACGCCCGCCGGCCGCGCTCGCCGTCGATGTCGTGAAGAAGATCGCGCTGCATCCGTTCATCATCGCTACGGCGGTGGGGGTGGTCGCGGCGGCGATCCACTTCAAGGCGCCGGTGCCTGTCGACCGCCTGCTCGAGACGCTGGCCCGCGCGGCGGCCCCTTGCGCGCTGTTCGCCATGGGCGTGACGCTGGCGCTGCGCCCGCTCAAGCGGGTGCCGAAGGAACTGGGCTTCATCGCCGCGCTCAAGCTCGTCGTCCATCCCGTGCTCTGCTACGTGGTGCTCTCGGCCGTCGGAGACTTCGATCCGGTATGGGTCTATGCCGCCGTGCTGCTTGCCGCACTTCCCACCGCGACGAACGTCTTCGTCATCGCCCAGCAATACGGGGTGTGGGTCGAGCGCGCATCCGCCAGCATCCTTTTGACCACGCTGCTGTCGGTCGGCACCGTGACGGGGCTGCTCTACCTGATCAAGACCGGCGCGCTACCGCCGGACCTGATTCCGCCAGCCTGAGGCAATCCGCGCGAAGCCGCTGCCGGGCTGCATTCCCTCGCGCATGACGAACTCGCGCAGCGGCGAGATGCTGGCCATCAGCCCCAGCCCCGCGCTGCGGGCGATCTGGGCGGGCAGGAGGTCAGACAACAGCGCCATGTTGAGCGAATTGACTGCCGTCTGCCGCGCCAGCACATCGAGGCGGCGAGCCGAGCGGTAGGCGGACAGCGCCCTCTCCGAACCTGGATCGTCGCGATGCGACATCGTCATTTCGACGAGATCCGCAACGTCGCGAATGCCGAGATTCATGCCCTGCGCGCCGATCGGCGGGAAGACATGCGCTGCCTCGCCGACGAGTGCGACCCGGTTCGCGGCCATGGTGGAGGGGAGGAGCGCCGACATCGGATAGATCTGCCGGCCCGGCTCGGCCTCCACTTTGCCCAGGACGGACTGCATGCGATCCTCGATCCGCGCGGAAAGTTCCGCGTCGCCGAGTGCCGCCAGTTCGACCGCCATCTGCGGCGAGACGAGCCAGACGAGGCTCGAGCGGTCGCCGGGCAGGGGCACCTGCGTGCATGGGCCGGTTTCGGTGTGGAACTCGGTGGAGACGAAGCCGTGGCCGCGCGAATGAGCGAAATTGAGGACCAGCGCCGATTGCGGGTAGTCGCGCTTCGCCACGGAAATGCCGGCCGCCTCGCGCGCGGGCGACATGCGCCCGTCGGCGGCGACGGCGAGATATGCGGAGAAGACCTTGCCGTCGGGCAGCACCGCGCGAGCGCGATCGTCGCCAAGCCGCCACTCGGCAACCATCAAATCGACGCGAACGATACGAGGTTCGGCCTCGACGGCGTCCTTCAGGACCCTGAGGAGGACGGCGTTCGGGATGTTGACCCCGAATCTCCCGGCACCGATCTCGGCGGCGCGGAAGATCACCGGGGCGCTGCGCACGAGGCGGTGGGTGGCGTCGATGATCCGCATCACTTCGAGCGGCGCGGTCTCCTCCGGCGAAAAGGGCGGGAGGCCCAATTCTTCCAGATAGTCCAGCGCGGGCAGCATAAGCGCCGTGGTGCGCCGGTCGTCGCCCTTCGGCTGCGGACCGACGAGCGCGACGGCGAAGCCTTTCCGCGCCAATGCGATTGCCGCGATCGAGCCGACCGGGCCGGCTCCCGCGACGATGACGTCAAATTCGTTCTCTGTGGACATGTTCGCGCCCGACGCTGTTCGCCTCAGTCATCGACCATCCGGGGCGATATTGCCAGCGCACATAGTGGCGCAGGGACGGTCGGCCTGCCCGACAGCCTGTGCAATCGCGCCTTACCGCTTGTGCCAAAACGATGCCTGCCTGTATCTTCCCCGCGGAATGGAGGGATCGGGCGTGAGTTGGGATGGGGAGTATCGAGTCTCCGAGGGATCGGCATCCGGGATTGCCGATGAGCTTTCGCCCTTGGCACTTGCCGTCAACCGGGCCTTGCCGCGGTGAGGAAACCGACGAAAGTGACTTGGCCCCAGGCAAGGGCCTTCTCCGTCCACCTCTTCACCGCGTCGGGCTCCTTCCTCGCGTTCGTTTCGCTGGTTGCGGCGAGCGAAGAGCGCTGGACGGCGATGTTCTGGTGGCTCGGTCTCGCGCTCCTGGTAGACGGCATCGACGGGCCGGTGGCGCGCAAACTGCAGGTGAAGGAGATCCTTCCCACATGGTCGGGTGAGCTGCTCGACAACATCATCGACTACGTCACCTACGTTCTGATCCCCGCCTTCGCGCTCTACCAGCGCGGCTTCATGGGCGAGAACCTGTCGTTCATCTCGGCCGCCATCATCGTCGTATCGAGCGCGATCTACTATGCCGACACAGGGATGAAGACGAAGGAGAACTTCTTCAAGGGCTTCCCGGTCGTGTGGAACATGGTGGTCTTCACGCTCTTCGTCATCGAGCCGGGGGAGTGGGTCTCCTTTGGCGTGGTCGTGGTCGCCGGCATCCTGACCTTCGTGCCCGTGAATTTCCTCCATCCGGTGCGCGTCGTGCGGTTGAGGTGGCTGAACCTGCCGATCACGCTGCTATGGTGCGGTTTCGGGGCGATTGCACTCGCCCAGCAGATGGAAGCCTTTGACTGGGTCAAGATCGGCATCGCCGTCACCGGCGTCTATCTGTTCGTGATCGGCGGCATCATGCAGTTCTTTCCGAAACTCGGCGCAACAAGGACCTGACCATGACCAAGGCAATCCGCGTCCACCAGACCGGCGGACCCGACGTGATGAAGTGGGAGGAAATCCCCGACCCGGTTGCCAAGCCCGGCGAGGCGGTGATCCACCAGACCGCGATCGGCCTCAACTTCCTCGACTGCTATTACCGCTCGGGCCTCTATCCATCGCCGATGGGCATGCCTCTCATTCCGGGCAGCGAGGGAGCGGGCGTCGTCACATCGCTGGGCGAGGGCGTCGCTGGCCTCAAGGTCGGCGATCGCGTCGCCTATGCCGGGCCGATCGGCGGCTATGCGCTGGACAGGTCGATCGCGGCGGATCGTCTTGTGAAGCTCCCCGACGGCGTCAGCGACCGCCAGGCGGCGGCGATGATGCTGAAGGGAATGACCGCCTCGTTCCTGCTGAGACGGACGTTTAAGGTGAAGCCCGGCGACACGATCCTCTTCCACGCGGCCGCCGGCGGCGTCGGCCTCATCGCCGGCCAGTGGGCCAAGCATCTTGGCGCAACGGTGATCGGCACCGCGGGGTCGGACGACAAGGTCGAACTGGCCAAGGCCCATGGCTACGATCATGTCATCAACTATCGCAAGCGCAATTTCGTCGAGGATGTCCGCGAGATCACCGGCGGCAAGATGTGCGACGTGGTTTATGATTCCGTCGGCGTCGACACCTATATGGGCTCGTTGGATTGCCTGAGACCGATGGGCATGTTTGTCGCGTTCGGACAGTCGTCCGGTCCGATCCCGCCCTTCAATCTCGCTCTGCTCGCGCAGAAAGGATCGCTCTACGCCACGCGTCCGACCCTGTTCGTCTATATCGCGAAACGCGAAGACCTCGAGGAGATCGCGGGGTCGCTGATGGATGTCGTCGCCAGCGGCGTGGTCAAGATCGATATCAACCAGACCTACGCGCTTGCCGACGCGGCCATGGCACATACCGACCTCGAAGCGCGCAAGACGACAGGTGCGACGATACTCCTGCCCTGACCCACTGCCTGCAATCCGCGCAGAAATCGTTGAAGCACTTTCAATGTGCAAAACGCTTTGCGTTTGGTTGTGCCGCCGCCTACGATCCATTCGGGAACACGAACGAGCTGGAAAAATCAGCGCATGGGGACTGAACTGGCGGGCGAACCGGCAACGGGGCCGGGGCTCCTTCTCGACGTGAGGGGGCTCACGAAGGTCTTTGGGTCACTCATCGCCTGCAACAGCGTCGACCTGCAGATCGCAAAAGGCGAGATCCACGCGCTGCTCGGCGAAAACGGCGCCGGCAAGTCGACGCTGGTCAAGATGCTGTTCGGCACGCTGGCGCCGAATGCCGGAGAGATCGTCTGGAATGGCAAGCAGGTGCGGATCGGCAGCCCGGGTGAGGCGAGGCGGCTCGGCATCGGCATGGTCTTCCAGCATTTCTCGCTGTTCGAGGCGCTGACCGCAGCGGAGAACATCGCGCTGTCGCTCGACAGCACCACGCCGATCAGCGCGATCGCCGCCAAGGCGAAGGAACTGTCGCACAGCTACGGTCTGCCGCTCGATCCCGGATCGCTGGTCGGCGACCTGTCGGTTGGAGAGCGCCAGCGCATCGAGATCATCCGCTGCCTGTTGCAGGAGCCGGACCTGATCATTCTCGACGAGCCGACCTCGGTGCTCACCCCGCAGGAAGCCGACAAACTGTTCGAGACGCTGGAAAGATTGCGCGGCGAAGGAAAATCGATCCTCTACATCAGCCATCGGCTGGAGGAGGTGCAGCGCATCTGCGACCGCGCGACGGTGCTACGTCACGGCAAGGTCGTCGCCCACTGCAATCCGCGACAGGAAACGGCGGGCTCGCTCGCCCGCATGATGGTCGGCGGCGACGTGCACGAGGTGCACCGCGAGCATCCCGATCATGTCGAAGGGGCGCCACTGATCGAGATCCGCAACCTGTCGCAGGCGCCCAAGGGCCCGTTCTCCATGCCGCTCAGGGACATCAGCCTGACGGTGAGGGCGGGCGAGGTGGTGGGCATTGCAGGCGTCGCCGGCAACGGACAGGGCGAGTTCTTCGACGCGGTCAGCGGCGAGGCCGTGCAGGCCGATCCTGCGACCGTGCGAATCCGCAATATCGACGCCGGCACGCTCGGCATCACCGGCCGCCGCCTGCTGGGCGCCGGCTTCGTGCCCGAAGAGCGGCTCGGCCACGGCGCGGTGCCGGGGATGAAGCTCTCCGACAACATGCTGCTCGCCCGTCACACCTCCGACGCGAAGGCTTTTCTTGGCGGCGGCGCGCTCGGCTTCATTAGGCGCGATGCGATCGAGGCGACGACCAAGCGGGTCGTCGAGGAAATGGACGTTCGCAAGAGTGCCGAGGATCCGGAAGCGTCCGCGCTGTCCGGCGGCAATCTGCAGAAATTCATCATCGGCCGGGAGCTCGACCGCAAGCCATCCGTCCTGATCGTCAACCAGCCAACCTGGGGCGTCGATGCCGGAGCCGCGGCCCGCATCCGCCAGGCGCTGATCGACCTGACGCGAACGGGCTCGGCCGTCATCGTCATCAGCCAGGACCTCGATGAGCTTTTCGAGATTTCCGACCGCATCGCGGTGATGGCGCATGGCGAGATGTCGCCGACGATCCCCATCCAGGAGGCCACGCGCGAGAAGATCGGCCTGCTGATGGGCGGCGCAGACACGGGAGCGCATTGATGCGGCTGGAACTCGCCAAGCGGCCGCAGCACTCGAAGCTCTTCAGCGCGCTGTCGCCGTTCATCGCCTTTGTCCTGACGGTGATCGCCGGCGCCATCCTCTTCGCGCTGCTGGGAAAAAGTCCCGGCGCGGCGCTCTATGCCTATTTCATCGCGCCGCTGACCGACCTCTGGTCGCTGCACGAACTGGCGATCAAGGCGGCACCCCTGATCCTGATCGCGGTGGGACTGGCGGTCTGCTATCTCTCCAACAACTGGAATATCGGCGCCGAGGGCCAGTTCGTCATGGGCGCGGTGGTCGGCGCGATGCTGCCGATCCTCTATCCGGGACTGCAGCAGTCGCCGCTGGCGTTGCCGGTCATGCTGGTCATGGGCGCGCTCGGCGGCGCGGCCTATGCGGCCATACCCGCTTTCCTCAAGGCGCGCTTCAACACCAACGAGATCCTGACGAGCCTGATGCTCGTCTATGTCGCGCAGCTTTTCCTCGACTGGCTGGTGCGCGGGCCATGGCGTGATCCGGCCGCGATGAATTTCCCGCAGGCGCCGCGCTTCACCGGATATGCGGTGCTTCCTGAACTGCTACCGTCGGCCGGACGGGCGAATATCGGCATTCTCTTCGCGCTGATCGCGGCGGTTCTGGTCTGGATCCTGCTCGCGCGCACCAGGAAGGGCTTCGAGATCCGCGTCATCGGCATGAGCCCGCGGGCAGGGCGGTTTGCCGGCTTCTCGACGAGGGGCGCGATCTTCTTCTCGTTCCTCCTGTCCGGCGCGCTTGCCGGCCTCGCCGGGATTTCGGAAGTCTCCGGCGCCATCGGCCGGCTGCAGCCGTCGATCTCGCCGGGCTACGGCTTCGCCGCGATCATCGTCGCGTTCCTCGGTCGGCTCAATCCGCTGGGTATCGTCGCGGCAGGCTTCGTGCTCGCGCTGACCTATCTCGGCGGCGAGGTCGCGCAGATCGAGGTCGGCGTCTCCGACAAGGTCGTGCGTGCCTTCCAGGGCCTGCTGCTGTTCTTCGTCCTCGCCTGCGACACGCTCATCCATTACCGCATCCGTTTCGTGCCCAGCGAGCGCCTGGCGGCCGTGCTTCCGGAGGCGAAATCCGATGCTTGAGTCGATCCTCCTTACGATCGCCACGGCCTCGACGCCGCTGCTCATCGCGGCGATCGGCGAACTGGTCGTCGAGCGTTCCGGCGTGCTCAACCTCGGCGTCGAGGGCATGATGCTGATGGGCGCCGTGATCGGCTTCGGCGTGGCGCTGACCACGGGCAATCCCTGGCTCGGCGTGCTGGCGGGAATCGTGGCCGGCGCGGCGTTCTCGATGCTGTTCGCCTTCCTGGCGCTGACGCTTGCCACCAACCAGGTCGCAACGGGCCTGGCGCTGACGCTGCTCGGCGTCGGCGCGTCGGGCATGATCGGCGAGGCCTTCGTCGGCCAGCCGGGCGTCAAGCTGACGCCGATCTACATACCGGGGCTGACCGACATGCCTTTCGGCAGGCTGTTCTTCGGCCAGGATCCGATGTTCTACATCTCCCTGCTGCTGGTGGCCGGGGTTTCGTGGTTCCTGTTCCGCACGCGGGCGGGCCTGACGCTTCGGTCCGTCGGCGACAGTCACACCTCCGCGCACGCGTTGGGCATCAAGGTCATCCGCATCCGCTATGCGGCGGTTGCCTTCGGCGGCGCCTGCGCGGGGCTCGCCGGCGCGCAGATGTCGCTGGTCTATACGTCGCAGTGGATCGAGAACATGACGGCCGGCCGCGGCTGGATCGCGCTGGCGCTGGTCGTCTTCGCCTCCTGGCGGCCGACACGCGTGTTGCTCGGCGCCTACCTGTTCGGCGCGATCACCATCGCCCAGTTGCACGTCCAGGCGCTGAGTCCCAACGACATCGCCGTCGGCGCCGGGCCGTTGTGGTTCCTCAGCGAAGCCGGGCGCTGGCTGCTTTCCGTCCTCAAGTCGGTGCCGGCCCAGTTCCTGTCCGCGCTGCCCTATCTGGCAACGGTGGTGGTGCTTGTGCTTATCTCGCGCAACCGGCGCCTGACGCTGATCAATACGCCCGCCTGTCTCGGGCGACCCTTCGTGCCGGACCGCTGAGGCCGGCTCAACCGAAAGCCCGGAAGGCTTGCAACCATAGAGGAAGAAACCATGAGAAAACTCATCATAGCCCTCGCGGCATCGGCAGCCGCGATCATCGCGTCCGGCGGCGCCTTCGCAGCCGACAAGGCCAAGGCCTGCTTCATCTATGTCGGCCCGATCGGCGATTTCGGCTGGTCGTACCAGCATCACCAGGGCGCGCTCGAGATGCAGAAGAATCTCGGCGGCGAGGAGAAGGTCGAGATCGCCTATCTCGAGAGCGTGCCGGAAGGTGCGGACGCCGAGCGCGCGATCGAACGTTTCGCCCGTTCCGGCTGCAACATCATCTTCACCACCTCCTTCGGCTACATGGATGCGACCAATGCGGTCGCCGGGAAGTTCCCGGACGTGAAGTTCGAGCACGCCACGGGCTTCAAGCGCGATACGCCGAACGTCTCGACCTACAATTCGAAGTTCCACGAAGGCCGCTATGTGCAGGGCGTGATCGCGGCCAAGATGTCGAAGGCGGGCGTTGCCGGCTACATCGCGTCCTTCCCGATTCCGGAAGTGGTGATGGGCATCAACTCCTTCGTGCTCGGCGCGCAGTCGGTGAACCCCGACTTCAAGGTGAAGGTGGTGTGGGCGAACACCTGGTTCGATCCGGGCAAGGAAGCCGACGCCGCCAAGGCGCTGCTCGACCAGGGCGTCGACATCATCACCCAGCACACGGACTCGACCGCGCCGATGCAGGTCGCGCACGAGCGCGGCGTGAAGGCGTTCGGCCAGGCCTCGGACATGATCAAGTTCGGCCCGGAGACCCAGCTCACCTCGATCGTCGACAACTGGGGTCCTTACTACACCGAACGGGTCAAGGCGGTGATGGACGGCTCCTGGAAGCAGGTCGACGTCTGGGGCGGCATGAAGGAAGGGCACGTCGTGATGGCGCCCTATACCAACATGCCTGACGACGTGAAGAAGGCGGCTGAAGAGACGCAGGCGAAGATCGTCGCCGGCTTCAACCCGTTCACCGGCCCGATCAAGAAGCAGGACGGCTCGGAGTGGCTGGCCGCGGGCGCGACCGCGCCGGACGGCGAGCTGCTTGGCCTGAACTTCTATGTCCAGGGCGTGGACGACCAGTTGCCGAAGCAGTGATCGTCTTCTGATAAGGATACGGGAAGGGCGCCGCGAGGCGCCCTTTTCCGTTGGCGCACGGGAAATCAGGCCGGTTGGGGCGGTCCGGACCTCAGAGGCAGGCGGCTCAGGATCGGCTTGAGGATGCGCATCAGCCGATGGCGCAGCGGCGTTTCGATCCATCGCCAGATCAGCCAGGACAGCGTCAGCATCGCCGCTGCGACGAGTGCCGCTGCGGACCATTTGCCGAGAACAGGCGCGGTCGCATTGATGGCGACGTAGCCGATGTGCTGGTGCAGCAGGTAGAGCGGATAGGTGAGCCCTCCAAGCGCAAGCGACAGCCGTGTCGGGCTGACTTTCGCACGCAGCAGGACCGCGCCGACAAGCAGGCCGTGCATGGCGAGGCTGGCGACGACGAGGCCCGCCATGGGCACGGACACCCCGTAATGGCTCTGCATCCAGCCCTTGCCGACGGCCATCAGGCTGGTCGACAGCATCAAGGAGGCTGCCAGCAGCACCAGCGCCTCGGCGGAGCGGCCGCGGGTCTGGATATGGTGGATGAGGATCCCGGAGGCGAAGAGCGGGCCGTATTCGGTCAGGAACAGCAGGCGCATCGCCTCGCTGCCGATCGAGAACTCGTTCACAGCCGACAGAACCAGCCATCCGGCGACGAGTTCGAGCCTGAGCGTCTGGAACGCGCCCGACATCAGCGCCACCGTGACCCAGCCGTAGAAGATCAGTTCGAGGATGATCGACCAGTAGACACCGTCGACGAAGGGTTCACCGAGCGCCGGCGCGAACATGAAAAGGTTCGCTATATACTGCTGGATGGTGACGCTTCCCCACTCCGGCTGGACGGCGAACATCACGGCGAAGGTGAGGGTCATGCAGACGAGGAAGCCGGGATAAAGACGGACGAACCGGGCGACCGCGAAATCGAGCCAGCCGCGTCCCTCCGCCGACCAGGCGATGACATAGCCGCTGATCAGGAAGAACAGATGGACCCCGAGATAGCCGTAGATGGCGATGCCGGCGGCTTGCGGATATCCGCTGTCGAGCAATCCGTCCGCCGCCGCGCCGCGGAAGAGATAGTGAAACGCCACGACGGCGAGCGCCGCGACGAGGCGGAGCCAGTCCAGAGTGGCGATGCGGTCGGCGGGTGACACATTCTGGGACATGCCGTTCCCAGTGCAAGTTCCCTGCCAGAGGCGGGGAACACTGTCGCACCACACGAATTGTCCGGAGGAGGGGGGACTGGTCCGGCAAGTGCCGTCAGCACCTCCTGACAAAGGGATGTCAGGAGGGATGTGCTAGGCAGCGTGCACGGACGGCAGCAGCAAAGGAACGATGATGTTGAAATTCTATCACGCACCATGGTCCCGCGCCTCGGGAATGCTGTGGCTGCTGGAAGAACTCGGCGTCGACTATCAGTTGGAACTGGTCGACATTCGCATGGAGGGCGGGCTGCCGGAGGCCTATCGGAGGATCCAGCCGAACAAGAAGGTCCCGGCGATTGAGCATGACGGCGTGATCATCACCGAACGTGCGGCGATCACGACCTATCTCGCCGATGCCTTCCCGCAATCGGGACTGGCCCCCGCCATCGGCGACAAGGACCGCGGGCCGTACCTGACGATGACGGTCTATTGCGATTCGGTGTTCGATCCTTGCGTCGCCGCCCGGGCCCACGGCCTGAGCTACAAGAGCAACGACTATTCCTTCGGCGTGTTCGACGACATGGTGGCCTATGTCGACCGGATCCTGAGCGAACGGACCTATGCGGCCGGCGACCGTTTCACCTCTGCCGACACGCAACTGGCGTCAGCCGTGCATTTCACCATGAACGTCTTGAAAGTGCTGCCCGAAAAGCCGTCCTTCACGCGCTATCTCGAGCGGATCGCCAAGCGTCCGGCGTATCAGCGCGCGCAGGCCAAGGACATGGAAATTGCGCGGAAGGTTCCCGCTTTCGCCAGCCGGTTCGAGAAGGGCTGAGGCTCAGACCGCCGTGCCGTAGAGGTCGTAGGCGTCGGCCCGATCGATCTTGACGGTGAGGATATCGCCGACGCGCATCGGGCGGCGCGACTGGACGTGGACGTTTCCGTCGATCTCCGGCGCGTCGTATTTCGTCCGACCCTTGGCAGCGAGCCCGTTTGCCTCGTCGATGATGATGGGAAGGCGCTTGCCGACCTTCTTCTGCAGTTGTGCGGCGGACACCTTCTGCTGGCGCTGCATGAAGCGGTGCCAGCGGGCTTCCTTGATCTCCTGCGGAACGGCCGGAAGGCCCAGCGCTTCGGAACGCGCGCCCGACACTGGCTCGTATTTGAAGCAGCCGGCGCGGTCGATCTTCGCCTCGTCCAGCCAGTCGAGCAGGATCTCGAAATCCTCTTCCGTCTCGCCCGGATAGCCGACGATGAAAGTCGAGCGGACGGCGAGGTCGGGGCAGATCTCGCGCCAGCCGCGGATGCGCTCGAGGGTCTTCTCCTGGTGCGCCGGGCGGCGCATGTTCTTCAGGACGTTCGGCGCGGCATGCTGGAAGGGAATGTCGAGATAGGGCAGCACCTTGCCTTCCGCCATCAGCGGGATGACGTCGTCGACGTGGGGGTAGGGGTAGACGTAGTGCAGGCGCACCCAGATGCCGAGTTCGCCGAGCTCCCGCGACAGGTCGAGGAACTTTGCGCGGACCTCGCGGTCCTTCCAGACGCTGGTCTGATACTTGAGGTCGACGCCATAGGCGCTGGTGTCCTGTGAGATCACCAACAGTTCCTTGACGCCGGCATTGGCCAGTTTCTCGGCCTCGCGCAGAACATCGGCCGCCGGGCGCGAGACGAGGTCGCCGCGCAGCGCGGGAATGATGCAGAAGGAACAGCGGTTGTTGCAGCCTTCGGAAATCTTGAGATAGGCGTAGTGCCGCGGCGTCAGCTTCACGCCCTGCGGCGGGATAAGGTCGAGCCATGGCTCGTGGGCAGCCGGCACCGCCTCGTGGACGGCCGCCATCACACTTTCATAGGCCTGCGGCCCGGTGATCGCCAGCACGTTGGGGTGCTTCTCGCGGATCAGGTCCGGCGTCGCGCCCATGCAGCCGGTGACAATCACCTTGCCGTTTTCCGACATGGCCTGGCCGATCGCCGCGAGGGATTCGTCGCGGGCGGAATCGAGAAAGCCGCAGGTGTTGACGACGACGAGATCGGCGCCGTCGTGCTTTCGGGCGATCTCGTAACCCTCGGCGCGCAGGCGCGTAATGATGCGCTCGGAATCGACGAGCGCCTTCGGGCAACCGAGACTGACGAAGCTGACGCGCGGGGCGGTCATGGCACGATACCTGTTGGGCGGAAGCCGCGCCCTATGACACAGCGCGCCCGTAACGACAACCTCCGCGACGCCGCAGCTAGCCTGCGAATCCGCCCTGATCGAGAAAAGCCTGCTCCTGCGGCGTCGTTTCGCGTCCGAGCGAGCGGTTGCGGTGAGGAAAGCGCCCGAATGCCTTGATGATGTCGAGGTGGATGATCGCGTATTCCAGCGCCTCTCCGCCGAGCGGCGTGAACAGCTCGACCGACCTCTCCTGGTCGCCGAGGTCTTCGGAATGCTCGAAGGGCAGGTAGATGAAGGGCCGAAGCTCGTCGTCGACGCCCTTGTCGAGGCCCATGGCCACCGCATGTCTCGCGTGGTGACGCGCCAGCGGATCGGTCGCAAACATGTGCGCCGTTCCCCGGAAGCAGTTGCGCGGAAACTGGTCGAGCAGGATCATCAGGGCAAGCGCGCCGTCCGGCGACGCGTTCCAGTGGTCCAGTTCGCGCCGCGCGGCGCGCCAATGCTGATCCTGGTGCGCGGCGCGGAATGCATCGTCGAAGCCGTCGTCCTTGCGGAACCATGCGTCGGGACCGGCCGCGCGCCAGAAGCCGGTGATAATCGATATGTCCCTTTCATCGCCCGTCATCGGCTCGCTCCTCCGGATTCCTTCGATTCGGCCCGCAGAAGGTCTTCGGCTTCCTTGTTGAGCGCCTTGCCGGCGCGTTTGGGCGTGGCGACCGGGGCGGGGATCGGCTGGTTGCCCTTGAACAGATTGCTGCCGGCATAGATATCGCCGGCGAGCTGCAGCGTGAAGCGCTCCTGGTCCCGCCTGCGGACTTCCTCGACCGTTTCGGTCGCTTCCGCGTAGGGCACGCCGATGAACTGCATCACTTCGCTGGAGAAGGTCAGCGCCGATTCGAACGTCTCACGCAGCTGGAATTCCACTCCCGCATGAACGAGCTTCAGCGCGGCGCCGCGGTCGAACGCGCGCGCGAAGACCGGAACCATCGGGAAATTCGCCTTCAAATGTTCGGCGATCAGTACGGCCGCGTCGGCCTTGTCGACGCAGATCAGCACCGCCTGCGCCTTGTCCGCGCCGGCGGCGTGAAGGATGTCGAGCCTGGTGCCGTCGCCGTAGTAGACCTTGAAGCCGAAGCGGCCGGCCACCTGGATCATCTCGACGTCGTTGTCGATGATCGATACGTCGACGCCGCGCAGGATGAGAGGTTGGCTGACGATCTGGCCGAAACGGCCAAAGCCGATGATCAGGATGTTGCCGCTCAGCCCGTCGACGACGTCGATGCCGTCGAGAGACTGCTCCTCGGGCGGCAGCAGGCGCGGAAGCAGCATGATCAGGAGAGGAGTCAACGCCATCGAGATGATGATCGTCGCCGTCAGCGCCGCGTTCATGTCGGCGGTGAAGATGCCGGCGGCGGTGGCGGCCGCGTAGAGCACAAAGGCGAATTCGCCGCCCTGTGCCATGTAGATGGCGCGCATCAAAGCTTCCCGGTGCGACGATTTGAAGAAGCGGGCGACCGTGTAGATGCCGATCGATTTCAGCACCATGTAGCCGACGACGCCGGTCGCGATGAGCTGCCATTCGCGCGATACCACGCCAAGGTCGAGCGACATGCCGACGCCCATGAAGAACAGGCCGAGCAGGATGCCGCGGAAGGGCTCGATGTCCGCCTCGAGCTGGTGGCGGAAGGTCGATTCGGACAGGAGCACGCCGGCGAGGAACGCGCCCATCGCCATCGACAGACCTCCCATGTCCATCGCCAGCGCCGCGCCGAAGACGACCAGCAGCGCCGCCGCCGTCATCACCTCGCGTGCATGGGCGGCCGCCAGAAGCTGGAACATCGGGTTGAGCAGATAGCGCCCGGCGATCACGAGGCCGCCGAGTGCCACGAGCGCGACGCCGATCGTGACCCACAGCGAACCGCCGTCGTCCTGGCCGGAACTCGGGGCGAGGAAGGCCACGATCGCCAGCAGCGGCACGATGGCGAGATCTTCCAGAAGCAGAATCGAGACCATCCGCTGGCCGCCGGGCGTCGCCATCTCGCCTTTCTCCTCCAGCAATTGCATGACGATGGCGGTGGAGGTGAGCACGAAGCCCATGCCGGCGACGAAGGACTGAACGATCGGGAAACCGATCGCCATGCCGAACAGCATCAGGAGCAGGCCGCAGACGGCGACCTGCGCGGCGCCGAGGCCGAAAATGTCGCCCCGCAGTCCCCACAGCCGCGACGGCTGCATTTCGAGGCCGATGATGAAGAGGAACATGACGACGCCGAGCTCGGCGACGTGGAGGATCGCGCCCGGCTCGGTGAAGAGCTGCAGGCCCCAGGGGCCGATGGCGAGGCCGGCGGCGAGATAGCCGAGGACCGATCCGAGCCCCAGCCGCTTGAAGATCGGCACGGCGAGCACGCCCGCGCCGAGGAGCGACACGACGGAGATGAGTTCGCTCGCGAGCGATGCATGACCTGCCGATTCTGCCGCCATTCTCGTTCCCCGTCCGGTTGATCCACTTGTGCCGTTCGACTCTGCGGAGTGTGGGCGGGAGGGTCAAGCCGCCCGAGCGGGGAGGGGGCAGCGCGGTGACGTCCGATGTCGGACTCGCCTTGAAGGATCCGGTTTCCGGCGCCGAGCGCACGTCCGAAGATGGGCTTGCGGGAGTCGACACGGAATCGCCGCGACAGTCGTCGACTGATCCGGTCACGAGAAATCGGTTCGAGGGAGAATGGTGCCCAGTCTCGGATTAAGCAAGAAGCCTTCTACTGCATTGATTCATATGAGAAATTCGTCGCCCCGTCCAGCCAATGTTACACGGTCCTGTTACACGTTCGGCCGATGCGCGGAATTAGGTGGGGTTATGATACAAGCCAAACGTGAGAAGCCTTCATTCAGACCTACCAGCAGCCCGTCCTGGAGCAGTTCCGCGAGGCCTGCATGATGATGGTTGGACCGGACCACGATTGGCCTGCGCTGCCGCCTATGGGGGCGCTGGACATCGAGCAAATCAGGCAGTCCGATTACTTTTTTGCCTGACACTACGCATCCGCACATAATTAGGCAGCTCCTTGATAAAGAGAACGCTAGATCAGCACAGTAGACGTGGGCGACGGCCGCACCAACACTACGCAAACGCACAGTTTAAACTTGTGGCGTCACGACCCGTCATGTGCATAATCGGGAGCGCAACGCAGATATAGGAGCTTGCGCGATGCCCAACACTACCCTCACGATCCCCGCCACCCCGACTACTGCCGAGGAGGCCATCGCCTTCGCGCTCGACTACCTGGAGCCGTTCGAGGTGGCCGACTTCCTGTCCGACTGGAGAGCCGCAAGGAGCCTTTCGGGATGGTCGGCCGGCGTCGCGGAAGAGATGGCGGCGAGCGGCGGCACGTGGACGAAAGGCCCACGGCCTCACGCATGACGCTGGAAGCTAGGCGCGATCGCAAAGGGGCGGGCTCAATGCCTGCCTTTTTTTGTGTCGGGAGCACCTGCGAATTAATTCACACCTCCTTGATGAGAGAACGGCCCGATCCGCAATAGGCGTCTCCTTGATAAGAGCGAACGCGAGACCCTACTTCGGCTGAGCCTTTTCGCTTAACTCCCACCAAACGGGCTCGCCCCTCAGATAGGATCAGTGAGGCATTCCAGTCCGCCTCCTCTCCAGCCGCAAGCCCATACCAAACGCCAAACCCCCGCCGCCACCTAGGCGCGAGGCATAACGCCCGCACATAGGGCCACCCCCACATCGTCAACCCGAAAAGGAGCGCCACCCGCCGTGGAACTCATCGACACCCCATGCCTGTCCGCAGGCTCCTCCGCCCTCCGGTCAAACTGGAGCCACACCCCATGACCCGTGTCCCAGTCCGTGACATCTCGCCCCCTTCGCAAATCCGGGGAGTGTCCGCCCCAGTCAACACCTACGTCCGTCCGCCCGATCCGGCACCATCGCCCCTGCATGACATCGCCGCTGGCCTCGCCAAGCTTGACGCAGGACTGTCCGCCTTCCTCCAGAAACGGCAAGCCGAATACGCAGAGGCCGACAAGCAGCGGGCCATCCGGGACGCATACGGTGGCAATGCAGCGGGCTTTGATGAGGGCACCCGGCGAGGCTTGATCCCCTTCGGAGAGTCGCCCTCCTACATGGAGTGGTATCGCAAGACGCAAGGCGACGTGCAGGGCCGCAAGCTCCGGGACCAGTTCGCCGTCCGCTATCAGACATGGGAAGGGCGGACCTCCGGCGACCCCGCCCGCTTCCAGAAGTTCGTCCAGGAATTCCTCGCAGAGACGGTCGGAGAGACGACCGACCCCCACGTGCTAGCGGGCCTCAATCCGCATATCGAGCGGATGCATGACGAGGCCTACGGCACCTTCGATAAGGACCGTTCCGCCGCCATCAAGCGCGACGGCATCAGCCTCTCCGGGTCCCGCATCACGGACACCATAGAGCGGGCCGAGGAGGATGCTCGGGCAGGCGGGCAGGATGTCAACAGGGACGCCCTCTGGGAAGTCAATCCTCCTGGAGCGGGCGGAGGCGACCAAGCGCATCAACCCAGGCGACTACGACCCGATGATGGTGGACTCGATCATCCTCCAGGCAGAGGAGTCGATGGACGAGGACATTCTCGACCTCCTCGACCGCAAGCTGCCAGGCTCCGAGTTCCCCCTCTCGCACGACCCCGCAGTCCGCGAGAAGAAGCTGAAGTCCATCGACCGCATCCAATCCGGCCTAGCGTCAGCAGCGACCACAAAGGCAGCAGCCGAGGAGAAGGCCGACAAGCAGCGGCACAACGGCATCGTCGCGGATGTCTACCGGCAACTCTCGGTGGACCCGAACTACGTGGTGCCCGAGGAGACCCTCACCCAGATCAGCCGCCGAGACCCCGACTTCAGGGGCAAGCTCAAGTCCATCCGGGAGGGCTTCGTGAGTGGCGTGGAAGACCCTGACGCCATCGCTCTCCTCATGGCCGACATCCACGAGGGGGCGAGCGACCAGTTCGTCCTGGAGAAGTTCCGCCAGGGCGTCATCAAGGACCCCACCACGCTCACCAAGGCACTCGACCGGGTGAAGGCCGTGGAGAACGCCAGCAAGCCGGGAGGCATCCTCGACTCCGCCTCCTACAAGGACACCATCAAGCGGATCACCAACGCGACCGGGATGGAGGAGGAGAGCGGGCTAAGCTTCCTGGACGGCGTGAGGGGGATAACTGAGGACGGCATACGCGCCAACCACGACTACCGGACGATGCTCCTGGAGTGGGAGGCGGCCAACCCGAAGGCCACGCTGATCGAGCGTGAGAAGGCGTCCTATGACATCGGGAAGAAGATCCTTTCCCGCATCACCCCCACCCCTTACGAGCGCCAGAAGGGCACCTACAAGCCCCTCCAGTAGGCGCAGTCTGGCCGCATACGGCGCGGGGAGGAGGATCATTCTTCCCCTGCCTTCCGTTGGACCTGGAGCAGCCCGCCCCAGGCCGTCACCATCATCACCACCCAAAAGGAGATACGCGCATGGACATCGTGCCGTCTGCATTCGGCTTTGCGCCGGAAGTCATCAACTCACCTGACACCATCACCGCCTATGTTTCAGGCTTCCACACATACACGGGGCGGGCCATCGCGTCCCCCAACCCCCATGACGCAGACTTTCCGCCCGCTAGCTTTGGCGTCGTCTACGCTGGCCAAGGTGGCGGGGGCATGTTGTGGGGCTACGGTTCCGCCAGCTATGCCGCCCCGATGCCTGCATACGGTGTCCTGGAGATGCTGAAAGTGGCACCTCCCGGCGTTCGGCTGGTAGTCCACGCGGCTAGGCCTCTCTGGGAATACGTGGCACCTGATGGGCACGTCCGCTACGCTATGCGGAATGGCGGGAGGGGTAGGACGGGAAGGCGAATGCCGGGATATCAAGCACTCGCTGCCGCCGCCGTCGCATTGGACGAAGGCCGGTGGAGCTATGTCCTTATCCATAAGGCCAACAAGTCAGTGCCCTTCATGTCGGCAGCGAACCTAGCCGTGACGCAAGCCGTATGGGAGGGCAGGGCGCACCTGGAGCGGCATCCGACAGCCGCGAGGGATGCTGGCCTCAACACGGTCTTCCTGACGGGGCCGTGACGCCATGATGATTGCCGACGACCTGGAGCAGGAGAGGGCGGGAGGACTGCCCCGCCTCCACATCCACCACGATCACCACCTCGCCGTCGCCAGCATTCCCCTATGCGCCCTCCTGGACGCCATCTTTGCTGAGACGGAGGCGGGCCGCCCTACGCCGCGGTCCGGAAAGAGGCCACGAGAGGACGCCGCAAGGAGGCGTAAGGAGGCCGTCGGCAACCTCCTCGCCAATCTCGCGCTCCTCCCACTGGACGAGCCTGATGCCCGCCTTGTGGTGTCCCTGGAGCATCCCACAAAGTCGCGCTATCGCCGCCATGATGCCCCGCCGCAAGTCTTTACGGATGCGGTTAGGGGCCTTGAGGCGGCGGGCTTGGTCTCGTGCATCCGAGGGAACGTCCGGGCGGGGAGCGGACGACCATCGCGCCGCGCGGCTGGCTTAGGGACCGCCTCCAGGGGATGGGCCTGGAGCCGGGCGACATCGCACGGGAGCCGGGAGCAGAGACCATCATCCTTCGGGAGGGCAGGGGATGGAAGCGCCCCAAGGTGTTGCGGGACTATGACGACACCTCCGAAACCAACACCATGCGGCGCGACCTGGAGACCATCAACGAGGCGCTTTCGGAGGCGGACATAAGGCTGGACGGCAAGCGCCGACACGACTGCCGTATGGTGCGGATATTCCAGGTGGAGCGCGGGGAGCCGACGCACTTCAATGCGCAAGGCCGTCTGTATCGCGGCTTCTGGCAGAACCTGGAGCGGGGCAAGCGGCACCTCATCACCATCGACGGGGAGCCTGTTGCTGACCTCGATTACCGCTCCATGTTCCTGTCCCTCGCCTACGGGCTCCAGTGCGTCCCGATGCCACCTGGAGACCCTTATGCCGTGCCAGGGCTGGAGGGACATCGGGAGGGCGTGAAGCGGGCCGTCTCTGCCATGTTCTCCCGCAGCACTCCGCTATCGGACCTTCCCGTGGGTCTGGAGGGGTTGCTTCCGGCAGGATGGACCGGGAGGTTGCTCCAGGACGCGATTGCCTCCAGGCACCCCGCCATCGCGCCGTTGCTTTGCACGAACCTGGGGCCGCGCCTGACGCGCTTGGAGAGCGACATCATGGTCGAGGTGCTGCTTCGGCTCTTGGAGCGGGGCATCGTCGCGTTGCCGTGCCATGACGGGCTTCTGGTAGCCGAGCGCTGGAAGGAGGCGGCCCTGGAGACGATGCGAACGGTCCCGCGCGAGGCTGGAGGCATGGAGATCGGCGTTGATGAAAAAGCGTTGTGGAATAACGACTTAGAGGCCGCTTGAGTTAACTCTCACCTAATGCCCCCTCCGGCGTCTCCTCCTGGGGCTGCTTTAGGTCGAGACATCAGGCGGAGATAGAGGCCGGGAGATCATCATCTCCATCCCGGCCATGCCTAAAGCAGACACCTTGAGGATCACCTGGAGCACGGGAGCTAGGCCGCTGCCCTTAGTGCTCAAAGTGACCATGTAGATACCGGCAAGGGATGCTTCGGGAGTCAGGGGAGATGAGGGAGCGAAGCAATCTCCCTCTACTTCAAGCCGTCCAGGTGTCTCCCTCAGGGCGAAGCCCGGAAGGCTCCAGGGGGTCGCATACGCGAGCGGTCCAATATACGCGGCAGCGGAGCGGTTTCCCCCCGTGCCACCCCTCCAGGTTTCTGAAAGGCAATGGTGCCGGGCAGGCTGCACATTGCAGGCGTATTGGGGGCTTGCGGGGGTGCCCGCTCTATAGTGCTACCTGCCCGGCAAACACACGCTAGGCCCAAGGGAACCCCCGCACAATGCCACCCTTCGGAGGAGCAGCCGATAGGGGTGGTGCTACGCAGTATCACTAGGGCTTGCCCATGTGAGTCCGCTCCAAGCCCTTCCTTTTGAGTCTCACATAAAAGCCAATTGACATTTTGATACTGTCGGATCATAATCCCTTAGAATTCATTGATCCTAGGGGAGACACCGCATGTCCACCAACGCTACGGGCCAGCTTGTCGGCTACGCCCGCACGTCCACCACAGACCAGAAGGCGGGGCTTGAAGCCCAGCTTCGCGATCTTCGCACGGCAGGATGCACTAAGCTCTTTCATGAGGAGCTATCCGCCGTCGCCACCCGCCGCCCCGAACTGGAGCGGGCCTTGGACTATGTGCGCGAGGGGGACACGATGATCGTCACCAAGCCCGACCGTCTGGCCCGATCCACCGCCGACTTGCTGGCGACCGCCAAGCTCCTGGACACAAAGGGCGTGACGCTACGCATCCTCTCCATGAACGTCGATACGTCCACGCCCACGGGCAAGTTGATGCTGACGCTCCTGGGAGGCATTGCGGAGTTCGAGCGAGACCTGATGCTGGAGCGCCAGCGGGAGGGGATTGCCAGGGCTAAGGCGGACGGAAAATACAAGGGACGCGCACCGACCGCACGGGCTAAGGCGGGTGACGTGATCCGGCTCAAGGCGGAGGGGCTGACGGCGGACGCCATCGCCGCCAAGCTCGACATCGGCAGGGCCAGCGTGTTCCGCATACTTCGGGGTAACCCACCGCATTCTGATCCGTTCCGGAGATAGGGTTGCGCCGTTCACCGTATCCGAATCTTATTGATTACCCGTACGTACAAGGGGTCATTGACATAAAGAAGAACGTCTGCCCTCAGCGCTCTCCTCTTTTTCGGATCAATGTGTGGTGAAGTAAGAACGTGAAGGCAAGTTAAGAAGCGGGAGATAGAATAATTGCTTATGTTTCTTCCGTTCAAAATGTATAATCGAACATTCTGATCTGAAGCGCCAGTGCGGGCTATTCTGTCAAACGAATCTAGAACGGAGTCGGCCCCGAAGAACTTGAGCTTCCCAATGTGCCTCCGCATTTCTTCCCCTTCGGGGTGAAAGCGGAACTTGCCGTAAGTCGCCGCAACCTGCCGTGAGAAAAACTCGGAATGGGACCAGACGGCAAATGTTTGATCGATCACCAACTTGATATGTTTTCGCAACCCGTACTTCGATAGCAACCAAAGAGAAGCGGCTAAGAAGAACGGATTCCGTTGCACATATGCCTGGGTCCCAACTGTTTCCCCTAGCGAGCGAATATCGCGATGAAACTTGCTGTTTGGCTTGACGTGCCATTCTGTCAACGTTCTGGCCACCAACATCAAAGAGGCGTCATCTAGGGTCCGGACTCATAACCAGTAGCTGACTGTCGCTGCGATGCAGACGGCAGCCAGGAAGTTGGTGGCCAGTCGATCGTATCGGGTCGCGATGCGGCGGAAGTCCTTGAGTCTGCAGAACATGCGTTCGATGGCGT
>NZ_JANJTZ010000046.1 GCF_024710845.1 Mesorhizobium sp.
AGCGATCCTACCTCCCAGCGAATGCGGACGGATGCATCGGTGGAAAACCCTTGCGCCGTGAGGGTTGCGCTGAATATCAGCGGGGCTGCTGCCTGATATCCTTGGATGGCTACTGCTGTGGAAGCGCTCGCTGAAGTCGCCAAGCGCTCAACGGCAGCCTACCGATCCTGGACGCCTGGATCCGGACCGTCTGGAATCGGCCCCCCAGCGGCGATTGCCCTGCTCCGTTTCTCCTTCGGCCAAATCAAGGCCTAGGGGTACTCATATGGGCCATTCTCAATTTGATGATACCTTCCGCGAGCGTGCAGCTTGGAACGCTGGAAAGTTGGTGGGGGAACTAAGCGTCCGCTCGTCAGGCCCTTGGCCAGCGGTGCAATCCTCGATGGCAAGACCGGTCCGGCGCGAGCGGATCACCGGAGCGCCGAGAGCCTTCGCCTTTAGGCGCCAAGTGGAGCGCCCGCAGTTTCCATAGCTAAGCGGGCGCGCTCCTCCTCACTCGGTTAGATGGAGAAGGGCAGAGATTTTTTTGGCCGGACTGCGCGGCGACTCGGGGTAGGTTAGATTCGTTCTCTGGGTGTTGAAGGCGCTGCGTAGGGACATGGCGGCACCCGAAGCTTTGTAGCCTTCAGGTGCTCAAGCTGGGTGTTCCAGTCGGCCAGAACATCGAACAACTCGTCCGAGTCAGCGCCATCGAGGCGCGCCATTTGGTTCTAACAGACTATGTTTCAGAACGCTGGAGTGGCCTGAATCGGTGCGTGTGCCGGAACCTTCGTCTCAGTCGGGCCGCAGCAGCCGATCGGCAATCATTTCGCCGATCGGGATCGCGGATGTGGCTGCGGGCGAGGGCGCATTGCAGACATGAAGCTGGCGTTCGCTCGCGACGAACAGGAAGTCGTGCGCCAGGGAGCCGTCGCGCATGACGGCCTGGGCACGGATGCCCGCCGGATGAGGCGACAGATCCGGCAGCGAGAGCGAGGGGCAGTATTTGCGGCATTCCTCGAGATAGCCGCTCCGCCACAGTGAGTTTCGCAGTTCGACAGTCGCCGAGCGCCAGTGCGCTGCAAGCGCGCGCCACAGTCCGGGATAGCTAGCCCAGTCTGCGGTGTCCCGCGCGTCGAAACCGAAACGGCGATATCTTTCGCGGGCAAAGCCCAGGACCGCGTTGGGTCCGACAGTGACGCTCCCGTCGATCATCCGCGTCAGGTGAATGCCGAGGAAAGGCAGGTCGGGGTCGGGAACCGGATAGATCAAGGTGGACACGATCCGGTTCAGATGCGACGGCAAGCGGAAATACTCGCCACGGAAAGGCACGATCCGATGGTCGATGCGCATCCCCGCAAGACGCGCCAAACGGTCGGACTGAAGCCCCGCGCAGGCGAGCAGCCGGCGCGCCTTCCAGCTTCGCGCGCGCGTCGCGATCTCCACCTCGTCGCCCCGCTCACGGATCGAGACGACCTCGGTCCCGCGCACGATCTCTCCGCCGGCCGACACGATTGCCGATGCCATTGCCTCGCAGACCCGCCTGTAGTCGACGATGCCCGTTGACGGGGTGAAGACGGCGCCTCGGCCGACGATGTTCGGTTCGCGGCGGCGCAGTTCGGCCGCATCGATCCGCTCGGCGACGATGCCGTTCTGGGTGGCGCGTTCGAAGAGAGCGTCGAGGCGTTGCAGTTCGAGGTCGTTCGTGGCGACGATATGCTTGCCGCAGGTCTCGACCGGGATGGCGTGTTCGCGCGCGAACGCGAGCGTCGCCTCGGCGCCGCGACGGCACAGGTCCGCCTTGAGGCTTCCGGGCTGATAGTAGATGCCAGAATGGATGACGCCGCTGTTGTGGCCGGTCTGGTGACTGCCGAGAACGTCTTCCTTCTCGATCAGCAGGAGACTGGCTCCCGGCCTGCGCTCCAGGAGCTTCATGGCGCTGGCGAGGCCGACGATGCCGCCTCCGACGACGATAAAATCGCAGATCATTCCCATCTCCGGAACGACGCCATCAGGCGCCGTTCCTTTCATACGATGTCCGGCCGCGCAAGCGAGCGCTCAGCTTGCCCTGCGGAGCACCGAACCGGACTGCGTGCCGGCAACTTCGGCGGCAAAGCGGGACAGCATGTCGTGACGCAGCGAACGCGGGATTCCGGCGGTCGCCGTATGGATGATGAAATTGTCGATACCGGCGGCGTTGTACTGTTCCAGCCGGGCACGGCATGTCTCGGGCGATCCGACGAACTGGAGGTTCATCCACGGGTCGATCTGCGCCGGGTCGGACAGTTTGCGGAACGAGCCCATCATGCGGTTGAAGTTCTCGTAGCCCTTGATCCCGTCGTAGTCGGCCCTGCCGATCTCGTAGTGGACGATCTGCTGCTGGAAATGCAACGGGCCATAGCGGCGGCACAGGGCCTCGGCCTCGGCGTCGGTGTCGCCGATGAACAGGTGCACCATCGCCGTCGCGGGCGCATTCGCATCCGCGTCCGTTGCTGCCGCTGCGTCGCGCCATTCAGACAGCATCTGTGTCTGGAGATGCATCGGATAGGCCGACGAACACAGCGGCAGCAGGCCATATTCGCCCATCAGTTTGGCGGTCGGCTGACTGGAGACAGCGCCGAGGAAATGCACGCGGTCGCGCGCGGGCACGGGCCTGAGCACGACCTTGCGTCCCATCCGGGTGAACTGGCCGTCGACCTGGAACGGCTTTCCGGAAAAGGCCTGGCGGATGATGTCCCAGTGCTCGGCGAACATCTCGCGCGACAGGTTCTGGTCGATCCCGTAGGCCTCGTATTCCATCGGCGCACTGCCACGGCCCATGCCGACATAGAGATGACCGCGGGTGATATGCGACAGCATCGCAACCTCTTCCGCAAAGCGCAGCGGATGATACCAAGGCGTAATCGTCGCACACGTGCCCAGGTTGAGATCTGGACAGCGCGCCGCGACGGCGGCCATGAAGACGAAAGGGCTGGGCGTCGGAAAGTAGTCCGAGAAGTGATGCTCGATGAACCAGGCCGTATCGTAGCCGACGGAGTGCGCAAAGACGCAGTCCTCGGTCGCCTCGTCGTAGAGCGCCGCATCGGTGGCGCCGGCGCGGTGGGTGGGAGAAGCGACAAAACCGAAACTCATCGTGATCATCCTCGTTTCAAATCCATGTTTATATTAAATACAAAAGTTTGCAAGAGGCCTCCAGGAATCGACCGTTCCCGAGCATTATCTCATGAAAACAACATCTTCTGTCGTGTGTCGCGCCGATCGTGTCCAAAGATTGATGGCGCCTCCGGTACCAGTAAGACGAAGGCTCTTGTAATAGATATAAAAATGATGATGATGGCGGCATGATCGTCAGATGCCTGCCGGGTGCGGGCCGTATACGGCGATCCTAAGGGGAGAGAGATGGACAGACGTATTTTGCTCAAGGGAGTGGGCGCGCTCGCCGGCGTGTTCATGCTGCTGCCAGCCGCGGTCGCCGGTGAGGTTTTCCGCGTCGGAGACGTAAACAGCTATTCAAAGTTTCCAAGCTCGACCGAGCCGTCGCAGAAGGCGATGCGCATGGTGTTCGACGAGGTCAACGCCAAGGGCGGCGTCGCCAATGGCATTACCTTCGAAATGGTATCCCGTGACGACGGCTCCTCGCCGGCGTCCCTGGCGACGGTGCTCGACGAACTGACGGGAACCGGCCAGATCGACGCGATTATCGGCGCCGGCCTGTCGAGCACGTCGCTCGCCGCCGCCGCCTATGCGAAGCAGCACAAGATCATCTACATCGCGTCGCACTCGACCACGGACGCGCTGTCGCTGGACGGCGGCAACCGCTACACCCTGCGCGTTCGCTCCACCATACGCGGCCTCATCGGCGCGCTGATGGAGGAGGCGAAGAAGAAGCAGGCCAAGCGCTGGGCGCTTGTGCTGCCGAACTACGAGTTCGGCCTGAAGATCGCGGAAGCCTTCAAGGAGCATCTTGCGAAGGACTTCCCCGGCGCCGAGATCGTCGCAGAACAGTATCCGGCGATGGGCAAGATGGATGTCGGCGCGACGACCCAGGCGCTGATGGCCGCGAAGCCGGACGCGATCCTGAACGGCATGTTCGGCGTCGACCTGCCGAAATTCGTGCGCGAGGGCGAGCTGCGCGGCCTGTTCGAAGGCCGGCAGGTCTACAGTGTGCTGACCGGCAATCCGGAGTATCTGCGCGAACTCAAGGACGAAGCGCCCGTGGGCTGGGTCGTGACAGGCTGGCCGTATTACGCGATCGAACGGCCCGAGAACGTCGCTTTCGTGAAGGCCTGGCGCGAACTCTACAAGGAAGAGCCGGGCGAAGCGGCGCTCAACGGCTACCTCGCTGCCAAGCTCCTGGTGTCGATGGTCGAGAAGGCGGGCTCCAAGGACACCGAGAAGATGCTCGAGGTCGTCCCCGGGCTGACGTTCGGCTCACCCGCCGGCGAGATCACAATGCGTGGCATCGACAACCAGGGCAATGCGCCGGTTTACGTGGGAACTGTCGAGCTGGTCGACGGAGAGGGCCGCATGACCGACAACCACGAAATCGACACCGCGCCATACCTCTTGCCCGAGGCAGCCGTTCGCGCAGCCCGCCCGGCAGAGTGAGTAAAATCGAGGGGTGCCTCTGGCACCCCTCGGCCTGCCACGCCTCGAACCGGGATGTCGAATGATCCCCATCCAGGTTTGAGAATGCGAGGAAGCGTAATGGCCGTCGACGATCCAACACATGCCGTTCTCGGCCTCATCAGGCAAACGCTTCCGGAGATCGGGTCGGCGCCGGCAACGGCGCTTCGCCAGGCGCTGGAGCGCCTGCGGGCCGAGGCGCCGCCGGGACCTGAAATGGAACGCGTCGACGACCTCCAGATCGAGACGGCGGGCGGCTTGATGCCTGCGCGCGTCTATCACCCGAAGGACCCGCCACGCGCAATCGTCCTCTTTCTCCACGGTGGCGGCTGGACGTTCGGCAGCGTGCAGAGCGCCGACGGCATGGCCCGGCATATCGCGGCTAACAATGGAGCGGTCGTGGTCTCCGTCGACTACCGGCTCGCGCCGGAGAACCCGTTTCCAGCCGCTGTCGAGGATGCATCCGACGCCTTGAAGTGGGCAATCCGCAATCGCAGCGACGTCGATGCCACAGATCTCCCGCTCTTTCTGGCCGGAGACAGCGCCGGCGCGAACCTATGCACGGTCGCGGTGGCGCTTGCCCCGCAGGACGATCGTGATCTCATCGCGGGACAGGTACTGATCTATCCGTGCGTGGAGGGTGACATCGATTCCCCGGATCTCGAGGCATTCGCGTCACCCTATCTGACGAAGCGCGACCTCGCCTGGTTCTTCGATCAGTATGTACCCGACAGGCGCGATCGCACGGACCCGCGCTTTGCGCCCGCTCTGCGCGATGACCTGCGCGGCATGCCCGCGACACTTATCTTGACCGCCGAGAACGATCTGCTGGCGGCGCAAGCGGAGCGCTATGGACGACGGCTGGAGGAAGCGGGCGCGCCCGTCACGATGCGGCGGTTCCAGGGCACTGTGCATGGCTTCCTCGGGTTCGTCGGGCTCGCCCAGTGGCGGGAAGCGCATTCTGAAATCGCTGCCTTCATTTCCTCGCGCGCGGCCGCGCGGGATACCGCGCCCGGCGCGGAAGAGCTCGCACCATGACCGCCGCACCCGGCTTGCCCATCTCCGAAGAGACTATGCCGCACGTCCTGGTCCAGATGGGACGGGGCATCATGTCGATAACGCTCAATCGCCCGGAGAAGCTCAACGCGCTCACACCGCCGATGAGCTACAGGCTCCGTAACATCCTGAAGGCCGCCGCGCGCGATCCGCAGGTCAGATGCGTGACGATCACGGGCGCTGGCCGTGCGTTTTGCGCGGGGGGTGATGTCTCGCACTTCTCGGTGAACGATCCAGATGATCCGGTCGCACTTCGCAGTGGGAGCCATCCGGCTTGGGCCGAGGCTGACTACACGGCCGACCGATTGCGCGAGCGGGCCGAGACGGCTTTCCTGCTCCATTGCATGCCCAAGCCCACGGTGGCCATCTTGCGCGGGGCGGTCATGGGCGCAGGGCTGAGCCTTGCTGCCGCCTGCGATCTCCGGATCGCCGATCCGACGGCCACCTTCGGCACCGCCTTCGCGAAGGTGGGTCTGTCGGGCGACTATGGCGCCAGCTATTTCCTCCCCCGGCTGGTCGGACCCGCCATGGCGCGCGAGATGTACTTTCTCAACCGCCGCCTCGACGCCGAGCAAGCCGAACGACAGGGGCTGATCAATCGGATCGTGCCTGGGGACGAGTTGGAGACGACCGGCGCTCAAATCGCCGCAGAGCTCGCAGCCGGGCCACCCGTCGCATGGCGATACATCAAGCAGAATCTCGTCGCGGGCGAAACCGAACAATTGTCGGATCTTCTCGACGAGGAGTCACGCAACATGATTCGCACGATGAGGACTTCGGACGCGCAAGGCGCGATCGACGGATTCCTCAACAGGAAGCCGGTCGCCTTTGCAGGACTTTGATCGCTTGCTCGAGACCCGTTCGCCCCTCTCGGGCCTCGTTGAAGCGAGTATCCCCATCAGACGCATCGTCGGTGGGTTCCGCTTCACCGAAGGGCCTGTCTGGCATCCGAAAGACCGACATCTCACCTTCAGCGACATTCCGTCCAGCCGCATACTCCGCCTCTTTGAGGACGACACCTGCGCAATCTTGGCGCAGCCGTCCAGCCATGCAAACGGGAACGCATATGACCGGGAGGGCCTGCTGGTGACCTGCGAGCACGCGACCAGCAGGGTCGTCCGCCGCGAAGCCGACGGTCGCTTCGCGATACTCGCGGATGCCTGGCAGGGGCGCGAACTCAACAGCCCCAACGACCTGACGGTCGCGCAGGACGGAACGATCTACTTCACCGACCCGCCCTACGGGCGCCTGTCGAGGTCACTCGGCGGCCGGCGGCCAATCCCCCAGCCCGTGAACGGCGTCTATCGACTCGACCCGCGCGGCCTGTCGCTTATGGCCTCTGACTTCGAGATGCCCAACGGTCTGTGCCTGACACCCGACGGCCGCTCGATCCTCATCGCCGACACCGCGCGAAAGCATATCCGCCGCTTCGGCATCGCCGATGACGGGTCCTGGCACGGCGGAGCGGTTTGGGCCGAGGTTCCTTCGGAGGGGATGGCAGCCCCGGACGGACTGAAATGCGACAGTGAGGGAAACGTCTTCTGCTCAGGCGCGGGCGGCATCCACGTGTTCGACGCGGCCGCAAGGCACCGCGACCTGATCGAAGTGCCCGAACTGGTCGCCAATTTCGTCCATGGCGGCGCCGACATGAAGACGCTGTTCATCACAGCATCGACCTCGATCTACAGCGTTCGGGTCAAGGTGGCGGGCCTATCGGCGTTCTGAGTTCGACTACGCGTCAGGATGAAGCCGGTCACGCCAGGCGCTCGAAAACCGCACTTAGCTCACACCCTCTCGATCGCGATCGCGATGCCCTGGCCGACGCCGATGCACATGGTGGCGAGCGCCAGCCTGCCGCCGGTCTCGCGCAGTTCGAGTGCCGCCGTGCCGGTGATGCGGGCGCCGGACATGCCGAGCGGGTGGCCGAGCGCGATGGCGCCGCCGTTCGGATTGACGTGCTGCGCGTCCTCGGCAATGCCGAGTTCGCGCAGCACGGCGATGCCCTGGGAGGCAAAGGCTTCGTTCAGTTCGATCACGTCGAAGTCGGTGGGCTTGAGGCCGAGCCGCGCGCACAGCTTCTTCGTCGCCGGCGCCGGGCCGATGCCCATGATGCGCGGCGCCACGCCTGCGGTCGCGACGCCTACAATCCGCGCGATCGGGGTGAGGCCGTATTTCTTCGCCGCCTCGGCCGAGGCGATGATCAGTGCGGCGGCGCCATCGTTGACGCCCGACGCATTGCCGGCGGTCACCGTGCCGCCCTCCTTCTTGAAGGGCGTGCCCAATTTGGCCAACTGCTCGATCGTCGTGCCGGCACGGGGGTGCTCGTCCTTGGAGACGACCACCGGATCGCCCTTGCGCTGCGGGATCGACACCGGCGTGATCTCCAGGCCGAGACGTCCCGAATTCTGCGCCGCCACCGCCTTGTCCTGGCTCCTGACGGCGAAGGCGTCCTGCGCCTCACGGGTCACGCCGAACTCTTCCGCCACGTTCTCGCCGGTCTCGGGCATCGAATCGACGCCATACATCTTCTTCATCAGCGGATTGACGAAGCGCCAGCCGATGGTCGTGTCGTAGATCTCGGCATTGCGCGAGAAGGCCTCGGACGCCTTCGGCATGACGAAGGGCGCGCGCGACATAGACTCGACGCCGCCGGCGATCATCAACTCGGCCTCGCCGGCCTTGATCGCGCGTGCGGCAATCCCGACCGCATCCATGCCGGAGCCGCACAGCCGGTTGACCGTCGAGCCGGGGATCTCCTTCGGCAAGCCAGCCAAAAGCAGCGCCATGCGCGCGACGTTACGGTTGTCCTCGCCCGCCTGGTTGGCGCAGCCGTAGATCGCGTCGTCCACCGCGCCCCAGTCGACGCCCGGATTGCGCTC
>NZ_JANJTZ010000048.1 GCF_024710845.1 Mesorhizobium sp.
CATCACGTCCTCCGGATGCGCGCCGATGCCGCCCAGGATGCCGAACACCGACTGGACGAAGAAGGGCGGCTTGACCAGTCCGCGCTCGACGAAATGCGCAAGCGTATAGAGATGGCCGATGTCGTAGCACTCGATCTCGAAACGGGTGCCGTTCTCGGCGCAGGTGGTCAGGATCTTCTCGATGTCGGCAAAGGTGTTCTTGAACACCCGGTCGCGCGAGCCTTCGAGATAGGGCCGCTCCCAGTCATGCCTGAACTCCCTGAACCGCTCCAGCATCGGGTAGAGGCCGAAGTTCATCGAGCCCATGTTGAGCGAGGCGACCTCGGGCTTGAAGTTCGCCACCGGCTTCAGCCGCTCGTCGATGGTCATGGTCGAGGCGCCGCCCGTGGTGATGTTGACCACGCAGTCGCTCCGCTGCTTGATCACCTTGAGGAACGGCTCGAAGGCTTCCAGCGACTGGTCGGGCAACCCGTTGACCGGATTGCGCGCATGCAGGTGCACGATCGCCGCCCCCGCCTCCGCCGCGCCGATCGCCGCATCCGCGATCTCCTCCGCCGTCACCGGCAGATGCGGCGACATCGACGGCGTGTGGATCGACCCCGTCACCGCACAGGTGATGATCACTTTGCGACTGGCGCGGGGCTTGGGTGTTTCGCTCATTTGCCGATGTCCTCCTCGGATTTTCTCTTGTGCGCGGCCAATGCCATCAGCCGGCGATCCCGCCAGACCTGGCGCTCGACGAGTTTGTCCTTGGGCAGTTTCGCACGGCGGTCCGCCTCCACCGTTTCCAGCACAGGCCCGGCCCAGTCAACCCGGCGCTGCATCTGCGAGAACAGGTTCTCGTAGATGCCCTGGTAGCGCTCGACATAGTCACGCACGCCCGCCGGCGCATTGAGGTCGATGGTCTCGAACGGCCCCATGAACGACCAGCGCAGCGCAAGCCCGTCGCGGATACCGATGTCGACGTCCTCGATGCTGGCATAGCCGTCGGCCACCAGCCGGAACGCCTCCTCAAGCAGGGCACCCTGCAGCCGGTTCATGATGAACCCGTCCAGTTCGCGTTTCATCACCAGCGGCGCGTGACCGGCGGCGACGAGCAGCGCGCGGGTACGCTCCACCGTCTCCGCCGAGGTCCAGGGCGCGGGTACGACCTCTGCCGCGGGGATGAGATAGGGCGGATTGAGCGGATGTACGACGAGGCAGCGCTGCCGGCCGGCCAGATGATCGGTGAAGCTCGACGGCAGCAGCGCCGAACTCGAACTCGCGATCACCGCCTCCGGGTCGGCCAGACCGTCGAGCAGCGCAAACACCTCGCGCTTGACGTCGCGCTTCTCCGGCGTGTTCTCCTGGATGTGGCTCGCGCCGCGCAGCGCCTCCGCCAGCTCCGTCGTCACCGAAATACGCGCCAGCACCTGGTCCGGCGACTGCCCGCGCAATAGATCGTTTGCCTGGAGGTCTCCCAGCACCCCGGCGATGTAATCCCGAGCGCCTTCGGTGGCCGCCGGAACCTGGTCCCACATCGCGACATCGTTGCCGACCCGGGCGAAGCTGATCGCCCATGCCCGTCCGATGAAGCCTGCGCCGACGATCGCGATCCTGGCCATGCAATTCCTCCCCAGCATTTGCGGCTAACGCGGTCAGGCTGTTTTTGTCGACTGCGAACGACTGTGCCAGCCAGGCGTCGGTTCACTTCCACCTATGTGATTGTGAGAGGGCGGACAGGCCGGTCGGGCGACCGCCGCCGGTCCAGCCGAGCCCGTCGAGCTATTGCATTTCGCGAAAGACAAGGCTCAGGTCGACGGCGGAACCGGCAGGCCCGCGCCGATACGACGTGGGACGGTGACCGCGCGCATCTGGAGGAAAGAATGGCCCGCCGCATCATCGACCTTTCGATACCCATCGCCAACCACATCCCGGCGGATCCGCCGATCCAGGTGCCGGCGATCGAGTATATCGACCACACGCAGAGCCTCGCCCAGATCCTCTCCTTCTTCCCCGGCCTGAAGGCGGAGGACCTGCCGGACGGTGCCGGCTGGGCGGTCGAGCGCGTGACGCTGTCGACGCACAACGGCACGCATCTCGACGCACCCTGGCACTATCATCCGACGATGAATCACGGCGAACCGGCCTGGCGCATCGACGACGTGCCGCTCGACTGGTGCTACCAGCCCGGCGTCAAGCTCGACTTCCGCCACTTCCCCGACGGCTATGTCGCGACCGCCGCCGACGTCGAGGCCGAGCTGAAGCGCATCGGCCACGAGCTGAAGCCGCTGGAGATCGTCGTGGTCAACACGTCGGCCGGCGCGAAGTTCGGGCGGTCGGACTATGTCGCCAGCGGCTGCGGCATGGGCTACGAGGCGACGATGTATCTGCTCGACCGCGGCGTGCGCGTCACCGGCACCGACGGCTGGAGCTGGGATGCTCCCTTCATCCACACGGCGAAGAAATATGCGGAAACCAAGGATGCCTCGCTGATCTGGGAAGGCCACAAGGCCGGCCGCCACACCGGCTACTGCCACATCGAGAAGCTGCACCGGCTGGAAGACCTGCCCCCGACCGGCTTCATGCTGAGCTGCTTCCCGGTCAAGATCGAGAAAGCGTCGGCCGGCTGGTGCCGCGCGGTCGCGATCATCGACGGCTGAGCGCGGACTTCTACGATGCGGCGCGGCGAAGCCGAGCGCGTCTGCATGCGTGCCAGCGTCGCTGGATGCCGATGTGAAGCAGGTGTTCAAAGCCCATGACGAGATCCGCTGACACTCAGACGGAACAGGCCAAGGCCGCCGGCAGTACCGGCGCTCGCCATTCGCACTGGCGCAACCTGCCGGCGGGCGTGTGGGCGCTGGGCTTCGTCTCGATGCTGATGGACATCTCGTCGGAGATGATCCACGCCCTGCTGCCGGTCTACATGGTGACGGTGCTCGGAACGTCCGGGCTGACGGTCGGCATCATCGAAGGCATCGCCGAGGCGACCGCATCGGTGACGAAAGTCTTCTCCGGGGCGCTCAGCGACTGGCTCGGCAAGCGCAAATGGCTCGCGGCGTTCGGCTACGGTCTCGCCGCGTTCACGAAGCCCATCTTCCCGCTCGCGTCGAGCGTCGAATGGCTGGTGGCGGCGCGTTTCATCGATCGCGTCGGCAAGGGCATTCGCGGAGCGCCCCGCGATGCGCTTGTCGCCGACATCAGCCCGCCACACCTGCGCGGAGCCAGCTTCGGCTTGCGGCAGTCGCTCGACACGATCGGCGCCTTCCTCGGCCCGCTCACCGCAATCGGCCTCATGTGGCTGACCGCGAACCATTTCCAGGCCGTGTTCTGGATCGCCGTGATCCCGGCATTCCTGTCGCTTGCATTGATCGTGGTAGCGGTTCGGGAGCCGGAGCGGCCCGCAGGCCTGCGCCGCGTGAAGATGCCGTTGAGCCGCAAGGAGCTTGGGCGGCTGGGCTCGACCTATTGGTGGATCGTGGTCGTGGCCGCCGTCTTCTCGATGGCGCGTTTCAGCGAGGCGTTTCTGGTGCTGAAGGCTCAGGCGATCGGCCTCCCGCTCATGCTGGTGCCAGCCGTGCTGGTCGCCATGAACATCGCCTATGCCCTCTCGTCTTTTCCCGTCGGCATCCTGGCCGACCGCCTCGACCGCACATCGCTGCTTGCCGTCGGCCTCGGGCTGCTCATCGCAGCCGACCTGGTCCTGGCGCTTTCGCCGGGCGTTTTCGGCGTCGGCATCGGCGTCGTCCTGTGGGGCCTGCACATGGGCTTTACCCAAGGCCTGCTCGCAGCTCTCGTCGCGGATGCGGCGCCCGCAGAATTGCGCGGCACCGCATTCGGGATGTTCAATCTCGTCACGGGGCTTGCGCTGCTGGCCGCGAGCGTGATCGCTGGAGGCCTGTGGGACATGATCGGCCCGCAAGGCACTTTCCTCGCCGGCGCGGCGCTCTCGGTCCTGACTTTGATCGGGCTGCTCGGATTGCGGACCCGCCTTGCCCCGCCAGCGTCCGGCTGACGGCGCGGCAGCGGCCTGAACGGTCTTCCCGTAGGCTCCGGAGCATGCGTGATGGCTAGGCGATCAGCGGTGTCGTACCGCTGCCAGCGTGTGGACTGCTCGGGCGCCTATCGTAATCGTCAATGCTCCGGTCGCGGTCCACAGGATCGTGTGCTGCGCCAGAATGTCGGGAAGCACCAGCGTGGTGAAGGCCGCTGCGTAGAGGACACCGCCGATATAACGGCCAACGGGATCGTAGATCGATGGCGTCAGGCGGGACGTGAGAAGAAACACGACAAAGGCAAGGCTGATCAGCCCCACCAGCCAGTATGGGTAGATTCCAATCCAGGCAAAGGCGCCGAACGCCGCCATGATAACAGCAAGATCCGCCGTCGCATCGAAATAGGCCCCCGCGCGGGAGGGCACGCCGAACCGCCTGACCAAAGCGCCATCGATCGCATCCGAGAACATCGCCAGAGCCAGGCAGACGAGCGCGGCTCCAAGGGCAAAACCAGTTACCAGCCACCACAGCAGGGGCGCGCTCAGCAAGCGCATACCCGTGAGAAGGTGCGGCAGGAAGAACAGCAGCCCGGCGGCGGCGCGACGATCGTCAGAGGCAGCGGGCATATCAGTGCGGCGCGAGCTGGAGCGTCCGTCCTGCCCGCCGAGCGATTTCGACGGCCCTTTCGGCATTCGAGCCGGTGAACTCGTTCGCTACGTCATTGGGCCGGTTCGTGGTTAGCCCGAGGCTGGCCACGGGCCGCCCACGGGACTTGACCACCGCCTGCTCCGTCAATCCGATGGCCGGCCCCGCGTCGCTCCCGGCGGTCAACAGGACGACCACCGGCTTGTCGTCGAAATCCGCCACACGCTCGATATAGCGGCTGAGCGGCTTGCCGGGAGCTCCGCCATAGACCGGCGCACCCAGAACGACGACGTCATACCCTGCCAGTTCGGATGGCGCCTGCTCGCTCGCCGTGGTGGTGAAGACGCGCCAACCCGCTTCGGCGAGGCCTTCGCCGAAAGCCGCTGTTACCTTTGCCTGAAAATCGCTGAGCCCGGGCTGGTAGACCATCAGCGCCTTGCCTGCCGTCCCGTCCGGATTGGTCTCCATTACCGGGGTAACGATGTCCGCACTGATCCGTCGCTGCAGCCAGTAGCCCGATCCGGCGGCGATTGCCGCAATCACGGCAGCTGCCGTGAGCATACCCGTCCAGAAGCTGGTCATCCCCGTTTCCCTCCAGACGACCTTCCCGCAGAGGGACGGACGACTGAAGATCAGATGCCTAAAAGTGGACCTGATCGCATTGACACCGGTCAAACGCCTGGATCGCGTGGGCGCTGTCCGTCGCGTCGAAACTCAGTCGAACGCCTTCATCTCCGTCAGCACCTCGTTCGCCGCCTTGAAGGCGTCGAGGCCGGCCGGGATGCCGCAATAGACGGTGGCGTGGAGCAGCACTTCCTTGATCTCGTCGACCGTCACGCCGTTGTTCACCGCGCCGCGAACGTGAAGCTTGATCTCGGCCGCGCGGTTGAGCGCCGTCAGCATCGCCAGGTTCAGCATGCTGCGGGTCTTCAGGTCGAGCGTGTCGCGGCCCCAGGCGTAGCCCCAGCACCACTCGGTAGTGATGTGCTGGAACGTCATCATGAAGTCGTTCGCGGACTTCATCGATCGGTCGACATATTCCGCACCGAGAACCTGGCGGCGCAGTTGCAACCCCTCTGCAAAAAGGTCCCCGATGGTCTTGTCCTGCGTCGTCATATGGGTCACCTTGTTCTTTGACATACAAAATTACAGTATGGCGACGATCAGATTCGCCGCTGTCGGTCGGTGCGGAAGGTCTTTGCCGTACTGGCAGATCGATGGGGCGTCAGCCCAAGGAGAGTCAGCATGTCCGTCACGAGCGCCAGCGACGACCTGTCGATGCGGGTGCAGACCCTGCCAGGGCTGCGCGAACAGGTGGCCGAGCGCCTGCGCCTGGCGATCGCAACCGGCAAGTTCCCGGCGGGCGCGCGACTTATCGAGCGCGAACTGTGCGAGATGATGGGCGTGTCGCGCACGTCCCTGCGCGAGGCGCTGCGTGAACTCCAGGCCGACGGCCTGATTACGCTCCAGCCCAACAAGGGCCTCAGCGTCAGCACGATCAGCGTCGACACGGCGCGGTCGATCTACGAGGTGAGGGCGATGCTGGAGGGGCTCGCGGCGCGCCTGTTTGCGCGCAACCACACGCCCGCCCAGATGAAGGCGTTGCGCGACAGCGTCGAGCGGCTCGCCGAGGTCTACAGCGATTTTTCCGCAGAGGCGTTCATCGCGGCCAAGACGCATTTCTACGACATTCTGCTGGAGGGCGCCGGCAATCCGGTCGCGGCGGACATGCTGCGCCGGATTCATACCCGCGTGTCCCAGCTTCGCGTCGTGTCCCTGTCCAGCGCCGAGCGCGCACAGCAGTCCATCCGCGAACTGCGGGAGTTCCTGGATGCTCTTGAGGCGCGTGACGAGGAGCGCGCCGTGCAGGTTTGCGTTGCCCATGTCGAGGCGGCCGCCGCGGCCGCGATGAAGACCATGGCCGCGCACAAGGGCTGACCGATCGGCCGCAGAGTGGCGCCGGCGCGGCATCTACATCGACTTCACGGAAATGCCGCCGTCGGCATGCAGCACTTCGCCGGTGACGAAGCTGGCGTCCCGGCCGAGCAGGAAGGCGATCGCCGCGGCGATCTCGTCCTCTTCGCCAAGCCGGCCGAGCGGCGTCTGGGCACGACGCTTGGCGTAGCCGGCCTCGTCGACGATTGCGCGCGCTCCCGGCGTTGGCACCGCTCCGGGAGCAACCGCGTTGACGCGAATGCCCTGGGGGCCGAGTTCGACCGCGAGCTGGCGCGTCAGCGCCACGATCGCGCCCTTGACGGCGGTGTAGGAGGAGGTGTTCGCCACGCCGAGATCGGCGGCGGGCGATGCCAGGTTGACGATCGCCGCGGGTCCGTCGCCGCGGTGCGCCAGCAGCGCCTGGACGCCCCAGACAGGCCCCTTGATCCCCACCGCCAGCATCCTGTCGAGCACTTCCTCCTCGACGCCCTCGACAGGTCCGTAACGGATCCAGATCGCGTCGTTGACGATCCCCGTGAGCGGTCCGAAGGCATTGCGCAGGGCAGCTGCCGCGTCGAACACCGCGCGGCGGTCGGCGGCGTCGGCGACCAAAACAAGAGCCTTGCCGCCGGCGGCCTTGATTGCCGCGGCCGTCGCCTCGGCCAGGTCTGCCGCGATGTCGAAGACGCCGACGGCGGCGCCACGCGCCGCAAGCAGGCGCGCCGTCGCGGCACCGATGCCACGGCCGGCGCCGGTCACCATCACGACCTGCCCGGTCAATTCAGCCGACATGGTCCGCTCCTGTGTCATGATTGCGCCGCTCCCGGGACGCCGCCGTAGAGGCTCCAGAGCTGGGTCGCCAGGGTGCCGGCATCCACCGGAAGTTCGATGCCGGTGATCGCGCCGGCGTCCTCGGAAAGGAGGAAGGCGATGGCATTGGCCACCTGCTCCGGCTTGACCAGCCGGCCGAGCGCCGTCTGGCGGATCATCGTGTCGGGGTTGCGCTCGCCACGCGCATAGCTCGCCTCGACCGCCGGCGTGCGGGTCGGGCCGGGGCAGACGCAGTTCACCCGCACCCCGCGCCGTCCCCAGGCGACGGCGAAGTTGCGCGACATGTTGATAATCGCCGCCTTCGTGGGCCCGTAGGCCTGCAGCGGGCTGGAGTTGAAGGCGGTGATGGAGCCGACCGTCACGATCGATCCCTGGCCGCGCTCGAGCATGCCGGCGCCGAACGCCGTCAGCGTCCGGAACGTGCCGGTGAGGTTGACGCGCAGGATGGCGTCCCATTCGGCCTCGTCCTGCTTCTCCGGCATGTGCGGGTTTTCCAGATGGGCCGCGACCGCGGCAAGCGCCGAGCAGGGGCCGACCTCGCGCTCGACCCAGGCGGCGGCGGCGTCGATGCTCGACGTGTCGGCGAGGTCGATCTCGCGGGCAATCGCGCCATGGCGGGCGGCGACCTCGCGGGCGAAGTCCATGTTGCGGTCGAGGACAACGACCTGCCAGCCGTCGGCGCGCAGCCGGGCGACGCAGGCTTCGCCAATACCGCCTGCGCCGCCGGTCACGACCGCCACGGGTGCTTGGGAGGATGCAGCCATGACCTAGAGAACCTCGTAAAGGGCTTCGATGATGCGGCGGGCGCGGGGGCCGTTGTCCCCGACCGCATGCATCTTGTTGCACGCATAGGAGAATCCGAGCTTCGCGTCGGGATCGCCGAAGCCGATGGAGCCGCCGAAGCCGTGATGGCCGAAGGCGCGCATGTTGGGGCCCATCCAGACCGAGACGGGAGTGTTGAGCAGGATGCCGCGGCCCTGGTGATAGGGCCGCTGCTGCATGCGCTCGAACTGGTTGTGCTGCTCGACGAGCATGTCTTCGATCGTCCGCGGCGACATCAGCGTGACGCCGTCCAGCGAGCCGCCGCGCGCCACCGCGCCGTAGATGCGCGCGACCGCGCGCGGATTGCCGTGGCCCGACGCACTTGTGATCTCGGCGCACCGCCAGGCCGTGGAGTTCAACGTTACCGGCAGCGGCTCGTCGGGAAACTGGGTGAAGCCCTTCGAGACGAGCGCGTCCGGGTCGGTGTCGCGCTTGGCCAGAAGGGTTCCCTCGACGGTGGGAACCAGCGTGGCGCAGCGGGCGAGGTCGGCATCGGAAAGATTGCCGTACTGGTAGTCCGCGCCGAGCGGGCCGGTGACCTCGTCGGCGATGAACTGCGGGAAGCGCTTGCCCGTCACCCGCCGCACGATCTCGCCGAGCAGATTGCCCTGGGTGTGGATGTGATACGCCGCGACCGTGCCCGGCTCCCACAGCGGAGCCTGCTTCTCCAGCGCCGCGACGATGGCGTCGCAGTCGAAGACCGCGCCCTTCCACAGCGGATCGAGCACCACCGGCAGGCCGGCGGTGTGGTCGAGCACATGGCGGACGAGCACGCCTTCCTTGCCGTTCTGGGCGAATTCGGGCCAATAGTGCGCGACCGGCTTGTCGGGGTCGACCAGACCCCGGTCGATCAGGATGTTGAAGCTCATGCCGGCGATGCCCTTGGCAACCGACATCATGCAGACGATCGTGTCCTGCTCCCACGGACTGACATAGTCGGCGTCCCGGTAGCCGCCCCACAGGTCGACGACCTTGCGACCGTCGACATAGATCGTCGTGGCGGAACCGATCTCTTCTTCCATCGAATAGTTCTGCGCGAACGCTTCGGCGACCTTGGCGAAGGCCGGGTCATGCGATCCGGTGAGGCGGAACTCGTGTCCGCGTGCGGAAACGGTCTTGTCGAACTGCATCTTTCCTCCCGCCGTGTTCAACAAGCGGATAACAATTTGTATGACAGTATGTCAAGACGACAGTCAGCTCAATCTCGAAGCGGCGGGAGATCGAGGCGCACGATATCCTGGAAACCCGGGATAAGCGCCGGCCAGCGCTCGCGCACGTCCGGGTCGTGTCCCGGGATCAGCAAGTCCTCACGGCCGCCGGCCAGTTCCTCGCAGCAGCGGTAGCCTTCGAGCATCTCGCCGATGTGGTAGACGATCGGAAACGGCGCGCGGCGCAGCCGGTTCTCGGTGAAGTGGAAGGCGTCAGATGCCAGCACGAGCGGACCGCGATCTGTCGCCACCCGGACAACCTGCAGCCCGCCGGTATGGCCGCCGACCCGGTGCAGCGATATGCCGGGGTAAAGCTCCGCGACGCCGTCGTGGAAGCGGACCCGCCCCGAATGCACCAACCCCACCGCCTGCAGGACGTCGCGGACATTGAATGGCGCGCGCAGGCAGGCGTGGCACATCGGCCGCCCCGTCGCGTAGCGCATCTCCTCGTCCTGAAGGTGGAACGTGGCGCCCGCAAACGCCTCGAGCGATCCCGCGTGATCGTAGTGCAGGTGGGTGAGCACCACGTCGGGAACCGCCGCCGCGTCGATCCCGGCCCGCTTCAGCAGCGCCGCGGGCTCGTGCAGCAGGGTGCGGTGCCGTTCCTTCGCCGCGTCTTTTCCGAATCCCGTATCCACAACGACGAGGCGCCCGTGCCCGCGGATCACCCAGATGTAATAGTCGAGCGGCATCGGAGCGTCGTGAAGGTCCATCCCCGGCATGAAGTTCTCGCGTCGCGGCCGGTCCGGATCCGTCGTCGCATAGCGCAGGGCGAGCACTTCATAGGTGGGGTTCATGGCGTCCTCCAGGAATCGAACTCGACTCGGCTTGAATTATCATACCGTCATGTTGTATGACAAACTGCCGTTGTGGCAGGAATGTCCTGCGGCTTCACGTTTGGCTGCTCTGACGCAGACCCGATCCTTGGGAGGATTTCGATGAAATTTCTACGCCTGATGGCGCCCCTCGCCGCATTCTGCACTCTCGGCGTCCATGCCGCGATGGCGCAGGACTATCCGGAAATGTCCCTCCGCTATTCCTCCAACATCCCGGAGGTGGTGAACACGTCGAAGATCGACACCTACTTCTCCTCCGAGATCGCGAAGCGGAGCGGCGGCAAGATCAAGATCCAGCATTTCTGGGCGAACACGCTCGGCGGCGAAGCCGAGATGGTCGACCTCGTCGGCTCGGGCGCGGTCGACTTCGGCCTGATCGTCACCGGCAACCAGTTCTCGCGCATGCCGTTCACCGCCGTCACCAACGCGCTGCCGTTCACCTACACGGACGGCCCGAAGCTGAACCGGCTCACCGCCGACATCTTCACCACCAACGCGACCATCAAGGCAGAGCTTGCCGCGGCCAATCTGCACCCGGTGCTCTATCGCTACCTGCCCGACTACCGCGTCTACTGCACCAAGCCGATCAAGACGCTTGCCGACCTGCAAAACACCAAGGTCCGCTCCTACGGCGCCTTCGTGCCGGTCATGTTTGAATCGATCGGTGCCATCCCGGTCAACATTCCGCCGGTCGACATGGTCCAGGCGATGCAGTCCGGCGCGATGGACTGCACCTACATGTTCAACTCCGCAGTCAAGGCATTCAAGATCGACCAGGTCGCGAAATACGGCACCGATATCTCCTTCGGCGTCATCAGCGCCCACACCCTGTTCACCTCCAAGAGCAAGTGGGAAGCCATGCCCGAGAATGTGCGCAAGCTGTTCGAGGAGGTCGCGGCGGACGCGGAGAAGTTCGGCAACGAGCTGATCGCAGGCGATGAGGCGAAGGCCATCGAAGGGCTCAAGGCAGCCGGCATGGAAATCGTCCCCTTCGAGGAGGCCGATGCCCTCAAGGCCAAGGTGCCGGACATGCTTGATGTCTGGGCGAAAAAGATGGACGAAATGGGCAAGGGCGCCGAGGCGAAGGAACTCGCCGCCTACATCCGCGCCAACCGCTGATCCTCCGGCCTCGCGCCGGGTCCCTGCGGCCCGGCGCGAGAGTCCATTGCACCTACGGTGATTTCATGTCGTTCTTTGCCCGCCTCGACGGCCTGCTGCGGCGGGTTTCCTATCTCGGCTTCCTCGCTGCTTCGGCTCTGCTGCTAATCGTCGGCTTGATGGGGACGGTCGACGTCATATCGACCAACCTCTTCTGGAAGCCCATTCCGGGCATGGTCGAACTCTCCGGCGCCCTGCTCGCCGTCATCGTGTTTCTTGGATTGGCCGAAGCGCAGGCCCGCGGCTCCAACATCGTCATCGACATCGCCACCCAGTCCATGGGCCCGACCGCCCGGCGGCTCTCGAGCATCCTCTCGCTGTCGATCGCCGCCGTCCTGATGGGCCTCATCGCCTGGCAGACGACGCGACTCGCGATATCGTCCTGGAACTTCAGAGAGACGGCGCTCGGCGCACTGGCCTTTCCGGTCGCGCCTTTCAAGAGCGTCGCCGCCTTCGGTGCATGGCTGGCGACGGCGGAATTCCTGCGTCAGCTGATTCTTCAGGTGGCAGGAAGGACGTCGACCGCTCCGGGCGAGGAGCAGCGCAATGCTTGATCCGCTTTCGATCGGCGCCCTTGCCATCGGTGCCATGCTCGCCCTTTCTTTGATCGGCGTGCCAGTCGGCATCGCCATGGCGGCCGTCGCCGTTGTCGGCCTGTGGACGACGGGCGGGTCGGCGTTTGCGATCAACACCTTGTCGAACCTGCCCTTCGCGATGGCGTCGGACTACAGTTTCGTCGTCATCCCGATGTTCGTCCTGATGGGGGCGATCGCGTCGGCCTCGGGTATCACGCAGGAACTCTTCGGCTTTTCCAACCTCGTCCTGCGCTCCGCCCGCGGCGCGCTGTTCCAGGCGACGATCCTGGCCTCCGCGGGCTTTGCCGCCATCTCCGGCTCGACTCTCGTCAACGCGGCCCTGTTCACCCGTATCGCGCTGACCGAGATGCTTCGCCTGGGCTACGACCGCGCCTTCTCCGCCGGCTGCATCGCCGCCGCCGGTACGATCGCGGCGCTCATTCCGCCGTCGATCAGCTTCGTCATCTACGGGTTGCTCACCGGCGAGTCGGTGGCGGAACTCCTCATCGCGGGCGTCGTGCCGGGCATACTCACCACCGCCGCGTATATGATTGGCACGGCATTCCTGGTGCGGGCGCGCCCGCATCTGGCGCCTCCGCCGCAGCCGCGCGCAAAGCTTCCCGAAATCGCACGCAGCGCCGTCGGTCTGTGGGCCACCTTCCTTCTGGCCGGACTGGTCATCGGCGGCATTTACCTCGGCTTCACCACCCCGTCGGGCGCCGGTGCGCTGGGTGCGATCGGTGCGCTCGTCATCGCGCTGGCGCGGCGCAGGTTGACCAGTTCCGAGCTTGGGGACTGCCTGCGCTCGGCGGCCGCCGTCACCGCTGCGCTGTTCATCGTCATCATCGGCGGGCTGCTGTTCACGCGCTTCTTCCTCGTCGCCGGCACCGTCACCGCCGCCACCGACCTGCTCCAGTCCCTGGAGCTTTCGCCCATCTTGTTCATGCTGATCCTGATCGCGGTGTTCGCAGTGCTCGGCATGTTCATGGATCCGCTGGCGATGCAGGTGATGACGCTGCCCTTCGTCTATCCGATGGTCACCGCGCTCGGCTATGACGGCGTCTGGTTCGGCGTGATCATGGTGAAACTGGTCGAGCTTGCGGTGCTCACTCCGCCGGTGGGCATGAATCTGTTCGCCGTCATCGGCGCTTCCGAAGGCAAGGTGAAGCTGGCGGAAATCTATCGGGGCATCGTGCCGTTCATCGTCATCGAGGCGGTCGTCCTCGCCTTGCTCATCGGCTTTCCCGAATTGTCTCTCTGGCTTCCGCGCCAGATGTTCAACTGATCAAGTCGAGGCCAATCCCATGCAAGAGACACTCCGCATCGGCTTCATCGGCCTCGGCGCCATGGGCGAACCGATGGTGGCGCGGCTGGCGGCTGCGGGATACGGGCTTGCGGTCTACGATGCCGACGTTGCCCGCACCGCGCGCGTCGCCGCGGCGGTCGGCGCCCGCGCCGCGGCAACGCCAAAGGACGTGGCCTCGACCTCGGACATCCTCGTCACCATGCTGCCGTCGAGCGCGATCGTGGAGAAGGTGCTCGATGGCGATGACGGCGCGCTCGCGGGCCTGGCGGAGGGCGCGCTGATCGTCGACATGTCGAGCGGCGTGCCGGATGTCACCCGTGCCCTCGCCGGCAAGGTCGCGGAACGACGGATTGCGATGATCGATGCACCGGTCTCGGGCGGCGTGTCGCGCGCCAGGACCGGCGAGCTCGCCATCATGGCCGGCGGTGACGCGGCCTCCGTCGACCGGGCCGAGCCGGTCCTGAAGGCGATGGGCACATCGATCGTCCGCACCGGCCCGATAGGCAGTGCCCACGCGATGAAAGCGCTCAACAACCTGGTCAGCGCCGGCGGCTTCCTGATCGGCATCGAGGCGCTGCTCATCGGCCAGAAGTTCGGGCTCGATCCGGCCCTGATGGTCGATGTGCTGAACGTCTCGACCGGCATGAACAACTCGACCCAGAAGAAGTTCAAGCAGTTCGTCCTGTCGCGCAAGTTCGACGCCGGCTTCGGCCTCGACCTGATGGTGAAGGATCTCGGCATCGCGCTCGGCGTCGCAAACGCCACGTCGACGCCTGCCCCTTTCTCCAGCCTGTGCCGAGATATGTGGGCGAGCGCGCAGAAGGTTCTGGGCTCCGGGCAGGACCATACCGCCGTGGCGAAGTTCAGCGAGCTCGTCGCCGGGTCGACGCTCGGCGGAGACGAGAACGGAAAATGAGCGCTATGCCGCTCTCGGGCCAGACCGTCGCGGTCTTCGGCGGCTCGTCCGGCATCGGCTTCGCCACCGCGCAGGCGGCGCGCGCCCTTGGCGCACGGATCACGATCGCCTCGCGCACGCCGATCCGGCTGCGTGAGGCGGCCGCCGCAATCGGAGAGGCGCAGACAGCCGCCCTCGATGTTCGCGACGCCGCAGCGGTGGCGGAGTTCTTCGCCGCGCGCGATCCGTTCCACCACGTGGTCGTCTCCGCCGCGGAGCTTTCCGTCGGACCGCTTCGCCAGCGCAGCCTCGCCGACGAGCGCGCCGCGATGGAGAGCAAGTTCTGGGGCGCGGTCCATGTCGCCCACGCTGCCAGGATTAGGCCACAAGGTACTCTCACTCTCGTCTCGGGCATGATCGGCACGCGCCCGACGGGCTCGGCGACGATGCTGAGCGCCATCAACGCGGCACTCGACAGTCTGGCGAAGGCGCTGGCAACCGAGATGGCGCCGGTCAGGGTCAATTGCGTCTCGCCCGGCCGCATCGAGACGCCGTGGTGGGATTTCCTGCCGCTCGCCGAGCGCCAAGCCCTGTTCGACCGCACAGCCGCCGCTCTGCCCTTGAAGCGGATCGGCAAGCCGGAGGAGATCGCCGCCCAGATCGTCCACCTGATGCAGAACGGGTTCATGACCGGCAGCGTTGTGCTGGTCGACGGCGGCGGCAGCGTCGCCTAGCGGTTTGCCCAGCGCACGCTACAGCACCCCCTCGATCGATTGACGATCGCGATATTGTGTATGGCGCGGACACGCCAGCCCGCGTGCCAGCAGACGTGCTGATCGAGGCCGCCGGCTAAACCACGGAATAGACGGAGCTTTTCCGAGCTCGATTTTTGGTCCGGCGCCAAATGCGCCGCCAGAACACACTCTTCAAGTATTTGAGCTATATACGAAAATTCAACTGGCGGAGAGAGCGACCGCCATCAAGATACATCCCTCTAATGTTTTCAGAGAGTTGGACATCTTCTGCGGGCAATATGTAAGCAAATTGTTAGCATTTCGACGCCACCCCTCTTAGAACCCGGAGCCTAGCGTTGCTACACAGCCGGTAGGCCAATCGCTTCTTCAAAGCGGATTAGGTGGAAGAGCAGTCCAAACGGCTCAGATCTTGCGCAAACCAAAATACGACGTATTCTAGGCGGCGTCCGCGCTTGACTGCGGGAATTTCCGTGTTGGTGATTACATGGTGAAGATTTTACTCGCATTCGGTTTTTTCGTGCTTTCTGTTCTGTCTGAGGCGGAGGCTTTAGAGGTTTACCGCAACGGAAAGCCATTCAGTGTGAAGATATCCCTTCCCTCTGGTCATTCATTCTATTCAGACGCTATTGATCGCAGATTTATCATCAAAGGCTTCGGAGGTGTATTTCGTTTGATTCAAGATACATATTCCGATTGTCGCACCCTCGTCGAAGAGAGGATCACGAACCGCGCAAAAGACGGCTTTACTGAAACTATGAGGAAAAGCATATCTGAGAAAGATTGCGCTGTATCAATCCGTAATAATTCAAAGAGTATAGTCTCTTCGTCGTTCTATATCTGGCTAGAGAAATGTCGGTGCTTTTCCGCCATTCACTTTTACTATCGGACGCGAGATAGACAAGATTATCTAGAGAACGTGCAATTGATATTGGACTCAATAAGGTCTAATAACTGACGGCTGGATACATATGATGGGCCTTCCATTTAAACTTGTCCCGATTGCCCTATGCGTTATCATCTACCCGGATCTTGCTCGTGCAGATTACTGCGACGAACTTATCAACAGATTCAATAGCGCTCCAATCGACATGAGTCCTCTTGAATGCGGTCCGGGGCTTACAGCAGCTATCGAAGCGACCGAACGGCAAGTTGATTACAAAATAGAAATTGGCCGGCAGATTGATGCTGCCCAATGCCCATTAACCGCCGATAGTTCTTCGACATCCCAACTGATAGCAACTGCGGAAAGAATCAAAGCGAGCGGTAAGGAGTTCGTCGAACTCTGCAAATCATCAGAGGCACTGGAACAGGCAACGGATGAAGAGGCAAGCTCGTCTGCAAAGAATGGAAAATGGAGCGAAGACCGTGCCGTATCCTGCAGTTCAATTTCGGGGATCAAAGGTGCCAGCCAGACTACCCAAACGTGCCTGAAGGCGGCTCGATGGACGTCGCAGAGACCCTATAATCAGGCGAGTGAGCCAATCCGCTTTCAGCCAGCGAACGGTCCTGCGATTACGATTCCGTCCGGGTGGAGCCTATGGAGTGTGCCTTTGGGTTCGTCCAATTCGCGGCAACTCGAAGCTCGCCCGTGGAGTGGAAATTCTCAAGCGGGAGGGTGCCGGGCCGAATCTAAAGCAAAAGGCAGTGCCTTTGAGGTCGGACTTTTATGCGAGATCGGAAGGCAGGCTAATTTGGCTAACGAACAGCAAGTGTCTCATGCCAGCTATGGCAGCAGAGAAGACTCCCTAGACTTTGTGGACAGTTTCAACTGCAAGAAGCCTTGGACCGCCGAGTATATGCCGGGGTGGCAGGACCTCCCCGCAAGCTACTGGAAATCCCACCCTGATCAGGCCGTGGGGAAGTGTATCGGTCCTTCCCGAGACGGACGTCGTGAGGAAAAAAAGCTTCGCGAGCCGAACTGGCTGACAGCGGGTCACTGTGAAATTCTCCATCCAGATCGATCCATTACGACCAATAAAAGAGGCATTAGAGGATGCAATGTGCCGACTTTGAAGTAGTTTTAATATTGGCACTTGGAGGTGCGGCTTCAGGCCTTTCCCATCGACCATTATGGAGTAACAAGTGATCCAATCGAGAACCTGTTTCCGAACCTCCTCTCTAGAGATTCGGTCGCGTTACTCGAAACGCCGTAGGCTCGTGCAGCCATTCATCGATGTCCCATCCCAGAAGCCATTCTGCGTCCCCGCCTGAGCAGGAGTAGGCACTGCTCTGCTCGGAAAGGCGGATGCTGGATACGATGATAAAGGGGGTGTTTCCCTTCTCGCGCCGGTGAAGCGCGACCTCGTTAGCGGTCATCGATATGCCATCTGTCCGGTCGCTGGTGGTGCCCTTCACCTCTACCTTGATCCGTGTCAGCCCTTGAGTGGTCTCGAAGTCAAACGAGCTTGAGGCCAAGGTGTCTTTGACCGTGACGTTGCCCCCGCGCTCTGATCCGGATTGAAGTTCGTTCTGGCCCATCGAGAGGACCAGGACATGAAGCGCAGCCGCTTCTCTGAAGAGCAGATCATCGGAATTCTGAAGGAACATGAGGCCGGGGTTTCGGTCGCCGACCTGTGCCGCAAGCACGGAGTCAGCGACGCCTCGATCTACAACTGGAAGGCCCGCTTCGGCGGAATGGACGTCTCGGAGGCGCGCCGGCTGAAGGCGTTAGAGGACGAGAACACCCGGCTGAAGCGTCTGGCCGCGCGCTTGCGCCAAGTTGCGCGCCGCTTCAAAAGCCTTCTCGGCGTCCGCTGTGTCACCAGCCAGTTTGGCTTCCCAAGCGTTGACTAGGTCGTTCCAGACACGCGCCGCTTTCTGCTGCGCAATCTCTTCGGAGTCTGTTTTCAGGCTGATCCAGATTTCCGACCTCGCCTCCACTGTCGCGTAGCGGACGGGCACTCGTTTGGCGATATGAAACGTGTCGCCCCGCTTTCGGATACTGATTGGCTTCCCCATGCCTTCGCCCCGTTAATGAGACTAATTGTCCACAACGGGCGGCTCTAAGCAAGCAATTTGTAGAGCAATTTGTTAGCAACGAGACCGAATGCAGCAAGCTAAGCGGGAGCACCGCAGCGATTTTCGGCGAAATTTCAGCAACATACGTGAAGGGTGAGTTCTATAAGCTGGCGGGCCATGAACGTAGGAAATGGGCACTTCAGTTTCACTATTCCCCTCTGAGGCCGCTGGCACTCGCAGAAACCACAATCCAATTCGAACGGGTTGTTAACGAAGTCCCACCAGCCGGGATCTTCGAGTAGATATCTTCAACGTAGGGACTGACGACGACTTCCACACTTCCACATACGGACGGCAGCTTTGCGCCCTCGTTTCGGTCATTGCCGTGACAACGGCGGCTACCCAGAAGCGGACATGAGCGAGCCTGAGCACCTTGGCGCTTTGCGCCCCCATTCGGTCTTCCGGAGCGTCTTGTTGATTGTACAAAGCTGACGTCCCGCTGAGCACGTCACGACCTGCAGGAGAGGAGGGAGCGGCAAGCTGAGAAAACTGAGGTTTCGGCATGGGGGCCGGATGAGTAAAGCGGGGTTTTGCCAGGCTAGGTGCTGCTATGAGTTAATAAGTGAATCAGGCTCTGCTGGTCGCCGTTCCCGAGAGTAACCGAACAACCTCGAGTTGACCCTTGGCATACCGCTCAACAATCTTGATTGTCTCGGTACAAGCTTCCTTGAGTTCGTCAGGACTTGGCATCTCGTCGTAATACGTCCCGTGAGAAAGGTTGTTGATGAGTACACTTTTAATCTCAAAGCCACCCTCGCCAGCCAAGTACGTGATGAATTCAGTCAGTGACGCTCTGTCCGGATGACAAAAGCGGCCAATGGCTTCGAGAATGCATCGAACTGCGTTGCCGGTGGTGTGGCTAGGATCTTGGCCATTGTGGACGTCAACAACCTCTTTAAGATGCTGTTCGAACGGTGCCACATATTGATCTCGCCTTGAGAGCCTATGCTCCGGGCCCGCCTGATGTAGGAAAAATGCAGCACCGTCTTTCACGACCTTGTTGGTGACGCAGATATTGTAGAAGTAGCTACTATGCGTAAACACCAGCAGATCCGGTCTCGTGGCCTTCGATATATCCGCAGGATTTATTGAAATATCGCCCGCAGATGAAACGCTCATGTTCTTTAAGGTCTGTGCAATTGCAAAAACGAAGTCGTACGACATGGAAGTGATTGGATCGTCAAACACAAAATAGAGCTTGCCGTAATCGGACGTCGATTTCACCTTCTTGTGTGCACAAGCGATAAAGTAGCAGAATGCTATCGCCGTTTTCTCTCCGTCACTGAGAGTCCGGCTAGCTCCGCGTGCCATCTTTTTGTCATTCCGCTTAAGAACGAATTCATCACGGTCGAAACTGTATTTCGTTCCAAAGAAGTTTGTGATCAGCCCCTCGAAAGTCTCCGCAACGCGCACTTTAGCGCTCGTAGACAATTGTGACTTCTTCAATTCTGTGAGTTCTGTCTGTGCTGCTAAGATTTCCTGATCAATCGAAAAGATCGAATTTATCTCGGCCCAGTGCGAATGCACGAATTCAAGTTCGAATGTAGCGCAAGCTTCCCGCTGCAATCGCTTCCTTTCACTGTCTGACTGCTCGATCGCCGCAGTGATGTCACCGAATTTGCTGTTCAGGACGCCGATGACGTCGTTTAATTCGCTAAGAAGCTGTTCCGGATTCGCTTCCGGTACTGGAACGTCGTTGCCTGGGGAAGCGCCTTTTGCTTCAATAGCTCTTGTGAAATCAAGAAGTGCTGCCTCCAGTTGGGACGCCAAGCCCGAAAAATCCGGAAGTTCTACCGCCTTCTGCGAGGGAACCAGCTTTCTTAGGGCTTCGAATTTCAGAACCTCCCGGGCTATCGAGGCAATGCGTTCGCTGACCGTCGTTTGGAGGCGTTTCACATCCGACCAAGCACTGCGGAGCGCTTTTTTATGCTTACCTTCCGCGTCCGCGAAGTAGGTGAGGTAGAGCTCAATTCTGTCCTTTGCGGGTGGATGCGCTACAGACTGTCTGCAGAACGGGCAGTCATCAGTGCCCTCTTCGGCAAGCATATGCAGGCCTGCTTCGAAAAAGTCAGGATTAGGGTCCGGACTCATAACCAGTAGCTGACTGTCGCTGCGATGCAGACGGCAGCCAGGAAGTTGGTGGCCAGTCGATCGTATCGGGTCGCGATGCGGCGGAAGTCCTTGAGTCTGCAGAACATGCGTTCGATGGCGT
>NZ_JANJTZ010000042.1 GCF_024710845.1 Mesorhizobium sp.
ATCGACCAGACCGGCGGCATCTCGATCGCCCAACTCATGGCGCGCGCCCGCCGCCTGAAGCGCCAGAAGGGGCTCGACGTCCTCTTCATCGACTATCTCCAGCTCCTCTCCGGCTCGGCCAAGAACGGCCAGAACCGCGTCCAGGAGCTGACCGAGATCACGACCAGCCTGAAGGCGCTGGCGAAGGAGCTCAGCGTCCCGATCATCGCGCTGTCGCAGCTCTCGCGTCAGGTCGAAAGCCGCGACGACAAGCGGCCGCAGTTGTCCGACCTTCGCGAATCCGGTTCGATCGAGCAGGACGCCGACGTGGTCATCTTCGTCTACCGCGAGGAATACTATCTGAAGAACAAGGAGCCGAAGCTCGGCACGCCCGAATACGTCCAGTGGGAAAACGCGATGAACGAGGCCCGCGGCAAGGCGGAAGTGATCATCGCCAAGCAGCGACACGGACCGACGGGCACCGTGTCTCTCGCCTTCCAGGGCGAATACACGAGGTTCTCGGATCTGGCCGAGGAGCACCACCTGCCAGAGAGGTTCGAGTAGACGTGGCTCCCGACAGCCAGAACGTCGGCCCTGAGATGCGTTTTGCCGGCGCCAGCCTGACGATCGACCTCGAGGCGCTGAAGGCGAACTACGCGGGCCTGGCACAGGTCTGCGCACCGTCGATCACGGCTGGGGTCGTCAAGGCCGACGCCTATGGCCTGGGCATCGATCGCGTGGCGCCGGCGCTTGCCGATGCCGGCTGCACGCGATTCTTCGTGGCGCTGCCGGAGGAAGGCGCCGCTTTGCGACGGGCGGTGCCCGACGCGACGATCTACGTGCTCAACGGGTTGTTCTCGGAAGAATCCGGCAGCCTCTACCTCGAAGACCGCCTGATCCCGGTGCTCAACTCGCCCGTCGATGTTCGTCTTTGGGAGACATTCTGCGGCGTGAGCGGTGACCGGTTGCCCTGCGCAATCAACGTCGACACCGGTATGAACCGTCTCGGCATGACGGTCGAGGAAGCGCTTGCCTTCGCCGAGGAGAACGCGTTGACGCAGGCGATCGACCCAGTGCTGGTAATGAGCCACCTCGCCTGCGCCGACGAGCAGACACATCCGATGAACCGGCGGCAACTGGAATCGTTTCAGCAGGTTACGGCCGCTTTTCCAAGCATCGAATCAAGCCTCGTCAATTCGGCCGGCATCCTGCTCGGCGCGGAGTATCACGGCTCCGTCACGCGGCCCGGGATCGCCGTCTATGGCGGGGCGATCCTGCCCGGCACGGCGAACCCGATGCGGGTTGTGGTGACCGCCGAGGCGCGCGTGGCGCAGATCCGCCATGCGCGGGCGGGCGAGACGGTGAGCTACGGCGCGACGCAGACGCTCGCGCGCGACACGATCATCGCGGTGGCGGCCATAGGATACGCGGATGGCTATCCGCGCGCGGGATCGGCGACGGGCGTGGCGCTCAGGCAGACGAACCGCCCTGCCGGCCACGGCTCCATCCAGGGCCAGCGCGTGCCAATCCTCGGGCGGATCACCATGGACCTTACCATGTTCGACGTCACAGACCTCGGACCCAACATGGTTGCTAAGGGCGATTTCATCGAGCTGTTCGGTCCGAACCTGCCGATCGACGAGGCGGCGGCGGCGGCCGGAACCATCTCCTACGAACTTCTCACCTCGCTTGGCCGGCGCTACCACCGGCGGTATGTCGAGAGTGGGCGCTGATGGCCAGAACCCGGACCCAATTCATTTGCCAGAATTGCGGCGCGGCGCATCAGCGCTGGGCCGGCAAGTGCGATGCCTGCGGCGAATGGAACACGCTGGTCGAGGAAGGCACGGCGGGCGGCATTGGCTCGGGTCCGCAATCGCTGAAAAGCGCGCGCAAGGGCCGCGCCGTGGCGCTGACGAGCCTGTCCGGCGAGATCGAGGACGCGCCGCGCATCGTCTCGGGGATCGGCGAGCTCGACCGTGCGACCGGCGGCGGCTTCGTGCGCGGATCCGCGCTCCTGGTGGGCGGAGATCCGGGCATCGGCAAGTCGACGCTGCTGACCCAGGCGGCCGCCGCACTCGCGCGAAAAGGTCACCGCGTCGTCTATGTCTCGGGCGAAGAGGCGGTCGCGCAGATCAGGCTGCGCGCGCAAAGACTGGGCGCGGCGGATTCGTCGGTCGAACTCGCCGCCGAGACCAATGTCGAGGACATCCTGGCGACGCTCGCCGACGGCAAGCGGCCCGATCTCGTCATCCTCGATTCGATACAGACGCTGTGGACCGACCTCGCCGATTCGGCGCCCGGCACCGTCACGCAGGTGCGCGCCTCGGCGCAGGCGATGATCCGCTACGCGAAATCCACGGGTGCTGCGATCGTGCTGGTCGGCCACGTGACCAAGGACGGCCAGATCGCCGGACCGCGGGTGGTCGAGCATATGGTCGATGCCGTGCTCTATTTCGAGGGCGAAGGCGGCCATCATTACCGTATCCTCCGCACAATCAAGAACCGCTTCGGCCCGACCGACGAGATCGGTGTGTTCGAGATGTCCGACAAGGGCTTGCGCGATGTGGCCAACCCGTCCGAGCTGTTCCTCGGTGAACGCAGCGGCAAGGCGCCGGGCGCCGCCGTTTTTGCTGGTATGGAGGGAACCCGCCCGGTGCTGGTTGAGATCCAGGCGCTGGTCGCCCCCTCGCCGCTCGGCACGCCGCGACGGTCGATCGTCGGCTGGGACGGACCGCGCCTGTCGATGGTGCTGGCCGTTCTCGAATCGCATTGCGGCGTCCGCTTCGCCACGCATGACGTTTACCTGAACGTCGCCGGCGGCTACCGCATCACCGAGCCGGCCGCTGACCTCGCGGTTGCCGCCGCGCTGGTTTCGTCCCTGACCGGACTTGCCCTTCCAGCCGATAGCGTCTATTTCGGCGAAATCAGCCTATCGGGAGCCATCAGGCCAGTGGCGCACGCGGCGCAGCGTCTCAAGGAAGCGGAAAAGCTCGGATTTCGGCAGGCGGTGATGCCCGCATCGTCGGGTGAGCTTGCGACCGCGACTTCGATACCGTCGTTCCAGCCCGAGCACCTTGCCGATCTCGTCGCGCGGATCGCAGGGTCGAAGCGCCGCAGCGATGACGACTAACGTGGCGGCCTAGACAGCGGGAGACACAATGCCGATCACATTGCTGGACGGAATTCTCGTCGGCTTCACCCTCGTCTCCGCCATGCTGGCGATGGTCCGCGGGCTGTCGCGCGAAGTCCTCTCGATCGCGTCCTGGGCCGCGGCCGCGGCGGCTGCCTTCTTCTTCTACCCCATGGTGCTGCCCTATGTGACGCCCTATGTGGATCACAAGCAGCTGGCGCTTGCCGTGTCGGCGGGCATCGTCTTCTTCGTCGCGCTGATCGTGGTGACGGTGATTACGATGAAGATCGCGGATTTCATCATCGACAGCCGGGTCGGCGCGCTCGATCGGACGCTCGGCTTCCTCTATGGCGCGGCGCGCGGCGTGCTTGTTGTTGCCGTCGGCCTGCTTTTCTTCAACTGGCTTGTCGGCACCAATCAACCCGCATGGGTGGCGAATGCGAAGTCCCGACCGCTGCTGGAGACGATCGGCCAGCGTTTGCAGGCGCTGCTGCCGGATGATCCGGAGAAGTCGATCCTGAGCAAGCTGCCGATCGGGTCGAGCGACGATGCGCCCCCTGCGGGCGGCGACACACAGGCCGAACCGGCACCGGATGCCGAAGGCGACACGAACAACTGACTCCATCCCCGCGGTCTCCCCGCGGGGTGTTTCCCTGAGGAGCACGACAATGGCTGACGTGCATGACACTCCGTTTTCGTCGGACGACGACCGCTTTCACGACGAATGCGGCGTCTTCGGCATCTTCGGACGCCAGGACGCGGCAGCGATCGTGACACTCGGCCTGCATGCGCTGCAGCACCGCGGCCAGGAGGCGGCGGGCATCGTTTCCTTCGACGGCAGTCAGTTCCATGTCGAGCGGCATGTCGGCCTGATCGGCGACACGTTCACCAAGCAGGCGGTGATCGACAGCCTCAAAGGCAGCCGCGCCATCGGCCATACGCGCTATGCGACGACCGGCGGGGCCGGCGTGCGCAACATCCAGCCGTTCTTCGCCGAACTCGCCGACGGCGGCTTCGCCGTCGCCCACAACGGCAACCTGACCAATGCGATGACCGTGCAACGCACGCTGCAAAAGCAGGGCGCGATCTTCTCCTCGACGTCAGACACCGAAACGATCCTGCACCTGGTCGCGATGAGCAAGGAGCGCGACCTCAACGCCCGCTTCATCGACGCGGTGCGCCAGATCGAGGGCGCGTTCTCGCTGGTGGCGCTGTCGTCGAAGAAGATGATCGGCTGCCGCGATCCGCTGGGCATCCGGCCGCTGGTGCTGGGCGACCTCGACGGCGCCTGGATCCTCGCCTCCGAAACCTGCGCGCTGGACATCATCGGGGCGAGGTTTGTTCGCGATCTGAAGCCCGGCGAAATGGTCGTCGTGACGCCGAAGGGCATCGAGAGCATCTTCCCCTTTGAGCCGCAGAAATCGCGCTTCTGCATCTTCGAATATGTCTATTTCTCCCGGCCGGATTCGTCGGTCGAGGGCCGCAACGTCTATGACGTGCGCAAGAAGATCGGCATCGAACTCGCGCGGGAAAACCCTGTGGACGCCGACATCGTCGTGCCCGTGCCCGATTCGGGCACGCCGGCAGCGATCGGCTTCGCGCAGGCGGCGGGACTGCCCTTCGAACTCGGCATCATCCGCAACCATTATGTCGGCCGCACCTTCATCCAGCCGGGCGATTCGATCCGGCACATGGGCGTGAAGCTGAAGCACAACGCCAACCGCTCGATGATCGAGGGCAAGCGCGTGGTGCTGGTGGACGATTCGATCGTGCGCGGCACCACCTCGCAGAAGATCGTACAAATGGTCCGCGACGCGGGTGCCAAAGAAGTGCACATGCGCATCGCCTCGCCGCCGACGCGCTCGTCGTGCTTCTACGGCGTCGACACGCCGGAGACGGCGAAGCTGCTGGCGTCGCGCATGTCGGTCAAGGACATGGCGGATTTCATCCGCGTCGATTCGCTCGGTTTCCTCTCCATTGACGGGCTCTATCGCGCCGTCGGCGAAGCCGCGCGCGACAACGACCAGCCGCAGTTCTGCGACGCCTGCTTCACCACGCAATACCCGACGCGCCTCACCGACCATGAAGGCGCCGACAATGTGCGCCAGCTCTCGGTTCTGGCGACGCGGGCTTAAGGCCGGATCACAACATGACCGAAAACCCCGACCTCTCCGGGCGCGTCGCGCTCGTCACCGGCGCATCGCGCGGCATCGGCTATCACCTGGCGAAGCAGCTGGCGGCGGCGGGCGCGCATGTGATCGCTGTTGCACGGACCGTCGGCGGGCTGGAGGAACTGGACGACGAGATCAAAGCCGGCGGCGGGTCGGCAACGCTGGTGCCTCTCGACCTGACCGACATGGCCGGCATCGACCGGCTCGGCGGCTCGATCCACGAGCGCTGGGGCAAGCTCGACATCCTCGTGGCCAATGCCGGCGTGCTCGGCGTCATTGCGCCGATCGGCCATGTCGAGGCGAAGGTGTTCGACAAGGTCATGGCGGTAAACGTTACCGGCACATGGCGGCTGATCCGCTCGGTCGACCCGCTGCTGCGCCTGTCGGACGCGGGCCGCGCCATCGTCATGTCGTCCGGGGCAGCACACTCCGCCCGCGCGTTCTGGGCGCCCTATGCGGCATCCAAAGCCGCCGTCGAAGCGCTGGCGCGCTCCTGGGCCGACGAGACGAAGAATATGGCGCTCAGGGTCAACATCGTCGACCCCGGCGCCACCCGAACCGCGATGCGCGCACAGGCGATGCCGGGGGAGAACCCGGACACCCTGCCCCTGCCGGCCGATGTGGCAGCGAGCATGCTGCGCCTCGCTTCTCCGTCGCTGACTTATACGGGACGCATCTGGAACGTCCGCAAGGGCAGCTGGACGGATTACCGGCTACCGGAATAGAGCAACATGAGCGCAGTCTCGGTTTCGCTTGTCGAATTCTTGCAGACTGGGCGCTTCGGTCCGTTGCTCAATAGCATGACGCAGGCCAACGTAGAGGACCTGCTTGGACCGCCAGACGGACACGACGAGCACCCGGACAGCCGGAACGATCGAGGCCAGTCCAGCTACTGGATGTATGGCGACGTTCTTGAAGTGAGCTTTCGCCGGGACCCGCCGTACTACATGAATTGGTTCCAGCTCGAACATTTGCAGTCCGGGTCCGCGCTGAGCGCAGACTTCGGGGGCCGGCTTTCGCTCGAGCTAGACGGACTGACGTGGAGAACTCCGCCATCGGGTTTCATCGGACGGCTCGGTTCTGGAAACGCCGAGGTCCAGTTCGAGCTGGCGATGGGGCACATCTCCTTCCGCCTGTTTTTCGGCGACGATGTCGAAATGTTCTTTGTATCATCCGACCCGGCCATTCTGCAGGGCGAACTGACAGGCGCTCGACACAGTCTGGCCAGAACATTGCGCAACATCGAGAGTCACAGTCTGGTGGAGTGTATCTACTCGTTTCCTCAACCCTATGGACGCGAAGAGCGACTTCGGATGAGAACAGTCCATGGAGCATCCACGACGTGGATGACCGGGAACGAATATCTCGCGCTGATTTCCGAATGAAGGAGCCCCGACATGCCCGCCGCCGCCGTCTACATCTGGTATCTGGTCGTCGCCGGTCCTGGCGGCGGCATGGCCGTGATGCCGAGCGCCTTTGACACGCGCGACGAATGCGTCGCGGCGATCGCCGAATACAAGAAGACGCCGACGGATCCGGGTTGGTCGCTGCAATGCGTCCCGACCGCTTCCTCCTTCATGGAAGGCGAGACTTACGACGACTACCCGACGCCCGCCGGCCCCGGCGTCGAGCCGCCGCCGCAGAAGGAGCAGCGGTAGTCAGCGCAGGAACGGGCCGGCCTTGGCTTCAAGCAGGCGCACCAAGGCAGGGTCCATGAAGTCGTAGTCATCAGGAATCTCGAGGCAGACAACGCGCTTGCCGCCGAGGTGGGCCTTGAAACGCTGCGACAACTTGTTCCTGTGCGCCTTCTCCATGACGAAGATCACGTCGGCCCAGCGCAATTGCTCGGGCGAGAGCACTGTCGTAGCGTCATTCGAGAGGCCGGCGGAATCCGTTTCGACCCCCGGCCATTGCGAAAACACCTGCTCGGCCGTCGGGCTTCGGAGCCGATTGGCCGAACAGATGAACAGTGCTCGCTTCAAGGGGTCCTCAAACCGCCGCGACGACGATGATTTCGACGCGGTAGTCGGGGGTTGCGAGCGGGGCGCCGCCTGTGGCGCGCGCCGGCAGGTTGGCCTTGTCGACCCAGCTATCCCACACCGCGTTCATCTCGGCGAAGTCGCGCATGTCGTCGAGCCAGATCTGCGCCGTGAGGATCTTAGACTTGTCAGATCCGGCGAGCGCCAGCAGCCTGTCGATCTCGGCGAGGATGGCGGTCGTCTGCTCGGTCACGCTCTTGCCCGGCGCGCCGACCTGACCTGCCAGATAGACCTTGTCGCCATGGACGACAGCCTGGCTCATGCGTGTTCCGGGTTCGATGCGGCGGATGGTCATGTCAGTCTCCGTTGAATGGTGGCGCGCTTATCCAACAGCCCGGCTTTCCCCGCAAGGGTCAGTTCACCGGCCAGACTACGAGCAGCAATGGCACGGCGATGAGCACGACCAGGATCGAGAGCGGCAGTCCGAGGCGCGGGTAGTCGGAGAACCGGTAGCCGCCGGGACCCATCACCAGCGTGTTGCACTGATGGCCGATCGGGGTCAGGAAATCGCAGCCGGCACCGATCGCCACTGCCATGAGGAAGGCTTCGGGTCGGTAGCCCAGACCGGTCGCGAAGCCCGCCGCGATCGGCGCCATGACGAGAACGGTGGCCGCGTTGTTGAGGAAGGGCGTCACCGCCATGGCGGCGACCAGGATGAGGCCGAGCGCGCCCCACGAAGGCATTGTCTGGGCCACCCCGGCCAGTTGGGCCGCGGCCATATCGGTGAGACCGGTGGCGCGCAGCGTGTCGGAGACGGGGATGAGTGCCGCGAGCATGACGAGGATCGGCCCATCGATCGCGACATAGACCTCGCGCACCGGCACCGCCTTGAACAGTACCATCGCCACGGCGGCGGCGAAGAAGGCCACCGGCACGGGCACCAAGGACAGCGCCGTCGCGCCCATCGCGGCGAGCAGAATGACAACCGGAACCAGGCCGCGCTGCACGCTACCGAGCTTGATCGGGCGCTCGGCCAGCGGAAGGCAGCCGAGCTCGCGCAGGATTTCCGGCAGACGGTCCCTGTCTCCCTGCAACACGATCACGTCGCCCATGCGCAGCACCGCCTCGCTGAGCCGTTCGGTGATCCTCTCGCCCTTTCGACTGACGGCAAGCAGGTTGACGTTGAAGCGGTCGTGCAGCTCGAGCCTCTGCGCCGAGAGGCCGACAAGGAACGAGCTGTCGCCGATCACGGCCTCGACGGCACCGATTTCCGACATGCTCCTCGTACGCTTCTCGCGGCGGTCATTGCTGAGCTTCAGCCGACCGCGTGTCGTCAGCTTGTCGAGTGCCTCGGGATCTCCTTCGAGAAGCAGGATATCGCCCGCCTTCAGGATCGCGTCCGGCAGCGGGGTGACGCGCTGGCCGCGGCTGCGGATGATGGAGGTGACCATCGCATTGCCGTCGGAGAGCTTGAGAAGGTCGGCGACCGTCTTGCCCAGCATGGTCGAATCCGCAGCGACGCGCGCCTCGGAAACGTAGTTCTTGATGTCGATCGCCTCGTGGAGGGAGGCGGTTTCGCGCGTGCGGGACGGCAACAGCCAGTAGAACAGCGCCAGGAAGACGAGCCCGACCAGCGCCAGGGCGGCGCCGACCGGGGTGAAGTCGAACATACCGAAGGGTTTGCCGCCGATTTCGAGCCGCATGCGCGAGACGATGATGTTGGGCGAGGTTCCAATGAGGGTCATCAGGCCGCCGAGCAGCGATCCGAAGGCCATCGGCATCAGGAACACCGACGGAGACACGTTGGAGCGCCGCGCAAACTGAAAGGCGATCGGCATCATGATCGCCAGCGCGCCGATGTTCTTGACGAAGGCCGAAAGCACCGTAACGACCGCCACCAGCAGGATGAGCTGGCTGCGCACATGCGTCACCGCAGGCGCGAAGCGCTGGATCGCCACCTCCATGATGCCAGAGCGGGCAACGGCGGCGCTCACCAGCAAGGCCGAGCCGACGATAATGACGATGTCGTCGCTGAAGCCCGAGAAGGCTTTGTCGTAAGGCACGATGCCGGTGAGAACCGCGGCGAGCAGCGCACAGGCGGCGACGATATCGTAGCGGAACCGTCCCCACACGAACGCCGCCATCATCAGCACGACGACGCTGAGAGCCAGCATCTGGTCGGTGGTCATACTCAGTTCCCTCACCCACCGAAACGCGCTGGCCGCAAGTTCGTTTCGTGGATCTGTCCGGCTGTCGCTGGCCTCACGCGGCGGCCCTGCTTGGGCGTATCGCATTCTCCGCACGTCGGCTACCGCTTCGCAACACCTCGTGTCCTGCCAGCGCGGTGTCTGGACCTTTCATGCCCACGAAACTTGTCAACGATCCTCGCGCCCGGGTCCTCGGCGGCATCGCGCTGACGAGCCTCGCCTATCTGCTGTTCAGCTTCCACGATGCGGTGATCAAGCTGATCGTTGTCTCCTTCTCGGTCTGGCAGATCCTGTTCTTCCGCAGCCTGACGATTCTCGCCGGCTGCCTGATCTTCGGCGGCGGAACGCTTCTGCGAGAGACTCTGTCATCGCGAGTGATCAGGCCGATGTTCCTGCGCTCGTTCCTGATCCTGTCGGCCTGGCTCGCCTACTACACCGCCGCCAAGGACCTACAGCTCGCGGAGCTGACGACGATCTACTTCGCCGCGCCGGTGATCGTGACTGTGCTGGCAATCGCCATGCTGGGCGAGAAGGTCTCGCTGATGCAGTGGGTGGCAGTGCTCACCGGCTTCGTCGGTGTCTTCATCGCCTGCGATCCCGCCAATCTGGGCCTGTCCCTGCCGGTTCTCCTGGTACTCTTCGCGGCTTTCGCCTGGGGCCTTTCGATCGTGCTTTTGCGGAAGATCGCGATGCGTGAGAAGACGACAGTCCAGATGATGCTCAACAACGGCTTCTTCCTGGTCACGGCGGGCATCCCGATGGCCTTCGTCTGGCAGACACCTGATTTGCCGGGCGCTCTGATGCTGGCCGGCGCGGGCGTGATCGGCGGCGGAGCACAGTTCTGCCTGTTCGAAGGCATGAAGCGCGCGCCGGCCTCGGTCATCGCGCCGTTCGAATACACCTCGCTGGTCTGGGCCTTCGTGCTCGGTTACATGATCTGGGGCGATGTGCCGCGGGACGAAGTGTTCGTCGGCGCGGCGCTCATCTTCGCGGCCGGCGCGCTGATCATCGTCACCCAGCACCTACGGCACACTCCGCAAACGGCGGATTGACGCTCACGCCCAGCACGTTACCCTCTGTGACGGTCTTGGGCTCGATTGAAATTCGCTCCAACGGTGCGGCATCCGCTCGCCGCGGCCAGATTGATGCTTGGAGGACGGCATGATCCTGACCGGAATGATCATCGCCGCGGTGATCGCGCTCTATGTGGTTGCGGCCTTCGTGCAGGTCCTCCGGCTGGGAATCAGCTTCCAGCAGGCCGTGCTCTACCTGCCCTTGAAGGCGGCTTTTCGCATTTCCGACGGCGGCATGCGCATTGCCCGTCGGGCGGACGCGCCGGTGATCTACGCGATCAGCCACCAGTCGCGGCTGGACCCGGCACTGATGCTGGCGCTGCTGCCCGAAGACACGCTTCACATCCTTGACGAGGAGTCCGCCGAATCGTCCTGGCTCGAACCGTTCCGGACGCTTGCGCGCTCCATCGCGTTCAACGCCTCGCACGTCTTCGTCAGCAGGCGGCTGGTCCGCCATCTGAAGGGAAAGGGACGGCTCGCCGTCTATTTCCCTCAAACGGTCGAGCCCGATCTCAAAACGTTCCGCCTCTTCCGCGCCGTCGCGCGTATCGCCGTGACCGCCGGAGCCGATATCGTCGCATTCCATGTCGGCGGCAGCCGCCATCTGCCGGTGTCGCTTACCCCCGAAGCCGAAGCGCCTCGCCGCTGGCTGCCGCGGCTCACCATCGCCGCCCTCGACCCGATCTCGCTCGACACGTCGATCGTCCGTCCGGGCCGCGCGCCGACGACGTCTTCCAACGCGCTATTCGACCGCATGGCCGAGGCCCGCGTCGCGGCGACACCTCGGCGCAGCCTGTTCATGGCCATCGCCGGAGCAGCACGGCTCTACGGTCCCGAACGCACCATCGTCGAGGACGGCGTCAGCGGTGCGCTCAGCTATCGCGACATGATGATCGCTGCGCGCGTTCTCGGCGCGCGCTTCGCCGCGATCAGCAGCGGCGGCGAGGCGGTCGGCCTGATGCTCCCGAGTTCCGTCGGCCTGGCCACTTCCTTCGTCGGGCTGCAGTCCGCCGGCTGCGTCGCGACCGTCCTCAATTTCACCGCCGGCTCCGCCAATGTCTCGTCCGCGATCCGCGCCAGCGCGGTACGGACCGTCGTCTCCTCCCGCGTCTTCGTCGACAGGGCGCAACTCGCCGATATCGTCTCCGCGATCGAAGAGACCGGGGCACGCTTCCTCTGGCTGGAAGACATCCGGAAAGGGGTGACGACGTTCGAAAAGGCGTCCGCCGCCCTGCTCTGGCGCTGGCCGCTGACCCGCGCCAAGCCATCCTCGCCCGCGGTCATCCTCTTCACGTCCGGTTCCGACAGCCGGCCGAAGGGCGTGGTGCTCACCCACGAGAACCTGATCGCCAACGCGGCGCAGACCGAGGCCCGCATCGGTTTCTCGCCCGCCGACACGCTGTTCAACGTGTTGCCGGCTTTCCATTCGTTCGGCCTCACGGGCGGGACGATCCTGCCGCTCCTCTACGGCGTGCGGCTCTATCTCTATCCCTCGCCGCTGCACTTCAAGCAGATCCCGGAGACAGCCGCGAAAGTGCGGCCGACGATCATGTTCGGCACCGACACGTTCCTGGCGACCTATGCGCGTACCGCCCACGACGACGATTTCGCGAGCCTGCGCCTGGTCGTAGCCGGGGCGGAACCGGTGCAGGCCGAGACGCGGCGGATCTGGCGCGAGCGGTTCGGGGCCGAGATCGTCGAAGGGTACGGGCTGACGGAGGCCGCACCTGTCGTCGCGGTCAACACCCGCACCCATTCGCGGCCGGGAACCGTTGGGCGGCTGCTGCCCGGCATTCGAAGCCGGATCGAGCCCGTGGACGGGATCGCGGAGGGCGGCAGGCTGTGGATTGCCGGTCCGAACGTGATGCGCGGCTATATCTCGACCCGCGGGGCGGAGAACGTCACCCCTCCCCCGGAGGGATGGCACGACACCGGCGACATCGTCGCCTTCGACCGCGAAGGCTACCTTTCCATCCTTGGGCGTGCGCGCCACTTCGCCAAGATTTCTGGGGAGATGGTGTCGCTCGGCGCCGTCGAGGGGCTGGCGCAGGGGTTGTGGCCCGAGGACAGGCACGCGGCGGTAGCCGTGCCCGACCGCAAGCGTGGAGAGGGGATCGTGCTGCTGACGACGGCACAGAGTGCTGACACTGCGGAGCTGCGCGCTTTCGGCAAGACATCCGGTGCCGCCCACCTGATGATCCCCGAGACGATCGTCAAGGTCGAGGTCATTCCGCTTCTGGGAAGCGGCAAAGTCGACTACGGAACCGCCCGCCGGATCGCAATCGAGAGCCTCGGGGCTGACAAGGCCGCCTAGACCAAGATGAGGTCTAGGCGGAAGGCTCGGTCGCCTTCACGATATCGGCGTCCCGCTTCTCGCGCTGCAGGCGGCGGGCATAGAGTTTTACACTGACGGGCAGGAAGGCCAGATAGGCGAGCGCGGTCGCGGTCATCGTCTGCCAGGTGAAGCTGAACAGCATCAGCACGTAGAACACCGCCACCAGGATCAGCGGGAAGACGACGTCGCCGCGCACCTTGGTACCCGAACTCTTGCCGGAAAAGACGGGAAGCGTCGACACGAGCAGAACGGCAACGATCACCGTATAGGCACAGGCGGCATAGACGACGAAGAGATTGGCCTCCAGGCCGAGGAAACCGAGATAGACGGGCAGCATCACCAGGACCGCGCCGGCCGGCGCCGGGACGCCGGTGAAGTAGTCCGCCATCCAGGTCGGCCGACCCGGATCGGCGATCTGCACGTTGAAGCGCGCGAGCCGCAGGCCGCAGGCGATGGCGAAAAGAAGCGCCGCGGTCCAGCCGAGGGAGCCTGCCCGGTCGAGCATGTAGGCGTAGAGGACAAGAGCGGGTGCTGCGCCGAAATTGACGATGTCGGCCAACGAATCCATCTGCTCGCCGAACTTGGAGGTGGCCTTCAGCGCCCGTGCGAGGCGTCCGTCGATGCCGTCGAGGAAGGCCGCGAGAAGAACCATCACGACCGCGATCTCGAAGCGACCCTCGAAGGCGAGCCGGATTCCGGACAGGCCGGCGCAAATCGCCAGCACCGTGATCAGGTTGGGCAGCATCAGGCGCAGCGGGATGTCGCGGATCTTGGCGCCATGACGGGCCGGCCCGCCATGCGGCTCGAAGGGAGGGAACGGCGTCTCCATGCCCTAGGACACCCGCACCAGCGGGAAGCCCGGCTCGCCGCTGAAATCGGCGATGACGCTTTCGCCGGCCACCGAGGTCTGTCCGACCGCGACGCGGGGACGAGCGCCGGCGGGGAGATAGACGTCGACACGCGAGCCGAAGCGGATCAGGCCGATGCGTTCGCCGATGGTGACGGGCGAACCTTCGTCGACCCAGCAGACGATGCGCCGCGCCACCAGGCCGGCGATCTGCACCACGCCGACCGTCCCGTGCGGCGCTTCGATGACCAGCCCGTTGCGCTCATTCTCTTCGCTCGCCTTGTCGAGTTCGGCATTTAGGAACTTGCCGGGCCGATGCTCGATGCGGGTGATGCGGCCGCGCACCGGAGAGCGGTTCACGTGGCAGGAAAAGACGTTCATGAAGACGGAGATGCGCAGCATCTCGGCCGTGCCGAGCCCAAGCTCGCGCGGCGGCACCGCCGGGCCCACGGCCGAGACGATGCCGTCGGCGGGACTGATCACCAGCGAATCATCGACAGGGGTGACGCGCTGCGGATCGCGGAAGAAATAGGCACACCAAGCAGTGAGCATCAGGCCGATCCAGAACAGCGGCTGCCAGATCAGACCGAGCACCAGCGTGGCGATGCCGAAGGCGGCAATGAACGGATAGCCCTCGCGATGGACGGGCACCATGGCGCTCTTGATACTGTCGACAAGGCTCATCGCGGCGGCCGGCTCCGATTGGACAGGCGACTGATTAGACCAATCCCTTCCCTGCCGCAACGCAGCGACGGCCGATCGGTTGCCGGCCGCCGCGTTCAACACCGTGGCATGAACGCCCGGCGCCGAAAATCAGTCCTGCACCTCCGCGGTGCGGCGGCGCACGATGACGCCTTCCGAGTCGGTTTCGCGCGCCCGGCGCAGGCGCTCCTCGGCTTCCGTCGCCTCGCGCTGGCGATCCCACATCGAGGCGTAGAGCCCACCCAGTGCCAAAAGGTCGCGATGGTTGCCGCGTTCGGCAATGCGTCCGTCGCGCAGGACGATGATCTCGTCGGCCGAGATCACGGTTGAGAGCCGGTGGGCGATGACGAGCGTGGTGCGGCCGCGGCTGACGAGGTCGAGAGCCGCCTGGATCTCCTGTTCGGTCTGGGTGTCGAGCGCGGAGGTCGCCTCGTCCAGGATGAGGATTGGCGGCGCCTTGAGGATGGTGCGGGCGATTGCGACGCGCTGCTTTTCGCCGCCGGAGAGCTTCAGTCCGCGCTCGCCGACCATGGACTTGTAGCCGTCGGGCAAGATCTCGATGAACTTCGAGATCTGCGCGAGGTCGGCAGCGCGCTTCACATCGTCCTCGGAGGCGCTCATCCGCCCGTAGCGGATGTTGTAGAGAATCGTGTCGTTGAACAGCACCGTGTCCTGCGGCACCATGCCGATCTGCGCGCGCAGGCTCTCCTGCGTCACGTCGCGGATGTCCTGGCCGTCGATGGTGATGGCGCCCTTCTGGATGTCGTAGAAGCGGAACAGAAGGCGCGAGATGGTCGACTTGCCCGCCCCAGACGGGCCGACGATTGCCACCGTCTTGCCGGCAGGCACCTCGAACGACACGCCTTTCAGGATCGGCCGGTTCGCATCGTAAGCGAAGTGGACGTCGTCGAAGCGGATGGCGCCCGTGCACACCGCGATCGCCCGGGCGCCGGGCCGGTCGATCACCTCTTCCGTGACATCGAGCAGATCGAACATCTGCTCGATGTCGGTCAGTCCCTGGCGGATTTCGCGATAGATGAAACCGATGAAATTGAGCGGCACAGCGAGCTGCATCAGCATGGCGTTGATGAAGACGAAATCGCCGATCGTCTGCGTGCCGGCTTGGACTTCCAGTGCGGAGAGCACCATGCAGGCGGTCATGCCAACGCCGAAGATCAGCCCCTGGCCGAAGTTGAGCCAGCCGAGCGAGGTCCAGGTCTTGGTCGCAGCCACCTCGTAGCGCGCCATCGAGCGGTCGAAGCGCTGCGCTTCCATCTGCTCGTTGTTGAAATACTTGACCGTTTCGTAGTTGAGGAGCGAGTCGATCGCCTTGGTATTTGCATCGGTGTCGCTGTCGTTCATCTCGCGGCGGATGGCGATGCGCCAGTCGGACGCCCAGACCGTGAACCAAGTGTAGGCTACCACCGTCACGGCGACGATCACCACATAGATGATGCCGTAGGCGACAGCGAAGATGACGGCGGTCAGGGCGAATTCCAGGACCGTCGGCAAGGTGTTGAGGATCGTGAAGCGCACGATCGTCTCGATGCCCTTGGTGCCGCGCTCGATGATGCGCGAGAGCCCGCCGGTGCGCCGCTCTAGGTGGAAGCGCAGCGACAGGCGGTGCATGTGCACGAAGGTCTTGTAGGCGAGCCGGCGCACCGCGTGCTGGCCGACGCGGGCGAAGAGCGCGTCGCGCAGCTGGTTGAAGCCCCACTGCACGATACGGACGATATTGTAGGCGACGACCAGCATCACCGGCGCGAGCAGGAAGTCCGGCAGGTCCGGCATCGGTCCGCCGTCTTTGGCAAGCGCATCGGTCGACCATTTGAAGAAATAGGGGACGAGGATCAGCACGATCTTCGCCACGACCAGGAAGAAGGTCGCCCACAGGACGCGCAGCTTGAGGTCCGTGCGGCCGGCCGGCCACATATAGGGCCAGAGATTAAGAAGGGTGTTCCAGAGCGAGCCGGATTCGGCGGAGACGGTTTTGGCGGCCACGGGCGTTTCCTGGTCTTTTGTTGTCGTCAGCCGCAGCAGCCGGCCGCGGTGCATTCATCGAGATAGAGCGTCATCGCGCGGGATAGCCGCGCAACTTCCTCAGCGTTCACTGTGTAGCGGGAGCGCTGGCGCTCGGGCGAATATCGAACGAGACCGACATCGACGAGCACCTTGAGGTGCTGGGAGACCGTCGACTGGGCGAGATCGAGCTGCTCGACCACTTCCTTGCAGCAGCAGGCTCCCTGGCCAGACAAATGCCGCAGGATGCGCAGACGGGCCGGATGCGACAATGCCGCGAGCCTGGCTGCCATCGCATCGAGCGATGCAGCTTCGACCGGCGCGTTACGGGGCTGGAGTTCGATCAAATTCATCGTTCATCGGCGATAAACGATGAAAGTCAATCACGCAACACGCCGATTGGGCAGGCCGTCGAAAAAAATCAGCGGATGGCGCTCGACTTGCCGACCTCTTCGGGTGCAGCCTTCTGGTCGGCGATCGCTTCCATGTCGGCGCTCTCGCCTTCGCTCGTCTTGACCGGAACCGAGAACACCTGCCCGGGCCAGATGCGGTCGGGGTCGGAAATCTGGCTCTGGTTGGCGAGGTAGATCGTCGAATAGCGGACGCCACGGCCGTAGACCCGGCGTGAGATACGCCAGAGCGTGTCGCCTCGACGGATGATGACGGCGCCGTCGACGGATTGAAGCGGTGCGGCCGTCACCGACGGCGGCTGGGCGGACGCTTGCTGCTCGGGCTTCGCGGCCGGTTCCGCGGAGGACTGCGCGGGCTGCGCTGCAGCCGTATCGCCACCGGTGGAAGATGCCGCCGGAGGGGTCGGTTGCGACGGTGCGGACGAAGCGGCCGGCGCTGCCGTTTCGGTCGACGCGGCCGGAGCCGCGGACGTCGGCGTGGCCGGTTGCGCAGGTTCGGCCGGCTTGGGCTCCGGCGCCACAGCGGCGATCGCCTCTCCCGCCTCGCGGCGGAAAGGCACCTGGGCGCGCATCAAAACCTTGTCGCCGTCGTCGGCGAGAAGGTCAGCCCGGACGATGTAGTCGCCAACCGGCAGTTCGACCAGCGCCTCGATCAGAAACTCGCCCGTGTCCGACGACTTGGTCTCGCCCAGCATGATCGCGTTGGCATAGGCACGCACCGGTTTCTTCGGCGTGGCGACGCCTGCGACGAACACCTTGTTGCCTTCGATCTCGATCGCCTTGACCTCGACACGCAGGTCGAGAGCGGGCGTAGGAGCAGGCTGGACCGGCTCGGGCTTGGCGACTGCGACCTCCGCCGGCTTCACCTCGGACTGAGCCGGCGCGGCGGCCGGCGTCTCCGGCTCTGCCGGCTTGGGCGTCGCGGCGGGCGCCGCAGCGGTTTCAGCCGGCTTCTGCGGTTCGACCGCGGCCTGTTCGGCCGGCTTGGCGGTCATCGGCTCGGGGACGGTGATCAGCTTGCTTGGCTTCCCGGGCTGCTCGACCAAAGCGAGCACCTGCCCGTCGGGCTTTTCCGGGATCGATACCACCGCCGTCTCGGTCGACATCGCGATGGCGTTGGCCTCATCGGTCGCACGCAGCACGATCTGGTAGCTGCCCGGCGCGAGCGGATCAGCGACAACGACGGCGAAATCGCCCTCCGGACCTGCGACTGCCTGACCGATCACCTTGGAGCCGGCCAAGACTTCGACGTTCGACCCGCCGGGCGCGTTGCCGGCGATCACGATCGAACCGTCCGGCTCGACACGCAGGATGTCGAACGTCGGCGGCACGATTTCTGCCTTCGCGGTTTCGGGCTTGGCCGGGTCGGTTACGGCGGGCACCTCGGCGGGCTTGTCCTGCGAGGTTGCGTTCGGCTTCGCCTGGGTGGGTGTGGTTACCGACGCCGGCTTCCCGTCTGGAGTGCTCTGGGGCGGTATCGCGGCGATCTGGGCGGGGGGAGCCGAAATGAAGCGGTCGAACACGCCGCTCATATAGCCGACACCACCAATGACGATGACGCTCCCGAGGACACCCAAGAGGGCCTTCAATGGTGTGGACAACATGTTCCCGCTTTCGTTAGCCAATTAGGTGGGGTCTAGACTGTTTTCGCAGTTGCGACAAGGAAAACGCCGCGTTTCCAGCGCATCGTCGGACCATTTGCCATGTCGGCGAAGCTTGACCTGAGTTGCACGGAGTGGCCCCTATCGGTTTTATGAGCACGATTCGATCCATCTGCGTCTATTGCGGTTCCTCGCCCGGCCGGGGCGAGGTCTATCTCGAGGCCGGCCGCGCGCTCGGCCGCTCCATCGCGGCGTCGGGCCTGCGCCTCGTTTATGGGGGCGGCACCAAGGGCATCATGGGCGCGGTTTCGGCCGGCACGCGCGAGGCCGGCGGCAAGGTCATGGGCATCATCCCGCGCTTCCTGATGAACACGGAGGCCACAGAATCGGCGCTGGCGCGGCTCGACGAACTCATCGTCACCGAAGACATGCACGAGCGCAAACACAGGATGTTCGAGGAATCCGACGCATTCGTGGCATTGCCGGGCGGCATCGGCACCGTCGAGGAGATCGTCGAGATCATGACCTGGGCGCAGCTTGGGCGGCACCGCAAGCCGATCGTCTACGGCAATATAGACGGCTTCTGGAACCCGATGCTCAAGCTGATCGACCACATGCGCGCCGAAGGCTTCGTCCACACGGCGCACCTGGTCCAGCCGCTGGTCGTCGACACGGCCGAAGGTATCGTTCCGGCGATCCTGGACGCGGTGGAGCCCGGCCGGGCGGCGGGCGACAGCGCCGTCATCGAACGGTTGTGAATCTGTGATTAAGCTGCGGCATGCAAGATTCCGCAGCCGCCCTCGGTCGCGTTCCTTTCGAATCGAGTGATGAAAACGGCCTCGTCTTCGCCTTCGATTTCGCGGCCGACGGAGCGCTTGCGGCCGGTGGCGCGCCTGCCGAGTGGACGTGGCGCAGCTATGCGCTGACCGATGCACGCGCGCGGCGATCGATCGAGAGCGATCTAGCGCTCCCGGACGCGGCCCGTTCCACCCTGCTGGCCGGCCAGGAAAGCTGCCACATCGACTTCGAGGACGGCTGGCTGCACGGCGAACTGCCGGATCTCCGCCACGAAAGCTACAGCACCGGCCGAGAGGTCGGTCATCTGCGCTTCGCCGTCAGCGAGACGGCGCTGGTCAGCGGCCGGCGACAGCCGTTGCGCTCGGTCGAGGCCGCGCGCAACGCGGTCGAACGCGGCAAACGGTTCCGCTCGCCCTACGAAATGGTCGAGGCGATCGTCTCGCAGACACTGATCCATCTCGACGCCGAGATCCGCAAGCTGGGCGAGACGCTGGACACGATCGAGGACCGCATCGTGACCGACAGCTGGCACGGCGAGCGCGAAGCGCTCAGCGCCTCGCGCCGCGATGCGGTGGTGCTGCACCGGCAGGTCGCCACGATGACCACGCTGTTTCGGGACCTCCGCCACTCTCACGAGGACGAGCTGCCCGGCGCCGCCGACGCGATGGCGACCCGCCTGTCGGCGCGGGCCACCGCGCTGCATCACGACTGCGAACAGATCCAGGCCCGCGCCCGGCTGCTGCAGGACGAATTGCTGGCCAAACTTACCGCGCAGTCGAACAGGCTGCTCTACTTCCTCTCGGTGATGACGGCGGTGCTGATGCCGATGACGATCATTTCGGGTCTGTTCGGCATGAATGTCGAGGGCATCCCCTTCGCGACGGGCGAAGCGGGGTTCTGGATCGTCAGCGCGCTCGCCGTGGCGGTGGCAGTGGCCGTACTGTTCGGCGTGACGCGGCTCGGCCGGTCGAGCTAGCCGGCGGCCCGGCTCCTCGTCAGGAACGACCAGGTGTAGATCGCCAGGCCGATCCAGATCAGCACGAAGGCGAAGAGCTTCACCGAGCTGAACGGCTCGCCGAAGACGAAGACGGCGATCAGGAAGACGATCGTCGGCGCGATGTACTGCATGATGCCGATGGTGGAGAGCGTCAGCAGTTTTGCGCCGGTGGCGTAGACAATCAGGGGCACCGCCGTGACGAAGCCGCAGCCGATGAACAGAACGGCCTCGTGGCCGCCGCGCTCGAAGAGGTGCCCATGCCCCGTTGCCTGGAACCAGGCCACGATGACGAGCGCGGGAATGAGAAGGATCAGCACTTCGAGGAAGAAGCCCTGCGCCGGGCCGACCGGTAGTGTCCGCTTGAAGAAGGCATACATGCCCCAGGTCGTGGCGAGCCCCAGCGACACCCAGGGCAGGCCGCCGGCCTCCCAGGTGAGCACCGCGACGGCAGCGACCGCGAAGCCGATCGCCACCATCTGCGCCCTGTTCATCCGCTCGCCCAGCATGACGGCGCCGATCAGCACCGTCAGCAGCGGGTTGATGTAGTAGCCGAGCGCCGTCTCCAACACGCGGTCGACCGAGATCGCCCACACGTAGAGGCCCCAGTTGATCGAGACGAAGGCGGCGGCGACCGCGGCCTGCAGCATGGTGCGCGGAGAGGCCAAGGCGCGGCGGATGTCGGAGGTGCGGCCGAGCCAGACCAGCAGGACGAAGGCAATCGGCACCGACCAGATCACGCGATGCGCCAGCACCTCGACGGTCGGCAGATGCGCGACCAGCTTCAGGTAGAGCGGCAGGATGCCCCAGAAGAGGTAGGCGGCCAGCGCGTAGAAGAACCCCTTGAGAGTGTCGCCCGAAGGTGCAGGTTGCGCGGGCCGCGCGCCGGTGGTGGTGACCGTCGTCATGGCGCGCCTTATGCACATGTGCGCGCCCTTATGCCATTTCAAAGAGCTGATGGCTCAGGTGAAAGGCGTTGATGGATCAAGCCCCCTGCACTCGAGCTTCACGAGCGTGGACTGAACCGATGCAGGGCTGCCTCAGGGCATCCGCCCGTCGGCGGCCAATTTCCGCCAAACGCCTCGCATTTTAGGAAACGCCTTAGCAGGACCACAACATCGCTCGCCTAAGACGCTGGTGTTTCCTGCGGCTCAAAGGCTCCGACATGCACTCCTTCCTGGACATCTCCGTCGTCACCCTCGGCTGGGTCATGGTCGCCAGCTACATCTGGTCGACCAAGAACCATTTTTCTGCAGAACGCTTTCCACTTGGCGCAAAGCTGGTCTCGGCCGCCGTCATCGGTTGCGCGCTGGCACTGAGCTGGACGATGGCCGTCGCCGACCAGCCGCTGCCCTTCGCGCTGGCGGGCCTGGCGCTGCAGGGGCTGAGCGCGGCGCTGTTCTGGTGGGCGATCGCGGCCTCGCGCGCGGCGCGGCTGCGCTTCGCTTTCGACACGGACAAGCCCGCCGGGCTGCTGACCGACGGCCCCTACGGCAGGATCCGCCACCCGTTCTACGCATCCTATCTTCTGTTCTGGACCGGCTGGTCGCTGGCCTCGGCTTCGCCTTCATCGGCCGCGATCGTCGCCTTCTTTGCCTTCGCCTACACAATGGCGGCCCGCGAGGAGGAGCTGAACTTCGCCCGCTCGCCGCTCGCCGACGATTACGGCCGCTATCGCGAGGTCACCGGCCGCTTCTGGCCACGGCTGCGGGAGCGCAGCGAGGCGTAGGCCGGAGCGGACTTGCTTCCTGAATCGCTTGGCCATGCCGGATTGACCTTCCGAGGCGGAATGCTAACGTCGTGGCCGTGGCGCGTCGTGACGATGTGGAATCGGCTGGCGCGCCTTCCGTTAATTTGCCGCATGTCGCCGTCCCGCCGAACAGGCTCGGGCGACATGCCTACGCTGGGGGATCTTCATGAAACGCATCGCCACCGCCTTCGCCGTGCTGGTCTTCGCCACGTTCGCGGCCTGGGCCGACCCGTCGGGCAACTACGACTTCAAGGGTACGGACCTTAACGGCGAAACCTACCAGGGCACGCTGCAGATCGTGAAGTCCGGCGACGTCTATGAGCTCGTCTACACGTTCGAGGACGGATCGGTGCAGGAAGGATCGGCCGTCGGCGACGACAGCTTCCTGTCCTACGGCTATGCCGACGAGGACGAACTCGGCGTCGGCCTGATGGTCGCCAAGGACGGCGGCAAGTGGGAAGGCATCTGGACGCACCTCGGCGCGAGCAAGATGTCCACCGAGGAGTGGACGAAGAAGTAGGCGCGGCTGCGGCGGCGCCCGGCCAGACCGGCATAGCCGCGTCAGGTCCCTCACCAGGCGCGACTTGCACGGCGGGGGGGGATCACTGGACCCTCAGACCTCCGGTTGAGCGCCACGTGCTCAGCCGGAGCGTTCTCAGGCAGTTCCGGTTTGCGGCGACTCCTGGCTCACGTCGAGTTCTCCCTCCGGAAATACCAGGCCTTCGCCACCTCCGTGGCTATGATGTACCCGACCAAGATGGCGACGATGGCGGCGAGATGGGGCGCCGACAGCGGCACGAAGCCGAACATCGATGTCAGCCCCCCAAGGAACGGGATGGCGAAGGTCGCGATGGCCACCGCAATGGTCGACCACATCAACAAGTGGCTGGGCTTGCTGCGGAAAATGGGTTTCGGCGTCCGCAGGACGAGAACAACCGCCAGTTCCGTCAGTAGCGAGATCATGAACCAGGACGTCTGGAACGTCGCCTCATTTGCCCGGAAGACGAGGAGCAGCATACCGAACGTCAGGAGATCGAAGGCCGAACTGATCAGCCCGAAGACGATCATGAATTTCTGGATTTCCCGGACACTCCAGCGTTGCGGTTGAGCCACGCGGTGCGCATCGACATTGTCGCTGGCAATTGCGAGAGACGGCAAGTCTGACAAGAAGTTGTTGAGTAGAATCTGCTTGGCCGCGAGCGGGAGGAACGGCAACAGCGGTGTTGCCAGCGCCATGCTGATCATGTTGCCGAAATTCGCGCTGGTCGTGATCGAGATGTATTTCAGCGTATTCGTGAATGTCCGTCGGCCATCCTCGACGCCGAGGCGAAGCACGTCGAGATCGCGACTGAGGAGGATAATGTCGGCGCTTTCGCGCGCGACATCCACGGCTTCTTCCACCGAGATGCCGACATCCGCCGCATGCAGCGCCGGGGCGTCGTTGATCCCATCGCCGAGATAGCCGACCGAGTGCCCGGTGCGTTGCAGGGCGCGGACGATGCGTTCCTTCTGCTGGGGATCGATCTCGACGAAGAGATCCGTCTGGGGCGCAAGGTTCCACAGTGCTTCGTCCCGAAGGGCCGCGATCTCCTTGCCTGTCAGCATTGAGGTTGCATCGAGTCCGACCGCTTGCGCCATGTGCGCCGTCACGAAGCGGTTATCGCCACTGATCACCTTGATGGCGATGCCGAGCCTGGCGAGGTTCTGGATCGTCGATTTCGCCTCGGGCTTGGGCGGGTCGAGGAAGACAATAAATCCCCGGAAAGTCATCTCCCGCTCGTCCTGGCGGTCGTAGTCCGCCCTGATTGCGACCCTGCGGGTGGCGAGGGCGAGGACGCGAAACCCTTCGGCACCCTTGGCTTCGAACACCGCCTCGAGTCCTGCCCGGGCTTCGGCATCCAGGGGCACTTCGACGCCATCGCGGTCGAACGATGTGCAAATGTCGAGCACGTTCGAAAACGCACCCTTGGTGACGATCAGGTGCCGGTCCGGCGTTGCACCCTCGGCCACGACGATGGTCAGTCTTCGGCGCATGAAGTCGTACGGGATCTCATCGATCTTGGTCAAACCACCGGTCGTCAGACCGGCGCTCTCGCCTGCCGCGATGATGGCTGCATCGAGCGGGTTCTCAATCCCGGTTTCGAAAGCCGCGTTCAGGAAGGCAAACCGCCGGACTTCCTCAGAGGGGAGGCTGGCCGGGTCAAGCACCTCGCTCAGCACAATCGTACCCTCCGTCAAGGTGCCCGTCTTGTCGGTGCACAAGACCGTCATGCTGCCGAGGTTCTCGATCGCATCCAGGCGCCGGACGATGACGCCACGCTTGCTCATGGCGCGCGCGCCGGCAGAAAGCGTCACGCTGATGATCGCCGGCAGGAGCTCGGGCGACAGTCCAACAGCCAGAGCCACGGCGAACAGCAGCGACTCGATCACCGGGCGGTCGAGCAGCAGGTTCACCGTCAACACGAAGAGAACGATCACGATCATCACGCGGATGAGCAGGTAACCGAATTGACGCACGCCGCGGGCGAAGTCGGTTTCGGGCTGGCGCGCCTGCAGCCGGGCGGCGATCTCGCCGAACTCGGTTCGCCGACCTGTCTCGACCGCGAGCACCTTGGCCGTACCGCTGCGCACGGATGAGCCAAGAAACACCGAATTCGTCCGTTCGGTGATGGGCGCATCTGACCTGACGATTCCCGGCCGCTTCTCGACCGGAAAGGACTCTCCGGTCATGCTCGCCTCGCTGACGAGGAAATCCGCCGCCTCCATCACAATACCATCGGCGGGAATGAGGTTGCCCGCCGACAGCAGGATGGGGTCACCCGGCACGATCGTGCTGACCGGCTTCTCTTGCTCGACCCCGTCGCGAATGACGCGGCAGGTCAGCGCAAGCCGTTTCTTCAGTTCCTCGACAGCGGTGGAAGCGCGATACTCCTGAAAGAAGCTGAGGAGCGAGCTTCCGAGCACGATGGCCAGAATGATCCCGGCATCGACCCATTGCTGCAACACCAGCGAGATTACCGCGGCGAAGGCGAGTATGAGGACAAGCGGGCTTTCGAACTGGCGCAGCAGGAGTCGCAGGGAACTCAGATGCCCCGCATCCTCGACGCTGTTGGGGCCGACAAGGTCAAGCCGGGATGCTGCGCGACTGGATGTTAGACCGCCGGGGCCCGATCCCAAGGACGCCGCTAGCACGGTCTGGTCCTGGCTCCAGTAGGGAGCATCACCGCCGGCCTCGGCCATGTTCAAATCACCATAAGCTTTGGGTCGAAAGATGCACCATTTCACCTTACGCGCATCAGACCAATGTCGCACGGGCAGAAACCAAAGCAATATCCGGGGCGGCGAACATGCGTTTCAGCCGCTTGGTCTCGTGGAGCAGGTCCTTATCCTGACCACCCGTCGTGGCTGATGATATCACAGCGGATGCAACCGGCTTTCGTCGCTCGCCTCGGCACGGCGACGGGAACAATGTGCGAAGCCGCGGGTTTCGTTCGTGAGATATGCTCACCGATTACGCAGTTGCCCTCCTTCTTCAGCGATCGGTAGGGATTTCGGCGCATTGTCGAACGAAAGGGAGGGAGGCGCGTCCAGACCCGGTCCAGGGCCGGCGGCGCCGCCGAAACAGAGATGCAGCATCCGAAAGGCGACGACAGGCCGCAGGACTCGGATCCTATCGAGAGTTTCATCCGCGATCCCCAGATCACGGCTGAGGTGGGGCGGCTTCTGTCGGGACGCACCCGTGACATTCGGGTCAAAGGGGCCCTTGCCGCAGCCTTCCGACGGCGCACCTGGAGACATACGGCGAGCGTCATCCGCTCGTGGATGATCTGGGTCGTCCTGATCGACGTGTTCATGCTGCTCCTGAGCCTGTACCTCCTGCCCCGTGATTCGGCTCTCGGCCTGATCATCCCCGCCGGGTCGATCGTTCCTGCCGCCTTGGGCGTTGCTTTCGTGTGGCGAAAGCCGCGCTCCGAAACGGTGTTGGGCTCGGCCCTGATGCTCGGGATGCTGGTCATCCTGATGTCGGTGTGCTGGATGGGTGTCGCGGCAGGCGAAGAACTCCTCGATCGCTACCTGCACATCATGCTTTTCGTCGCGATCACGGCCATCGTCATCTTCAGCGTACCGTTCATCCAGACGGTGGCCATCGCGGTTCTGGCGATGACGATCTATCTCGGTTTTCAACTCGGTTTCGCCGATACCGATGCCGGCATAGCCTTGGCGGGAGTCCTATTCTTCGGCAGCGGCATAGGCGCCACTGTCTTCGCGCGCAGGACGATGAACATTCTCGCGCACAAATCCTTCCTGCTCGAACTGCGCGACCGGCAGCGCCTGGCCGAACTCGCGCAGACAAATCGGCGTCTCGAGCGACTTTCGAAGATCGACGGTCTCACCGGAGCCGCGAACCGCCACCTCCTGCGGGAGAGGATGGACGAGCTGTGGGGGCGCAAGGGCAAGGTCGCGCTGCTCATGTGCGACATCGACGACTTCAAGGCACTGAATGATTATCTTGGGCACCAGGAGGGCGACCGGTGCCTCGTGGAGGTCGCCCGCATCATTACCGCCTGCACTCGATCGGACGTCGATTGCGTGGCGAGGTATGGCGGGGAGGAATTCCTGATACTGCTGCCGGATACGAGCGAATCCGGTGCGCTCGCGGTTGCCGATCGTATCCGCCGCAAGGTCGCGGGCGCCGGGCTGCCCAATCCGCGCTCGCGGGTACGACCGACGGTCACGATCAGCATCGGCGTCGCCTTCGCAGAGACCGAGACCGAAACGCACTCTTCCGAGACGATCCAGAAGCGGGCCGACACCGCCCTCTATCATGCCAAGCGCACCGGCAGAGACCGGGTGCGATCGTGGAACGAAGGCATGGCGGGACCGATCAAGCTCGCGGACGTTACGAGGGTGCGACGCAGGGACCCGGTCAGAAAGATCTCGTAGATAGCCGGTAGCTCGGCGACGACAGCTTCCTGTCCGGCGGCTGGGGCAACGAAGGCGATCCTCGGCCTGCTTGATCTTCGCCAATGACAGCGACGAGTGCGGATATCAGCTTCGGCCGCCACGTAGCAGACTGGTGAAGATACTCATAAAACCCGCCTTCTTCGGCCTTTGGGAATCGCCGGGCACAAGCTCGAAAAACTCCGGGCCTATTCGGTCGTGACGAAAATTCGTAGCCTGCTCGGCGAGGTCGAGAGGGATTTCCGAGATGAAGTCGACTGCCGCCTCCCCCGCGTCTTCCTCCTCCTGCTCGGCCATTCGCTTTTGCTTGATGTCCTCATAGGCCGGCGGCAGATCGCCTTCCGCTTCGAGGTGACGGTTGCCGAGCTGCGCGTCGTGCCAGACGCTCCACACCGGCCGACCGTCCAGCCAACGCTCGCTGGTCTGTGTCATTGTCGTATCGTTGATGTGAACGACGACGATGTCGCCACGTCGAGACAGGCGGGCAATCTTGTTCTCATCGGTAAGATCAGGGTTGATGTCGCCGAAAATGACGATCGACCAGTCGCCGATATGTGTGCCGCTCGCATTGTAGTCGAGGACTTCGTCAGACTGACCGCTCATAGTCAGACCAAAGGCAAGAGCAGCTTCGGTGAGCGGAATGCCCTTGAAAGCGATCCACGTGATCGAGAAGCCCATCAGCGGGACCCTTCATCGCACTCGGCAATACCTTATTCCTGACACGCCTACTCCGCCGCGACCAGTCCCGCCATCTCGCGGTTCTTCATCAGCTTGTAGACGATCGAGTCCATCAGCGCCTGGAACGAGGCGTCAATGATGTTGTCGGAGACGCCGACCGTCCACCAGCGCGCGCCGGTGGCATCGTGGCTCTCGATCAGGACGCGGGTCACGGCCTCGGTGCCGCCGTTGAGGATACGGACTTTGAAGTCGACCAGCGCCATGTCGGAAATCTCGTCCTGGAAGCGGCCGAGATCCTTGCGCAGCGCAATGTCGAGGGCGTTGACCGGACCGTTGCCTTCCGCCACCGACATGCGCTCTTCGCCGTCGATCTGAATCTTCACAATGGCTTCCGAAACGGTCTTGATGTTGCCCTTGGCGTCGTAGCGGCGCTCGACCATGCAGCGGAAGCTTTCGACGCGGAAGAATTCCGGCACGGTGCCGAGCGTGCGGCGGGCGAGCAGTTCGAACGAGGCGTCCGCTCCTTCATAGGCATAGCCCATCGCCTCACGCTCCTTGACGATCGAGATCAGCGTGTCGAGGCGGCGGTCGGATTTGCCGACCTCGATGCCGCGGCGCTTCAGTTCGGCGAGGAAGTTCGACTTGCCGCCCTGGTCGGAGACCATGACGCGGCGCCGGTTGCCGACGATCTCCGGCGGCACGTGCTCGTAGGTCGCCGGCTCCTTGGCGAGCGCGGAGGCATGGATGCCGGCCTTGGTGGCGAAAGCCGACGCGCCGACATAGGGCGCCTGCGGCTCCGGCGCACGGTTGAGCAGTTCGTCGAAGTTGCGCGACAGGCGCGAAATGCCGGCGAGCGCCTGCTTCGAAATGCCGGTGTCGAAGCGCTTCGCATAGGCGGGCTTAAGCATCAGGGTGGGGATGAGCGTGACCAGATTGGCGTTGCCGCAGCGCTCGCCGATGCCGTTCAACGTGCCCTGAATCTGGCGAACGCCGGCCTCAACGGCGGCCAAAGAGTTCGCCACTGCCTGGCCGGTGTCGTCATGCGCGTGAATGCCAAGGTTCTGTCCCGGAATGCCCGAGGCGATGACGCGGGCCACGATCTCGCGCACCTCCGACGGCTGCGTGCCGCCATTGGTGTCGCACAGCACGACCCAGCGGGCGCCGGATTCATAAGCCGTCTTCGCGCAGGCCAGCGCATAGTCGGGATTGGCCTTGAAGCCGTCGAAGAAATGCTCGCAGTCGACCAGCGCCTCGCGGCCGGCGGCGACCGCGGCCTGGACGGACTCGGCGATCGACTCGAGGTTCTCCTCGTTCGAGCAGCCGAGAGCAACGCGGACGTGGTAATCCCAGCTCTTGGCGACGAAGCAGATCGCGTCCGTCTTCGCCTGCAGCAGCAGGGCAAGGCCCGGGTCGTTGGAGGCGGAGATGCCGGCGCGCTTGGTCATGCCGAAGGCGACGAAGGATGCGCGGTAGGTGCGCTTCTTCTCGAAGAAGGCGGTGTCGGTTGGGTTGGCGCCCGGATAGCCGCCCTCGACATAGGCCATACCGAACTCGTCCAGCATCTTCGCGATTGCGACCTTGTCCTCGACGGAGAAGTCGACGCCCGGCGTCTGCTGGCCGTCGCGCAGCGTGGTATCGAAGAGGTAGAGGCGTTCGCGGGTCATACTTTCCCCCCGAACATGTCGGTCGCCCGGATCAGCCGGTCGAGAATCCCCGGCTCCGAAAAGGCGTGGCCGGCGCCCTCGATCAAGTGGAACTCCGCCTTGGGCCAGGCCTTGTGGAGTTGCCACGCATATTTCGCCGGACACGGCATGTCGTAGCGGCCGTGGACGATGACGCCCGGGATGTCCTTCAGCTTGTGCGCGTCGCGCAGCAGTTGGCCCTCCTCCAGCCAGCCGGCATGGACGAAGTAGTGGTTCTCGATGCGCGAGAAGGCGAGCGCGTAGTCATGCTCGGAATGCTGCGCGTCGATGTCGGGCGCGGGCAGGAGCGTGATCGTCTGGCCTTCCCAGCGGCTCCAGGCGAGCGCTGCCTCGAGCTGCGCGGCGCGGTCGTCGCCGACGAGACGCTTGCGGTAGGCCGCCATCAGGTCGCCGCGCTCGGCCTGCGGGATCGGCGCGAGGAAGGCCTCCCACTTGTCCGGGAACATTTCCGAGACGCCGAACTGGTAGTACCAGTCGAGTTCGGCGCGGGTCAGCGTGTAGATGCCGCGCACAACGAGTTCGGTGACGCGGCCGGGATGCGTCTCGGCGTAGGCGAGCGCCAGCGTCGAGCCCCAGGAACCGCCGAAGACGAGCCACTTCTCCACGCCCGCCATCTCGCGCAGCCGTTCGATGTCTGCGACGAGGTGCCAGGTCGTGTTGGCGTCAAGGCCGGCATGCGGCGTGGACTTGCCGCAGCCGCGCTGGTCGAACAGCATCACGTCGTAGATCGCCGGATCGAACAGGCGCCTGTGTTCGGGATAGAAGCCGCCGCCCGGCCCGCCATGCAGGAAGACCGCGGGCTTGCCGCCCTTCCTGCCGGAGCGTTCCCAATAGACGCGGTGGCCGTCGCCGACGTCCAGCATGCCGCTGTCGTAGGGCTCGATCGGCGGATAGAGGCCGCGCAGTCCGGTCACAGGCGAAGTCCTTGCGTCGGCCAGTTGTCGGTGTCGTGATCGGGATGCTGGAAGGAGATCATCCCCTCCTCGCGGTTCGCGGCGTCGCCTTCGGCCGAGCGCTTCGGCGCGTCGAAGATTTCCGTCACCCACGCAATCGCCGAGCCGGTGTGGACCTGGATCCGCGGCTTGAGGTCGGACCGGTCGTCGAAGGCGCCGATGGCGATCTCAATCCCGTCGGGATGGCGATAGGTCAGCGGCGTACCGCAGCGCTGGCAGAAGCCGCGGTCGATGTTGACCGACGACTGGAAATAGGTCGGCTGTTCGCGTGTCCATTCGACGCCATCCTTCGGCGCGCTGACCAGCGGGCCGAAGAAGGAGCCGAACGCCTTCTGGCACATACGGCAATGGCAGATCGAGGCGCGCCCGAGCTTGCCGTGGACGCGGAAGCGCACCGCGCCGCACTGGCATCCGCCTGTTCTGATCGTCTCGCTCATGACTTGGGCTCCTCTGGCCACTGGTCGGTGTCGTAGTCCGGGTGCTGGTAGGATTTGAGGTCGGCGAGGAAGGGCGCGTCCGCGATGTCGGCCATCGTCTCCTCCTGCGGCAGGGTGTGGATCTCGTCGACATAAGGCAATTTCGCCTCGGTGCCCCACTGGATGACCGGGCGTATCTCCTCCGGATGGTCGAAGGCGGCGATGGCGAGCGCGATCCCGTCCGGCGCCTCATAGGTCAGCGGCGTGCCGCAGTCGGCGCAGAAGCCGCGCCAGGCATAGTTGGACGAGCGGAAGCGCTTGCGCTCACCGCGCGTCCAGTCGAGTCTGGCGTGGCGCACCGAGACCAGCGGCAGGTAGAAATTGCCCGACGCCTTCTGGCACATGCGGCAATGGCAGACGGACGCGTCGCCCAGCGTGCCCTCGACATGGAAGCGGACGGCTCCGCACTGGCAGCCGCCGGAGTAGACGGGACGGTTGTCGAGACTCATCGCTCACTCCGGCTTGTGGCAGACGGCTTCGACATTGTTGCCGTCGGGATCGAAGACGAAACCGCCGTAATAATCCGGGTGGTAGTGGGCGCGGATGCCGGGCGGGCCGTTGTCGCGGCCGCCGGCGGAAAGGGCCGCGCGATAGAAGGCGTCGACTTCGGCGCGGCTGGAGGCCGTGAAGGCATAATGCCGGCCGGGGCCGATTTCGGCCGATTCCGTCAGCCAGAAGTCGGGCTTCTTGCGGCCGTAGCCGGCGACCCATTTGCCGCCGGTGAACTGCGCCGGTACGGTCATCAGCAGCTTCGCGCCGATCGCGCCGAGCGCCGCGTCATAGAAGGCTTTTGCCTTGGCGGGGTCGGAGACGGGTATGCCGGTGTGGTCGATCATCGCTTCACCTCCCAGGTCGTGATGCGTTCGCCGGTGGCAGGGTCCTTGCCGTCCTTCAATTGGATGCCCTGCGCCAGAAGTTCGTCGCGGATACGGTCTGCCTCCGCCCAGTTCTTATCACGGATGAAGGCGAGTCGGCGGGCGACGGTCTCCTTGACGGCTGCCTCGTCAACCTCGGCTCCACCGATGTCGAAGCCGAAAAAGGCGAGCGCGGCCTTGAGCGATGCGGCGGCCGCAACCTCAGATGAGGCGGAAGATGCGAGTTCGCTGATCGCCTGAAACGCCTGGTACGTGCCGAGATCGTCGACGAGCGGGTCAACGACAGAGGCGGGTGGCGCGACCGCCGATACGTCAGCGAGATCCGCCGCACGCTTCCACTTGCGCAGCGTGTTCTCCGCCTCCTCCAATTTCCGCACGCTAAAATCGATCGGATCGCGGTAATGCGTCATCAGCATCGCCAGGCGCAGCACTTCGCCGGGCCACTTCCGCCCGCCGAACTTCTCCGTCTCCAGCAGTTCGTTGATCGTGACGAAATTCCCCTCCGACTTCGACATCTTCTTCCCCTCGACCTGGAGGAAGCCGTTGTGAAGCCAGTAGTTGGCCATAACCTCGGTGTCGTGGGCGCAGCGGGACTGGGCGATCTCGTTTTCGTGGTGGGGGAAAATCAGGTCGAGCCCGCCGCCGTGGATGTCGAAGACCTCGCCGAGATAGGCGGCGGACATGGCGGAGCACTCGATGTGCCAGCCGGGGCGGCCGCGAATAGCGACCTTGCCGGAGGCGAGCCCAAGGGCTTTGCGGTTCTCGTCCGAGGCGACGAACGTCGCCTTCCAGCCGGGTTCCTCGGCGGAACTCTCCTTCCACAGCACGAAGTCGGCCGGGTTCTTCTTGTGATCCTTCACGTCGACACGCGCGCCGGCCTGTTGTTCGTCGAGCGGGCGCCGCGAGAGCTGGCCGTAGTCGGCCATCGAGGCGACGTCGAACAGCACTTCGCCATTGGCAACATAGGCATGGCCGCGATCGATGAGAGACTGAATCAGCGTCACCATGTCGGCCTTGCCGTCAGGCCTCGGCAGCACGAACTCGGTGGCGCGCGGCTGGTGGGTCGGCGGCAGGCAGCCGAGCGCAGTGACGTCCTTCTGATACTGCTCGTAGGTCGGCTCGGTGACCTTGCGGATCGCCTCGTTCAGCGACAGGCGCCCTGCCTCGATCTCCTTGCCGTAGTCGCGGAGCGCGCGTGCATTGATCTTGTCGTCCACGTCGGTGATGTTGCGGACATAGGTGACGTGGTCCGGCCCATAGAGATGCCGCAGCAAGCGGAACAGTACGTCGAACACGATCGCCGGGCGCGCATTGCCGATATGGGCGTAGTCGTAGACCGTCGGGCCGCAGACATACATGCGCACGTTCGAAGGATCGATCGGGACAAAGTCCTCCTTCGTCCGCGTCAACGTATTGTAGAGCCGCAGTCCTCTGAAGCCGTCAGACATCCATCCACCCAATCCATGCGCGCGAATGCGCGGGCCTGCTGGCCGGGGCGTTTGCTTGTCTTTGGGAGATAAGGCGAAAACGACCAGACCAGCGACAGCGCTAGCCGATAATGCAAATCCCGCAAATGGCGAAGATCGTTTTCATCGCGCGCTTTATGCGGCGCGGGCGGGCTTTGCGTCAAGAGGAGACGATGGCGGGCCTGCGCGACACGATCCGGATACATCGGCCGGCGATTGAAGTGGCTTCGTCGAGGTTGCTACACCTGTAGGAGGTGTGTCGTTTCGACATCACCGCGTTGGCAAATCGTCAACCATGAATCGTTAAAAGGCGGACGTCCGGGAAATGCCCATCCCGGGACAGATTTCGGTCCCAATCGAACGTCATTCGGCTGCCCACGACAACGGGACCAGAGGGAAGAGACATGACCCGCACGATCAGCGAAACCGAACGCGCCCGACAGCAATATGCCGCGCTCGTCAGCCACTACCGCGCCATCGGCCCGGCGGCGATCATGGCCGCACTGCTGTGCGCCCGGACGAAGAACGTGAACAACCAGGTCGTGCTGAAGCGCGCGGCCTGACGGACAGACTTCGGCCGGTCGCTCCGACCGCCGTCAGAGCAGCTTCAACTGCGGCGGGTCGTCCGCGGCGGCGGCTTTCGGGGTGGCGACTTCGCCCGCGAGCGTCACCCTCTGCTGGATCTCCGGGCCGACATTGGCGACTTTATTGACCTTGTCCGAGATCGGGATCGCCTCGAGATAGTCGGGCGAGATCGGCGCCATGAGATCGGCCACATCGCGCGGCTCGCTAGTGCGGCAATCGAGCCAGCGGGGAAAATCCTCGGGGCGGATGATCACCGGCATGCGGTCGTGGATTGCGGCGATGGCGATGTTGGCTGCCGTCGTCAGGATCGCGCCGGTGTCGATCTCCGACCCGCCTGGTTCGGCATAGGTTTCCATCAGGCCGCCGAAGGCCATCAATCCTCCGCCGCGCGGGCGGATGAAGTAGGGCTGGCTCTTCTTCGAGCCGTCGCGCTTCCATTCGTAGAAGCCGGAGGCCGGCACCAGGGTTCGGCGGTGGCGCATCGCGGCGCGGAAGGCGGGCTTTTCGGCAGCCGTTTCGGAACGCGCATTGATCAGGAGCGGGAGGTCTTTCGGATCCTTCGCCCAGCCGGGAATCAGGCCCCAGCGTACCAGCAGCGCACGGCGGTCGGGCAGGTTGGAACCCGGCTCGGCCTTCGGCCCGGCGATCACCATCAGGATCGGCTGCGTCGGGGCGATGTTGTACCGCGCCGGAAAGCCTTCGAGCTCGAGCAGCGCAAACAGCGCCTCGACCTCCTCCGGTGTGGCAGTCAGCGTAAAACGTCCGCACATGGCCGAGATGTGGCGGCAGGTGCGAGCGCCGTCAAGCGACATCGCAATTGCGGCTGCGGCAGCGGCCGCATAGGTTCGGCGCCGATGCAGCATCCGCCTCCCCTCCCCGCCGTCTCGATCGCGCTCGTCGACCGTGACCGGGTGCTTCTCGTCAAGCGCGGCCGCGCGCCCGCTAAGGGGCTCTATGCATTTCCGGGCGGTCGCGTCGAGGACGGCGAAAGCCTGGAAGCGGCGGTGCGGCGCGAACTGTTCGAGGAGACGGGTCTCGCGGCGGATGCGGTGGAGCCGATCGAGACGCTGCTGATCGAGCGCGAGGGCGCGGGGGCGGCGTTCGAGCTGAACGTGTTTCGCGGTGTCTATGTCGGCGGCGAGCCGATGGCCGGCGACGACGCGGAGACCGCCGGCTGGTTCACCCTCAGCGAAATGGCGGAGCTTCCAATCATCCCCTCGGTGCTCGACGTCGCCCGCAAGCTTTTGCGGGAGTAAGGCGCGCAAGCGTCCACATGACGCCTTGCGGCGGCCGGAATCTTTGGCGAGAAGGGGACATGGCGCGCAAGTCACTCCTTTCAGCTGCAATCCTGTCGGCGGTGCTGGCCACGGCACCGGTCGCTTCGCGCGCGGCCGAGGCGCCGTTCGAGAGCCGCCTGTTGCGCCTGTCCGAGATTCTCGGCTCGCTGCACTACCTGCGCAATCTGTGCGGCGAGACCTCGAACCAGTGGCGCGAGGAAATGGAAACGCTGCTGCGGACGGAAAATCCAGACCCCGCGCTGCGCGCGCGCTTCGTGTCGAGCTTCAACAACGGCTACCGTTCGTTCGCAGCCGGCTACTCGACCTGCACCGAATCCGCCTACACCGCGATCTCGCGCTACATGAAGGAAGGCGAGGAACTATCCCGCGACATCGCCGTCAGATTCGGCAATTAACCTAATGCTCACTTTTTGCACAAAGGCCGGGTGCACGTTGATTCAATTGTGCTAAAAGTTTTAATCGTGCGTTAATGATGGTTGACGGCCGGTGAATCAGGCACACTGGCGTCGACAACGGGTGGATTGAGTCGATGGGTCAAGGTTTAGGCGAGCTCGACGCTTTGATGCGCGAGGAAAAGCGTCTGACGGCGCTCGAAAGCCAGACGGAAGCCTGGGCCGACGGTCTCTCCGCCGGAATCGAGCCGGAACTCATCGCCGAAGTGGCGCTGACCACCGCGCTGACCGAACTCCTGCGGTCCTGCGGAGAAGACGCGGCGGTTGCGCTCGTCGACCGTATGCGCGAAAGAATCGTCGGCGGCGAACTCACTCCGGAAATCCGACGCCATTGACGATGCGGCGCTCCGGCGCTTTGATCGGCCGGAAGCAGGCAGGCAGGACGAAATGGCTAACGCTTCGCGGATGTTTCGCGCGACCGCCATCAAAATGTGCGTGGGGTTGATCGCCGCCTCGCTGTGGGCGGGACAGGCTTTCGCGCTGAGCGAGATCAAGCCGGACGAGACCTCGCCCCCTGAGGTCACCGAGCCGACCCCCCTTCCCGACATCACTCTTCCGGGCGACCCGGCCGGCGAAGTGCCGATGCCAGATCCAGTGCGCCCGCCGCAAAAGCAGGCGCCTGCCGATGACACCGCGCCGGCGATCGACAACGAGACGGTCGACCCTGCCACGCCATCCGACGACGAGCAAACCGCCGATCCGGCTCGGCCGAATGCCGATCCGGACGCGCCCGTTCCCGAGGTGATCTACGACCTGTCGAAACTGCCCGGTCCGACACGGCGCATGCGCGAACTCATCCTGGAAGCGACCAAGAGCGGCGACATCGAGAAGCTGCGTCCGCTGCTCGGCATGGGCGACGGCGCGACCACGCTTTCCTTCGGTGGCGCCGAGGGCGATCTGATCGCCTTCCTCAAGCAGCAGTCCGGCGACGGCGAAGGCCATGAGATTCTGGCGATCCTGGAAGAGGTGCTGGAGGCCGGTTTCGTCCACATCGACGCCGGCAAGCCGGAAGAACTCTACGTCTGGCCGTATTTCTTCGCCGTGCCGATCGAGAAGCTGACACCGCCGCAGCGGGTCGAGCTGTTCCGGATCGTCACCGCCGGCGACTACGAGGACATGAAGAACTACGGCGCCTACATCTTCTACCGCGTCGGCATCACGCCGGAGGGGCGGTGGATGTTCTTTGTTGCGGGGGACTGAGAGGCCGGTCGCCGCAGGAGCGAAACGATGCGGCGCGACAGCGACCCGGTGAGTCGATGTCAGGCCTCAAAGGCGGGGGGAGTTGCCGGAGGCAACGGCCCCCTCGCGGGTCAGCAGGTTCCTATCGCCCTACTGCCTCCGAAAACTCCACCGGCATCCCCCGCCCTGCCGAAACGATCTCGCCCTCCCACATCACGCGCATGCCTCGCACGAGCGTGCCGACCGGCCAGCCGGTGACCTCGCGGCCGTGATGGGGGGTCCAGCCGGCCCTCGAGCCCTGCTGTTCGTTGGTGATCGTCTCGCGCCGTTTCATGTCGACGATGGTGAAATCAGCGTCGTAGCCGGCGGCGATGCGGCCCTTGCGGGCCATGCCGAAGATGCGGTTCGGGCCGTGGCTGGACAGATCGACGAAGCGCTGCAGCGTCAGCCGTCCGGCATTGACGTGGTCGAGCATCAGCGGAACCAGCGTCTGGACGCCCGTCATGCCCGAGGGCGAGTCCGGATAGGGCCTTGCCTTCTCGTCAAGCGTGTGCGGCGCATGGTCGGAGCCGAGCACGTCGACGATGCCGTCGGAAATGCCGCGCCAGACGCCTTCGCGATGGCGACTGCTGCGAACCGGCGGGTTCATCTGCAGCAGCGTGCCGAGGCGGGCGTAATCATCGGCCGTGAGAGTCAGATGATGCGGCGTCGCCTCGCAGGTGGCGACGTCCTTGTGATGTTCCAAGAACTCGATCTCCTCGGCCGTCGAGATGTGCAGGACGTGGATGCGGGCGCGGGCACGGCGGGCGACCGCGACGAGGCGCTGCGTACACTGGAGCGCTGCGATCTCGTCGCGCCAGACCGGGTGGGACGCCGGATCTCCCGGGACGCGCTCGCCGAGGCGCTCGCGCAGGCGGAACTCGTCCTCCGAATGGAAGGCGGCGCGGCGCCGCGTGTTCTTGAGGATCGAATAGACCCCCTCGTCGTCTTCGACCAGCAGGTCGCCGGTCGACGAGCCCATGAACACCTTGATGCCGGCAGCGCCCGGCAGGCGCTCGAGCTCGGCCACATCCTTCGCATTGTCGCGCGTGCCGCCGACCCAGAAGGCGAAGTCGCAATGCATGCGGCCGGTGGCGCGGGCGACCTTGTCGGCAAGCGCTGCCTCGCTGGTCGTCAGCGGCTTGGTGTTGGGCATCTCGAACACCGCGGTGACCCCGCCCAGCACGGCCGCCCGCGACCCCGTCTCCAAGTCCTCCTTGTGCTCCAGGCCAGGCTCGCGGAAATGAACCTGACTGTCGACCACGCCCGGCAGGACATGCAGGCCGGTGCAGTCGATCGTCTCGCCGGCGCTGGCGCGGGAAAGGTCGCCCAGCGCATGGATGCGGCCGGCGACGATGCCGACGTCGCGCGCGCCCTCGCCGTCGTGATTGACGACCGTGCCGCCCTTGAGGATCAGGTCGAAAGTCGCAGACATGCCGTTACCCCTTGGCCAGCGCCCTTGCCGGAGAGATCGACGCGGCTTACGTAATGGCCCCTGCCAATGCAAGACCGGGATTCACGATGCCCAGCGTATCGCTCACAGACCGCGCGCTCGTGCGGGTCGCCGGCCCGGACGCCGAGCACTTCCTCCAGAACATCGTCACGGCGGACCTGACGGATCTGCCAGATGCCGCGCTCAAACCCTGCGCGCTGCTGACGCCGCAAGGCAAGATCATGTTCGACTTTCTCATCGCGCGCGACGGAATTGATGCTCTCCTGATCGACTGCCGGGCGGATAGCGCGGACGATCTGGTGCGCCGCCTGATGCTCTACAGATTGCGCGCGAAGGCGGAGATTTCCAAACCGGACCAGCAGGTTGCGACGGTCGAATGGGAGATCGATTCAAGTCCTTCAGGAAGTGATTCGACAGACGGCATCTTCAAAGACCTGCGCTTCATCGAACCGGCGGTCCGGCGGTGCTACGGCGGTCTCGCGGGGCCGGACAGCCGGGCCGGCTGGGACCGGTTGCGAATCGCAAGCGGCGTCGCCGAAAGCGGAGCGGACTATCACCTGTCCGATGCGCTCCCGCATGACGTTCTGCTCGACCAGAACGGCGGCGTCGGCTTCAGGAAAGGCTGCTATATCGGCCAGGAGGTGGTGTCGCGCATGCAGCATCGCGGCACGGCGAGGCGGCGCGTGCTGGTGGCGCGGGGCGACGGCCCGCTGCCGGCTTCCGGGACGGAGATCACCGCGAACGGGCGGTCGATCGGAACGCTGGGAACGGTCGTCGGAGCCGAAGGGCTCGCCATCGCCCGTATCGACCGGGTCAAGGAGGCGACGGACGCCGGAGTGCCGATCCTCGCGGGCGACGTCGCCCTTGCGCTTTCAATCCCGCCGCATTCGACGTTTGCATTCCCCGACGACGCGGTCGCCGGAGACGCCTGATGGCCGACCGTCCCAACGCCCCGCCCCGCGCCTGGCAGCGCATGATCTCCGGCCGCCGGCTTGACCTCCTCGATCCCTCGCCGCTCGACGTCGAGATCACCGACATCGCGCACGGGCTGGCCCGCGTCGCGCGCTGGAACGGCCAGACCGGCGGCGACCATGCCTTCTCGGTCGGGCAGCATTCGCTGCTGGTCGAGGACATCTTTTATGCGATGCACCCGGACGCGTCTGCTACGCATCGGCTCGCCGCCCTGCTGCACGACGCGCCCGAATATGTCATCGGCGACATGATCTCGCCGTTCAAGGCGGTCGTCGGCGGCGGCTACAAGGACGTGGAAGCGAGGCTGCAAGGCGCCATCCACCTGCGTTTCGGCCTGCCCGCAAGTCTGTCGGAGAGCCTGAAGAAAGAGATCAAGCGCGCCGACCAGGTCGCCGCCTATTTCGAGGCGACGGAACTGGCGGGCTTCTCGACAGCCGAAGCCGCGCAATATTTCGGGCGGCCGCGATGGATCTCGCCGGAGAAGCTCGACCTTGCGCCGAAGCCGGCGAAGGCGGTGGAGAAAGCGTTTCTCGCACGTTTCGCTGGCCTCGGGCGGAAGGGGTAGCTGAACTTCAATCGACCAGAGAGCCGCACGACAGATTGGCGATGGCACCCGTCATCGCTCCGGCGCGATCTGACGCGACGAAGGCCGCATAGTCGGCGATCTCCCTGAGTCTCGGAGCGCGCCGAAGCAGCGCGATCGTCTGGGCGCGTTTCGTCAAAAGTTCTTCGCCGGTCATGCCCATGCCTTCCGCCAAGCGGCCGAACATCGGTCCGGTGTAGGAGGTCGCGAGCGCATCGGGCATGGCGTCCGGGCGAAGACAGATCACGCGCACGCCGCTTGGGCCGAGTTCGCCGGCAAGGATGCGCGAGAAGGTCTCGATGGCGCCGCATGCAACGCCGTAGCCGAGAAAGCCCGGGCCCGACATGCGTGACCCAGGCGTGGAGATCGTGAGGATCACGCCCCCGCCGCCGGAAACCATATGTTTCGCATTGGCCTTCGCGATCAGGAAATGCGCGCGCATATAGGCCCCGACGAGATCCTCAAAATCGGAAAGTTCCAGTTCGGCAAGCGGAATGCCTTGCGCATGCGGAATGCCGATCGCGTTGAGGACGATGTCGATGCTGCCAGCCTCGGCGGCAACTGCGTCTGCGTGTGTCCGAACCGCCTCGGGATCGAGCGCGTCGACCACGGCGACATGGGCAGTACCGCCCGCCCTGCGGATATCCTCTGCGACCGTCTCGAGTTTCCTGAGTGTGCGGCCAGCCAGGAAGACACAAGCACCTTCGCTGGCGAACGCGCGCGCGACCGCGCCTCCGATCGCACCGCCTCCGCCGTGAATCACGGCATTCTTGCCTTCAAGCAGCATCAATCTCTCCATCATCTTGTCCTGGTCGAGCGATCGCTGCGCTTCAGCAGGCTTGTCTGATAGCCTTTACTCAACCGTTTGGTTTAAGATCATGTCGCGACGCAATTGTCAACCGATTGGTTTAATTTCTAAACCATGCGCACATTCGGCCTTCGATGGGCTGCGACGCGATTTCGGAAGCTGCGTTTAGGCCTTGACGCTGTCGGAGAGCCTGAAGAAGGAGATCAAGCGCGCCGACCAGGTCGCCACGTATTTCGAGGCGACGGAACTAGCGGGCTCCCCCACAGCCGAGGCGGCCCAGTATTTCGGTCGGCCGCGCTGGATTTCCCCGGAAAAGCTCGATTTGGAGCCAAGGCCGGCGAAGGTCGTGAAGAAGGCATTACACAACCGACTCGCGGCGATAGACGAAGCCGGAAACTGACTCAGCCCGCTTGCCGCTCGCTTTGCCTATTGCCGGAGAAACTCGCGCACCGGGGATTGCGTCCCGTCGACATAGGTGACCTGAACCGCCATCGAAGTCACATCCTTGGTGACCTTGAAGTAGGGCAGCACGCCGTCCGGCAGCGCATAGGGATCCTTTTCGTTGCATGGCGGCATATCGAGCGTCTTGTCGAGGGAGGCTCCGTTCAGGCTGTAGCGCACCTCCTTGACCGCGCAGCGGTAGGACAGGATGTGCGTGTAGTAGACCAGGCCGGTATTACCGCCGGCGTCGAAGGCGACCCACGAGGTCCAGAACTGGTCGAGGATCTGCTTGCTGGCCTGTTGCAGCGCGCCCGTCGGGTCGAATGGCAGGTCGAACGGCCCCGCGGGATTGCCGCGAGGATCGACATATCGGATCGAGATCACCGTCGGTTCGTTGACAGTCGGAATCTGAAAGGACGGGTTCGGCATCGGCTTGCCCGTGCGCTGGTCGATGCTCGCCATCAGGCCGGTGTCGACATAGGGCCCGTCATTGCTCATCCGCCATGAGATCGCGGTCGCGGCTTCCGGCAGCGAGACGGAGATGATCCAGCCCTGGTTGGAGCGCGTTGGAATGAGCGTCGGCGCAAAGCTCGCCGGATCAAGAGCATTGCCCAGCGCCGCCAGCCTGCGCCTGGAATCGTCGAGCCAGACCGCGAGTTCGGCGTGGTCGACGAAGAATTTCACGAGGCCGCCATCCTTCTCGTAGCCCAGGAATGTCTGCAACGCCTCGCCTTCCGCGCGCTTGTCGGCCAGCGACTGGGTGCCGAGGCGGTCCAGCGAATGTTCCTTCGACAGGAAGTAGTATCCGGGCGCATAGGCCGGATTAGCGGCGACAAAGGCGTTCAGCCGCTCGATACGCTGCGCATCGTCGAACTGGAGGGCGTGGACCAGCTTGACCGCTGGCGACTTGCCCCGGCCGGCCAGTTCCCCGAAGACTTCGCGCGCGCCGGCGCGTCCGTCCTGTACCCTGAGCAGCGTCGCGAAACGCTGGTACGGGTCAATCGCGTCGACGTCGAAACTGGCGAAGGCGAGATAGCTGCGCCGAGCATTGACCATGTCGCCGCCGAGTTCCTGAACGCGCGCGTTGTGGTAGAATTCGTCGGGCCGCTTGGGGTCGGCGATGGTGCTCCCCTGCGCGGCCAGCGCCGCGAAGCCCTTGGCGATCGCGTCGATGGACACAGCGATCTGCTCGGTCGACTTCTGCAACTCGCCGACCTGTTTCGCCTGGGCGTCCTGCTTGCCCGCGATCTCATCCGTCGACTGCTTTACCTCGCCTATCTGCTCCGTCTGCGCGTCCTGCCTGGTGGCGATCTGGTCGGTCGACTGCTTGATGCCGTCGACGGCCCTCTGCGTCTCGGTCACGGTCTGCTGCGTCTCGGTCACCGTCTGCTCGATCTTCTCGACCCTCGCGGCAACGATGCCCATCGATTGCTGCAACTCGGCGACAGCCGGAATGAGCGAGGCGATCACGCCATTGTCGGCAGACCTGTTCTGTTGCAAGGCGTAGATGCCGCCCGCGATTGCCGCGGTGGTGGTCGCAAACACCAGCGCGGGCATGGCCCTTGTCGTGAGAACCAGCCGGAAAACGATGGCTGACGCGATGATCGCCGCCGCTACCGCCGCGACCATTGCGATATAGGCGGCGAACGGCGCAAGCGGGTTGAGGATGTCGGAGACGATGCCGGCGACGAAGCCGAGACTGGCCGCCCAGCGGCCTGTGCGCGCAAGCGACGCGCGCAGGAGACCCACTCCGCCGAGTGCATTCGAGATATCCGACATGTGCTCCCCCGAACCTGTTGGCGTATACTACGCTATCGGAAAGGCTACGAGAACGTGGCTATTGCCGCGCTGTTCGGAGGGCAATGACCATCTCTACCCTCAGCGCCCGTTCCGCTCGAGCCTGTCGAGGAACCACTGGGTGAGCTTCACCCAGACCTCGTCCTTCTCGCCGGAATCCTCGTAGCCATGGTCGAGGTCGGGATTGTCGTTGACCTCGATGACGAAGACGCCGTCGGGGGTTTCCTTCAGGTCGACGCCGTATAGGCCGTCGCCGATACAGCGCGCGGCCTTCACAGCCGTATCGATGACGATCTTCGGCGTTTCCTTGAGCGTGAAGGCCTTGACGCCGCCCTGATCGGGCTTGCCGCCCCGGTCGTGGTTGACGATCTGCCAGTGCTTCTTGGCCATCAGATACTGCACGGCGAACAGCGGCTCGCCGCCCAGCACCCCGACCCGCCAGTCGAACTGGGTGGGGATGTATTTCTGGGCGATAATCAGGTCGGAATCCTCCAGCCACGCGGTGGCGAGCGCCTTCAATTCCGCAAAGGTCGACGCTTTCTTGACACCGCGCGAAAACGCGCTGTCGGGGATCTTCAGCACAAGAGGGAAGCCGAGGGCCTGGGCGGCCGCCTCGAGATCGGCGATGCCGGCGATGGTCACGGTTGGCGGCACCGGGACCTTGTTGAAGGTCATCAACTCGTTCAGATAGACCTTGTTGGTGCAGCGGATCATCGACAAGGGATCGTCGATGACCGGCATTCCCTCCTGCTGGGCGCGGCGGGCAAAGCGATAGGTGTGGTTCGAGATCGACGTCGTCTCGCGGATGAACAGCGCATCGTAATTGGCGAGCTTCGACAGGTCCTTCTTGGTAATCGGCTCGACCTCCACGCCCATCTTCTCGGCGATCCGGGCCCAGTATTTGAGCGAGGAGATCGACGACGGGGAGAGCTCTTCCTGCGGATTGATCAGTGTGGCGAAGGTATAGCGGGCAGGCGTCCGCTCCTTGGTGTCGCGCCACTCGCGGCCGGTGTAGCGTTCGAGACTGTCGAGGAAGGTCTTCTCCTCCTCCTCGGTCATGCGCGCGAGCGGTAGGAAACCGATCTTGCGGATCGAGGCCCATTCACCGCCGTCCTTGATCGATACTTCGAGCGCCGGTGCGCGGAACCAGTCGAAGAGCAGCTTGGCGAACTTGTCCCACGCCTTCGACGGGCCGATGCCGAAGAAGACGGCGACACGGGAGGGGAACTCGCCGCCGATTTCCTTGCGGCAGCGGTTCAGCGCGACCTCGAGTTCCGGCAAGGCGTGCTCGTAGAGCTTCTTCTCGGACAGGTCGATCATCGTCTCGACCGTCGGGATCACCTTGTGACCGCGTGAGCCTGCCAGCAGCGAGGCGTAGTAGCCGCGGCTCTGGTAGCCGACATTGTTGGACAGGTTGATGACCTTCGGCCGCACGCCGCGGAACAGCGAGGGATGGGTGAGGTAGTCGCGGGTGGTGATGATCTTGTGCGGCGTGGCGTAGGGATCGATGTCGCTCTGTCGGCCGGTGAGGATAACCCAGGTCATCTATCTCTTTCCCAGGATCACGGCCGCGCGCAATTTCTTGCCGAATTGCGCCATCCGCATGAAGACGTCGTAGGGGATGGGGATGTTGGCGGCGTCAGCCGACGTCTCGGCATGCGCGCCCTCGATCCAGGGGTCGTGGATGACGATATGCTCGCCGTCGTCGCCGATCGCCAGCACCCAATGTGGCACCTTCTTACCAAACATCACGAACCCGCTGATCAGAACCACAGCCAGTTTTCCGCCCGCGATCGCCGCGCGGATATCATCCAGCGTGAAGGAACGCGTCTCGACGGGAATGCTGTAGTCCTCCGCCCGGTTCCTGAAATCGACCTGGGCGAGTTCCATCACGCGCTTCTTCTCGTCGCTGCGCACCGATTGCAGGAAGAGCGCGCCATAGAAAGACACGATGATCTCGGCGGACAGGCCGTTCTCGTGCGCCGCGACCGCGAGGCCGAAGGGCTCGCAGCCACCCGGGCCGGACATCATGAAGACGGTCGTCGCCTCGCGCCACAGGCGAACCTCCATCACCGGCGTCGGCGTGAAACCGGGCAGATAATGCGCCATTGCCATCATCAGGCAGGCTGGGCCGCAGGTGAAATCCGCGGTCTGCTCGTAGAACGGCACCGTCGTCGCGAATGTGGCGCTGCCGCGGAGCACCTTTTCGTAGCGCAGCGCCGGCGCGTGGTCCTCGTAATAATCCGGCTCCATGCCGATGCGCCGGTAACCGCTCTTCTCGTAGATGCGGATGGCGCGGGCATTGTCGTCCCTCACCTCCAGGCGGAGGATAAGCCGGTCGTGATCGAAAGCGATTTTCTCGGCTTCATCGAGCAGCAGGCGCCCGACGCCCGAACCGCCATGTTCCGCCGCGACAGCTATCGAATAGAGGCGCGCGACGCCGCTGCCCGTCCGGAACAGGACCATGCAATAGCCGGCGATTTGGCCGTCGATTTCGGCGACCAGCGTCTCGGCGGTTTCGCGCTCGATCAATTGGCGGAACGAACGGCGGGAGATGCGATCTGCCGGGAAAACGGCGTTCTCGATCCGCACGAGCGCGTCGATGTCGGAAGCGCGGGCCGGGCGTATCGCGGCGGGCATGCGGGGAGGAAAACCTCAACTGCGAGAGGGCATCGGAATGTTGTGAGACGCCAGCGCGGTCACGTCAATGGAGCGCGCTTTCGCGCCGCGATTCAGGCCGAATTGTGACAGTCCGGACGTCACGGGCTCACCCTTTCGCGGCCACCGGAAGCAGCTGCCGGTAGGCCGCACGCGCCACCGCCTCCATCGTGGCTTCGGGCACCGCGCCTGCGATCGCATAGCCGAAGCCCCCGTCCAGCCAGTAGAAGGCACGCGCATCCGCTTTCTCGAACAGCCGGAAGCCGGTCTCGTCCGATCCGGCCGTCTGCGTTACATAAAGGGAGATGCGGTTGCCCGAATAATCCTGGTACATGAACTGGGCAGCGACCTTCTCGCCCGACGGCAACAGACGCCCGCCGACGAGACTGAACCCCTCCGGCGCGAGATCTGGTGCCTTGAGCGTGATTCCGACCCGCTTCGACAACCAGCCGACGAGATGGTCTTTCTGGTCGGCACCGACCTCAACGACATGCAGTTTCTCGGCCGAATAGATGCGGTGTGCCGCGACCGCGCGTTCGGCGACCGGATCGGAGGCGCGCGCGATTCCCGCCGGGCCACCGGCCACGCCGAGCGCATATCCGCCGGCCGCCGCCGCGACGAGCAGGCCTGCCGCGATTGCGCCCCGCCACCAGCTGCGCATGCCCAAGAGATCGGACCCGTTGCCCAGTATCGTCTCGGTGAGCTTGCCAGGGACGGCCTCGTAGGCCACCGGACCGAGCGCGGTCTGCAAACGCTGGCGGTCGGCATCGAAACGCGCCGCCTTGATTTTCATGTCCGGGTTGGCTTCCAGCCAGGCGCCGAAATCGTTCAGGCGCTCGGCCGGCAGTTCGCCATCGAGAGCAAGATGTATGTCGCGTTCGGTGAATTCCGCCGTCATCGCTCGACCACCCTTATAGTCCGTCGGCGCGAGGCATCCTCCAGTTCCTTGCGCAATTCCTCCCGTCCCCTTGCTATGCGCGACATGACCGTCCCGGCGGGGATGCCGAGCACCGTCGCCGCCTCGGCATAGGTCAACCCCTCGACGGCGACGAGAACCAATGCCGAGCGCCGGTCCGGCGCGATCGCCTGCAGTGCCTGCAGCACCTCGCGGGCGGCGATGTTGTCCAGCTGCGAGGGTTCCGTCATCATGGCCGATCCCGTCGCCTCCTCGTAGCTGACGGACGTGCCGCGCCGCTTCATCCTGCGCAACTGGTCGACGAAGAGATTGTGCATGATCGTGAAGAGCCACCGGCGCGGATTGTCTCCGCTCTGCCAGCCGTCCATCCGTGTCAGCGCCTTCTCGATGCAGTCCTGCACCAGATCGTCCGCCACATCGCGGTCGCGCACCAGCGCGCGCGCATAGCGACGCAGGCGCGGCAGCTCTGCAAGAATGGCACCCCGCTTTTCGTCCATGTCCTGTCCGGCGCGGGCGGCCGGCTGATTCCGGTTTCGCCGACGCCCTTGATACGCCCGGCCGGCCGCGACACAAAGTACTTGCACGCAAAACGGCCGTCCGATGACATGAACGCGGGGGACGGGCATCTATTCCCGATCGCCCGATCGATCAACGAAATTGAACGAATGCTCTCCGCAACTGATTGGACGAGGCTGCCAGTTCCGCTATTGTGCATATACACAATAGAGACACTTCCAGGAGATTCCCGTGTCCCCAACGAGCGCCGCAACCCGCCCGGCCCAATCCATGCCGTGGCTCATCATCATCTGCGGTTGCCTGATCGCGGCTCTCACGTTCGGCCCACGGTCGGCAATGGGCTTCTTCCAGCTCCCGATGCTTGCCGAGAAGGGCTGGGATCGCACGACCTTCGGTCTCGCGATGGCACTGCAGAACCTCGCCTGGGGACTCGGAACGCCGGTGTTTGGCGCGATCGCCGACAAGTTCGGCACCTGGCGGGTGCTAGCGCTGTCAGGCATCCTCTATTCGAGCGGCCTCCTGCTGATGGCGATCGCCGACAGCCCAACCCTGCTCTACCTGTCCGGCGGCGTGCTGGTGGGGCTAGGGGTCGCGTCCGGCTCGTTCGGCATCGTGCTCGCCGCCTTCGCGCGCAACGTCGCCCCTGAGAAGCGCAGTCTCGCTTTCGGCATCGGCACCGCGGCCGGTTCGGCCGGCATGTTCCTCTTCGCACCGCTGAGCCAAGGCCTGATCGACGCCTATGGCTGGTTCAATTCGCTGGTCGTGATGAGCGCGATGATGCTGGTCGTTCCAGTTCTCGCCGTCCCGCTGCGGGGCAATTCAAGCACGGGCAGGAACAGCCAGACCGAAATCAGGCAGTCGGTCGGCGAGGCGCTCAGGGAGGCGTTCGGCCACCATAGTTACCTTCTCCTCGTCTCGGGCTTCTTCGTCTGTGGCTTCCAGGTGGCCTTCATCACCGCGCACTTTCCAGCCTACATCTCCGACATCGGCATCGAGGCGCGCTATGCCGTCATCGCGCTCGCCCTGATCGGCTTCTTCAACATCATCGGCTCGCTCGCTTCGGGTGTCATCGGCCAGCGCTACTCAAAGCCGATGTTCCTGTCGTTCATCTATCTCGGCCGGTCGATCCTCATCACCTGGTTCCTGCTGGTGCCGCAGACGCCCTTCGTGGTGATCAGCTTCGCCGTGCTGATGGGGCTATTGTGGCTGTCGACTGTGCCGCCGACCAACGGCCTCGTCGCGATCATGTTCGGCACGCGCCACCTCGGCCTCTTGGGCGGCATCGTGTTCCTGTCGCACCAGTTCGGCTCTTTCCTCGGCGTCTGGCTCGGCGGGTATCTTTACGACATCTACGGCAGCTACGACATCGTCTGGTGGCTCGGAGTCGCACTCGGGTTGTTCGCCGCGGTGGTCCATTGGCCGATCAGGGAGCGGCCGGTGGACCGTCCGATACTGGCGCCGGCGGAGTGATAGCCGCATCTTGGGCGGCCGAGCGCACGAGAAGCCGCTGGTAGAACAGGCCGATGCCGATCAGCACCGCGCCCAGCCCGATGAAGGAGAGCGCGCGCAGCACGCCTTCCAGTTCGGACATGTCGAACAGGAAGACCTTGCCGACGGCGACCGCGATGACCACAGCCGACGCGATGCGCAGCACCTGCGAGCCGAGCCGCACGCCGACCACCAGAACCAGCACGCCGATGGCGAGCCAGAGCGCCGAATAGGCGTAGGTCTCGACCTGGCCCATGTCGTTGACGAGGCCGATATATTCGCCGTGGAACAGGCGGCGCAGCGTCAGCGTCGCCCAGGCGAAGATGAGCGTCGCCGACAGGAGCGCCAGCATGGCCACATACCAGCGCGGCCTGCGCGGCCGCGCGAACATCGCCACGGCCGCCGCAGCCAGACCGGGCAGGAGATAGCCGAGCAATATGAGGTCGATGAACGGGATCGGGCCGACCAATTCGTTGGTGAAAAGCGGGTTCTGGAAGCCGAAATGCTGTGCCACGATCAAAAGCACCGAGACCACACCGGCCGCCATCGAGCCGATGCGAAAGACCGGGCTCGGCGAGCGCAGATCGAGCGCGATCAGGATCGCACCCGCCCCGAGCGCAAGCAGCGTATAGATCGACTGTTCGGCAAGGCGCGGCTCGGCGCTGTCGATGATGCCGGCGTTCATGGCGTGGCGCACCAGCATGGCGACCGTGAGCAGGGCGAAGAGCGCGGCGGCCGCCTCCATGACGAGGCGCGGTGCGCCTTGGGTCGTGCGGCCGAGCTGCCATGCGGCGGCGACAAAGGCCAGCGCCGGCAGGCCGTAGCCGGGCAAGAGCGCGTTGAAGACAGGCATCGTGCCGAGCTGTGACGCGCCGACGATGGTCGGATCCGGCAGGATGCGCGCGATCGTCACGGCCACGGCCGCGACACAGAGCCAACCGAGCGCCGACCATGAGCGCAGGCGGGTGGCGAAGGCGGGCGGGAGCACGAGCAGACCGCACAGGATCGTCGTCAGCAGCGTGCCGAAGGCCGCGTGGAGGAAGAGGACCGCCGCGGCCAGTGCGCCGGCCAGTGCGAAGGAGACGGCCCAGCCGCCCGACAAGGCGGGCGCTTCGCGGCGCGAGATCAACTCGGCGCCGGCCGTGAGGATGCCGGCGAGGAGCAGCGAAAGCAGCGCGTAGCGGATGTCCAGATCGGCGTAGCCGAAGACGAACCACAGTACTGTGAGGATCACGGCGGGCACAGCGGCAGCCCAAAGCGCCCACGAGCCCGAGCGCAGCCGGTCGTCGGCCGCGGAGCGGAGCGCGGTCCACAGGCCGACCGCCAGGAACAGCAGCCCAAGGACAGCGCCGGTCAGGGCGGCCGTCGATTGCGGCATCGAGGGAAGACCCCCGTCGAAGATGAGGATGCCGTCGAAGAAATAGAACGAGAAGTCGGCGGCGAGCGCTATGCGGGCGAAGGCGACAATGACGACCGCACCGGCCGCGTGCAGGACGGCGAGCGCCCTGCCCCGCATCCATGCCGCGGCGACCATTGCCGCCACGATCACCGCGCCCCAAGGGGCCGAGCCGGCGAACACGAGACTGTCCGACACTAGAAGGGCGCCCGCCGAGAAGCCCGACGCGAGAGCGGCGGCAAGCGAGGGCGTATCGCGCCAAGTGGCCGGCGCGTCATCAAGCCCGCCGCGCAGCCACAGGACGACCAGTGACGCAAGAACGACGAGGTGGACGAACAGGATCGGCGCGGGATCGGCCGGCGACGCCTCGGCAAGGTAGATGATGGACCAGATGCCCGTGCCGAGAATGCCGACTGCGGCGAGCAGTGACCAGGAGCGGATGCGTGCGACGGCCGTGTTCGCGGCGACAACGATCGCCAGGTAGCCAAACAGCGACCAGGGGCTGGGCGCCTGCGAGGCGACAAGCATGGGCGTTGCGAGCGAGCCGAGCAGGCCGACGCCGGCCAGGGCCTGGCCGTGAATGAGAGCCGCCGCGATCGTGCCGACGCCGATGGCGCCGAGCAGGATGAAAGCCGCGGCCGGGCCGATGAAGCCGTAGATGCCGTGCGCAGCATAGACGGTGCCGAACAGGGCGAAGGCACCGGCGGCCGTGAGGATGCCGGGCACATAGGCGCCGGAAGCACCCTGCACAGGCACGCGGAAACCGGTGCGGCGAACGAACTCGCCGGCGCCGACGAGCACGAGGCCGAGAAGTGCCGCCATCGCCAGGCGCACGCGCGGCCCGAAGATGCCGGCCTCGATGGAGTAGCGGATCAGGAAGACGGCGCCGAAGGCGAGCGCCAGACCGCCGACCCACACCGCCCAGCGGGTGCCGAGCGCCGTCTCGATGTCAGGCCTGGCAGGCTTCGCCGGCTCGTCGACCGCTGGAGGTTCGGATATGGCTTCCGCGGCAGTCGCGCTCGCCGCACGTGCCCAGGGGCCGGCGGCAGCATCCGGTGTGTCCTCGGTCGCGTCGTCGGAGGGCGTGTGGCCGATTCTGGCCTCGGGGCCCACTTCCTCGCCGTCTCGATCGGCGATTTCGTGAACGCCCGCCGGTGCCTCGGCCGGCACCAGATCAGCTGCGACGTCCCTTCCCTGCTGGCGGGCCACCGCTCGCAGTTTCGAGACTTCGGCCTCGAGGGCGCCGACACGCGAATAGAGGCGCACGACGAAATAAATCAGCGCGACGATCGCGACCGTTCCGATGAGACCGTCCAGCATCAGTAGTTCTCCCCGTTCTGCGGCGAGTTACAGGCAAGGCGTATCGGAATTGTGTTGCCGCGCGGCTCAGCCTGCAAGATTGGCGACAGGAAAGATCGTGCAGGTCTCGGTCCCGAAGGCGAGCAGCTTGCCGTCCTTGTCCTTCAGCGTCGCCTCTGACACTGCGATGGTGCGCCCTTTGCTGACCACCCTGCCCTCGCAAACGACCTCACCCGTCCGGCTGGTGATGGGGCGCGTCAGGTTCACTTTGAACTCGACCGTGGTGTAGGCTTCTCCCTTTGCCAGCAGCGTCTGGACGGCGCAGGCGAGCGAGGAATCCATGATGGTGCCGGCCCAGCCGCCATGCACCGATCCGAGCGGATTGAGATGGCGTTCGCCCGGCAGACCGCGGAACACGGCCCTGCCCTCGGAGACTTCGGTCAGGGCGAAGTTGAGCCGTTCGCCGATCGGCGGGGCGGGATAGTGCCCGTCGATGATCCGCTGCAGCAGTTCGAGACCCGAATAGAGCGCAACATCTTCGCGCGGGATCGTGCCGATGCCCTTCTGTGCGACATAGCCGGGGAAAAGTTCGACTGCGGTCATTCGGCTTAAGCTCCTGGGATGGCCTGAAAGGCGCGGCGTACAGCCGCGATGAAGCTCGCGCGCGCCTCGGGCTGTCCGATACCGCGCGGCTCGTAGACATGTCGTTCGAAAAAATGGCCGGTCAGGCGGAACGCCTGTTCGAAAGCCGACGCGTCGGCCCGGATTCCCGAATTGCGGGCGAGGAAGGCCGGCAGCGGCAGCATGGCATCGCGCCAGGGTTCACCCGCTTCGCGGGAAACGGCCCGTCCGGACTTGGGCGAGACGTAGACGAGGTTGTCGCGCGTTCCGGTCGCTGCGCATTCGGAAAGATCGAGCCCGAAACCAAGCTCGTCGAGGATCACAAGTTCAAAACGGACCGCCAGTTCGCCGGCAGCCGTAGGGTCGTCGAGATGGCTGAGGACAAGTCCGAGCGTCTCGTAGAGCGCCGGATGCGGATCGCGCTCGGGCAACAGGCGAAGATGCGCGGCGAGCATCTGCAGGCCGAACACGGCCGTCGCCGCGTCGAACAGGCGTGCCGCGTTGAGCTCGATCGGCTCTGCCTGGAAAGTGCCGAGATGCTCGTCGAGACGCGCCCGCCAGGTGAGCTCCACCCGGTTGCCCGGCTGAAGCATCGGCTGCATCTTGCGCGAGCGGCCGCCGCGCACCAGGCCGAGATGCCGGCCGTGGGCACGCGTCATCGCCTCGACGATGGCGCTCGTCTCGCCATGACGCCGAACCCCGATGATGATTCCCTCGTCGCGCCATTCCATTGTTCAAGTCTGAACGGGCATACCGTCGAATGCAAGGCGTCGGCAGCCCCTCGAGACGTCATGCCGACAGAAGCGGCGAGATTGTCGCAGACCCGCGGACCAAGACCTGGGTTAAGGTATTGTTCTTCAGATTGTGATCATTTTCACCTTCAATTGTCATCCAGGTACTCGAATGCCGCAGAAGGCCAGCAACGTCCGCGACGAAGCATTCTGGGAACTGGCGCTCGACCGCGCGCAGCTCGGCGTCTGGGACTGGAATCTCGAGACGGACGAGTGCTTCTATTCGCCGACCTGGGCCAGGATGCTCGGCTACGAGCAGAGCGAATTGCCGGCGGCGAGCGACCTCTGGTTGCGGCTGACGCATCCGGACGATCAGGAACGGGCGGTCGCGAGCGGCGACAAGCACCTGGCCGGCCTGACAGAGATCATCGACACGGAACTGCGGCTGCGTCACAGGGACGGCCATTGGGTCTGGGTGCTCGACCGCGGCGGCGTGGTGGAACGGGACGAAAACGGCAAGCCGCTGCGGATGGTGGGCGTCCAGACGGACATCTCACGCCAGAAAGCCGCGGAACAGGCGCTTGAGCAGGTCAATGCCCGCTTCAGGCTGGCCCTTGCCGCGAGCGGCACCGGAATCTGGCACCACGACATCGACAAGAAGCGTAGCTACTGGGACGCCCGCACGCGGCAGATCTTCGGGGTCGAAAGCGACGGCGACGAGGTTCCGAAAGACTTCTGGTACTGCTTTTTGCATCCCGAAGACCGGGAGGCAGCGGAGCAGGCGCATCAGGTGCCGGTCGGATCCGATGAGGTCGTCTCCTGCCGCTACCGCATCATCCGCGGCGACGGCGAAATCCGCCATGTCGAATCGCTGATCCGCCATGTATCCGACCCGCAGTCGTCGGGTATCACATTGGGTACCGTCCGCGACGTGACCGACGAGCAGAAGCGCGAACAGGAACTGGCCTATGCCGCGAGGCATGACCCGCTGACCGGGCTGCTCAACCGGGCCGCCTTTGAGGAGGTGCTGGCGCAGATGCGCGATGAAGGCGACCGCTTTCCGCTCGCGGTTTTCTACATTGACCTCGACTACTTCAAGGCTCTGAACGATTTCGCCGGCCATGCTGCGGGCGATGTCGCGCTGAAGCGCATTTCCGCCGAGATCTGCGCTGCGCTGCCGACGGGAGCACATGCGGCGCGTCTTGGCGGCGACGAGTTCGCGCTGATCATTCCGGACTGCGATGTCGGGCCGGCCGAAAAGATCGCAGCCGACATCCTCGGCTCGATCCGCGACGCGGATCTCGGATCGAATTCGGGCTCGCGGCGCCTGGCAGCGAGCATCGGCATCTCCTTCGTCGCCGACGGTGATGTCTCCGTCTCCGACGCGCTCGCCAGCGCCGACGACGCCTGCTACGCGGCGAAGGCCACCGGCCGCAACCGCCATGCGCTGTTCTCGGCGCAGGGCAGCGCCTCGACCGTCGGCCTGAATGCGGCGCGCATGGCATCGGACACGATGGACGCGTTGGAAAGCGACCGGCTCGCTCTCTACGGCCAGAAGATCCATCGCATCGGCCATCCCTGGGAAGGCTGTGGCCAAGTCGAAGTGCTGGTGCGGCTGATCGCGAAGGACGGGCGCCTGATCCCGCCGGGCGAATTCATCCCGGCGGCCGAGCGCTTCGGCGTCGCGGCGAAGCTCGACCGCTGGATCTTCCGCACCACGCTGGAACGCTTTGGCGCGGCGGCGGCGGCTCACGGCATGACGCTCGCGTTCAACCTGTCGGCACAGACGCTCAGCGATCCTCTGCTGTGGGAATTCGTCGATTCCGTCATGGGTGAAACGGGGACTTCGCCCTGCAACATCATGTTCGAGATCACCGAAACCGCGGCCGTCGTCAACTTCGAGGCTGCCGAACAGTTCATCCTCAACGCGCGCGAGCGGAAGTGCCGTGTCAGCCTCGACGATTTCGGCGCCGGGATGAGTTCGTTCGAATACCTGCGCCGCTTCCCGATTGATGCGATCAAGATCAACGGCTCGTTCGTCGAGCGCATGACGGCGAGCCGCTACGACCGCGAGATCGTCTCGGCGATCACCGGCATCGCGCGCAGCCTCGGCTACGCCGTTGTCGCGGAGAAGATCGAGAACCAGGAGACGCTGGACATGCTGGCCGAGATGGGAGTCGACTTCGTCCAAGGCTTCCTGTTGCACAAACCCGAGCCGATCGGCGACATCATCGACCGTTGCAGCCGCCGGGCGAAGACGGCTTAGCACCAACTTCAGTGGGGGAAGTCGAGCCCCATCTCGCGGTAGCGCTCGGGATCGTCGCCCCAGTTCTCACGCACCTTGACGAACAGAAACAGGTGCACCTTCTGTTCGAGAATCTCGCCGATCTCCTTGCGCGCGGCCTGGCCGATCGAGCGGATCGTCTGGCCCTTTTCGCCGAGGACGATCTTCTTCTGGCTCTCGCGCTCGACGAAGATGACCTGCTCGATCCGCACCGAACCGTCGGGCTTCTCTTCCCACTTCTCGGTCTCGACCGTGGAGGAATAGGGAAGCTCCTGATGCAGGCGGAGGTAGAGTTTCTCGCGGGTGATCTCGGCGGCGAGCTGGCGCATCGGCAGATCGGAAATCTGATCCTCCGGGTAATACCAGGGACCGGCCGGCAAAGCCTCCGAAAGCCAGTCGAGCAGATCGCGGCAACCCGAGCCGGTGAGCGCCGAAACCATGAAGGTGCGCTCGAAAGCGGCGCGTGCGTTGCATTCGGCGGTGAGCGCCAGCAGCGTCTCGCGCTTCACCCGGTCGACCTTGTTGAGAATCAGCACCTTGCGCTGTCTCACGTCGGCGACGCGGTCGAGGATGGATCCGGCATCGCCTTTGAGCCCGCGTTCCGCGTCGATCAGTACCAGCACGATGTCCGCCTCCTTGGCGCCGCCCCAGGCGGTCGTGACCATCGCAGTGTCCAGCCGGCGCTTCGGTTTGAAGATGCCGGGCGTGTCGACGAAGACGATCTGCGCGTCGCCGTGAATCGCGATCCCGCGCACAATCGAGCGCGTTGTCTGAACCTTGTGGGTGACAATAGAGACCTTCGTGCCGACAAGCTGGTTCGTCAGCGTCGACTTGCCGGCGTTCGGCGCACCAATCAGCGTCACGAAACCCGACCGAGTGACGCGCGCGGTCTTTCCCGCGCCTGCATTCTCGTCGTTCACGAGACTTTCTCCTTTATGGAACCGACGCCCTCGCGCGCCAGGAACGCCTCGGCAGCCGCGCGTTCCGCCGCCTGTTTGGACCGGCCCGTAGCGCGGGCAGGCGGATAGCCGGGCAATTCGACCGCCACGGTGAAGACGGGCGCGTGGTCGGGTCCCTCACGCTTTTCGACCGCGTAGACTGGTCGGGATCCGTTGGACTGCGCCGCCCACTCCTGAAGCTCGGTCTTGGCATCGCGCGGCAGTTCGGCGAACGCCTGTGAGCGCTTTTCCCAATAGCGCAGAATGAATGCACGGGCGGCATCCATGCCGCCGTCAAGATAGATCGCGGCGATCAGGGCTTCCGTGGCGTCGGAAAGTACGTTCCTTGCCTTCGTGCCCGCGCCGGCGCGGACGGCGGAATCGGCGCGAATGACAGTCTCCAGTCCGATCTCGAGTGCTACGTCGGAACAAGTCTCCGCGCGCACCAGGGCGTTGAGCCGGACCGCCAGTTCCCCTTCCCTCGCGTCCGGGAACGAGGCGAACAGCATTTCCGAGACGACCAGCGCCAGCACCCGATCGCCGAGGAATTCGAGCCGCTCGTTATTGGTCGCACCAGCGGTGCTGGAATGCGTCAGCGCCGTCTGAAGCAGCGTCAGATTGCCGAAGGCGTGACCGGTCCGCTCGCAGACGATGCGCGCGAGGTCTACTCCCGTCGGCCGCTTCAGTGCCATCAGTGGACGGAGTTGAACAAACGGCTCGGACGCATATCCGTCGGCCACTTCCAGATCTCCAGCGGGCTGGAGCCGTCGGCGATCGAGAAGAAGATGATATTGGCACGTCCGACGAGGTTCTCGGCGGGTACGAAGCCGAAGACGCGGCTGTCGGCCGAGTTGTCGCGGTTGTCGCCCATCATGAAGAAGTGGCCGGCCGGCACCGTGAACTCGCGCGTCTGGTCGCTGATGCCGTTCGGTGACAGGTCCAGAGTATCGTAGGATATCCCATTGGGCAGCGTCTCACGATAGACGTCGACGGGACGGTTCTCCTCGGTGATGTCGGGATTGTTGATCTCGCCGGTCTTTTCGCGCTTCACCGGCACGCCGTTGATATGCAGGACGCCTTCGATCATCTGGACGCGGTCGCCGGGCAGGCCGATCACGCGCTTGATGTAGTCGAGCGACGGATTGGGCGGATACTTGAACACGACCACGTCGCCGCGCTCGGGATCCGAGCCGAAAATGCGGCCGGAAAAGATGTTTGGCGAGAATGGCAGCGAATGGCGCGAATAGCCGTAGGCCCATTTGGTGACGAAGAGGTAGTCGCCTTCGAGCAGCGTCGGGCGCATGGAGCCTGACGGGATCGAGAAAGGCTGGAACAGCAGGGTGCGAATGACCAGCGCCAGGATCAACGCCTGGACGATGACGCTGACGGTTTCGCCAAGTCCGCCCGACTTCTTGCCCGTTTTCTCTGCCACGCTCATTTCATCCTCGGTTTCCGGTCACCTCTTAGACAGTTGCCCTGCGTGGGGCAACGCAATTGCGGCGAAACTCCGGTTGCTCACGCCGCCGGCAGGGCTTCGATGATCACGAATGCCTGAGCGAGCGGGAAGTCGTCGGTGATCGTGAGGTGGATGACGGCACGGCAGCCTGGCGGCGTTATGGCCTCGAGGCGCTTCGCCGCGCCGTTGGTCAGATTCATCGTCGGCTTGCCGCCGGGCAGGTTGACCACGCCCATGTCGCGCCAGAAGACGCCGCGTGCCAGACCCGTCCCCAATGCCTTCGCGCAGGCCTCTTTCGCCGCGAAGCGCTTGGCGTAGGAGGCGGCGCGCTCCTTGCGCCGGTCGGACTTGGCCTGTTCGATCTCGGTGAAGATGCGCTGTGTGAAGCGCTCGCCGAAGCGGGCGAGCGATTTCTCCACGCGGCGGATGTCGATCAGGTCGCTGCCGAGGCCGATGATCATGTCAGAGGTTCCTGCTGCCGGGCTTCACCGGGGGGATCGCGGCGAGTTCGGGCGGCAAGCGGTCGGCCGGATAGGCCGGCACCTCGTATTCAGCGAGCGAAACCAGTGGCACACCGATCTTGGTCTTGCCGGCCGATCGATCGACGATGCAGGCGGCGGCCAGGACGTCCGCGCCGATGTCGCGCAGGCAGGTTATCGTCTCTCGGATCGAGAGGCCGGTGGTGACGATGTCTTCGACGATGACGACGCGCGCACCTTTCTCGATCTCGAAGCGGCGCAGGCGGAACTCGCCGCCCTCGCGCTCGACCCAGATTGCCGGCACGCCGAGATGGCGCGACGTCTCGTAGGCGGGGATGATGCCGCCGACGGCCGGGCCGACCACGTAGTCGATCGTGCCGGGCACCTCCTTGCGGATCTTCTCCGCCAACGCCTTGCACAGGATCGCGGTCTTGTCCGCGTGCATGAAGACGCGCGCCTTCTGCAGGAACACGGGACTGCGAAGCCCCGACGTCAGAATGAAGTGTCCTTCGAGCACCGCACCGGTGTCGCGGAAAATCTGGATGACCTCGTCTGTCGTCATGTCCCTATCCTATCCGTTTACCCGCTTGGCCATGCGCACCGCTTCGTTCGCCTTGAGTTGGGAAATGAGGCGATTCAGATGCTTGAGGTCCCACACTTCGAGATCGATGACCATCTCGGTGAAATCCGGTGCTGGCCGCACCATTGAAAGCGTGTGGATATTGGCGTCGTTCGCGGCGACGATCTGGGCGATTTCGGCAAGCGAACCAGGCGCGTTGAGCGCCGTGACGGTGATGCGCGCCGGAAACCGCTCCTTCTTCTCCTCGGAGATATCCCAGCGCACGTCGATCCAGCGCTCCGGCTGGTCGTCGTAAGCGGTCAGCGATGGCGACTGGATCGGATAGATCGTGATGCCGGCGCCGGGCTGCAGGATGCCGACGATGCGGTCTCCCGGGACCGCGCCTTCTGGAGCGAAGCGCACCGGCAGGTCACCGCGCACGCCGCGGATCGGCAGGGCCGCGTTCTTGTCGCCGTTCTTGCTCCCCTTGCGGGACGAAAGGCCGGGCACCTGGAACAGCATGCCGGCGGCATTTCGCAACTTCGACCAGCCTTCCTCCTTGATCTTCGGCGCCGGCGCGGGCTTCACCTCGGTGATGTCGGGATTGACCGCGCGCATCACGTCGGTGGAGGAGAGCTCTCCCCGCCCGACGGCGGCCAGCACGTCCTCGACATCCTTGCGCGCGAGGCGCGGCAGAACCTGTCTCAGCTCGGCCTTGGAGAAGGTGCGGCCGGAGCGCTCGAAGGCGCGTTCAAGGATTCTGGTGCCGAGGCCGGAATATTGCTTGCGAATGGCGGCGCGTGTCGCACGGCGGATCGCGGAGCGCGCCTTGCCGGTGACGACCACCGCCTCCCAGGCGGCCGGCGGCACCTGCGACTTCGAACGGATGATGTCGACCTCGTCGCCGTTCTGGAGTTCGGTCATCAGCGGCATCACCCGGCCGTTGACCTTGGCGCCGACGCAGGTGTCGCCGACGTCGGTGTGCACCGCATAGGCGAAATCTATCGGCGTCGCGCCGCGCGGCAACGCGATGAGCATGCCCTTGGGCGTGAAGCAGAAGACCTGATCCTGGAACAGTTCGAGCTTGGTGTTCTCCAGGAAATCCTCGGGATTGTCGCCGTCGGCGAGCGATTCGATCGTCCGCCGAAGCCAGGCGTAGGCATTGGTCTCGCTCGATACCTTGTAAGTGGCGCCGTTCTGTTTCTTCGGCCCGTCCTTGTAGATGGAGTGTGCCGCGACGCCGTACTCGGCGACGCGGTCCATCTGCTGAGTCCTGATCTGCAATTCGACGCGCTGGCGCGACGGGCCGACGATCGTCGTGTGCAGCGAGCGGTAATCGTTCTGCTTCGGGATCGAGATGTAGTCCTTGAAGCGGCCAGGTACCATCTGCCAGGTCGTGTGAATCGCGCCAAGTGCCCGGTAGCAGTCGTCGACGCCTTCGACGATCACCCGGAAACCGATGATGTCCGAGAGTTGTTCGAAGGACAGCGCCTTGGCTTCCATCTTGCGGAAGACTGACCACGGCTTCTTCTGGCGGCTCTTCACAGAGGCCTTGAGACCGGTGGCGACGAACATATCGGACAGGGCCTTTTCGATGCCCTCGATGACGCCGCGGCTCTTATCCATGAAGGCCGCGAGACGCGCAGTCACTGTCCGGTATGCCTCCGGATTGACATAGCGAAACGCCAGTTCCTCCAGTTCCTCGCGCATGTCCTGCATGCCCATGCGGCCGGCGAGCGGCGCATAGATCTCCATCGTTTCCTCGGCGATGCGCAGCCGCTTCGCTTCGGGAACATGGTTGAGGGTCCGCATGTTGTGCAGCCGGTCGGCGAGCTTGACCAGAAGGACGCGCACATCCTCGGAGATTGCGATCAGGAGCCTGCGCAGGTTCTCCGCCTGCTCGGCGCGTTTGGAGACGAGGTCGAGACGCTTGAGCTTTGTCAGGCCCTCGACCAGCTTGCCGATGTCCGGACCGAAGAGTTCGTCGATCTCGGCACGGGTAGCGGTGGTATCCTCGATCGTGTCGTGCAGAAGCGCGACCGCAATGGTCGACTCGTCGAGATGCATGTCGGTCAGGATCGCCGCGACTTCCAGCGGGTGCGAGAAGTAGGGATCGCCGGATGCGCGGCGCTGATGGCCATGCTTCTGCATGGCATAGACATAGGCCTTGTTGAGCAGCGCCTCGTTCACGTCGGGCTTGTAGCGCTGGACGCGCTCGACAAGCTCGTATTGACGCATCATCGGATGTGACCAAGCCTCAAATGAAACATGCGCCACGCTGTCGCGCGGCGCATGAAATCAATAGCTGCGAATGTCGCGGCGCGGAAGCGCCGCCCAGCATTCCCTGATCAGAAGTCGTCGTTTTTCTCGGGCGCGACGAGACCTTCGATACCAGCCAGCAGTTCCTCTTCGCTCATGCGGTCGAAGGTGATCGGCTCGTCGGCATCCTCCTCGGCGGCGACCGTCGTGCCCGCAGCACCCTGGCGATCGATGAGTTCGGCGGCGTCGGCCTCCGGCTCATCGACCTCGACATGCTTCTGCAGCGAGTGGATCAGGTCTTCCTTCAGATCGTCGGGCGATAGCGTCTCATCGGCGATCTCGCGGAGCGCCACGACGGGGTTCTTGTCGTTGTCGCGATCGACGGTGATCGGCGCGCCCTGACTGATCTGACGGGCGCGGTGTCCGGCCAGCAGAACGAGTTCGAAGCGGTTCTCGACCTTGTCGATGCAGTCTTCAACGGTGACGCGGGCCATCGATGCCCCTTTCCTGCTTGAATGTGTCGGGAATATTGGCGCGCTGCATACCGCCTTCAAGGCAAAATTACAAGCACGCCGCGCCGTCACCCCACAATCGGCCGTTCGGACCGCGGGCAAGCCGCCTTGCCGCACCCGGTCACATTTTCTTGCAATGCATCTGTGTGCCCTTGGAATGCCCCAACCGCAGCGCTAAGTCGGTTGCAGGACCTGGGAACATTATTCGCAGATGGTCCGTTTCGATTGCCGACGCTTCATTTGAGGATGTTTTGAAATGTTCGATCCCCGGGAAAAGATTGCGCTCTTCATCGACGGTGCCAACCTGTACGCGACCTCCAGGTCATTGGGCTTCGATATCGACTACCGCAAGCTGCTCGCCTACTTCCAGAAGAAGGGCTACCTTCTGCGGGCCAACTACTACACCGCGATCATCGAGGATCAGGAATATTCCTCAATCCGCCCGCTGATCGACTGGCTCGACTACAACGGATACAAGGTCGTCACCAAGCCCGCCAAGGAGTTCACCGACGCGACCGGGCGCCGGAAGATCAAGGGCAACATGGACATCGAGCTGGCGATCGACGCGCTGGAGCTCACCGAATTCGTCGATCACTACGTCATCTTCTCCGGCGACGGCGATTTCCGCTCGCTGGTCGAAGCATTGCAGCGGCGCGGCCGCAAGGTGACGGTCGTCTCGACCATGGCGTCGCAGCCGCCCATGATCGCCGACGACCTGCGCCGCCAGGCGGACCATTTCGTCGACCTGATGGCGCTGCGCGCCGAAATCGGCCGAGAGCTTTCCGAACGGCCGCAGCGACGCTTCGAGCCGCAGGAACCGGCTGACGACGATCTGTGATCCGGGCATGATCGGCGAATGAACGTCGCGATTCGCCGCGAGGCGGCCGAGCCTCCGCATGACTGTGCCCTTTGCCCCCGCCTGCATGGCTTCATTGCTGAATGGCGCGCAAAGGAGCCGTCGTGGTTCAACGCGCCGGTCCCGACCTTTTCGCCCGCATCGGAAGACCCATCGGTACGGCTGCTGATCGTCGGGCTGGCACCTGGTCTGCGCGGAGCCAACCGTACAGGTCGGCCGTTCACTGGCGACTATGCCGGCGACCTGCTCTACAAGACGCTCGGAACGTTCGGTTTCGCCCGCGGTGAATTCCGTGCCCGACCCGACGATGGTCTTGAACTGGTCGGCACTGCAATCACGAACGCGGTGCGTTGCGTTCCGCCCGGCAACAAGCCGGAGACCAGCGAAATCAATACGTGCCGGGGGTTTCTTTCAGCGACGATAGAACGCTTTCCTACTCTTCGTGCGATCGTAACGCTGGGTGTGATCGCCCATCAGTCGACGATTAGGGCGCTCGGCGGACGCGTGGCCGCGCATCCGTTCAGACATGGCGCGGCGACGAAGATCGCCGGGCTCAGCGTCTTTTCGAGCTATCACTGCTCGCGATACAACACGAACACAGGCGTGCTGACGGACGAGATGTTTGCAGCGGTGTTCGCAGACGTCGCCCGCACATTGGAAGCCAACTGAGGGTCGGCGGCTATTTGCCGGGCGAATTGACGCGGACTTAAGCGCGGCTTACTGCGCTGCGACCAACGGCTTCGGACGAAACCTCATCACCATGAATGCGCCCAGCCTCCGCGGTCCTCTCTACATGGTCGCCGCGACCTGCTCCTATGTAATCAACGACACGTTCATGAAGCTCGCCACCGATGGGCTGCCGCCCTACGAGGTGCTGTTCCTGCGCGGTGTGGCGGCGACGCTGTGGAGCGTCCCGATGGTTCTCCTTCTCGGCTACTGGCGCCATCTGCCGGCGCTGTTCGGGCCGCGCGTGCTTGCACGCAACGTACTCGAACTGTTTGGCGTACTCTGCTTCATCTTGGCGCTGACCAACATGCCAATCGCCGACGCCACCGCGCTTGGGCAGATCACACCGCTCATCGTGCTGCTGGGCGCGGCCTTCCTGTTCGGCGAGCGGATCGGTGCAATGCGGCTTGCGCTGATCGCGCTCGGCTTCGTCGGGGCAATCCTGATCGCTCAGCCGACGATGCAGGGGATTTCATTCTACGCGATGCTGGCGCTGGCCAACGCTGCCTTCGCGGCCGCCCGCGATCTCGCCGGGCGGCGCATCGCGGGGCATGTGCCGGGGATGATCGTTGCGACCTCGGCCGCGATCGTCGTGCTCGCCGGCGCCGGCGCCATGCACTTCGCGACAGAGACCTGGCTGATGCCGAGCCAGCTGCATATTCTGCTGCTGGCCGGCTCGGGGTTCTTCCTCATCTTCGGCCACTTCTTCATCTTCATGGCCTACCGGGTTGGCCCGACGGACGTGGTCGCGCCCTTCTACTACTGCTTCACGGTTTGGGCGGTAATTTCAGGCCTGGTCGTCTTCGGCCACCTGCCTAACCTGATGGCCTCGCTCGGCATCCTGTTGGTGGTGGGCAGCGGGCTGGTCATCGTCGCGATGGACCGTCGCCGGCGGCGTCCGACGGTCATCGCCTGAGCGGCCGCGCGGTCAGCCCTTGTCGCGAAGAAGGCGGCCTTTCTCGCGGTTCCAGTCGCGCTCCTTTTCCGTCTGCCGCTTGTCGTGCAGCTTCTTGCCACGCGCGACGGCGAGCAGGAGTTTCGCCCGACCCTTGTCGTTGAAATAGATCTTCAGCGGGATCAGCGTCATGCCTTCGCGCTCGACCGACTGGTAGAGGCGTGCGCGCTCGCGCTTGCTGGTGAGCAGCTTGCGGCGCCGGCGCGGCTCATGGTTGAAGCGGTTCGCCTGCAGGTATTCCGGCAGGTAGGAGTTGATCAGCCAGAGTTCCCCACCCTCGATCGAGGCATAGGATTCCTGGATGTTCGCCTGCCCCTGGCGCAGCGACTTTACTTCGGTTCCCGACAGGACCAACCCAGTCTCGAGCGTATCCAACACCTCGTAGGAGAACCGCGCCTTGCGGTTCTCGGCTACGGTCTTGTTGTTGGGATCGTCACGTCCTGTCGCCATCAGTTCAGGAGACCGACACTGCGCATGGCGGCGTCGATCTTCTCCGCCGTCGATGGTTCCACGGTGACAAGCGGCGAGCGCACGACATTGGCGACGCGGCCGAGCTTCGACAGAGCGTATTTCGATCCGGTGACTCCAGCCTCAATGAAGATCGTCTTGTGCAGCGGCATCAGCCGGTCCTGCAGCTCGAGCGCGCGATTCTTGTCATTCGCCAGCGTCGCGGCCTGGAACTCGGCACAGAGCCGCGGCGCGACGTTGGACGTCACCGAGATGCAGCCGACGCCGCCATGCGCGTTGAAACCGAGCGCCGAGGCATCCTCGCCGGACAACTGGATGAAGTCCTTGCCGCAGGTGAGCCGCTGCTCGGACACGCGCTCGACCTTGCCGGTCGCGTCCTTGACGCCGACGATGTTCTTGAAATCGTTGCGCAGGCGTCCCATCGTCTCGGGCGTCATGTCGATGACCGAACGCGGCGGGATGTTATAGATGAAGATCGGCAGGGTCGTCGCCCGCGCCACCGCCGCGAAATGCTCATAGAGCCCGCGCTGCGTCGGCTTGTTGTAGTAGGGCGTAACCACCAGCACCGCATTAGCGCCTGACTTTTCGGCTTCGGTGGCGAGGCTGATCGCTTCGGCAGTGTTGTTGGAACCAGCGCCGGCGATGACAGGCACCCTGCCCTTCGCCGCCTTGATGCACGCGCGGACAACGGCGTGATGCTCCTCATGCGTAAGCGTCGGCGACTCGCCGGTAGTACCCACCGGAACGAGACCGTTGGTGCCTTCCGCGATCTGCCACTCCACGAAGTCGGCAAACGCTTTCTCGTCGACCCCGCCATCGGCGCGAAACGGCGTGACAAGCGCGGTGAACGACCCCTGGAACATGATCAACGGTTCTCCAAAACCCGCGGTTACATCCGCGAAAGCGCGGCAACATAGTCTTGCCACGCGGATGCGGCAAGCAGGTCCCGTGCTCTACTCGAAGACGCGGCGCGGCGCCATAACCATTCATTCACCAAGTCTTCACGCTCGAACGGTACCGTTGCCGATGCCCACTCCAGATTTTGTCCCGAGTGCTGAAGAGGGATTGCCGGTATGAGCGGCACCATGTTCCCGTATCGCCTTGCCGTCGGCAGCGCGCTGATCGCGCTGGCGGCCGGCGGCTCTGTAATCTATCCGGACGCGCTGACGACGGCTGCCGTTGCCCGGCCGCCCGCGATCGCCGGCGTGGAAGGACCCAGGACGGATCCGGACGGCGCGCGGCTGACGTCTGCCGCTCCGTCCGCGGCCGTCGTGCCCAGCCTGCCGATACTGCCAGCGCTATCCACCTTTCCGCCGGTAGCTGGTCAACTGCCGCAGACGGCGCGATCCGCTCGCCCGGCAGGCGACATCGCTCTCCTGAAGCTCGGGCTCGCCGCGATTGATGCCGGCGAAGTCGCTGGCGCGATCGCCGCTCGCAACCAGTTGCGCTTCGGCTCGCTCGACCACGACATCCTGACCTGGGCGATCGCCATCTCGAACCAACCGGCCGTGCCGAGCGGAGAAATCAAGACCGCCACCCGCGTGCTCGCCGGATGGCCCGGCATCGGCGATCTTAGACGCAATACTGAACGCGCCCTGCTGCGGGAGAACACCGACCCGAAAACAGTCATCGAGGTATTCGGGGGCAGTGCGCCAGAGACAGTCGAGGGCGCGCGGATTCTCGCACGGACACAGGTGGCGCTCGGCGATGCGAAGGCGGCGCGGGCAACGCTCGCTCCATTCTGGCGGAGCCAGAAGCTCGAAGCCGCGACCGAGGCGGCGATCCTGAGGGAATTCTCCGACGTTCTGGAGAAGGACGATCACCGCGCACGCATGGAGTTCATGCTCTACAACGATCGGGCGAACTCAGCGATACGCGTGGCACGCCTTGCCGAGGCCGAAAAGCTCGCTTTTGCCTGGACGGCGGTGATCAAGGGCGACAGGAACGCGCGCAAGCTGCTGAACGACGTGCCAACGGATCAGAGGAGCGCCGGCTACTTTTTCGCCAGCGCCAAGCAGTTGCGCCGGGCCGGAAAATACAAGGATGCAGCCGCCGAGATGCTCAGGGCGCCGATGGCCAGGGAGGCGCTTGCCGACCCGGACGCCTGGTGGGTGGAGCGGCGTGTCCTGGTGCGTGAACTGCTCGATATGCGCGACTTCGCCACCGCCTATAAGCTCGCCGCGGCCCACGCCGCGGAATCTCCGGCCATGGCAGCCGACGCCGAGTTCCATGCCGGATGGGTCGCGCTCAGGATGTTGAACGACCCGAAGGCCGCCGCGAAGCACTTCGCACGGATCGCCGAGATTGCGGAAGGGCCGATCTCCCGCTCGCGGGCGTACTACTGGCTCGGACGGGCGACTGACGCAGGCGCACCGGGAGATGCCAAGGCGTATTATGAAATGGCGGCGGAAAACGGCACGGCGTACTACGGCCAGCTCGCAGCGCAGATACTCGGCCGGAAGACGATTCCCATCGATATGCCCACAGCTACGGACGACGAACGCAATACTTTCGAAGCCCGCGACGCGGTGGCGGCGATCCGGCGCATCGAGGAAGCAGGGTCCGGGGCCGAAAAGCTCTATCGAGAACTCGCCGGAGAACTCGACAGCGCCGGCGAACTCGCGCTCCTCGCCGGCATGGCCGAGGCGCGCGGCGACCATTATCTGGCGCTGCGTGTGGGCAAAATCGCTGCCGCGCGCGGCATTGCGATCGGATCGCTGGCGCACCCGACGGGTGCCATTCCGGAGACCGCGAACCTGTCCGGCGCCGGCAAGGCGCTCGCCTACGCGATTGCCAGGCAAGAGAGCGAATTCAAGGTGAGCGCCGTGTCGGGCGCCGGCGCGCAGGGCCTGCTGCAACTCCTGCCCGACACGGCCAAGGAGATGGCGAAGAAAGCCGGCATGCCTTTCTCCAAGCTCCTGCTGACGACCGACCCCGGCTACAACGCGACGCTCGGTTCGGAATTCCTGTCGGAGCAGCTCGGGCGATTCTCCGGCTCCTATGTGCTGACCTTTGCTGGATATAATGCCGGACCTCGCCGCGCGCAGGACTGGATCAAGCGCTACGGCGACCCCCGCGGCAAACCCGTCGAGGAGGTCGTCGACTGGGTCGAGCGAATCCCCTTCACCGAGACCCGGCACTATGTGCAGCGGGTGATGGAGAACTATCAGGTCTACAAGATGCGCCTGACGGGCACGTTCGACATCGTCGCCGACCTGGTCGAGGGCCGCTGACCGGTACCGGATCGCCGCGCGCCGTGTGCAGCTTGCCTTTGCCTCGCCAGCCTGTATCTCTTCGAATTCAATGGCTTCGGGAGGGATGCATGGCGCAAGCGGACGGTTACGAGGATTTCTATTACACCTCGACCGATGGGCTGAGGCTGCATGCGCGGATCTACGGCGAGCGGCATGCGGCGGCCTTTCCCGCGATCTGCCTCCCCGGACTGACCCGCAATGCCGCGGACTTCCACGACCTCGCGCTTTTCCTGTCACGCCATCCGCGCGCGCCGCGCCAGGTCGTCGCGTTCGACTATCGCGGCCGCGGCCGCTCGGACCATGACCGCAACTGGAAGAACTATGACGTCCTTATCGAAAGCGGCGACATCCTCGCCGGACTCGCGGCAATGGGGATCGAGCATGGCGCCTTCATCGGTACCTCACGCGGCGGGGTGATCATTCATGTTCTCGGGGCAATGCGACCGACTGTGCTGAAGGCGGTCGTGCTGAACGACATCGGTCCGGTGGTCGAAGGTGGGGGACTGGCGCAGATCCGCGCCTATCTGGAACGCGCGCCGAAGCCGAAGACCTTTGCGGAAGCGATCGAGATCAGCCGCGCGGCACAGAAGGACAATTTCACGGCGCTCACGGATGCCGACTGGGAGCGCATGGCGCGGGCCTACTACCGCGAGGAGAACGGGACGTTGGTCGCCGATTTCGATCCGGCGCTGACCAACACCGTGACGACCGTCGACCTCAACAAGCCGCTGCCGCAACTCTGGCCGCAGTTCGAGGGATTGCGCGGCGTGCCGATGCTGGCGATCCGCGGCGAGAACTCAAAGTTGTTCTCGGCGGAGACGTTGGAAGAGATGGCAAAGCGGCATCCGCAAATCGAGACGATCACGGTCGAGGGGCAAGGCCACGCGCCGCTGCTGGAAACGGGCGACCTGCCGGCGCGGATCGCGCGATTCCTCGAGAACGCCGAGCGGCGCTGAACGATCTCGGCGATCGCTTTACCCTTCGACATAATTGCCGAACCAACTCTGAGAGCTTCACGGCGCCCGCCCACCGTTCCACGGTTCAGCTTCACGGCTTCCGCGACGCCATTCCGCCGTGCCGACGCACGTTCTCAGCCCCGCTTTCACCGTCCAAGGCCTTCCGAAAACGAAAAGACCCGGCAGTTGCCCGCCGGGTCTCTCAAATCAGCTTGTGAGCCGATTATTAGAAGTAACGCGTGAAGCGCAGGAAGCCGGAGACGGTGCCTTCCGGATTCACGTGCGGGTAGAACGCGTTGGCCGAGACGTCGTCGTAGCGCAGTTCGCCGCGAACTTCGAAATCCTTGACCGGGAACCAGACCACGGACAGTTCCGCAGCCCAGGCGTCGTTGCCGCGCGAGAAGTCCGTGCCGGCATAGTAGAGGTCGCTGAAGTACTGGAACGCAACCGAGGCACCCAGCGTTTCGCTGAACTGCTGGTTATACGAAGCCAGGATCGACCACTCCGAACCGCCGTAGAGCGAGGTACCAGCGACGCCGAAGATCGACGGACTGCCGGTGCTGTAGGAGTGCGAGCCATCAGCGTAGTAGGCGATGACGCGCAGCGACGAGCCGGGCATGTTCGGGATGTTGATCTGGGCGCCGAGCTGAGCAGCAAAGCCGCCGTCGCTGAAGCCACCAAACAGACCCGGGATGTTCGGGTTCACGGTGTACGGCGTGCCGTCAAACGACTCGTCGTAGGCAACCTTCACCCAGACAGTGCCCCAACCGCCCGTGTAGCCGAGCTTGGCCACGACGTCCGGCAGATAGCCTTCGCCGGCGAGAGCGTCGTCTTCGAGCGAGATCGCGCCGAAGAACCCGTTCGACTCGAAGCGATAGCCGATGAGCGCACGCTGCTGGTAGCCGTAGTACATGCCGCTCCAGGAGTGCGAACCCCAGTTGGACGCGCCGCCGTTGTGGCTGTCGGCCCAGAAGGACTCGGAATAGCCCATGAAGAGACCGCCGAGCGAGATCCAGGCCTGGTCGGCCGCGACAGCGCCGTCGCCCACGCCGTTCCAGGAGGCCTGGAAGCGGATGTAGGACTGCAGCGTGCCCCATTCGGTCTCCGAACGCGCGTCGAAGTTGACGCGGGCGCGAACGGTCTTGTACCAGCCTTCGCCAGCAACACCACCAGCCGACGGCAGCGTCTGCAACCCACCGAGCGGATCATAGCTGTTGGCAGCGATCTGGTACCAGACGTAGCCCGAGAGCTTCAGGCAGGTCTCGGTGCCGGGGATGTAGAAGAAGCCCGCGCCGTAAGCGTCGCAAACGCGGACGTATTCGACCGGCTCGGGCTCCGGCGCCATGACGGCGTCGGCGGCGCGAGCGCCGGTCACTGCGACGAGAGCCGCAGCGGAGCCGATAAGAAGGCTCTTGATGTTCATTTTCTGACCTCCAGTCAAAAGTTAAAAAACGGGTCTGGGTATTTTTTGCTGAAGGACAGCGTTCCCTGCCCCATCCCCTAGGCGAAAAGTCGCTCCCGAAGTCGCTTCTCTTCCCGACCGACAATTACCGAACCGACACGCCAGTTCAACCTTCAACTTGCCCCCGCCGCGATGTGCACACCGCTATGCCCAATTGCTGTTGCACAAATGACACGATTTGCCGGGGGTCCGAAAGGAAGCGTTAACCGACCCAATTAACGAAGCCCGACTGTGCCCCTGAAACGCCGGGAAACGGCGGATTCGTGCCGTTTGTGCGAGGCGGCTGCGATTGATGTTCTTTCGGGAAGGAAGCGGTGTGGAGGTCGCGATGCGGCTACCTAGACCAAAGGCGGGTAAGCGCGCGGTCGCCGTTCACCACTTGGGATCGGCTTCCCGAAAACCCTCGATGTGCCGGAAACGAGAGAATCACCTGCTGATTCTGTCCCTGGCGCGGCGCAGCGCGCAAAGGCGATTGGCATGCGTGGTCTTCGTGACCGTCGCCCTGCCGCAGACGAAGACACTCAAAAGAGAGAGGCGCCGGATTTCCACCCGGCGCCTTTTACTTTGACTATCGCTCGCCTCAGCCGTTCGCGGCCTTGAGCGTCACGTCCGCGCCCAGAGCGCGATTCACAGCCGGCATGATCTTCTCGCCCCACAGTTCGATCTGTCGCAGCATGGTCTTATCGTCGAAATCGCCGAGTTGGGTCTGGATTGCGATCTGATCGCATTTGAGAACCTCGATCTCCTCGAGCAGCCGGTCGATGACGCGGTTGACGCTGCCGACCGGTAGATTCGCGCGCATCGTGTCGAAGGACAGATCCTGCTGGGTCGGGGTCTCCTGCAGCATATAGCCGTCCTGGCTTTGCTGGCGCCGCTGGTGCAGTGCCTCGGACAGGCGACGCTGATAGCGGGCGTTGTCGAGATAGCTCTCGATCTCACGCTCGCTGTCGCTGGCATAGGCGCAGCGCAGCAGCGCGATCTTTGCGTTGGACGCATTCTTGCCTTCGGCTGCGGCCGCCCCTTCGATCGTGGTGCGGAGGTTCCTGATCGCGTCGAGGCCGCCGTGGAGTGCCGTGACGAACAGATTGTGCCCCTCGCGATAGCCGCGGCCCATCGACCGGGCCGAACCGGCCGCGATCCAGATCGGCGGGGTCGGCTTCTGCACGGCCCGTACAGAGATCGCGGTCGACGGCAGTTTCAGGTAGGTGCCCTGATGCTCGAAAATCTTCTGGTTAAGGCCCTTAAGGATAATGTCGAGATATTCGGAGAAGACCTTCGGCGCGTCGTCGACGTTGACCCCGAAGCGGTCGAACTCGAACTGCTGGTAGCCGGAGCCGACGCCGAGTTCGAGGCGGCCGCCCGACACGATGTCGGCGAAGCCGATCTCGGAGAGAAGCCGCTGCGGCTGGTAAAGCGGCAGAACGCACACGGCGGTGCCGAGGCGGATCGTCTTCGTCACGCCCGAGCAAGCGGCGACCATCATCAGCGGCGACGGAACGAGGCTGTAATTGTTGAAGTGGTGCTCGGCGAACCAGGCCGTGTCGAATCCGGCCTTCTCGGACGCGATCGCCTGATCGATCGAATGGCGGATGACCTGCTCCGAGGTCTGGTGATAGCCGCGCTGGGCGGCGAGAATGAATGTTCCGAATTCCATCGTTCAGTCCTCGATATGCTTGACTTGGGGTGATTCAGGAAGCGCGCTCGACATGCGCGCGAATTGAGCTGGTCGCCGTGTCGATCCAGCCCTTCTTCGCGGCGTAGTCGACCATCGCGCGATAGCCGGCCATCCATTCGGCCGTGCGGGGCGCGCCGGGCAGAGTTGGCACGAGATCGACGCCGATCAGCACGTTGGCGTCGTCGACGAAGGTGACGCCGCCGATTGCAGGCCTTGCCTCGGAACCCGCAATGCGCAGCTTGAAGCCCTTGAAGTCGTCGGCCTCGAGGAGAGAGAGCCCCTTGGACGGAGCGTAGTCGACGATCATTCCGCTGCCTCCGAAGCCGTTTCATCCGAAAAGTCGCTGGCGAAGCCGGCATTGCCGAACGAGGTCCAGCCGCCATCGACATAGAGGATCGAGCCGTTGATGTAGGAGGCTTCTTCGGACGCAAGGAAAAGCGTCGCGTCGGCGATGTCTTCCGGACGGCCGAGGTCGCCCATCGGGATGCGGCGGCGGATCGCGGCGGCGTCGATGCGGCCGGACTGTTCGAGCGCGGCGACGCCGGGCGTGCGGATGTATCCGGGCGCGACCGTCGCGATGCGTATTCCGACGGGTCCGAGTTCGGCCGCCATGCAGCGGGTCAGGATGTCGATGCCCGCCTTCGACGCGCCATAGGCGTGACGCGGGGCGAAAGGCAGGAACGTGTTGATCGAGCCGGTATTGACGATGACGCCGCCCGATCGCATCGACTTCACCGCCTCGCGGGCGCAGAGGAAGGCGCCGGTAAGATTTATGTCCAGCACCTTCTCAAGATCTGCGGCGGTCTGCTCAATCGCCGGAACGAACACGTCCGAGATCGCGGCATTGTTGGCCAATATGTCGAGGCCGCCGAAGCGCTGGCGGATCATCGCGAACAGGGCGACGACCTCCGCCTCGGACGAGACATCAAAAGCATGCGCGAGATGCGCGGGGCCAAGCGATTCCGCGACGGCCGCCGCTCCGTTTCCGTCGCGGTCCGCCACGATGACCGTGTCGCCGTTGGCGGCGAATTTGCGCGCGACGGCCTCGCCGATGCCCTTCGCGCCGCCGGTCACCAGAACGACGCGCGCCGCCTTCGATGCGGCGGGCCGGTTGAGTTCGAGGTCGGGCGTGCCGTCTACCGGCGGATGCGCATCGCCCGGCTGGTTGAACGACATCCAGCCGCCGTCGACCGCGAGAACCGAGCCGGTGATGTAGCGGGCGCGGCTGGACGCCAGGAAATGCAGCGCGGCGGCCATCTCGTCGGGCCTGCCCATACGGCCCATCGGCACGCGGCGGCGCACGGCGGCGAGATCGGCCTTTCCGGTGCGCTCCAGTTCGGCGACCATCGGCGTGCGGACGTAACCCGGCGCGACGGCGCAGACCCGGATGTCCTTCGAGGCCCATTCGCAGGCCAGCGACTTGGTGAAGGAGATCAGCCCGGCCTTGGACGCCGAGTAGGCATTGCGGCGGGGATTGCCCAATACGCCGGCGAGCGATGCAGTGTTCACGATCGCGCCGCCGTGCGGCATGCGCTTCGCGGCCTCGCGCGCCATCACGAATGGGCCGATCAGATTGACCGAGAGCGTGCGGCGGAACAGATCGACGCCGGTGTCGACCGTCGGAGTCATCGTCGGGCCGAGCGCGGCGTTATTGATCAGCACGTCGACACGGCCATAACGCGCCGAGATCCGGTCGAACATCGCCACGATCTGGGCTTCGCTGCCGATGTCACACTCCTCGCCGCTATGTGCAGCGCCAATGGAGGCGGCGAGTTCCTGCACGCCGGAGCCCGCCTGGTCCACGGCGATGATCGTGTCACCGTCGCGCAGGAAGGCGGCGACGAGTTCGCGGCCGATGCCGCCGGCCGCTCCGGTAATGACGACAACGCGTCCCGATCTGTCCATGTGCAGCTCCTCCCGGGGGTCGGCGAATTCATAGCGATTGAAGGCTCAGCCGATCGCGGCGAGCCGCCGGAACGAGCCGTCGCGATAGAGCAAGGCTTCCTCGTCGAGCGACGTGACCCCGACGACACGGCCGAAATAGATGTGATGCGTTCCGGAAGGCACCTTTTCGATGACCCGGCAATCGAAGGTCGCCACGGCACCGTCGAGCACGGGCGAGCCCGTCGCCAGCGAGATCCATCGGCCGTCGGCGAAGCGCTCCTCGGGGCTCAGTTTCGATGTCGAGAAAAGGCGTGCGACCTTGTGCTGTTCGTCCGCCAGGAAATTGATCGCAAACGCGCCGCTCTCGTCGATCAGGCCATCGGCCGTGGCACTGCGATTGATGCACACGAGCATCGTCGGCGGCTCGGCGGACACCGAGCAGACCGCTGTCGCCGTCAGCCCGTTGCGCGCCCTGCCGGACCGTGCCGTGATTACGGCCACCGACGAAGTCACCTGCCGCATCGCCGTCTTGAAATCGGCCTCATTGACGCTGTCGGAAGCAGGCATCTCCGTGACCTCCGAACTGCGCTCAGCGCCATGCGCGAGCGAGCGCGCCTGCACTGGAGAATGAGGGACCGGAAGCGCGTTGTGGGCGGTGGCCATGGTCGAACTCCGTCGCGGGAACGCGAAACCCTTCGCCTGTCCGCCTCGAGAGCATTGTGGCCGACGACCTGTCGCGTTCAAGCAATACAATCATGTGACGGCAACATTCATATTCTTGAATAGCATCAGTCTTTTAGAAGCGCGTAGACGGGATCGTTCGGGTACGCCGCACCGACAGGCTGGCGAAGCCCGAAACGCTCGGCATCCGATCCTTCGGGCGGCGTCTGCTCCTCGACCCAATCGTAGACGACCGTTCGCTGTGCGACCCGCCATTCCCCGCCCCGCTTCTGGAAGGCATCGCAATAGCGCCCCACGAGCAGGAACTGTCGAACGACGCCGTCCTTGGCCGGGCCGCGCTGCAAGGCGTTGAAGTAGGTCTCGACGCGTGCGTCGGTTGCGCCGCGGAACTCGATCAGGATGTTGGAAACCTGATGGATGTTGCGCGGGTTGGTCTTGAAAACGCCGAGCGCCATCTGAATGAAGCCCTCGACCGGTCCCGAATAGGCGCCGTGTCGGTCGGTTGCGTCGGGCCAGTAGGAACTGCGAAGCGCCGCCTCGTCGCCACGGTCGATGCCGCGGCAATAGCGGTAGAGGCAGTCACGGATCGCTTCGCGGTCGAGCAGTTCCGTCAGTCGAGCCTCGTCCATCTTTCTCTCCTTAAGCCTCGCGGCGGGCCGGCACGATCAGGGCGTCGAGGGCAATGACGCCCTTGCCCTTCTCCATCACCCGAACCGGATTGAGGTCGATGCTCTCGACCGTATCGGCATTGGCGGCCGCGAAGGCCGACAGGGCCGACAGCATTCTCGCAAGCGCATCAATGTCGGATGGAGGGGCTCCGCGTACGCCTTCCAGCATCGCGAAGCCGCGGATCTCGCGGATCATGCGATGAGCTTCGGCCACGTCGAAGGGAGCGGCGCGGAAGGTGACGTCCTTCAACACCTCCACAAACACGCCGCCCAGGCCGAACATCACGACCGGTCCGAAGGCCGGATCGCGCACGACGCCCGCGATGATCTCGACGCCGCCCGAGATCATCGGTGAAACCAGGATTCCCTCGATGCGGGCGTCGGGCCGCTTCTCCCGGGCGCGGGCGAAGATCGTTGCGGCGGCCTCGCGCGCCTCGGCTTCGTCCTTCACCCCGACGATGACGCCACCGATCTCGGTCTTGTGGGCAATGTCGGGCGACGAGATCTTGAGCACGACCGGGAAGCCGACCGAGGCGGCGACTTTTCCGGCGTCGTCGCCTTGCCTAACTAGCCCCTCCTTCGGGAAGGTGACGCCCGCGGACGCCAGGATTGGCTTGGCTTCGCGCTCGCTGAGCGCCTCGCCCGAAAGCGCAACCTTCTTTCCCGGCGCAAGGTCGGACCGGCTGGCCGCGGCGCGGTCGAAGCTCTCCTTGAAGTGCACCATCGCGCCGAGCGTCTTCATCAGCGCCGAACCGTCCTGGGCGACGATGAAGCCCTTGTCCTCGTAGGTGCGGACGATCTCGTCGGGCGCGGTCATGGTCAGCGCCATGATCGTGTCGCGCGAGGCGGCGGCCGCCGTCTCCAGCGCCTGCCGCAGCTTGCCGGAGAAGGTGGGGCTCGCCGGCCCGCTGCCGAAGATGCCGGCGAAGAAGCCGTAGTCGCCCTTCTCGAGCATGGCCGATATGAAGCTCGTCATCAGCGGCAGGTCGGTGACGGCCTGGGCCGTGGCGTCGACGGGATTGACCGGCGAGGCATAGGGCAGCATCGCCTTCAACTCCTGCTGCGCCTTTTCCGGCATCGGCTTGACGTCGAGCCCGGCGGTCTCCGCGTCGTCGGCCATCTGGATGCCAAAGCCGCCGGACATGGTGAAGATGCCGAGCGAATTGCTCTTCGGATAAACGCCGCGCGAGCAAGCGGCTGCGATGTCGATCTGTTCGGCTGTCGTGGAGGCGCGCCAGACGCCGTATTGGCGGAACACGGCGTCGAAGACCGCGTCGGAACCGGCCAATGCCGCGGTGTGCGAACTGACCGCATGCGCGCCGACCTCGGAGCGGCCGACCTTCATGAACACGATCGCCTTGCGGCGCTCGCGTGCGATCTCCAGCGCTTCGATAAAGGTGTCCCGGTCGCGGATGCCCTCGGCGTAGGCCATGACGACGTTGACGTCCGGCTGCTCGACCATCCAGCGCAACGCTTCCGCGACATTGATGTCACACTCGTTGCCGGTGGTGACGAGGTAGTTCATGCCGAGGCCGCGCAAGCGGGCGAGATACATGAGATGCGAGCCGTAGGCGCCGCTCTGCGAGACGATACCGATCGGGCCCGGGGTGACGAGGCCGCTGTCCAGCATGGCCGAGAAGGTGCCGTAGAAACCGATCGAGGAGTTGAAGACGCCGAGGCAATTGGGGCCGAGAAGCCGCATGCCGGAGGCGCGCGCGATGCCCACCAACTCGTCCTGCATCGCCCGGCCGGCCTCGTCGGTCTCCGCGAAGCCCGCCGAGAAGACGATCGCCGCCTTGACGCCCCGCTCGGCGCAATCGCGCACCGCCTGGACGGTGGCGGCCGCCGGCACGGCAAGGATCGCAACATCGGGCGCGGCGGGAAGATCTCCGAGGGAGGCGTACGCCTTCACGCCCTGCACGGTCTCGCGCTTCGGGTTGACCGGATAGATGCCGCCAGCGAACCCGCTCTCGCGCAGGTAACGAAGCGGGCGTCCGCCGATGCGGGTGACGTCGTCGGATGCGCCGACGAGGGCCACCGACTTCGGCGACAGCAGGGCGGAGATGGAACCGGTGCGCGTCAGCATTCAGGCGATTTCCGTCTTGTTGCTCTCAAGCGCGGATTGTCCGAAGCGGGCTTCGGGAAGCCCACGGACGCCGAGCCCGTCGATGGCGAAGAGCATGCCGCCCTCGGGGTGCTTCGATATCGCCCGGCCGGAGCCGGAATCCTTGATCGACGTGACGAAGAGCGTGGAAAGATCCGCCCCGCCGAAGGCAATGCAGGACGGCATGTCGGTCGGCGCATCGATCATCCGGTCAAGCGAGCCGTCGGGCAGGAAGCGGGCGATCTTGCCGGTCTGAATGAGGCAGACCCAGATACCGCCCTCGGCGTCGACCGTGGCACCGTCGGGACCGGACCCATACGGCTCGGTGTCGATCAGGACGCGGTAGCCCTTCAGCGGCGCGTCGTCGGTCGAATAGTCGTATGCGCGGATCTTCCGTTCGAGACTGTCGGCGAAATACATGGTCGCGCCATCCGGGCTGAAGCAGAGCGCATTGGAGATACGGATGCCTGTGGCAAATGCGTCGGCGCGCCCGGTCGCGTCGACACGGTAGAGCCTGCCGAGCGGATCGGCGTGGATACCCATCGAGCCGCACAGGAACCGCCCTTGCCGGTCGTTCTTGCCGTCGTTGAAACGCACTGCAGGATCAACCGGGTCGGGCCGGAATACAGGCGAGAAGGTACCTGTCCCGAGGTCAAGACGATAAATACCGTCGACCAGCCCCGCGACGAGCGTATCGCCGGCGCCAAGCGCTATCGAGCCCACGGTGGACGGACATTGCCAGGAATGGAAAGCGCCGGTCTCTGGATCATGCGCGCGGATCAGACGCGAGACGCCATCGACCCAGTAGAGGCGCTGGCGCCGGCCGTCCCATACTGGGCTTTCGCCCAGAAGGTCCGCCTTGGCCGAGACACGGCTCACTCGAAACGACATCCGCCGGGGCCTTTCGATCGATGCGTTGGAAAAAGAGCGGCGGAGAGGCCAAAACCCCTCCGCCGCAGGCTTGGGAGCTTACTTGACGAGCGGGCAAGCGCTTTCGGCAACCGGCCGCCAGACGTCTTCGGCCGGGATGGTGGCCGTGACGGTGTAGTAGTCGTAGGGCTGCTTGACGTCCGCCGGCGCCTTGATGGTCACGGCATACATCGGACGCATCACCTGGCCGTCGGCGCGGATCTTGACGTCCTTCATCTGGAAGTCGTTGACCGGCAACTCGTGCATCTTGGCGACGACCTTCTCGCCGTCGTCGGTACCGGTCTCCTTGACCGACTTCAGGTAGTGCGTGATCGCGCTGTAGGTACCCGACATGGTCTCGTTCGGGATACGGTCGCGGAAGCGCTTCTTGAATTTGTCGGCGAAGGCGCGGGTCTCGTCGTTCAGGTCCCAGTAGCCGGGGGTGACGATCGACATGCCCTTTACGGCCTCGAGGCCGATGCCGTGGACCTGGTTGATCTGCAGGCCGAGCGCGACGACCTTCTGGCCGCCTGCCTGGATGCCGAATTCTTGCGCCTGCTTCACCGCGTTGGCGAAGTCAGAGCCCGAATTCGCCAGCACGATCACCTTGGCGCCGCTCGCCTGGGCTTGAAGCAGGTATGACGAGAAGTCGTTGGAGTTCAGCGGATGTAGCACCGAGCCCAGCACCTTGCCGCCGCCTGCTTCGATGAACTTGGTCGCGTCGGCCTGCCAGGTCTTGCCGAAGGTGTAGTCGACGGTGATGAAGTAGAAGGAGTCGTTTCCAGCCGCGAGCATCGACTTGATGACGCCCTTGGCGAGCGAATAGGTGTCGAGAACCCACTGCGTTCCCATCGGCGAGCAGGCATCGTCGGTCAGCGCCGAGGAGGCGGTGCCGGCCAGCATGTAGGGCTTCTTCTTCTCGGCCATGATCTTCTGGATGGCGAGCGCGATCGACGAGGCCGAGCCGCCGACGATGGCGTCGACGCCTTCCTGGTCAACCCACTTCTGCGCGATCGCCGCGCCGATGTCGGGCTTGTTCTGGTCGTCTGCGATGACCAGTTCGATCTTCTTGCCGTTGACCTCGCCGCCGAAGTCCTCGATCGCCATCTTGGCGGCCTCGACCGTGCCCGGGCCACCATTGTCGGCGTAGGGGCCGGACTGGTCGTTCATCACGCCGATCTTGACGACATCGCCGGAGATCTCCTGGGCAAGGACTGCCCCCGCCGACAGGATGGTCGAGGCGGCGAGCAATGCCCCCACGACCGCGAAACGACTGGATTTCTGCATGTGATTTCCTCCACTTGCGCTCCCCGGGGTCATTTTCCCGCCCCCTGAAGCTGGTTGCACACCCGGCGCCTGCCGCCGGCTGATCTCACGAAAATGCGAACGTCATCGCGCCGTCGACGAGCATCATGTCGCCGCTGATCCAGCTCGATTCATTGCCGGCCAGGAAGACCGCGGCGTTGGCGATGTCCTCGGGCTCGCCGAGCCGTCCGAGCGGCACCTTCTGGCGCCGCCGCTCCCAGCCGGCCTCGTCGACCACGAGATTGGCGCCGTCTGTGCGAGTCGACCCCGGCGCGATGGCGTTGACGCGGATATTCAGCGGGCCGAACTCGGCGGCGGCCGAGCGGGTCGAGGCCTGGACCGCCGCCTTCACGGAGCTGTACATGATACCGTTCTTGAACGCGATCAGGGCCGCCGGCGAGGCGATGTTGATGATCGAGCCGCCACCGGCCTTCTCCATCTGCGGCACGATCGCCTGGTAGCCCCAGATGACGCCCTTGAAGCCGACGTCGATCATCAGGCCGATCGTCTTCTCATCCTGCTCCAGCAGCGAGCCGTAGCGGTTGAACATCGCGTTGTTGACCAGGATGGTCGTCGGGCCGAATGCCTCCTTCAGCTTCGCCGCCGCTGCGAAGACATCCTCGCGCTTGCCGACATTGCCGACGAGCGGGATCGCCCTGCCCCCGGCTGTTTTGATCGCATCCGCGGCTTCCGCTGAGATTTCGGGCTTCAGGTCGAGCACGCCGACGGCGGCTCCTTCGCGGGCGAATGCCTCGGAGATCGCCCGGCCTATGCCGCGGCCTCCGCCGGTCACCAGCGCGACGCGCCCTTCGAGCCTTCCACCCATGAACTTCCCTTCCAAAACTGCGTCGTGGTTCTATGCGCTCAGCCGGCCTTGGCCGCCTTGGCGAAGGTTTCGCGCGAGGCCATCGGGATGGCGCCGCCGCGCGTCGGATCGGCATAGGTCCCGCCGGCCGCGGCGTAGTCCTTGCCGGCGCGCCGCTCGAGGACGATGCCGATGGATTCGACGTTGGGGACGTCCTGCGGCGCGAGCTCGGCCATGCGCGACTTGCGCGCCAGCGCCTTCTCGATGAAGGGGGCGAGTTCCTCGTCCTTCTTCTGGACGCGCTCGTCCTCGCGCTCCTTCAGCACCGGCATGACCTCGCTGGCGAAGAGTTCAAGCGACTCGCAGATATGCTCGTGCCTGTTCATCCCGGACTGCTGGATGAAGATCATCTGGTCGATGCCGACATCCGCATAGCTCTTCAGGTGCTCGCGCACGCTCGCCGGCGTGCCGATCGAGCCGGAGCCGGGCGTCTCCTTCATGTCGTCCTTGATGGTGAGGAAGCGCTTCCACAGGTTGGTCACGCCCGGCTTGTGCTCGCCGTAGACCGCATAGTGGGCGATCGAGTAGCCGAAGAAGCGGAAGCCATCGAGGCCGCGGCGGATCGCCTCGTCATGGTTCTCATGCACCATCATGCCGTTGAGCGTGGCGAAGTTGGCGTTGACCGCGTGGCCGATCGGCACGCACTCGTCGGATTTGATGAGGGCGTAGTATTCGTCGCGCCAGAGCTTCGCCTGGCTCGCCTCGACGAAGCCGAAGACCAGCGCGCCGACGCCGTGGCGGGCGGCGCGCAGGATGCTTTCGCGGCGCGAGCAGGCCATCCAGATCGGCGGATGCGGCTTCTGCACCGGCTTCGGCACGACGTTTCGCACCGGCATCGAGAAGAACTGCCCCTCGTACCCCGGATACGGGCGCATCGACATCATGTTGGCAGTCTGCTCGACGCCTTCGCGCCACATCGCCGTCTTCTGCTCCGGCTCAATGCCGAAGCCGTGCATCTCGATCAGGGAGCCGGATTCGCCCGTGCCCCATTCGACGCGGCCGCCGGACACGAGATCGAGCGTCGCAAGGCGCTCGGCGACGCGGGCGGGATGATTGTATTTCGGCGATGACAGGCAGATGCCGTGGCCGATGCGCATGTTCTTCGTGCGCTGCGAGACCGCGCCCAGAAAAACCTCCGGAGCCGAGGAGTGCGAATACTCTTCGAGAAAGTGGTGTTCGACCTCCCACATGTGGTCGAAGCCGAGCCTGTCGGCGAGCTCGATCTGGTCCAGCGCATCGTTGAAAAGCTTGAGTTCGCTCCCCTCCTCCCAAGGCTGGGGGAGCTGATGTTCGTAGAACACTCCGAGCTTCATGGTTTCCTCCGGAACGCGGGCGATCCCTGTCGGGTCGCCCGTCTTGTTCTTGCGTCGAGCCGTCGCATTCGAGGCGCCGGACTTGACTGCGGGCACCATGTCATGCGCAGTCTTTCGAGGCCATAAGCATTGCGTACGTGCTGCGCAGTTTCACCAGTGTGAATAACGCGAGAGCCGGGAGGAGCGGACAATGCTGACGTCACAGGTCAAGTCGGCGACCCGAGCGATCGAAATACTCGAATATTTCAAGACAGTTAGGCAGCCGCGGTCGATGTCGGAGATCGCGCTGGCGCTTGGCTATCCGCAGTCGAGCAGCACGGTGCTGCTGAAAACGCTCGTCACGCTCGGCTACCTCAATTACGACCGGCGCGGCAGGCTCTATTTCCCGACCCCGAAAGTGACGTCACTCGGCGACTGGATTCCGCGCGCGCTGTTCGGCAACAGCCGGGTCCTCGAAGCGATGCACGATGTGCACGCGGCCACCGGCGAAACGGTTTCGATCGGCACCAAGAACGACGTCTATCTGCAATATGTGCAGATCATACAGTCGATCCACGCACTGCGTTTCCATGTCGACGAAGGCACGCTCAGGCCGCTGACGCAGTCGGCCGTCGGCTGGACGCTGATGTCCACCCTGCCCGACGACAAGATCGACAACATCGTGCGCCGGGCAAACATCGCGACCGAGAAGGCGTCCGACCGGGTGAAGGTTCCCGATATGATGGCGAAGGTCCGGGAGATCCGCGAGAAGGGCTACTGCTCGGCAGAGAACGTGCCGTTCCTCGGCGGCGGGACGATCTGCATGCTTTTGCCGATCACCATCCAGGGACAGCCCGTGGTGCTCGGTCTCGGCGGTGCCGCGGAGCGGATCCGCGCCAACCACGACCGCTACCTCGCGACGCTGCGCCGGGCGGTGAAATCGGTCCAGCCGAACGACCCCTTCGAACAGCCGATCGACATTGAGTTCTGACGTTCAGTTCCCGACATGCGGCGCGTTTTCGCGCCGCGCGTCAGTGGCCCGACGTCGCAGCGGCGGGCTGAGCGGCTGGCGCTTCCGTGCGATTGCGGCGGCGCAGGTAGCGGACCAGCGCCGACAGTTCGCCTACGATACCGCGGCGGAAGAACACGATGACCACCAGCAGGATGACGCCCTGCGAAACCAGCGCCCATTCGCCGAAGCCGGCGAGATAGTCGTTGAGCAGGATGATGCCCGCAGCGCCGAACACCGGGCCGACCAGCGTGCCGAGACCGCCCAGCAGCGTCATCAGGATGACTTCACCCGAAATCGGCCAGGACGCGTCGGTCAGCGTCGCGAACTGGTAGACCACTGCCTTCATGCCCCCGGCCACGCCCGCCATCGACGCGGAGATGATGAAGGCCACGAGCTTGATCTTCTCGGGATCGAAGCCGAGCGACTCGACGCGGGGCTGGTTGTCGCGCACCGCCTTCAGCACCTCGCCATAGGGCGAGTGGACGACGCGGTAGTAGACGAAAACGCACAGCGCCGTGATCGCCAGCACGACGTAATAGAGGGTGGAGTTCGACGTAATGTCGACGAAGCCGAACAGGTCGTTGCGCGGGATCGCCTGCATGCCGTCTTCGCCGCCGGTGAACGGCGCCTGGAGGAAGATGAAGTAGATGAATTGCGAGAAGGCGAGCGTGATCATCGCGAACTGGATGCCCTGGCGGCGCATCGTCAGATAGCCGATGACGAGGCCGAGCAGGCCTGCCGCCGCGCCGCCACCCAGGATCGCCAGTTCGGTTGAGATCGGCGTGGCCTTCAGGATCTGCCCGGTGATGTAGGCCCCGCCGCCGAAGAACATGGCATGGCCGAAGCAGAGCAGGCCAGTGTAGCCCAAGAGCAGGTTGAACGAGCAGGCGAAGATGACGAAGCACATGACCGTCATCAGCGTCACGGAGTAGAAATAGAACGGTGCGGCGATCGCCAGCACGGCCACGACGGCCAGGAGGAGCAGCCGAACCATCAGACGGACTCCTTGTCGGCGAAGATGCCGGCCGGGCGCAGGTAGAGCGAGATGATCATGAACATGAAGATCACGACGCTCGCCGCTTCGGGATAGAACACCTTGGTGAGGCCCTCGACCAGGCCGAGCATGTAGCCGGTGATGGCGGCGCCGACGATCGAACCCATGCCGCCGATCACGACCACCGCGAAGACGACGATCATCAGGCTGGAGCCCATCGAGGGCGAGACCTGGTAGATCGGCGCGGCGAGCACGCCGGAGAGGCCCGCCAGGCCGACGCCGAAGCCGTAGGTGAGCGTCATCATCTTGGGCACGTTGATGCCGAAGGCCTCGACGATCTGCGGCTTCTCGTTGGCGGCGCGCAGGTAGGCGCCGAGCTTGGTGTGCTCGATCAGGAGCCAGGTGCCGACGCAGGTGACCAGCGAGAACACCACCACCCACAGGCGGTAGTAGGGCAGGAACATGAAACCGAGATTGATGCCACCGGGCATCGGATTGTCGTAGGGCAGGCCCGTCGAGCCGTATTTGTAGCGGACAAGGCCTTCGACGATGAGCGCGACAGCGTAGGTTGCGAGCAGCCCGTAGAGGTGGTCGAGGCCCTGCAGCGGCCTGAGGAGCAGGCGCTCCAACACCATACCGCTGATCGCCACCAGCACCGGCGCGAGGACCAGCGACGGCCAGTAGCCGATGCCGAGGTAGTTCAGGAGCAGCCACGCGATGAAGGCGCCGAGCATGTACTGGGCGCCGTGCGTGAAGTTCACGACGCTCATCAGGCCGAAGATGATGGCAAGCCCCATCGACAGCATCGCGTAGAACGAGCCGTTGATGAGGCCGAGCAGGACCTGCCCGAAGAGCAGTTGGGTACTGATACCTTCGAACATGGCTCACACCCCCAGGTAGGATTTGACGCGGCCCATGTCGGCCTCGAGTTCGGCGTTGGTCAGGATGTCGACGACTTTGCCGTTCTCGACGACGACGTGTCGGTCGGCGACCATTCGCGCGAAGCGCAGGTTCTGCTCGACCAGGACGATGGTGAACCCCTGCGCCTTCAGCCGCTGGATGATCTCGCCGATCTCCTTGACGACAACCGGCGCCAGCCCCTCGCTCGGCTCGTCCAGCAGCAGCAGGCGCGAGCCGGTGCGCAGGATGCGGGCGATGGCCAGCATCTGCTGCTCGCCCCCCGATAGCTTCGTTCCCTGGCTGCCGGCGCGCGCCTTGAGGTTCGGGAAGGTGGCGTAGAGCTGTTCGTCGGTCATGCCGCCTTCGCGCAGGACCGGCGGCAGGAACAGGTTCTCCCGCACCGAGAGCGAGGAGAAGATCGCGCGCTCCTCGGGGCAATAGCCGATGCCGAGGCGCGCGATCTGGAAGGTGCGCTTGCCGACCAGTTCCTCGTCGCGGAAGCGGATCGAGCCGGTGCGCTTCTGGACGATGCCCATGATCGAACGCAGCGTCGTGGTCTTGCCCGCGCCGTTGCGGCCGATGAGGGTGAGAAGTTCGCCTTCGCGCACGTCGAAGGACATGCCGTGCAGGACCTTCGATTCCGCGTACCAGGCGCTGAGATTGTCGACCTTCAGCATCACCGCCGCGAAAGCGGCAGCGGCGGGCTCCCGCGCCATCGCAAGACTATTCATCGACGCCTCCCATATAGGCGGTCACCACCGCGGGGTTCTTCGAAACCTCGGCGTAGTTGCCCTCGGCAAGGACCTCGCCATGCTGAAGGACGGTGATGCGGTCGCACAGCGTCGAGACGACCGACAGATTGTGTTCGACCAGAAGCACGGTCCGTCCCACCGCCGCTTGTTTGATCAGTTCAGTGATCGGGCCCACATCCTCGTGGCCCATGCCGGCCGTCGGCTCGTCGAGCAACATGACGCGCGGCTCGAGCGCCAGCGTCGTGGCGATCTCCAACGCGCGCTTCTTGCCGTAGGAGAGTTCGGCGGCCGTCACGTCGCGGCTGCCGGCGAGGCCGACCTGCTCGAGCAGTTCGTCGGCGCGGGCATTGAGCGGTGCGACCGCGCGCAGCGAGCGCCAGAAATGATAGGCCGTGCCGTACTTGGACTGCAGCGCGACGCGGACATTCTCGCGGGCGGTCAGATGCGGAAAGGTCGCGGAAATCTGGAACGACCGCACCATACCGCGCCGCGCCACCTCGGAGGTGCGCAGCCGCGAAATGTCCTCGCCGTCGAATACGATGCTTCCCCTGGTCGGCGCCAGCGTCTTCGTCAGCAGGTTGAAGCAGGTGGTCTTGCCGGCGCCGTTCGGACCGATGAGAGCATGGATCGACCCCCGCCTGACGGCGAGGTTCACATCCTTGACCGCGGCGAATCCGGCGAACTCCTTGGTGAGCCCCTTGGCCACCAGCACATTGTCCGCATCCCGTGCGGTCTCGGTCCTGGACAGGACTGCAGCGCTTGTCGCCATGTCTCCTCCCGTCGATCGTGCTCGCCTCCACGGCAAGCCGGTCGCTTTCTTGGGCTTCTCTCAGCTCGGCAGGCCGAGAACCGCCTTGGCAAGAATGTTCTTCTGGATCTCGTTGGAACCGCCGAAGATCGCCGGCGCGCGCGAATCCAGGAACAGGTTCATCGCATCGACCTCGCCGTTGCCGGCTTCGATGTCGTCGAAGTAGCGGGCATCTTCCCCGGCCAGCAACAGCATCTCCTCGGTGATCCGCTGGTAAAGCTCCGTCGTGAAGATCTTCAGCAACGAGACATCCGCGCCAAGCTCCCCGCCTTCGCGCAGCACCTTGGCGAAACGCTCGAAGGCCGAGCCCAGATCATACAGGTCGAGCCGGTGTTTCGCATAGCGCGAACGGAAGGCCGGATCGTCGAAAGCGCCGCGGGCGCGGGCAAGCTTGTCGAGCCGCTCCATCGCGATCTCGGGCCGCGTCGGCGCGCCGAGGAAGATGCGCTCGTGACCGAGCACCGACTTGGCGACGTTCCAGCCCTGGTCCACCTCGCCCACGAGGTTCTCGACGGGAACCCGGACATTGTCGAAGAACACTTCGCAGAAGTCGGTCTCGCCGCGCAGATTGGCGATCGGGCGCACCTTGACGCCCGGAGTCGTCATGTCGATCAGGAGGACGGTGATGCCCTTCTGGCGAACCTTCTCGTCACGCGAGGTGCGCACCAGAGCGAAGATCCAGTTGGCGCAATGCGCCAGCGTCGTCCAGATCTTCTGGCCGTTGACGACGAAATGGTCGCCGTCGCGGACGGCCGCGGTGCGCAGGCTGGCGAGGTCGGAGCCGGAGTTCGGCTCGGAATAGCCCTGGCACCAGACATGCTCGCCGGACAGGATCTTCGGAAGGTAATAAGCCTTCTGCTCCTCCGTGCCGAACGCAAGCAGCAGCGGGCCGATGAGCCCCAGCCCGTGGTCGGGGATGCGCGGGCAACCGAGGCGGCCCCACTCCTCGACATAGATCATGTGCTTGGCCGGGTTGAGCCCCATGCCGCCATATTCCACGGACCAGACCGGGGACAGCCAGCCTTCCTCGTTCAGCGCGTGATACCAGACGGCGACCTCGTCGAAGAGCGGCCGCTGCTTGCGCATGAAGCGCAGTTCGGCCGGCAGACGCCGCTCGACCAGGTCGCGGAAAGCGGCCCGGAAGTCGTCGTCCGACATCGCATTCCAGTCGGTTGCCATCAGATCGTGTCCTTGAACTCGGCCGGGCGCTTCTCGACGAAGGCGCGCATGGCTTCCTTGGAGTCCTCGTGGCGGGTCATTTCGACGGTCAGGTTCTGCTCGAAGCGGTAGCCGTCGCGCAGCGGCATGTGCTCGACCGTGTTGATGGCGCGCTTGGCCAGGCTCAGCGCCTTCGGGCTCTTGGAGGCGATCGAGCGCGCGATCTTCATCGCCTCGTCCATCAGATCTTCCAGCGGCACGCAGGCTTCGATGATGCCGCGGCGATAGGCTTCGGCGGCCGGGACGCGATAGCCGGTCAGGATCATGCGGCGCGCGAGCGATTTGGGGAAGAGGCTCATCGTATGCCGCGCGCCACCCATCAGGCCGATGTCGATCTCGGGAAGCCCGAACACGGCATTGTCGGAGGCGAGGATGATGTCGGCGGCGACGATCGGCCCCATGCCGGCGCCCAGCGCCGGGCCGTTGACGGCGGCGATGACCGCCTTGCCGCATTCCATGATGCAGTTCGAGACCTCGCGGGTGCGTCGCAGGTGGCGGTAGGTCTCGCCCTTGATGTCACCGACCGACTGGCGGTTCTTGATGTCGGCGCCGGCCGAGAAGATCTTGCCGCGGCCGGTGACAACGATGCAGCGCACCTCCGGCGTGTCGTTGAGCTCGTCGAAGACCTCGATCAGCTCTTCCGCGAATTCCTTCGAGTAGGCGTTGACCGGGGGGTTGTCGAGCGTGACGACGGCCACCTTGTCGGCGATGTCGACCTTGATGAGCTTGTTCTGCATGTTCTTCCTCCCGCGATCAGGCCGCGTGTTCCAGTTCGACGAATTCGAGGCGCATCGCCTCCGGCTGGCCGAGCGTCGCGCTGAGCGCGATTGCCCGTTTCAGGTAGAGGCCGATGTCGTGCTCGTCGGTGAAGCCCATAGCGCCGTGGAGATGCACGGCGCGGCGGCAGATCGATGTGGCGGCGTCGCCGCAGCGCGCCTTGGCGGCGAGGACGGCGAGATGCGCCGCCTTGTCGTCGCCTTCGGATTGCTTCACCACCGCATTGACGACCGAGGCGCAGGCGAATTCCGCGTCGCTCCACATCTCGACCAGACGGTGCTGCACCGCCTGGAAACTGGCGATCGGCCTGCCGAACTGCACGCGGTCCTTGGTGTAAGCGATCGTCATCTCGACGGCCTTGCTGGCGATGCCCGCGAGTTCGGCGGCGATGGCGATCCGCGCGTTGGTCACGGCGTTTTCGACAAGCGCTTCGATACTCGGTCCGCGCGCGACGACACGGTTCGCCCCGACGCTGCAGCGCTCGAAGGCCACCCGGCCTATAGCTGATCCATCGACGCCCGCCTTCTCCGACACGGAAATCCCTGACCTGCCTGCGGGCACGGAAACGACCAAAGCCTCGCGGCCGGCGTCCACGACGACGAGGAAGTCGCTCGCCGATGTCGCGCCGTCGACAAAGTGCCGGTCGCCGGTGAGGATGAAGCCGTCGCCGTCGACCATCGCCTTGAGCGCTGCTCCGTGCGAATGGCGGGACGGATCCTGCCAGGCCGGCGAAACGAGCAGTTCACCCGAAGCGAGACCGGCGGCGAGGCGGTCGCGTTCGGCGGAGGCCGGCGCGTCGCGCAGCAGCGTGGAAGCGAAGACCGCGCCCGCGCCGACCGGCTCTGCAATCAGGGCACGGCCCAGCGCCTCGGAGAGCACCGCCTGCTCAGCAAGACCTAGCCCGGCGCCGCCGAGATCCTCGGGAAGCAAAAGACCGAGCCAGCCGGCTTCGGCCATGGAAGTCCACAGATCGCGGTCGATATCCGCCGACCCCGCGCGCTTGGCGCGCAGCGAGGCCGGGCCCGGCCGGCGCGACGCCAGCGTCGCCGCGCTGTCGCGCAGCATCGAGAGCGTGCCGTCAGGATCGTCGAAAATAGTCTGCGGCATCATTCCTCCCGGATGGGCCGAACCTTTGCGCCAAGGCTAGGCGATCGGTCGGCGAGTCACAATTGCTGCATCGATGTGCAGGTTACATTCACGGATGTGAAACGGATCAGGCCGGCAGCGTGTGGTTCCTGAACTGCTCGCGCAACTTCGTCTTCAGCAACTTGCCGGTCGCAGTATGGGGCAGTTCATCGACGAAGGCGACATCGTCGGGCAGCCACCATTTGGCGACGCGATCGGAGAGGAAGGCCAGCAGTTCCTCCCGCGACGCCTGCGCGCCGGGCTTGCGGACGATGATCAGCAGCGGGCGTTCCTGCCATTTCGGGTGCGGCAGGCCGATCACCGCCGCCTCTTGCACAGCCGGATGGCCGACCGCGGCGTTTTCCAGGTCGATCGACGAGATCCACTCGCCGCCGGACTTGATCACGTCCTTCGAGCGGTCGGTGAGCTGGACATAACCCTCGGCATCGATCTTGGCGACGTCGCCGGTGGCGAACCAGCCCTCCTCGTCGAGGACATGACCGCCCTCGCCCCGGAAATAGCCGCTCGTGACCCACGGACCGCGAACCTTGAGATCGCCGGACACTGAGCCGTCCATCGGCAGGTCGGAGCCGTCCTCACCCGTGATTTTGATGTCAATGCCGTAGACCGGCCTCCCCTGCCTGGTCTGGATGTCGATCTGCCCCTCCTCGGGCAGGTTGCGATGCGCCGGCAGCAAGTTGCCGATCGTTGCGACAGGGCTGGTCTCGCTCATGCCCCATGCATGCAGAACGAAGACGCCGTGGTCGCGGCGGAACCGCTCGATGATCGCCCGAGGCGCAGCCGAACCGCCAACCACCACGCGTTCGAGCTTGAGCTTCGACGTGTCGAGACCCGGCGTATCGTCGATATGCTTGAAGAATCCGAGCCAGACGGTGGGCACGCCCAGCGAGAAGGTGCACTCTTCCTCGACCGCGAGCTCGAACAGGCTCTTGCCGTCGAGCTTTGGCCCCGGCAGCACCAGCTTCGCGCCGCACATCGCCGAGGCGTAGGGAATACCCCAGGCGTTGACGTGGAACAGCGGCACCACGAGCAGCACGCTGTCGGCGCGGGCGAGCCTGAAACCGTCGGCCGTGCAGACCATGAAGGAATGCAGGATGGTCGAGCGGTGCGAATAGAGCACGCCCTTCGGATTGCCGGTCGTGCCGGACGTGTAGCAGAGCGACGAGGCCGTACGCTCGTCGAACTCCGGCCAGGCGATGTCCGCGGTCTCGGCCGACAGGAGGTCTTCATAGGCGGCGGCGCCATCGACCTCCTTCGGCAGATGCACCGCGTCGGTCAGCGCCACGAAGCGCTCGACGGTCGCAAGCTTCGGCTTCAGGTCGGCGACCAGGCCGGAGAAGGTGATGTCGAAGAACAGGACGCGGTTTTCCGCGTGGTTGACGATGTAGTCGATCTGCTCCGGAAACAGGCGCGGATTGACCGTGTTCAGCACCGCGCCGATGCCCGAGACGGCGAAATAGAGCTCCATGTGCCGATGCGTGTTCCAGGCGAGCGAGGCGACGCGGTCGCCCGGCTTGATGCCCATGCGCAGCAGTGCGTTGGCAAGCTTGGCCGCCCGCGCCCGCAGGCCCGAATAGGTCAGGCGTACCGTCGGGCCTTCGCACGTGCGGCTGACGATCTCGGAATGCGGATGGAAGCGCGCCGCATGTTCGATAAGCGACGAGATCAGCAGCGGCTGGTCCTGCATCAAGCCTAGCATGGGGTTCCTCCGTTGCGGCCGCCGTGTTTCGCGCAGCCACTTGTTTTGCGGCGGAAAATCCAGAGCGCGGGCGGTCAAGTCAATTCCAACTCGAATGCGAAGGACAGTTTCACATGCGTGATAATCCGGCCCGTCGGCCGGCGCGCATTTGCAAGCCGGTGAAGGTTCGGGAACAAGCTGGGAAAACGAGAATATGAACGACGGAGGAGACCAGAATGAGCGCGCTGTTTTCGCAAGGCCGGCTGGGCGGTCTCGACTTCGACAATCGCATCGTCGTGTCGCCGATGTGCCAGTACAGCGGCGTCGGCGGCGTGGCGCAGCCATGGCACCTCATCCACATCGGCAATCTGATGATGTCGGGCGCCGGCCTCGTTATCATGGAGGCGACCTCGGTCGAGGCGGCCGGTCTCGGCACCCATGGCTGCCTCGGCCTCTACACCGACGCGCAGGAAGAGGCGCTGTCGCGGCTGGTCGCGGAGGCGCGGAAACTGTCCTCGGCGAAACTCGGCCTGCAGTTGACCCATACCGGCCGCAAGGCCGCAACGCGGACCATTCCCGAGCGCTGGCGCGGCGAGCCCTTGCCGCCGGAGGAAGGCGCGTGGAAGCCCGTCGCACCCTCCCCGATCGCCTATGACGAAGGCTGGCAGGAGCCGGAGGAACTCACCGAGGACGGAATCTGGCGGATCGTCCGGGCGTTCGCCGATGCGGCCGTGCGGGCTGACCGCGCGGGGTTCGACCTGATCGAGATCCACGGCGCGCACGGCTATCTGATCCACTCATTCCTGTCGCCGATCACCAACCGGCGCACCGATGGCTGGGGCGGATCGACGGCAAGGCGCAACCGTTTCGCGATCGAGATCGTCCGCGCGGTGCGGGCGGTCTGGCCGCGCGACAAGGCGCTGGGCTTCCGGATGAACAGTACAGACTGGACGGCGGAAGGTTCGACGCTCGACGACGCGGTCGATCTTGCGAATTCGCTGGAAGCGGAAGGGCTCGACTATGTCGTGATGTCGTCCGGCAACATCAGGCCGGGCATCGCGATCCCGCCGGCGATGCCGGGGCACCAGGTGCCCTTCGCCGCGGCGATCAAGAAGGGAACCGGCCTTGCCGCGATGGCGGTCGGCATGATCGCGCAGCCCGAACAGGCAGACGCGATCGTCGCGTCCGGCGATGCCGACTTTGTCGCGCTGGCGCGGCCGATGCTCGACAATCCGCGCTGGGGCCTGCATGCGGCGGCGGCCCTTGGCGAAGATATCCGCTACCCGCCGCAATATATACGCGCCCGGCCGAACAACTGGCTCGGCTTCGGCTTCGTCCATCCCGACGCGAAGCCGCCGGCGACGACGCTGCAGCTCGACCGGCCGAAGAGCGTATCGTCCTGGGACCGCCCCGCGGCGCCGAAAGCCTCCTGATCGGCCGCGACTGACCGGTGAGCGGCGCGTTCATCGTCGCCGGCATCGACGCCATCCTCGGCCGCGGAAGCCTTGGGCCCGGCTACAGGTTCCCGATCAAGAAGTTGAGGACCGACTTGGTCTGCCTTGTCGCCGCGCACGAGGCGGCCGCGGCGACGCTGCCGACCGAGGATCGCGACAACATCTTCTGGAACACGGCCGAGCGCGTCTACCGTCCAGCCTGGAGGCCGGGCATCCGCCGACGCGAAACGCTGCCTATCGATCCCGCAGCAGCCTGATCGCCTCCGGCACGAAGGCCTGGCCCTCGCCGCGTTCGACCAGTCCCTCCAGCGTCCCGGACACGCCTTGGGCGACCAGGTCCGCCGCGCCGAGATCCTCTGCGAGCTGGCGGTAGTAGGACAGGTCCTTCGCCGCATTGGCGATGGAGAAGCGCAACAGAGACGTGTCACCGCTGACGATGGCGGGCCTCAGCCGCTCCAGCGCGACGCCGCCGCCGCCGCCCTTGGCCAGGCATTCCACCAGCGCATCCATCGACACGCCGCCCCTGGCCGCGCAGGCGACGGCCTCGGCGATCAGCGTCATGGTTCCGAGCGAGACGAAATTGTGCAGGAGCTTCAGCTGGTGTCCTGTCCCGACGCCGCCGGCCTCGAAGATGTTCTCGGCAAAGGCGGAGAGCAGCGGCCTGACCCTGGCGACGACCGCAGGTTCGCCGCCTACCAGCAAGTTCAGCCTCCCCTCCTCCGCCTCCTTCGGCGTGCGGGTCATGGCGGCGTCGACGAAATGCGCGCCCTTTTCCGTAACCTTTGCCGCGAGCGACACGGTCGATGTCGGATTGGCCGTCGAGCAGTCGACCACCACCATGCCCGGCCGCAGCGCCTCCAGCACCCGTCCGCTGCCAAGCAGCACGTCCTCGACCTGGGGAGACCCGGTCACGCACAGGACGAGGATGTCGCTCGCACCTGTGAGTTCGGCCGCCGTGTCGCAGCCCTGCGCGCCGGCGCGGTTAAGATCGTCCGTCGGCTGGTTGCCGGGATGACGCAGATAGCCGAGGCTCCAGCCCTTCAGCGCGATGTTCTTGGCGATGCCGTGGCCCATGAGGCCCACGCCGATCATGCCGACCCGTTCGTTCATTCGCATGGCTCCCGTACCAGGCACCCCGTACGCCCAAGAGGATGCCGTGCGACCTATGCTGGGCAAGCCACGCCGAGGCAAGGCCCAGGCCGCGCGCCGAATGGGTACAGAAAGGAAAAGCGCTGCGGCTGCCGCATCGCGTTTTCGCCTGCGCGCGGCGCCGAGTTCGCCTATGGTCTGCGGAGGAAGCCGGTCGTCCGCCGTCCGGACGGCAGGCGCGTTCGGGGCAATTTTCCAGGCATAGGAGGATTCGGACATGGCGGACACGGAGGAGACGGTCGGATTCATCGGTCTCGGGCTGATGGGACATGGCATGGCGAAGAACGTGGTGGAGAAAGGCTTTGCGCTCACTGCCTTCGCCCATCGCAACCGCAAGCCGCTTGAGGATCTCGTCGGCCGGGGCGCTCGCGAGGCGGCCACAGCGCAGGAGGTCGCGGAGCGTTCCTCGGTGGTCGTCCTGTGCGTGACCGGCTCGCGCGAGGTCGAGACGATCGTGCGCGGCGAAAAAGGGCTCGCGAACGGGCTCAAGCCGGGGTCGGTCGTCATCGACTGCTCGACTTCCGATCCGAACTCCACCATCGCGCTGGCCGAGTTCCTGGCGGACCGCGGGGTCGATTACGTCGATGCGCCGCTGTCGCGCACGCCGAAGGAAGCGTGGGAGGGAACGCTCGACACGATGGTCGGCGCCGAGCCCGCCGTGTTCGCCCGGGTCCGGCCGGTTATTGCGACTTGGGCGGCGAAGATCGTCCATGTCGGCGGCATCGGCGACGGGCACAGGATGAAGCTCCTGAACAATTTCGTCTCCCTCGGCTACGCCGCCATCTATGCCGAGGCGCTGGTGCTGGCGGAAAAGGTCGGCATTTCGCCGCAGCGCTTCGACGCGGTGATCCGCGGCGGCCGCATGGACTGCGGCTTCTACCAGACCTTCATGGGCTACACGATCGACGGCAACCGCGAGGCGCACCGCTTTACGCTGAGCAATGCCCTGAAGGACCTGACTTACCTGGAATCGATGGCTGATGCTGCGCGTGTCGCCAACCCGCTCGGCAACGCGACCAAGAACGCGTTCGCCATGGCGGTCTCCGGCGGCGGCGGGCCGGAGGACTATGTCCCCCATCTCGTCGACCATGTCGCGCGCCTCAACGGCGCCGGCCCCGACGGACTGCCGGGCAAGGGCGGCAAGTCCGGCTCGGGAGGCCGATGAGACGAGCTCTGCGATAGCCGCCGACCGATGCGCTTAAGGCCAGTCAGGCGGTTGGGCCTTTTCCAGCCGCGACGGCGCCGAGAGCTGCGAGCGCCGCCGCCGGCAGATCGAGTTCGGCGGCAGCGAGATTCTGGCGCAGGTGTTCAATGGACGAAGTGCCCGGAATGGGCAGAACGTTCGGGGCGCGGAAGAGGAGCCAGGCCAGCGCGACTTGCATTGGCGTCGCGCTCGGTTCCATCGCGACGTCGGACAGGGCGGAGGACTGGAGCGGGTTGAACCCGCCAAGGGGAAAGAACGGCACGTAGGCTATTCCCCTCGCCGCAAGGTCGTCGATCAGATCATCGTCCTGGCGATGCGCGAGGTTGTAGCGATTCTGGACGCAGACGATCGGGCACATCGATATCCCCTCGGCAATCTGCGCGGGTGTGACGTTGCTGAGGCCGATGTGCCTGATCAGTCCCTGCTGCCGAAGCTCCGCCAGCACGCCGAGCGGCGCTTCTATCGAGCCTTCCGCCGGGCCGTGCGGGGCGAACATGATGCGGAGATAGACCACATCCAGCGTGTCGAGGCCGAGGTTTTTCAGATTGTCATGCACTGCCCGAATGAGGTCGTCGCGCGAGAGAGCCGCGTCCCATGAACCGCCCTCTCCGCGTCGGGCGCCGACCTTGGTGGCGATGACAAGGTCATCCGGATAGGGGTGCAACGCCTCGCATATCAGCCGGTTGGTGATGTGCGGCCCGTAGAAGTCGCTGGTATCGATATGATTCACCCCGCCTGCGACGGCCTCGCGCAACACAGTCAGCGCAGCCTCGCGGTCTCTGGGTGGCCCGAACGCTCCGGGGCCGGCAAGTTGCATCGCGCCATAGCCGATGCGCCTGACCTTGAGGTCGCCCAGATTGAATGTGTCGGTCATCAGCCAGATCCTTGCCTCAAATCTCTCCGGCGAGTATGTGAGGGATCGTTCAGTTTCTGAATTCGCATTCCATGAGCACGGTCGCAGCCCTATTGACGCCAAGGAAATCCCCGGTTCAGGCGCGCTCCGCGGTGACCGTAGGGGCGCTCCACACGGCCGCCATTCAGGTTTTGGTCCGCGAAGGCTTGAGTCGCTGCACGACCACTCGCATTGCCGAACGCGCGGGCACGTCTATCGGCAGCCTCTATCAGTACTATCCGAACCGGGATGCGCTGCTGGTAGCCGTTCTCGAGAGGCACCTGACGGGCATCTCCACCGCCGTCGAGCAGGTTTGTCGGGAACAGCGGGGCAGACGGATAGATGTCATGGCCGCTGCGCTAGTCCGTCGTTTTCTGGCTGCGAAATTGCGGGATCCTGAAGAGGCGAAGGCGCTCTATGCGGTTGCGGAGGAGCGCGGCGGCGTGCTGCTCGCCGCCCGCATGCGCGAGCGCACGGTCGCGGCCGTCGCAGCCATGCTGGGGAGCGCGTCCGACGCCCGATTCGACGATGTTTGCCTGGTCGCCACGATGGCGCTCGGCGCCATGTTCGGGCCGACCCAGACGATGCTCAGAGGAGCCGCACCGTCTGAATCCGGCGCGTGTTTCGAAAGGGAGCTGGTTCTGCTCGTGACGGCATATTGGCGGGCATATCAGTCGGCACCTGACCGCGTCGGCGACACGCCAACCGGCACCGCCTGAAGACTTGGCGTCGGATGGGTGGACTGGACGAAAGGGGTGGCTGGCGGGCCATGAACGTAGGAAATGGGCACTTCAGTTTCACTATTCCCCTCTGAGGCCGCTGGCACTCGCAGAAACCACAATCCTATTCGGACGGGTTTGTTGACGAAGTCCCGTCCGCCGGGATCTTCGAGTAGATATCTTCAACGTGGCGGACTGACGACGACGTCCACATTTCCGCATACGGACGGCAGCTTTGCGCCCAATTGTCGCCATTCAGATTGCCGCTGGCGGATCCCGCAAGCTGCCATTCGTTCATATCGCGAAGGCATCAGTGAACAGCTGGCATCAGAACTTTGGATACGGGCCAATCCGGCTCCAATATAATATCGGCTGGTCTTCCGTTACGGTGCCGACAAGAACCACCCCAGCCTTGAGGCGAGGTAATTCTGAGGACGCAATGGACGTTGAAGGTCAGCAAGTTATCAATCGCGAATTCTTGCGGGATCAAATCGGCGACGCCGATCTTCCCCGGGCATGCAGTGCTGATCGCAACATCGGCAAGTCCACCGGGTTCGAGGCGATCGATCTTGTGCTTGGACCGGATAGGCTCAATCCGCGACCGTCAGTCGGTGAACACGATTTCCAGCTCGGCAAATATCTCTCCACCAAGCCTTCCGCTATAGACGGTACCGATACGCCTGGTTGGTATGGCCGGAACCCCGCGTTGCTGTACGTCGGGAGAGCAAAACGCTTGATGACGGTTAGGTCCCATGCTTCAGCAAATTGTGCACGGCGCGAGTGAGGTATGAGCACGACGCAACATCCGCCTGAAGCCCTCCTAAAGGGACACCTCCGCCTCTATCTTTATACCCGGTAGAAACCAACTGGTTAGTTGACAGCTGCCGTTGGAGTGATACTTTGACTGAATTAGTGGGCGCCAGGAAAAGTCGGGAAAATGAGCAGCAGCGGGTATGATGTGATTATCGTCGGTGCAGGAGCAGCGGGTTGCGTCCTGGCCAACCGATTGAGCGCAGATCCTGCTTGCCGGGTATTGCTTATGGAGGCTGGTCCGGCGGACATGCCGCTCGGTGCAAGGATGCCGGGCGCCTGGATAAGTCTGATCGATACCGAATACGACTGGAAGTATCACACGGTGCCGCAGGCCCGCTGTTTCGGGCGCCGAATCGCCTGGCCACGCGGCAGGCTGCTCGGTGGATCAGGCTCGACCAACGCACTTGTTTATATGCGCGGCGCGCGCTCCGACTACGACCGTTGGCGCGATAGGGGCAACGCCGGCTGGGGCTGGAGCGACGTGCTGCCCTGGTTTCGCAAGTCAGAAGCTAATCCGCGCCTCGCCGGTTCGCCTATGCATGGCGACAGCGGCGAGCTTCCGGTCGTCGACGTGCCGAGCCACGATTCAGCGGAAAAGCTGTGGGTCGAGGCAGCCCGGGAATACGGGCTGCCGTTCAACGACGACTTCAATAGCGGCGACCAGTATGGCTGTGGCTTCTTCCAAGTCTTCATGAAGGATGGCGAGCGCTGCGGCCCGGCGACGGCCTTCCTCGATCCGGCGCTGTCGCGGTCGAACCTGACGCTGATCACTTCGGCCATGGCCACGCGCATCCTGGTCGAGAGCGGCAAGGCACGGGGCGTCGAGTATTTGCACTTCGGCAGGTTGGAGACCGCCTATGCGGATGGCGACGTCGTGCTGGCAGGCGGCACGGTAAACAGCGCGCATTTGCTTCTTCTGTCAGGCATCGGGCCTGCCGACGAGCTCAAGGCTGCCGGTGTCACTGCCGTGCATGATCTGAAGGGTGTCGGACGATCGATGCAGGACCATTTGAACTGCGTCGTCACTTTCTCGACGCACGAGAAATTCGGCATCGGTGGCATCAGCGAGTCGGAATGGACGGACGCAGTCGGCGAGTGGAGCGACAAGCGTACCGGCGCTATGGCAAATCCGTGGTCGACAAGCGGCGGGCAGGCCAAGTCGCGCCCGGACCTTGTCGAGCCTGATCTGCAGATCTACGGCATTGCGACGGCCCATCGTGATCATGCGCGCTACATGTCGATTGTGCCGGGCATTTCGATGTTCACCGTGCTGCAGCGGCCGAAGAGCGTCGGCGCGCTGACATTGCGTTCCGCCGATCCCCTGATGCATCCGGCCATCGACCCGAAATATCTGTCCGATCCGGAAGACAGCGACCTCACAACACTTATCGATGCGGTGAGACTGAGCCGCGGCATAGGTGGAACAAGGACCTTGGCCCATCTTGGCCTGCGCGAAACATCGCCATCTTCGGACGCTGTAAACCGCGAGGAAATCGCGACTTTTGTGCGTGCGCAATGCCAGTCGATCTACCACCCGACAAGCACATGCCGGATGGGAACGGACGAAGAATCGGTGGTCGATCCGGCGACACTGAAGGTGCATGGCCTGGAGGGACTGCGTATCTGTGATGCCTCCGTGTTCCCTGACGTGGTGGCGAGCAACATCATGGCGACCGTCATAATGATCGCCGAGCGCGGGGCGGATTTCATCCGGAATTGAATGGGAGGACAATGATGGCAATCACGGACAGTCTGCTGCGGACCTACGCCGAATCGGACGGCTTGGGACTCGGCGAACTGGTGCATAAGGGCGAGGTCGCGCCCATCGAGCTGGTGGAAGCCGCGGTCGTCACCATCGAGAAGCTCAACCCTGCCCTGAACGCCGTCATCCACAAGCTCTACGACATGGGCCGCGAGGCCGCGGGCGCTGTCGATCGACAAGCGTCTTTTGCCGGCGTACCCTATCTTCTCAAGGAACTGGCGACGTCCTGGAAGGGCGCACCGAACACCAACTCGTCCTTTTACCTGAAGGATGTCGTCGCGGATTTCGACGCCGAGGTCGTGACGCGCCTGAAGAAGGCGGGATTCCTGCTTGTCGGCAAATCAAATGCGCCGGAGAACGGCTGGTCGATCTCGACCGAACCAACGCTCTATGGCGCGACCGTCAATCCATGGAAGGCAGACGTGACCGCCGGCGGATCCAGCGGCGGCTCCTGCGCGGCGGTGGCCTCCCGCATGGTTCCTATAGCCGAATCCAGCGACGCCGCCGGCTCCATTCGCGTCCCGGCCTCCTGCTGCGGTGTGCTGGGTTTGAAACCGTCGCGCGGCCGCATCACTATGGCGCCCTTCGCCGATGTCTGGCATGGCGGCGCGTATTTCCTGGCGAACACCCGTACCGTTCGCGACACGGCGGCCTATCTCGACGCGGTGGCCGGCGCGCTGCCCGGCGATCCCTATCAGCCGCCAGTGCCGGAGAAGAGCTGGCTCGACCTGTCGCGGCAGGCGCCGAAGAAGCTGCTGATCGGTTTCAGCGTGACGGCACCTGACGGCCGCGCCATCGATCCGGAGGTCAGGCAGACCCTGCTGGACACGATCAAAGTCCTCGAAGGACTGGGCCATGATGTCGAGGAGCGCAACATGGCGCTCGATGCCGACAGCGCCTGGAAGACCTACACGCATATGAGCTGCGTGCAGACCGCAGCCATTTACGAGTGGCTGTCCGCAACAGTCGGCCGCCCGGCGACGAAGGATGATGTCGAGCCAGTCACCTGGGCGATCATCGAGCGCGGGCGTGGCACGAGCGGGATCCGGCACATTTCGGATGTCGAGGCGGTGCGCCAACTGGGCCGCGCGATCGCGCTCGATCTCGACGCCTACGACATCTATCTGACGCCGACACTGACGCAACTGCCACGGCCGGTCGGCTTCTACGATATGTCGATGACAGACCTCGACGCCTACAACGATTTGTGGTCGGACGGTGTCTTCACCTTCCCATTCAACATGTCGGGCCAGCCGGCCATGTCGATCCCTCTCGGCATGTCGAAGAGCGGTGTGCCGATCGGCGTGCAGGCGGTGGGGCGGTATGGCGACGAGGCCACTATATTGGCGCTGGCGACAGTGCTTGAGCAGGAAATGCCCTGGAAGCAGAGGCAACCGGCGGTCACCGCTTAAGACAGGCATTTCGCATTCGTCGCAGCTTCGTCGGGCGGCGAAAACGCAAGAACAATTGACAGGATAGCGGCATGTCCAGCAACAGTCAGATTCCAGGATCCATCGAGAGCGAAGCGCAACTCGACGATTTTATGTCGTCGCCATCGCAGAAACTTGTACGCGACCTGGAGAACGTTCCTGGCGAAATCATGATCCTTGGTGTCGGTGGCAAGATGGGGCCGACATTGGCACGCATGGCCAAGCGCGCAGCTCCCTCCAAGCGCATCATCGCCGTCGCCCGCTTTACGTCGGCGGGCCTGCGTGAAGAACTGGAAGAGGATGGGATCGATACGATTGCGTGCGATCTTCTCGATCCCGAGGCGGTGAAAGGGCTGCCGCGTGCGGAAAACATCATTTTCATGGCGGGCTTCAAGTTCGGAGCGCAGACGGATCCCGGCCAAACCTGGGCGATGAACGTGCAGGTGCCGGCCACTGTCGCCGACACCTTTCGGACGTCGCGTATCGTCGCCTTCTCTACCGGCTGCGTTTATCCATTTGCCACTGTCCGCGAAGGGGGCAGTACCGAGGACGTCCCGCCGAACCCTCCGGGGGAATATGCCATCACCTGCCTTGGCCGCGAGCGGATGTTCCAGCATTATTCGAACGTTCATGGCACGCCCGGCGTCCTGTTCAGGCTGAATTACGCGATCGACCTGCGCTACGGCGTGCTCCACGACATTGCCAGGAACATTGTTGACGACAAGCCGATCGATGTTTCGATGGGGCATGTGAATATCATCTGGCAGGGCGATGCCTGCTCGCAGGCTTTGCGCTGCCTGGCGCATTGCTCGGCCCCGCCCATGCCGATAAATGTCAGCGGCCCCGAAATATTGTCCGTGCGCTGGCTGGCTGTCGAACTCGGCAAACGGCTGGGCAAGGTGCCGACCATTGTCGGCGAAGAGGCGGACCGCTCCTGGCTGACCAACACGGCCCGTGCCTCGCAGCTTTTCGGCTACCCGACAGTGTCGGCCTTGACGATGATGGACTGGGTGGCCGGCTGGGTCTCTTCGGGCCGCCGGAGCTTCGGCAAGCCGACGAAATTCGAGGTCAGAAGTGGTTCCTACTGAGTCGGTGGAAAGCGTCGTCCTCGGCATTGCCGATATCGACGATGCGCTGCTGCTGTCCGACGAAGCGCGCTGGAACCAGACCGCGGCCGACTGGGCGGTGTTCATGACCCACGGCGAATGTTACGGCGTGCGGGCCGACGGACGCTTGTTATCGTCTGCTGCGATCCTGCCGTTCAGCGGTGGTTTCGGCTGGATTTCGATGGTGCTGGTCACCGCCGATTATCGCCGCCGTGGCCTTGCCTCGCAACTGATGAACCGCTGTATCGACGCATTGCGGGCGCGGGGTTGCGCCTCGCTGCTCGACGCGACGCCCGAGGGCGCGCTCGTCTACCGCCAGCTCGGTTTTCGGAGCCAATGCGGCATGTCGCGGTGGCGTGGCATGGGTCTGCATTCAAGCGCCCGGTTGTCGCAGATCGGGCCTGAACCCGATCGCGCGGCAATCTTTGCGGCTGACGCCGACGCCTTCGGTGGCGACCGGCGCTTCCTAGTCGAGGATTTTCTGGACAGACCGGGAAGCCGTGTCATTGGTGATGCAAGAAATTTTATCGTCCTGCGCGCGGGCCGAAACGCCACGCAGATCGGCCCTCTTGTAGCCGAGGATGGTGGACGGGCGCAGGCACTTCTCGAAACGGCGCTGGCAAATATTTCCGGCGCCGTGATCCTCGATGTGCTCGACGCCGGCGCGTGCTTGCAGCCGGTTCTTGTCAAGCAGGGCTTCGCGGCTTTCCGCACGTTCGAGCGCATGGTGCTCGACCGAGAAAATCTTCCCGGTCTTCCGTCGAAGCTGATGGTCGCAGCCGGTCCGGAGTTCGGATAGCGCCTATTGCGCCGCTTGATATTCGCCAGCCCCCGTCGCGGCCACGAGCAGCGCATGCTCGTCCAACCCAACATTGTCCATGATTGCCGAAATGCGCCCGTGGCGCACGACGGCGATGTGATGGCTGAGCGCAAGTATCTCGTTCAGCTCCGATGAGATCAGGATGATCGCGACGCCTTCGGTGGCGATGCGGCGCAGGACCGCATATATCTCTTCCTTGGCGCCGACGTCGACGCCGCGTGTTGGCTCGTCGCAGATCAGAACCTTTGGCCGCGAAAGCAAAGCGCGTGCGAACAATACTTTCTGCTGGTTTCCCCCGGACAGCGACCCAATCGGGGTCTCAAGCGAGGCAGAGACGAGGCGCAATCCACGCAGCACGTCTCCGGCTTCGGTCCGCTCGTGGCGCAGCCGCAGAAAGCCGCCAAGCGAAAAGCGGTCGAGAGAAGCGGCTGACGCGTTGGCGGTCACTGCGAGAGGGCCAAAGATACCGTCGCGCTTGCGGTCTTCGGTCATGTAGACGACGCCCGCTGCCAGGGCCTTGGCCGGATCGTCGGGCAAGGGTATGCCGCCCAGCATGGCCGAAAATCCGTCACGGCGGCGCAGGGCGGCGATGCGGTGAGCGATCGAAGTGCGCCCTGCCCCGACCAGTCCGGCAAGCCCGAGGATCTGGCCTTCCCGCAATTCGAGACGGGTCCCATCCTCGGCAAGGCCATCGAGCGTCAGCGTGGTCCTGCGATCATTTCGGACGGAGGCTGGAACGGTATTCCCGGCAATCTCGCGCCCGGTCATCAGCCGTACCAGTTCCGCGGATGAGAGTGTCGACTTTTCGCGGGTCGCAACCAGAGTGCCATCGCGCATGACCGAAACCCTGTCGGCGATGGCAAAAATCTCTTCGAGCCGGTGGGAGATGTAGAGAACGAGCAGCCCTTTTTCGCGCAGGGTCCGGATGACCACGAAGAGCTTTTCCTGCTCGGAGAGCGACAGGACGGCAGTCGGCTCATCCAGGATGAGGATGCGAGCGTCTGTGGAAAGCGCGCGCGCAAGTTCGACAAGCTGCCGGTCGGCGACGCTGAGCGTGCCGACATATGTGTCGGGCGCCAGCGCGATGCCGTAGCGGTGAAGCAGATCGGCTGCCGCCTCCGAAGCCGCGCGGCGGTCGACCATGCCGAAGCGGCCGCGGAACTCGCGGCCAAGATAGATGTTGTCGGCGACCGTCAGCTCGGCGATCGAGCTGAATTCCTGATAGACGATAGCGACTCCGGCATCGAGGGCATTTGCAGGCGATGCGAAGGAGACGGTCCGGCCTGCGATGGAAATCGTGCCGGAACTCGGGCGAATGGTGCCCGAGAGGATGTTCATCAAGGTCGACTTGCCGGCTCCATTGGCGCCGCAGACGGCATGGACCTCGCCGCTTTCGGCGGCGAAGTCGACTTGGTCGAGCGCCAACACGCCGGGGAACCGGCGTGTCAGAGCATGAGTCTGGAGCAGCGGCATCGTCCGTCGATTACTGCGGCAGGAACTCGGTCGGCAGGTCCGTCTTGAACCAATCGTCCGGACGATCCGCCTCGTTGAGCTTCGCCGCTTCGGCCGGGGCGAGGTAGCGGGTCGGGACCACGACGGCCGTCGTGGTCGGCTTGCCGGTCAGGATGCTGACAGCCTGCTTGACGGCCTCGCGGCCGACTTCCAGACCGCTTGTCACCGAACCCCACTTGCCTTCCTTTGCCACAAGCTTGGCCCAGCCATTGTAGTCGTCGCCGGGCGAAAGTGTCAGCTCGCCGAGACGGCCGGCCTCGTCGAAGGCTTCATAGATGCCCATCGACATCTGCCCAGCGGGCGAAAAGGCGCCGTCGATCTCGGGGAAGCGCTGCAGCAGGTTTTCGGCCAGCTGTTTTGCCTTGGCGCGGTCCCAGTCGCCGTATTCCGAACTGATGAGTTCCATCTCGGGATAGCCTTTCAGGACCTCCTGCAGGACGGCAAGCTGGACGACGGCGGCTGACGAGCCGGCGATCGGCAGCATGGCGAAGACCTTGCCCTTGCCGTTCAACGATTTTGCGAACTCCGTCGCCACCTGCTCGGAATAGGTCCACTGGTTCACGTAGGCGTTCGAGGTGACAGCCGGGTCGCGCATGAAGTTGTAACCGATGTTGATGGTCACGACGCCCTTCTCATGCGCCTTCTGCAGCACTGGCAGGATCGCCTTTTCGTCGACCGGCCAGAACAGGATCGCGTCGACGCCGCTGGTCAGCAGATCTTCGATGTCGGCGGCCTGCTTGGTCGGGTTGAAGGCCGCGTCGGTGACCTTCACCTCCTTGATCTCGGGATGCAGCGATGCTTCGTATTTCACCGATTGAGCGGTGAAGTTGATCCACGCGTTGCTGAGGTAACCGGCGGAGAGGCCGATGCGGAGGTCGCCCTCCTTCTTGTAATTGGACGTGTCGAGCGGCTCCTTCGCCCAGGTCATGATCTGGTCGTAGGTTTCCTTCTTGGTCAGATCCATTTCCTGTGCCACCACGGCGCCGGTGACACAGGTGCCGACTATCGCCGTTGCAACGAAAAGCTTGAGATACTGGCGCATTTTTTTATCCCTTTTAGTAGTGATCAGTCTTAGCTACGACCACCGCTACGGCTGCCGATCCATGAATGGGCGGCCGAAGCTGCGATGATGATAAGGCCCTTGATGATGAGCTGCGCCGCAAACGGCATCCCAGCCACATTGGCCAGATTGAGTGCGATGAAAAGCACCATGACGCCGGCAAACGTCCCGCCGACACTGCCACGGCCGCCGGCGAAGGTAGCACCGCCGAGCACCACGGCAGCCAGCACGTCGAACTCCATGCCGGCGCCTGGATTGGTGCCGGAGACGCCGGTGCGGGCAAGCAACGCCAAGCCACCGAGCCCGGCGAACAGGCCGGAAACGATATAGGCGATAACTGTCACGCGGTTCACCGGTAGGCCTGCCAGACGCGCGGCTTCCGGATTTGCGCCGATCAGATACGCACTGCGGCCGAAGCGGGTGCGCGACTGCAGGAATACGCCGAACGAGACAGCGACGAGCAGGCATATGACCAGCACCGGCAGCACACCGCCGATGCGGCTGTTCAAGGTTTCGCGGAAGCCCGGCGACACGATCCCCCGCGCGGTGCCGCCGGTGCCCATCTGGACGAGCCCATAGACGACAATCGACATGCCGAGCGTCATGATGAAGGACGAAACCTTGCCATGCGCGATCAGGATGCCGTTGGCGAGGCCGATTAACGCGCCGCAGGCGCTTGCGGCAAGAATGCCGAGCCAGAGATTTTCGGGCTTGCCATCCATGACCAGCGCGCAAGCCACCGCGCTCATGGATACGATGGCGCCGACTGACAGATCGACTCCCCGCAGGAGCATGACAAAGGTGACGCCCACGGCCGTGATGCCGACCGGCGCTGCCTGGCGCACGAGGTTGGTCAGGTAGTTCAGCTTGAAGAATGCGTCCGACGTCAGGCCGGCGAGGAGCAGAAGTGCGGCCAGCACGATCCAGACCGCCGCTTCCTCCAACGAGGGAAGACGGGTCGGACGCCAAAGCGAGTCGGTCATGGTGCTCATGCCGGTCGCACAACCCGACCGGGACGATCGGCAAGAGTGGCGGTGATGACAATCAAACCCTTCACTACGATCTGGGTGAAGGCGGGCACCTGCATCAGGTTCAGCAGATTGTTTAGGACGCCGAGAAACAGCACCGCGCCCAGTATGCCCGCAACGCTGACGCGGCCACCCTTCAGGGGCGTTCCGCCGAGCACAACGGCCACGATGGCGTCGAGTTCCAACCCGTTGCCCGCATTCGGAAAGCCGGTGCCGAGGCGACCGGCGACGAGCAGCCCGGCGATGCCGGCGCACAGGCCCGACACGAGGAAGGCGAAGCGGGTCAGCGAAAACAGGTTGAGGCCCGCCTTGCGGGCGGAATCGGCGCTGTTGCCCATAGCCAGCAAATGCCAACCGAAAACCGAACGCTGCAAAACATAGTAAGCGGCCGCAGCGACAATGGCGACCAGCAGAAGCGACGCAGGAACACCAAGGACGCGCCCATTGCTCAGAAAAGCTATCGCCGGCGCGACCTGACCCACGCTTCGGTCGGTCAGCACGAAAATGCAGCCTTGCAGGACGCTCAGCATGCCGAAAGTCAGGATCAGGGGCGGCATGCGCAGGCGATTGATCAGTTCGCCGTTGATCAGCCCGACCAATGCCGCCAGCGCGATACAGCCGACGATAACGAGGAGGCTCATGCCGGGAAACGCGTCGAACATCATGCAAGCGACGACGGTGATCAGTCCGACCAACTGGCCGACAGACAAGTCGATCATGCCGCCGGCGATGACGAAGGCCTGACCAAGTGCAAGCACGGCGAGCACCGCCGATTGATCGAGGATATTGGCGAGGTTCGACAGCGTGCGGAACTGCGGGCCAGTGGCTACTCCGATCAGAATTAGGGCGATCAACGCCCAGTAGATGCGGGGAAGCTCCTGGTAAACCAAAGCTGCAGTGCCCCGAGGCCGCATTTGCGTTCCATCCTAAAAGTAACTAAGTAGTTGGTTATCATGGGTGTGGATTGCCGGTCAACTGGCAATGCCTGCTCTGGACGAAAGCCGCGCAATAGCGTGTGATCGAGACGCATCATCGGGCGAAACGCCGTGGTGCGGCAGATTCCGTAAGTCGACAGTGGGAGGGAAACCGATGGCCGGACAAGCGACGCGATTGGCGGCGGTGAAAGGCGAGGCCCCGCGCCAACCGAGGCAGCGCGACTCCGCGGCGACGCGGGCGGCACTGCTGTCTACTGCGATAAGCGAATTCGCCGACAAGGGCTTTGCCGGCGCGCGGGTCGACGAGATCGCCAACCGCGCCGGCGTCAACAAGCAATTGCTCTACCACCATTTCGGCAACAAGGACGATCTTTACAGGGTAGCGCTAGAAACAGTCTATTCGGAAATTCGGAACAAAGAGAGGGCGCTCCATCTGAGCGACCTGACACCCCTGGAGGCGATGCGCACGCTCGTCGGCTATTCCTTTGACTATCTCGTCGATCACCCCGAATTCATCAAGCTCGTCAGCGACGAGAACGCCCAGGGCGCGCCGCATGCGGCGAAGTCGGACGAGCTGACCGAGATGCATTGGCCGCTGGTCGAGCTGCTGACCGAAACGCTGAGGCGCGGCGCACTCGAGGGCACTTTCCGCGACGACATGGATCCGATCAACGTCTACATTTCCATCGCCGGCATCTCCTACTTCTACTTCTCTAACAATCCGACCCTGTCCGCAATTTTCGGCAAGAAGTTAAGCTCGGCTGAAGCGATCGCCCTCCGGCGCAAGCACGTTATCGAGTTCGCATTGGCGGCATTAAGAAACCAACCAGTTAGTTGACAGCGCTCGGATGCCTGATAAGATTGACGATCAGGCGCTGGGAGCATCGAACCTTCGCAGCGCAACATCGACCGGAGCGAGGGTTGTATGGGACTGCATCGCAGCGAACTGCCCGAGGATGTGACGAGGCTGCTGCGCGAGGGCACCGTCATTCCGGCTCAGCCACTGGCACTGACAGCGGCGAGGCAATTCGATCCAACACGTCAACGAGCACTGACGCGCTACTATATCGACGCAGGCGCGGGCGGACTGGCGGTTGGCGTCCACACGACGCAGTTCGAGATCCGTGACGTCGGGCTCCATGAGCCGGTGCTCTCGCAGGCGATGGAGGCGGCGCGCGGTTGGACAGATCGTCCTCTGGTCATGATCGCCGGCGTCATCGGTCGCACCGAGCAGGCCATTCGCGAAGCACGTATCGCAGTCGGCCTAGGTTATCACGCCGGTCTGCTCAGCCTTGCCGCGTTCAAGGGCGTTTCGGAAGACGAGATCATCGAACATTGCCGTCGCATTGCCGACGAGATCCCGCTGATCGGCTTCTATCTCCAGCCAGCCGTCGGCGGTCTACCGCTGGATGCGGGTTTTTGGAAACGCTTCTGCGAGATTGACAATGTCGTGGCGATTAAGGCCGCGCCGTTCAACCGTTACCGCACCATCGACGTCGTGCGCGGCATGGTCGACGCGCGGGCTGAAGATCGCATCACCCTCTATACCGGCAATGACGACCACATCGTCCTCGACCTCGCGGTCCCTTTTCCGGTCATGCGCGATGGCGCTCCGGTGACCGTACGTTTCCGCGGCGGTTTGCTTGGGCATTGGTCGGTCTGGACGCACGGCGCGGTGAAACTGTTCGACCGCATAAAGGCTGCCGTGGCGGCGGGCGCGATCCCGGACGAGATATTGGCGCTCGACGCGCGTGTCACCGATTGCAACGCAGCCTTTTTCGACGTCGCTAACAACTTTCATGGCTGCATCGCGGGATGCCACGAAGTTCTGCGCCGTCAAGGCCTGCTCGAAGGCATCTGGTGCCTCAATCCGCAAGAGACGCTAAGTCCTGGCCAGGCCGAGGCGATCGACCGAGTCTGCGCCATTAATTTGGACCTCTCGGACGACGCTTTCGTGAAGGCAAATCTGCAACGCTGGCTGTCCGCAAACGCGTCCGCCGCTTGACAGGCGACGGCGCGCGCATAAGATCAAATAACTGGTTAGTTGATTTCTCCTGCAACGATTGAGCGAGCCCCTGAGCGGGCGCGCGGTGGATTATGTATCCGGCGAGCGCCCCGCCATGTCAGCTCGAAACAACAGGGAACTCTTATGGATCTCTCGAACGTACCGTCTCTGATCAGCCATTCGGTGTCGCGCTTCCTGGCGCAGAAACACAAGCTCCATATCGGCGGCGAATGGGTCGACGCGCAGTCCGGTGCGACCTTCCCGGTGGAAGATCCCGCGACCGGGCTGCAGCTGGCGATCGTACCGGCCGCCGACAAGGCGGATGTCGACAAGGCGGTCGCTGCCGCGCGCAAGGCATTCGAGAGCGGCCCGTGGCCGAAGATGAGCCCGATCGAGCGCGGCAAGCTGATCACAAGACTGGCGTTCCGCATCGAGGAACTGGCCGACGAACTAGCCGAGATCGAGGCGATCGACGGCGGCAAGCCGCTGCCGTTCGCGCGGCACAGCGACATGGTGCAGACCAGCGTCACCTACCACTACATGGCGGGCTGGGCGAGCAAGCTCAATGGTGAGCAGATCCAGCTCACCGGCGGCGGCGATTTCCACGCCTATACACTGCGTCAGCCGATTGGCGTGGCCGGCCTGATCCTGCCCTGGAACTTTCCGCAGATTTTGCTGTCCTACAAGCTGGCGCCGGCTCTGGCTGCTGGTTGTACCGTGGTCATCAAGCCGGCCGAGCAGACGCCGCTCAGCACCATCCGGCTCATGCAGATCATCGAGGAAGTCGGCTTCCCGCCCGGCGTCGTCAACCTCGTCACCGGCATGGGCGAGACGGCGGGTGCCGCGATCGCCGAGCATATGGATGTCGACAAGGTCGCCTTTACCGGCTCGACCGAGGTCGGCAAGATCGTAGCGCGCGCCGCGCTCGGCAATATGAAGCGGCTGACACTGGAGCTTGGCGGCAAGTCGCCAATGATCGTTTTCCCGGACGCTGACCTGGAACGCACCATTCCGGGGATCGCCGGTGCCGGCTTCTATCATCAGGGACAGGTCTGTACGGCTGGCACTCGCATCTATGCGCACAAGTCGATTCACGACAGGCTGCTCGACGGTATCGCCGAACACGGCGCCAAGATGACGCCGGGCCATCCGCTGCAACCCGGCACGTTGCTCGGCCCGCTGATTTCCAACGAGCAGCTTCAGCGTGTTTCGGGCTTCGTCGACGAAGGCCGCAAGGCGGGCGCGGACTTGTGGAGCGGTGGCAAGCGCATCGGCAATGCCGGATACTTCATCGAGCCGACGATCCTCGCCAACACCAACCATTCCATGTCGGTGGTGAAGGAGGAGATCTTCGGACCGGTTCTCTGCGCCATGTCGTTCGAAGACGACGATCTCGACACCATCGCCAAGGCGGCAAACGACACGCCCTACGGGCTGGGTGCCTCGATCTGGACGACAAACCTGAGCATCGCCCACAAGATGTCGAGCCGCGTCAAGGCCGGCAATGTGTGGATCAACACCCACAGCGCGTTCGACTCCGCCTTGCCGTTTGGCGGCGCGAAGCAATCCGGCTGGGGCCGGGAGTGCGGCTTCGAGGCGATGCGCGCCTACACGGAAATCAAGGCGGTCTGCGCCGCCCTCTAGGTTGCGCATGTGCCGATTCTGAACAGACCCGGCGAAGAGCCGGGGCGCGAAAATGCCGGTGAAGGGATTCGCTGTGTACTTTGAGTTGGTCCTGAACATTGCGACGACTGTCAGCGTCCTCATGCTGATCGCGCTTGGGCTCGCCATCGTTTTCGGGCTGATGAATATCCTCAATATGGCGCATGGCGAACTGGTCACCGTCGGTGCGTTCACCGTGTCGCTCGTTCAGGTGAATGGCGGCAGTTTTTGGCTTGGCGTCGTAGCGGCGATGGCGGTCGGCGCGGCCCTTGGTGTCCTGCTGGAGCGCGGGTTGATCCGCTTCCTCTACGACCGACCGATGGGTGTCATCCTTGTCACCTGGGGCGTCAGCCTGATCATCCAGCAGGGACTGTTGCTGTCTTTCGGGCCGAGCCCGCAGATCGTCTACACGCCGGTCGAAGGCTCGATCGAATTCTTCGACAGCGCCTATCCGCGCTATCGCCTCGTCCTCATCGTCGCCGCGTTTCTGACGGTAGCGGTGACCGGCCTTATCATGGCGCGCACGCGCTTCGGCCTCGACCTTCGGACCGTCATCCAGAACCGCGAGGTGGCGGAGATTCTCGGCATTGACACACGCCGCGTCTTCATGATCGCATTTGCCGGATCGTCAGCGCTCGCCGCACTCGCCGGCGCGCTGGTCGCGCCAATGACCAAGATCGTGCCGACGATGGGCGCAGAATATCTTGCCCCGTCCTTCTTCGTGGTCATCGTCGGTGGCGCCGGCAGCCTTGCCGGCACCGTTGCCGGCAGCACGCTCATTGGTGGCCTGCGCACGGTTCTCGACTACCAGGTTCCGAGCACCCTGTCGCAGGCGCTAGTGCTCATCGCCGCCGTCCTGGTTGTGCGCTTGCGTCCGCGCGGTCTGGTGCCGGCATGACCGAGACAGCGACCGCCGTGCCCCTACGGGTTGGCGCCGGTGCCTCGCGTACCAGCACGCGATCCATCATTTCTTTCATGGTGATTGCAGCGCTTTTCGCCTATCCGCTGGTGCTGTCGCCCTATCAGATGGACGTCGCGCGTGACGCGCTGATCTTCGCCTTGCTCGCGCTGTCGCTCGATTTTCTCTGGGGTAAAGCGGGAATCCTGTCATTCGGGCAGGCGGCGTATTTCGGCATTGGCGCTTATGCGGTGGCGATCGTCGGCCCGATGATCCCGAACGACAATGCGGCCCTGGCCGGCATGGTGGCCGGCATCGCGACGGCCGTGCTGGTTGCGGCCATCGTCGGCTATTTCCTGATCTATGGAGGCGTTCGCGGCGCGTATCTCACTATCGTGACGCTGGCGCTGACGTTGATCGCCCGCAACATCGCGACATCATGGGCAAGTGTCACCGGCGGCGAGGCCGGTCTGATCGGTGCCCCTCCGCCGGGCATCGCCATCGGAGACTGGAGCATCGTCGCTTCAGATTCCATCAGCCTCTATCTGCTCGTGGCGATCATCCTCGCTGTCGCCTTGTTGGCAGTCTGGACAGTTTGCAACGGCCGCTATGGGCGCGTGCTGATCGCGATCCAGGACGACGAGGCAAAGGCGCGGGCCTTGGGATACAACACGTCTGGGCACCTGCTGCTGGTGTTCGTCCTGTCTGCCGGCCTTGCAGCCCTTGCCGGCGGGCTGTACGCCTCGGTAGCGGGATATGTGGCACCGGACCTCGTCGGCTTGCTTCTGTCGACGCAGGCCATCGTGCACGTCGCGCTCGGCGGCCGCGGCTCATTGATCGGACCGGTCGTCGCGACCGTCGTGGTCATCCGGCTGCAGCAGGAAGTGTCGAGTTACAGCTATGCGCTTTGGCCGCTGATGCTCGGCGCTTTTTTCATCGCGATGGTGTTCCTGTTTCCGAACGGCCTGCTGCCGCTCTTCACTCGGCTTGCCGACAGTATCTTCGGGCGCAGCGACGGAGGCCGGACTTGACCGCGCCGCTGATCGAAGCACGCGACATTGCCGTACGCTTCGGCGGCCTGGTGGCTGTGGCCGGCGTCAGTCTGACGATCCAGCCGGGCGATATCTGCTGTATCGTCGGCCCCAATGGCGCCGGCAAGAGCACGTTCTTCAATGTGCTTACCGGCACGGTCAAGCCGACTTCGGGCGAGATACGTCTCGGCGGCGAAGATTTTACCGGTCGCCCGATCCATGCCTTTGCCCGGAATGGCGTTGCCCGAAAATTCCAGGTGCCGAGCGTTTTCCCGTCGCTCAGCGTCGCCGATAATCTGCGTGTCGCGCAGCGCCGTGGCGCCGATGAGATGGCGCTGGCTGATGTCCTTGACCTTCTCGGGCTGACGCAGGACGCCGAGCGGCCTGCCGGCATTCTCGCTCATGGCCAGAAGCAATGGCTGGAGATCGGCATGGCGCTGGCCACCGAGCCGAAGGTGCTTCTGCTCGACGAGCCGACTGCCGGGATGGGACCGGAGGAGACGCAGCGAACCGTGCGGCTGATACGCGAGATCGGATCGCGCTCGGCGGTCGCCGTCATCGAGCACGACATGGAGTTCGTGCGGGCCCTGGGTGTCCGCACGCTGGTTCTTCACCAGGGCCGCGTCATCGCGGAAGGCTCCTTCGAGGTGGTTGCCTCTGACGAACGCGTGCGCGATGTCTATCTGGGGCGCGGCTGATGCTGTCGGTCGAAACCCTCAACGCTTCATACGGCACCGTGCCCGTTCTGGAAGACGTCTCGTTTGCGCTGGAGCCCGGCGAGGTTGTCGCACTGCTTGGCCGCAATGGCGTTGGCAAGACGACCCTGCTGCGCGCACTTATGGGGTTGATCCCATCGCGTGAGGGCAAGGTCCATCTCGACGGAACGTCCATTGGCAGCGCCCCGGCGCATGCGATCGCCCGGCTCGGCATGGCACTGGTGCCGCAAGGTCGCGGCATCCTCGGAAAGCTTTCGGTTGCCGACAACATCCGCGCCGGTACACGGGCTGCAGGTGCGCGTGAAGCGTTGTCAATCGACGACGCAATCGCGCCTTTTCCGATGTTGAAGGAAAAGCTGGCAGAGCGAGCCGTTACGCTGTCCGGCGGGCAGCAACAGCAGTTGGCCATCGCCCGGGCTCTGGTCTGTCGGCCGAAGGTCATGCTGCTCGACGAGCCGTCGGAAGGGGTGCAGCCGAACATTGTCACCGAGATCGGCAAACTCATCCGTGAGCTGAGTGACCGAACGAAGCTCGCCGTCCTGCTGGTCGAGCAGAACATCGGACTCGCATTGGCCACCGCCGACCGGTGTCTTGTGATGGAGAAGGGCCGGCTCGTTCACGCGGGTCCGGCCGACGAATTCAGAAACGATGCGGTTCTGAAGCGGTATCTCGCCCTCTAGCGGATGCCGTCTCATGGAAAGTGTCCAAAACCAAAGGGGAAAATGTCATGTCCAAACTGCACATTACCAGACGCACCGCGCTCAAGGGGTTCGGGGCCGCCGCCGGAACCCTCGCTATGCCGTCGATTCTGAGGGCCGCCGACCAGGTCAAGATCGGCTTCATCGCGCCGTTGACCGGGTCCGAGGCTATCCTCGGCATCGTCCAGTTGCAATGCTACCAGCTCGCCATCGATCATCTCAATGCGGCGGGCGGCATTGGCGGTCGTGAGATCATCTCGCTCACCGAGGACGACGAAACAAACGCGAAGTCGACTATCGACAAAACGCGCAAACTCGTCGCCGACGACAATGTCGACCTGGTGCTTGGCACGCTCGCAAGTTTTGAACGCACCGCGGCCCTCAGCGTGACGTCGCGTGCCAAGAAACTGTTCATCTACCCGACCTATTACGAGGGTGGCGACTGCTCCCCGCTGCTGGTCAATACGGGGCAGGTGCCCAACCAGCAGATCGACCCGCTAGCCGAATATTTGACCGCCAATGTCGGCAAGAGCGTCTACGTCATCGGCCACGACTATATCTGGCCGCGTGGCAGCACTGAGCAGCTGAAGGCCGGTCTGGAGGCCCGTGGCGGCTCACTGGCGGGGGCGGAGTTCGTGCCCTTCGGCATGACTGATTTCGGCCCGTCCTTCGCCAAGATCAAGGCGGCCAATCCCGACATCGTGTCGTTCATGCTGGTGGCCGACGATGCAATTACGGCGGTCAAGCAATATCACAGCTTCGGCATGAAGCAGCCGCTGGTCTTCCATGCCTGGGACGAGGTCTCGCTTGGCGCGGTCACGCCGGCGGAGCAGGCGGGCATCCTGTCGTCGCAGGGCTATTTCCAGCAGATCGACTCGCCGGCCAACAACGCCTTCACCAAGGCGTTTGCGGAGAAATTCGGGGCAGACAAGCCGATCAACTATATCGGCGTTTCGGTCTATCAGACCGCCATGCTTTACGCGAAAGCGGTGGAGAAGGCCGGCAGCGTCGAGCCAGAAAAGGTTGTCGCCGCGATCAGCCAGGTCGAGGTCGACGGGCCGATCGGCGTGATGAGGGTCGAGGCCGGCAACAATCACGCCGTCCTGCCGAACTATCTTGCCAAGGTGAACGACAGCGCAAAGCTGGAGATCCTGCAGAAGAACGAGCCCAAGCCTCCGGTCACCAGCTGCAGTCTTTGAGTGTGAACATGAGAAGCGGCGGCTCTCGCAGCCGCCGCTTCTAACCCGCCTTGCGCATCCGGCCACTCTCCGCCTGTCGCAACCATGCCAGCGCCGTTTCGCTGTCTGCCACCCAGCCGAACTTCATGGCGAAGTTCTTCAGTGTCGCCGCCTTCAGTTCTGCATCGAAGGACGAGACACCATCGGATATCATGGTCGTGCGATAACCGTGGTGATAGGCTTCGCGTGCCGTCTCCTCCACGCAAATCTGGGCGACCGTTCCGGTTACGATCAGGGAGGCGACGCCAAGCCCCTTCAACCGTGCGTCGAGGTCAGTATTGTGGAATGAGCCGTAGCCGTACTTGTCGACGACGGGATCACCGGGCAGCGGCGTTAGTTCGTCGATGACGGCGATGCAGTGGAGTTCGCCGACCGCGTCATCATAGCGACGGCTGAAGCCCTGCCAGCAGCATTTTACCTCCGGCTGGCATTGCGGCGACCACAGCCACATCAGGCTGTCCGACTGCTCGGCTAGGAAACGCGTGTAGATGACCGGTCGCCCCAGCGCCCGAAAGCCGTCAATCAGCTGACGGATCCGCAAAATGGTTTCGCGCGCCTCAACCACCTCGAGGGGAGCTCCCCGGCGCACGAAATCATTCTGCATGTCGACAACGAGCAGAGCGGCATCGGTAGCGCGCTCGGCGAGCGGGATATCAGCTGCAGTCTTCACTATTACACCTATCGAACAGTCTCCCACGCACACTAGATGCCGGTGCTCATGCCGTCGATAGACTCCAACCAATCAGTTGGGAAATCAGGACGGAGGACTTGATAGTAATCCACGGACCAAAAGCTAGATGCTTGTAATGGCGCCATGTGACAAGGAAAATCGTCCAACGGTCGGCGAAGCGGATACGAGGCGGCAGATGTGACTTGACCCCATGCAACTGGTTGCTTGGTGCAAAGAACCTGGTCCTAGGCGGCGTTTCTGATCTGGAAGGGGTGATCACCCGCGGCGAGCGGCTCCCGACCTGGGGCGAAATGGGCTGGGCGACCTTCGATGCGGTAATCCTCGTCGGGGGCATAGGCGCCGCGGTCACCCGCATAACCATTCAACCGGATAGTTCAATCTCCAATGCGGCTCCGATGGCCGCCGAAGCGAAAAGTACTCCGCGCGAAAGGACGCTCTCGTCAAAGTCAAAATGCGGGGTATGATGCCCATCGCTCAGATCAGAGCCAAGGACAATAATCCCAGCGGCGCCGCCGTGACGCACGACCTCGTTGGCCAAGACCGTCGCATCTTCGCTTGCTCCGAAGGAATGGTCCAGGAGACAATCCCCGAACGCGTTCACGGCGCTGTTGACTGTCGCGGCCCAAGAGACCACCGCGGCTGGGTTCCTCCAGCTTTCTGCTGCGCCCCGTAAGCTGATCGTGCTGTTCACTTCATGTGCTGCGGCCGTCATCTCAACCATTGTGCGACAACGTCGGTCCAATGATTCTAAACCGGCCATCTCGGCGGCGCGTATCTCGAATTCGAGCAGCGCTTGATCCGGCACGACGTTGAGGGTCGTTCCGGCCCTCATTACACCGACATTGACCCTGACGCCTGGCTCGCTTGACTGCGCCAGTCCATGTAGCCCTAAGGCCGCTTGGCAGGCCGCAAGTAGCGCGTTGCGGCCGTTTTCAGGCGATTTTCCCGCGTGAGCGGAACGGCCGGCGAGATCGACCGAGAATTTACGAGTTGCGAGGAAGCCATCGACCCCCACCGCCACAGTATTGGAGGGGACTCCGAGACCTATGTGAACAGCCAGTAGCAAATCGATACCTGCCATCCAACCGGCGTCGACAACGGCTTGAGCCCCACGGCCCCCTTCCTCCGCAGGCTGGAACAAGATCAACAATTTTCCGTTTGCGGAATCGAGAAGCGGTGCGAGTGTCCGCGCTACCCCGAGTCCGATCGCAATGTGACCGTCATGGCCACAAGCATGCATGACGCCTTGGGTGCGTGATGCAAATCCCCCGACAGCCGGACGGTGGCCGCTCTCCGCTTCGCGAATCGGCAGGGCGTCGATATCGACCCTCAGGCAAACCGTGGGCCCGGCACGGCCAGTGTCGAAGGAGGCGATGCAGCCGGTGTCTCCCTCGCCCGGAATCGGATCGCTGCTCATTCCACGTCGGTTTGCATCACCAAGCAGTTCGCGGCCCGAAACCACGCGAAAGCCCAACTCCTGCAGTTCGCGCACAATATACCGGGTAGTCTCGATCTCCCGCCAGCCGAGTTCGGGATGGCGATGCAGTTCGCGCCGCGTCTCGATCAGCCAAGGCTCGAGGGAAGGGACGTCGGCAACCAAACGCGTGATCAACCCCGCGCTTGGTATGCGAAGCAGGCGAGTGAGCGAGGAAGGATCAGCCTCTAAGCCCATGGGCTCCGCCATGACCCGTCGTTTATCCACACACTTTTGCTTTTCATGTGATTGCGGACGGCCTCCTCGCCCATCTCAACTCCCATCCCGCTATCCTTGTGGCCGCCGTACGGAGAGCCGGGATACAGGCTGTGGACGGTATTGACCCAGACGATGCCTGATCGGGCTTGGCGCGCGATGCGACCCGCTGTCATCACACTGCCGGTCCAGACCGTAGTGGCCAATCCATATCTGGTGCCATTTGCGATGGCGATTGCCTCGTCAATGTCGGAGAAAGGGGTCACTGCCACAACAGGCCCGAACACCTCCTCCTGGGCGACGGCGTGCGCTGGATCAACGTCGAGGAATACCGTCGGCGCCAGATAATAGCCCTCGGCCGGCAGCGGAAACCTCGCCATGGCGAGACGTCGGATACCGTCGCGGTCGGCATCGGCGATCCGCCTGAGAACGTCATCCTTTTGGCGCGCCGAGATCGCGGGGCCGAACTGTGTGTCAGGATCAAGCGGGTCGCCGATGCGCAGTAGACTAAGCCGCGACACTATCATTTCCGCGAAACGTTCCGCCACCGCAGCTTCGACAAGCAGACGAGATCCCGCCGTGCAGGTTTGACCAACATTGTTGAACGCCGAGTAGACGAGCGCGTCGGCGGCGCGCTCTAGATCAGCATCAGCAAAAACCATGAAGCCTGTCTTGCCACCGAGTTCAAGTGTCACGGACTTCAAAAGCCCGCCAGCGATACCGCCTATTCGCCGACCGACGCTCGTCGAGCCCGTGAAGTTTATCTTGCCAATCAAAGGATGCCGAACAATGGCCTCACCGATAAGTTCGCCGGGGCCGTTAAGTACGCAGAGAAGGCCGGCAGGCAATCCCGCCTGATGAGCGATCCAAGCCAGAAGCAGTGCCGAAAGGGGCGAATCCTCCGCCGGTTTCAAGATCACTGCATTGCCGGTCGCAAGCGCCGGCGCGATCTTGCCGGCCGCGTTGGTCATCGGATAGTTCCAAGGGGTGATAGCGCCGACGATCCCTATCGGTTCGTATTCGATATAATTGGTTGATCCCGGCTGCACCGGAATAAAGGATCCTCGCAGCCGATCAGTCGACCCAGCAAAGAACTCAAAGATTCGCGCCGCTCGCTCTGCATCGCGTGTCGCTGTGTCGCGAATCGGCCGACCCGCATCGAGCGTGTCGAGCGTTCCCAGGGCAAGGGCGTGCGCTCGAATACCATCCGCTATTCCGCGCAATACCCGAGCGCGATCCTGACCGTCCATAAGCCACCAGCCCGCTTGCGCTCGGGTTGCGAATTCGACTGCCTTTTCTAGGTCCTCCGACGCAGCGGTCGCCACGTCCACCAGGGGTCTGCCCCAAGTGGGATCCATGGTTGGATGCGAGGTTCCAGCAGCGCCCGGCGTCCAGGCGCCGTTGATCCAAAGCGGGACCGGCCTTCCGATACCGGGCGGAAACGCGGAGTCGAGGCGGTCCCGTCGCGCGCTCAGTGGGATTGGCTCCCGGCTGGCAACGGGATGAGATGATCTTAGCCTATGCTCTCGAGCCATGCCTCGACCTCTCCAACGTCCGTCGCTCGCGGGTTCCAATAGGTTTGCGGATCGCGCATGACGTCTTGAGCGATCTGACCAAATTGACCGGGGGGAAGGTCGATAGCTGAAAGCGACCGTGGCATCTCCAGCTTGTCCGCCATGGATTCTATCGCGGACAACAAGTCGCGGGCTGCTGCGTGTTCATCTGTGGAATTCGTTACTCCTACGCTGCGGGCGACATACGCAAGGCGCGCGCGCGCTGCGTCGAAGTTGAATCGTGCGCTGTGAATTACCATCACGGCATTGGCCAGACCGTGCGACAGGCCGTAGCGACCGCCGAGACTGTGGCAGACGGAATGGCCTATCCCGAGCCATGAATTTGCGTAGGTTAGGCCTGACATCGACGCCGCATTCAAGGCCGCCTGATGGACGGCTAGGGTAGGAGTCGACGCTGAAGGTGAGTAGAAGGGAAGGTTAGTGAGCAGCCCGCGCAACGCTGCAATCGCCAAGGCATCGGTAATCGGCTGGGCGCCCTTCGAGTAACAGGCTTCTAAGCAGTGGTGGATCGCGTTCATACCGCTGGCAGCAAGAATTGCCGCCGGGGTAGTTGCCACGACTTCCGCGTCCAGGAACACCGCAGCGGGAGTAAGCTTCGGATGCACGAAGATAAGCTTTTCGCCCTGCGCAGTGTCGGTGACGGCACCGCCGCCAACAACGTCTGCCGCCGAAAACGTGCTGGGGACGGTCAGCACCGGCAGAGGGTCGACGTCGACGTCCATGGCGTGAAACGTTGACGGTGGCTCGAAGCGGCTTACAAAGTCCACAATGCTGCGGCCGCTTGGCACCATTAAGGCGATCGCCTTAGCCATGTCGTGAACCGCGCCACCGCCAAGTGATAAGATTGCGTCGGGATGTAACGGCGCGACATGTTCGACCACCCGATGGACGGACGCCACCGGCGTATTGGCCTCCACGCGGTCGATAACGGCTGCAACCCGGGATCCGAGGGCTGCCTCCAGCTCGCCGACAAACGGCGTGCCAGACCTAAGCCTCTGCCCACAGACAATAACGATTTTCAACGCATCGCGCCGGTCGAGTTCAGCAACTATTCCGAGACGACTGCCAGGCCCGCTGACGATAAGTTCCGGTATGGCTTTGCCGTTAAAGCGATGGATCATGAGCCGGATTCCCTTGAAAGAAATGTGGCGGCGGCTCTATGGCCGCCGCCTGGTTTACTTATTGGGCTCCGACCGGGACCGTCTGACCTGATAGGTCAACGTTTCCGACGGTCGACTTGGTGATCATGCTAGCTTGCGTCAGGCTTTCCTTAGGGATCGCCTTCCCTTCGGCCGCTTCAATGGCGCGCTGTACGGCAAGTCTCGCCATCGTAACGGGCTGGCTCACTACGGTTGCTTGGATCCAACCTTCCTCGATCAAGCGCTTGGTCTCCTCTTCCATGTCGGTGGTGAGAACCAAGACGTCGCCAGGCTGTTTGCCTGCGGCGCGCAAAGCTTGCACCGCGCCAATGGCAATCGGGCCATTGAACGCATAAATCGCCTTCACATTGGGCTGAGCCTGCAGGAAATCCTGCATAGTGGTGAGAGCCTCGGCGGTCGCAGTCGATCCGAACTTCTCGGCCACGACCTTCATGCCGGGAAACTTGGCGATGTAGTCCTTAAACCCATCTACCCGGAACTGAGTCAGATCAAGGCCGCTCGGACCAGCCAGCAGCACGACATCGCCGGTGCCGCCAAGCTTGTCGACCGCGTATGCCGCCAGAAGCTCGGTCATCACATAGGAGGGCTCTCCCACGAAGCCCGTAATCTTGTCGGTCTTGGTAGCGATGCCGTCATTGACGACCGGGATGCCTGCAGCGATAGCCTTTTCGACGACCGGTACCGTACCATCCGAACTGGCGGGGACGAGCACAATGCCGGCGACCTTGCGCTGTATCACGTCCTCGATCTGGGATACCTGCTTCTGTAGATTTCCGTATCCGCCGGCGTCATAGATATTGACCGTGTAGCCGAGTTTCTTGCCTTCATCGATATAGCCGAAGGCTTTCATTTTGAAGTACGGGTCGCCGGCAGCCGGCAGCATCACCGCGATTTCCTTCTCCTGCGCAAAGGCAGATCCGGCAAGGCCAGCTGCGCACGTAAGGGAGGCTATGGCCACCGCGGCGCCTAAAAGAAAAGATCTTGTCCTCATTTTCAACTCCTCCTGTTTTCCCGCCCGGCAGCGCCAGGCCCGGGATTCTTGATCCACTCAGCGCGAGCGGCGAAGCGCATTGGCCCAGGCCGATAGGATGATGATCGCCCCGACGATCACCTGCTGGGTGAAGGTGGAAATGGCGAGCAGATTGAGCCCGTTGACCATAAAAGCGATGACGAGTACGCCGAGAAGTGTGCGCAATACCCCACCGCTGCCTCCAAAAATGCTCGTCCCGCCGATGATGACGGCGCCGATTGATTGCAGCAGGAGGTCGCCCGACCCCAGCAAAGGTTGCCCGGAAATCACCCGGCCGCTCAGCATGAAGCCGCTGATTGCCGCAAATGTACCGCTGACCGCATAGATGAAGATCTTAGTGCGTCCGACATCGATGCCCGACATGATCGCAACCTGTTCGTTGCCGCCAATAGCGTAGACGTGCCGGCCGATGGGGGTGCGTGTCAGCACCAGATAGGCAACCCCAAGTAGCAGCGCCGCGATGAGGACCGGCACCGGCAGGGGGCCGATGAAGCCGCCGCCAAACCAGAAGAAGATGTCAACGTCCGGCCTGGGCAGGCCAAAGACCGTCGACCCTCCGGAGATGACAAGAGCGGCTCCCGCGATCATGTAGAGCATGCCCAAGGTGACTATGAAGGGCTGGATGCGCGCGCGGCCGATCAGGACGCCATTAAGCACCCCAACGAGGATGCCTGAGCCAATGCCGACGATGGCAGCCGGTGCGATGCCGTAATTGAGCATAACAGTCGCGGTAACCACGCTCACCAGGCTCATGATCGAACCCTGCGACAGGTCAAGGCCACCCATTAGCAGCGCAAAAGTCTGCCCCGTTGCCAAGATGAGGAGCGGCGAACTTTGTACCAGGACGTTTGTAATGTTTTGAGTCGTCAGGAAATGCGGGCTGGATAACGAATACACGACGAACATGCCGAGAAGCGCCAGGCCCGGTCCAAACAGCGCCGGATCGATCCGTGAAGCCGCGCCTCGCGTAGAGAGGGTGGGGAGGGTGCCTTTGTACTTCATCGTTCTGATCCGTGTGTTATAGCGTCCAGAATTCGGCTCGCCGAAATTGCTTGGCCGATGAATTCGCCAACGATGATGCCGGCTCGCATCGCGAGCACGCGGTCTGCGATCGCGAGAACTTCCTCGAGGTCTGAGGAAACGACTAGTATCGCTCGTCCCTCGGCTGCCAATTGATCGATGAGACCATAGATCTCATCCTTTGCGCCAACGTCGACGCCTTGGGTCGGCTCATCAAACAGCAGGACCCTAGAGTCAGTCGACAGCCATTTCGCCAGCACCACCTTTTGCTGGTTACCGCCGGAAAGAGCGCCTGCCGCCACGCGCGGACCGGGTGTGCGGATGTTTATCAGTCGGATCATCGTTTCCGCATGAGCGATCTGAAGGCGCTTACGAAGGCCGAAGCTGCCCACGAACCGGGAGAGAATCGGTAACGCGATGTTTTCGAATATTGACATTGTGATCGAAATGCCTTGGCCGCGACGGTCCTCTGGGATCAATGCTACGCCCCCGGCAATCGCTTCGCGCGCGTTCCGGAATGAGACGGGCTTTCCATCAATCTTGATTTCGCCGCGATCGGCTGTACGGACGCCAAAAATTGTCTCGAGGAGTTCTGTTCGGCCGGCCCCGACCAGTCCAGTCAGGACGACGACCTCGCCCGATCGTACGACGAAACTCACATCCTCGTATTCGCCGGCCCGGCTAAGCCCTCGCACTTCCAGCAGAGCCCCAGCCGCCTTAGTCGAAGGAGATCGCGCGATACGAACAGAATGCCGTTCCTGCCCGGTAATCAGAGATACGATTCTCGCCCGATCAAGAGCATTGGCCGGGAACGTCCCCGCAGAAAGGCCGTCTCGCAGCACCGTCACCCTGTCCACCAACGGGGCAATCTCGTCTAGCCTATGACTGACATAGACGATCCCAACCCCAGCGGCCGCCAATTCGCGAACGAGCTGGAACAGGCGCTCGGACTCGGAATGGCTAAGGGAAGCGGTCGGCTCATCGAGGATGAGCAACTTGGCTTCGCTACGCAGCGCCTTGGCGATTTCAACCAGCTGTCGCTGACCCGGGCCAAGTTCGGAGACCAGCGTTGTGGTGGGAAAGAGCGCGCCGATCCGGTCGCAAAGCTGACGCGCCGCGGCATGGGTGGCTGCCCAGTCAACCAGACCAAGCGCTCCCCGTTTCTCGCTTCCAAGAAAAATGTTCTCGGCGATGCTCAGTTGGGGAACGAGTGCGGAATCTTGGTAGATGACGCTCACCCCAGACTGCATGGCATCCGTAGTTGTGGCGAAATCGACGAGTTCGCCATCGATATAGATCTCACCCACGTCCGGACGGTAGAGCCCGGCTATCACCTTGATCAGAGTGCTTTTGCCGGCGCCGTTTGCTCCCAGAAGCGCGTGCACTTCGCCCCGCCGAACGTCAAAATCGACGCCGCCGAGCGCGATCACGCCAGGAAACGTCTTTCGTAGCCCGGCCACCGAGAGTATCTCACGGACCTGTCCGGCATGTTCAGCGAGCGGGTCTGAAGACGCGCTCATCTCAGGAAACCGGAATCCGATATTGCCCGCGCGTCACCCAAAAACCGCGTCTCCACGATCGCCTCAAGATCGGCAACGTGGCACGAGCATTGCCTCATATGGCGCGACATTGACTGATGAACTCGGTCGCGATCGCCCGCCCGGTAGGCTTCGAGAAGTTCAGAATGCGCCGCGTGGTTCTCCCGGTCGATGTGTTCCTGCCGATCCAGGTACATCCGCTTGTAGACAACTTGGTCCGCCAGAACCTTATTGACAAATTGGCAGGCGAACGAGAATAGCGGGTTTGGGCAACAAGCGGCGAGCACATTGTGAAACTCAAGCTCGTCGAGCCGTTGTCGCCTGCGCGCATCAGGGGTATCCTCAACGCAAGCGCAGGATTCGATTAGTTCCTCCAGCCGGCGGAAGTCTGTCTCCGCAAGGCGGCCGACGACCTCCGCAGCCATTTCAGGCTCAATCAGCTGTCGAAATTCATAGATTTCCTTGGCCAAAAGCTTCTTAAAATAAAAGTAGTTCCCGAGCAGGTTGGCAGCAGTTTCGTAGCCGACCTCGGCGACAACTGCGCCGCCAAAGCGGCCGGTCGCAACTCGGACGACCCCTTGCACCTCCAGCGCCTTGAGAGCTTCACGAATCGTTCCGCGGCTTACACCCAGGAGACTCATCAGCTCCTTTTCCTGCGGTAGTCGATCCCCGGGCTGCATGCGCTCCGTCATGAGCCAATGCTTGATCCGGTCGACAACCTGGTCGGATAATTTGCGTCTTTTGAGTCCGGAACCGCGCAGCATCAAATTCTCCTTATAGTACGAATTATCATCATAGTTAGCGCTCGTCAATAATCGCGCCGATTAGGTTTAGGCAACGCACATGGAATGCGTTAATGCAGTCTGAGGGGCACTTTAGGCATCGGAGGATCGCCGGCCAAGGCGCGCGAATGTGGGCGCATGAACCTCGGTCAGCAAACCAAGTTCGACCTCGTCAAGCGTTTCCTTTTCAAGCAATCGACGAGCAGTGGTTTCAAGAAGCGCGCGCCGCTCGGTAAGCAGCTTGACCGAACGATCGAAGGCCTTCTCGACGATCCCGCGCACTTCCGCGTCGATCCCGTCGGCGATCGCCTCGCCGTAGTCGCGCTCCTGAGTGTACCGAACTCATCCTTCCACCAGTCGGCATCGATCGCACCGCCGACGACGCCCGAGTGCGCCACAGGTCAAGGCGCCTGCCGCCACGGCGCTGCCGGCTACTGCCGCGCTTGCCTCCGCGGTAAACGGAGCGGGAAGCAGGCCTCCGATCAGCGATCCCCAGAAGAGACCCCAGCCCGCTCCTTCGCCGGCGGTCATCCAGGCGCTCTGTGACGGCATGAAAGCGGTCTTCGACAGTCTGATCGCCTAAGTGGAGGAACCTAAGTGGAGGAAAAGGTATCTGCGCTCACCGCGCCGATCACCGGCGTTGTCGACCGAGTCTGGAACCTCTTTGGCGGCGGCGTACCACCCCGTCCGCGATCACCCCGCCTTCCGGCCGGACATCGGTTGGCGGCGTCGTCCGGGTTTCCGTCAGTCTGTATCCATGACCGAGGAACAGAGAAGCTTCTGCCCGCTCGCGACCTTTAGCGCGAGTTCAAAGAACGTCCCGCGCTCGTCCTCCGAGAGAGGAGCCAGCAATTCGGCCTGCCGCCTACGGGATGTCTCAACAAGGTCAACCAGAAGCGCCTTGCCGCCTTCTGTCGCATAAAGGCGTTTTTCGCGCCCGTCGGTTTCGGATGTTTCCTGGAAGATGTAGTTCCGCTCCTCCAGAAGCGAAACCGCACGGCTGATCGTGTTCTGCGGCCGCGGAAAGATCTGCTTGATTTCCTTGGCGCGGATGCCTGGGAACCGGTCGATCGCGTAGAGTGCCGACCAGGCCTGCACCGGCATGCGAAAACGGCGTTCTATGAAGCGGCTGGTAACCGCGTTGTTGCCCAGGACGATGTAACTGATCACCATCAGTTCGCGGAGTTCCCCGGAAAAAATCTCGTCCAGCAGTCTGTTAACGCCCATCGCCGCCTCCCCCCTTCGAACCACGCTCCTTCCCGGTGCACCTTGCTCCAGGGTCCGTTCACATGCCCTGCCTTGCCTACAATTCAAACCATATGGATTCAACTTGCCAATTCGATCCATATGGATCAATGTTGCCCCGTTCGCATTTGGAGGCTGGAATGATTGCACTGGGCGTCGATGTCGGGGGGACGTTCACGGACCTGATCCTGGCAGATCTCGAAAAGGGATCGGTGACGATCCACAAGACGCCGTCGACCCCTGCCAATCCGGCGCTGGGCGTCGTCGAGGGCATCCGCGAAATCTGCGAGATCGCACAGGTGACACCGGGGCAGATCGAAGCCGTGTTTCACGGCACGACCGTCGGCACCAACGCGATGCTCGTCCATGACGGCTCGGTGACCGGGATGATCACCAATGAGGGCTTCCGGGACATCCTCCACATCGGACGCCACCAGCGGCCGCAGCACTATTCGATCATGCAGGACCTGCCGTGGCAGAGCCGCCCTCTGATACGTCGCCGTTTTCGCAAGACAGTGGCAGGGCGCCTCGATGCGAAAGGCGCCGAACTCGTCGCCCTCGACGAAGACGCCGTGGCAACGGTCGCGCGGGAACTCGGTGACGCGGGCGTCGAGGCGATTCTTGTCGGGTTCCTGTTCTCCTACGTGAACCCGATGCACGAGAAGCGCGCAGCCGAGATCGTGCGCAACATCCTGCCGGACGTCTTCGTCACGACGTCCGCGGAGGTCTCGCCTCAGTTCCGCGAGTTCGAGCGTTTCACCACGGCAGCCATGTCGGCTTTCATCGGACCGAAGGTGCGCCGCTACGTCAGCAATCTGAGTGACGAGTTGCGCAAGCTCGGCGTCACCGGCGAGTTGCGGGTCATGACCTCGAGCGGCGGTCTAGCGACGCCAGAGATGATTGCCGAACGCCCGGCAACGACATTGCTGTCTGGTCTCGTGGCAGGCGTGCGCGGCGGCGCATGGGTCGGAGAGCACGCGGGAACCCGGCGGCTCGTCACCCTCGACATCGGCGGCACCAGCGCGGATATCGGCATCGTACGCGACGGCCGCCTTGCAGAGGCCGATGCGCGCAGCGCCAAGATCGCCGACTTTCCGGTTATGCTGCCGATGATCGACATCCACACGATCGGTGCCGGCGGTGGCTCGATCGCTCATATCGACCGGGGCAAGGCGTTCCGGGTCGGCCCGCAAAGTGCTGGCGCCGATCCAGGGCCGGCAGCTTACGGTCGCGGCGGCAATTTGCCCACGGTGACCGACGCTAATCTCGTGCTCGGCCGGTTGGTGGCCGACAACTTCCTTGGTGGCCGGATGTCACTCGACGGGGAGGCTTCGCAACGCGTCATCGGAGAGCTTGCCGCGGCACTCGGACGGACGCCGGAAGAGACGGCCGAAGGTGCCCTGACGGTCCTCAACAGCAACATGGCGAACGCGATCCGCTCCCGCACCGTCCAGAAGGGTATCGATCCGCGCGAGTTCACGCTCGCAGGGTTCGGCGGGGCTGGCCCTCTCCATGCGGCTGAGGTTGCGACGATGCTAGACATGCAAAACGTGCTGATCCCGCCACATCCGGGCATCACATCTGCGGTCGGGTTGCTGACTGCCGACCTGGAGTACCATGCGTTGCGCACGGCCTTTGCGGTAAAGGGCTCCCTGGAGCTCGACCGCCTGCAGGGGCTGTTCGACGACATGGAGCAGGAACTCGGCGCGATCTTCGCACGCGACAAGGTCCCAGCCGACCGCGTCAAGATGCTGCGGCAGGCCGACCTGCGCTATGTCGGTCAAGGCTATGAGCTGAAGATCGACGTGCCCGACGGGCCGCTGACAATGTCCTCGCTGGAGACGGTCTGGCGCGCCTTCCACGACCGACACCGGGAGGAATACGGCCACGCCTTCGAGGCAAGCCCAATCGAAATCGTCACGGTCAAGGTGCGAGGATTGGGCATGGTCGACAAGCTCGCCGAACCGCCGGCCTATTCGGTGTCGGGCGAGCCGCGACAGGTTGGCGCCGGACGGTGCGTGTTTCGTTTTGATGACGAGCTGAAGACGTACGATACGCCGCATATCGAACGGACGTCGCTTCCGGTCGACCGCAGGTTCAGCGGCCCGGCGATCCTGCTGCAGACAGACACGACCACTGTTGTACCACCCGGCTGGACCTACTGGGCCGACCGTTTCGGCAATGTGCGTATGTCACGCGAAAACCAGGCGTAGGAGACCGATGATGCAGACCCGAGTCGATCCCTTCCTTGCTGCGGTGATCCACGGTGCGCTGGAGAACATCGCCATCGAGATGGGCCACAAGCTCATGCGGATGAGTTATTCCAGTATCATTCGCGAGAGCGAAGACTTTGGAGCGGCGCTGACCGATGCGACCGGTCGCCAGCTGTGCGAATGCACGATGAGCACGCCCCTGCAATCCGGACCGATCCCTGGGTACATCGCCGGCATTCTGCGCGAACTGGAAAAGCGCGGCGATACCGTTAATCCCGGCGATGTCTTCATGCACAACGATCCCTATGGCGGCGCCTCCCATGGGCCTGACGTCGGTTTTGTCGTGCCGATCTTCCACAGGGGCGAACTCGCCGGCTTCTCGGTGACAACCGCGCATCATCTCGACATTGGCGCTCTGACCCCGGGCAGCTGCGGTATTGTCGACGCGGTGGACACCTACGCCGAAGGCCTCCAGTTCAAGGCGATCCGTGTCTACGAGGGCGGCCGCAAGGTCGAGCCGGTCTGGCAGATCCTGCGAAGCAACATCCGAATCGCTGATCTGGTCGTTGGCGACATGGAAGCGCAGGTTTCGGCCGCTCGTATCGGAGCGGATCGATACGCAGCGCTCCTGGATCAGTACGGGCTCGACACGGTGACGGGCGCCTATGAAGACCTGCTCGACTACTCCGAGCACCTCATGCGCGATGCCATCGCCCGGATTCCCGACGGTCGCTACAATGCCCGAACCTTCATCGACGGCTACCTCGACAGCCCAGATCCGGCTCTCAAGGAACTGCCCATCGAGGTTACCCTGACGATCACGGGGTCCGACATCCATGTCGACCTGACGGGAACGGCGCCCCAGACCTCGAACAAGCCCATAAACATGCCGCTCGTTGGTACGGTCGATTGTGCTGTGTGGCTGACCCTGCGCTCGATCCTGCTTGACAGCGACGTCTATGGCGCAATCCCCCAGAACAGCGGCCTGACCCGGCCGATCACCATCTTTGCGCCCGAAGGATGCCTCGCCAATCCGATATTCCCGGCTCCGGTCATCGCCCGCTTCTGCCCGGGCAATGCAGTCGCCGATACGGTGATGAAGGCGATAGCGCCCGCCGTACCGCAACAGGTCAGCGCCGGCATCGGCAATCTCCGCGTGATGGCGTTCAGCGGTGTCTCGCATGGCGCTCCATGGGTCCATATGGAGATCATGGAAGGCGCCTATGGAGGGCGTCACGGTAAGGACGGCATGGACGCCGTCGACACGCTCTACGCCAATACGCGCAACAATCCGATCGAAGACATCGAATCCCACCTTCCTTTGCGTGTCCTCAACTACGAACTGCGCGAGAACATGGCCGGTGCGGGCGCCTCGCGTGGCGGCATCGGTTCGATCCGCTCTTTCGAATTGTTGGAGGACGGCGCGGTGTCGATCGAGGGCGATGGGCAGAGGTTCCGCCCCTGGGGCTTCCTTGGTGGGGCGGACGGTTCGCCAGCGAGAGTCGAACTCGCGCATGCGCGCGGTGGTGTCGAGGATTTGCCGTCAAAAATCCCCTACCGCCATCTCGCGAAGGGTGATCGCATCACGGCTTTCGGTCCGTGCGGCGGTGGATACGGCAATCCGCTCGAACGCGACCCACAAGCCGTTCTCGATGACGTTCTGGATGGCCTGATCGACGCCGAGAAGGCGCGATCGGATTATGCAGTTGCTATCAGCGGCGACACAGTCGACGCCGTCGCGACGCTGGGACTACGAGACAAGCAATAACGGGACCTTCGGCGTCTTACAGAGGAGAAACAGATGATACGCGTTGCAAAAATTACAGGCATGGCATCGGCACTCATTTTGGCAGGGCTTTTGCCTGCTTCGGCACAGGAAGGTGTCGACAAAGCCAAAGCAAACATCGCCGCCTATTCCGGAGTACCCGAATTCGTTCCAGCAGGCGAACCTTTCGACGCTAAGGCCTGCATGGCGGGCAAGAAGATTTTCACGATCCCGGCATCGAGCGCGATCCCGTTCATCAAGACGATCAGCGACCACAAGTCGAAGCTCGCGGCCGAGCTGGGGTTCGATCACATGGAGTGGGAGAACCAGGGCAACCCGACCCAGTGGATCCAGGGCATGGATTTCGCCGCCAACAATGGCTTCGACCTGGTCAGCCTGCTGGCGGGTGCCGATCCGCGCTTCTTCGAGCCCCAGGTCCTGCAGACACAAGCCAAGGGCGTCAAGGTCGTCACGTCGCACCTGACCGGTCTGGAGCAGGATGCGCCCGCGGGCGTCGACGCTGCGATCGCAATCGACTATCGTAAGGCCGGCGAATTGATGGCCGACTGGACTATCGCCAAGACAGAGGGCAAGACCAATGCCCTTGTCGTCGTCTCGAATGAAGCGCTGTCGACGGATTCCATCGTCAGCGGACTCACGGAAGCTTTCGAGACACGTTGTCCCGACTGCAAGTACGAGATCGTCAACGTGCCCATCACCGACTGGGCGACGAAGATCCAGCCGACAGTCGCCGGCGCCCTACAGGCCAATGCCGACCTGAACTACGTCATTCCCATCTATGACAGCATGTCGACCTTTGTGACGCCGGCGATCGCAATTGCCGGGCGCGGAGACAAGGTAAAGGTTGCGACTTTCAATGGGACACCATTCGTTCTCGACCTGATCCGGGCTAGCGACGTGGAGATGGATATCGGCGAGAACCTCGACTGGATCGCGCACGCGATGCTGGACGCCGAGATGCGCCTCCTGTGCGGCAAGGAAACGATCCGCGACTCCAAGGTCCCGCTGCGTGTCTTCGACGCTGCCAACATCGCCGAGGTCGGCGCGCCGGCGGATGCTGCCAAGGGCTATGGCGATGCCTATGTCGCGGAGTACCGCAAGCTTTGGCAGATCGCCGAGTGATCGGCACGCCTGCTCCACGATTGAAGCTCAATGGATTGACCAAATCCTTTGGCGGGGTCCACGCGCTGTCGCGCGCGGACCTCGCGGTCATGCCCGGAGAAATTCATGGTCTTCTCGGGAAGAACGGATCGGGCAAGTCGACACTCATCAAGATCCTCTCCGGCTTTCACAAGCCGGACGAGGGCAGCCTCGAAATCGACGGAAAGCCCATTTCGCTTCCCATCCCGCTCGGCGGCAGCGAGAAGATCGGGCTTTCTTTCGTCCACCAGAACCTCGGCCTGCTGGCCGAGGCCACGGTGCTCGAGAACCTGATCGCAGGCGACCACGAACGGGTGAACTCCTGGTTCATCGACTGGAACGCGGAAGCAAAACGCGCCAAACTGCTGTTCGATCGCACTCATCTCTCCCTCGATCCATGGGCGATCGTGGGGGATCTTTCTCCGGTGAAGCGGGCGCAACTGGCGATCGTGCGTGCAGTCGACCGGATCAGTTCGCATAATGAGCACGCTTCTCCGGGCCTCCTTGTTCTCGACGAGCCCACGCCCTTCCTGCCGATGGAAGACGTACGCGAGCTTTTCGCGATGATGCGCCGGCTCAAGGACGCGGGCGTCAGCATCATCTTCGTTTCGCATGACATTGACGAAGTGCTCGCAATTACCGACCGGGCGACGGTTCTGCGTGATGGGCATGTCATCGACAGCTTCGACACGGCGCAGACGGACCGGGCGCATATCGTCGAGGCAATCGTCGGTCGCGCCGTGGCGCAAGAACGGCTGGTCGGCGACACGCCCCCAGCAAAGGGCGCTGGGGCGGAGGTGACCGGGTTGTCGGGTAAGACGGTAAGCGCGTTGAGTATCGACGTTGCGCCCGGAGAAATCCTCGGCCTGACCGGATTGATCGGCTCTGGCTATGATGAGGTTCTGTATCTGCTCGCCGGGGCGCTGCACGCACGCAGCGGGCGGCTGAAGATGGGTGAGAACACCCACGAGCTAGCAGGAATGACCCCGGCAGCGGCAATTGCCGCAGGGATCGTCTTCATTCCAGCCGATCGACAAAAACTCGGGCTCGCGCTCGATTTGAGTTTGACAGAGAATGCCATGCTGCCGATGGCTGCGCGCGGAGATGATTGTCTTTTCTTGAGGCATGGCGCTCGCGAAGCGACCACTGCGGCCCTGATGCGCCAGTTCGGAGTGAAGGCAGAGGCTCCCCGGCAGGCGGCTTCAGAACTGTCGGGCGGCAATCAACAAAAACTATTGCTGGGGAAATGGCTGCAGCTTTCCCCGAGCCTGATCTTGCTGGACGAGCCCACCCAAGGCATCGATGTCGGCGCGCGCCGCGAGATCTACGAGCGACTGCTGGCGACGTGCGCGCAAGGTGCGGCAGTCATCTGCGCGACGTCCGAGTTCGAACAACTCGAGATGATCGCCCACCGCGTCCTGGTCTTCGAACGCGGCCGTGTAAAGGCCGAGTTGATCGGCAGCCAGGTTACGAAATCCGCGATCGAAGCGGCCTGTTACGGCGAAAGCCGGGTCCATGCACCGGCGTAGGGAACCTCATGTCTAGATTGGGCCATCAACTCGAACGCTTCGGCCTGCTCCTTGTATGGCTGGCAGTGATCGCGCTGTTTGGCGCGATGCGTCCGGATACGTTCTTGAGTTGGTCGAATTTCTCTTCGATCTTCGGGTCCGAAGCCGTCCTGGTCATTGTGACCCTGGGTTTGATCATCCCGCTGACAGCTGGCGATTTCGACCTGTCGATAGCACAGACGCTGACTTTCGTGTCCATGCTGACCGCTCTTCTCAGTGCGCGCATGGGGGTGGAGCTTGGCTATGTGATCCCGATAGCGCTGGCCGCCGGCGCATGTGTGGGCCTCGTTAACGGCGCCATCACGCTTTACTTCCGGGTCCACTCTTTGATCGTCACCCTCGGGGTCGGAACATTCCTGCACGGTGTCACGCTGTGGATGAGCGACAGCCAGACGATCAGTGGCGTCTCCCGCGCACTGATGCAATACGTCATCATCAACCGGATCGCGGGCATACCGATCAGCTTCTACTACGCGATCGCTCTCGCGGCGCTCGTCTGGTACCTCCTGTCCTACACGGCATTTGGCCAGCAACTGCTCTTCACGGGAAGGGGACGCGATGTCGGCCGGCTGACTGGCGTGGCCGTCGGGCGCGTACGCATGAGCGCATTCGTCGCCTCGGGCGTCTTGGGCGCCATTGCTGGAATTCTCTACACCGGGACGACGGGTTCAGCGAACCCAACCTCCGGGACGACGCTGCTCTTGCCTGCCTTCGCGGCTGCCTTCCTGGGGGCCACCTGCATAAAGCCTGGGCGGTTCAACGCCTGGGGTTCAGTGATCGCGGTCTATTTCCTCGTCACCGGCATCAACGGGCTCTCGGTGCTCGGTTTCCGGACATATGTTCACGATCTCTTCTATGGCGGTGCACTTGTTGTCGCGGTGATGATCTCCCAACTCGTCAGCGGTCGAAAGGAGCGCGTTCTTTGACCTTCCCACTCAACGATCCAATGGCGTCGCTGGAAGTCGACGCTGACCGGCTATGGTCGCGCCACATGGAAATGGCCAGGATTGGAGCCATCGCTGATGAAGGCGTATGCCGCCTTGCAATGTCGAAGGAAGACTCGCAGGCCCGCGAACTGCTCGCCACGTGGTGCCGTGACGCAGGGCTTGAAATCCATATTGACCGCTCCGGCAACATGTTCGCGGTTCGTCCCGGGACAGAACCTGGAAGGGCGGTAATCGCCTCTGGCAGCCATCTCGACACCCAGCCACATGGCGGCCGTTTCGACGGCGTATCGGGCGTTCTCGCGGCGCTTGAAGTGGTCGAAACGCTCAACGATGGCGGCGTGCAGACGGCGGCGCCGATCGCCGTCGTCAACTGGACCAACGAGGAAGGCGTTCGGTATGCGCCCGGTCTCCTCGGATCCGCCTGGTATGCAGGGCTAATTGATGACGAACGGCTAGCGGGCGTGCGCGCCGCTGATGGCACGCTGTTCGTCGATGAGGCGCGGGAGCGTGGCTGGCTAGGCGAGCATCCCGGAAAATTCGAGATGGGAGCCTTTGTCGAACTTCATATCGAACAAGGCCCCGTACTCGAGCGTGAGGGCCGGCAAGTCGGGATCGTGACGTCGGTGCAAGGTTTGAAATGGCTCGACGTGGATGTCACCGGCATGGATGCACATGCCGGGACGACGCCACTCGATCAGAGACAGGATGCGCTGCTCGCATCCGCCAGGATGTTGGTTGCGCTCAACGAGGCCGGTCGGCGTTGCGGCCCGGCCGCGCGTGTCAGCGTCGGTCGCCTGCGCACGGCAACGGACGGACCGAGCACCATTGTCGGTCATGCCTCCTTCGTCATCGATATTCGCCATCCGGATGTGGCGATGCTGGCAAGTCTCAGCGAGGAATGCGCGGCCATCTGTAGGGATATCGGCACGGCATCCGACTGCGCCGTAAGAGTCGATGAGCGGATTTCGGTTCCGCCGGTCGACTTCGACACCCATTGCGTCGACATGTTGGAACGCGGTGCGATCGACAGGGGATACGCCTATCGCCGCATGACCAGCGGCGCGCTGCACGATGCAGCCAATGTCGCGAGGGTTGCGCCAACGGCCATGCTGTTCGTGCCGTGCCGGGACGGGATCAGCCACAACGTAAACGAGTACGCCGCACCAGAAGACCTGGCTGCGGGCGCGAATGTTCTACTCAACGCGCTCTACAAGCTCGCCATCTAGGTGTTTGATCCCAGGCTTTGACGGTGCACTCGTTTCGCAGGAATGGAGGATTGCACTATGGTCCAAGTCATACACGGCGGCGCCACAACGACAGAGGCGGTCTGTTGATCGTTACAACGTCGCCGCTGTTCCGACGCCACCTTTTGCGCGGTCGTGAGCAACGATGTGTCGGAGCCTTTGAGGGCTTCGACACATGACGATTTCAGAGCTTACGTTTAAATCTAGAGCTGCCGAAAGGGCTATCTCTGGGGTGTCGTCTACGAGATAGATCCCTCCTTTCGTCGGGGAACAGACACAGAGCGGTCAGCACGCGGCGACGATACCGATCTCAACCTTGAAATCGGAAATCGCTAAGAGTGCACCGACCGTGGCGCGTGCGGGGGCTGCACCGGCCGGCACCCACGCGTCCCATTTGGCGTTCATCTCGGCGAAGTAGCGCATATCGGACAACCAGATGGTGGCCGATAGCATCTTGGTGCGGTCTGATCCTGCTTCCTTCAGCAGCGTGTCAATTTTAGTGAGAACCTGCTGTGTCTGGGTGCCGATGTCCGCCTTCTCGTCGTCCGCCACCTGACCGGCGAGATAGGCCACGCCGCCGTATTTTACCACTTGGCTCATACGGTGATTAGTCTTCAGTCGTTCGATCGTCATGATAACTGCATCTCCTCTACATCAGCAGACCGGGCAGCCATGTAGCCAGGCCAGGGACGAACACAATGGCGAAAACCACCACCAACATGATCGCGACAAAAGGCCAGATGTCGACTTTGAAGACCGACAGCTTGGCGATATCCGCGGCGATGAAGAGCTGCAGGCCCACCGGTGGGGTGATCGTCCCGATTAGCAGCGTTATGATCACGATGATGGCGAACTGCAGCTGGTCGATGCCGAAGCTGTTCACAAGCGGCATGAACACTGGCACGAAGATCAGCATGGCCGCCGTGCCTTCCACGAACAGGCCGACCACCATGAAGATCGCGATGACTACGAGCAGGAAAAGCGTCGGGTCGCCGACCAAGCCGCGCATGGCGTCCTGCACCATGAAGCCGAAACCAGACATAGTGAGCGCGAAACCGAACACGGACCCGGCAGCGATGATGTAAACTGGCACTGCTGTCGCCTCCACCGTCTCGGCCAGCAGCGGCATTAGGTCCCTCGGCTTGAGTTCGCCATAAACGAAGAAGCCGAGTACTAGTCCGTAGACGCAGGCAACTACCCCCGCTTCGGTGGGGGTAGTAACTCCGCTGAATATTCCGCCGAGGATGATGACCGGGGCCAGCAGTGCGGGAAAGGCGATCACGATAGGCCGCCACCTCTCCTTCCAGGGAGTGTAGTCGGATCGTGGATAGCCGCGACGAACGGACAGGAACGTTACCGTTCCCATCAGGGCGATGCCGACGAGCAGGCCCGGCAGGATGCCGGCCAGAAAAAGCGCGCCAACCGACAGATTGGTGACGGAGCCGTAGATCACCATCGTGATCGAAGGAGGTATGATCGCCCCGATCGTGGCAGAGGCCGAGTTCACGCCGGCAGCGAAACCGGCATCGTAACCTTCCTTCTTCATATGCGGAATGAGGATTCGGCCCTGCGAGGCGGCGTCCGCGGTGGCCGAGCCGGACATTCCGGCGAAGAAGACCGACGCGAGAACGTCAACCTGAGCGGTACCGCCCCGAAAATGGCCCACGAACACCCGGGCGACCTCAAGCAGCCTGTCCGTAAGCCCGCCGCGGTTCATGATCACCGCGGCGAAAATGAAGAAAGGGACCGCCAGCAGCGTGTAGGAGTTGATGCCCGAAAGCACCCGCTCGGCCATGATCGTCATCGGCAGGCCATTTGCCAGAAGCGAAAGCACGGCCGAAGCGATCATCGCCGTCGCGACCGAGACGCCGAGGATCAGCAAGGCAATGAAGGAGGCGAGAAGGACGAACAGTTCCAAGGAGGAGTCCTTTCGGGTGTGGCGGTCAGGCCTTCCAGCGCATGATGCCGCGCATCACGTAGAACAGAGCCAGAGCCGAGCCGACGGGCACCGCGAGGTAGAAGATGACCTGCGGCATGTCCGGCATCGTATAGAAGCTGGCGTTGCGATGCTTCCAGGCTACGAGAATGCCCGAGTAGAGCAGCATGGCCACAGCGGCCGCCTCCACCAGCCGTCGGAATAGGTCGCCTCCTCGCGCGACCTTGCTGCCGAGAAGTGCGATCACAGCGTCCACTCGGATATGCGTGTCGCGGGCGAAGGCGACAGCAGCACCGAGGAACGTGATCCAGATGAACAGGTAACGGCCGACTTCTTCGGCCCAGGTCTGGGGATTGTTGAAGAAGTAGCGGAGCACGACCTGACCGAACGTGAGGCTGACGGTGGCCGCGAGCAGCAGCGACGCGATCAGCGTTAGGATCCGCAGGTCGACGCTTTCCCGCGTCGACCTGTCGTCCCCTGCGAGATACGGCTCGATCATTCGACCGAGGTGACCATCTCGATGAACTTGTCGGCACCCGGATTCTTCTCGGCGATCTCGGCCTGCAGCGGTCCCATCGCGTCGCGCCATTCTTGCGGGTTGGTCGGCTCCAAAATCTTGATTCCGGCCGCCTCGAGCCTGCTGTAGGCCTCGGCTTCGAGCTTCTGGTTCTCGGCGTCGGCATAGTCACCGGTATCGGCGGCGGCCTTCTTCAGCAGCTCCTGCTTGTCCGGCGACAGCGCGGCAAACTTGTTCTCGTTCATGGCGAACAACATGGACCCGAACATGTGCTGGGTCTTCAATAGTGAGTTCGAGACTTCGTTGAACTTCATGTCGAGCGCAGCCTGGGCCGATGTGTCGAACCCTTCCGCGACGCCTGTCTGCATGGCCGTGTAAACCTCACCCCAAGTCACGGGGGTGGGCTTTGCGCCCATCAGCTCGAACATGCGGATCCACACAAAGTTCTCCGGCGAGCGCATGCGCTTTCCGGCAATTCCGGCGAGAGTAAGGGGTGCGTCGCCCTTGAACATGAGGTCGCGAAAGCCGAGATGGATGAAGGTCAGGATCTCAACATCACTATTGTCGCGCACGCCGGCAACCAGCGCCTGCCCATACTCTCCCTTGTAGACCTTTCGGGCATGCTCCCAGCCCTTAAATATCAACGGGGCCGAGGTCGAGGCCATCGGCGGGAAGAGTTTGTCCAGGATCGGTGTGGACGTAATAGAGATGTCAATCGCGCCCTGGTTCACAAGGTCGAGCGCCTCGCGCTCCTGGCCCAGTTGGGCTGCCGGGAAAACCTGGATGGTGATGTCGCCGTTGGAATATTCCTTTACCAGCTCCGCGAACTTGTTGGCGGCGGTATCAACTTGCCCGCCGACGGCGTGATGGTGCGCCAAGCGAAGGGTTTCGGCTATTGCTGTGCTGCTGAAGATTGCGACGGAGGCGACCATCGCGGTGGCGGCAGCAAAGATGCTTGAACGTATGCTCATTGCATGACTCCTGATGTTCCCGGGACTGTGACTTTTTCGGCCGTATTCTTTTCAGTAACTTACGGTGCGACTGATGACCGGCAGCTCCTCCGGCGCAAGGCCGAGAGTCAACAGCCGGTAACCGTCATCGGTAACCAGCACCAGATCCTCCGTGTGATATGCGCCCGACGAGTGCTTCACCATCGGTTCGATATTGATGACCATGCCGGGCTTTAGCGGCGTCTTGTCACCGGGACGTAGCATCGGGTTCTCGTGCAGCTCGACGCCAAACGAATGCCCGATATGCGGCATGCCAAAAGGTAGACCATTCTTCTCGAATAGGCCCTTGCAGAGGAAGAACAGATCCTCAGCGAGCACACCGGGCTTCACAGCCTCGATCGTCTCGCGCTGGATGCGCACCAACTTCGCGTGTACCTCCTTCTGCTCCTTCGTCGGTTCGCCGGCCGAATAGGTTCGGGCGAAGTCGCTGGCGAAGGCGCCATAGGTGCCGCCCACGTCGAAGCGGATAATGTCGCCCGGCCTCGGCAGCACGTCTGACTGTGCCGTCGTATGCGGGTGTTTCGTCCTGTCGCCAGATGCGAACGCCATGAAGAGGGTGCCGTCGGCGCCGTAGTTGATGATATTGTTAGCGATCTTTTGAGCCATGTCGGCCTCGGAGTCGCCCTGCTTGCTGGCTTCCATCGCGTCCAGCACGGCCTTGTGTGTCTGCTTGGTAGCTGCCTCGAGCAGCGCGATCTCGCTCTCGCTCTTGATGGCGCGTAGCGCCGCGACCGTCTCGGTCGTGTTGATGAAGTTCGCGCCCGGCATTGCTGCCTTAAGCGTCTCAAACGAAGAAACCGGCAGGTAGTCGAGGTCGATGCCGATCTTGCCTTTCTCCAGCCCCTTCTTCTTCAGTTCGCGAGCCAGCACCTCGACGGGCACATCGACGAACTCGGTGTAGGTTACTACATCGTCGATCCAGCTTTCAGCGCGCGTAAGGCTCTCCTCAATGCTGCAGACGATGTTGAAGGGTTTGCCCTTCGCCAGCAGTACCGCGAATGCCAAGCGCGGACGGATCAGCCGCACCGTCGAGATAAACGCGCCGGAAGCGTAGGCGAAGTTCTCCGGGCTCATGGCGACGATGGCGTCGAGCCCTTCCTGGGTGGGAAGGGCTTTCAGAGCCTCGGTATTGGGAATGAATTGCATTTCGGGACGACCTCTTCACGATTCACATGACGTTGAGGAAGGGGGCGCCTTCTGGACGGCCCGTGACATCATTTCGCCCTCAACTTGACGATAGATTGTCATCATTTTATCGTCTCATCAATAGCGTTTTTGCGACGACGAAGCATCGAATATGCAAGGAAAGTGGTGGCGCTCCGTTGCCCGTCCATTCGGACCGAGGTAAAGGATTCCCGAAGTCAAAGGAGGCGATGGCTTGAACAAGCCCTTAGAAGAAAGAGAACTGGCCGATCTGGTCGAGAGGCTCGCGCCAATGATGACCCAGTTCGAGTTGGCGATGATCGTGGCGAAGCACGCGCAGGAACAGTGGGGACTTCGATGTGCAGCAGCGACCGGAATGAAAGGATACTCGCCCGTCGACCTTCTGGTCCTTCACATGGTGGGCTACGGGTCAAAGCGGCTGGCGGACATCTGCTTTGCGCTGAACATAGAGGACACGCACGTTGTGTCCTATGCCCTAAAAAAGCTCCAGCGCGCGCAACTGGTCGAGAGTCAGAAGATCGGTAAAGACACCTTCTTTGTTCCGACCGCAGAGGGTCGTTCCTTTATCGCCGACTACAAGACGGTGCGGAAGCGGTTCCTGATTCGTGCACTTGCTCGTTTCTCAGGTGGGGAACTGGAGCTTGAACAGTTGACTGAGATGCTCCGGGTGCTTTCCGGTCTCTACGAGCAGGCCGCACGAAGTGCAGAGAATTCAGTGGCGGCCTAAAAGGTCACGACCCCCCGCAAGTCAGTCCCCTTGATACAACGCGCAAGATCGTCGGCGCCGTTGGACTGCGCTTCATAGCCGCAAAGCATCTGAGCATTTGGGCATAACCCTTTCTAGCGTTCCTCCGGCCAATTGTGGACCTCAGTGGTCCTGTGCCCCTGGAAAACAACGGGATCTATCCGTACGGTGGGCACCGGAAGTCTAAGTTGAAAACTCCGGCAATCGGTTTCAACCGGCGCGGCTTCAGTCGCCCAAACCACGCCCAATGATCGCGATCATCTTCCTGGTGTGTGCGATATCGTCCTCGATAAGGTGTCGATAGGTGCAGTCCGGGTCGTCGATGAGCATCTGCTGGAGTTCTGCGAGCTCGGTCTCGAACTCGCGTTTGCGACCACGCAGTTCGTCCCAGACGGCCTTGTCCTCCTTGGTCATCGGGCCGGGGACGGTGACCATGCCGGTGTTCATGTTGATGACGATGTCGTCGGGGTGCGGGATCGGCGCCGGTGCATCGATGCCCAGTCGAGCTCGCCGTTCGAGTTCCTGGTCCCATTCCACCTTGTACGTGATGGCAGTGTTCAGCCATTCGTCGGCGAGGCGCTTGTTCTCTCGCTCCGTCGTGGAGAGCAATTGGGTGAACAGGCGCTGGGCACGCTGGTTGCCTTTCACGGCATTCACCGCGAGCGAGCGGATGACAGCCTGTGCCATCGGGATGGAGACCTGGCCAGCACCCTCATTGACCTTGATCGTGCGATACGCCTCCTGCATCAGGATGGATTTCATGCGCTCCTCATTGAGGGCGGGTGGTTTCGGTCGCGACTTGCTTCCCCTCGGCCGCCCCTTCGGGTTGCCGGACTTGCCGGGGGCGAACCGGGTCGCGGCTGGTGGTTTGCCGTAGCCGACCTCATAATCGGTCGACAGTGATGTGAGGGCCTTGCGGTTCTTCGCCTCGCTCATTCCGCCGCCTCACGGAACGCACGGGCGGTATCGATACCGCAGGCAACCAACTCTGCATCGTCCTTGGCGAAGACCTCCCACCGCCGGATGATGCGGTCGCAATAGATGGGATCGAGCTCGCACAGGCGGGCGCGACGACCCGTCTTGTGGGCCGCGATCAGGGTCGAGCCGGATCCACCGAACAGATCCAGTACGATGTCGCCGCGGCCGGAGACGTCCTTGATCGCGTCGGCGATCATCTGCACCGGCTTGACCGTGGGGTGAAGCCCCAGCTCGTCCATCCGGCCGGCCTTCAAGGTGTTGACGCCGCGATACTGCCAGACGTTCGTGCGGTAGCGGCCGTGCTGGCCAAGCTCGAAGGAGTTGATGTGGGGTGCCGTCCCGTTCTTGAAGGCGAAGATCAGCTCGTGGCGCGAGCGGTAGAAGGTGCCCATGCCGCCATTGTCCTTGACCCAGACGATCAGGTTCTTCAGCTCCGTAGGCGCGCTCGCCGGCTACCAGCATCTCGTCCATATGGCGCCAGTTGTCATCGGTCCTGCAATTCTCCCTGAAAGTGGGCTTTGAAATTTCCCTGATTGGCATTCCTTTCGGTTCATTCCGTCAGGGTTAGCCTTGCCGGAATGAACCGAGCCGCCATCGGCGTCATGTCCTCTGAGCGAGGG
>NZ_JANJTZ010000037.1 GCF_024710845.1 Mesorhizobium sp.
CCCGGCGACTGTCTTGGGAGTCAATTGGTTTACGCGTTTGTCATCCAGGTCTGATTGGTCTTGACGAGGGCATTGGCCGTGACGAGCAGTTGTCGGGCGATGGCGACAAGGGCGACCTTACCCGGTTTGCCCTGCTCCCGCATGGCTGTATAGGCAGCTTTCATCCGCGGATTGTGGCGGCTGGCGACGAGAGCGGCCATGTAGAGCGCCGTGCGCACGCAAGGCCGGCCGCCGGCGATGGAGGCTCGTGGCGGTGCGTTGCCGGACTGGCTGACGTGCGGCGCAAGCCCGGCCAGGCTGGCGATGGCCTTGCGATCGGTCCGGCCGAGTTCGGGCAGATCGGTGATGAGGACAGTGGCGACCCGTTCGCCGATGCCGGGGATCGACTTCAGGATATCCAGGACACGGGCACGCTCGGGATCTCGCGCGACATGACGGGCAAGTTCCGCCTCGATCAACCCGCATTGCGCCATCAGGCCGGCAATGGCCGTGCGATGGCTGTCCTGGAGCACTGGCTCGATGGCCTGTTTGAGCCGCGTTTTTTCCATTGCGATCATTTCGGTGAGCTGACGTCGTCGGGTCGACAGCGCTTTCAGGGTCAGCTGGTCGGCGGACGGCAAGGGGCGGATGGCATCGGTCATGACGAGAGCGAAGCGTGCAATGAGCCGCGCGTCCAGCCTGTCGGTCTTGGCGCGGCGCCCTTCGGCGTCGCGGAACGCCTTGATGCGGCGGGGATTGACGATGCCGACCTCGAAGCCGGCCACCGAAAGCGCTGCCACCAGACGCTGCGCATAGGGACCGATCGCTTCCAGCACCACGCGGCGGACGCCCTGTTGGGCCAGGCGTTCGACGATGGTTGCGATGCCTTCCGCCGCATTGGGCATCCGGAAGGTTTTGCCGGACGGCGCCAGACCGACATCGAGAAAGCGCTGGCCGGCATCGATGCCGGCAGCAAGGGCAAGCGACTGCGAGAACGTTGCAGATGTCATGGGATCAGACCTGTATGCGGGCTACCGGCCAGCCGGCGCCCTTGCGACTGTTCGATCAGACAAAACAGATCCAGACGCCCATGCCGGGATCACGATCACTGCGCGACCAGGAATCCAACGAGCTATCTCGACCTGCCGCCACTATGCCAAGTGACAGTCGCAAGATACAGGAATCCATTTCTCGCGGAACTGGAACAGGAACATCTGCGAGTTCTCGGCATTGAGCGGCGCCGTGCGGGCGATCCATTCGTCGTCATGCTTGTCCATGTCGGCGTCGTATTCGAAATGGGTGCCGAGCGGGCTGTTGAAGTACCAGAACCAGTTCGATCCAAACTTGTGGCGGCCCGGCCCCCAGAAGCTCTCATAGCCCGCCTTCACGAAGCGCGTTCCAGCCACCATCAGCTCGGTGGGCCCACCCATGTGGAAGGCGAGGTGCTCTATCCCCTTCATGTATTCCGGGGTGCGGATGAAAAAGAGCGTGTGGTGGTCGTCATTCGCCTTCGGCCGCAAGAACGGTCCCGCGCCTTCCAGCACGTCGGTGATCACGAAGCCCAGGCGACCGCAGTAGAACTTCACCGCCACATCCGCATCGGGCACAAAAAGCACGTTGTGGCTGAGGCTTCGCGGTTTGGCGGGCATACCCTCGAAGACGCCGAGCTCATTGGGGCCGCGTTGCGCCGGCGCGCCCGGCGCGTTGATCTTTTCTGCGGGCATGTCCAGTTGGCGGCGTCGGGTGACCTGGAACTTCAGCGCGAAGCCCAGATCGTCGGTCGTTTCGATCGTGCCATCGGCCAGCCTGTGCACCTTGCGGTCCCGGCCCAGTTCCTCGGCAATCGCCTCGATATCCTCGGCAGCACGCACGCCATAGACCTGCTGGCGCAGCATGGTCGCGGTCGGCAGCGGCGCGCGGGCAGGTCCGGATCGTTCTTGGCGCGGACGATGATTCCCGTTCCGTCCAGCGCCTCGAACAGGCCGCCCTTCTCGTCGACGCCGACCGGCGTCAGCCCGTAGGCGGTCAGATACTCGGCGCAGGCCCCGATATTTTCGACGCCGAAAATCAAGTAGTCGGGTCCGATGATATTCATGCCTTCGTTCCTTCCGACGTGTTGTCAAGCGCCGTCCTGCCACCCAGCGTCTCGGCGACCCAGTCGGCGATATAGGCGCCGGCATTGATCGAATTGTCGAAGCTGGCATGCTGTGCGCCGCCCTCGCGCTCGGTGAAGATCTTCAGTTCGCGCTTGGGGCTGTTGATGAGTTGGTCGTAGGTCCGCTGCGCCCATTTGAGCGGGATCTGGCTGTCCTTCTCGCCATGGGTGACGAGGAACGGCACCCGAATGCGGTCGAGGATGCCGTCGAGATGGACGTTCTCGGCGATCGCCATGAACTCGTCGATGTCCTTCGCGCCCCAGACCCAACAGACGTGGTTCCAGTAGTGCGGCACGGGAAAATCGCCCTCCCGCTCCAGCCGCTTCTTCTGCACGTCGCGCCAGTCATGATTGGCGCCCCAGGCGACCCCGCAGGCAAAGCGCGGCTCGAAGGCCACCGCGCGCGGGGCGTAGTAGCCCCCGAGCGAGACCCCCTCCATGCCGATGTGCCTGGGGTCGACCTCCGGCTGCGTCTCCAGCCAGTCCACCACCCGCGAGGCCCAATGCTCGCTGTCATAACGGGCGGTGAGGCCGCGCAGGCGCAGCGCATCGCCGGTGCCGGGCTGGTCGACGATCAGCGAGGCGACGCCGCGCCGGGCGAGCCATTCGGGCAGGCCGACGAGAAATTTCATCTCCTTGGTCGAATCGAGGCCGTTGACCTGCACCAGCAAGGGCTGCGGCCCCTGGACGTTGCGGGCGGGCACGAAGATGGCCGAAAGATAGGTGCCCTCATAGGGGATCTCGACCTGCCGCGCCTCGGCGCCGGTCTGCTTGAGGCCCTTGGCAAAGCTCTGCAGGACCCGCTCGTAAAGCGCCTTGCGCCCCTCGGAACCATGCGCCTGCAGCCGCTCGGCGGTGATCATATAATTGGCCGCGCGCAGGAGCTTGTCGCCCGAAGAGATCAGACGCCCGCGCGCCTCGTCCTCGGCGGCAAGCTCGGTGAGCTTGTCGGCCATCTTCACCCAGGTCTGGCGAAACGCCGCCGTTCCGGCCGCGTCGGGCGCCTTGGCGGCCTCTTGCAAAGGCGCGCACATCTCCTCGATCTCGCCGATCCGGGCGCCCATCTCGATCGACAGGTCGACCGACAGGTTCCACACATAATTGGTGGGGAAATACCTGAACAAAGGCGCTCCTCCGCGTCGCACAAGGTCCGGGCGCGCCATCTCTGGAACCCCCGCAACAGGAGGCCGGCGACTGCCTGCCGCCGTTCTCTCCTCCCAAGTCAACCGATAGGCGGCCAAGATGTATTTGAAAAATTGTTTATTCTAATAGCTCTAATATACGCCATAAATACCTGACCGGACCGCCCCCGCCATGCGCTTCAAGAATCTCGATCTCAACCTGCTGGTCGCGCTCGACCTGCTCCTGCGCGAGCGCAATGTCAGCCGCGCGGCGGAGAAGATGCACATCACCCAGTCCGCTATGAGCAACGCGCTCGGCCGGCTCAGGACCTATTTCGCCGACGATCTCTTGGTGCCGGTCGGGCGGCGGATGGAGCTGACGCCGCGCGCCGAACTCCTGCGCGAACCGGTGCTCGACATCCTGATGCGGATCGAAACCTCAGTCGCCGCCATGCCCGAGTTCGACCCCTCCGCCTCCAGCCGGACCTTCCGCATCTTCGTGTCCGATTACACCCTGTCGACGCTCGTTCCCGCCTTTCTGAGGATGATCGCGCCGCACCGCTATCCGATTAGCTTCGAGTTCCGTCCGCAGGTGGATCAGCCTCATCGCCCGCTGGAGCGCGGCGACGCGGATCTCCTCATCATTCCGCGCGAATATGCATCAAAGGATCACCCGGCCGAAGTGCTCTATGAGGAGACCTTCGTCTGCATCGCCGATGCCGCCCATCCGCGCCTCGGCGAAAGGCTGGACCTCGAAGCCTATTGCCGCGAACGCCATGCGGTGATGCGCCCGGCCACCAGCGCCGCCTCGTTCGAGACCAAGAGCATGATCGATCTCGGCGTCGAGCGCGATATCGACGCGGTCACCTTCAGCTTTGCCTCGCTGCCGCATCTGGTGGCCGGAACCGAGCGCCTGGCGACGGTGCATGCGCGCCTGGCCCGCGCCGCCGCCCGCCACCTGCCCATCCGGATTCTCGACCTGCCCTTCCACCTCCCGCCCATGGAGCAATCGATGCAGTGGCACACCTACCGCACGAACGACCCCGCGCTGATCTGGTTGAAAGACTCGATGCGCGCCGCGGTGGTCGAAATGGGCTGAGACGGGCCTTTTCCAACTGCTGTCGGTATCGACAGTTCGGGAGCCCATATAGTTGATTCACTTCGCTGATGGCGGCCACAGGTATTGAAGCTCCATCGACCGAAAGCCGAACGGCCATTCTGTGCCGTAAGCGACAGCGTGGGCTGCGCGAGTAGATGTCCGCATCCCCTCCGGCATCCGAAAGCGGGCCGTCAGTGCCTCGACATTCAGCCAAAGTGGCGCCGAGGCGAAGCGCTTCTTGAAGCCAGCGAGGGCATCGTTGCGGCGACGTTGCGGGACCATCACGTCGACGACGATCGACAGCTCGGGCTAAAGCGCCCGTTCCTAAGACAGGGCTAAAGCTCTATCTTTTCAATGACTTAGGGTAAGGAATGGCTGGGGAACCTGGATTCGAACCAGGACTAACGGAGTCAGAGTCCGTGGGTCTACCGTTAACCTATTCCCCAACAGCCGCGCGCAGTGCGCACGGCGATGGTGCGGCGGCTTTTACCGACAGGGGCGAAATAGTCAAGCGCAAAGGCGGATTCAAGCGGATCAGACCCACAGTCAGTTCCCGCAGGCGACCGTGACCCCGCCGGGCGCCCCCACCGCAGGCCTCGTGCCCCTCGGCCAAGCGCACATACGGGAGACGCGCCGCGGTTTGCCTGCCCGACCAAGGGCCTTGGTGATCGGCGCCCGGGCTGCTATGTTGTCGGCAACGCTAGACAAAGCGCGATGTCGCGTCCCATCCGGGTTCGCGCCGCGCCTGAAGGACATACAGTGGACGACCCCGAGACGGGCGGCAATGCGCCGCATCGCGGGGGGCAAGCGGACGAGGCCGGCGAGAACGGCCAAACGTCCGGCGGCGACCGCGGCCAGCCGCGGCAGCCAGGCGAAGCGAGCGCGCGCCCCGCGGCCCCCAGCCAGACACATCGCAAACGGCGAAAGCGCAAACGCGGACGCAAGGTTTTCGCGCGTGACACGTCGCCCGGACAGGCGTCCCAGCCCGGCGGACAGGCCGCACCCGGCCAGGGCAAGCCTGCCCCGGAGGCCAGCCATACCGCTGCGGATTCCGCCCGCCAGCCGCAACCGGCGACGAACCAGCGCGACGTTGCTGCGCAGCCGGGCGAGCGCGCGGGATCGCCGCGGGCGGAAAATCCCGACCGTGCGGATCCCCTCTCCACGCGGCAGGCCGGGTCAGGCGCCCGAAGCGGCGGCGCGTTCCCGGCCAGGTTTCCCGGCGGTAAGCGCCTGGCCCGGCCCGGCGACCAGCCGGTCTATGCCGCGCTCGACCTCGGTACCAACAATTGCCGCCTGCTCGTCGCCGTGCCGACGCGTCCGGGCCAGTTCCGCGTGATCGACGCGTTCTCGCGCATCGTCAGGCTCGGCGAAGGATTGACCGCGAACGGGCGCCTCGGCGACGCCGCCATGGCGCGCGCAATCGAGGCGCTGGCGGTCTGCGCGACCAAGCTCGACCTGCGCCAGATCCGCCTGTCGCGACTGATCGCCACCGAGGCCTGCCGTTCCGCCGACAATGGCGAAGAGTTTCTCGCACGCGTCACAGACGAGACGGGGCTTGAGCTCGAGATCATCGACCGGGAGACGGAGGCCCGCCTCGCCGTGTCGGGCTGCGGTTCGCTGGTCGAGGACGACACCGACGCCGTCGTGCTGTTCGACATCGGCGGAGGCTCATCGGAGATCGCGCTGATCGACCTGTCCGGCGAGCGCAGCCAACACCTCGCCCGCCACATCGTGTCGTGGACCTCACTGCCCGTCGGCGTCGTGTCGCTGGCCGAGCGCTTCGGCGGCCGCCACGTCACCCGCGAGGTTTTTGACGACATGGTCGCCGACGTGGCGCGCATGCTCGAAGCCTTCGAAGGGCGTCACCGTCTGGGCAAGCTTGCCTCCGGCGGGCGCTTCCACCTGCTCGGCACGTCGGGCACGGTGACCACGCTCGCCGGGGTCTATCTCGGCCTTGAGCGCTATGACCGCAAACGCGTCGACGGATTGTGGCTGGAACGCGCCGATGTTGATGCCATGACCGAGCGACTGCTCGGCTGGGATTTCGCCGCGCGCGTCGCCAATCCCTGCATCGGCGCCGACCGGGCCGACCTCGTGCTCGCCGGCTGCGCCATCCTGGAGGCGATCCGCCAGGTGTGGCCGTCGGAGCGGCTGCGCGTCGCCGACCGCGGCCTGCGCGAAGGCATCCTGACCGAACTTATGGCGTCGGACGGCGCCTGGCGGCGCAACCGTCGACGGGGCGAAGCATGAAGAAGCCGGTGGCCACCAAAGGCACGACGCGCGTGATGAAGACGCGCATCAAGAAGAAGAGCGGCCTGAAGGAATCCTCGCGCCGCTGGCTCGAGCGGCACATGAACGACCCCTATGTGCAGCAGGCAAAGATCGACGGCTACCGCTCGCGCGCTGCCTACAAGTTGATCGAGATCGACGACCGCTACAAGATACTGAAGCACGGCATGCGCATCGTCGACCTCGGCGCTGCGCCCGGCGGCTGGTGCCAGGTCGCGGCGCGAAAGCTGGGTTCGACCGACGAGAAGCCGCTGATCGCCGCGATCGACTATCTGGAGATGGATCCGGTGCCGGGCTGCGTCATCCTGAAGAAGGATTTCCTCGACGAGGACGCGCCTGCCAAGCTGATCGAGGCGCTGGGCGGCCCGCCGGACGTGGTGATTTCCGACATGGCCGCGCCGACCACCGGCCATCGCCGCACCGACCACATCCGCACCACGCATCTGGGCGAGGTTGCCGCCGATTTTGCGATCTCGGTGCTGAAGCCCGGCGGGCATTTCCTCACCAAGGCCTTCCAGGGCGGGTCAGAAAACGAGCTGCTGACGATGCTGAAGCAGAACTTCAAGACCGTCCACCACGTCAAGCCTCCGGCCTCGCGTGACGAGTCGGTCGAGCTCTTCCTGCTCGCCAAGGACTTCAAGGGACGCAAGGACCCCGCAGCCGAGCCGGAGCTCAATCCTCCGGACGCGTGATCGGCGTCGTCGAGCGCGCCACCGGCGCCTTGCCGGACACGGAACTGCCGGCGTCCGGATCGAGCCAGACGAACGGCAGCGCCGCCAGCGAGGTCAGCGCGGCCACGACGAGGAACGCCCAGACGAAGGCATGCACCGTCAGCGCTTCGCCCGTCATCAGAGAAATCGCCTCCAGCGCACCGCCCGCCACCGCGACGCCGAGGGCGATTGAGATCTGCTGCGTCGCCGCCGCAAGCGCGGTCGCCTGCGCGGCATCGGCCTCGGAGATGTCGGCGAAGACCAGCGCGTTGACCGAGGTGAAGAACAGCGAGCGCAGGAAACCGGACGCGAACAACACCGCCACGATCACCGGCCAGGGGGTTTCAGCCGTGAACGACGCGTTGATGGCGATGAAGACAGCGCCCGCCACCCCGCCCGCGATCAGCACGTTGCGGAAACCGCCCGCCCGCAGCGCCGCTGACGCCATGAATTTCAGCAGGATCGCTCCGCCGGCCGAGGCGAAGGTGAGCATGCCCGACTGGAACGGCGTCATGCCGAAGCCGAGCTGAAAGAACAGCGGCAGCAGGAACGGCACGGCGCCCGCGCCGATGCGGAACAGCGAGCCGCCGATGATCGCGGCGCGGAAGACCGGATTGGAAAACAGCCTGAGGTCGAGGATCGGCGCCGTCGTTCGCCCGGCGTGCCGGACGTAGAGCCAGCCGCAGAAGAGTCCGAGCACCACCGTCACGACGCCGACCGCGGGCGGCAGCGCCGGAAGGCTGACGACCGACAGGCCGAAGACGATGCCGGACGCGGCGAGCCCCGACAAGACGAACCCCTTCCGGTCGAGCGTGCCCCCTCCGCCCGGCTCGATGTCGGGCAGCACGCGGCCGGCGAGATAGATGCCGGCGAGCCCGATCGGAAGGTTGATCAGGAAAATCCAGTGCCAGGTGAAGAAGGTGGTGATGAAGCCGCCGACGGGTGGCCCCATCAGCGGCCCGATCAGCCCGGGGATCGTCAGCCAGGCCATCGCCTGGACCAGCTGCGACTTCGGCGTCGCGCGCACCAGCACCAGCCGCGCCACCGGCGTCATCATCGCGCCGCCCATGCCCTGGACGAACCGCGCGCCGACGAAGGCCCCGAGCGACCCGGCGAAAGCGCAGGCGACGGATCCCAGAACGAAGACCGCAATCGCTATACGGAACACGCGCTTCGCCCCGAAGCGCTCGGCCATCCAGCCGCTGACGGGAATGAAGATCGCCAGCGAGACGAGGTAGGCGGTCAGCGCCAGCTTGAGCGCGACCGGGCTGGTGCCGATGTCCGTCGCGATCGCCGGCAGCGAGGTCGCGATAACAGTCGAATCCATCTGTTCCATGAACAGCGCGACCGCGAGCACCAGGGGCACGGTGCGGCTGAGCGTGGTCGGCTCGGAGGAGGACGGGGGAGGACTGGGGCGATCCTGCATGTCGGCGGCGCGTTAGCATGGAGCGGGCGGCTTGTCGCCAGCGATCGACAGGGCCAGATCCCCTTCTCCGGCCGGCCCCCTGATCACCGTCATGCTCGGGCTTGTCCCGAGCATCTACCGGCGGTGGAGCAGCTTGGCGGTCGCTGCGACCTACTCGTCGAGCACAGCAGATTCTCGGGACAAGCCCGAGAATGACGGGCGAGCAGAATCAATCGTCAGCCCTGCTCTTCATCTATTCGCGAGTTCCTCCGCATAGGCCTTCACGGCGGCGATACGCTCCTGCGTGGCCGGATGGGTGGAGAAGAAATCGCTGCCTTGGGTCTTCTCGAGTTTGTCGCGGACGCTTTCGAGGAAGCCGACGATCGCCGCCGGGTCCTTGCCCGCCTTCAGCATCAATTCGACGCTCGAGCGGTCGGCCTCGGCTTCCTGGCTGCGCGAATAGGACAGACCGACCAGCGCCGATCCCTGGACGAGGATGTCCTCGGCGCCCGAACCGATGTCGCCGCCGATCAGCATGATCAGCGCGGCGACGCCGGCCGCCCGGTAGAGCTGGCGCAGCGAATGCTCGCGCTCGACATGGCCGATCTCGTGCGCCAGCACGCCAAGCACCGCGTCCTGGCCGGGCGCCAGCGTCACCAGTTCGTCTGTCAGCACGATCGAGCCGTCGGGAAGCGCAAAGGCGTTCGGGCCGATCGATCCGCCTTTCCTGAAATGTAGGGTATAGCCGTCCACGCCTCGCGGACTGAGTCCCGCCAGCTGGTTGAACCCCTCCCGGATCCCGGCCTGCCGGGCTTCCGGCAGCTCGCTCTTCGCCAGCAGCGTCTCGTCGAGCGAGGCGAGCGCGCCCTGGCTCATCAGCTGCGGCACGACCGGCGGCGTGATGGCGACCGCGACCTCTACCATCACCGGCACCGCATAGCGGTAGATCAGGAAGCAGAGGCCGACGACGATCGCGGCGAAGACGAACAGGCGCGGGCGGAAGCGCTCGAGTTCGTGCACAGCACCTGTGGCGGCGCCCAGCCGGTCGATGCCGTCATTGTCGGCCGTCTCGAACAGGCTGCCGTCGGGAAAGGCGAGCCGGCGGGGGATCGACCCGACCCGCGCGGAAACCTCGATCTCCGCCGGAGCCGCCCGCGCCAGCACCGCCTCGCCGGCCACCACAACCAGGTCGCCGTCCGCTGCCCTTGATATCGTCGCCTCGACCCTGCGGCTCGATCCCGACGGAAACCAGGCGCCGCGGACGAGTTCAGAAGCCAAAGTCGAAACCCTCGACATCCATGTATTCGGCGCCGACGGCCGAGCCGGTGTCCTTCATATCGCTCAGATATTCGTCGAGCGAGCCCGAGACTTCGAGCGCGGTCGCGGCGGCCAGGAACCGCGACATGCGGATTGCCGCCCAGGGGCGCGCAAGGCCGAACGAGAAGACGGTCGCCAGAAGGTTGGTCACCGTGATCCAGGTGAAGCGGCCGCGGTGGATCGCGGAGCGGAAACGGTGGCGCCCGTCGACTACGGTGGCGTTCAAGGCGACGTTGCGCGTGCCGGCGCGGTAGATCAGCGTCACGATGGCGAGGATGACGATGAAGGGAAGCAAGGACGTCGTCAGAATCTCCAGAATCGCAATTACCACGGCATCGGCGTCGTTTCCTCCGTCCGTGACGTCCTCGAAGAGGGCGTAGAGCGCAGAGCCCAGCGTCAGCGCCGACGCGCCGAGGAGGACGATCGTTGCCATCAGGATCACCGCCGGAAGCAGCCACTGTCCGTAGAGCTTGCGCACAGCGGGATCGCTGGCGATCGGCCGTCCGCCATAGGTCGTGTTGACCAGCATGTAGCGCCACATCCAGCGCGAGGCGAACGGCGCCAGGATGCCGAGCGACAGCCAGGCGATGATGCCGCCGAGCACATAGGCGCGGAAGGCGCCGCCATAACCGCCGTGGAAGTCGAAGCGGACGTTCCTGAAGCTCGTCACCCGCGCGTTGAAGCGCAGCCCGCGCATGACGAACCAGGGCGTCGCCAGGACGAACAGCGGGACGAGAACGATGCCCGCCGGCGGCGCGACGTTGAGGATGACATTGTAGACCAGCAGCACGACGAGGACGATGATCCGGCCGATCAGGATCTGCACCGGCCGCGCGTGATAGTCGAAGCTCGATCCCGCCAGATGCGTGTTGCCGTAGAAGTAGCGCAGCCGCCTCACCTTGGCCCAGGCGGAGTAGATACCCAGCGTCACGATGGTCAGCAGGATGTTGACGATCCAGATGCCGAAATATTCGCGGGTCGTGCCGGTGAAGACGAAGGGCTCGACGCTCGTCCCCGGCGATGGCGGGGGCGCTGAAGACACAGGCTCTCCCGCCCTCCCCCAAGGTTGCACCGTCGCCATGTCCGTCCCCGCCCCTGATTGCCGCAGGGTAACTTGCCGCCGGCTCCTGGCGTTTACAAGGGGCCGGCGGCAAGATGGAAAAGGTGGGGGTCGCCGATCAGGCGGTTTCGGCGATCTCGGCGAAGAACCGGCCGACGCGGTTCACGATCAGGTCCTTGTCATAGTCCAGCGTCGCGACGTGGTACGAATTGTCCAGCCACTGCAGACGGATGTCGCTCGACTTGATCGTGTTGACGACGGCCATCGCGTTGGCGGGCGGCACGACGTGGTCCTCGCGCCCGTGCATCACCAGCGTCGGGCAGGTGATCCTCGGCATCAGGTCGCCAGTCAACTGGATCAGCGTGGTCACCTCGCGCATGCAGGAGACCGGCACCTCTGCGTAGGCCAGTTCCTTCGAGTTCGGGTCCTTGATGTCAGAGCCGATGCCCGGGATGCGTGCCGGCGGCGGATTGAGCGTCAGCACCTCGGCGAATTCGGGGGTAAGGATGCCCGCCGCCGGCGCGATCGGCGCGATCGCCTTGACGATCTTGGGGAAACGCGCGGCCAGATTGAGCGTCAGCGTCCCACCCATCGACAGGCCGGTGACGAACACCGTCTTCTTCCGCGCGGCGAGAGCGTGCAGCTCCTTCTCGATCGCACCCAGCCAGTCGAGATAGCCGGTCGTCTCCATATCGTCCGGCGACGTACCGTGCCCGGGCAGGCGCGGACCGACGACGGTGAAGCCGAAGCGCTTGTGCAACTGCTCGCCGAGATAGTGCATCGACTGCGTCGTGCCGGTGAAGCCGTGCGATACCAGCACGCCGATATCGTTGCCCTCGAATGCGAAAGGCTCGGCGCCTTTCATGATTGCCACCATGAACGTGTCTCCTTGCTTGGTGTTACCGTCTTCTGTCGCCGGCCGCATAGGCGATCGCAGCGAGCGCGATAATGGCGCCCTGCGCCATTTGTTTACCGGGTTCGCCGAGCCCGAAACTGGTCAGCAGGTTGAAGCAGAACATCAGCATGAACGCCGCCACGGTCGGCCCGAGCATGCCGCCACGGCCGGAGCCGAACGTCACCCCGCCGAGGATCACGGCCGCGAGCGAGTTGAGGGCAAGGTCGACGCCGATAGTCGCGCTGCCGAAGCCGACGAAGCCTATCAGCAGGAAGGCGCTCAGAACGGCGAACAGGCTGGACATGATGTGGGTGACGAACACGACCTTCACATGCGGGATGCCCGTTGTGCCTGCGGCGCGGGGATTGGAGCCGATAGCGTCGACGTAGCGTCCGAACACCGAATAGCGCATGAAGAGCGCCATCGGGATCAGCACAGCGAACCAGACCAGCACCGCGACCGGCACGACGCCGATGCGCGTCTGGCCGATGTAGCGCAGGATTTCGGGCGCGTCGCCCTGGGCACGGAACTGCGACAGCGCGGTAACGACGCCGCCGAGGATCAGCACCATTGCCAGCGTCACCATCACCGACGAGGCTTTCCGGATGGCGATGAAATACGCGTTCGTCGCCCCTACCGCGACGCCGAAAAGCACCGACAACAGCAGCAGGACCGGCGCGGGGTAAGGCAGCATGCCGCTGGTGACGATATAGCTCACCGCCATTGCGACTCCGCCAAACGAAAGATCGAGCGACAGGATGCGGATGCAGAGCGACTGACCTATGACCGCAATCGCCAGCGGCGCGGTCTGGCGCAGGATCAGAAGCAGCAGGAAGGGCTGCAGGAGGTTTGGCCGAAGCAGCGCAGCGCAGACGAGCAGCAGGATCGTTCCGACATAGGCAATTGGCAGCGCCTTGACACCGGACCACAGGCGGCGCGCCGGCGGCGCCGCATCCGGCTTGCTGATCGCATCGGTCGTCGTCATATCCCGATCACCTTGCGCCGGTGGAGGCTGACTGCGACGAGCAGCAGCACGCCGGTGATGGCCTCGCGGAAGAATGGAGACACGCCCGTCAGGTTCATGCCGTTGGTGATGAGACCGAGTGTCAGCGTGCCGAGCAGCGCCGCCCACACGCCGCCGATGCCGCCCGACAGCAGTACCCCGCCCAGTGCGATCGCGGTGACCGAATCGAGCGAGAACGGCCTGCCCATGGTCGGATCTCCGGAGGCGATGCGGCCGGTCAGGTATATGGCAGCCATCGACCCCGCCAGGCTGCAGATCACGTAGCAGGCGATGCGGGTCGAGGCGATCCGCACGCCGCTGAACGCCGCGCTCTGCTCGCCAGCGCCAATCGCGTAGACATGAAGTCCGAAGCGGGTCCGGTTGAGCAGGACCGCCGTGACCGCCACCGCCGCGAGACACCAGAGGAACGATACGGGGACGCCACCGAACGAGGTCTTGGCCATCCAGATCAGCGCTTCGGGGACGGTGCCTCCCGATCCGGACATCATCAATAGGGCGAGGCCCTGCACGAACGTCGCCATGGCCAGGGTCATGATCAGCGGATGCACGCCGAAGATCGCGACGCCGACGCCGTTGGCGAGGCCGATGACGGCGCCTGCCAGAAGGGCCGCGGGCACGGCCAGCGCCGGATCGACCATGACGAGGAGCGTACTCGACAGGCTGACCACGGAGCCGACGGAAATGTCGATGCCACCGATCAGCGCAACGAAGAGCTGTCCGAGCGCGACGATCAGCAGGGTGGTGATCTGGCTGTTGATGTTGGCGATATTCTGCGCCTGCAGGAAGTTGTCCGCCTGGAGCGAGAGACCCACGAACAGCAGGATCGGCAGGCCGATCGACACTACGCCAAGGCCGGTTCTGCCCATGCGGCGCGGCAGGATAGCGATCATGCGGCGGCCCTCTCGCCATGCGAACCCGTCAGCGCAGGGGTCATGATGGTTTCCTCCGTGGCGCGCGCGCCTTCGATCTCGGCAACGATCGCGCCTTCACGGACGACGAGAATGCGATCGCACAAGCCGATATGTTCTGTAAGTTCGCTCGACGTCATCAGGATCGCGCCGCCGTTTTCGGTGAACTCCCGCAACAGCCGGTAGATCTCCGCTTTCGCGCCGACGTCGACACCGCGGGTCGGCTCCTCAATCAGCATCAGATCCACATCCGCGCTGAACCAGCGGCCGAACATGACCTTCTGCTGGTTGCCCCCCGAGAGCGAGGCGACTGCCTGGCCAGCATCGCGCGCGCGCACCGCCATCTGCTTCATCAGGGCGGCGATCCTGCCGCGATCAATCACCGCCGCAGCGAACATCGAAGCCTTGCGCAGCATGCCGAGCGCGATGTTCTGGCTGATGGACAGGCTTAGGAAAAGGCCTTCCGACTTCCGATCCTCCGGGATGAATCCGATCCCGGCGCGCGTGTTCGCAACGATCGAGGAGCCAACCGGAAACACCGCGCCCTGGCGATCGGTGGCGGTCGCATTCCCGGAAATGCCCGGTGCCAGACCTGCCACCGCGCGCATGATGTCGCGCTGGCCCTGCCCCTCGATGCCCGCAAGGCCGACGATCTCGCCTCTTTTCACCCCGAAGGATACACCCGGACGACCGGATCTGGCGACGAGGCCGTCGACAACGAGCGCGGCGCCACCGGCCTTCGTCGCACGCGGCGGGTACATTTGCGCCAGTTCTCGGCCGACCATCAGCGAGACCAATCGGTCGCGCGTCAGTTCCGCGGTGGGCAAGGTGGCGACATGCGCGCCATCCTTCAGCACCGTCGTCGTGTCGCAGAGCCGGAAAATCTCGTCGAGCCGATGGCTGATATAGAAGACGAGCTTTCCGGCCTTCTTCTGCTCCTCGATGAGCCGGAACAGCTTTTCCGTGCCCGGTCCATCGAGCGCCGCTGTCGGCTCGTCGTAGATGACGATCTTCGAATCGGCCACGGATGCCTTCGCGACCTCGACAAGGTGCTGCTCGGAAAGAGCGAGGTCGCCACAGGTGACGTCGGGATCGATATCGATCCCGATGCTTGCCAGCGCATCCCGCGACCGCCGTCGCATGGCCTGACGGTCAAGCATTCCGTACCGACGCGGCTCCCGGCCGAGAAACATGTTTTCCGCAAGCGTCAGGTTGGGGAGCAGCGTCAGTTCCTGGAAGACGGTCGAGACGCCTTCCTCGCGCGCGGCTGCCGTGCCGGGGAAGGATACCGGCCTTCCATCGATCAGGATCTCGCCGGCGTCCGCTACATGGACGCCGGCAAGCATTTTCATAAGTGTCGACTTGCCGGCCCCGTTCTCGCCGGTAACCGCGTGGATACTGCCCGCCCGGCCCGAAAACGAAACCTCCGAAACCGCTCGTGTCGATCCGAACTGCTTGGTGACATTACGGAACTCGACCCGACCCTGGGCCGCCGGCGCAGACGCGGCTTCGGACATGGCAAGGACCTCGCATGCACCGCGCGGATCAGCGCTTGAACGTCTTCTGGATTTCTTCCTCGGGCATCGTCGAGGGGAACCAGAACGCGTCGTTCAGGTCGGGGCGGTAGTAGCTGTCGAAGTTCGCCGCCGTGATCGGCGCCGGATCCGAATAGTAGGCCCGGTTGATCTCCTTGCCCTCGAGCAGGGCGACAGCCGCGCGAAGCAGGGCAGTGCCGAGTCCCGGGGTGAAGATCGGCCCGACTGAATCGGCGCCCGCATCCTTCCACGCCCGGAGGAAGCCGTTGTTGGCCTCGCCGGTCATCGGCACCAGCGGCTTTCCGAGTTCCTTGAAGACGTCGAAGCAGGCGCGGGTCATGTCGGCGCCCGAGAACCAGATGCCATCGACCGGCTGGCCGGAGGCGACGAGGTTCTCACAAAGCTGCTTGGCCTTCGGGTAGTTCCAGTCGCCGAACACCTCGGCGCCGATCTTGATGTCACTGCCCTTCAGGCTCTCGACGAAACCATTGTAGCGCGCCGTCTCCTCGCCGACACCGGCGACGCCACGGAACGCCCAGATGGTTCCCTTGCCGCCAAGGCGCTCCTTGAGGAAGGTGCCTCCGGCCTTGCCGAACGCCTCGCCGCCGCCATAGACCGACACCGCGGCGCTGGTAAACGTGCCGCCCGGGCTGAACACGACGACCGGGATACCGGCCTTGGCCGCGGCGTCAACCTGCGCCTTCACCAGGTCGACGGCGATCGGCAGAACCACCAGCACGTCGACCTTCTGCGCGAGAAGGTCCTCGATGTCGGCGACCTGCTTGGCCGGCTGCCAGTTGGCGTCGACGAAGCGGAAATCCTTGATGTCCTTGTTGTTGGCCGCGGCGTAGTTGATCTCCTGGATGGTCTGGACAATCCAGGTGTTGCCGGTTCCCGGCCACGAGAAGCCGATCACCCAAGGCGCATCCTTTTTGTACTGGCCGGCGGGAATGGTCTCCGCGGAGGAGGGCGCCATCAGCTCGGGCGGCAGCAATTCGACTTTGTCTTGGGCCACGGCTACGGCCGGACCAAATGAACTCGCGCCGACGATCGCGGACGCGTACAGCCAGGCTTTCCAATTCAATGGCGTTCCCTCCCCTTGAGCCAAATGCGAATGCACATGGCTAGTCCTCCAACCGAGCAGAACGCTAAACGAAACCAATTAGTGCTTCAAGCGAAATTATTGCGAAAATCATCCGCACCTCTCGCATCTCGGAAGGCACTGTCGGCTAGTCCAGATTGGGCAGTATTTAGCTGATTTTCTTATCTTTTTTCTGTTTCTCTGGATCTCCCACTGCTTCGCCAGTCGAACTGGATCGTTTCTTCCCCCGCCATCGCCACGCACGGGCCTTCGGGCCTAGTCGATTCCGGCGGACGTCTTCGTCGGCCCGCCAACTTGGCTTTGCATTCCGTCGCAAGCGTGTTACCAGCCGGTGCCAATCCTGAAAGGGACATTTCGAGTCGGCGCGGCCCACCCAAAGGGCGTCAGCGCCATCTTCGCATTCAAGGATCGGCAATGGCGAAAATCATCGAAACCGCGACCGGCGCCCAGGCGCTCACCTTCGACGACGTGCTCTTGCAGCCCGGCCATTCGGACGTCATGCCGGGCGAGACCGACGTGCGCACGAAGATCGCCGGCGACATCGAACTCAACATCCCGATCCTGTCGGCGGCCATGGACACCGTCACTGAGGCGCGGCTCGCCATCTCCATGGCGCAGGCCGGCGGCATCGGCGTGATCCACCGCAACCTGACGCCGGAAGAACAGGCCGAGCAGGTCCGCCAGGTGAAGAAATACGAATCCGGCATGGTCGTGAACCCGGTCACGATAGGCCCGGACGCGACGCTCGCCGAGGCGCTCGGGCTGATGCGGGCGCACGGCATCTCCGGCATCCCCGTCGTCGAGAACGGCGGCGAAGGCGGCCAGCGCACCGGGCGGCTCGTCGGTATCCTCACCAACCGCGATGTGCGCTTCGCCTCCGACCCGTCGCAGAAGGTCTACGAGCTGATGACGCGGGAGAACCTGGTCACCGTGCGCGAGAACCGCGTCGACCAGGACGAGGCCAAGCGGCTCCTGCACAGCCACCGGATCGAGAAGCTGCTGGTGGTCGACGAGAAGGGCCATTGCGTCGGCCTTATCACCGTCAAGGACATCGAAAAGACCCAGCTCAATCCCAACGCGTCCAAGGACGCTCAGGGGCGCCTGCGCGTCGCCGCCGCCACCAGCGTCGGCCAGGACGGTTTCGAGCGGGCCGAGCGGCTGATCGCGGCCGGCGTCGACCTGCTCGTCATCGACACTGCGCACGGCCATTCGCAGCGCGTGCTCGACGCCGTCACCCGCGCCAAGAAGCTGTCCAACTCGGTGCGCATCCTCGCCGGCAATGTCGCGACGGCCGAAGGCACAAGGGCTCTGATCGACGCGGGCGCCGACGCGGTGAAAGTCGGCATCGGCCCGGGCTCGATCTGCACCACGCGCATCGTCGCCGGCGTCGGCGTGCCGCAGCTCTCGGCCGTCATCGCCGCGGCCGAGGAAGCCCAGAAGTCCGGCATCTCGATCATCGCCGACGGCGGCATCAAATATTCCGGCGATCTTGCCAAGGCGCTCGCCGCCGGCGCCGACGCGGCGATGATCGGCTCGCTGCTGGCGGGCACGGAGGAGAGCCCGGGCGAGGTCTATCTGCACCAGGGCCGCTCGTTCAAAGCCTATCGCGGCATGGGGTCCGTCGGTGCCATGGCGCGCGGCTCGGCCGACCGCTATTTCCAGGCGGAAGTCCGCGACACGCTGAAGCTGGTGCCGGAGGGCATCGAGGGCCAGGTTCCCTACAAGGGTCCGGTCGGCGGCGTCCTGCACCAGCTCACCGGCGGTCTGAAGGCCGCGATGGGCTATGTCGGCGGCCGCGACCTCGCCGAGTTCCGCGACAAGGCACGGTTCGTGCGCATCTCGACCGCGGGCCTGCGCGAGAGCCACACCCACGACGTGACGATCACCCGCGAGAGCCCGAACTATCCGGGGGGGATGTAGTCAGTCGAGGTCGCTCATCCGGACGGAGATCTCGGGAAGGGCGGCGGGCGAGAGCGCGGCGTCAGCTGCGACACGCTCGATGATTCCCCAGTTTCCATCCGGCTGCGGCGAGCGGTGGACCCAGGTGACGCGCGTCTCGGCCTCGATGACCCACAGCTCCTGCACGCCGTGTTTGGCGAGCACACGCGCTTTCAAACCTCTGTCATAGCCGAGGGAGGAGCCGGACACCTCGATGGCGAGGATGACGTCCGTCCCCTTCACGTCCTCGGGCATGGTCCGGTGCGGATACAGACAGAGGTCCGGCTCAACAAAGGTGCGTTCATCAAGGTAGACAGACGTCTCGACGCCGAGGCGGAAGTGGTCCGGCGCGCCTCGTGCAAGAACGCGATTAAGCGCCGCCTTGATCACTTCATGCTGGTTGCCCTTGGCCGACATAGGTACCAGCTCCCCCTCGATCAGTTCGAAGTTCTCGTCCTCGGCGATGATACCCGCCTCGACCATGCGGCGAATCTCCGCCACCGTGAACGAACGGCGCGGAAGACCTTCGGCGGCTCGGGTGGCGATGACGTTCATACGGCGTCCTGTTTCAATAGCCTTCAAAACATAGCATGACATAGGCGGACTGTCTTGAGTCACGCCCCCATGCCAAGACAACCTGATCTATGGTCCCTATGCTATAGGGACGGATCGTCATCGGCACGAGAAAGGCAGCGCCTTGCCGCAGCGCGCATCGACCCTCGCTCCCTTCCGGCACCCGACTTTCCGCGCCTTGTGGATCGCCACCCTCGTCTCCAACCTCGGCGGGCTGATCCAGGGTGTCGGCGCCGGCTGGATGATGACGACGATCTCGGATTCGCACATCATGGTGGCGCTGGTACAGGGCGCGACGACGCTGCCGATCATGCTGTTCTCGCTGGCGTCGGGAGCGCTCGCGGACAATTTCGACCGGCGGCGCATCATGTTGAGCGCCCAGATCATGATGATGGCGGTGTCCATCGCGCTGGCCGCCTTCGCATACATGGGCTGGATCACGCCGTGGATGCTGCTTTCCTTCACCTTCCTGCTCGGCTGCGGCACCGCGCTCCACAATCCTCCGTGGCAGGCGTCGATGGGCGACATCGTGCCGCGCGAAGACCTGCCCGCGGCGGTGACGCTCAACTCGATGGGTTTCAACCTGATGCGCAGCGTCGGCCCGGCGATCGGCGGCCTCATCGTCGCCACAACCGGCGTCGCGGCCGCGTTCCTGGCCAACGCGGTCAGCTATGTCGCCCTGATCGCGGCGCTCTGGCGCTGGAAGCCGGCCTATCCGCCGCGGAACCTGCCGCGGGAGAGTTTCGTCAGCGCGATGTCGGCCGGGCTGCGCTACGTCTCGATGTCGCCCAGTCTGCTGACCGTGATGTTCCGTGCCTGGTTGTTCGGCATCGCGGCGATTTCGTCGATGGCGCTGCTGCCGCTGGTGACGCGCGAACTCCTCGGCGGCGGCGCGCTGACCTATGGCGGCCTGCTCGGCGCTTTCGGCGTCGGCGCGATCCTCGGCGGCTTCCTCAACGGCGCCGTCCGCGAGCGGTTCAGCAATGAGTGGATCGTTCGGCTGGCCTGCGTCGGCTTCGGGCTGAGCAACATCCTGATCGCCTTCAGCGGCAATGTCTGGGTCAGCCACCTGCTCCTCCTTCCCGCCGGCGCATGCTGGGTCTTCGCGCTGTCGCTGTTCAACGTCACCGTGCAGTTGTCGACGCCGCGCTGGGTCGTCGGGCGGGCGCTGTCGCTCTACCAGACGGCGACATTCGGGGGCATGGCGATGGGAAGCTGGCTCTGGGGCGCGGTCGCCGGTGCCTCCGGTCCCGCCATGGCGCTGGTGGGATCCGGTCTCCTGCTCATCGCCAGCGTGGCGGTGGGGCTGCGCCATTCCCTGCCCGAATTCGGCGCGCTCAATCTCGACCCGCTCGACCGTTTCAGGGAGCCGGAGCTGCGCCTCGATTTGAAAGCGCGCAGCGGGCCGATCATGATCATGGTCGACTACACCATCGCGCAGGAGGACGTTCCCGCCTTCCTGGCTGCGATGTCAGCCCGCCGCCGCATCCGCATCCGCGACGGCGCGCGGCAGTGGGCGCTCTTGCGCGACCTCGAGAACCCGGAGGTCTGGACGGAGAGCTATCACGTTCCGACCTGGATCGAATATCTGCGGCACAATCAGCGCCGGACGCAGGCCGACGCCGAAGTGACCGACACGCTGTGGAAGCTGCACAAGGGCACCGAAACTCCGCGCATCCACCGGATGATCGAGCGCCAGACCGTGCCGGTCGAGGACGACATTCCGCTGAAGGGCACTCCGGATATCCTCTGAGCCGGTCCGCGGCCGCGCATCGCGCGCAGCCTCGAATCGGATAGACTCTCGGGAGAAACGCAGGGACCGACATGAACCAGACCGCCATCTTCTGGCCTATGCTCCTCCAGGTCGCGCTGATCTACGCGGTCTATGTGCTGATGTCCTACCGCCGCAAGGCCGCCATCCGCGCCGGCAGCGCCAGGACGTCCGACTTCCGCGAGAACCGTAGCGAGCCGCCGGAAAGCCTGTTCGTCCGCAACAACCTCGCCAACCAGTTCGAACTGCCAATACTGTTCTTCGTCGTCTGCCTGGCGCTTTACGACACCAACGGCTCAAATCTGCTTACCGTCGCGCTCGCCTGGGTCTTCGTCATTTCACGCTATGCGCATGCCGCGATCCACGTCACCACCAACCGTATCCGGCACCGCCGGCCGCTCTTCGTCGTCGGCTTCCTGGCGCTGTTCGCGATGTGGGTCTGGTTCGCGCTGCACATCGCCGGGATCGTCTGACCTAAACAGACGGCGCAGCGTCGCCGCGAGCGCCACGCACTCGTTGCGGCGCGCGCTGCCGCGCCGCCAGACGAGGCCCAGCGTCCTCGACGGCGATGGCTCGGCGAAGGGCACTACGCGAATGTCGCGCATCTCCTCGGCAGCCGCCAGCGCGATCGAAGGGATGAGTGTCACGCCGAAGCCGTGCGCCACCATCTGCAGCAGCGTGGTCAGGCTCGTCGCGCCATAGTTCGCCATCGCCGCCGGGCGCACGCTGCCGCACACTGCCAGTGCCTGCTCTCGCATGCAGTGCCCCTCTTCCAGCAGCATCAGCCGCTCCAGTACCGGGCTTTCCGGCGGGATGGGCGGCTTGACGAACCCTGGCTCCGACGCCGGGATCGCGAGCAGGAACGTATCTTCGAATACCGGCTCCGCCGTCAGTCCCGCCTGCTCCAGCGGCAGCGCAACCAGCGCGGCGTCGATCCGGCCGGCGAGCGTTTCGTCCACCAGCGTCTGGGTCACTGCTTCGCGCAACTCCAGCGTCAGCGCAGGAAAGAGCACTCGAAGTTCGGGCAGAAACCTGGGCAGGAGGAAAGGCGCGACGGTCGGGATGATGCCGAGCCTGAGCCTGCCGTCCATGGCGAGCCGCCCGCGTCGCGCAACGCTTTCGAGATCGCGCATCTCGTTCAGGATCGCCTCGATGCGCGGCTGAAGTGCCCGTCCCTCCTCGGTCATGCCGGCCGACTTGCCGCCGCGCTCGAACAGCCTGCATCCGAGCCGCTGTTCCATCTCGGCAATCTGCGAGGACAGCGCGGGCTGGGTGACGCCCGCGAGCTCTGCGGCACGGCCAAAATGGCGCGTCTGGGCGAGCGCGTCGAAATATTCCATCTGCCGGATCGTCAATCGTATCATAAGGTGAAATTATCACGACGAACAGGAAACGCAATTTGCGTTTATCGGATTGGAGCGATAGTTTGGAACCATTCCAGACAGGGCTGTCCTGATCCGCCCCTCCGGCCCTGATCCTGCTGGAAACCAGTTACCTGTTCGCGCTCCGCCACGGGCCGCGCAACGATCGGAGATTGAGATGGACGCCCTGGAAGTCAACGAAAACACTGAAGCGAAACCGGAGCCCAAGTGCCCGGTGGCGCACGGCGCGACGATCGCGTCGAACGCTGCCATGCGGTCTAACCGCGACTGGTGGCCGAACCAGTTGAACCTCAAGATCCTGCATCAGCATTCCGCGCTCTCCGACCCGATGGGCGAAGCCTTCGACTATGCCGAGGAGTTCAAGAAGCTCGACCTGGAGGCCCTGAAGAAGGATCTCCACGCGCTGATGACGGACTCGCAGGATTGGTGGCCCGCCGATTTCGGCCACTACGGCCCGCTGTTCGTCCGCATGGCCTGGCATTCGGCCGGCACCTACCGCACCGGGGACGGCCGCGGCGGCGCGGGTGCAGGCCAGCAGCGCTTCGCTCCGCTCAATTCCTGGCCGGACAATGTCAATCTCGACAAGGCCCGCCGCCTCCTGTGGCCGATCAAGCAGAAATACGGCAACAAGATCTCCTGGGCGGACCTGATGATCCTCACCGGCAACGTCGCGCTCGAATCCATGGGCTTCAAGACCTTCGGCTTCGCCGGCGGCCGCGCCGACGTGTGGGAACCGGAAGAGGACGTCTACTGGGGCAACGAAAACGTCTGGCTCGACGACAAGCGCTACTCGGGCGACCGCGACCTGGAGAACCCGCTCGCCGCGGTGCAGATGGGTCTGATCTACGTCAACCCGGAAGGTCCGAACGCCAATCCCGATCCGGTCGCGGCAGCCAGGGACATCCGCGAGACGTTTGCGCGCATGGCGATGAATGACGAGGAGACTGTCGCGCTGATCGCCGGCGGCCACACCTTCGGCAAGACCCATGGCGCCGGCGACGCCAAGCTCGTCGGTCCGGAGCCGGAAGGCGCGCCGATCGAACAGCAGGGTCTTGGCTGGGTCAGCAGTTTCGGCTCGGGCAAAGGCGGCGACACGATCAGCAGCGGCCTCGAGGTCACCTGGACCACGACGCCGACGAAGTGGGGCAACAACTTCTTCTGGAACCTGTTCGGCTACGACTGGGAACTGACCAAGAGCCCGGCCGGCGCGCATCAATGGACGCCGAAGCACGGCATGGGCGCGGGCACAGTGCCCGACGCACACGATCCCTCCAAGCGACACGCGCCGGCGATGCTGACGACCGACCTCGCGCTAAGGTTCGATCCGGCCTACGAGAAGATCTCCCGCCGCTTCTTCGAGAACCCCGACCAGTTCGCGGACGCCTTCGCCCGCGCCTGGTTCAAGCTGACGCATCGCGACATGGGTCCGCGCGCCCGCTATCTCGGACCGGACGTCCCGGCCGAGGAACTGATCTGGCAGGATCCGGTGCCGGAGGTCGACCACGTGCTGATCGACGAGGAGGACGCCGCAGCGCTCAAAGCGAAGATCCTCGCCGCCGGCCTGTCGATCTCCGACCTCGTCTCCACCGCCTGGGCGTCGGCCTCGACCTTCCGCGGTTCCGACAAGCGCGGCGGTGCAAACGGCGCGCGCCTCCGGCTCAGCCCCCAGAAGGACTGGGAGGTCAACCAGCCGGCCCAGCTCGCGACGGTTCTCGCAAAGCTTGAAGCGATCCGGGCGGAGTTCAACGACGCGCAAACCGGCGGCAAGAAGGTCTCGCTCGCCGACCTGATCGTGCTGGCAGGTAATGCCGGCGTCGAGCAGGCAGCGGTAAAGGCGGGCCATCCGGTCGAGGTTGCCTTCTTCCCCGGCCGCACCGACGCCACCCAGGAGCAGACGGACATCGAGTCCTTCTCCGTCATGGAGCCGGCCGCGGACGGGTTCCGCAACTATCTCAAGGGCAAATACAGCGTCACACCGGAGGAAATGCTGGTCGACAAGGCGCAACTGCTGACGCTGACCGCGCCGGAAATGACGGTCCTCGTCGGCGGCATGCGGGTCCTGGGCGCCAATGCGGGCAAGTCCGCGCACGGTGTCTTCACGACGCAGCCGGAGACGCTGACGAACGACTTCTTCGTCAACCTGCTCGACATGGCCACGACCTGGAAGCCGTCCGCGACCGACGGCGTCTTTGAGGGCCGCGACCGCGCGACGGGCGAGTTGAAGTGGACCGGCACCCGTGTCGACCTGATCTTCGGCTCGCACTCGCAATTGCGGGCGCTGGCCGAGGTCTACGCCCAGGCCGATGCCAAGGCGAAATTCGTCAAGGACTTTGCCGCGGCTTGGGCCAAGGTGATGCACGCCGACCGCTACGACCTCGTGTGATCGTAGCGCCGGTCGGGGGTTCGCCTCGATTGGCCCAAGCGACACACTCATGAATCTGGGCGGGCGCGGAGTGATCCGCGCCCGTTTTTCATTGGGCGGGACGGCACATTTGATCTATGCACCCCGACAGAGGAAAACTCGGCGATTGACCACGCCAGACCCTTGCAACATACTCAGTAGTATGTTTCGGGACGGGGAGGAGTCCGGCGATGAATTTCACGCGCGCCAATGGCATCGTGCTGCACTACGAGGACACGGGCGGCGACCGGCCGGCGATCGTCTTCGCCAATTCGCTCGGGACGGATTTCCGCATCTGGGACAAAGTCGTCGCCGGCCTTCGCCCCGACTACCGCATCATCCGCTACGACAAGCGCGGCCACGGATTGTCCGAAGCGACACCCGCGCCCTATGCGATGACCTACCATGTCAACGATCTGGCCGCGCTGCTTGACGAGTTGCGCGTGAAATCCGCCGTCATCGTCGGCCTCTCCGTCGGCGGCGTGATCGCGCAGGGCCTCGCGGCGATGCGCCCCGACCTCGTGCGCGGCCTCGTCCTGTCGAACACGGCCCACAAGATCGGCACCAACGAGAGCTGGAATGCGCGGATCGCGACCGTCGAGGCCAACGGCATAGAGTTCATCGCCGACAATGTGATGAAACTCTGGTTCACGCAGGCCTTCCGCTCGCCCTCGAATGCCGAGTTCGTCGGTTGCCGCGCCATGCTCGTGCGTTCGCCGCTCGCCGGCTATCTCGGCACCTGTGCCGCGCTGCGCGACAGCGACCTGACCGAATCCACCCGTGCGCTGAAGGTGCCGGCGCTCTGCCTCGTCGGCGACCAGGACGGATCGACGCCGCCGGATCTGGTGCGCTCCCTGGCCGATCTGATCCACGGTTCGCAATTCCGCGTCATCGCCGACGCGGGCCACATCCCCTGCGTGGAGCAGCCCGCCGCCGTCGTCGCGCTGATCCGCCAGTTCCTGACGACCGCCAGGCTCGCCTGACGATCGAACATCCTTCCGTATCGAACCATTTGGAGTAGCTGATGTCCCAGCCCGTGACAGTCACCCGCGACGGCAACGTCGCCATCGTGACAATCGACAATCCGCCGGTGAACGCGATGTCGTTCCATGTCCGTGCGCCGCTGCACCAGGTGTTGCTCGAACTGCGCGACGATCCGTCGGTCGAAGCGATGGTGCTGGCGTGCGCCGGTCGCACCGTCGTCGCCGGCGCCGACATCTCCGAGTTCGGCAAGCCGATCCAGGATCCCTTCCTGCCCGAGATCATCGACCGCATCGAGACGTTCAGCAAGCCGACGGTCGCCGCGATCCACGGTACGGCGCTAGGCGGCGGGCTCGAACTTGCGATGGGCTGCCATTTCCGCGTTGCCGAGGCTTCGGCGAAGATGGGCCTGCCGGAAGTCAAGCTCGGCGTTCTTCCGGGCGCCGGCGGCACGCAGCGCCTGCCGCGCCTCGTCGGTCCGTCCAAGGCGTTGAAAATGATCGTCTCCGGCGCGCCGATCGGCGCCAAGGAAGCGCTGGCGAGCGGTCTCGTCGACGAGGTGGTGGACAGCGACCTGCTGGGCAACGCCATCAGGTTTGCGCGCGCCAAGGCGGCCGCGAAAGCCACGCTCGTTCCGGTCAGCCAGCGCGACGAAAAGCTCGCCCCGGTGCGCGCCAACATCGCCGCCTTCGACGCCGAGATCGCCGAGGTTCTGAAGAAGTCCAAGGGCCTCGATGCGCCGAAGACCTGCGCACAATCGGTGCGCAACAGCCTCACCATGCCTTTCCAGGAAGGGGCGACCACGGAGCGCAACTACTTCTTCGAACTGGTCAAGGGCGACCAGTCGCGCGCCCAGCGCCATCTGTTCTTCGCCGAGCGCGAGGCCAACAAGGTGCCGGGCGTCGGCAAGGACGACAAGCCGCGCAGGATCGCCAAGGTCGGCGTCATCGGCGCCGGCACGATGGGCGGCGGCATCTCGATGTCCTTCGTCAACGGCGGCATCCCGGTCACCATCCTCGAAATGTCCGACGAGGCGCTGAAACGCGGCCTCGGCGTCATCGAGAAGAACTACGGCATCTCCGTCTCGCGCGGCTCGCTGACCGAAGAGGCCAAGGCCAAGCGCATGTCGATGTTCAAGGGCACGACCGACTATGCCGACCTCGCCGACTGCGACCTGATCATCGAGGCGGTGTTCGAGGAGATGGGCGTCAAGGAGAAGGTGTTCGGCACGCTCGACAAGATCGCCAAGCCGGGCGCGATCCTCGCCTCCAACACCTCCTATCTCGACATCAACGAGATCGCGAAGTTCACCAACCGGCCGTCCGACGTGCTCGGCATGCATTTCTTCTCGCCGGCCAACGTCATGAAGCTGCTGGAGATCGTGCGCGGCGACAAGACCGCGCCGGACGTGCTTGCCACCGCGATGGCGGTCGGCAAGCAGATCGGCAAGGTGCCGGTGGTCGTCGGCGTCTGCCACGGCTTCGTCGGCAACCGCATGCTCGGCGCCCGCGGCGCCGAGGCCGAGGACCTGCTGCTCGAAGGCGCCACGCCTGCCCAGGCCGACAAGGTCTTCACCGATTTCGGCTGGCCGATGGGCACCTACCAGATGTGGGATCTCGCCGGCCTGGACATCGGCTGGCGCACGCGCAAATCGCTCGGCAAGACCGCCGCGATCGGCGACGCGCTGTGCGAACAGGGCCGCTACGGCCAGAAGACCGGCAAGGGCTACTATCTCTACGCCGACGGCCGCACGCCGACGTCCGACCCGGAAGTCGAGGCGCTGATCGTGGAAAAGGCGCGCGAGAAGGGCATCAACCGCCGCGACATCTCCGACGAGGAGATCACCGAGCGCATGATGTATCCGATGATCAACGAGGGCGCGCGCATCCTCGAGGAAGGCATCGCCATCCGCTCGTCCGACATCGACACAGTCTGGGTCAACGGCTACGGCTTCCCGGTCGGCAAGGGCGGGCCGATGTTCTGGGCCGAACTGGTCGGCCTGCCGAAGATCGTCGAGCGGCTCGACTACTGGTACGGCAAGACCGGCAAGGAGGTCTACAACCCTTCGCCGCTGTTGCGCCGGCTGGCGGCGTCCAACGGCGGCTTCGCCGACGCCGGCAAGGTCGCCGCATGATCCAGCCGATCGCGGGCGACGCCTGGCCTTGGGCCAGGTCCTATCCGGGGGGCTTCTCCCCGGATGTCGCCCTCGACACCTGGCCGGTCCACACTCTGGTCGACCAGGGCGCGGAGCGGTTCGGCGATGCCGTCGCCTTCGTCTTCCGCGACGCCAAAGTGAGCTACCGCGACTTGAAGCGCGAGGTCGACCGCGCCGCGGCCGCGTTCGTGGCGATCGGCATTGGCAAGGGCGACCGGGTCGCGCTTCTCCTGCCCAACACGCTCTACCACCCTTACGCCTTCTTCGGCGCGCTGAAGGCCGGCGCGACGGTGGTGCATCTCTCCCCACTCGACGCGCCGAAGGTCATTGCCCACAAGCTCTCCGACAGCGGCGCGCGGACGCTGGTCAGCACCAATATCGGCGGCATCGCGGCCGGCGCGGTTGCGCTTCTCGACGCCGGACTGGTCAACCGCATCGTCGTTGGTGACGATTCCCGCTTCGGCCCCTCGCCGCTCACCGGCCCGCTGCCTGCCGAAAATGGCGTGATCGGCTGGGACGATTTCGCTGGCAAGACGCAACCGGACGCCGCCTTCCCCATCGTTGGCGTCGAGGATCTCGCGCTCCTGCAATACACCGGCGGCACCACCGGCCTGCCAAAGGCGGCAGTGCTGACGCATGCCAACCTGTCAGCCGCCGTCTCTTCCTACGCGCTCTGGAGCGCGGCCGACGGGCTCACCCGACCAGGTCAGGAGAAGGTGCTGCTGTTCCTTCCCCTGTTCCACATCTATGCTCTCGTCTCGGTCATGCTGCGCGCGCTCGGCGACGGCCAGACGCTGGTCATGCACACGCGCTTCGATCCCGAGACGGCGCTTGCCGAAATCGAGGCCGGCGCGACCGTCTTTCCGGGCGTGCCGACCATGTGGATCGCCATCTGTTCTCTGCCCGGCTTCGAGCGGCGCGACATCTCCACGCTCCACTACTGCGCCTCCGGCGGCGCGCCCTTGCCGGTCGAGGTCGCGCGCAAGCTGAAGGACATGGCAGGCATCGAACTGCTCGGCGGCTGGGGCATGACCGAAACCTCGCCCGCAGGCACAAACATCCCGCGCGGACGCCCCGACAAGTCCGGCACGGTCGGCCTGCCGCTGCCCGGCATCGGCATGCGTATCGTCGCGCTCGACGATCCGCGGCGCGAACTGCCGCCCGGCGAGACCGGCGAACTGGCCGTCAGGGGCGCGAATGTCACGTCGGGCTATCTCAACCGGCCGGAGGAAGACGAGACGTCCTTCATAGACGGCTGGTTCCTCACCGGCGACATCGGCTATTTCGACCAGGACGGCTTCCTGTTCCTCGTCGACCGCAAGAAGGACATGATCATCTCCGGCGGTTTCAACATCTATCCCCAGATGATTGAGCAGGCGATCTACGAGCATCCAGACGTCGAGGAGGTGCTCGTCATCGGCATTCCCGACGCCTATCGCGGCGAGGCCGCCAAGGCTTTCGTCAAGCTGAGGGCCGGCGCTCCTGACCTGACGCTGGACGTGCTGCGCACCTTCCTAAAGGGTCGGCTCGGTCCGCACGAACTCCCCGCCGCGCTCGAAATCCGCGCCGCACTTCCGCGCACGCCCGTGGGCAAGCTATCGAAACTCGAACTCAAGCGGGAAGAGCGGGAAAAGCCCGCACCCCAACACCAAGGAGCCTGAACAATGGTCGACGCCGTCATCGTCTCAACCGCCCGCACCCCGATCGGCAAGGCCTATCGCGGTGCCTTCAACGACACCGATGGCCATGCACTCGGCGCGCACGCGATCCGGCACGCGCTGGAGCGCTCCGGCCTGGAAGGTGGCGAGATCGAGGACGTCATCATGGGTTGCGCCATGCAGGAGGGCACGACCGGGCTCAATGTCGCTCGCCGGGCGCTTCTGTCCGCCGGCCTGCCGGTGACGGCGTCCGGCACGACGATCGACCGGCAGTGCTCGTCCGGCCTGCAATCGATGTCGCTGCTCGCCAATGCGATCCGCAACGATGGGGTCAAAGTCGGCATCGCAGGCGGGCTGGAATCGATCAGCCTCGTCCAGAACGACCACCGAAACACGTTCAAGCTCATCGACCCGTCGCTGTCGCCGCCGGTGTCGGACGTCTACATGCCGATGATCGATACGGCGGAGAACGTCGCGAAACGCTACGGCATCTCGCGGCAGGCCCAGGACGAATATGGGCTGGAATCGCAGCGACGCACTGCGGCCGCCCGCGAGGCCGGCCGCTTCGCCAAGGAAATCGCGCCGATGAAGACGCGCATGGCGGTGGTCGACAAGGAAACCAAGGCGATCTCCTACAAGGAGATCGAGGTCGCGCATGACGAAGGCCCTCGCGCGGACACCACGGCCGAGGGCTTGGCCAACCTGAAGCCCGTGCGCGAGGGTGGGGTCATCACCGCCGGCAATGCAAGCCAGCTCTCCGACGGCGCGGCGGCCAGCGTGATGATGAGCAGCAAGGAGGCCGAGAAGCGCGGCATCGAGCCGATGGGCATCTTCCGTGGCTTCAACGTCGCCGGCTGCGAGCCCGACGAAATTGGCATCGGCCCGGTCTTCGCCATTCCGCGGCTGCTCGAACGCCACGGCCTCAAGATCGACGACATCGGCCTGTGGGAGCTGAACGAGGCCTTCGCCGTGCAGGTGATCTACTGCCGCGACCGGCTCGGCATCGACCCGGCAAAGCTCAATGTCGACGGCGGCGCGATCGCGGTCGGCCATCCCTACGGGATGAGCGGCGCGCGGCTCGCCGGCCATGCGCTGATCGAAGGCAAGCGGCGCGGCATCAAATACGCGGTCGTGACCATGTGCATCGGCGGCGGCATGGGCGGCGCCGGGCTGCTGGAGATCGTGTGACGTAACAACACGCCCCTTCCACCATGCTGCGCATGGTCCCCCTCCCCTGCGAAGCGGCGGAGGGTGACCGCCGAGGTGGTGGAGGGGGCGAACAGTCTAGGAGGAGAACGCCAATGGACCTTCGTTTCACGCCCGAGGAAAACGCCTTTCGCGACGAGGTTCGCGCCTTCCTGGCCGAAAACCTCGACCCGGCGGTGCATGAGAAGCTGAAATCGCGCGACTATGCCGGCAAGGCCGACCTCGTCGCCTGGACGCGGATCCTCAATGCCCATGGCTGGGGGGCGCCGCACTGGCCGGTCGAATACGGCGGCACCGGGTGGGACCCGATGCGGCAGTACATCTTCCTCGAAGAGCTGCAGAAATTCCCCGCACCGCAGCCGCTTGCCTTCGGCGTCAACATGGTCGGGCCGGTCATCTACACGTTCGGCTCCAAGGCGCAGAAGGAGCGTTTCCTGCCGCGCATCCGCAATCTCGACGATTGGTGGTGCCAGGGCTTCTCCGAGCCCGGGTCAGGCTCCGACCTCGCCTCGCTCAAGACGCGGGCGGTGCGCGACGGCGACCATTACGTCGTCAACGGGCAGAAGACATGGACCACGATGGCGCAGCACGCCGACTGGATTTTCTGCCTCGTGCGCACCGACATCGCGGCCAAGAAGCAGGAGGGCATCTCCTTCCTGCTCATCGACATGAAGACGCCGGGGATCGAGGTGCGACCCATCGTGACGATGGACGGGGGCGCCGAGGTCAACGAGGTCTTCCTGACCGACGTGCGGGTGCCCGTCGAAAACCTCGTCGGCGAGGAGAACAAGGGCTGGGACTACGCCAAGTTCCTGCTCGGCAACGAGCGCACCAACATCGCCCGCATCGGCGTCTCGAAGCAGCGCATCGCCCGCATCCGCGAGCTCGCGGCGCTGGAGTTCTCGGATGGCCGGCCGTTGATCGAGGACGAGCGCTTCCGCGAGAAGCTCGCCGCGATCGAGATCGACCTAAAGGCGCTGGAGCTGACGCAGCTGCGAGTCGTCGCGGCCGACGCCAAGCGCGGCAACACCGGCAAGCCGGATCCGGCCTCCTCGATCCTCAAGATCAAGGGCTCGGAGATCCAGCAGGCGACCACGCATCTCCTGATGGAGGTGATGGGCCCCTATGCCCTGCCCTACCAGCCGCAGGATGAGGTGGGCCGCAACGAGCCCTTCGACGGGCCAGACTACGCCGCGCCGACGGCGCCGTCCTACTTCAACAACCGCAAGGTCTCGATCTACGGCGGCTCGAACGAGATCCAGAAGAACATCATCGCCAAAGCCGTGTTGGGACTGTGAGGACAAAATGGATTTCGACCTGACCGAAGAACAGTCTCTCATCAAGGACCAGCTCGACCGCCTGCTCAAGGACCGCTACGCCTTCGAGGATCGCAAGAAATACATGGCCGCGGCTGAAGGCTTCAGCCCCGACATGTGGTCGGCCTATGCCGAGATGGGCCTGATGGCGCTGCCCTTCGCCGAGGAGCATGGCGGTATCGGCGGCGGACCCGTCGACACGATGATCGTGATGGAATCCTTCGGCCGCGTGCTCGCGCTCGAACCTTATTTCGCGACCGTGGTGCTCGGCGGGGGCTTCCTGCGCGCCGGCGCCAGCGATGAGCAGAAGGCCGAGCTGATCCCGGGGATCGCCGACGGCTCGGCGAAGTATGCCTTCGCGCAAATGGAGCGCGGGGCACGCTACGACCTCGCCCATGTCTCGACCGTGGCGAAGAGGGACGGCTCCGGCTGGACGCTCTCCGGCGCCAAGAGCCTGGTCCTGCACGGCGACAGCGCCGACAAGCTGATCGTCACGGCTCGTACCGCCGGGAAACCGGGCGACGAGGCCGGTGTCGGGGTGTTCGTCGTGGACGCTTCCGCGGAAGGTGTCTCCCGGCGCGGCTACCCGACGCAGGACGGTCTGCGCGCCGCGGAGATCTCCTTCGAGAACGCGCGAGCAGACCATGTGCTCGGCGAGGCTGGCAACGGCATGCCGCTGGTGCGGGCCGTCGTCGACCAAGCGGTCGCCGCGCTGTCGGCCGAAGCCGTCGGCGTTATGTCGGCCATGCATGCGCTGACCGTCGACTACATCAAGGTGCGCAAGCAGTTCGGCGTGGCCATCGGCCAGTTCCAGGTGCTGCAGCACAAGGCCGTCGACATGTTCATCGCCACCGAGCAGATGCGCTCGATCGCCATGTTCGCGACCATGATGGCCGACAGCGACGATGCGACCGAGCGCGCGCGGGCCATGCATGCCGCCAAGGCCGAACTCGGCCGCGGTGGCAAGCTGGCGGGCGAAAACGCCATCCAGCTGCACGGCGGCGTCGGCATGACGGCGGAATATGCCGTCTCGCACTACTTCAAGCGGCTGACAATGATGAACACGCTCTTCGGCGACGGCGACTGGCATCTGCGCAAGCTGGCGGCGATGGGCGGGCTATTCGACAAGGCAGCCTGAACGCAAGGCTCACGCGGCAGCGAACCTCTTCGGCGACAGCGCCGGCACAAGCGACTCCAGCCCTGCCGGCGGCGGCTCGCCCTTGATCAGCGCGGCGGCGAAGGCCGACATCGCCGGCGAGGTCTGGATACCGTAGCCGCCCTGCCCGGCCAGCCAGAAGAACCCGTCCTCGGCGAAGCCGACCACCGGCGTGCGGTCGGGCGCGAAGGTCCGCAGGCCGGCCCAGCTGCGCTCGACGCGCGTGACCGGCACGTCGACCGCCTGCTCGAACCGCCACAGCCCTTCCGCCAGGACCATGTCGTCGACATAGGCGTCGTGCGGATCGACCGGCACTTCCTCGGCCGGCGAAACGTAGAGCTTGCCGGCGTCGGCCTTGGCGTACCAGCCTTCCGCCGAGTCGGAGATCATCGGCCAGCCGGTGATGTCATATTTCTCCGGCGCGGGGATCACCGCCATCGAGCGCCGCATCGGCTGCAGGCCGAGCGGAGCGGCGCCTGCCTTGCGGGCGACCTCGTCGGCCCAGGCGCCCGCCGCATCGACGAGTATTTTCGCCGTGATTGCGCCGGCCGGCATTTCGATGCGCCAGATGCCGTCCGCGCGCACTGCCGATAGCATCGGGGTGCCGGCCATCAGCACGGCTCCGTTGGCCTTGGCCTTGCGCAGCCAGCCCTCGTGCAGGGCCGAAACGTCGATGTCCTGCGCGTCGCGCTCGAAGGCAGCGGCCGCGAGCTTCTCGGGCCGCAGCGCCGGTACCATCGCCAGCGCCTGCTCGCGCGTCAGGATCTCCATGCCGTGAGAACCTTCGAGCATCGCCTTGTGCGCGGCCAGCCCTTCCTCATCGGCGACGTTAAGCACACCGCGCGGCGTCAGCAGCGGGTGCGGAAAAAGGGTCACGTCACCCTGTTCGAACAGCGGCGCGCTCGCCGCGTTCAGCGCGCGGATGATGGCGTTGCCGTAGTTGCGGATATAAATCGCCGCCGACCGGCCGGTGGAGTGGTAGCCGTGGCGCGGCTCCTGTTCGATGATCGCCACCCTCGGACCGGGGCCGAGCGCCGCTGCCAAGCCTACGCCGGCTATGCCGGCACCAACAATGACGATGTCGAAATCCGTGTTCATCGCCCGTGGTTAGACGGAGCGCTCGTCGTACGCAACGCGGCTTCGCGTCCTGCGACACTGCCGATCGAGCCAGAACGCCGTTGCCCACGGCGGCGCGGGATGGCATGAGTCCGCCCACGACGAAACGAAGGATCCTCCCGGATGGACTACCGCAAGATCAATGACGACTTTGCCGTGACCGGCCAGATCACTGCCGAGGATATTCCGACCATCAAGGCCGCCGGCTACAGGAGCGTCATTTCCAACCGGCCGGACCGGGAAGACGGCGCGGTGCCGCACGACGGTATCGAGGCGGCGGCGAAGGCGGCTGGCCTCGAGTTCCGCTACATCCCCGTGGTCAGCGGCGCGATCACGCCCGAGGACATCGAGAAGATGGCGGATGCGCTCGATGAGATGGAAGGGCCGGTTTTCGCCTATTGCCGCTCCGGCGCGCGCTCGACCAACCTCTACATGATGGCTAAGCAGCTGCGCGGCTAATACAGCCAGCGCAGCAGGAACAGCGAGATCGCGGGGAAGATCACGAGGATCGTCGTCCGCACCAGGTCGCTGATGACGAAGGGCGTCACACCGCGATAGGTGGCGAGGATCGGTATGTCCCTGGCCATCGAGTTGATGACGAACAGGTTCATGCCGACAGGTGGGGTGATGAGCCCCACCTCGACGACGATCAGCACCAGGATGCCGAACCAGATGGCGAATTCCTCGGGCGCCAGGCCATAGTCCAGCGCGGTGACGATCGGGAAGAAGATCGGGATCGTCAGGAGGATCATCGACAGCGAATCCATCACGCAGCCGAGCAGAAGGTAGAGGATCAGGATCGCCACCAACACGGTCCAGGGGTTGAAGCCCTGCCCGGAAATGTAGGCGGCGGCGATCTGCGGCAATTGGGTGAGCGCCAGGAAGCCGTTGTACATCGCCGCGCCGAAGACGATGAAGAAGATCATCGCCGTGGCGCTTGCGGTCAGCAGGATCGACTGGATGAGTGTCTTGCGCGTCAGGCCGCCATTGATCCAGGCGATCAGCCCGGTGCCCGCCGCGCCGATCGCGGCGCCCTCGGTCGGCGTGAACCAGCCGAAATAGATGCCGCCCACCACGGCGAAGAAGACCAACAGCACCGGCCAGACGTCGACGAGCGCGCGAAATCGCTGGCCATAGGGCAGGCGCGGCGACTGCCCGGCGGAACCGGGAAATACGCGCACATAGATCGAGATCGCGATCATGTAGCCGATCGCCGCCAGAATTCCCGGCACGAAGGCGGCGAGGAACAGCTTGGCGATGTTCTGCTCGGCGAGGATGGCGTAGATCACCAGCACAATGGAGGGCGGGATGAGGATGCCGAGCGTGCCGCCGGCGGCGAGCGTGCCGGTGGCGAGCGCACCCGAATAGCCGTAGCGCTTGAGTTCCGGCAAGGCGACCTGGGCCATGGTCGCGGCGGTCGCGAGCGAGGAGCCGCAGATCGCGCCGAAGCCGGCGCAGGCGCCGATGGCGGCCATCGCGACGCCGCCGCGCCGGTGGCCGAGCCAGGCATTCGCGGCCTTGAACAGCGATTGCGACATGCCGCCGAGACCGGCGAACTGGCCCATCAGCAGGAACAGCGGGATGATCGACAACGAATGGCTGGCAAAGGTCGAGTAGGTTTCCGACTTCAGTTTCGCCATGATCGGGATCGTGCTGTCCGCAAGGATCCAGGACCCGCCGAGGCCGCAGATCAGCATTGCCAGTCCGATCGGCATGCGCAGGAAGATCAGGGCAAGGAGGACGGGAAACGACCAGAGGCCGATCTCGAGCGCGCTCAATGGACTGCTCCCGAAGACTGGCCAAGCAGCGAGCGGCCCTGCGCAACTTCCATGCTCCTGATTGCGATCATGTAGATCGCGACAATCACGCCGATCACGGTCGCCGCGGCGCAAAGCGCCATGCCCCACCAGACCGGGAATTGTAACAGGAGGGTGGTCTCGCCGTAGCCGCGCTTCTCCAACATGCCGACCCAAAGGCGCCACGCGATGAGGATGGTGATCAGGCCGAGCACGACCTCCCATAAGAGGTCGAGCACCCGGTTGGCCGCCGGCGGCAGGTAGTTGGTGAACAGATCGACCGTCGCATGGCCGCGGTTGAGCTGGCACCACGGCAGGAAGGCGAACACGGCGAAGCCGGTTCCGGCTTCAACCAGCTCGAAATCGCCAGGAACCGGGCCAAACCCAGCCCAGGTGAGAGCCCGGCCGACGATGCTGAACGTGGTCATCACCGTGATGGCGACGAGCACGACACCGCCGGCTATGGCGAGCCATTTGGCCAGCGCATTCACGAAAGAAGAAAGGTTCACGTCGCCTCCCGCACGTTCCCTTTGAAATCCCGGCGTGACGCTATTCCCCGCGGTCGCCCAAGGCAACTTCGCCGCCGAATTGGTATGAAGTATAACAATTCGGATGCGAGTCGTAAAGCGCTAGACGTCGGCTGAGCGAAGCACCGCCACGAAGAAGACGAATCCGGCGCCGACGACCAGCAGGCGCTGAATCATCCGCCAGCGCATGCGCTGCGTCTCCTCATCGTCTGCGACGCCTACGTTGAACGCGACGGGAAAGACGTTCGCGAAACCCGGCAGGCCGTGCTTCAGCATCGGCCGGCCCGACCGTGCCTCGATCGCGTAGCAGAGCCGGGTCACCGAGATCCACATTGCGATCATTGCCGCCGCCCAAAGGCCGCAGAAGACGAAGAACACGGTCGGGTTCTGAAGTGCGTCGCGCATCAAGGCCTCTGCTAAGCCGTAGGCTGCCGCGAGACCGTCTGCTCGATCGCGCCGAAGATCGAATGGCCGTAGGGATCTTTCATCTCGATCCGGACCGTGTCGCCCGGCTTCATGAACGGGGTCTTTGATCCACCTGCAAGGATCTTCTCCACGGTGCGCTGCTCGAGAATGCAGGAATAACCGACGCCGTCGTCCTCGATCGGCTTACCGGGACCGTCTTCGCCCTTGTTCGACACCGTGCCGGAGCCGAAGATCGAGCCGGCGCAGATCGGCCTCGTCTTCGCCGCATGCGCAATGATCTCGCCGAAGTCGAACAGCATGCCCACGCCGGCATTGGCGCGACCGAATGGCTTGCCGTTCAGGTTGACCTTCAGCGGCAGTGCGACCCTGCCGCCGTCCCACGCCTCGCCCAGTTCATCGGGCGTCACGGCGACGGGCGAGAAAGCGGAGGACGGCTTGGCCTGATAGAAGCCGAAGCCCTTAGCCAGTTCGCCGGCGGCTAGGTAGCGCAGCGACACGTCATTGACGAGCATCACCAGCCGGATCGCCTCGCGCGCCGTCGCGGGCGTCGCGCCCATCGGCACATCGTCGACGATGACGGCGATTTCGCCTTCGAAATCCAGTCCCCATGCTTCATCGGCAAGCGGAATGGCCTCGCGCGGCGCCAGGAACGCGTCGGAGCCGCCCTGGTAGATCATCGGCTCGGTCTTCAGGCTTTCGGGAACGCCCCGTCCCCGCGCCTTGTTGACCAGTTCGACGTGGTTGAGGAAGGACGAGGCGTCCGCCCACTGGTAGGCACGCGGCAGCGGCGATAGTGCGTCGTGTTCGTGAAAACGTTCCGATGGAACCGCGCCGTGCTCCAGCGATTCGGCAAGGGCGGCGAGATGCGGGGCGATCCGCCGCCAGTCGTCGAGCGCCGCCTGCAGGGTCGGAACCAGATAGGACGCGTCGGTGCAGCGGGTCAGGTCACGCGACACGACCACGAGCCGGCCGTCACGGCGACCGTTCCTCATCGAGGCAAGCTTCATTCATTTCCTCCCGTGGCCGCTTTGTCGGATTCGGGCGCGACCCTCCCGAACTCAACCAACAGCCCGTCGCGGGCGATTGTCAACGGCCCCGTCCACGTCTCGCGCGCCGCGGCCTCCCAATGTGCCTGTGTGATCGCCGGATCGTCGGCCGGAATGAGGTGGTTGAGCACGAGGCGGCCGACACCTGCATCGGCCGCGATCCGCCCCGCTTCGGCGGCGAAGCTGTGGCTGGCGAGGAGGTGCTCCTTGAGCCGTGCGCCGTTGCCGGTGCGGGCGACTAGCCGGTCGACGCCTTCGGCCAGCATCGCCTCGTGGACAAGCACGTCCACGCCTTTCGCGAAACCGGCAAGCGACGGGAAGAAAGCAGTGTCGGCGGAGAAGACGACGCTGCCCTCTTCGTGATCGAAGCGCAGCGCCAAGCAGTCGGTGACAGGTGGGTGGTCGACCCTCAGCGCCGAGACCGCGAGCCCGCCCTCATCGAACACGGTGCCTTCGGCGAACTCCTCGATCCGCACCAGGTCGCGGATATCGGGGCGGCCCTCGTCGGCGATGCGGATCTCGATGTCGAACTCCATCGCCTGGGCGAAGCGGGACCAGTAGTGGCCGGTCCCAGGCGGGCCGAAGACGCGGACGTCATGGTCGAGACCGGTCGTCCAGGCGGTGTGGAGGAGCGCGCCGAGTTCGAGCACATGGTCGGAATGCAGATGGGTGATGAAGACGAGATCAAGCGTCTTCAGGCTGACGCCTGCCTCGACGAGGCCGCGCGAGACGCCGAGGCCGCAGTCGACGACGATGGTCCTGCCGCCGACCTCGAGCAGCATCGAGGTCGGCGAAGGCCCGCGGGGGCGGATCGCGGGGCCGCCCTTGGAGCCGAGGATGGTGAGGCGGGAGGTCATTCCGGGTATTCGCGCAGGAGAGAATCCATCGAACGAGCGTAACGTCCCGGCGAGAGGCCGTCGAGGCGCTACAGACGGCGGCTCAGATAGGGCGACCCGGCCAGGCCGAACCGCCATGGCCTGTCCGCCGCCTTCGTGATGCCTATTCGCACGCCTTCCGCGACATTGACCGGCCCGCGTCCGACCCCGAGCTGGAAAGGAGGCATGAAGAGCGGCGCGCGGTCGAGGGAGACGTCCACATTCAGCGCCTGCGCGAGTTTGCCCGGTCCCGAGCAGATGGCACGCAGTTCCCTGGTTCCGCGCCGTTCCATCATGCGATCGACCGCAGTCGACGGCTCCAGGGCCCGGATCAGCACGGCGCTGCCGGGAAGGCAGACGAAGTTCAGGCACCAGTGGATGCCGTAGGAACGGTAGACATAGGCATGCGCGGGCGGGCCGAACATCGCCGTGTTGCGCGCCGTCTGCCCGCGATAGCTGTGCGAGGCGGGATCGTCGGGGGCATATGCTTCCGTCTCGACGATCACCCCGCCGACGCCGTCCACGAGCAGCGTCGCGCCGACCAGGTCGCGCGCAACCTCGGTGGCGGAGCGGGAGAAGAAGGCCGGCAAGTCGGACGGCGCGGTCATGTTCTGCAACTGCGGGAACCTATGGCCCGCCCAATCGGTTCGTCACGAAAAGCAAGGAGTGACAGCCATGGCCCGGCCCGAGGATATGCGACCCGAGGCGAATGAAAACGATAATCTGCCGCTCGCGGATCTCCCCGAGAAATTGATCGACGACGAGCCCGACGGCGATCTTCCGGAGGAGGACGACGACAATCCGTTCCAGGAGAGCGACGAGGCACTGCCTGACGACCTTGAAGAAATGGTTCTGGACAAGGATCCATCGCGTCAGGGGTCACGTTTCGACGAAATATGATCCTCTTCCTCCGGTCCAACGCCGATCTGGTTCGCGTCTCAGGCAGATCGCAACGGGTATTCCCGCCGCGGCGGAATGCGATGGACGATGAACGCCAGGGCAAGGAGCAGCGTACAGCCTACGAACACGACGGCGAAGAGCTTGACGCCGTGCAGGCCCTGGCCAAAGGCCAGGATCGGCAGCGCGCCGGCCGGCGGATGGGTGACGCGGAACGCCCGCATCAGAATGATCGCGAGGCCCACTGAGACCGCGGCCGCGAGCCAGGTGCCCGGCAGGGCGAAGAACACCGCCTCGCAGACGACCGCGCCGATCAGGAACCCCATCATCACATTGATCGGCTGGGAGAGAGGGTTGCTCGGCTGGGCGAACAGCAGAACGGACGTCGATCCCAGCGGTGCCAGCAAAAGCGGCTGACCGGTGACATAGGCGAGATAGCCGACCGCGAGCATGCCCACGATGGCGGCGATACCGGCCTTGACGTTCGACATGCCATCGACTGGACGTTCATGGCGCGCGACGAGGCTCTTCAGGAAGTCCCAGGGCGGAAATCTCCGCGCCTCGGCGCCAGGCTCGATGCGAGCCCTCACCAGTCCATCACCACTTTTCCGGAATTGCCGCTCTTCATCGCCTGGAAGCCGACCTCGTAGTCGTCGATGCCGATTCGATGCGTGATCAGGCCCGTGACGTCAAGCGGTCCCTGCACGAGCGCGATCATCTTGTACCAGGTCTCGAACATCTCGCGGCCGTAGATGCCCTTCAGGGTGAGCATCTTGAAGATGACCTTGTTCCAGTCGATCTCGAAGCCGGTCGGCGCGATGCCGAGGATGGCGATCTTGCCGCCATTGTTCATCGCGTCGATCATGTCGCGGAAGGCGGGTGCAGCGCCCGACATCTCTAGACCGACGTCGAAACCCTCCGTCATGCCGATGTCGCGCATGACGTCGCGCAGTTTCTCCTTCGAGGCGTCGACCACATGCTGCACACCCACCTTGCGCGCTAGATTGAGCCTGTAGGGATTGATGTCGGTGACGACCACCTTGCGCGCGCCGACGCACTGCGCCACCAGCGCGCCCATGATGCCGATCGGCCCCGCACCGGTGACCAGCACATCCTCGCCGACGAGGTCGAAGGACAGCGCGGTGTGGACGGCGTTGCCGAGCGGATCGAAGATCGCGGCGACCTCGTCCGGGATGTCGTCGGGGATCGGAACGACATTGTGCTGCGGGATCGCGACATATTCGCCGAACGAGCCGGGCCGGTTGACCCCGACGCCCATCGTGTTGCGGCAGAGATGTCCCCTGCCCGCGCGGCAGTTGCGGCAATGGCCGCAGACGATGTGCCCCTCGCCCGAGACGCGCTGGCCGAGCTTGTATTCGGTGACGGCCGAGCCGACATCGGCCACCGTGCCGACGAATTCGTGGCCGGTCACCATCGGCACCGGCACGGTCTTCTGCGCCCACTGGTCCCAGTTGTAGATGTGGACGTCGGTGCCGCAGATCGCCGACTTTCTCACCTTGATCAGTACGTCGTTCGGCCCGATCTCGGGGATCGGCACGCGCTCCATCCAGATACCTGGCTCGGGCCGGGATTTCACGAGTGCGCGCATCATGTTGGACATGGAAAACTCCTTGGAACGCCCCCTCCCCCGCCTACGGCGGTCCCCCTCCCCCGCTGCGCAGGGGAGGATCTGATGTCCCGGCCGGCCCCGGCGCCGTATATTCCCCCGTTTACGGGGAAGGGGACCACGCGAAGCGTGGTGAAGGGGGCATGATGCCGCTCATCGCACCACCCCCAGTTCTTTCCCCACCGCTACAAACGCCTCCACGCACCTATCGATATCTTCAACCGAATGTGCCGCCGACATCTGCGTCCGGATGCGGGCTTGGCCCTTCGGCACGACTGGAAACGAGAAGCCGATGACGTAGATGCCGCGCGTCAGTATCCGCGCCGCCATCTCCTGCGCCAGCGTCGCGTCGCCCAGCATGACCGGGACGATCGGATGGTCGGCGCCGGCAAGCGTGAAGCCGGCCTTGCCCATATTGTCGCGGAAGCGCGCGGCGTTGCCGGCGAGTTTCGCACGCAGCGCGTCGCCGTGCTCGACGATGTCGAACACTTTCAGCGAGGCGGCGGCGATGGCCGGCATCAGCGTGTTGGAAAAGAGGTAAGGCCGCGAGCGCTGGCGCAACCAGTCGACCACTTCGCGCTGGCCCGACGTGTAACCGCCCGAGGCGCCGCCCAGCGCCTTGCCCAATGTGCCGGTGACGATGTCGACCCTGCCTTCGACACCGCAGTGTTCGGCCGAGCCGCGCCCATTCTTGCCGACGAAGCCGACCGCGTGACTGTCGTCGACCATGACCATCGCACCATACTTTTCCGCAAGATCACAGACGCCGGCGAGGTTGGCGATGATGCCGTCCATCGAGAACACGCCGTCTGTGGCGATCAGCTTGAAGCGGCAGGCTTCCGCCTTCTTCAGCTCCTCCTCCAGTGCCTTCATGTCGTTGTTCGCATAGCGGAAACGCTGCGCCTTGGAGAGCCGCACGCCGTCGATGATCGAGGCGTGGTTCAGCGCGTCGGAGATGACCGCGTCCTCCTCGGACAAAAGCGTCTCGAACAGCCCGCCATTGGCGTCGAAGCAGGAGCCGTAGAGGATCGTGTCTTCGAAGCCCAGGAAGGAGGAGATGCGCGCCTCAAGCTGCTTGTGCTCCTCCTGCGTGCCGCAGATGAAGCGCACCGAGGCCATGCCGTAGCCGTAGCGGTCGAGAGCTGTCTTTGCCGCCTCGCGCAGATCCTCGCTGTCGGCGAGGCCGAGATAGTTGTTGGCGCAGAAGTTCAGTACATGCGCGCCGCCGGCCACCTCTATCTCGGCCGACTGCATCGACGTGATGACGCGCTCGGACTTGTAGAGCCCGGCGGATTTCAGCCCGGCGAGTTCGGCCGAGAGGTGGGAGAGAAAGGCGTCGCGCATGGTCGTCGGTCCTCGATCGCGAGGACCATCGCGCCGGCGCGGCGGAAAATCTATCGGAAAAGCGACTTCCCGGGCGGACCGGCAGGTCCGCCCGGCAGCAGATCGGTCAGGCGATCGGCCCGCCGATGATGTCGATGCCGTTGCGGGCGCAGGCCATGGCGAGCGCCTGCTGGACGTGCAGGTTCGGCTCGACATAGGGCATGAGCTCGGCGGACACGGCGGGTTTGGCCATCTCGCGCAGCATGCGCTCGAAATCGCCGCCGGTGGTGATCGTCAGGCAGCGCGCGCCGCTGACAGATTCGACCCGGAAAGCATGCGGAATGCCCTTGGGCGCCAGCACGATCTGGCCAGCATGCGCCACGGTGTCCCTGCCATCGACGCGGAATCGCATCGTGCCTTCGAGGACGTGGAACACCTCGTCCTCCCTGCGGTGGATGTGCATCGGCGTCTTGGAGCCGTAGGGCATGCGGTGCTCGATGATCGAGATGCGATCCTCACCGGCGGACGCCGACAGGCGCACCGACACCAGCGTATCGAGAAACATGAGGAGCTGCTCGGCGGGGGCCGATTTCTTCTGGATGCTCATTGCATTTGTCCTTTCACAAGTGCCGCGCGGCATCGCCTGCGCGGCTGCCCCGATCTAGGACCGCCCGGTTTCCGTTCGAAGGCGTCCGGGCGGCTCCGGCCCGGCGCCTTGAAACCGCGGCGTTACCGAAAGGAAACGAGGGGCGAAGGCGACTCTTCGTTCGGGCGATGGATAGGCCGCGGTGGGTCGCCCGCCGCAATGGCCCCGAACATCAATTGTTAAAGCTGGTTGCGCTAGGATCGGGCGATCGGAGGGAGAGTGTTCCGTGGCGATTACAGATTCCGACCCGACACGCGACGACAGGTCGATCCTCTCGCTGCAGATGGACGCGATTCACAGCTCGTCTCCCGCCTCGTTTCTCAGCATCATCGCGGCATCGCTCTCCGTCTACGTCTACTGGTCTCCCGACATCGCGGCGGGCCTGATGATCTGGTTTGCCTGTATTTTCGCAATCGCCGCGACGAACGTGGTCACCACCGCGATGCGGGTGCGCGGCGTGCCGGAAGGCTGGACGGACGAGGCATGGGAACGCTTCGTCTGCGTGATGCACCTCCTGTCCGGCCTGACCTGGGGGATCGGCGGCGGGTGGATGCTGAGCATAGCCACCGGGCAGCAGGCACTGCTCACCATATCGATCGGCCTCGGCGCGGTGACCGTCTCGATTCCCTCGGTGGTGCATCAGACAGCCTACAACCTCTTCCACTTCCCGATTTTCTGGTGCTACGCCGTGGGCGCGGCATTCAGTTCCCTCGAATTCCGCTGGGTCCTGGCTTTCGGCTTCGTCATCCTCGCGCCGTTCGCGACATGGATCGGACGCGACCTCGGGCGGAAGCTGGTCATGGCGCTGCGCCTGTCGATCGAGAACAAGCGGCTGGCCGAGCGGCTGGAAGACCGCAGCGCGGCGCTCGAGAGCGCCAACCGCGAGCTCGAAGTCCTGAGTTCGACCGATCCTCTCACCGGGGTCGCAAATCGCCGCCACCTGATGGCGTTCGGCCGCGCCGCGCCGCCTGCGTGCGCCGTGCTGATCGTCGATATCGACCACTTCAAATCGTACAACGACACGTTCGGCCATGTCGAAGGTGACGCCTGCCTCGTCGCCGTCGCCAACGCGTTGCAATCCAGCGTGCGGCCTCATCTCGACCTGGTCGCTCGCCTGGGCGGCGAGGAGTTCGCCGTCGTGCTGACAGGAGCCACGCACGACCTGGCGGCGGCGATTGCCGAAACGATGCGCGTCAACATCGAGAATGCCCATTCCGCGGGGCCGAAACGCATCCGGCGGGTCGTGACCGCGAGCATCGGCTTCAGCGTGCGAAGCGCCGAACGGTCGAGATCGTTCGCGAAGCTGATGGAAGAGGCCGACGACGCCGTCTACCAGGCCAAGGCTGCGGGACGGAACCGGGTCTGCCCGGCAGCTACGGAAGCAAAACGCGCCAGCGCCTGAACTTCAGGGTGTCGGCAACTGCTCTCGCGTCAGCCAGAACACCTCGCCCTCGCTGCCTTCGGTGTCGAGCCAGAGGAAGGGCGTGCCGGGATACTCCGCTTCGAGCAGTTCGCGATCGGTGCCGATCTCGCACAGGATGCCGCCGCCCGGATTGAGATGCTCCGCCGCCTCGGCGAGGATGCGGCGGACGATGTCGAAGCCGTCCTCGCCGCCGGCGAGCGCCATCGCCGGCTCGTGGCGAAACTCGGCGGGCAGCGCCTCCATCACCTCGCGGCCGACATAGGGCGGGTTGGTGATGATGAGATCGTAGCAGCGGCCGCCAACCGCTTCGAACAGATCGCCCTGAAGCAGATGGACGCGGTCTTCGAGGCCGTGGTCGGCGACGTTCTCGGTGGCAAGCGACAGGGCTTCGGGCGACAGGTCCGCGCCATCCACCTCGGCATTTGGAAAGGCATAGGCGGCGAAGATCGCGAGCGAGCCGCCGCCGGTGCACAGGTCGAGCACGGACGAGATCGCATCCGGATCGTCGACCAGGGCCATCCCTTCTCCCGTCCCGTCAAAGAGCGGCGAGCGCAGCAGTTCGGCGATGAACGAGCGCGGCGCGAGCGCGCGGGCGTCGGTGCGGAAGGGCACGCCCATCAGATACGTCCGCCCCGTCAGGTAGGCAGCCGGTAGCCGCTCCTCGATACGCCGCGCGATCCGCTCGCCGAGCATCGCCTTCTCGCGGGCGGTCAAACGCGCGTCGGCGAAGGCGTTGAAGTCGTCCACCGGTAGGTGAAGCGATTCCAGGATGAGGAAGACGGCCTCGTCGACAGCATCGGCGGAACCGTGGCCGTAGTGCAGGCTGGCTGCGGAAAAGGCCGAGACGGAATAGCGAAGCACGTCCCGAAGCGTGACGAGTTCGTTGACTTCGCTGCGCGGATCCGCCTTCAGCTCCGCCCCACCCTTGGCCATCAGAAGAACGCCTGGATGCCCGTCTGCGCCCGTCCGAGGATCAGCGCGTGGACGTCGTGGGCGCCCTCGTAGGTGTTGACCGTTTCCAGGTTAGCCGCGTGGCGCATGACGTGGTAGCCGATCTGGATGCCGTTGCCGCCGTGCATGTCGCGGGCCATCCGCGCGATGTCGAGCGCCTTGCCGCAATTGTTGCGCTTGACGATGGAGATCATCTCCGGCGCCATCTTGCCTTCGTCCATCAGGCGGCCGACGCGCAGGGAAGCCTGCAGGCCGAGCGCGATGTCGGTCTGCATGTCGGCCAGCTTCTTCTGGTAGAGCTGCGTGCCGGCGAGAGGCTTGCCGAACTGCTTGCGGTCGAGGCCATACTGACGAGCGCGGAACCAGCAGTCTTCAGCAGCGCCGAGCGCCCCCCAGGAAATGCCGTAGCGGGCGCGGTTGAGGCAGCCGAACGGACCGCCGAGGCCGCGCGCGTTGGGCAGAAGCGCATCTTCGCCGACCTCGACGTTCTCCATCACCACTTCGCCGGTGATCGACGCGCGCAGCGACAGCTTGCCCTCGATCTTCGGCGCGGAGAGGCCCTTCATACCCTTCTCGAGCACGAAGCCGCGGATCTCGTCCCTGCCGTCGTCAGTCCTCAGCTTCGCCCAGACGACGAACACGTCGGCGATCGGCGCGTTGGAGATCCACATCTTGGCGCCGTTGAGCCGGTAGCCGTTCGCGGTCTTCTCGGCGCGCGTCTTCATGCCGCCGGGATCGGAACCGGCCTCCGGCTCGGTCAGGCCGAAGCAGCCGATGAACTCGCCGGACGCGAGCTTCGGCAGATACTTCTTCCGCTGCTCCTCGGACCCGTAGGCATGGATCGGATACATGACCAGCGACGACTGCACGCTCATCATCGAGCGGTAGCCCGAGTCGACGCGCTCGACCTCGCGTGCCACCAGCCCGTATGTCACGTAGGTCGCGCCGAGACCGCCATACTCTTCCGGCACCGTGATGCCCAGCAGGCCCGCCTCGCCCATCTCGCGGAAGATCGAGGGATCGGACGTCTCGTTGAGATACATGTCCTCGACGCGCGGGGCGAGCTTGTCGGCGGCAAACGCCGCCGCCGCATCCCGCATCATCCGCTCGTCCTCGGACAGCTGCTCCTCCAGAAGGAAAGGGTCGTTCCAGACGAAACCCGCCAGCTTTGCCGGCCTGTGTTCCACGTTCATCGGCGTCGTTCCTTCGCGCGTGCTTTTCGGCGCCCTTAAAGCCGATTTCGTCTCCCGACAAAAGCCTTTCTTGAACCGAAGGCGAAGGACAAAATCGATCGCATTTTAACCATGCGGGCAAATCGCTGCTAACCAGCAGTCCGAATTGCCGCCTTCGCTGACCAACAAAGGGAATTTCTTCGCCCGACATTAACCTTCGCGCGGGGAGAGTGAGGATGGGCTAGATGCGCATCCGGGGACGGCATTCCATGGAAGACAGGATTCAGATCGAGGGATCTTCGCGCCTGACGCGGCAGATGAAGATCACCTACTGGATCGCGCTGGCTCTCATCGCGTCCATGGCCACAGCATCGTACTGGCTGCTCGACCGGAAGCTTTCCGAACACCGATACGACCGCGAGCTGCTGACCATCGTCGCCGGCCAGGGCACGCTGTCCCAGCGCATCGTGTTCCTCGCCAACCAGGTGCAAATCTCACGGCCGGAGGCGCGGGCCGACATGCTTGCGGCGCTGAGCGCGGCCATTTCCGAATTCGAGCGCGGCTATGACAGGCTGCTGGCTATGTCCGGGGCCGAAGATCCCGCGACGCCCAGCCGCGACCGCGCGATCTTCGAGCAGGTTCTGTTCGAGCAGCCCTATCACCTTGACCATTTCACCGCCGAACTCGCCGCCCGCGCCCACCGTTTCGTCTCGGCCAGCGAGCACGAGAACGGCCTGGACACGGTCGCAGCCGGATACTCCTCCGATTTCGAGCTCAGCCACCTCGACGCGACCGTGGCGAACACCACGCTGCGGGCCTACAGCGAACTGCGCGAGCGTCTCAATTCGCTTATCAACACGCGCCTCGGCGACATGCTGACCGTCCACAGGACATTGTTCTTCCTGACGATCGGACTTCTGATCGCGGTCGCGATGTTCATCTTCCGCCCGATGGCGAATGCGATCGGCCGCAAGACCAGCGAACTGGTCGAAGCGCGCAACTCGATGGCGTTCCTCGCCGCGCATGACGGGCTGACCGGCCTGCACAACCGCGCCTTCCTCATCGATCATTTCGACACGCAGATCAGCGGTGCGAAGCGGCGCGGCGAACGGATCGCGGTGCTGCAGCTCGACCTCGACGGCTTCAAGCAGATCAACGATACGGTCGGCCACGCCGCCGGCGATTTCGTGCTGGCGACGACCGCGCGCCGCATGCGCGAAACCTCGCGCGCCTCCGACATGTGCGTGCGGCTCGGCGGCGACGAGTTCGTGATCGTGCTCAACGGCGCCGGCCTGACCGAGGATATCGGCATGGTCGCCAAGCGGGTGCTCGACCGCCTCAGCGAGCCGATGGACTTCGAGGGCGTGACGATCCAGTGCGCCGCGAGTGCCGGCATCGCGGTCTACCCAGTCGATGCGGACAATGCGAGCGACCTGCTCGTCCATGCCGATCTCGCCCTCTACAATGCCAAGAAGCAGACGACGGGGTCTTTCTGCTTCTTCTCGGACGAGCTTCGGCGCGAGCTCGAATATCGCAAAAGGCTCGAGCGCGACATTCGCACCGCCATCGCCGAGCGTTCCTTCGAGGTCTACTTCCAGCCGCAGGTGTCGCTGGTCACCGGCTCGGTCGCGGGCATCGAGGCTCTGGTGCGCTGGCCGCATCCGGATCGCGGCATGATCTCGCCGGGGGAATTCATTCCGATCGCGGAAAAGACCGGTCTCATGGCCGGAGTCGGCAGGATCGTGATGGAGAAGGCGATCGAGGCCGCCGCCGAATGGCACCATAACGGCATCCAGTTCGGCCGCCTCGCGGTCAACGCGTCGGGCTCCGAACTGCGCGAACCCGATTTCGCCCGCTTCCTGTTCGCCACGCTCGAACGTTTCGGCCTGCCGCCGCAGAAACTGTCGCTGGAAATCGTCGAATCGGTGATCCTGGACGACGAAAAGACCGGCATCGCCGGCAAGCTCAGGCTCATCCGTGCCGCGGGCGTGCATCTCGAGCTCGACGATTTCGGCACCGGCTACGCCTCGCTCAGCCACGTCAACCCGAACGAGATCGACCGGCTCAAGATCGACCGCCGCTTCGTGCAGAAGATCAACACCAACGACGACAACAGCGCGATCGTCAAGGCGATCACCGAGTTGGCGCGGGGACTGGGCATCTCGATCATCGCCGAAGGCGCGGAGACCGAAGAGGAACTGTCGTCGCTGCTCAAGATCGGCTGCGAACAGGTGCAGGGCTATTCGATCGCGTTCCCGATGCCGGTCGACAAGGCTCGCGACTGGCTCTCCCAGCGCTCGCCGAAGAAACCGGTGCTGCGGTTGGCCAAGAACAACGTGGCCTGACCCATCCTTTGCTTCGCCGGGGCGAATCCCGGTAAGGTGGCGGGATGCCGATCCGCCCGCTCTCCGAAACGATGGTGAACCAGATCGCCGCCGGCGAGGTCATCGAACGGCCGGCGAGCGTGGTCAAGGAGCTCGTCGAAAACGCACTGGACGCGGGTGCGGCCCGCATCGACATCGCGACGGCGGGCGGCGGATTGAACCTGATCCGCGTGACCGACGACGGATCGGGCATTCCCGAGGCCGAACTGCCGCTGGCGGTCGCCCGGCATTGCACGTCGAAACTGACCGACGACATCAACGCCATCCGCGCGCTCGGCTTTCGTGGCGAGGCGCTGCCGTCGATCGGCTCGGTGTCACGGCTGACGATCCGGTCGCGGACGCTTCATGCCGGAAACGGCGCGGAAATCGTCGTCGATGGTGGACGGGTCGCGCCGGTGCGCCCTGCCGCGTCGAACACCGGCACGCTGGTCGAGGTGCGCGACCTGTTCTTCGCCACGCCGGCGCGGCTGAAGTTCATGAAGGGCGAGCGGGCGGAGGCGACGGCCATCGCAGACACGGTCAAGCGCATCGCTATCGCGTTTCCGCAGGTCCGCTTCAGCCTGTCAGGCCCGGACCGCAGCACGATCGACCTGCCGCCTTCGTCCGAAGGGATTGAAGGCAGGCTCAATCGGATCTCCCAGGTGCTGGGACGCGAATTCGCCGAGAATGCGCTTGCGGTCGACGCCTGGCGCGAGAGCGTGCGGCTCGAGGGCTACATTTCCATACCGGCCTACAGCCGCGCCAATTCGCTCCAGCAGTTCGCCTATGTCAACGGCCGGCCGGTGCGCGACAAGCTGATCGCGGGCGCGCTCAGGGCCGGTTTCGCCGACGTGCTGCCGCGCGACCGCCATCCCGTCACGGCCCTGTTCCTGACGCTCGATCCGGCGCTGGTCGACGTCAACGTGCATCCGGCGAAGTCCGACGTGCGTTTCCGCGACCCGGGCTTGGTTCGCGGTCTGATCGTCGGCGCGATCCGCGAGACGCTCGCCCGGTCCGGCATCAGGGCGGCGACGAGCGGCGCCGAGGGGATGATGTCCGCGTTTCGCATGGAAGGGGCATCGCCCGACGGAGCCTCGACCTGGCCCCGCGCCGACGCTTCCGTGCGCGGTTTCGGCTGGAGCGGCCCGTCCGTCCATCCGTCCTTCGGCCCGCCCGGCGGTTTCGGCGAGGCGATGCAGGCCGCGTTCGAGACGGCGCGCTCGACCGATATGCGCGCCGGGACAGTCGAACCGGCGGCCGATCTGCTGGATCGCGACCTGGGTGCTGCCCGCGCGCAGGTGCACGAGAACTATATCGTCGCGCAGACGCGGGATTCGCTGGTCATCGTCGACCAGCACGCCGCGCATGAACGCCTCGTCTACGAGGAACTCAAGAAAGCGCTGGCGAACCGGGACATGCCCGCCCAGATGCTGCTGGTGCCCGAGATCGTCGACCTGGGAGAGGACGATTCCGAGCGGATCGCCAGGCATGCGGACACGCTGCGCCGGTTCGGCCTTTCGGTCGAGCGTTTCGGGCCGGGCGCAATCGCGGTGCGCGAGACCCCGGCCATGCTCGGCGAAGTGGATGCGGGCAAGCTGATCCGCGACCTCGCCGACGAGATCGGCGAGAACGACACGACGGAGACATTGACGCGCCGGCTCGACGCCATTGCCGCGACGATGGCCTGCCATGGGTCTGTGCGGTCGGGCCGCAAGCTGCGGCCGGAAGAGATGAACGCGTTGCTGCGGCAAATGGAGGCGACGCCCGGTTCCGGGACGTGCAATCACGGCCGGCCGACCTATATCGAGCTGAAACTCGCAGACATCGAGCGGCTGTTCGGGCGGCGGTAAGCGCATGCCACGCCCCAGGGGCAACTTGACCTCCCACGCGAATTGTGGCCGATGAAGCCTCGCAAGCACGAGCAACCATGAACCGATTTGAAGGCCCCGGCGCGAAAGAAGCGCGCATCCGCTATCTCGACGGCGACTTCCAGGTCGCCAGTCCAGGCTCGTTCGTGCGCTGCGCGGTGACCGGCGAGACGATCCCTCTCGACGAGCTGAAATACTGGAGTGTCGCGCGCCAGGAGGCCTATCTCAACGCCGCGATATCGCTCAAGCGCGAGATCGACATGAATCCGGGGCTGCGGAAGCGCGGCTGAGCCGCTCCGTCACCCTTCGAACGCGGCGAGCGTGTCGCGGATGATGCGCTCCGGAACATCCGGCATCTCGAACTCCACGTCGATCTCGATCACGGCCAGCCGGTCGAGAAAACGCGTAGCGACATCCGAGGCACGGCGGATCCGCACTGCATCCTTCGCCGTCGTGACCAGGTCCGCGCCGATGGCGTCGGCCTGGTCGAGCAGGTCGGCAAGGTTTTCGTCCGTGTAGTAATGATGGTCGGGGAAAGACCGCATCGCGGCGAGAGTTCCCCCCGCCTCCTCGACCGTGCGGAAGAATTTGTTCGGGTCGCCAATGCCGGCGAAGGCGAGGAAGGAGCGCCCCTCGACGCCGCTTCCCGGGCGCGGGCGGGCGACCGCGTCGTAAATCGGAAGGGCCGCGCGCGCGGCGAGGCGGACGACCGGATCGGCGGCGTCTCCCTTCCCCATCCGGATGACGGCGTCGGCATGGCGCAACTGATCGATCAGCGGCGCCCTGACCGGACCGCCGGGGATGATGTGGCCATTGCCCAGCCCGCGCTGCGCATCGACGACCAGGAGCCCGTAGTCGTAGTGGATGCGGGCGCTCTGGAAGCCGTCGTCCATGATCAGGAAGTCGCATCCTTCCCCGATCAGCAGCCTGGCGCCGGCCGCGCGGTTGGGGGTCACGGCGGTGGGCGCCTCCGCGGCGAGCAGAAGCGGCTCGTCGCCGGTCGACTTCGCGCTGTCGTGATGCAGATCGACCAGATGCGGCTTGCCGAGGCTGCCGCCATGGCCGCGCGAAAGGAAGCCGGGCTCCATTCCCATGCGTCGCGCCTGCTGGGCGAGCGCGATAGCGATCGGGGTCTTGCCCGCCCCGCCGACGGTCGGATTGCCGACGCAGAGAACCGGCATCCCGGTCCGCTCGCGACGGGCATGCCGCATCCGCCGCGCGGCAGCCAGGCCATAGATCGAGGAAATCGGCCAGAGCAGCGCGGAGCGCCAGTCTGGACGATCCCACCAGAAGGGTGGGGCTTCGCTAGCCATTGGAGCGATGTCCGATCAGATTGGACATTGCTCTACCTGACCCTGCGGCCGTTCGCCTGTTCGAGGCGGGCCTTGACGATCAGCGGCTGGACATAGGGCTCGAGCGCCTTGAGCGTCTGGTTAAGCGCGCCGCGCATCGCCTCCACGGTCTGGCGGCCAGCCGTGATCATCTCGCGGCGCTTGGCCGGGTTGACGAGCAGATAGTTCACCGCGCCGGCCAGCATGTCGGCGTCCCGGACGAGCCTGGCGCCGCCGCTGTCGACCAGCTTCTGGTAGGCGTCGCGGAAGTTCTGAACGTTGCGGCCGGACAGCACCGCGGTATCGAGCAGTGCCGGTTCCAGCGGGTTCTGACCGCCCTCCGCCGTCAGCGAACGGCCGACGAAGGCGATTTCGGTCAGGCGCAGGTAAAGACCCATTTCGCCGATCGTATCGCCGAGCAGAATGTCCGTGTCGCTGCGGATCCGGTCGTTGCGGCTACGGCGGGCGACCTTCAGCCCGGTCGCGGCGAACTCCGCTTCGAGAGCGTCGGCGCGCTTGGGGTGGCGCGGGACGATGATGGTGAGGATGTTCGGATGGCGCTGCCTGAGCAGGCGATGCACGGAGGCGGCCACCTGCTCTTCCCCGTCATGCGTGGAAACCGCCGCCCATGTCTGGCGCGAGCCGATCTGGCCCGAGAGGGTTGCGAGAGCCGCGTCGTCCACCGGAAGCGGCTCCGTATCGCCCTTGAGATTGCCGGACACCGTCACCGGCCGCGCGCCGAGGGTGCGGAAACGCTCGCCATCGACCTCGGACTGGGCGATCACATGCGACAGGTTCTCGAACAGCGCCTCGGCGATATAGGCGCGCTTCTTCCAGGATTCGAAGGAGCGGTCGGACATGCGGCCGTTGACGAGGATCTGCGGAATGCGGCGCGAGCCGAGTTCCAGGATGGTCATCGGCCAGATCTCGGATTCGGCGATAATCGCCAGGTCCGGCGCCCAATGGGTGAGGAAGCGGTTCAGCGCGGGCTTTAGGTCGAGCGGCACATATTGGTGGATCACGCCTTCGCTGAAGCGGTCGCGCACGATCGCCGCCGAGGTGACGGTTCCGGTCGTCAGCACCACGTTGATGCCAAGGCCCATGATTCGCTCCACCAGCGGCGCGACAGCGAGCGTCTCGCCGACGCTGGCCGCATGAAACCAGACCAGGGGTCCGGCGGGACGAGCCATGCCCGGGACCCCGTAACGCTCCCGCCGGCGCGAGCGCTCCTCCTTGCCTTTGCTGGTGCGCCACGCGATGTAGCCGCCGATCAGAGGATAGGCCGCTGCACCCGCCCATCGGTAGGTGGTCAAGAGCGTGCGTGCCCAGCGTTCGCTCATGACCGGCCGTCCGCGAGGCGGTAGGCGCGGTCCGTCGCCGCGTTGAGCGCATCGGTGACCCGCTTGCGGTAGTCCTCGAGCTCGCTTTCCGAAGCGTTCCTCGGCACCTGGATCGGTTCGGTCGCGGCGACGCCGCAGCGCCCGAAGGGAAGATTTATCGTGGTCTTGTCCCAGCTCTTTTCCAGCACCTTGCGCCGGCTGGTGGCAAAGGCGACGCCGACGATCGGCCGGCCGGATATGCGCGACAGCGTAATGATGCCAAGGCCCGCCTCACGCGGGGTCCCATGCGGTATGTCTGCGATCATGCAGACCGACTTGCCCTGGTCGAGCGCCTTTTTGAGGGCAATGAGCGCCCTCGCCCCGCCTTTTTCGAGTGAATGTTCGCCTTCGCGCCCGCCCGACCCGCGAATGGGCTCGAGGCCCAGCCGGCTTGCGGCAAGCGCATTGAGCTCGGCATCGGCGCTACGCGAGAACATCGTGGGCAGTCGCTGGCCCTTGGGGACAAAGGCCGGCGCCAGAAGATGCTGGCCGTGCCACAGCACATAGATACTGCTCGGCCGAACATCCAAAAAGGTTTCGAATGGGTCGGAGCCAGGTGCGATTGAGTTTGTCGCCTTCACGAAACGCAGGCCATTGGCGAGCAACGACGCCAGCAGGTTCTTCACGATCCTCGAATCCGCCAGCGGCTTGCGGATGCGGCGCCAGGCGCGTCCGAGCGGACTGCGCTTGCGTTCGGGGCGGGGCACTTCGTCCTCCGCGGGCATTTCTTGCAAGCTCACCGATCAGTGCCCGGCTGCCGTTTTTGAATCGGGATCTAGGAGCCGATGCAGATGGACGATGAAATAGCGCATATGGGCGTTGTCGACGCTGGCCTGCGCCTTGGCGCGCCAGGCGAGCTCCGCCGATTTGTAGTCGGGGAACACGCCGACGATGTCGAGACCTTCGAGGTCGCGAAACTCCACGCCTTTCAACGACTTGAGCTCGCCGCCGAAAACGAGATGCAGCAACTGCTTCTTTTCCCCGTCGCCCGACATCGACTTCTCCTAAAACACTCGTTTCGACCGGCCGCGGCATGCGCGGCCAATTCAGGCTTCCTGGCGGATCAGAATATCCGAGAGCCTGTCTAGTAGATAAGGACCGCCCGCGACAAGCGAGCCGTGCTGCGGATTCACCCCGCCATAGCTCGGCGCCAGGCCGCTGCGCGCGAGGATGCCGCCGCCGGCCTCCGACAGCATGAGATCGGCCGCGGCGAGATCCCAGTCATGCGATCTCGGCTTGACGAAGGTGGCATCGATGCGGCCGGCGGCCACCATCGCGACGCGATAGGCGAGCGAGGGAATGTAGGGCACCGTCCGCAAGGCCGGAAACGGCACCCGGGCCGCGTCGACCATCGGCTTGGGGCCGGCGATCGCCGGCGACAAGCCGGGCTCCTGCAATGCGAGCCTGCGACCGTCGAGAAAGGACCCGCTGCCAAGCGTGGCCGAATAGAATTCGCCGATGGCCGGGCAGGCGAGAACGCCGACGAGCGGACGTCCGGCCTCGACGACGGCGATGCTGACGCACCAGGTTTCGCGATTGTCGATGAAGGCGCGGGTGCCGTCGATCGGATCGACGACGAAGAGCCGTTGCGTGCCAAGCCGGTCCGGCGTGTCGACGGTCTCCTCGGAGAGCCAGCCATAGGCGGGCCTCGCCTTGCGCAGGGTCTCCCGCAGATAGGTATCGACCGCGATATCGGCCTGGGTCACGGGCGAATCGCCCGGTTTCATGCGGATCTCGTGCTTGCGTCCGAAATGGCGCATCGCGATCTCGCCGCCCGCGCGAGCGGCCTCGGCGATCAGTTCGAGATCCGCCTCCAGACCGGAGGGAATGACGTCAATTGCCCGCAAGGGTCATCCCTTCGACCATGAGCGTGGGTGCGGCCGTGCCGAAATTGCGGTCGAGATCGTTCGCCGGAACCAGCGCGAGGAACATGTCCTTCAGATTGGACGCAATAGTGACCTCGGTAACCGGGAAGGCGAGCTCGCCATTTTCGATCCAGAAGCCGGAGGCGCCGCGGCTGTACTCGCCGGTCACCATGTTGACCCCCTGGCCGAAGACTTCCGTGACGTAGAAGCCGGACTTCACGGCGGCGATCATCTCTTCCGGCGAGACGTCTCCCGGCTCGATCGCCAGGTTGGTCGAGGTCGGCGACACGGACGAACCCGAGCGCGCGCCGCGTCCATTGGTCACGAGGCCCAGTTCCTTCGCGGCCGAGTTCGACAGGAACCAGTGCCCCAGCACGCCCTTGTCGACCATCGTCAGCCGTTGCCCCCGCACGCCTTCGCCGTCGAATGGCCGCGATGCTTGGCCACGCTGGCGCAGGGGATCGTCGGTGACGGTGATCGACGCCGAGGCCACCTGCTTGCCCATCATGTCACGCAGGAAGCTCGTCTTGCGCGCGACGCTGGCGCCGTTGATCGCGCCCGCGAGGTGGCTGGCAATGCCGCGCGCGACGCGGGGATCGAACACCACGGTGACCGTGCCGGTCGCGACCTTGCGGCCGCCAAGGCGGCGCACGGCGCGCTCGCCCGCGCTCTTGCCGATCGCCGCCGCGCTGTCGAGATCTGCAAAATGCTGCCGCGAGGAGAAGTCGTAGTCGCGCTCCATGCCGGTGCCCTCGCCCGCGATCGCGCTGACTGAACGGGAGAAGCGCGTCGCCGCATAGTGGCCGACAAATCCGTGCGAAGTCGCCAGCACCATACCGCCCAGCCCGGCGGAGGCGCTCGATCCGCCCGAATTGGTAACGCCCTTGACGGCAAGAGCCGCCTGCTCCGCCTCGAGCGCGGCTTCCCGCAACTGATCGGCACTCAGCTCGGTCGGATCGAACAGATCGAGGTCCACCGTGTCCTTCGCAACAAGGCTCTCGTCGGCCAGACCCTGATAGGGATCCTCGGGCGACACTTTTGCCATCGCGACCGCGCGTTCGGCGAGGCTGGCCGGATCGGACGCCGCGGTGGCCGAAACGCTGGCAACGCGCTTGCCGACGAAGACACGCAGCGAGATGTCGTCGCTCTCCGACGCCTCGGTCGACTCCACCTTGCCCAGGCGGACGGTCACGCCCTTGGAGCGGGACCGGACGGCGACCGCGTCGGCCGCATCCGCCCCTGCCCGCTTCGCCGCCTCGACGAGGGACGCCACGCGTTCGGCGAGTTTCTGCGAATCCGGCGTATCTGTCATGAAAACTTCCCGCTTGTGATGGACGACGGCATGCGGTCCGCATGCCCATTCGCGGAGCGATGTGTCGTCAGGACGCGGCCGTTCGCCGAAATCCGTCCGCTCGTTCGGCCCGGCAAGGGGCAGTCACGATCGCTGGCGGATTTCCGTCTTCCCGCGCCATTTCCGAAATAGAAATGACTCAATCTGATCTGACATAGCTCCGGACCCCATCTATTGTTCCCTCCGGGGTTCTGCAATGGGCAGCGGACACCGCCCGCCCGCCAATTCGAGACGAGACGCTTCATGGAACAGCACGGACCAGCGATCTACGCACAGGTGCTCTTGATGCTCGGCGGCGCCGTCATCGCCGCGCCGCTCTTCAAGCGCGTCGGCCTGGAGACGGTTCTTGGCTACATTGCCGCCGGTATCGCGATCGGACCGGTGACGCTCCTGATCACGGGCGGCGAGGAATTGCTGCAGCTCGGCGAACTGGGCGTCGTCTTCCTCCTGTTCATCATCGGCCTCGAACTCAAGCCCGCCCGCTTGTGGGCGATGCGGCGGGAAATCTTCGGGCTTGGCACCGCCCAGGTGGTGACAACGGGCATCGTTCTTACGGCGCTTGCGGTCTTCCTGGCCGGGTTCGCGCTGCCAGCAGCGATTCTCATCGGCTTCGGCCTCGCGCTGTCGTCGACCGCCTTCGCGACCCAGATCCTCGAACAGCAGGGCTCGCTCAACCGGCGCTATGGCCAGATCTCGTTCTCGATCCTGCTGCTGCAGGACATGGCGATCGTGCCGCTGCTGGCGATCATCCCGATCCTGGCCCCCTTCGCGGTGGAGACGGAAGACCTGGGCTTTCAGGAGCTGGCGATCGCGGGCGCCGCGGTGGCCACGCTCTTCGTCTCCGGGCGCTACCTGATCAATCCGCTGTTCCGCATCATCGCCAACACGGGCGCGCGGGAGGCGATGATCGCAGCGGCGCTGCTCGTGGTGCTGGGTGCTGCGACGCTGATGCAGTTCGCCGGGCTGTCGATGGCGATGGGCGCGTTCCTCGCCGGTGTCATGCTCGCCGATTCCTCCTACCGGCACGAACTCGAAGCCAGCATCGAGCCGTTCCGCGGCATCCTTCTCGGCCTGTTCTTCATGGCCGTCGGAATGTCGCTGGATCTCGCGGTCATCCGGGACAACTGGCTGATGATCGCGATCGCCGTGCCGTTGCTGATGCTGGTGAAAGTCGCGATCATCTACCCGCTCGCACGACTGTTCGGCGCGAGCCATGACGATGCGCTGCAGGTCGCCTTGATCCTCCCGCAGGGCGGCGAGTTCGGCTTCGTCCTGTTTTCCGCGGCGGCCGGCGCGGCGATTCTCTCGGCGGAAACCTCATCGATCCTGATTGCGATCGTGACCATCTCGATGGCGATGACGCCGATCGCGGTCCGTCTCGGGCAACGACTGAAATCGCCACAGGACGCGGACGAGATCGAGGAGAATTTCGAGGAGGCGGGCGCGGACGTGCTGATGATCGGATTCTCGCGCTTCGGCCAGATCGCCTCGCAGATCCTGCTGTCGGGCGGGACGTCCGTCACGATCATCGACAATTCGGCCAACCGGGTGCGCGCGGTCGAGAAGTTCGGCTTCCGCATCTATTTCGGCGACGGGACGCGCAAGGACGTGCTCGAATCGGCCGGCATCCGCGACGCCAAGATCGTCGCGATATGCACGCGCGAGCGCGAAACCACCGACAAGATCGTCGACCTGATCCAGCACGACTATCCCGACGTGAAACTCTACGTGCGCGCCTACGACAGGACGCATACGCTGCAATTGCGCGCTAAGGGCGTCGACTACGAGATCCGCGAAACCTTCGAGTCCGGCCTGATGTTCGGGCGCCGCACCCTCGAAGGGCTGGGGGTGTCGGAAATGGAAGCACTCGGCATCGCGGAGGACGTGCGGCGGCGCGACGAAGAGAGACTTGCGATGCAGGCGTCGGGCGGCATGTACGCCGACAACAGCAGGCTGACGACGACGCAGGTGACGCCCGAGCCGCTCACCAGGCCCAGTCGGGAGGCGCGCCGCCTCGACAAGGCGATCGAGCAGGCGGATAGAAAAGAACCGTCGGCGGCCCCGGGCTGATCGGAGGACAATCGGGGATGGAACAGGAAGGTTTGCAGCCGGCACAGTCGGCGGAGCGCCCGCGCGCGGCCCGCTTCACGACAGGGTCGACGCTGCGCCACGTGATCTCGATGACGGCGACGGGCTCGATCGGGCTGATCGCCATCTTCGTCGTCGACGCGCTCAACCTGTTCTACATCTCGATGCTGGGGGTGCAGGAACTGGCCGCGGCGATCGGCTTTGCCGGGACGCTCTTGTTCTTCACCATTTCCGTATCGATCGGCTTCACCATCGCGGCCTCGGCGCTGGTGTCGCGCGCGCTCGGCCGGGGCGATCGGCTGGAAGCGGCCAAACTCGGCGGCGCCTCGATGGTGTTCGTAGGCGCGGCCACCGCCGCGCTCGCCATCGCCATCTGGCCGTTCCTCGACACGCTCGTCGGGTGGATGGGCGCCAGGGGAGAGACGGCGCGGATCTGCACCGATTTCCTGCGCATCGTCATTCCCTCCTCGCCGATCATGGCGCTCGGCATGTGCACGACGGGCATTCTGCGCGGCGTCGGCGACGCGCGCCGCGCCATGTATGTGACGCTGTCCGGCGGCGTTGCGGCCGCAATCCTCGATCCGCTGCTGATCTTCGGGCTCGATCTCGGCATCACGGGCGCCGCGATCTCGACCGTCCTGTCGCGTTTCGTGATCCTCGCGGTCGGCCTGCACGGCGCGCATGTCGTCCACCACCTGATCCGGATGCCGGACCTTCCGCGTCTCAAGGCCGCAACGAGGCCGTTCTTCGGCATCGGCATCCCGGCGCTGCTGACCCAGATCGCCACGCCGGTCGGCAACACCTACGTCACCGTCAGGATGGCGGAATTCGGCGATGATGCCGTTGCCGGATGGGCGATCGTCGGGCGCATCATCCCGGTCGCCTTCGGCGTGATCTTCGCCCTGTCGGGCGCGGTCGGGCCGATCCTCGGCCAGAACTACGGCGCGAGGCTATACGGCCGGCTGACGCAGACGATGCGCGACAGCCTGATTGTCACGCTCGTCTACTGTCTGGCGGTATGGGCGCTGCTGGCGCTGTTTTCCGGGCAGGTGGCGGATCTGTTCGGGGCACAGGGCGAGGCGCGCGAACTGGTGATCTTCTTCTGCCTGTTCGCGGCCGGCAGCTTCCTGTTCAACGGCGCGCTGTTCGTCGCCAATGCGGCGTTCAACAATCTCGGCTTTCCGGGCTACGGCACCGTCTTCAACTGGGGCCGCTCGACGCTCGGCGTGATTCCCTTCGTGTGGATCGGCGCGGATCTCTATGGCGCCAAGGGCGTCGTCGGCGGCTGGGCGTTGGGCGCGATCGTCTTCGGCGTCGCATCCGTCATCGTCTGCTTCCGGCTGGTGCGGCGGATCGCCATCGACAAGGCACGCGGCAACGACCAGGTTCCACCGCCGCCGCCGACCGCGAACTCGCCCTTCTCCACCGGCAAGGCGGCGACGCTACAGTGAAGCCGCCCGCGCGCTAACCGCGCCGTCGACTGCGCGTTTGAGCTCATCCTTGAGCGGCGCGGTCGCGCTCATCACCTTGTCGATCTTCAGGAAGTCCAGCACGCGGAATTTTGAAACCGGCGGCTGCAGGAAGATGTCCGGCCTGCGCTGCGCGAGCTTCGTTTCGATGATCGACTGCATCATCAGCTGGCTCGTGCCGAACATCAGGTCGATCGCGGTCGGCGCGACATTGGGATCGCCCTCCGGTGCGCCGACGACGTCGATCGCGATCAGGATGTCGGCCTGTCCGAACAGCAGATCGAACGGCACGGGATTGTAGAAGCCGCCGTCGACGTAATACCGGCCGTCGCGCAGGACGGGACGGAACACGGCCGGGATCGCCGCCGACGCGGCGAGCGCCGACAGGAGGTCGCCGCTCTCGAAGACCGCGGCCGTGTGCCCGTAGAAATCGGTGCCCGTTACCTTGAGCGGTATCTTCAGCTGTTCGAACGTGTCCGGCACCGCATCCGGCAGGAAGGCCTTGAGGATGCGGGGAATGTCGAACTGGCCCAGCCGAAAGCCGCCTGCCACCGCCTCGCGCAGGCTGCCGGGCCGCGACTTCCAGATCCGGCTCGCGACCTCGCCGCGGCGTCCGAGGATCGACTTCGCATAGTGGTGGATGTCCGCGCCGCTCATGCCGGCCGCCATGCCCACTCCCATGATCGCGCCAATCGACGAACCGGCGATCGCGACGGGCTCGATGCCGAGTTCGTCCAGCGCCTCGATGGCGTGGATATGCGCCAGGCCTCGCGCGCCGCCGCCGCCCAACGCCAGGGCGAAGGTCGGCCCTGCCGGCTTCTTCGCGCGTCCGGCGGCCGGCGACGTCACTGCACCGCGCCCTGCGAGATCGCCGGCCCGAGAACCATCACGGCAGGCTCCGGGCTGAGCAGGCGCTTGGCAACGGCCTTCACGTTCTCCAGCGTCACCGCGTCGATGAGCTCGGCGCGGCGGTCGATGTAGTCGATGCCGAGACCGTCGAGCTGCAGTTCCACCAGCGTCCGTGCAATCGCCCCCGACGAATCGAGATTGTTGATGGCGTAGGCGCCGATGACGTACTTTTTTGCGAAGTCGAGTTCGGCCTCGGTCGGCCCTTCGGCTGCCATCTTGGCCACTTCGGAGCGGATGATGGCCAGCGTCTCTGCCGCGCGGTCGGAACGCGTCGAGGTGCCGATTGCGAGCGCGGTGGCGTAGTCGCGGTTCACCAGCGCGGAGCTGATGCCATAGGTCAGCCCGCGCTTCTCGCGGACCTCCTCGAACAGGCGCGAGGAGAACGCGCCGCCGCCGAGGATGTTGTTCATCAGATAGGCAGCAAAGAACTGCGGATCCTTCCGCTCGATGCCCGGCCAGGCGAGCTGCAGGGTGGTCTGCGGCAGGTCGGACGTCACATCGATCTGCTGCGCGAACTTCGGCTCGGCACGCTCGATCGGCGTCAGCGACGGTTCGGCGGGAAGCGCGCCGAACAGTTCGTCGAGTCGCCGCTTCAGCGTCTCCGCATCGATTGCGCCCACCACGCCGACGGCCAGGTTGCCGCGCGCAAAGACGCGGGCATGGAACTGCCTGATGTCCTCCGGAACGATTGTCGCCAACGTTTCCGCCGTGCCTTCGTCCGGCCGCGCATAGGGATGCTTCCCGTAGAGCGCCTCGCGCCACGCCACCTCGCCCTTGGTCGAGGGATCGAGCGCGGCCGCCTGGATACCCGCGATGATCTGGTCGCGGATGCGGTTCATCGGCGCGACATCGAAGCGCGGCGACAGGATGGCCATGCGCAGCAGCGCAAACGCCTCGTCCTGCTGGTCGGCGAGCATCCGCATCGATCCGTAGACGGCGTCGCTGCCGGCGCTGAAGCTCATCTCCGCGCCGGCATCGTCCAGCCGGAGCTGGAAGGCGTCGCTGTCGAGGTCGCCGGCGCCCTCGTCGAACAGCCCGGTCATCAGGTTGGCAAGGCCTTCCTTGCCCACCGGGTCCTGCGTCGAGCCGCCACGGAAGGCGAAGCGGATCGACACGATCGGCACCGAGTAATCCTCGACGAGCCAGGCGCGGACGCCCTTCGACGAAACCACGTCCTGGATCTTCACCTCCGCCTGCGCGGGCGAGAACGCGGCAAGGACGAACAGGAGAGCGAGCGCGAGGAAGGCGCCGACGGGGCGGCCGGCAGTCATGGAGCGGGTCATCATCCGGCATTTCCTCCCGCGGGCAGCAGATATCCCGTCACCGAGGTGTCGGGCGACAGGTATTTCTTCGCGACGTTGCGGATATCCTCCGGCGTCACCTTCTTGATGCGGTCCGGCCACTCGTCGATGTCGCGGATCGTGCCGCCAGTGGTCAGCGTCGAACCGTACATGCGCGCCATGCCGGACTGGCTGTCGGCGGCGAAGATCAGGCTGCGCAGGAAGCGGTTGCGGGCGCGATCGAGCTCTTCCTGCGTAACGCCGCCTTCGATCAGCTTGGCGATCTCGGCATCGACCGCGGCCTCAACCTCGGCCAGCGTCGCCACGCCTCTTGGAGAGCCGTAGAAGCTGATATCGGTGTCGTCGAGCGTGGTGCCATGGTAATAGGCGCCGGCCGACGAGGCTATCCCCCGCTTCACCACCAGTTCCTGGTGCAGGCGGCTGCGGATGCCCCCGCCGAGGATTTCGGTCAGAAGGTCGAGCGCTTCGGGCTCGCCGTCGAGCTTTTCGCGCACGGCGCTGGTGTAGGAAGGCACGAGCCAGTTCTTCTGGAAGCTCGGCACCCCGACGCGCGGGTCCTTGAGCGTCACGCTGCGCGAGGTGTTCTGTTCGGGCTCCACCGGGCGGATGCGCGGCGGAAGATCCGGACCCCGCGGCACCTTGGCATAGGTGTCTTCCGCCAGTTTCCTGACCGTCGCGGCATCGACGTCGCCGGCCACGACCAGCACGGCGTTGTTCGGCGCGTAATAGCGGTCGTAGAAGTCGGTCGCGTCCTTGCGGTTCAACTGCGCGATCTCATGCCGCCAGCCGATGACCGGCGTCGCATAGGGATGGTTCTGGTAGATGGTCGCGTCGATCTCCTCGGCCAGGATTCCGCTCGGGTCGCTGTCGACGCGGGAGTTGCGCTCCTCGAGGATGACGTCGCGCTCCGGCCCGATCACCTCGTCGGTGAGGATCAGGTTGCGCATCCGGTCGGCCTCGTAGCGCATCATATCGGGCAGCGCGTCCGGCGAGACCTGCTGATAGTAGGCGGTGTAGTCATTGGAGGTGAAGGCGTTCTCCTGGCCGCCGATCTCGGCGACGCGGCGGGAGAACTCGCCGGGTTTCGCGTTCTTCGTGCCCTTGAACATCAGGTGCTCGAAGAAATGCGCGATGCCCGACTTGCCGGGCTCCTCGTCCGAGCCGCCGACCTTGTACCAGAGCATGTGGGTGACGACCGGTGCGCGGCGGTCCGGAATGACGACGACTTCCAGCCCGTTGGCGAGCATGAAGTCGGAAACAGGCTCCCGCCGCACTTCCTGTGCCATCGCGGACGGGCCGAAAAGCAGCGCGAGCGCGACTGCGGTTCCTCTCGCGAGGCGCCTCGAATGTATGCCGAGCAATGCCCAAGCCCTCCCTGAATCAAGCGATTGTAGTCGTACATGTCGCGAAAGCGCGTGGCTGCAACATGGCCATCGCGAAAAATTGTCCTACGTCACCTCGATGAAGCGGATCACCGTATCGCCATAGGCGCGCTCGTCGACGATGTCGAAGCCGTCGCCCGGCGAAAACGGAGCGTCGGCGGCCTCTTCGACGACACACAGGCTCCCCGGACCGATCCAGCCGCCCTGCCGCGCCGACTCGAGCGCGCGCTCGCCCAGTCCCTTGCCGTAGGGAGGGTCGGCAAAGAGCAGGTCGAACACGCCGAGCGTTCCCGATGGCCCGAGCGCCGTGGCGTCGCGGCGGAACAGCTTGGTCCGGCCCTGCAACCCAAGCGTCTCGATGTTTTGCCGCACCAGCCCGCGGCCTTCGGCCGATTCCTCGATGAACAGGCAGTACGAAGCCCCGCGCGACAGCGCTTCCAGTCCGAGCGCACCCGTCCCGGCGAAGAGGTCGAGCACGCGCCCGCCTTCCAGCCTGTCGGCATAGCGGTGCGCCAGCACGTTGAACACCGCCTCGCGCGTCCGGTCGGTCGTCGGCCGGATCGCGCTCGAGCGCGGCGTCGCCAGCGCACGCCCCCGAAACTCCCCGCCGACGACGCGCATCAGCGGTCTTTACGCGGCTTTCCCTGCCCCGGCGGGCGGGAAGACGGCGACCGGAAACGGCCCTCGCGCTTATCGCCGGACCCGGCTTCCGGCTCCGCCTTCTTGCCCTGTGGCCGTGCGCCCGGCGCCATCCAGACATTGGCGCTGCGGGTCTTCGGCGGCTCGAACGGCTTTTCCGTCCGGCCACCCGGCTTGCCACCGGGCTTGCCGAAGGACTTTGCCCCGGGCTTGCCGCCCTTGCTGTCGAAGCGCGGACGGTCCGGCTTGGTGCCCAGACGGCCGAGCACGTCCTCGCGATGCTCGTCGCGCGACCGCTTGCGGTTCTTGATCAGGCCGCCCTCGCCGGGTTCGACGCGCCGCTCGCGGCGCGGCACGGTCGGCTCGGGAACCGCCTCGTGTGAGCGGATGACCGGCTTGTTGGAAAACTCGTTGACGATGGGCGCCTCGAAATTGGCACCTGATTCGGCGATCAGGCGTTCGCCCAACTGGTCGCGCAGGGCCTTGCCCTTCAGTTCCTGGACGGCTCCCTCGGCCAGTTCGCCGAGCTGGAACGGGCCGTAGGAGATGCGGATCAGCCGCGAGACGTCGAGGCCGAGCGCGCCGAGCACGTTCTTGACCTCGCGATTCTTGCCCTCGCGCAGGCCGATCGTCAGCCAGGCGTTGGAGCCCCGCTCGCGGTCGAGCGAAGCCTCGATCGACCCGTAGAACACGCCGTCGACGGCGATGCCGTCCTTCAGCCCGGCAAGTGCCTTCTCGTCGACCCGGCCATGCACGCGGGCGCGGTAGCGCCGCAGCCAGCCGGTGGCCGGAAGTTCGAGCACCCGCGCCAGCCCGCCATCATTGGTGAGCATCAGCAGGCCTTCGGTGTTGATGTCGAGACGGCCGATCGTGACCAGCCGGGGCAACCCCTCCGGAAGCACATCGAAGATGGTCTTGCGGCCCTCGGGATCGCGGTTGGTCGTCACCAGCCCGCCGGGCTTGTGAAACAGGAAGAGGCGGGTCCGCTCGATCGCGGGGATCAGCTCGTTGTCGACATAGATGACGTCGTCGGGACCGACATTGACCGCCGGAGACGCCAGGACCTTGCCGTTCACCTTGACGCGGCCGGCAGCGATCATCTCCTCGGCGTCGCGGCGCGACGAGATGCCGGCGCGGGCGAGACGCTTCGCTATCCGCTCGCCCTCCTCGGGCGCGGCCTCGTCGCGAACAGGGCGCGCTTCGAACGGCCTGGACCGGCCGCCGGGGCGTGGGGCATCGCCATCGGGGCGCTTGCGGAAGGGACGGTCGCCGTCCGGCTTGCGGACCGGCTTGTCGCCATCGGCGCGCGGCCGGTAGGCGCGCTTCGGCGTATCGGATGAGGCGGCCGCAGCATCGTCGCGGCGCGGACGATATTCGCGCTTCTCGCCGGGCTCCGCCAGCTTGTGGAACGGGCGGTCGCCATCCGGCTTGCGATAGGGCTTGTCGCCGTCGGCGCGTGGACGATAGGCGCGTTTCGGAGCGTCCGACGAGGCCGCGGCCGCATCGTCGCGGCGCGGACGGTATTCACGCTTCTCGCCGGGCTCCGCCGGCTTGCGGAACGGACGGTCGCCATCCGGCTTGCGATAGGGCTTGTCGCCATCGGCGCGCGGCCGATAGGCGCGCTTCGGAGCATCGGATGGTGCCGCCGCCGCGTCGTCGCGTCGCGGACGATACTCGCGCTTCTCTCCAGGTTCCGCTGGCTTGCGGAAAGGCCTGTCGCCCTCGGGCTTGCGATAGGGCTTGTCGCCTGACTTGCTGGCGAATGGACGTTCGCCCGGGCTCGACTTGCGGAACGTACGTCCCTCGGCACGCGCCGGCTTCTCGCCCCGGTCCTCGCGCGGCTTAAAAGCTCTCTTCGGGGCATCGGCGGATGCAGCCGCGTCGTCGCGGCGCGGCGGGGCCTTGCGCGTTTCGCCCGCGGCGCCGGCCGGACGCGGCGTGCGCTCCGTGCGGTATGCGGCAGGCCTGTCGCCCTTCTTGGCGGCGGGCTTGCCGAATTTCGGCTTGCCGCCGCTGGGCCCGCGTCCGCCGGGATCGCGGCCGCCGGGGCCGCGGTTTCCCGGAGTTTTCTTTCGATCGTCGCTCATGTGGTCTTTGCCTCTCGGGGCGGGTAACTATCAGGTGCGCCGTTTTCGCGCGAGGGATTTCAAGGACAGATGCACGTTTCGCGACGCGATTTCATGGCCGAGGCGCTCGTCGAAGCCCGCGCTGCCGCATCACGAGGCGAAGTTCCCGTCGGCGCGGTCGTCGTGCGCGACGGCGCGGTCCTGTCGAAAGCCGGCAACCGCACCCGCGAGCTCAACGATCCGACGGCGCATGCCGAAATCCTGGCGATCCGGCAGGCCTGCGAAGCCATCGGCAGCGAGCGGCTGACGGGCGCCGACCTCTACGTGACGCTGGAGCCCTGCGCGATGTGCGCGGCGGCGATCTCGTTCGCGCGGCTGCGGCGGCTTTACTATGGCGCCACCGACCCCAAGGGCGGCGCGGTGGCGAGCGGCGGGCGGTTCTTCACCCAGCCGACTTGCCACCATGTGCCCGAAGTCTATGACGGAATGGCGGAAGCCGAAGCGGCCGAGCTTCTGAAGGGCTTCTTCCTCGACAGACGCTGATCCCGGCCGTCGATTACCAGGGAAGCCAGGAGGCCCAGCCGGTGCCCTTCTTGGTATGGCCTGACTTGCGGCGCTTTTCCTTCTTCCACTCGTCCTCGCCGACATCGTCGGTCGGCGCAGTGGCTGCCGGGGCCCGATATTCCAGCGGCGGCTCGCTGAGGAAGCGGCGCTCCGTCGGGCTGCCCTGATTGTTCATCGCCAGGCGTTCGTTGAATTCCTTGCGCTGACCTTCGACCGAGATCGGCGAGCCGTCGGGATTGACCTCGTTGCCGCGCGCGTCGCGATAGACGCGGCGGGTCTCCTGCGGCATCTCGACTTCCGGCTCGAAGCCGAGTTCGTCGCGCTTCGCGGTCGCGTCGGCGCGGATGCGGGCAAGGCGGGCCTCGGGCGATTCGGGCCATGCGCCGCCGGCCGAGGCCGTAACGATGTTGTCCTGTGGTGCCGGAAGAGCCGCACTCTTAGGGTCGACCGGCTTCACCAGTTCCGGACGGGGCTTGTAGTCGATCTGCGGCTTTTTCTCCGGAGCGAGCGAGAACATGCCGGTCACGTCTTCAATCAGCTGGGTGTCGGCGGGCTTGCCGGTGCCGTAGGTCGGCGCCATGCCCATGCATCCCGAGAGCGCAAAAGCCGATGCCGCCACGAAGGCGCCGGCGGAAATCCTGCGGGTCATGCGGGCGTGTTCGATCGTCATCTTCATATTCGTCCGCTTCATCCTGTTCGGTCGGCAGTCCGGGCGCGGCCTATGCCTTGCACACCGATACGCATCCCGATCCGGCGAAAAGATGGCGCCGGGATATCAGGACTGTTTATCCCATGGCATTGTCGAGGGCAACGACCGGACGTTGCCATCCGGTCACATTGCCCTGCAAATGCGAACAATCGCTAAAGACGGCCCAGTGTCCGCAATTCGCGAAGGGCCGCCGCGTCGCGCGCCGACACGTCCGGGAACTCCGGGTCGGAGCCGACGTCCTCCGTGTAACGCCACGAACGCGCGCATTTCGTGCCGGGTGCCGGCGCGAAGACGACGGCCACGCCCTTCACCTCGTCGAGGCGGAAGGCATCTGCCGGCCCGTCGCCGGACACGACCGCAATGGCGCTGGTGATCGCCACCTCGGCCATATCGACGTCCGCGACGGCGTCCGCGAGCTCCGCATCGGCGATAAACACGCGCGGGGCCGCCTCGAGCGACGAGCCGATCGTCTTCTTCGCCCGTTCGAGCTCCAGCGCGCCGGTGACGACGCGGCGGACCGTGCGTACCTTGCGCCACTTCTCGGCCAGCGCCTCGTCGCGCCAAGCGGCCGGCACGTCCGGGAACTGCGTCAGGTGCACCGACCTGTCCCCGGGATGCAGTTCGAGCCAGGCCTCCTCGGTTGTAAAGGGCAGCAGAGGCGCCAGCCATTTCACAACGCATTCGAAGATATGCCGGACCACGACCACCGACGCCTTGCGCCGCACGCTCGACGGCGCGTCGCAGTAGAGCGCGTCCTTGCGCACGTCGAAATAGAACGCCGACAGGTCGACCACCATGAAGTCGAGCAGCGACTTGGCGATGCGCTTGAAGTCGAAGGCGTCGTAGCCCTTGCGCACCAGATCGTCGAGTTCGGCGAGCCGATGCAGCATCAGCCGCTCGAGCTCCGGCATGTCGGCCAGCGCGACCTCCTCGCCCTGGTCATGCGCCAGCGTGCCCAGCATCCAGCGGATCGTGTTCCTGAGCTTGCGGTAGGCGTCGATATTCGTCTGCAGCACGGTCTTGCCAAGCCGCTGGTCCTCCCAGTAGTCGGTCGTCGCCACCCACAGACGCAGGATGTCGGCGCCGGACTGCTTCATCACGTCCTGGGGCACGACCGTATTGCCGAGCGACTTCGACATCTTGCGGCCTTCCTCGTCCATGGTGAAGCCATGGGTGATGACCGTATCGTAGGGCGCGCGGCCGCGCGTGCCGCAGGCTTCGAGCAGCGACGAGTGGAACCAGCCGCGATGCTGGTCTGAGCCTTCGAGATAGACGTCGGCGGGCCATTTCAGGTCCGGCCGGTCCTCCAGCGTGAAGGTGTGGGTCGAGCCCGAGTCGAACCAGACGTCGAGGATGTCCTTGACCATCACCCACGGCTCGTTCGCGCGGCTCCCCAGGAAGCGCTCGCGCGCGCCCTCGGCGAACCAGGCATCCGCGCCCTCTGTCTCGAAGGCGTCGAGGATGCGGGCATTGACCGCGTCGTCCTTCAACACATTGCCGTCCTCGTCGGCGAAGACGCAGATCGGCACGCCCCAGGCGCGCTGGCGCGACAGCACCCAGTCCGGGCGCTCCTCGATCATGGCGCGCAGGCGCGTCTGCCCCTGCGCCGGCACGAAACGGGTGGCGTCGATCGCGGCCAGCGCACGGGTGCGGAGCGTCGTGCCGTCGCCGAGCGGCAGATCCATATGGACGAACCATTGCGGTGTGTTGCGGAAAATCACCGGCTTTTTCGACCGCCAGGAATGCGGATACTGGTGCTTCAGCCGCCCTCGCGCGAAGAGCATGCCGCGCTCGATCAGCGCGTCGATGACGACCTTGTTGGCGTCGCCCTTCTTGCCGTTGTCGTCGATGACCCGCGCCGCGCCGCCCTCGCGATCCGGCCCGAAGCCCGGCGCATCCTTGGTGAAATAGCCGGCATCATCGACCGTGAAGGGGATCGCCGTGTCGATGCCGCGCTGGCGCAGCTCCGGCGCCGCGTCCATCCACGCGTCGAAGTCCTCGCGGCCATGGCCGGGCGCGGTGTGGACGAAGCCCGTGCCGGCGTCGTCGGTGACATGGTCGCCGGCGATCATGGGAACGAGAAATTCGTAGCCGCCGCCGAGGCCCTTGAGGGGGTGGGCGAGGACAAAACCAGCTAGTTCAGCGTCATTGACGTCCGCTAGTCTCTTATATTCCAGCTTGGCCTTCGCGAAGGATTCCTCCGCTAGCTTGTCGGCAAAGATCAGCTTCTCGCCCGGCTGCGGGCCGAAATCATTCTCGGCAGCCGTGACTTCAAAGAGGCCATAACTGATACGCGGCGAAAAGCTCACGGCGCGATTGCCGGGCATTGTCCAAGGTGTGGTCGTCCAAATGACTACCGCGGCCCCATCAAGGGCGTCCATTTTTCGCTTGTAGGCATCTGGGAGATCACTGGTGCCGAAACCCGCCACGGGAAACTTCACCCAGACCGTATCGCTCTCATAATCCTGATACTCGACCTCGGCCTCGGCCAGCGCCGTCCTCTCCACAACGCTCCACATCACCGGCTTCGAGCCGCGATAGAGCTGGCCCGACATGGCGAACTTCAGGAGTTCGCCCGCGATGCGCGACTCCGCGTGGAAATTCATCGTCGTGTAGGGATTGTCGAAATCGCCGACGACGCCGAGGCGCTGGAACTCGCCGCCCTGCACCGCGATCCATTTTTCCGCATAGGCGCGGCATTCCTGGCGGAACTCGACCATCGCGGCCGGGTCCTTCAGGTCGGGCTTCTGCTTGCCCTTGGAGCGATAGTTCTCCTCCTCGATCTTCCATTCGATCGGCAGGCCGTGGCAGTCCCAACCCGGCACGTAGTTCGAGTCGAACCCGCGCATCTGGAACGAGCGGGTGATGATGTCCTTGAGGATCTTGTTCAGCGCATGGCCGATATGGATGTTGCCGTTGGCATAGGGCGGGCCGTCGTGCAGCACGTATTTCGGCCGCCCGGCGGCGTCCTCGCGCAGCAGCTTGTAGAGCCCCATCTCCTGCCAGCGGGCGACGATCGCCGGCTCCTTCTCGGGCAGGCCGGCGCGCATCGGAAACTCCGTCTGCGGCAGGTAGAGTGTGGTCGAATAGTCGATCTTGGTGTCGGTCATCATCGGTCGTCAGGTTTCGCCCGGAGGCGTGGGAGCGCGCGGGCAGGCCAATATCACGGATGGAAAGACGCGCAAATGCGCGGGAGAAACCCGGACCGTCGGCAGCCGATCAGGCCGGCCGGACGGCCGGGCCGATAATTCGTATGGCGCGAGTGACGTGGCGCGAGGTCATGGGCGGCTCTCTATCGCAGGAAACGCCCGGACGGAAGGGGGCGATTGCAGCCTTCAGAAAGCGATCTTGACGTCCAGCGGCCCGAGCGGCCTGACGCCGGCCAGCAGGGCGCGCGCTTCCGCTTCGTCGCGCTTCATCTGCACGATGAGATCGTCGAGCGAGGAGAACTTCTCCTCGCCGCGCAGAAAGCCGAAGAACGAGACGGTGCAGGCCTGGCCGTAGAGGTCGCCTGAAAAGTCGAAGACGAAGGTCTCGAGCAGCGGCGCACCGGCTTCATCGATCGTTGGCCGGCGGCCGAAGCTCGCGACGCCGTCGTGCAGCGTTCCGGACGCGTCGCGCAGGCGCACCGCATAGATGCCGTGCCTCAGACCGTTGTCGTCGGCGAGTGCCTTGTTGGCGGTCGGATAGCCAAGCGTCCTGCCGAGCTGCTTGCCCCGCGAGACAACGCCTTCGACCGTATAGCGGTAGCCGAGCAGGCCGGCCGATTGGGCGACGTCGCCTTTGCACAGCAACTCGCGGATGCGGCTCGACGAGATCACCTCCGCGCCCTCGTCGCGGTAGGCGTCGAGCAGCGAGACCTGGAATCCCCTGGTGCGCCCCGCCTGCATCAGAAAGGCCGGGCCGCCCTTGCGATCCTTGCCGAAATGGAAATCGAAGCCGGTGACGACGTGGCGGATGCCCAGGCCCTCGATCAGCATGCGGTCGACGAATTCCTCGGCCGATTGCGCCGCGAAACCGGCGGTGAACGGCAGTTCCACCACCGCGTCGAAGCCGAGCGTCCCGATCAGCCTCGCCTTCAGGTCGGCCGGGGTCAGCCGGAAGAGCGGCACGTCGGGCCGGAAGAACTGGCGCGGATGCGGCTCGAAGGTCAGCGCGAGCGCCGGCGCGCCGATCGCCCGCGCCTCGTCGAGAGCGCGGCTCAGCACGACCTGATGGCCGCGATGGACGCCGTCGAAATTGCCGATCGCGACGACGCCGCCCTGCAGGCGCTCCGGAAGCGAGGACAGGTCCGATATGCGGGCGAAATCAGGCATCGAGTCAGCGCAGCCTCGGGATCACGGCCACGGGATGGTGGCCGTGCTTTTCCAGGAACGCCGCCAGCAGCGCAGGATCCGGCTCGAGCGTCTCGCCATATTCGCGCGCGTGGATCCCGCCGGTGACGTAGAGGATGTCGATGCCGTTCTGCTCGGCGCCCTTGACGTCGGTCAGCACGCCGTCGCCGATCGCCAGCGCCTCCTTCTCGCTCACCGGCCTGCCCAGAACCTCGGCCGCCGCCTCGAGGGCGGCCACATAGATCGGGCGATGCGGCTTTCCGGCGATCTGGGTGCGTCCGCCGAGCTGCGCATAGTCGCGCGCCAGCGCGCCGGCACACCAGATCAGCTTGTCGCCCTTCTCCACCACGATGTCCGGGTTGGCGCAGATGAACGGCAGGTCGCGCGCCCGCAGCCGCCGCAGCATGTCGGCATAATCGTCGGGCGTCTCGACGTCGTCGTCGAAAAGACCGGTGCAGACGACGGTGGAGGCCTCGAATTCCTCGACGATGTCCACATCGAGCCCGTCGTAGATCGAAAGGTCGCGTTCCGGGCCGAGATGGAAGACCCTGCGTGCGCCGACCTTGATCAGGTCCCGCGTCACGTCGCCGGAGGTGACGATCCGGTCGTAGGCGTCGCGCGGCACGCCGAGTATGTCGAGCTGGGCCTGCACCTCCGCGCGCGGGCGCGGCGCGTTGGTGATCAGCACCACCGCCAATCCCCGCGCGCGGGCCGCGGCAAGCGCCTGGGAGGCATCCGAAAAAGCACGCACGCCGTTGTGGACGACGCCCCAGACGTCGGAGAGGATCACGCCGTAGCGTCCCTCGATCTCCTGGAGCGAGTCGATCCTGTCCGCGTGATGGGCCATCGAGCCTCCGGGTAGCGAGATTTGGCGCCGCAAAAGTGGCCGCAGCGGGATTAACCGAACCGGTTCACCCTGTCACCAGCTTTCGCTTAACAGGAATATGGCCGCATGCGACATACCGACTGCCGACAAGGAGCCGGTCTCGCGCCGCCGCGAGATGATCGGGAGAGAGCCGGAGACACGTGAACCTGCTGAAGTTGCCTTTCGCAGTCGCCGCGGCGGTGCTGATCCTGGGCGCCGGGTTTGCGCTCGCCGCCACCGGCCAGTCGTCATTCTGGTCGTTCCTGGTCGTGGTATCGCTGGCGCTCGCCGCGGGCGGCTTGGCGCTGGCGGGATACCTGCATTTCAAGGTGGAGCGAATGCGGGACGACATCGATCGGCTCGCGCACACCCTCGACGGAGCCCTCAAGGACCTTGCCGCCGGCAACGAACGCAATTCGCTGACGCTCGGAGCTCTCACCGGAACGATCGACCGGCAGATCGGCGGCATGCTGGAGCGGATCGAGACCGCCGCGCGACCGGAGACCCCGGCGGCTTCGCCCGCGAGCGGCGGGAGCGACGGCGCGTCGCAGGACACAGGCAGCCGCAAGGCGCCGCAGAAAACGGATGCCGGCGAGAGGCTTCCCGCCGGCTGGGCCGACCGAGAACTTGAACTCAGCCTCGAGCCGATCGTGTCGGTTTCTCAAGGGGCCGCCGCGGCGTTCGAAGTTCACGCCCACATTCTCCTCGAGGACGGGTCGGAGCGTGTCGTCAGGCGATTGTCGGAGGCGGCCAATCCGGCGGATCTCTGCGCCTTCGAGCTCGCAATGGTCAAAGCCGCGATACATGCGAGCCGCCGCAAGCTGGCGGCCGAAGCGAGACTGCCGCTTCATGTCGCCGTTTCGGCCGCTCTGCTCGGCAACGAAGCCGCCGTCGGCGAACTCTGCGGTCTCCTCGACCTTCACTCCGGACTGGCCAAAGGCCTGGTCTTCTCGGTTCCCGCCGAACAGTTTGCCACGAAGGACAATTCGGTTCGGCACGGTATTGTAAGGCTGACGATTTCGGGCGCGGTATTCGCGGCGGAAGGCTGGCCGCGCGAGGAGGACGCCCTCGAACGCCTGAAACTGCAAGGCGTGCGCATCGTCAAACTCTCGGCCGACCGCCTGCTCGATCGCGCGCGAACGCGGCGGAAATCCCCGTCCGGGGCGGATCTCGCCGAACTCATCGACAGGTCGAACATGGCCATAATCGCGATCGACGTGGCGTCCGACGAGGACGCCGTCGCGCTTCTCGACCTGGGCGTGGATTTGATGCGCGGGGAGCGGTTCTCGCCGCCGCGCAGGCTGAAACCATCGACCAGGAGCACATCCGCCATCGACGCCGGAGCGTGACGGAGCCCGCTCGACGGCATGGTTAATGCCCAATCAAGCGACATGCGGAATTCTGCTCGATCGAGGGAACCGGATATTAGTGGCTTTCTGCGATCCTGAACGGCATGGAAGAAATTGCCGTGGGGGCAGGAACTCGATGATCGGGCGTTTTCGCAGGAATGAGAGCGGCCAATACGCGATGATGACGGCAATCCTCGCCGTCCCGCTTCTGGGCGCCCTCGCTTTTGCCGTCGACTTCACCGAAATGAACCGTCAGCGCCAGGAAGTGCTGAATGCGCTCGATGCCGCCGGCATCGCGACCGCCCGGCGGGTGATCACCGGCGCGACCGATGCCGAACTGGTGGCCTATGCCAACGATTTCTTCGAGGCCAACCTCAGCTCCGTCGACCTGGCGGATACCACCCTCACCGTCGTCCTGCCGAAAAACAATACCGGCGGCGGCACGCTCAAGATGTCGGCAAGGCTCAACTACAAGCCCTACTTCTTCTCGGCTTTCACCAATCTGGTGCATAAGACGACCGGCCGGTCCACAGAGATCAATTTCAGCGCCAGTACGGAAATTCGGCTGAAGAACACGCTCGAGGTCGCGCTCGTCCTCGATAATTCGGGCTCGATGGCCTATGTCGGCACCGGCTCGGGACAGAAGCGGATCGACCTTCTCAAAGATGCGGCCAAGCAGCTCGTCGACACGATTTCGGGACAGGCGGCCCAAATGAAGCAGGTGTCGAAACCGGTTCAGTTCTCGCTGGTTCCGTTCGCCGCCTCGGTCAATGTCGGCGCGAGTCACGAGACGTCGTCGTGGATGGATACGACAGGCATCTCGCCCATCCATCACGAGAACTTCGACTGGTCGACGATGGGCGCGGTCGATTCGAACAAGAAGGTCGAGCTCAGCGGCGGAGCCTACTACAAGCGCGGCACCGGCTGGGGCACCGAAAAAGACAAGGTCGTGACCCGTTTCACGCTCTACAATGACTTGAAACGGCTGACTTCGGTCAAGACGGGTACGGAGACCTATTGCAAAGAGTACAGGTGGAACGGTACGTGCAGGACATACGGCACGAGGGATGTCTATCAGATCCAGCAGGTCAGCTTCGCCTCCTGGCAGGGCTGCGTCGAGGCGCGTCCATACCCCTACAATACCAATGACGCGACCCCGGCGGTGGGCACGCCGGCCACCCTTTTCGTGCCGATGTTCGCCCCGGACGAGACGGACCAGACGGACTCGAACAGCCGCCCGGCGAACAACAACTGGTGGAAGGACGTAACCACCAACAGCAGCGCTGCCGTCCGCCAGCGCTACATGCCCAAATACTATACGGCCGCGGCCGAGGGCACGGCGGCGATGGGGCTGGACGAGGGCCCGAACACGAGCTGCAGCACAACCGCCATCACGCCGCTGGTCGACGTCGCGGATGCGACGGGCATCTCCACGATCAAGACCGCGATCGATGCGATGACCCCGAATGGGGCGACCAACGTGCCGGAAGGCCTCGCGTGGGGGTGGCGTTCGATCTCCGGCGGCGAACCCTTCACGGAGGGCCGGGCCGATACGGAAAAGGGCAACGACAAGGTCGTGATCGTCCTCACCGACGGCGCCAACACCTACTATACGCCGACGTCGGTGACGGCGCAGACCTATTCGGGAACCTACTGGAACTACGGCGGTAACGACCTTGCCGGTTCGAAGGCGATCTACTCTGCCTTCGGCTATCTCGTTCCCTATGCCAACGCCTACAGTTCTGGCCGCTTGTTCCTGGGCACCAGCAATTCGGTCAGCAAGACGGACTATTCCAACGCCAACTACTCGAAGGCGATGGACGAGCACCTCTCCGCCACCTGCACGAATGCCAAAGACAAGAACGTGATCATCATGACGGTTGCGCTCGATCTCGACCCGACCAAGGGAACAGCTGCCGAGAAGGCGGCGACGCAGGCCCAGATCGACGGCCTGACCAACTGCGCGTCGTTCTCCCGTTTCCGCAACGAGAAACTGTTCTGGAACACCAAGGGCGGCGATCTCGCGGAGACGTTCAAGAAGATCGCCGACGAACTGTCCAACCTGCGTATCGTGGGCTGACAGCCTGATGTCCGGACTTCGGGGCATCCGTTCGACCGGCATGTCGCTGTTGCGTCGCGCCGGCTCCAGCCTAGGGCGGGTCGGCAGACGGTTCAGCCGCGACGACGCCGGCAGCTATGCGATAGCGTTCGCGATCGCGCTGATTCCCATTCTGGGCGGGATGGCGATCGCTATCGACTTCGCGGAGATGAACCGGCAGAAACAGGCGACGCTCAACGCGCTCGACGCCGCCGGCATCGCCACGGCCCGGCAGCTCGTCAGTGGCGGCACCGACGACCAGATCAAGGCCTACGCCCGCAGCTTCTTCGAGGCGAATCTCGGCCCGGTCGATCCGGCCGACACGGTGCTGAACGTCACCCTCCCCAACAACGAAGCCGGTGGCGGAACGCTGAAGCTCACCGCCGACCTGCGATACCAGCCGGTCTTCTTCCCCGTCTTCACCAAGGCGCTGAAAGGTGTGCCCAATACCGACGCGGTCAATTTCTCGGCCGGCACCGAGATCCGGCTCAAGAACACGCTCGAGGTCGCGCTCGTGCTCGATAATTCCGGGTCCATGTCCTATCTCGGCTCGGGTTCGGGCGAAAAGCGGATCGACCTCCTCAAGACCGCTGCCAAGCAGCTCGTCGATACGCTGGCCGACCAGGCGAGCCTGGTGAAGCAGGTCGAGAAGCCCGTCCAGTTCTCGCTCGTGCCGTTCGCCGCCTCCGTCAACGTCGGACCGGAGAATGCCGGCGCCGCATGGATGGACACGCAGGGGCTTTCGCCCATCCATCATGAGAGCTTCGACTGGACGACGTTGAGCGGGCCCAACAAATACGCCGAGAAGATCGGCGGTGTCTGGCGCAAGAAGGGCGTCGACTGGGGCGTGGAGGAGAACGAAGTCCTGTCGCGCTTCTCTCTCTACAAGGACATGAAGAAGATCGAGAGCCGCGAGTGGGTCGTCACCAGCCGCGAATACGTCTGCACCGAATACCGCGACAACGGCAGCTGCCGCCGAGGCAAATGGGTCGAGACCGGCTATTATGAGGAGACGGTCGGCGCCTATGCCAGTTGGCAGGGTTGCGTCGAAGCAAGGCCTTATCCATTCAACGTCAACGACGCGGCTCCGGGCGTTCTCAGCGAGCTCGGCGTCTTCGCCGGCGATCCGGCCAGCCTGTTCGTGCCGATGTTCGCGCCCGACGAGCCCGGCGACCGCTGGGCAACCGACGCCGACTCGAGTCCCGAGAACTATTCGGCGCCCAACAACTGGTGGAATGACGGCACCGAGGACACAGCCGGCCAGACCCGGCTGCGAACCATGTCTAAGTATTTCGAGGTCAGGCCCTACGGCGCGACATCGCCACAGGGCTCGGGGCCGAACTACAGCTGCACCACCAGCCCGATCACCACGCTCACCGACGTCGGCACGGTGGAAGGCCGCGCGGCCATCAAGGCAGCGATCGATGCGATGGAGCCCAGCGGCGCGACGAACGTGCCGGAAGGCATGGCCTGGGGCTGGCGCACGATCTCGAGCGGCGAACCGTTCACCCAGGGCCGTCCCGACAACGAGAGGGGCAACGACAAGGTGGTGATCGTTCTGACCGACGGCGCCAACACCTACTACACGCCCTCTTCGCTCGGCTATTCCGACCCCGCGGGATCGAAATCCACCTACTCGGCCTATGGCTACCTCGCGCCGTCCTACGACGGCACGGGGACGGCCCGCCTCTTCCTCGGCACGAGTTCCTCGATCGGCCGCTACGACTACTCGAACGCGAATTACACCAACGCGCTCAACGAACAGATGGGAACGCTGTGCGACAACGCGAAGGCGGGAAAGGTCTTGGTGATGACCGTCTCGCTCGACCTGTCGACCGCCAACAGCGCCGAGAACGCTGCGATCGAAGCGCTGAAGAAGTGCTCATCCGACTCGCGCTTCCGCAGGAACGCCGACGGGACCGCCGCCAAGCTCTACTGGAACGCCACCGGCAGCAATCTCGCCGAGAAGTTCAAGGAAATCGCCGACGAACTGTCGAACCTGCGCATCGTCGGCTAGAGGATTTCCGGCGAACCTTGGATCACTCTGCCGGAGGGAATTCGGGCCAAGGTCGAGGGCTTCGGCGCGGTCGTGCTGGTGGCACGGTCAAGCCGAAGACCGAAGGATTTGGCGCGAATTTACCCGGCGGAGTGATCCAAGGTTCGCCGGAAATCCACTAGACCTCACCTGCCGCGTCCCGGCGCGACGAGCGCCCGGTAGAGGTGCCAGGTCGAGTGCCCGAGGACAGGCATCACAACGGCCAGGCCCGCGAACAGCGGGAGGGATCCCAGCACCAGTGCGACGGCGACGATCAGGCCCCAGCCCGCGACCGGCACCGGATTGGCCAGGGCGGCGCGCACCGACGTCTCGATCGCCGCCACCGCGCCGCAATCGCGGTCGAGCAGCATTGGAAACGCCACCAACGTCAGGACCAGCGCAGCGGCCGCGAAAAGGAACCCGACGGCGTTGCCGATCAGGATCAGCGTCCAGCCGCGACTGGTCGAGAACACGTCCGCCAGCAGCCCCGTGACGGTCGTCGGACGCTCTGTGAGATAGACCGCCCTGTAGATCGCGTCGGCGGTGAGCAGCCAGGCCACGAACAGCGCGGCGAGCATCAGGCCGACAACTGCAATACCCGGGATGGACGGGGAGCGCCGGATATCGAGCGCATGGCGCCACGATGTATCCATGCCCAGTTCGCGCCGGCGGCTGATCTCGTAAAGCCCGATCGCGGCGAAGGGACCAATCAGCGCGAATCCCGACATCAGCGGATAGATCAGCTGGAGTGTATCTTCTCCCGAACTCCATCGCGCCAGGACGACCCCCATAATCGGATAGATCAGGGCGAGAAACACGATATGCGACGGCTTGTCCCGGAAGTCGTCAACCCCTTTCCGCAGCGCCTCGCCGACGTCGCTCAAGGTGATCCTGCGGATAAGGGGACGGTCGAGCGTGTGTTCGGCGCCGGCAAAGACGTGGAAGTCGGTCATGGCCATTCCTCCTCACAGCCAGAGGTGGAGCGGACCTCGAAACGACGGCGCCTCCTCGAACCGTCGTCCGGGTACCGCTTGCCGCGGCGACGCGGCGGTGGCATGGAGCATACGCCCGCACGGCAAATCTGTCCCGTCACGGTCTCGTGCGGACATGACGCCCTTCAGCGTTCCGGCCTTCCGCCATTCGGGCCACTCGTCCTTGACATCAAAATGGCGAGCGCCTATTTCAGCGGCGCGTTAGCACTCGCCACATGTGAGTGCTAACAGACGGTCCGGCCAGCTGGACGTCGCAATTCAAAAATTCGCTCAAGGGATCAAAAACATGGCAAAGTCGAATTTCCGGCCGCTGCACGACCGCGTTGTCGTCCGCCGGGTCGAGTCCGAAGCAAAGACCAAGGGCGGGATCATCATCCCCGACACCGCCAAAGAGAAGCCGCAGGAAGGCGAGATCGTCGCCGTCGGCTCCGGCGCGCGCGACGAGGCCGGCAAGCTCGTTCCGCTGGACGTCAAGGCTGGCGACCGCGTGCTGTTCGGCAAGTGGTCCGGCACCGAAGTGAAGCTCAACGGCGAGGACCTTCTGATCATGAAGGAAGCCGACATCATGGGCATCATCGGCTGATCCAGGCCGATCTCGTTTCCCTTCAACAAATATTCGGGCCCGCTGGCCCAGGAGCAATCAAATGGCAGCCAAAGACGTAAAATTCTCCCGTGATGCCCGCGAGCGCATGCTCCGCGGCGTCAACATCCTCGCCGACGCGGTGAAGGTCACGCTCGGCCCCAAGGGCCGCAACGTCGTCATCGACAAGTCGTTCGGCGCTCCGCGCATCACCAAGGACGGCGTCACCGTCGCCAAGGAGATCGAGCTGGAGGACAAGTTCGAGAACATGGGCGCCCAGATGGTGCGCGAAGTGGCCTCGAAGACCAACGACATCGCCGGTGACGGCACCACGACCGCCACGGTTCTCGCTCAGGCGATCGTCCAGGAAGGCCACAAGGCGGTTGCCGCCGGCATGAACCCGATGGACCTGAAGCGCGGCATCGACCTCGCGGTCATCGAAGTCGTCGCGTTCCTCAACAAGAACACCAAGAAGATCAAGACCTCCGAGGAAGTCGCCCAGGTCGGCACGATCTCCGCCAACGGCGAGTCCGAGATCGGCGAGATGATCGCCAAGGCGATGCAGAAGGTCGGCAACGAGGGCGTCATCACGGTCGAGGAAGCCAAGACCGCCGACACCGAGCTCGAAGTCGTCGAAGGCATGCAGTTCGACCGCGGCTACCTGTCGCCGTATTTCGTCACCAACCCGGACAAGATGGTTGCCGAGCTGGAAGACGTCTACATCCTGCTGCACGAGAAGAAGCTCTCCAACCTGCAGGCGATGCTCCCGGTCCTCGAGGCCGTGGTGCAGACCTCCAAGCCGCTCCTCATCATCTCGGAAGACGTCGAAGGCGAGGCTCTGGCCACGCTCGTCGTCAACAAGCTGCGTGGCGGCCTGAAGATCGCCGCTGTCAAGGCGCCGGGCTTCGGCGATCGCCGCAAGGCGATGCTCGAGGACATCGCGATCCTGACCGGCGGTCAGGTGATCTCGGAAGACCTCGGCATCAAGCTCGAGAACGTCGGCCTCAACATGCTCGGCCGCGCCAAGAAGGTGTCGATCTCCAAGGAGAACACCACCATCGTCGACGGCGCCGGCAAGAAGGCCGAGATCCAGGGCCGCGTCGCCCAGATCAAGGGCCAGATCGAGGAGACCACCTCGGACTACGACAAGGAGAAGCTGCAGGAGCGTCTCGCCAAGCTCGCGGGCGGCGTCGCGGTGATCCGCGTCGGCGGCGCGACGGAAGTCGAAGTCAAGGAAAAGAAGGACCGCGTCGACGACGCGCTGAACGCCACGCGCGCAGCCGTTGAAGAAGGCATCGTCCCCGGCGGCGGCGTCGCTCTCCTGCGTGCCTCGCTCGCCATCAAGGCGACCGGTGCCAATGCCGACCAGCAGGCCGGCATCAACATCGTTCGCAAGGCGCTGCAGGCTCCCGCCCGCCAGATCGCCACGAACGCCGGCGCCGAAGCGTCGATCGTCGCAGGCAAGATCCTCGAGAACAAGGGCGCGACCTTCGGCTACAACGCCCAGACCGGCGAGTATGGCGACATGATCGCCATGGGCATCGTCGACCCGATGAAGGTCGTGCGCACGGCTCTCCAGGACGCGGCTTCGGTCGCCGGCCTGCTCGTCACCACCGAGGCCATGATCGCCGAGGCTCCGAAGAAGGAGTCGGCCGGCGGCGGCATGCCGGGCGGCATGGGCGGCGGCATGGGCGGCATGGGCGGCATGGACTTCTGATCCAGCCAACTCGCTTGAGAATACGGAAAGGGCGGCCGAGAGGTCGCCCTTTTTTATTTGTCTTACGTTGGAACGGAGTGCTGGCGACCGCGTTACCCGGATGTTCCAGATGAAACGAACGGAGCAATCCGTAACGACATCAGGACACAAAGACGCCCTCCACGAACATACGATCGCGGGGGGCGTTTTTGCGTCCGGCTGAACGCTTGCTTGACATTCGTCATGGCGTGAGAAATCTTCTCACATATGGGATTTGCTCACATCGACGACGAGGCCTTGGGCCGGCAAATCGCCGACCGCCTCAAATCACTGCGCTCCGCCCAGGGCTGGTTGCTCGACGAACTCGCCTCACGCAGCGGCGTCAGCCGCGCGACGCTCTCCCGCCTCGAAAACGCGGAGGTCAGTCCGACGGCGCAGGTGCTCGGGCGGCTCTGCTCGGCCTACGGACTGACGATGTCGCGGCTGATGAGCATGGTCGAGGATGACTTTTCGCCGCTGATCAGGACCCGTTCGCAACCTGCCTGGGAAGACCGGTCCGCGGGTTTCGTCCGCCGCTCCCTGTCGCCTCCGTCATCGGCGCTCGCCGGCGAGGTGCTGGAATGCGAACTACGCCCCGGCGCCCGCATCGACTATCCCCTTCCGCCACGCCCGGGGATCGAACACCATCTCCTGATGCTGGAAGGCGAACTCGTGCTGACGGTCGAGGACAAGCGCCACGACCTCGTTGAAGGCGACTGCCTGCGTTACCGGCTCTACGGCGCGAGCCGGTTCGAGACCTCCGCCGAGACCGGCGCCAGATATCTTCTCTTCATCGTGTGAGGACCATGACCGCTTTTGCCATCACCGCCTTCGGACGCGACGACGTCGAAGCGAACATCGAAGCGCTGGGCGAGATGATGCACGCCTGCGTGCATGCCGGCGCCAGCATCGGCTACATCCTGCCCTATTCGCGCGACGACGGCGTTGCCTTCTGGAGGCAGAAGGTGCTGCCGCGGCTCGACGGCGGCAACCTCGTTCTCCTCGCGGCGCAGGCGGATGGCCGGATTGCCGGCGCCGTGCAGCTCGACTACGACACGCCGCCCAACCAGCCGCACCGGGCCGAAGTGCGCAAGCTGATGGTCCACCCCGATTTCCGCCGCCATGGTCTCGCGCGGCTGCTGATGGCCCAAATCGAAGACAAGGCGCGCGCGCTCGGACGCAGCCTGCTCACTCTCGACACGCGCACCGGCGACCATGCCGAACCGCTCTACGAATCGATCGGTTACCAGACGAGCGGCATCATCCCGGGCTATTGCCTCGATCCGTTCAAACCGGAGTTCGATTCCACCACGATCATGTTCAAACAGCTCTGAATTCCAATTTCGCCCAAATCGGGGAAATTCATTCCCCGGACGTGATGCCGCAGGGTAGCGCTGTCGCTTGGCGGTACCCGTCCCAGCGTCTACGGTCCATCGGTATTCTGAGGGGCCCGGATGCAGGAATTCCTGATTTTCGCTGTCGTTGGCTTCCTTGCACAGGTGGTCGACGGCGCGCTTGGCATGGCGTACGGCGTCATATCGTCGACGACGCTTCTGGCATTCGGTGTCGCGCCGGCGAACGCGTCGGCCGCCGTGCATGCGGCGAAACTGTTCACCACCGCCGCATCGGGAGCGGCGCATTTCCGGCTCGGCAACGTCGATCGACACCTGTTCGTCCGCCTGGCGCCCTTCGGCGTCGCCGGGGGCATCGCTGGCGCCTTCGTCCTCACCTCGGTCGACGCGCATATCATCAAGCCGTTCGTCACCTCCTACCTCGCTCTCGTGGGGGTCTGGCTCCTCGTCCGGTCGTTCCGCAGGCTGCCGACGCGGCCCGTGCCAGCGCGCATCGTGTCGCCACTCGGCGCGGTCGGCGGCTTCCTCGACGCGATCGGCGGCGGCGGATGGGGGCCGGTCGTGACGACCGGCCTGCTCGGCTCCGGCGGCGCGCCGCGCTACGTCATCGGAAGCGTCAACGCGTCCGAGTTCCTCGTCTCGGTCGCCGTGGCGCTCTCATTCCTGTTCGCGCTGCTGAGTGGCCATTGGGACGACGCCGGCGCGATGTCGGCCAATCTCACCGCCATTGCCGGTCTGATCATAGGCGGGCTGTTCGCGGCACCCCTCGCCGGCCTGGTGGTCAAGGCGGCGGAGGAGACTCTGCTGCTGCGCCTTGTCGGTTGCCTCATCGTCCTGCTGGCAGGATGGCAGACCGCACAGTATTTCGGATCGGCCTGACCAGGGCACATCCTAAAATTGCACAACTTGAGAACTATCCTGCTGTCATAGGTTGTATGAATCGAAGCGGCGGATCGTCAAGAATGCCGAGAATTTCAGCACATTAACCGTGCGTTAGCGCGTATGCCCTAGATATTCCCCCAGCGGAAGTTGCGGCGAGGGGCCGCTCCGCTCGTTCAGGCTGATCGCTGCCGGGCTTTCGGGACGGTACTGCAATCCAACCAGGACGCGAAACATCGGGGTAGAAATGCGAACGGCAGCGGCGAAAAGCTATCAACCAGCCGACATCGCGACCAAGATCGCAATGACGATGCGTCAGATGGGCGTCATCGGCCTGCCGCGCAATTACGAGATATTCTACGAGATCTGCACGGGCAGCAACGAAGCGCTCTGCGACGACGTTCGGGCACTGGGTCCGCTTCCGACGCAGGACCAGCTCGACCGCATCGGCCGCAAATACCTGGCAGGGTCCAATGGTCCGGGCGTCGTGGAAGACGTGCGCGATCAGGTCGCCACGAAGATCGAGGAAGTCATGGGCCTGCTGCGGCGGGAGCGTTCCTCGCTCGAGAAATATGGCAGCATCCTCGACAAGACCTCCAGCGGCCTCAACAACCAGATCACGCAGGATATTCTCCTGCGGATCGTCGGTATCATGTCGGCGGCAACGGAGAGTACCCTCGAACAGGGGCGCCAGATCGCAACGTCGATCATCGACAAGTCGGCCGAGCTCGAAAAGGTCAAGATCACCCTCGAAGAGTACAAGAAGCTCGCCGATACCGATCCGCTGACGCATATCTGGAACCGTCGCGCCTTCGATCGCGCACTGGCGGCCGTCTACGACAGCGACAAGGGGCGCATGTTCAACGCGCTCATCATCGCCGACATCGACCGCTTCAAGGAGTTCAACGATCGCCACGGACATCCGGTCGGCGACCGGATTCTCCAGCTCGTCGCCGAGATAATTGGCAACAATGTCCAGCCCGGTATGTTCGCGGCGCGGACCGGCGGCGAGGAGTTCGCCATCATCGCGGAAGGGATGAGCGAAGAGGGTATCTCGAAGGTCGCCGAGGCGATCCGCATCGCGGTCGAAACCGCGCCCTTCGTCAGCAACGACACCGGAACGAACTACGGGCCGGTCACCATCTCGATGGGCATCTGCATGGCGTCCGAAGCCGCCGGCCCCGAGGATCTCTACATCAAGGCCGACCGCGCGCTCTATGCGTCCAAGGTCAGCGGCCGGAACCAGGTGACGCGCCATTCCGCTCTCGCGGATGGAAAAGTGCGCAAAAACTGGTTCATCTACCGCAAGGATTGAGCCGTCAGCGACGGCCGAGCGTCTTTCAAACGATTTTGTCCTGCCTAGCCCTCGGCTGACCGCTTGAACGCACTGCGTTGAGCGGATAGGTCGCACACGTCATTGCAGAACGCTGGAGAAGCCGCTTGTCCAAGACCCGCACCGAGACCGACACATTCGGGCCCATCGAGGTCCAGGCGGACCGCTACTGGGGTGCGCAGGCGCAGAGATCCCTCGGCAATTTCAAGATCGGCTGGGAGAAGCAGCCGATGTCGGTCGTCCGCGCGCTCGGCATCGTCAAGCGCGCTGCGGCCGAAGCCAACATGGAGCTGAAGCGGCTCGATCCGGCGATCGGCAAGACGATCGTCGACGCCGCGCAGGAAGTGATCGACGGCAAGCTCAACGACCACTTCCCGCTCGTCGTCTGGCAGACCGGTTCGGGCACCCAGTCCAACATGAACGCCAACGAAGTGATCTCGAACCGCGCGATCGAGATGCTGGGCGGCACGATGGGCTCCAAGAAGCCGGTCCATCCCAACGACCACGTCAACATGAGCCAGTCGTCGAACGACACCTATCCGACCGCGATGCACATCGCCTGCGCGGAGCGGATCGTCCATGACCTACTGCCCGCCCTGAAGCACCTGCACAAGGCGCTGGAGAAGAAGTCGAAGAAGTTCGCGAAGATCGTCAAGATCGGCCGCACCCATACGCAGGACGCCACCCCGCTGACGCTCGGCCAGGAGTTCGGCGGCTATGCCGCCCAGGTCGCCTCCTCGATCAGGCGCATCGAAGCCACGCTTCCCGGCCTCTATGAACTCGCCCAGGGCGGCACGGCCGTCGGAACCGGCCTCAACGCGCCGATCGGCTTCGCCGAGAAGGTCGCCAAGCGCATCGCCAAGATTACGAAGCTGCCTTTCGTCACTGCGCCGAACAAGTTCGAGGCACTCGCCGCGCATGACGCGATGGTGTTCTCGCACGGCGCCATCAATGCCACCGCCGCCGCCCTGTTCAAGATCGCCAACGACATCCGCTTCCTCGGCTCGGGCCCGCGCGCGGGTCTCGGCGAACTGTCGCTGCCGGAAAACGAGCCCGGCTCGTCGATCATGCCCGGAAAGGTCAACCCGACGCAGTGCGAGGCGCTGACGCAGGTTTGCGTGCATGTGTTCGGCAACCACGCCGCAGTCACCTTCGCCGGCAGCCAGGGCCATTTCGAGCTCAACGTCTACAATCCGGTCATGGCCTACAACTTCCTGCAGTCGGTTCAGCTCCTGTCCGACGCGGCGGTGTCCTTCACCGACAATTGCGTGGTCGGCATCGAGGCGCGCGAGGACAACATCCGCGAGGGCGTCAACCGCTCGCTGATGCTGGTCACGGCGCTGGCGCCGACCATCGGCTACGACAACGCCGCCAAGATCGCCAAGACGGCGCACAAGAACGGCACGACCTTGCGCGAGGAAGCGCTGAAGACCGGACTCGTCTCAGCCGCCGACTACGACCGCATCGTGCGGCCGGAATTGATGATCCAGCCGGGTTGACGAATTTCTGGACAAATTTTTGTGATTGTTCGATATTAGTAAACACTGAGTCAGTTGGTGGAGGGACTGCCGCGCGCCATCGCATCGGTTATGGCTTGCGCGACACTCCCTCACCGAAAGCAGACTCATGAACAACAACATCCTCATCCTCGCCGCCCGCGTCCTCCTCGCATTCATGTTCATCATGGCGGGCCTGCAGAAGTTTGGCTCCATCGAAGGCACCGCCGGCTACATTGCCTCCGTCAACCTGCCGGCCCCGACGCTGCTCGCCTGGCTCTCCGCCATCTTCGAGACGCTCACCGGCATCGCCATCCTGGTCGGCTTCCAGACGAAGATCGCGGCCGCGCTTCTGGCGCTGTTCTGCGCCTTCACCGCCTTCTGGTTCCATTCCGGCGCGATCGCCATTCCGGACTTCCCGGAAGCCGCCAACGGCATGCTGTCGATGATGAACCAGCTTATCTTCGCCAAGAACCTGACGATCGCGGGCGGCTTCCTGGCGCTGATCGCCGCCGGCCCCGGATCGCTCTCTGTCGACGCACGCTTCGGCAAGATCGCCTGACCGCATCCTCCCTTCCCTGCCTCGGAACGCCCGGCCTCGCGCCGGGCGTTTTCGTTTGTGTGAAAAGAGCGTAAGGTAGGACTGTTCCGCGGGGAAACGGCAAATGACCGATATCGGCCTCATCGTGGCACGCGTGATGATCGCGGCGATGTTCATTGCCAGCGGCTACGGCGCGGTGATGGACCTGTCGGGCGCGTCGGCCTATTTCGGCGGGCTCGGCCTGCCGGTCCCGCTTCTGGTCGCGGTCGGGACGGCAATTTTCGAGATCGCCGCGGGCGCGCTGCTCGTCGTCGGCTTCCAGACCCGCCTCGTCGCGGCCGTGCTCGCCGCGTTCTGCCTGTTTGCCACCTATGTCGGCCATTACGGCCAGGGCGCCGACGCGGCCGCCGCCTTCACGCACCAGCAGATGCTCCTGAAAGACATCGCGGTCGCCGGCGGGCTGATCCTCGTCGCCCTGTTCGGGGCCGGCATGCTGTCGATCGACGCCTGGCTCGCACGGCGGACGAAGGTCTCGCCGCTCGCCGAAAACGGCTAGGCGGTCTTCGCTTCCGTCAGGCCGAGTTCCCCGATCATCTCCTCGCGCATCAGGAATTTCTGCGCCTTGCCGGTGACGGTCATCGGCAGGGCGGCGCGGATGCGGACGTAGCGCGGGATCTTGTAATGCGCGATCTGGCCCTGGCAGAAGGCGCGGATCTCCTCCTCGGTCGGCGGCTCGCCGGGTGCGGCGACGATCCAGGCGCAGATCTCCTCGCCGTAGCGGTCGTCGGGCACGCCGAACACCTGCACCTCGCGCACCTTGGGATGGCGGTAGAGGAATTCCTCGATCTCGCGCGGATAGACGTTCTCGCCGCCGCGGATGACCATGTCCTTCACCCTCCCGACAATGTTGCCGTAGCCGTCGGCGTCGATCGTGGCGAGGTCGCCGGTGTGCATCCAGCCGTCGGCGTCGAGCGCCTCGGCGGTGCGTTCCGGATCGCCCCAGTAGCCCTGCATCACCGAATAGCCGCGCGTGCAGAGCTCGCCGCGCTCGCCCACCGGCACCGTCCTCCCCTTGTCGTCGACCACCTTGACCTCGACATGCGGATGCACCCGCCCCACCGTCGAGACGCGGCGGTCGAGCGGGTCGTCGGTGTGGCTCTGGAAGGAGACCGGGCTCGTCTCCGTCATGCCGTAGGCGATCGTCACCTCGCGCATGTTCATCTTCGAGACCACCTTCTTCATCACCTCGACCGGGCAGGGCGAGCCCGCCATGATGCCGGTGCGCAGGCTGGCGAAATCGAAGCTGGCGAAGTCGGGATGATCGAGCATGGCGACGAACATGGTCGGCACGCCGTAGAGGCCGGTGCACCTTTCCGACGTGACTGCCTTCAGCGTCGCCAGCGGGTCGAAGCCCTCCGACGGGAACACCATCGCCGCGCCCTTGGAGACGCAGCCGAGCGTCCCCATCACCATGCCGAAGCAATGGTAGAGCGGCACCGGGATCGCCAGCCGGTCCTCATGGGTGAAGTCCATCGTCGCGGTGACGAAACTGCCGTTGTTGACGATGTTGCGGTGGGTCAGCGTCGCGCCCTTCGGCGCGCCTGTCGTGCCCGAGGTGAACTGGATGTTGATCGCGTCGGTGGGCGCGAGCGTCGCCGTCACCGCATCGAGCGCCGCGATGCCCTGCGGCGTCGCCATCGCCAGCACCCCGGCGAAGTTGAACATGCCGGGCGACGTCTCCTCGCCCATGCGGATCACGGTCGTCAGGTGCGGCAGCTTCGCCGCCTTGAGCTGCCCCGGTGCGCAGGCGGAAAGTTCCGGCGCCAGCTCGCCCAGCATGCCGAGATAGTCCGACGTCTTGAAGCTCGACGCCAGCACCAGCGCGCGGCAGCCGACCTTGTTCAGCGCGTATTCGAGTTCGTAGAGCCGGTAGGCCGGGTTGATGTTGACCAGGATCAGGCCGATGCGCGCGGTGGCGAACTGGGTCACCAGCCATTCCCACCGGTTGGGCGACCAGATGCCGATGCGGTCGCCCTTCTCCAGCCCGAGCGCGGCGAGCCCGGCGGCGAGACGGTCGATGTCGCGGGAAAGCTCCTCCCACGTCTGCCGGATGCCCTGCTGCGGAAACACTGCGGCCTCGCGCGGCCCATGCACCTTGACGGTCCGCGCCAGAAGCTGCGGGATGGTCAGTTCGAGCAGCGGCACCGACGTGTCGCCCCGCACATGCGAGACGCCGCCGATCGGCTTCAATGAATGCGGGCGTGCGGCGACGTTCATCTTATCTCTCCCCTGTTCGCGCTCTCAGGACGCGTGTCGGCGCGAACCTATCAGGCTGTGGGAAAGCGACAAGCCGCGCGAAGGCCGATCAGGCAAATCGGGCGGCGATTTCGCCAAGCGCGGCGGCGTCCGCCGCGCTGCGCGCCTTCCTCGACGAGACGAGACACGCTTCCGATTCGAGGATGACGCCGTCGTCGAGGATCTTCAGCCGGTTGGCCTTCAGCGTCGAACCGGTCGAGGTGATGTCGACGATGACGTCCGCCTGCCCCGCCGCCGGCGCGCCCTCGGTGGCGCCGAGGCTTTCGACGATGCGGTAGACCTGGATGCCGTGCTTCTGCGAGAAGAACTGCTGCGTCAGGCGCCAGTATTTGGTGGCGATGCGCAGGCGCCGCCCATGCCGCTGGCGGAAATCGGCGGCGACGTCGTCGAGGTCGGCCATGGTCGAGACGTCGAACCAGACTTCCGGCACCGCGACCACCACATCGGCCCGGCCGAAGCCCAGCCGCGCCTCGACCGCCATCTTCGCCGACCAGTCGCTTGCCGCCTCGCGCACCAGATCCTCGCCGGTGACGCCGAGGTCGACGGTGCCCTGCGCCAGTTCGCGGGCGATCTCGGAGGCCGAGAGGAAAGCGACCTCGACATCGTCGCGGCCCTTCACCCGGGTCTTGTAGGACCGTGCATCGGCCGTCGGCAGGACCTCGATGCCGGCGGCCGCGAGCCGCGCCACCGCGTCGTCCTTCATCCGGCCCTTCGAGGGCAGTGCGATGGTCAGCGTCATCCCCTGCCCTCCCGCGCCGCTTCGATCCGGTCGAGCCACACCGAGAAGCCGACGCCGGGGATCGGCCGGTCGGCGCCGAGCAGCGTCAGCAGCCGGTCGTAGCGGCCGCCGCCGACGAGCGGCCGCGTTTCTCCCGGAGCGGCAATCTCGAAGACGACGCCGGTGTAATAGTCGAGCGGACGGCCGAAGGCCGCGTCATAGGCGATGTCGCCGGCCTTCAGCCCGTTCGACAGGATCGCCTCGGCGCGGGCCGAGAACAGGGCGAGCGCACCGTCCAGCGCGATGCCGGAGCGTGCCGCGAAACCGGCGAGCGCCTCCGCCGCCTCTGTCAGCGGCACGTCAATGGCGAGGAAGGTCTTCAGCGCGTCGAGCTGCGCCGGCGTCAGCCGCAGCCGCGACAGCTCCGCCTTCTCGATCAGCCGCCTTGCGATCTCGTCGGGCGTGCGGCCGGCCGACGGCGAAATCCCGGCCTCCTGCATCTCGCCCTCGATGAAGGCGGCGAGTGCAGCGCGGTCGCCCGAGGCGGCCAGCAGATTGGCGTCGCCGGTGAGCCCCCGGTTGGCGGGCGGGTCGGCGAGGTCGGCAAGGGCTGCCGCGAGCATGTCGGCCGAGCCGAAGGCGCGCGCCAGCCGCTTCTGCCAGCCGCGCGGCAGGCCGAGTGCTGCCAGCACCGCCTCGAACACGGTCTGGTCGCCGAGCGTGACCGACAGCGGCACACCCGGCAGCGCCATGGTCAGCAGTGCATGTGCGTCGGCGAGGCTGCGCGCGTCGGCCTTCGCAATGTCCGGGTCGCCCAGGTCTTCGATCCCGGCCTGGAGGAACTCGCTGTCGCCGTCGCGCCGCTGCCGGAACACCTCGCCGAGATAGGCATAGCGCCGCGGCGTGGCGGCGCGGTTGGCGATGTGGTCGAGGCAGACCGGAATGGTGAATTCGGGCCGCAAGCACAGCGTCTCGCCGGTCTCGCTCTCGGTCAGGAAGATGCGGCGGCGCAGATCCTCGCCGGCAATGTCCAGAAACGGGTCGGCCGGCTGCAGCATCGGCACGTCGATCACCTCCGCCCCGCGCGCGGCGAAGAGGTCGAGGACGGATTGGGCGAGCGCGGTCATGGCGCGCCTCTCCTTCTCCCCCTGTGGGAGAAGGTGGCCGAGCGAAGCGAGGTCGGATGAGGGGGTGAGAAGCGGTCGGCCGAAGGCCGATCAATCGACACCGGCGTGTCGATTGAAGCGACGAACGCCCGGAGCCCTAGCGGAGGGCTGGAAGGAACGAGCCGGCTGCGAGCGAGTGCTGACAGCGCCAGATCCAGAAGCGCCGCGCTCCTCGCAACACCCCTCATCCGCCCCTTCGGGGCACCTTCTCCCACAGGGGGAGAAGGACAGGGCGCCGTGCCCGTCATCAGCCGCGCTCCGCTCGCTGCGCCGCGAGAATCCCGCGCACCGTCTCGACCAGCTCCGCCTCGGGCACCGTCATCTGTCCCGGCCGCGCTTCCTTGTAGGCGTCGTGGCCGGCGATGTTCGCCGCAAGCTCGGCGCCGGCGACCATGTCCTTGATCTGGACCACGCCCTCGGCGCGCTCGTTTCCGCCCTGGATCACCACGCAGGGCGCGCCGCGCCGGTCGGCATATTTCATCTGCGGCTTCATGCCCGACCCGCCGAGATACATCTCGGCGCGGATGCCGGCCTGGCGCAGGTCCGAGACCATCTTCTGGTAGCGGCCGAGGCTCTCCGTGTCGCGGTCCATCACCAGCACCACCACCGGGCCGATCGTCGCCGACGTATCCAGCTTGCCCAGCGCCTTCAGCGCCGACATCAGCCGCGACACGCCGATTGAGAACCCCGTCGCCGGCACCGGCTCGCCGCGGAAGCGCGACACCAGCCCGTCATACCGCCCGCCGCCGCCGACCGAGCCGAATCGCACGATCTGCCCGTCCTCGTTGGGGATCTCGGCCAGGAGCTCGGCCTCGAAGACGGGACCGGTATAATACTCGAGGCCGCGGACGACGGATTGATCAATCTTGATGCGATCAGTTCCATAGCCTGCGGCGCGGCAGAGCCTGCCGATTTCGGCGAGTTCGGCAATTCCGTCCCTATAAGAGATGGAATCCTGAAGCGTCTTGGCGCCGCCGAGACTGGGGAGGACGGTCAGCACGCCCGCTTCCGGTTGTTCGACCGAACCGGCAAGGTATCCGAGGACAGTCGACACGGCATCCTCGTCCAGTCCCGCACCCTTCGTGAAATCTCCCTCGCCCACCGCTCCGCCGTCCCAACGCCCCTTGCCCAGCAGCAACCGCACGCCCTCGACGCCAAACTTGTCCAGCTTGTCGATCGCCCGGAGCACGATCAGCCGCCGCCCGGCATTCTCGTCGCCGCCGAGCCCGATCGCCTCCAGCACGCCGTCCAGCACCTTCCGGTTGTTCACCCGGATCACATACTGCCCACGCGCGATCCCCAACTTCTCCATCACATCGGCCATCATCATCGCCATCTCGGCGTCCGCACTGACGTTCGGTGCACCCACCGTGTCGGCGTCGAACTGCATGAACTGGCGGAAGCGCCCCGGCCCCGGCTTCTCGTTGCGGAACACCCAGCCCGAGCGATACGACCGGAAAGGTTTCGGCAGCCGCTCGAAATTCTCCGCCACGTAGCGCGCCATGGGCGCGGTCAGGTCGTAGCGCAGCGACAGCCATTGCTCGTCGTCGTCCTGGAACGAGAACACGCCTTCGTTCGGCCTGTCCTGGTCGGGCAGGAATTTTCCCAGCGCGTCGGTATATTCGATCAGCGGCTGGTCGGCCGGCTCGAAACCGTAGAGCTCGTAGACGGCGCGGATTTTTCCCATCATCTGCTCGACCGCGCGGATGTCCTCGGGCGTCCGGTCCGCAAAGCCGCGCGGCAGCCGCGCCAGCATCTTCTGCGATTTCTCAGCCATCGGGAATTCCGCGTGTTTTCGTGGGCTTCGCGCGCAGTTTCCCGCGCGGGCACGTCCTAGCGGATGAACCGCAGGGGGGCAAGGCGGTGGGAGCGCCTGCGGGATCAACCAGCGTACACCGTTACATTCGCCTTCCACCGCGCCATCGCGGCGAAACACGACTCGCCGAAAACCGGCATCACAGACATCCGGAACGACGACCATGACCACCGACACCATTGCCCCCGAAGATCGCACCCTGCGCCCCGCCACCCGCAAGGCCGAGGCGAGCGCCCCCGGCCCCGGCGCATTCTCGCCGCGAAACGATCCCCGGCTCGCCGAGATGGAGACGGGCGGCGCGCTCGGCACGTCGATGCTGGTGCTCTACCCGGTCTTCGCCTGCGTCATCGTGGTGCTCACCAGCCTGACGCTGTCGGGCGCCTCGATGCCGGTGTGACCGTCGTGCGCCATCTCTTCAGGCTCCTCGTTCTCGCCGCGATCTTTGCGACTGCGGCCGCCTGCGTGAGTTCGCAGACCGGCATCGCCGCCGTCGGTTGCCGTGGCGGCCACGAGCGGCTCGCCGGCCACTACTATCTCAACGGCGTGATGGAGGTCGGCTCCGAACTGCTGCTGCGCAAGGATGGCTCGTTCGAGTTCATGCTCGCCTATGGCGCCAACGACCAGTACGGCAAGGGCTGCTGGGCGCAGGAGGGCTCGAAGATTTCGCTGATCCCCGCCGATCAGAGCCGGGTGACCGGCCGCCAGACGCCGGAGAGCCGCGGTTTCACCGGCATCGTGTTGCAGGTCGAAGGCAACGGCCTCGTTTGGGACATCGGCGGCAGCGGCCACAGGGGCCGCTTCGAGAAATAGGCGCCGCGCGCCGTTTGAATTCCGGCCTTCATGCCCCAGGCCGGATAATCGCCCCCTTCCCGGTCCGCCCGAGGACCGGCGGAGGGGGCATTTTTCCAGAGCGGGACGAGGTCCAGTCGAATCGTTCTGCCTGGGGAATCGGGACCAAGGCTTTCCCGCTGGCGCGTGACAGCGTGGTCGTCCCAACCAGCCTGAGGCCGGCCAGCCCGGTCCTTCCCATCCGAACGAGGAGACCCCGCGATGCACCATTCCTTGCGAACCTTGCTGACCGCGGCCGCGCTGGCGACAGCCACCGTCGCAGCCCACGGCCCGGCCGGCGCGGCCTCGGCGCTCGGCCCCGCCTGCGGCAAGGGCGACGCGTATATTCCCGGACACTACTCGCTGCACGGCGTGATGGAGGTCGGCTCGGAGATCGTCCTGCGCAAGGACGGCTCGTTCGAGTTCTATCTCGCCTATGGCGCCAACGACCAGTACGGCAAGGGCTGCTGGACCCAGCACGGCAAGAATGTCGCGCTCATCCCTTCCGGGAAGCGGACAATCTCCGGCACGCATACGCCAGCCGACCGGCGCTTCACCGGCATGCTGCTGAAGGTCGACGGCCGGGATCTCGTCTGGGAAATCCCCTATGGCGGGAAGGGCCGATACAGGAAGTAGACGCCCGTTTCACGAAATCCAGCATATGCCCCGGGCCGGATAGTCGCCCCCTTCCCGATCCGCCCGAGGGTTGCGAAGGGGGCGCTTTTCCTCAGCCGGACGGCCGCCGGTCGCGGTGATAAGTCAGCGCCATCGCCACGCAATGAGACAGCGCCTGCTCGTCGAGCGGCCCGCCGGGCTCGATCAGGATCGATCGCTTGCCCTCATAGTCGAAGACATCCGGATAAAGCTCACGGAAACGTTCGACCAGGCCCGTATGACAGATGAAATGCATCGCCACGCGGCCGTCGCGCAGCGCTGCGAGACGGACCGAACTGCCGACGCCGGCCTTCGCCGGGGTGTAGGACGGCTCACCCCATTTCAGGCTTTCGGCCAGTGGACCGACACCTCCGATCTCCCCGGCGACACGGTGGACGAGTTCCCGAAGCCGCAACAACTCGTTGCCGGCCCGCTTAGGCAGGCCACCGAAATAGGCGGCGGCGCCGGGCTCAACGGGGACGGACGAAGGCATGGCGCTCCCTCTCGATCGCCGGACGGCAGACGCAGCCCTCGATATGGTCGTTGACCAGGCCCATCGCCTGCATGAAGGCATAGACGGTCGTCGGCCCGACGAAGCTCCAGCCGCGCTTCTTCAATTCCTTCGAGATGCGTTTCGACACCTCGGTCGTCGGATTGGCGCGCAGGTGTTCGAGGTCGATCCGCCCCGGCCGCTCCGCATCGCCCGGCTCGAAGCGCCAGAAGAAGGCGGCGAGCGAGCCCGCCTCCTCGATCAGTTCGCCGGCGCGCTTGGCGTTATTGATCACCGAGCGGATCTTGCCCTGATGGCGCACGATGCCCTTGTCGGCCAAAAGCCGCTCGACATCAGCCTCGCCGTAGCGCGCGATCTTCTCGTGGTCGAAATTATCGAAGGCGGCGCGGAAGTTTTCCCGCTTGCGCAGGATGGTGAGCCAGGACAGGCCGGACTGGAATCCTTCGAGGCAGAGCTTTTCGAACAGGCGGCGGTCGTCGGCGACGGGCCGGCCCCACTCTTGGTCGTGGTAGTGCAGATAGTCCGGCAGATTGCCGTGCCAGAAGCAGCGCACGGCCCCGTCCGGTCCCTCGATCAGCCCGCCTGCCAGTTCCGCCATCCGTCCGTTTCTCCGCCCTGAACCCGATTCACCGACCGTTCACCAGTTTCCTGAACCGGCCGGTAACCACACCAAATGGTTTCCGCGATCGGCGGCTTTTTATCAATTCCGATTCACCATTTGCTACCGGAGCCGACGCAATCTCCTGACACATACGGCGCCTCTCCCGCCGACCCAAGTGACGTGTGAACGAGAGTATTGTGTGATGCTGCGTATCCTTCTTCTCGCCGGTGCGGCGACCGCCGCAATTGCCGCCGCCCAACCCGCTGCCGCGCAGAGCCGCTATGCCGAGCCGCCGCCGCTGATGGTCAGCCCCGACCTCTCGGCGCCCTGGGTAATGCAGCTGAAGCGCTCGCCCAACGGGCGCCGCATGGCGGCACCCGCCATCCGTCGCACCGTCTCGATGAGCCAGCCGCAACTGCGCCAGCTTCGCCGTGTCGAGCGCCAGACCGCCGATCCGACGATCCGCACCGCGGCCGTGCGCGTGCCTCCGGCACCGGAACAGCAGTACCGCATCGACCCGAAATATCTGCCGCAGGAGGTCGAGTATTCCGGCCCGCACGGCGCCGGCACGATCGTCATCGATACGACCGATAATTTCCTCTACCTCGTCGAGGCCGGCGGCAAGGCGCGACGCTACGGCGTCGGCACCGGCAAGCCGGGCTTCGAATGGGCCGGCACGCACAAGGTGTCGCAGAAGAAGGAATGGCCGGACTGGCGGCCGCCGGCGGAGATGATTGTGCGCGAGCGCGCCAAGGGCCGCATCCTGCCGGTGCACATGGAAGGCGGGCCGGCCAATCCGCTGGGCGCGCGCGCGCTTTATCTCGGCTCGACGCTCTACCGCATCCACGGCACCAACCAGCCCTGGACGATCGGCGGCGCGGTGTCGTCCGGCTGCATCCGCATGCGCAACGAGGACGTGGTCGACCTCTACGGGCGCGTCAGCGTCGGCACCAAGGTCGTGGTGATGTAATCCCGGAGAGGGATGGCCGCACCGGGGGACGGGGCGGCCGCGGCGACGGGGAGGCTGCGGGGAGCCGACCTGTCGCGACAAGGGCAGCGCGATCGCCGTCGCGCTGCCCTTTTCCGTTTGCGGACCGGCGAAGCCCGCTTCTCATACGATTGCGGAATCGCCCGATCTTGCCTAAGCCTTGGCCTGCCGGAAGCCTCCGGCCGATCGGGGAGGGGATCGTTGGACACACTCATCACGGTATTCCTGCCGCTGGCGCTGGCGGTCATCATGTTCTCGCTGGGCCTTGGGCTAACGGTGGCGGACTTCGTCCGCGTCGTCACCCAGCCGCGCGCCTATGCGCTCGGCGCCGTCTCGCAGCTGGTCGTCATTCCGCTGGTGGCCTATGCGCTGGCCCTGGCGTTCAAGCTGTCGCCTGAACTGGCAGTCGGCATGATGATCCTGTCGCTCAGCCCGGGCGGGGTGACGTCGAACCTGTTGACCAAGCTGGCGAAGGGCGACGTGGCGCTTGCGGTGTCGCTGACGGGGACGACGAGCCTGATCGCCGTGGTGACGATGCCTCTGCTCGCCGCCTTCTTCGCCGACCATTTCATGGGCGCCGACGCGCCGCCGATCAATATCACCTCGCTCGGCTTCACCATGTTCCTGATCACCGCGCTGCCGGTGCTGCTCGGCCTTCTGCTGCGGCGCTATGCGACCGATGTCGCGCAGGCGATCGAGAAACCGCTGGAGAAGGTGGCCGTGGCGCTGTTCGTGGTGGTGGTTCTTGGCGCGCTGGCGTCGAACTGGCGGCTGTTCGTCGACAGCCTTCTGCTCCTGGGACCGAGCCTCGTGCTGCTCAACATCATCCTGCTCGGCTTCGGACTGGCGGCGGGCAAGCTATTCGGACTGAAGGGCGCCGAGGCGACGGCGATCTCGATCGAGACGGGCGTGCACAACGCGACGGTCGGCATCACGGTCGGCACGCTGATCGCGGAAGCGGCGAGCGGCCTGCCGCCATTCTCGCTCCCCTCCGGCGTTTACGGCATCACCATGTATCTGGTGACGATCCCGTTCGTGCTGTGGCGGAGACGGGTAGCGGGTTAGTGTCAAGTCCATTGCGCAAAGGTACAGCTCGTCCGGGTTTCATCATCCCAAAACACGTAGAGCAAACCACCGCTACCCCACAGGAAAACGTCGCCGTTTCCGGCATCGAGGAACGAGTCGAACTGGGCAAGAAAGCTCATCGGGCGTTCGCTGCCGGGCATCGCCGGTATCTCCGGGTAATGGATCCAGGATGGCAACCCACCGACACGGAACAGGTTCTGACCCCCGACCCCCCAGATTTGTCTCGTCCACCGCTGCGGCGTAGGCGCGAGACGAGCGCCTTTCGGCATCGGATACACTTCATCGAAATCGAAGCAAGGCTCGGGAAGCGGGCTGATCTGTCTCGGCTTGCCGTCCTGGTCGTGCGAGAAGAAGGCCGGGCCGGGACAGTTCGCGCAAGTCTCCAGTGTGAGCCGGTCCAGAGATACACCCAGACCCTCGGGGACAGTGTTGAGAGTTACGAGATGCACCCTGGGATGTCCGCAGGCGAGACATCGGACCGCGGACTTCCCGCCTACGACGACCGTCTCGCCCTTCGCCGGTAGGCTCCACGTCGGATGAAGTCTCCTTCGCGGACTAACCTTCGAGGCGGGTGGAGGCTCTTCAAAAGCGAAATGCCAGGCGATTTGGTTGGCCAGTGGGTTGGGCGACTCGAACCACCAGCGATAGTCGGTCAGTTGGCGCAGCGTCTCGATGGGAAAGGCATCGGGCACCTGACAGGCGATCAAAGAGGTAAGCTCGTGGACCGGCTTCCCGGAGACGGACACTCTCGCTGCGAATTCTCTCAGGTCACTCTCAGCGAGACTGCAGACCGCCTGTTCGAGAAGAGTGTCGGCGTTCGGAAATTGCTCATCGCTTTCGATTACCACAGAAAGAAGCTTCCTTAGGAAGGACGAGTCGTCGCTACGATCGGCGAACATAAGTTGCTCTGCAGATCGCAAGCGACGCTGGAACGTGTCCGGCGGCCCGGGCCGGAGCAGATCAAGGATGTTCGCAATCTCTGCCGCTTCGTCAATCATCCACTCGTGTTCCGTCAATTGTCGTTGTTCCAATTGACAAAGCGTAACCCTAGAGTCCCTCCGGCCTCGGCCCGCCCCAGGCCCAGTCGAGCAGTTCGACCGTGTGCACCACGGGCAGGCTCGTGCCGCCGCCGATCTGCGTCATACAGCCGATATTGCCGGTGGCGACCAGCGCTGCGCCCGTGGCCTCGATGTTGGCCACCTTGCGGGTGCGCAGCTTTGCCGCGATCTCCGGTTGAAGGATGTTGTAAGTGCCGGCCGAGCCGCAGCAGAGGTGACCCTCGCGCGGTTCCCTCACGAGGAAGCCGGCGCGGGTCAAGAGATCCTTCGGCTGGCGGGTGATCTTCTGGCCGTGCTGCATCGAGCAGGCGGAGTGATATGCGACCGTGAGGCCGGGCTTCAACGAAGGTTCGGGCAGGTCGACAGAGGCGAGGTATTCGGTGACATCCTTCGCCAGCGCCGAGACCCGCGCGGCCTTGCCGGCATAGGCCGGGTCGAGGCGCAGCATGAAGCCGTAGTCCTTGATCGTCGTCCCACAGCCCGACGCGGTGATGACGATGGCGTCGAGCCCGCCGCGATCGATCTCGCGTGTCCAGACGTCGACATTCGTCCGTGCCGCGGCGAGTGCCGCCTCCTCGCGGCCCATGTGATGCACGAGCGCGCCGCAGCAGGCCTCGCCCTCGGCTACCACGACCTCGACGCCGAGGCGGGTGAGCAGGCGGACCGTCGCCTCGTTGATGGCAGGGTCGAGCACCGATTGCGCGCAGCCGGTCAGCAGCGCAACGCGGCCACGCTTTACGCCGGTGGCTACGTGGGTGGCGGGCGTCGAGACGGCGGAGGCAGCGGGCACGGCGCGCGGTGCCATCGCCAGCATCGCGGCGAGCGGCTTCAGCGCCTTCACCTTGGCGAACAGCGGCGCGAAGGGGCGGCCGAGCGCGGCTAACTTCAACGCCGCGCGGAAGCGGGCCGGATAGGGCAGTACCTGCGCGAGGACCGAACGGATCGCGCGATCGATGATCGGTCGGCGATACGTCTCCTCGATATGCGCCCGCGCATGGTCGACGAGGTGCATGTAGTGCACGCCCGACGGGCAGGTCGTCATGCAGGCGAGGCAGGAGAGGCAGCGGTCGATATGGGTCACGATCTCCGCGTCGGCCGGGCGGCCGTTCTCCAGCATGTCCTTGATCAAGTAGATACGCCCGCGCGGGCTGTCGAGCTCGTTGCCGAGGGTCACATAGGTCGGGCAAGTGGCGGTGCAGAAGCCGCAGTGAACGCATTTGCGCAGGATCTTCTCCGATTCCGCCACGTGCGGATCGGCGAGCTGGGCGAGGGAGAAGGTAGTTTGCATTACGTGCCTATTCTCCCCGAATTCCGGAAGCGGCAACAGGGCGTGAACTGCGGCACGCCCTTCGCCGTGGTCAGATCAGCCAGCTGTCCGGGTTCTTCACCGCCTCTCCCCTGCCCGCGGCCTGGAGGCCGATGATGCAGCGGACGATGATCCAGACAGCGACAGCGACGAGCAGCAGGAAGCCGATCAGCAGCATCATTAGGATCACCGCGACGAAGCCGTAGAGCAAACCAATCCAGAAGGTGCGGATCAGATAGGTGTAGTGCGTATCGACCCAGCCGCCCACCTTATCGCGGTTGATGTAGGCCATGATCAGACCGACCAGCGGCAGGACCGGGATGAACATGCCGGCGATATAGAGGAAGTAGACGATCTGGACGTTGGTCTTGCCCGGCTCCAGCCACTGGTCGGTCTGGCGGGGTGCGGCGGGCGGCGTGTTCATGTCGGTCATGTCGTTCCCCTCGTTTGGTGGTCTCAATCTAGCAGAAGTTCATACAGCCGCCATACGGCCGGGATTGAGGATGCCCTTCGGGTCGAATTCCGACCTGAGCCGTGACGAGAGCGCGCCCAGGGCTCCGGACTGCAGCTCGAAGGCCGGAACGGCCGCCCGGACGGGAGCCGCGGCGCGGACCAGCGTGGCATGGCCGCCGCCCAGCCTGCGGACGAGCGTCCGCACTATATCGGCTTCGGGCTCGCTTTCCATGCGCAGCCAGACGAGGCCGCCCTGCCAGTCGTAGAAGGCATCGACCGCCGCCTGCAGGCGCAGCGCTGCGACCAGCTTCCAGCCCTCGGACGGCGCCATCGAGACGCGCCAGACCGGACGGTCCGTGCCGTCGGCGAAGGGTTCGACATCGCGGATGCCGGCCCACAGCGCGCGGGAGCGCTCCGCCTCGAGGGTTTCGATATGGCCGCCGAACAGGTCCGACAGCATGGCGACGCGATAGGCGACGGACGGGCCGAAGCCTTCGACGCGCAGCAGTGTCGCAGGATCGGAGCCGAGCATGCCGTCCGCCACGCGCGCGGCAACACGTTCCGGCAAGTGCGCGGCGGCCGAGACCTCGGCGCTTGAGCCGAGAGCGGCCGCCATCGCGGCGGAGGCTTTCTCGTCATCGAGGCGGCGCAGCGCGACGGTGGTCTCGGTCTCGGCACGCGGTAGGACCTTGAAGGTCAGATCGGTGACGACGGCGAGCGTGCCCCAGGAACCGGCCATCGCCTTGGAGAGATCGTAGCCGGTGACGTTCTTGACGACGCGTCCGCCCGACTTGAAGGCCTCGCCGCGACCCGACACGCAATAAACGCCGAGGATGTGGTCGCGCGCCGCACCGGCCTTCAGCCGGCGGGGGCCGGACAGGTTGGTGGCGAGGACACCTCCAATCGTGCCGGACTTACCCCCCCGACCCGGCGAGCCGCCGTGCAGTGGCGCATAGTCCATCGGCTCGAAGGCAAGTTCCTGGCCGCGTTCGGCCAGCATCGCCTCGATCTCGGCGAGCGGCGTACCGGCGCGGGCAGAGAGAACCAGTTCCTCGGGCTCGTAGAGCGTGACGCCGGTGAGCCGCGACAGGTCGATCGCGTGCTCGGTCTGTGCCGGCCGCCCGATGCCGCGCTTGGAGCCGCGGCCGACGATTTCCAGCGGTTGCTCTTCGCCGGCCGCCCAACGGACGGCGTCGAGGACTTCGGCGGATGTGTGGGGAGTGAAGGTGGTCATGTTCCGGCAGTGGCCAGTTCGGCGGACATACCGACCGCTTTGACGCGGGCAACGGCCTTGCGGTCGAATGAAACAAACCTATCGGCGCCCATGGATATGCCGGCAGCCGCAATAACACCGTCGGCGAAATCCCCGCCGGCATCCATCACATCGAGCCCCGCGCCCACTGCCCGGGTGTCGGTTTCGACATTGCCTCGCTGAACTATCATGCGGATCGACGCTGAAATCTGTGCCTTCGACAATTCGTAGGTGCGTTCGAGAACCCAGGCGAATTCGCAGAGGCACGGCAGAGGTAGGACGACGACCTCTGCGCCGGTAAGAAGCCTCAACGCCGTTTCTGCCTGAGAAACATCGTCTCTTACGATGACGCGAACGAGGATGTTGGTGTCGGCGGTGATTTTCATTTCTCCCCGGCCCAGCCTTGTCGAATTGCCTCGTTCATCTCTTCGACCGTGGCAATCTTGCCGGTCTTGCCTGCCAGAAGGCCGTAGATCTCTTCCCAGCTACCCTTCCGCGGGGCCGCCTTCATCGCGAGTTGTCCGTCAGGCAGTGTATCGACCTCGATCTTCTGTCCAGGCTTTACGCCGAGATGCTGCAGCAACTCCTTCTTGAGCGTCACCTGCCCCTTGGCTGTCACCGTCAGTGTCGCCATCACACCAGTCCCCTCTAACGCAGTTGAAAGTAAGGCATGTTTGCCTTACTTTCAACCAATCATCTCAAAACCTCGGAATATCCGCGAAGGCCAATTGCCCGCGATGCACATGCATGCGGCCGAGTTCGGCGCAGCGGCGCAGTTGCGGGAAGACTTTTCCGGGGTTGAGCAGGTGGTTGGGGTCGAAGGCGCACTTGACCCGCATCTGCTGGTCGAGATCGGCCTCGTTGAACATTTCGGGCATCAGGTCGCGCTTCTCGACGCCGACGCCATGCTCGCCGGTGAGCACGCCGCCGACCTGGACGCAGAGGCGCAGGATGTCCGCGCCGAAGCTCTCGGCCTTCTCCAGTTCGCCCGGCACGTTGGCGTCGTAGAGGATGAGGGGATGGAGATTGCCGTCTCCCGCGTGGAAGACGTTGGCGACGCCGAGCCCGTAACGTTCGGACATCTCGCGCATGCCGGCCAGCACCTTCGGCAGTTCCTTGCGGGGGATAGTGCCGTCCATGCAGTAATAATCGGGCGAGATGCGGCCGACCGCCGGGAACGCCGCCTTGCGGCCGGCCCAGAAGGACAGGCGCTCGTCCTCTGAGGTCGAGACGCGGCAGGTGGTCGAGCCGTTCCTCGCCGCGATTGCCTCGACTTCGCCGATCAGGTGGTCGATCTCCGGTCCCGGACCGTCGAGTTCGACGATCAGCAGCGCCTCGACGTCGAGGGGATAGCCGGCATGGACGAAATCCTCCGCCGCACGGATCGCCGGCCGGTCCATCATCTCCATGCCGCCGGGGATGATGCCGGCGCCGATGATGTCTGCGACGCACTGGCCGCCCTGCTCCGAGGTCGGGAAGCCGATCAGGAGCGCGCGCGCGGCCTCGGGCTTCTTGAGGATTCGCACCGTCACCTCGGTGACGACGCCGAGCAGGCCTTCCGAGCCGGTCATGACACCGAGGAGGTCGTAGCCTTCCGAATCGAGATGCTTGCCGCCGAGACGGATGACCTCGCCGTCCATCAGCACCATCTCGATGCCGAGCACGTTGTTGGCAGTGAGGCCGTATTTGAGGCAGTGCACGCCGCCGGAATTTTCTGCGACGTTGCCGCCGATCGAACAGGCGATCTGGGAGGACGGGTCGGGCGCGTAGTAGAAGCCCTCGTCCTGAACCGCGACGGTGATGCCGAGATTGGTCACGCCCGGCTGGGCGACGACCGCGCGATTGGCGAAGTCGATGTCGAGGATGCTATTGAAGCGGCTCATGACCAGCAGCACCGCGTCCTCGAGCGGCAGCGCGCCGCCGGAGAGAGACGTGCCCGAGCCGCGCGGCACCACGCGGATGTTGCGGTCGTTGCAGTATTTCAGGATGCGCGAAACCTGGGCGACCGTCTCGGGCAGCACGACCACCAAGGGCAACTGGCGATAGGCGGTCAGCCCGTCGCTTTCGAAGACGCGCATGCCGGTCGGCTGATCGACGACGCCTTCGCCCGGCACGATGATCCTCATGTCGGCGACGATCTCGTCGCGGCGCCTGAGCGTCTGCGCGTCGGGCGCGGGCATCATGAGACCGGACATGGCACTGCCTCTCCAACTGGTCACAAGTCTTTACCAGCCTACGGCGCGACAGGCAAATGACGCCGTCAGCGCCGCTCGTCGGAATGCGTGCGGCGGATGCGCCGCACGAACAGCCAGATCGCCACTACCACGAAGGGCACCGAGAGCGCGGTGACGAGTTCGGGCTTCACCGTCACGCCGGCGAAGGTGGCGCCCTTGGCGAGATAGCCGACCAGGCCGACGACGTAATAGGAAACGGCCGCCACGGAGAGGCCTTCGACCGTCTGCTGGAGGCGCAGTTGCAGCCGCGCGCGGTCGTTCATCGAACCCAGGAGTTCGCGGTTCTGCTTTTCGACCTCGACATCCACCCAGGTGCGCAGAAGCGTGGTGGCGCGGGTCAGCTTGCGCGACAGGTTGGCCTGGCGTTCCTCGACCGAGCGGCATGTGCGCATCGCCGGCGCCACGCGCCGCTGGAGAAAGGCGGCCAGCGTGTCATGGCCGGGCACCGGTTCCTCGGCCAGCGCCGAGAGACGCTCCTCGACGATACCGTCATAGGCGCGGCTGGCACCGAAGCGGTAGAGGCTCGCCGCCGCATCGGCCTCGAGCTCGGCGGCAAGTTCGGTCAGCTCGGCCAACAGTCCCTTGCTGTCGCGGCTTTCGGACAGCCGCATCTGCGTGGTCAACTGCGCGAGACGGTCTTCGATCCGCCGCAGCCGCGCCGACAGAGACTGCGCCAGCGGCAGTCCTAGCAAGGCCAGCGTGCGATAGGTCTCGATCTCGAGCAGGCGCTGGGCGAGCGCGCCGCGGCGCGACGCGGAGAGGCCGCGATCGAGCACCAGGATGCGTGTCAGCCCGTCGCGGTCCTGCCGGAAGTCCGTGGCCACCGCCGCCATGCCGCCCTCCACGCTGGAATAGCATAGGCTCTCGGGATCGAATTCCGCGACCAGTTCCTCGCTTTCCGGCGTCCACTGACGGATCTCCAGCCTGATGCCGGAGATGACCGTGCCGGGAGCGCTGAAGCCGTTGCCGAACGGGTTTTCCGCTGCGACACCGTTGCCGGGTGGCCCCTCCCAGAGATAGGTTGAGAATTCGGTGTGGCGTTCCCAGCGCAGCGTGCCCCGGCCCCACTTCACGACATGGTGGCGAGCCTGGCGGTCGGGCGCGGCAACGCCCTGGGCGCGCGACAGTTCGGCAAGAACGGCATGGTCGACGCCGGAGCCGCCCTCGGTCATGAACGAGAGCTGGATCAGCACGCGCGGCGCCTCGATCAGCGGATGCGGCCGCGAGTGGACCTCGCCGATGGCGCCATTGCGGCCGTGGTGGATCGGAAAGCCCATAACGGTCCCGGCCAGGGACTGGGTAGGCTCGACCTGGTGCGGCTTTGTCGTCACCGGCGCTCTCCCCGTGCGGACGTCCTCGCTTATGACCTTACGGGATATCTTCTCCCATGCGGGACGTTGTCGCGCCTTCCAATGGCGCCGAAGCGACAGGGGTCTGCGTTCGGGCGTCGCGCTGAGTCGGCGTAATCAAGCAAATGCGGATAAATAAATTGACCAGTTGAGGCTCCGGCCATTATGCTGGTCCAAACAGGAACCCCCCGGCTTGGGCGACGTCTTCTCCAGAATCGAGCATTCGCGCACGGCCGACGAGGTGGTGCAGCAGATCGAGGGGCTGATCCTCGAAGGCGTGCTGCGCGTCGGCGACCGGCTGCCGGGGGAACGCGATCTTTCGCGCGACTTCGAAGTCTCGCGGCCAATCCTGCGCGACGCGCTGAAGATTTTGGAGACGCGCGGGCTGCTCGTCACGCGCGCAGGCGGCGGCACGCATGTCGCCGATGTCATCGGCCAGGTCTTCGCGCCGCCCCTGATGGACCTGATCGCCAATCATCCGAAGGCGGCGGCCGACTATCTCGAGTACCGCCGCGAGATCGAGGGCATCGCCGCCGAATATGCGGCGCGGCGGGCGACCAAGGACGACCTCGCGCTGCTCGAGCGCATCATGGCGCGGATGGAGGCGGCTCACGAAGAAGCCGACGTCGCCGAGGAGGCGGCGGTCGATGTCGAGTTCCACGCAACGATCGGCGAATGCGCCCACAACATCATCCTCCTGCACACGCTGCGCTCCTGCTATCGGCTGCTGTCGGACGGGGTGATGCGCCACAGGCTGCTCGCCTTCGAGCTGCCGGGCGTGCGCGAGGACCTGCTGGCGCAGCACCGCGCCATCCACGCGGCGGTGGTGGCGCGCGACCCGGCGGGAGCGCGGCGGGCGGCGATGGACCATATCACCTATGTCGAGAAATCCATGCTCGAAGCGGAGCGGACCGGCGACTGGCGCAGGGTGTCGCGGCTGAGGCTGCGGCAGCGACTGGACGACCGGCGCAGGAACGGCTCTGATAAGGCATCAGCCAGGGAACCATCGTGACCCAGCAAGCAGTGACAAAGCCCCGCGTCGGCCTGTTCGTGACGTGCCTCGTCGACCTGTTCCGGCCGGTGGTCGGCTTCGCCGCGGTGAAGCTGATCGAGGATGCCGGCTGCACCGTCGACATTCCGATGGCGCAGACATGCTGCGGCCAGCCGGCCTACAATTCCGGCGACCGCAAGGACACGCGGGCGATCGCGCAGAACACGATCGAGGCCTTCGAGGAGTTCGACTATATCGTCGCGCCGTCGGGCTCGTGCGCCGGCATGCTGAAGAAGCACTATCCCGGCCTGTTCAAGGGCGATCTTACATGGGAGCCGCGCGTCGCCGCGTTCTCGGCCAAGGTGCACGAACTGGTGTCGTTCCTGGCCGACGTGCGCGGCGTGCAGGACATCGACGCCCGCCTCGACGGCACCGTCACCTACCACGATTCCTGCTCGGGCCTGCGCGAGCTCGGCATCCGCGCCCAGCCGCGGGCGCTGCTCGGCCAGGTCGATGGGCTGACGCTCAGGGAACTGCCGGACGCGGACGTGTGCTGCGGTTTCGGCGGCACCTTCTGCGTCAAGTATTCCGACATCTCGAACGCCATCGTCAGCGAGAAGACCAGCAAGATCGAGGCATCGGGCGCGGACCTGCTTCTGGCGGGCGATCTCGGCTGCCTGATGAATATGGCGGGCAAGCTGAAGCGGCAGGGCTCGGCGGTAGAGACTCGGCATGTGGCGGAAGTACTGGCGGGGATGACCGACCAGCCCCCCATCGGCGGGAGAGGGTGAGCCGATGCAGATCACCTCGCCCGAGTTCAAAGCCAACTCCCGCGCCGCGCTCGCCGATCCGCAACTGCAGAAGGCGCTGGGCAATGTGCGGTCCGGCTTCATCGAGAAACGGCTGAAGGCGGTCGCCGACCTGCCCGAGTTCGAGCGGCTGCGCGACAGCGCCAAGGCGATCAAGGACCACGTGCTGTCGAACCTCGACCTCTATCTGGAGGCCTATGAGGGCAGGGTACTGGAAGCCGGCGGCAAGGTGCACTGGTGCGGGACAGCTGAGGACGCCCGCCAGGCGATCCTCGCCATCTGCCGAGGCGTGAACGCCAAGGTGGTCACCAAGGGCAAGTCGATGATCACCGAGGAGATCGCGCTCAACGAGTTCTTCGAAAAGAACGGCATCACGCCGGTCGAGACCGACCTCGGCGAATACATCATTCAGCTGCGCGGCGAGCACCCGAGCCATATCATCGCGCCGGCGGTGCACCTCAACAAGGACCAGGTGGAGGAGGACTTCCGCCGCGTGCACGACCACCTGGCGCCGGGCCGCGACCTGACCGAGCCGGAGGCGTTGTTGAACGAGGCGCGACGCGTGCTGCGCTCGCGCTATTTCGAGGCCGATGTCGGCATCACTGGCGCGAATTTCCTCGTAGCCGAGACGGGCTCGTCGATCATCGTCACCAACGAGGGCAATGGCGACCTGACGCAGATCCTGCCGAAGATCCACATCGTCGTGGCCTCGATCGAGAAGGTGGTGCCGACGCTGGACGACGCGGCGCAGATTTTGCGCGTGCTGGCGCGCTCGGCGACCGGGCAGGACATGAGCGTCTATACGACCGTCTCCACCGGTCCGCGACGGCCGGGCGACCCGGACGGGCCGGAGGAATACCACGTCATCCTGCTCGACAACGGGCGTTCTGCGATGCTCGGCACCGAGTTCCAGGACATGCTGCGCTGCATCCGCTGCGGGGCGTGCATGAACCATTGCCCGGTCTATCACGCGGTCGGCGGACACGCTTACGGCTGGGTCTATCCCGGGCCGATGGGCGCGGTGCTGACGCCGTCGCTGATCGGCGTCGACAAGGGCGGCCACCTGCCCAACGCCTCGACCTTCTGCGGCCGCTGCGAGAGCGTGTGCCCGATGAAGATACCGCTGCCGAAGATGATGCGGCACTGGCGCGAGCGCGAATTCGAGCGGGGGCTGAACCCGGCCGTCGGGCGCTACGGACTGAAGGCCTGGGCCTTCTTCGCCAAGCGGCCGCGGCTCTACCGCTTCGCCGCCGCGATGGGGATACCGGCGCTGAAGGTGTTTTCGTTCGGCAAGGAGCGGTTCTCCTGGCTGCCGCTCGCCGGCGGATGGACGAAATACCGTGAACTTCCCGCACCGGAGGGACGGACCTTCATGCAGCAATTGCGCGAGCGCGACGCGGTGATGAAGCAGGCCGCGCCATGAGCGGACGCGAGGCGATCCTGGCGAAGGTGCGCGCCTCCCTCTCCGAGGGCGGCAACGATCCGGCTCGGCGGGCGGCGATCGAGGCGCGGATGGCGAAACCGCCGAAGGGCGTGATCCCGGCGCGCGGAAAGCTGCCGGACGACGCGCGTGTCGACCTGTTCGAGACATTGGCGTCCAAGTTCGCGGCGACAGTCGAGCGGGTGCGCTCGCATGCCGACGTGCCGAAGGCGGTCGCGGCCTATCTGCGCGCGAAGAACCTGCCCGCTGCGATCCGCATCGGCGCCGACAAGCGGCTGGCGGCGATGCCGTGGGACAGGCAGAAGGCGATGGAGATCCGCAACGGGCCGTCCGACGGAGACGACGAGGCAGGCGTCAGCCATGCCTTCGGCGGCATCGCGGAGACCGGCACGCTGGTGATGACGTCCGGCAAGGACAACCCATCCACCATCAACTTCCTGCCCGAGCACCATATCGTCGTGCTGGAGGCGGCGGATATCGACGGCGACATGGAGAGCGTGCTGGCGAAGGTCCGCAAGAAGTTCGGCAAGGGCAGGATGCCGCGCACGCTGAATTTCATCACTGGGCCGTCGCGGTCGGGCGACATCGAGCAGAAGATCATCCTCGGCGCGCACGGGCCCCGCGCGCTGCACATCATCATGGTCGATGGCTGAGCGAGCGGGAACGGAAGGCATCCACCTGATGGACGCAACCGGGCCGGCCGGTATGCGCATCTACGCGATCGGCGACGTGCACGGCCGGCTCGACCTGCTGCTGCAGATGCACGCGCGGATCCGCGAAGAGATCGAACGCGACGCACCGGCCGACTGGCGGATCGTGCATGTCGGCGACTACGTCGACCGGGGACCCGATTCGAAAGGCGTGATCGACTTCCTGGTAGAGGCCATTCGCGCGGACAGCCGACACATCGCGCTGGCCGGCAACCATGATGCGGGGCTGGTCGAGTTTCTGTCCATGCCGGACAAGGACAGCCTGTTCGCGCGGCATGGCGGAAGACAGACTGCCCTCTCCTATGGCGTCGACACCGATTTCTCCTCGCAGGCGCTGGCGCGCGCCTCGGCGGAGAGGCTCAAAGCGGCGATGCCGCGCGAGCATGTCGAGTTTCTTTCGACGCTACCGCGCAGCGTTGCGTTCGGCGACTTCTTCTTCTGCCATGCGGGGATCAGGCCCGGCGTGCCGCTGGCGCTGCAGAACCCGGAAGACCTGATCTGGATTCGCGAGAGTTTCCTCAACTCGCCGTTGCTCTACGAAAAGGTTGTCGTGCACGGGCACACGCCGTCGCAGGCCCCGGAAATCATGCCGAACAGGGTGAATCTGGATACGGCGGCCTTCTCGACCGGCGTCTTGACGGCGCTATCGATCGACGGAACGCGGAAGCGGATTCTTCAGATCGGCGAAGGCGGTCAGCGCGAGGCCTGGACGACGCCGTAGCCGTCCACCGGAGCGTGGCCCCCGGCTGCGTCGGCCGAATAGATTCCCGCGCCCCAGAGCGCTATGCCGGAGAGCATCAGGACGGAGAGGAGAGCTGCTTTCACGGGGGTCATCTCGGTTTAGGGTCCTGAACTCTCTAGCTAATCAACGTTACCGTTTGGTTTCACAAAAACGCCCGGCCTGTAACAAGGTTCCGCCACGTTTGCGCCCGGCTGCAACGCGGGCGAGGCTCTATCGCTCCCCAACGGGAATGAAAAGGAGCTGTTTCACACAACTGGGGATAGTTGGCCGACGTGGCAATTCGGCAACGCGCCGACCGTCAGCGGCCGATCGTAGCGATCCAGGCGCGGGCGATGGCAAGTCCGGCGGCATCGGCCGCGGGACCGTGCGTCTCCGCTTCGGCGGGATAGATGTCCATCCAGCCGTCGCGCTTGGCGGCAATCGCTTCGGGAAAGGCCTGATGCCATTCGCCGACCAGTTTCCGGTCCGCCTCGAAATGGAACTGGATGCCGTAGCCGGCACGGCCGACCCGGAACGCCTGGTTGTGCGCGGCGTCGTTGCCGGCGAGACGAGTCGCGCCGCGCGGAAGAGTGAACGTGTCGTCGTGCCACTGGAAGATCGGAAATGTCTGCGGCACCGCCGACAGGACTGGATCCTCTCCGCCCTCCGGCGTTAGCGCCACCTCCCGCCAGCCGAACTCCGGTGCGGCGCCGATCAGGTTCTCCGCGCCGTAGGCGCGGGCGAGGATCTGGCTGCCGAGGCAGATGCCGAGCGTGGACCTGCCCGAATCGGCGAAGGCCCGCATCAGCTCGGCAAGCGCCGGAAGGTAGGGATATTCGTCGTCGGCGACTGCGTTTTGCCCGCCGCCCAGCACGATGATTGCGTCGTGGCCGTCCGGCGCCGACGGCAGTTCGTCGCCGCGATGGGCGCGCACCACGGTGATTTCCGCTCCCGCCTCGTCCAGCGCAGTGGCTATCTGGCCGAGACCGGTATTGTCGAAGTTTTCGACGACGAGCACTTTCATCGCGCGGTTTCCGTGTGGGCAGGATTGGGCCGAGCGGTATCATGACGGCCGGCGTTGGAAAAGGAGGCGACGATGCCGCTGCAGAACCGGGTCGATCCATTTGGCGACATCCATGCTGTCGCCGCGCGCGGCGTGTTCACGGGCAATCGCGGCGTCATCCATGATCCCAATACGAAGACGCTGCTGAAGCGTCGCTGGACGACCAAGGCGTGGATAATCTGCGAATGCGAGTTCCGCGGCCGCCGGCGCGAAGTGATGGGACGCAACGCGCCATCAGGGCGGGCAGGCTGGACGGAACTGTTCTTCCTTGACGAGGTGACGGCGCTCGCCGCCGGCCACCGCCCCTGCTTCTACTGCCGGCGTGAACGCGCCGTGGAGTTCGCAAGATGCTTCGCGGCGGGGCAAGGGCGGGAGACGATCAGCGCGCCCGAAATGGACGCGGTGCTGCATCGGGAAAGGTGGGCGAGTGGCGGCGAAGTGCTGCCTCTGTCGTCGTCGCTGCTCCAGGAACTGCCGGGTGGCGTGGTGGTAGCGATCGCGGGCACCCCCTTCGCGGTCGGGTCCGGCCGCCTGTCGCCGTGGTCGTTCGAGGGATACGGTCCCAGCCTCCCCGCTGCTGCCCTTCCCGGCCACCCGGCCTATCTGGTCACCCCAGGCTCGATCGTCGCCGCCCTCCGAAGCGGTTATTCTCCCTTTCGCGCCTGACGTCGGCATCCGGCCACGGGAGCGAATGACGAAATCGTTCACCGATTCCTGATACCAAAAGGCGATGGACCGCTATCTTTACCGCTTACGGATCAGGTCGAGCCGGGATGTCCTGCTTTGGACAGGCATCATCACCGCTATTTCTGTTGCGGCACCCGTCGTAACGTTGGCAGTGCCGATGGCTCTGATGCCCAACGTATCGTCACGCTCGTTCTGGACGGTCCTTGCCATCTGCGCTGCAATCCCGCTGCTGATCGCGCCGCCCATATCGCTGTTTGCGCTCGGCATGCTCAGATTGCTGACGATGACGATCGACCGTGTCGACGAATATGTCCGATACGACCACCTGACGGGGGTGCTCACGCGCGCCTACCTGTTGGGCAAGCTGCGGGAGAGCTTGCCCAACGGCGGCGCATTCCTGATGGCGGACGCCGACCACTTCAAGGCGATCAACGATACCTATGGTCATGATGTCGGCGACGAGGCGCTCAAGCGCCTCGCCGAAGTGCTTCGGCTGCATTCTCCAACCGACGCGATCGTCGGCAGGCTTGGCGGTGAGGAGTTCGGCGTGTTCCTGCCGGGCGCGAACGATGCCGGCGCCGCCGAGGCAGCCGCAGCCCTTTGCAAGGCGATGCGCGCAAAGGGCGAAACCGTCGCCGGTCACGGGCTGCGGATGACGATCAGCATCGGCGGGGCGGTTCACGTAAAGGGGCACTCGCTCGAGAAGACGATGAAGCTCGCGGACAGCGCGCTCTATCTCGCCAAACGGTCCGGCCGCGACCAGTTCTACATCGCTGCCGCCACGGACACGATGCCCGCGCTGATCCTGAAGTCGCAAAGCCTTTCCGCCTGAGGACTTGGAAGACCGCCGACATCTGTCACCCCGCCTTGAACTCGCCGCAAGCCTGAAGCATGGCAGGCCGATGCGCGCGAACTATCGGATGCAGCGGCTTTTCCTGCCGCACCCCATGCAGGCGAACGGCGAAGTCGAGCCCGACCCGCAACAGACGCACTATCTCATCAACGTGCTGCGCATGCAGCCCGGCACGCAATTGCTGGTCTTCAACGGCGTTGACGGCGAATGGCTGGCGAGCCTGGTCGAAGCCGGCAAGAAGCGCGTGCGACTTGCGCTGATGACGCAGGTGCGGCCGCAGCCAGCGCCCTCCGACCTCGTCTACTGTTTCGCGCCGCTGAAGCAGGGCCGGCTCGACTACATGGTACAGAAGGCGGTCGAGATGGGTGCGGGCGTGTTGCAGCCGGTGCTGACCCAGCACACGCAGATGTCGAACATCGGCATCGACCGCATCCGCGCCAACGTGATCGAGGCGGCCGAACAGTGCGGCATCCTGGCGATCCCCGAGGTTCGCGAGTTGGTGAAGCTCGACCGGCTGATCTGGGAATGGGAGCCGGGACGGCGGCTCATCTTCTGCGACGAGGGCGCCGAGACCAACAATCCGGTGCCGGCGCTGCAGGGAATCGCGGAGCAGAAGCTCGGCCTGCTGATCGGGCCGGAGGGTGGCTTTTCCGACGAGGAGCGCCAGCAGTTGCGCGCACTGCCCTATGTCACCTCGATCCCGCTCGGGCCGCGCATCCTGCGCGCGGACACGGCGGCGGTGGCAGCGATGGCGGTGATCCAGGCGACGATCGGGGATTGGCGGTAAAGGCTGAAACACCAGATTGACCACAGGCAGGACTTGCCAGAGCCAAAGCCGTTCACCACTTACGAAAATCTCTGAAGTAGATACTCGAGTTGCTTCTGCTGATACTCGCTTGGCGTATCGGGCACTCCGCTCCTCAACCATTTGGACGCTGCTTCAATCCCTTCGCAACTCTGCATCAGGATGAATACAGCGAGTGTCCGATTCACTCCTCCTCGCTTTGTATTCTTCCAAAAGTAACTAAGAAATCTTCTCTTGCTCGAAAAGTTCTCGTCAATATATTCGTTTACTTTAGCGACCGAACGAATGAAGAAACTTATGAATCCAGACAAATCATTATTGTATTCACGATCATGATCCTCTATGTCATCCAACGTCAGCATGATCATACATTGGTTAATCGACTTATATTGAGGGTATACAGAATTCATAAAATGCGTCTTCTCTTCTAAATATTCCTGCATCGATATCTCGATAAAAGTATCAAAAACCATTTCACCTGTATGGGTGGCGAATTCAGGGAATATCCGGACCATGATCCCTGGTTCGTTGAATATTCTGTGAAAGCTCTTTCCGTTACGCTCATAGCCATGCTGCTGCAGCGTTGGCGCAACATGATCGAGGAATATCTTCGTCGCCTCTCCCTTTCTCATCGACTCCAACCCGCTCTCCGTCGCACTTTCCAATCCGAGTTTACCTTGGGCGAAATCGCCTGCATCAAGTTTCGTTGACGGCTGGCTCAGAACATTTTGCTTGCCGAGCGAGGGGCTTTCCGGCCAATGCTCGCGCGCAAAAAGACTGTTCCAGGGACAACGCCATGGCGCGCGACACGACGGATTCGAGTCCGATCGAGGGTATGGACGAACTCGTCGACTATCTGGCCGCCGGCAACAAGCCGCGCGACAAGTGGCGCATCGGCACCGAGCACGAGAAGTTTCCCTTCTATGTCGACGGTAATGCGCCCGTGCCCTATGCCGGTCCGAGCGGCATCAAGGCACTGCTCGACGGCATGAAGGGCATGCTCGGCTGGGAGCCGATCATCGACGCCGGCAACATCATCGGCCTGGTCGAGCCAACCGGCCAGGGCGCCATCTCGCTGGAACCCGGCGGGCAGTTCGAGCTCTCCGGCGCACCGGTCGAGACGATCCACCAGACCTGCCGTGAGGGCAACGCGCATCTGGCGCAGCTGCGCGAGATTGCCGAGCCGCTCGGCATCCGTTTCCTCGGCCTTGGCGGCAGCCCGAAATGGACGCTTGCCGAGACGCCGAAAATGCCCAAGTCGCGCTACGAGATCATGACGCGCTACATGCCCAAGGTCGGGACCAAAGGGCTCGACATGATGTATCGCACCTGCACGATCCAGGTGAACCTCGACTTCGAGAGCGAGGCGGACATGCGGCGCAAGATGCAGGTGTCGCTGAAGCTGCAGCCGCTCTCGACCGCGCTGTTCGCCAACTCGCCCTTCACCGACGGTAAGCCCAACGGGCTGATGAGCTGGCGCGGCGACATCTGGCGCGACACCGACAACCAGCGCTCGGGCCTGCTCGATTTCTGCTTTTCGCCCGAATTCGGTTTCGCCGACTATGTCGAGTGGGCGCTCGACGTGCCGATGTATTTCGTCATCCGCGAGGGCCGCTACATCGACATGACGCACATGACCTTCCGCCAGTTCATGGCCGGCAAGGCGCACAACGAAGTTCCGGACGGAATGCCGACCATGGGCGACTGGGCGAACCATCTGTCGACGCTGTTCCCGGACGTGCGGCTGAAGCGCTTCCTCGAAATGCGCGGCGCCGACGGCGGCCCATGGCGGCGCATCTGCGCCCTGCCCGCCTTCTGGGTCGGCCTGCTCTACGATACCGAAGCGCTGGACGCGGCGGAGGAACTGACCCGGGACTGGACCTATAACGAAGTGCGAGCGATGCGCGACGCAGTGCCGGAACAGGCGCTGAAGACGGTGTTCCGCAACCGCTCGCTGCTCGAGGTCGCGCGTGAAACTCTCGCGATCTCGCGGCAGGGCCTGAAAAACCGGGCAAGAAAGAACCGCGACGGCTACGACGAAACCAGCTTCCTGTCGACGCTGGACGAGGTTGTCGCCCGGGGAACGACGAGCGCCGAGGAGATGCTCTCCGCCTACCACACGCGCTGGGGCGACTCGATCGAGCCGGCCTTCCTTGAATATGCGTATTGAGCGGCGGCACTCCTGACGCAATGTCGGGTAGCGCGGCTCGGTATTGGCCCTATTCCGGTGCGCCCGCCGTGAGCGGAACGCTCGGACTGTGGCCCGGGGTTTGGCCGGTGTCGGCGGCGCAGACCACACGATTGCGGCCGCTGTTTTTCGCGTCATAAAGCGCGCGGTCGGCCACTTTCATCAGATCGGAGATTCCGGTCATCGCGTCGTCGCGTGACGCCACGCCGATGCTGATCGTCGTCGATATCCGATCGGCCTCGGCGACGAGCGGGTTTTCAGCGACCTCGCGGCGCAGACGTTCCGCAACCAACTGAGACTGTGCCAGGTCGGTCTCCGGCAGCAGAAGACCGAACTCCTCGCCGCCTATGCGGGCGAGCACATCGGAATCGCGCTTGCAGGCTGTCGCGACCTTCGTGAGATGAACGATCATCTGGTCGCCCACTTCATGGCCGAAACGGTCGTTGATCGACTTGAAATAGTCGATGTCGATCATCAGGAACGACAGCGGCCGCCGGTAACGCCCCGATCTGCTCCATTCGATGTCCGCCAGCGTCATGAAGTGACGCCGGTTGTAGATTCCGGTCATCCCGTCCGTCGTTGCAAGCCGCTCAAGTATTTCGGCGTGGCGCACGATATCGGTGATGTCACTATAGGTCAGCATGCGCCCGCCGGCGGGAAGCACGGCGCACTGGCAACGTATGACCCGCCCGTTGCTGAGGCGTTGATCGATGGGCGTCTGATCCCCCGAGGTGACCCAGGCAAGCCGCTCGGATACGTATTTCCTGAGTTCTTCGGGCGAGACTGCGTAGGCTTTGCTCCGCCGGGCGAATTCCAGCATCTCGCTGAATAGCGGCTTGCCGTCGACGAACTCTTGCGGCGATCTGAACATCGCGTGGCATGCGGGGTTGATGTACTGCGCACGCAGTTCGTGGTCGAGGAGGATCACGCCGTTGTCGATGTTGTCGAGCGCCGCGTAGAGCGTTGCAAGTTCTGTAGCCACGGGGCCAGGCCCGGGTTGCGCGCGCGCGGCGACTCGGGCGCGATGCGCCTCCAGGTTGCGGCGTTCCGGTGTCGAGTTTCGGTCGGTCGGTCGCGATCTCGGCATGCTGGCTCTCCGATGCGCTTCTGGCTCGGTGCATAAGATCGAGCAGCACGAACCGATTTCAGCGAGCTAACAACGTATCTGTGCGGGATGCGTGTGGAGATATCGTTATTCCACACGGCCCGAACGGGCCTACTTTCGAGGACATGGTAAATGCCAGCTTAATTTAAGCCGAGCGAGCCGAAAACGGATTCGCCCTATCAGTCTCTATCCATGATTTGTTGACGCAGCGGAAGTCCGCATTCAAGATTGCTTCGGATCGGCTGCGAAGCAAGTGGCGCGCCGATGACCAACGGTTGGACGTGGACACATGGCCGACACGACGCGGCACGACGCCTGGCAGGCCGGCAACAGCTATGAAGCCTATATGGGCCGCTGGAGCCGCCAGATCGCTCCCCGATTTCTCGACTGGTTCGGCGCACCCGAAGGCCTCGACTGGATCGATGTCGGATGCGGCACCGGCGCGCTCACCGCCGCGATCGTGACGAAGTGCAAACCAAGGCACGTACTGTCCATCGATCCCTCGGAGGGCTTTCTGGCGACGGCCCGTGCGAACTGCCCGAGCGATGTCGTTACCTTCCAGATCGGCGACGCGCAGGCGCTGCCGGTCGAAACGGCGAGCGTCGACGTCGCCGTCTCCGCGTTGGTGCTGAATTTCGTGCCGAACCGGGAAAAGGCGCTTGCCGAGATGAAACGCGCATGCCGGCTCGGCGGAAGAGTTGGGTTCTATATCTGGGATTATCCGGGACGCGGCGTCGGTTTCATGAGCGCCTTCTGGGACGCCGCGACCGCGCTCGACCCGTCCGCCCAGGATCTGACCGAGTACAGACGGTTTCCCTTCTGCACGCAGGAGAGGCTGACCGATATGGCGGTGAAGGCCGGGCTCACATCCGTCACATCCACGGCGATCGAAGCACCAGCGATCTTCAAGGATTTCGACGATTTCTGGCGGCCCTTTACTCTGGGCGCCGGTCCGGCTCCAGGCTACTGCATCGCGCTCGATGCGCCAGCTCGAGAGAAGCTGCGGCTGCGGCTAAGCGACACCCTGCCCCGCCGCGGCGACGGCTCGATCGCCCTGAACACGCGGGCGTGGGCTATCAAGGGCTCGGCCGACTGAGGACGCCCCTTCGCGCATTGCCTCTTCTAAGCATCCAGGTTCCGCTTTACGGTGCCGGCAGAAGGCAATTAGCGAGGAGACCGCGATGCTACCGCTCTACGAAATGATGGCCCAGAACGGCCGTGCGGTCGAACTCATGGCGCGCCAGTTCAACCTGTCGCAGCAGCAGGCCGCACTTGCGATGGAAGCGCTGATGCCCGCCTTCAGCCAGGGGCTGAAGCGCAACACGTCCGATCCCTACGGCGTGTCGAACTTCCTGCAGGCGCTGGCGAGCGGCCAGCACGCGAAATATTACGACGACGCGGCGAACGCGTTCTCGCCGGCCGGCGTGTCGGAGGGAAACGGCATCCTCGGCCACCTGTTCGGCTCGAAGGAACTGTCACGGGCTGTTGCGGCGCAGGCGGCGCAGGTGACTGGAATCCAACAGGAGGTCCTGAAGCAGATGCTGCCGGCGATGGCTTCGATGCTGATGGGCGGCCTGTTCCGTCAGAGCACGGCCCAGCCGCAGCAGGCGCAGGCCGGCGGCTTCGGCGCAGGCGGCAACATTCTCGGCGAGATCATCGACCAGATGATGAAACAGGGCGGCGGCATGATGGGCCAGCCGCAGCAGCGGCAGGCGCCGCCGCCCCAGCCCAACCCGATGGACCCGTTCGACAATCCGTTCGGCAAGATCCTGAAGGACATGATGGGCGGCGGGGCGCAACCCGCGCCGCAGCAAGAGCGCCAGCAGCGCCAGCCGGACCCGATGACCGACAATCCGCTCGGCCGCATCTTCGAGGAGATGCTGCGCGGCGGGCAGCGCAAGGCCGAGGCGCAACCCGAACCGGAACCACAGCCTCGGGCCAATCCGAGCGGGCGTGCGCGCAATCCCTATGACGACCTGTTCGGAGAGATGTTCGACAGCGGCTCCAAGCAGCGCGAGGAGTACCAGAAGGGTATGGAATCGATCTTCGACCAGTATCTCAAGGGGATGGAGCGCTACCGGTAATTACGAAAAAGCCCGGTCCTTGGGAGGGACCGGGCAGTCGGCAGGCGTCCGGCGGGGGAGCCGGGAGTGAACGGGAGCGCCTGCGTAAACGGAACTCAGCAGACCTGGCGGGCGGCCCGCTCGGCCGCTTCGCGCATGGCCTGGACGGCGCGCGCGTCGGCGAGGTGGCCGAGGACGGTCGTCGGATCGACCCCCAACGGCTCGTGCCAGGCGACGTGCAGATCGCCGCGGGTCAAGCCGATATCGGCGAGCTCCCAATCGGACATCGCGCCGAGATGGTAGATCTCGCGACGGTTTTTCCAGGCACGGAGCGCGCGGGCGATGGCGTTGACGACGCGCACGGCCACGGCCGGGCGGGTGGTGCCGGTCATCGGGAACGTGGTGCGGTCAAGCGTCGTCATCATATCTCTCCTTCGTGAAGTCCGGGCGCAAGAGGCCGTGCGCCGGCACGCCGCGCACGGCGTCCTCACGGCGACCAAGTCGCGCCCTGTCGGTGGACGTGGGCTGTTTGACAGGCCGCAATCAATTCGTCTAACGAATGTTTCTTATCATATGCATCATTCCTACTGATGAGAGTGCCATGAACGCTCCGCTCGACCTCGACCAGCTCCAGACCTTCGTTGCCATTTCAGACACCGGTAGCTTCACCAAGGCCGCCGACACGATCTTCCGCACCCAGTCGGCCGTCTCGATGCAGATGCGCCGGCTCGAGGAGCGCATTGGCAAGCCGCTGTTCGAGAAGGACGGCCGGACCAACCGCCTGACCGAGGAGGGCGAGCGCCTGCTGACCTATGCGCGACGACTTCTCAGGCTGAGCCGGGAGACGATGGCGGCTTTCGACGAATCCCAGCTCGAAGGGCAGGTGCGAATCGGCACGCCCGACGACTATGCCGACCGCTTCCTGCCGGAAATCATGGGCCGCTTTGCGCGCTCCAACCCGCGAATCGAGATGTCGGTCATCTGCGAACCGACGATCAACCTCGCCGAACTGGTACGTCGCGGCCAGCTCGACCTGGCGTTGGTCACGCAGTGTGACGACGTCAACGTCACCGAGATCGTCCGGCGCGAACCGCTGCTCTGGGTCACGTCGGCGAGCCATTCTATCCACGAGGAGCCGGTGGTGCCGCTCGCCGTTGGACGGCCAACCTGCCAGTGGCGGCGTTCGGCGACCGAAGCGCTGCAGCGCTCGGGGCGGGAGCATCGCGTGCTGTTCACGTCATGGTCGGCGACCGTCATCATCGCCAGCGTGCTGTCGGGGCTTGCCGTCTCGGTGCTGCCTGAATGCGCGCTCAGGCCCGGCATGCGGGTGCTGGGCGAGGCGGACGGATTCGCGCCGTTGCCCGACTGCCGGATCGGCATCCTGCGCGGCCACACCGGCCAGCGCGAACTGATCGACGCGGTGGCGCGCCATATCACCGAAAGCCTCGACAACATCACCGCGCCGGCCGCCGACGAGCATGCCTTCGATTTCGCCGCGCTTAACGGCGTGCGCAGCAAGCGGCTGCGTCCGGGTCAGGTCATGCCGGGGTGGTAGGGTTCCCGATCCCCGCCATCAGCACCTCCAGCTTCTCGAGCGCGCCGGTCCAGCCCCCGATGTGACGGTCGCGCGCGGCTTCGTCGAAGAACCCGCTGTGATGCATGGTGAAATCCGTGCCGCCCCTGCCGTCGTCGATGAAGGTGAGCCTGACGAAGGAGGCGCGGTCCGGAAGCGTGCGCCACATCCAGCCAAAGGAGAGCACGGAGAATTCCTCGGCCTCCCGGTATTCGCCGCTGACGTCGTGAACCTCGCCGTCGGGCGTGGTGAAGACGACGTGATAGCGACCGCCGGGGCGCGGATCGGTCTCGGCGGAAAGCGTCTTCGCGCCGGTCGGCCCCCACCACATGACCATCATCGCCGGATCGGTCCAGGCGCGGTACACCAGCTCAGGCACAGCCGCGAAGCGGCGTTTCAGAGTTAGGCTAGGTTTGTCGGGCATCATCACCTCCACCAGAGGGCATCGATACCCGACATGCCCGCTTTCTCTCAAGTGCGGCCTTGGTTTGGATGTTTTGGGGGTTAGCCGGCGCAGTCCCTGATCAGACTTCGAATAGATATCCCCCGTGCACCCAGCCCGAGAAACTCGGAGTGCCGTTCTTGTCGAGAACCGAAACATAGCGCCAGTTGCCGTCCGCCTCGATCATCGCGACAATACTGCCGTCAGGCAGGGGATTGAGTTTTGCGCCCGGCTCGAGTGGAAAGTTCGCCGCCGGCCCCGTGCGGACGTTGAGACCCGTGGGCGAGCGCACGATATAGGTGGCGGCCCCATTGTCGGATCTGCCAAGCACCTTGGCCTTGAACGAACTCATTGCCCAGGCAGGCCCGGGATCGGACTTGCGACCCGGCGAGATGTCGTCGTGGCCCACGATCTCGCCGATGCCGTATGTTTCGCAGATGGCCAGTGACGCGGCAATCGTCGCGTCCACCTGTGCCTCCGTGAATACCTCCCACCCACCGTTCGGCGTGCCAAATTTGTGGCGTGCCTCTGTCACATTGCTCGCGTCCACAGGTTGACCTGTCCACGAGACGTAACCCGCACCGGTCTTCTTGAGGGGCCCCCAGTTTTCGATTTCGATCCCGATCGAATTGCGGTTGAGGCCGCTGTGCGAATTGCCCTTCTTGTCCACCCATTTGCTCTCGCCCGCATGCCAGGCGACCGTATCAAAGGGAACGCACTGGACGATGGTCCCGTCGCGACGGATCACCAGATGGGCGGAGACTTTTGCCGACGGCTTCTTGAAGTAGGCTGCGATGTTCGACGAGGACCCAAACGCTGTGTAGTGAATCACCAGAAAAACGGGCGCCATAGCACCGCCGATGTTCGGCGACTTCTCGAAGTCTACATATTTCGTCCCAACGGCGAGTCGGTGATTGCGAACCACATATTCCATACCCTCCCCCTCCTATTCTGTCACACTCGCGCGGCTTACGCCCGGCACGTTCGTGATGCGAATGCAATCTAAGCATGTATGCTATTAATATGCAATCTTGCATTGCATGCATCTCACTTGACGAGAACCTGAAAGTCGCGGGAATTGAATCATGGACGAGACCATCGATTCCCCCACCAACGCGCACGAGTATTCCGTCAGCGAGATCTCGATCGCGCTGAAGCGGACGGTGGAGGACGCGTTCGGCAATGTGCGCGTGCGCGGCGAGATTTCGGGCTATCGCGGCCCGCATTCCTCCGGCCACGCCTATTTCTCGCTGAAGGACGACCGTTCCCGCATCGAGGCCGTGGTCTGGAAGGGCACGTTCCAGAAGCTAAAGTTCCGGCCCGAAGAGGGCATGGAGGTGATCGCCACCGGCAAGCTCACCACCTATCCAGGCTCGTCGAAGTACCAGATCGTCATCGACAATCTCGAACCCGCCGGCGCAGGCGCGCTGATGGCGCTGCTGGAGGAGCGCAAGCGCAGGCTCGCGGCGGAGGGCCTGTTCGACGCCGACCGGAAGCAGCTCCTGCCCTATCTGCCCAGCGTCATCGGCGTGGTCACGTCACCGACCGGTGCCGTGATCCGCGACATCATCCACCGCATCTCGGACCGCTTTCCGCTGCATGTGATCGTCTGGCCTGTGCGCGTGCAGGGCGAGACGACGGGCGCGGAAGTGGCGAACGCCGTCGCCGGCTTCAACGCGCTGCCCGCCAGCGGGCTGATCGCGCGGCCCGACGTGATCATCGTTGCGCGCGGCGGTGGCAGCCTCGAAGACCTGTGGGGCTTCAACGACGAGGCGGTGGTGCGCGCGGTGGCCGCCTCCGATATCCCGGTCATTTCCGCCGTCGGCCACGAGACGGACTGGACGCTGATCGACCTCGCCGCCGACATCCGCGCGCCGACGCCGACGGGCGCGGCCGAAATGGCGGTGCCGGTGAAGGCCGAGCTCGAAGCGACGCTCGCCTCGCTCGGCGCACGGCTGCGCTCCTGTTCCTCACGCGTTCTCGACCGGAAGAAGCAGGCGCTCAGGAGCGCGGCACGCGCTCTGCCCTCGCCCGACCAGCTCTTCGCCCTGCCGCGCCGGCATTTCGACGAAGTGGGCGGGCGGCTCGACCGCGCGGCGGCCGTCGGTGCGGAACGGCGCCGGGCGCGTCTTGCCGCGATCCGCCTCTCGCCGGCGACGCTCGAACGCGGCATCGCCGAGGCGCGCCGGCATCTGGCGCGGACGGCGGCGCAATTGCCCAATGCGGTGCGCAACGCCACTGCGAACCGGCGGCTGCGCCTCGATGCCGCGACGCGGCGGCTCACCGTCGAACCCTTCGCGCGGCGCAACAGCGACAACCGCCGTGCTCTGGAGCGGCTGGCGCTGCGCCTGCCGCGCGTCATTGACACGATGCTGGCGGAACGGCGCACGCGTCTTGGCCAAGCGACCAGGCTGGTCGATTCGCTGTCAGTAAAGGCAGTGCTCGACCGCGGCTTCGCGCTGGTGGAGCGCGAGGACGGCACTCTGGCCAAGCGCGCGGCGGAGATTGCCGACGGGATGCGGCTCACCCTGCGCTTCGCCGATGGCGAAAAGGGCGCGGTCGCTGGAGATGGCGCCGCAACGACAGACTCGGCACGGGCGAAGCCGCGGACGGGCGTTGCCAAGCCCAAAGCGGATCAGGGCAGCCTGTTCTAGAGCCTACAGAAGCGCGTGACGAATGTCCGGGCGCGGCGGCAACAGGCGCGCCAGATAGGCCATGCCGGCACCCGACACCTGATCCTGGTCGGCAACGAGAAAATCGTGCGGCATGTGGCGGGTTTTCCCCGCCACCGCGTCGAGGGGGACGCGGACCGGGCGGGTGGCCTGTCCGTCGAACTGGAGCGCGACGGAAAAACTGCCGGCTTCGGCGACCTCCACCGCGAAAGCTCCGGCTTCGAAGGCCTCGCGCTGGTCCGTCGCGTTGACCAGGCTGGCATGGCTGCGCGGCAGGTAGCCGAACGTGTCGACGCGGGCGCGGACGCGCGGCAGATCTTCCGCCAGAATGCGTTCGACCGCCTGTCCGAGATCGGTGCCCGAGAGCCGCACATTTCCATGCGGATCGCGCTCCAGCATCTCGGACGGGACGAGGTGTTCGACGAGGGAACGGCCATCTCGGTCCTGGACACCTTCCGACATCGCCACGATGCAATGGCCATGGCGACCGAGGCTGCTGCGCACACCATCGAGGAAGCGCTCCCGATCGAAGGGACGCTCGGGCACGTAGACCAGGTGGGGGCCGCTTTCGGGATCGGCTCGCCACGCCGCCGACGCGGCGGTGAGGAAGCCGGCGTGGCGGCCCATGACGATGCCGACATAGATGCCGGGCAACGAGCGGAAATCGAGATCGGCGCCGGCAAAGGCGCCGGCGACGAACTCCGCCGCGGAGATGAAGCCGGGCGTGTGGTCGTTCTCCACCAGATCGTTGTCGATGGTCTTGGGCGCGTGCACGCAGGCAATAGTGCCGCCGGACGCCTGGGCGATCAGGCTCTGCGTGCCGGCGGTGTCATTGCCGCCGATATAGATGAAGGCGTTAGCGCCGGCGGCCCGCAATCCCTTCAGGACGGCGTCGCAATAGGCGGCATCCGGCTTGTCGCGGGTGCTTCCGAGCGCCGCCCCCGGCGTCCGCGCAAGGCGTGCCAGATCCGAAGCCGACAGCGTGTCGAGGTCGACCAGGTGTCCGTCGCGCAGGCCCCGCACGCCGTGCCGCGCACCCAGGATGCGCGCGCCCGGGTGACGCGTGCGGATTGCGGCAATGGCGCCGGCGAGCGTCTGGTTGATCACGGCGGTCGGGCCGCCGCCCTGCGCGATCACGAATGTGCCACTCATTGTCGCTCCTCCGGGGCCCCGGGCCGCTCTCATGGGCGCGTCAAGGTCTCAGGAACTTGGGCCTGCGGCCCGGATGCGTCAACCGTATGGCCGGGATCGATGTCGGAATATAGACGGGGAGAGATGGTACCGTTGGCTGGGATCGAACCAGCGACCTCCGGATCCACAATCCGGCGCTCTAACCATCTGAGCTACAACGGCACTGGGCCTGTCGGCGACGGAGGGTGCATACGTCGGGCGGCGGCATATTTCAAGGCTTTTCCCCCACCAAGATCGTCGCGACCGCGTCGTTCCTGTCCATGAATTGGCCTCGCCCCTCCATAAACGGAAAAAGACCGGGGGGAGGACCCGGTCTTTTCCATTGTTGGCCAGCAGTGCCGGCCACCGATCCCGAAGCGGCGGGAGGAGGATGCCGCTCGGGATTTCGTCAGACGCCTGACAGATCAGGCGACCTTGAGTTCCTTCATCGTCTTCTCGAAGGCGGACTTCATCGGCTTGGCCACGTCTTCGATGGCCTTCGTCGAGGTCGCCTGGATGTCCTTGGCCTGCTCGACCGCGGACTCCATGCTCTTGCGCATCCAGGCGGTCTGCAGTTCGATGAACTCGGAGACCGACTTCACGCCGACCAGCGCCTCGAGATGCGAGAACGTTGCATCGGCATTGGCGCGCATGGCGGAAATCGCCTTGAGCGACAGATCCGCGCCGGTTGCGCGGGCGGTCTCGTAGGTGGATTCAAACGTCTTCTGCGCGTCTTCGGCACCGGACTTCAGCTTGGAGTAGACTTCCTTCGTCTGCTCCATGCCCTTCTCGGTGAAATCGCGCAGCTGCTCGGTCGCCTTCGAAGCGTCGAAGCTGGGGAATTCGATGGTGTCCTTGGCGGTCTTGCTCATCTTAATATCCTTGCTAGCGTTTCCTTAATGGCTCGGATGTGACTCGTGGTCCCTGCTCCGAACGACTGGTTTCAATATAGGGCATTTTTTTGTGCAGTGCAATATCTTTGTTGCAGTGCAGCGGAACCGCCTCCGGCGATTAACCACGCAAGGCGAAACCGGCCCGGAATTGCGGACGAAAGATGGACGCGGGACCGGGACTCCTATTATTAAAAATCCGTTAACTGCAGCTATTGGCGCGAGGGGTGGAGTATAGTGACGGTCGAGATGCCGACACGAGTCTATCCGTTCATAGACATTGCCGTGCTTGATTCCGTGCGACCGCATTTCCTTGCGGGCGACGCGGTGGTGATCCTGACCGTCGAGCTCGACAGCGTCATCTGGGCGAACGGGGCGGGTGCGGCCCTGCTTGGCTATGACGATATCGAGGAGGCGCGCGGAGCGGCGTCCAATCTCGGCCTCTCGGCGCGAAGGCAGATTGCCGGCATGCCAGGTTTTCCGGCGATCGGCGCCAACCGGACTCTACTCGTGCGCGTCACGCAGCGGCTGAGCAGCCACGCGGTTGGCTTCCTCGCAAGCGAGATCGCGCTGCCGGACGGCACGCACGCCATCATGCTCGTCGCGCCGGATCTCGACGCCGCGAAGCGCAGCCCCGAGGAAATCGGCGCGCGGGTGATCCATGGTATCGGCGAGGCGGGCCATCACGCCGCGCTTATCGACGGCAGCGGCGCGGCCATCGCGGCGTCGCCAGGCTTCATGTCCGCCGGGCCGGGACACGAGGCCCTGGCAGAGCTTGCCGGCGACGTGCGCCAGGAAACCGATCGGCTGATCAAGCGTTTGGTGGCGATCGGCGACATGGCCTACCCGGTCGGGATCGCCCACCTCTCGAACGATCCCGAGCGGCATCTCGTCATCGTCGTCGATGATCCTCAGCCGCTGGAATCGCCGGCTCCGGACGTCTTTGACGCCGAGCCGGAACCGGCGCTGGCAATGGCGCCTGGGCCGGCGCCGATCCCGGCGATAACCGCGGCATTGGTGGCACGCGACAGCGATGACTGGTTCTTCGACGACCTGCCGAAGGCCGCGCCGCCGCAGGCTGCTGCCCGACCGGTCGAGACGATCGCCGAAGACCCGACCACGGCCGATGTTCCCGAACCGGTCTCGCCTTCCGTCGAGCCGGACGCGGACCCGATCCTCGAAGCACCCGCGTTGCCGGAGGAGGTGGAGCCCATAGCCGAGGCGACGTCGGACATCGCGGCGCGTCTTGTGGTGGACGAGGATTTCGAAGACACGATCGAGGAAACCGAGCCTGCCTTGCCGGCCAAAGAGCCAGTTCCTTCCGACGTGACCGATGCGATCGAAGAGGTCAGAGAGGTCAGAGAGGTCAGAGAGGTCGAAGAGGACCATCTTTCCGATCTCGCGCAAGCCGCGCAGCCTTCCATTTCGCCCGAAGCGCCAGCCATCCAGGCCGATGAGGAGCCGGCCCCTGCCGACACGACGTCGGCGCCGGACGTCGGAGACGACGCCGTGTTCCAGCCCGACCTGCGGTCCGGCCCGGTCCGCTTCGTCTGGCGCACCGACGCGCAGGGGCGGTTCAGCACCATCTCCGAAGAATTCGCACGCAGCGTTGGATCGGCCTCCGCCGATATCGCCGGAAAGCCGTTCCGCGAGGTCGCAGACGCCTTCGGCCTCGACCCGGACGGCGAAATCGCCGGCCTGCTGGAGCGCCGCGACACCTGGTCCGGTCGTTCGGTGATGTGGCCGATCGAAGGGACGGACTTGAAGGTGCCCGTCGACCTGGCGGCCCTGCCTGTTTATGCGCGCGACCGGTCCTTCGAGGGCTTCAGGGGCTTCGGCGTGGTTCGCGTCGGCGATGCCGTGGTGGATGAGCAGGCCGTCGGCCTTTCGCTGGGCAGGCGGCGCGTCGTAGAGCCAGCACAGACGACGCCCGCCGGGTTGACGCCTACAGAACCTGCCGAGCCGCAGGACCCGTTCGCGGGCGAGGCTCCGGCGATCGCCGTCGACGCAACGCCCGAGCGCCGGCAGACCGACAAGGTCATCCGTCTCGCCGAACATCGCCCCCTCGCAGGGGAACGCGCGCTTTCACCGACGGAGAAGAACGCGTTCCGCGAAATCGGCGTAAGGCTGAAGGAGGCGGGCGCGGAGCCTCTCGCCGGCCAGGAAAGCCCGGCGGCGCAACCGGACGATACCGATGGACCTGCGCTTTCGGAAAGCCAGCAGGCCGACGAACCGGAGCCGCGGCTCTATTCGGACGATCTCGCCGGCCCCGACGAGGATGACGAATGGTATGACGATCCGCCGGATGAGTTCGACGAAGATGGCCTCATCGAAGACCATCTCGACCCGAGCGAACCCGAGCCGGATGAGTTCGTGCACGCCGCCGACGATCGGGAAGATGCGGATCTGCCGACCGAGGATAGTCAGGTCGTCGGGGACGTGCCGACCTCCAACCTTTCCGTGGAAACGGACGAGTATTCGCTGGCAGCCGAGGAGTATGAACATCCAGAGGGCGAAGACGCGGCCGCGGTGCGCTCCGTCGATACGTCTGTTCTCGAACGGTTGCCGGTTCCGGTCCTGATCCATTCGGGCGACACATTGCATTTCGCCAATCAGGAATTCCTCGAACTGACCGGCTATGTCTCGCTGCTGGAACTGGAGCAAAGCGGCGGCCTTGACGCGCTGTTTGCCGACGAAAGCGAGAGCCCCGGGAGGGACCCGGACGACCATCGCCGCCGGCTGCGCACACGCGGCGGCGAGGAGTTCCCGGTCGATGCGCTGCTTCAGTCTGTTCCTTGGAAGGGCGGGAAAGCGCTCTTGCTGGCGCTGAAGACTGCCCCTGTGACCGCGATACCCGCGGCGACCGTCGAGGAACTCACCGAACTGGAATCGCGCGTCAACGAGATGAGCACGATCCTCGACACGGCGACGGACGGAATCGTCATCATCGGCAACGACGGCTCGATCCGCTCGATCAGCCGCCCCGCCGAGGCCCTGTTCGGTTTCGACAGCACCGAGGTCGCCGGCAAGCCGTTCGTGTCGCTGTTCGCGGTCGAGAGCCAGCGCGCCGCGCGCGACTATCTCAACGGCCTGTCCGACAATGGCGTGGCAAGCGTGCTCAACGACGGCCGCGAGGTGATCGGGCGCGAGGCGCAGGGCCGCTTCATACCGCTGTTCATGACCATCGGCCGGCTGCCGGGCGCCAAGGGTTACTGCGCGGTGCTGCGCGACATCACGCAATGGAAGCGCGCCGAGGAGGAACTGACACAGGCGCGCGCCGAAGCCGAGCGCGCGTCGTCGCAGAAGACCGAGTTCCTGGCGCGGATCAGCCACGAAATCCGCACGCCGCTCAACGCCATCATCGGCTTTTCCGAACTGATGATCGACGAGAAGTTCGGGCCGATCGTCAACGACCGCTACCGCGACTATCTGCGCGACATTAACAAGTCGGGCAACCACGTGCTCGACCTCGTCAACGACCTGCTGGACATCTCGAAGATCGAGGCCGGCGAACAGGAAATGACCTACGAGGCCGTCTCGCTCAACGAGACGCTGGCGGAAGCGGTGGCGATGCTGCAGCCGCAGGCCAACCGCAACCGGGTCATCATCCGTTCGTCCTTCGCCTCGCGCCTCCCGGACGTGGTCGCGGACCTGCGCTCGATCCGCCAGATCGCGCTCAATCTTCTGTCCAATGCGGTTCGCTATACGCAGGCTGGCGGACAGGTGATCGTCTCCACCGCCTACGAGCCGACCGGCGACGTTGTGCTGAGGGTGCGCGACACCGGCGTCGGCATGTCGCAGGGCGAAATTGAGCAGGCGCTCAAGCCCTTCAAGCAGATCAACGCGCTAAAACGGCCGCGCGGCGACGGCACGGGCCTTGGGCTGCCACTGACGAAGGCGATGGTGGAAGCCAACCGCGCCCGCTTCGCCATCAGTTCTGCTCCGGGCGAAGGCACGATGGTCGAAATCGTCTTCCCCTCGCAGCGCGTCCTCGCCGGGTGACGAAAAAGGCGCGAGCGCAAGTCTCTGGAAACATGAGTGAAATTGTTTAGAATAGTTCTAAACAACTGAATTCGTTAGCCTTTCCTTGACGAACGGTTAGTTTCAGGACATTGAGGAGCCGCGCAGTCAAGATTTCTGCGCCGGTGGGCAGTGCTGATCGCCCACAACGACCCCCCCCCCCAAGAAGGGCAGGAGACGATCATGATACGAGTTTTTGGACGCAACGCCGCTGCATTTGCCGGCGCCGCTCTCGCCATCGGGCTGGCCACCTCGGCCGTGGCCGCGCAGACGGTCAACATCTATTCCTATCGCCAGCCTGACCTGATCAAGCCGATCCTCGACGCCTTCACGGCGGAGACCGGGATCAAGACGGAGGTGCTCTTCCTCGACAAGGGTCTCGAGGAGCGCATCGCGGCGGAGGGCGTCAATTCGCCTGCCGACGTGATCCTCACCGTCGACATCGCGCGCCTCGCCAAGACGGTCGACGCCGGCGTGACGCAGCCGCTGGACGATGCGACCGTCAACGCCAACATCCCGGCGGAATATCGCGATCCGGCCGGCAACTGGTTCGGCCTGACCAAGCGCGCCCGCGTTGTCTATGCGTCGAAGGACCGCGTCAGCGACAGCGCCATCGCCTATGCCGACCTCGCGGATCCGAAATGGAAGGGCAAGATCTGCATCCGCTCCGGCCAGCACGACTACAATCTGGCGCTCATCTCCGCAGCGATCGCCCATTGGGGCGAGGCCAAGACGGAGGAATGGCTGAAGGGCGTGAAGGCCAACCTCGCCCGCAAGCCCGACGGCGGCGACCGCGACCAGGCCAAGGCCATCGCGGCCGGCGAATGCGACATCGCGCTCGGCAACACCTACTACGTCGGCCTGATGATGACCAACGAGAAGGACCCCGAGCAGAAGGACTGGGCGAAGGCCATCAAGGTCGTCTTCCCGACCTTCGAGAACGGCGGCACGCATGTGAACGTGTCGGGCGTCGCGCTCGCCAAAAACGCGCCGAACCGCGACAGTGCGGTGAAACTCATCCAGTTCCTGTCGTCGGAAAAGGCCCAGCAGGTCTATGCCGAGCAGGTTTTCGAATATCCGGTCGAGCCGGGCCTGGCGCCGTCGGAGATCGTCAGCGGCTTCGGCAAGCTGACGGCAGACACGTTGCCGCTCGCCGATATCGCCAGGAACCGCAAGGCCGCCTCCGAGTTGGTCGACCGGGTCGGCCTCGACGATGGCCCGGGGAGTTGAGGCAGGTTACAATTCACGCAATGAGGGCCGGGCGGGGCAACCTTCCCGGCTTTCGCCGTGACGGGGCACTTCATGGCATTCGCTGAACAGGCAAAACCCGCCCGTCCGTTGCGCGTGCGCAGACCGCGACATGCGCTGGCGCTCCTGCCCGCGATCCTGATCGCCGCGGCGGTGCTTGCGCCAATCGCCGCGATCGGCTTCATCGCGCTCTCGGGCAACGGCGAGGATTGGCCGCATCTGCTTCGCAACGTCCTGCCCGGTGCGTTGCAGACGACCGTGCTCCTGCTCTTCCTGGTGACCCTCGGCACCGCCTCCATCGGCGTCGTCAGTGCCTGGCTGGTCGTGGCGTTCGATTTTCCGTTTCGGCGGCTGCTGTCGTGGGCGCTGGTGCTGCCGTTCGCGGTGCCGCCCTATCTCGCGGCCTATGCGTTCGCGGAGTTCTTCCATTTTTCCGGACCGGTGCAGAGCACGCTCCGCGCCCTGTTCGGTTTCCAGACGCGGGCCGACTACTGGTTCCCCGACATCCGTTCGACGGCGGGCGCGGCTCTCGTCCTGTCGGCCGTGCTGTTTCCCTATGTCTACATGACCACCCGCATCGTCTTCATCATGCAGGGCCGCAATATCGCGGACGTCGCGCGCACGCTCGGGGCCTCGCCGTTCAAGGTTCTGACGCGCATTCTCCTGCCGGTGGCGAAGCCGGCGATCGCGGCGGGCGTCGCACTGGTGCTGATGGAGACGCTCAACGACATCGGCGCGTCGGAATACCTCGGCGTGCGCACCCTCACCTTCTCCGTCTATTCGACATGGCTCAACCGGGGCAGCCTAGAAGGCGCCGCCCAGATCGCCGTGCTGATGCTTGCTCTCGTATTCGCCCTGCTCTGGGCCGAGCGCTGGGCCAGGCGAAACCAGCGTTTCCATTCCGCGCGCGCCACACAGATGAAGGTGCGGCCACCGCGAACCGTGCTGCGCGGCTGGAAGGCGATGCTCGCGACGACCGCCGCCACGCTCCCCGTCCTTGCTGGATTCGGCGTCCCGCTCTACGTGTTCGGGCGCTATGCGCTGCGCCGACTCGACCAGTTCTCCGACCCGGCGCTCAGCAGTGCGCTGTTCCACAGCGTCGTCGCGGCGTCGGGCACGGCGGCCGTCACGGTCGGTGCCGCCCTGCTGATCACCTACGCGGTTCGCCTCGCCCGCACCCGCGAAATGGCAATGCTCGCAAGGCTCGCGACACTGGGATACGCCCTGCCCGGCACGATCCTCGGCCTCGGGCTGCTGTTCGTCCTGGCGCGGTTCGACAACACGGTCGATGCGTTCGCGCGGAGCTATCTCGGCATATCGACGGGGCTTCTGATTTCCGGATCGGCGGCAGCCGTGATCCTCGCCTGCTCGCTGAGATTTCTGGCGCTTGCGGAAGGGTCGATCCGGTCCGGCATCGAAAAGCTCCCCCCCAACCTCGACGAAGCAGCGCGCAGCCTTGGCCGCACCCCGGCGCAAAGCGCGTTGACGGTGATCCTGCCGTTGCTCGGACCGGCCATCTTCACGGCAACGGTGCTGGTGTTCGTCGACACGATCAAGGAGCTGTCGGCGACGATCCTGCTCCGGCCGTTCGGCTTCAACACGCTCGCGACCTTTGTCTACGAGAACGCCTCGCGCGGGGTGGTCGAGGACGGAGCGATTGCGGCGCTGACGATCATCGCCACGTCGCTCGTTCCCGTGGCGCTGCTCTCCGGCGCGCTGATGCGCGACCGCGAGGCGTCGCTCTGACAGTGACGAAGCCCCCGCCTCCGCCGTAATCTGAACCCAATAGGCAAAAAAAGAGGCGCCTGAACGGGCGCCTCAATGGAATTTTGCTGTCACACGGGGCTTGAGCGAATGGGGCTGGATCCGAACTCGCCGGATGCAGGGATTTCTCCCTCAAGTTAGCCTCGACTATCGCGGCGGCTTCTTAACAACTTCTTACCAGACCGCATCGATATTTACCGAAGTGTACCAGAGCTGAAGTCTAGGTAAATTTCCGTGTCATAGATCGTTAACCATGCCGGCCGTCAGATGCGCAGCGCCGGCAGGTCGTGGAACAGCTCCAGCGCTTCCGGATTGGCCAGCGCCTCCTTGTTTTTGACCGTTCGGCCGTGAACGACGTCGCGCACCGCCAGTTCGGTGATCTTGCCCGATTTGGTGCGGGGAATGTCGGCGACCTCTACGATGCGGGCGGGGACATGCCGCGCCGTCGCGCCGGTGCGGATCTTCGATTTGATCCTCTTCTCCAAATCCTCGTCAAGGACGACGCCCGACGCCAGCCGGACGAAGAGCACGACGCGCACGTCGTTGTCCCAGTCCTGCCCGATGCAGATCGCCTCGAGGATCTCGGGCATCTGCTCGACCTGATTGTAGATCTCCGCCGTGCCGATACGAACGCCGCCCGGATTGAGCGTCGCGTCGGAGCGGCCGTGGATGATCATGCCGCCATGCTCGGTCCATTCGGCGAAATCGCCATGGCACCAGACATTGTCGAAGCGGTCGAAATAGGCGGCGTGATACTTGGCGCCGTCCGGATCGTTCCAGAACTTGACCGGCATGGACGGGAAGGCGCGGGTGCAGACGAGTTCGCCCTTCTCGCCGACCACGTGCTTTCCGTCGTCGTCCCACACGTCCACGGCCATGCCGAGCCCCGGCCCCTGGATCTCCCCGATCCAGACGGGCTTCAGTGGAACGCCGAGCACGAAGCAGGAGACGATGTCCGTGCCGCCCGAGATCGATGCCAGATGCACGTCCGGCTTGATCGCCTCATAGACATAGGCAAATCCCTCCGGCGAGAGCGGCGAGCCGGTCGACGAGATGACGCGCACCGTCGAGAGGTCGTGCGTGTCTTTCGGCGAAAGGCCGGCCTTGCGCAGGGCGTCGATGAATTTGGCCGAAGTGCCGAAATAGGTCATCTTCTCGGCCTGGGCGAAGTCGAACAGCACATTGCCGTCCGGATGGAACGGCGAACCGTCGTAGAGCAGAAGCGTCGCGCCCGAGGCCAGCGCCGAGACCAGCCAGTTCCACATCATCCAGCCGCAGGTGGTGAAATAGAAGACGCGGTCGCCGTCCTCGATGCCGGCGTGGAGGCGGTGTTCCTTGGCATGCTGGATCAGCGTGCCGCCGGTCGAATGCACGATGCATTTCGGGATGCCGGTCGTGCCGGAGGAGAACAGGATGTAGAGCGGATGCGAGAACGGCAGCCGCTCGTAGACGATGTCGGCTGCCGCGAACCCCTCGACCGCCGCTTCGAGCGTCACCGCGTTGGGCAGGTCCGTGACCGCCTGAGCCGCCGTGCCGAGATAGTCGACTATGATCGCCCGTCGCACGGTCGGCAGCTGCTGCAGCACAGCCTTCACCTTGCCGGTGACGTTGTTCTGCTTGCCGTTGTACCAATAGCCGTCCGGGGCGATGAAGATCACCGGCTCGATCTGGCCGAACCGGTCGAGCACGCCCTGCTCGCCGAAATCGGGAGAACAGGACGACCAGATCGCGCCGAGCGAGGCCGCGGCCAGCATGCAGGCCACCGTCTCGGGCATGTTGGGCATCATCGCGGCGACGCGGTCGCCCGGTTTGACGCCCGCCGCGGAAAACGCCTGTTGCAGCCGCGAGACCAGCGCACGAAGCTCATCCCAGGACATGCGCCGCGACACCTCGTCCTCGCCTTTGAAGACGATCGCGTCGCCGGCGCCGCGCTTCTTCAAAAGGTTCTCGGCGAAGTTCAGCTTCGCGTCGGGAAAGAACGATGCGCCCGGCATGCGGTCGCCGTCGACCAGAACCCGCGAACCCTTTTCGCCCACGATGCCGGCGAAATCCCAGACCAGGTTCCAGAACTCGTCGCGACGATCGATCGACCAGCGGTGGAGATCATCGAAGCCGGAAAACGGACCGGCGCCGGATGTCTCGGCCTCGCGCATGAAGCGCGTCATCGGCGCAGCCTGGACGGCGGCGGAGGAAGGGATCCACAGCGGCTGAGAAGCGGTCATCGAGGTCTCTCCGGGAAGCGACGGCGTTATGCATGCCGCACCATTAGAGGGCAAGTCGCAAGAATACGTACCAGCTGTGCGCAACAGCCATCGCCGGGCCACAAAGCCTTGAAATGGCGCTTCCTTAGGATAAACCGTGCGTGCCGGCGAGTGCAGTGGTCGGCATCGAGGATACATGCCGGCTCCTTTCGTCAGGAAAGCCATCTGGGCAATCGTCGCGGCCTGCGTCGCGGTTGTCCTCGTGCTTGCCTCCTTGCCTCTCGTCGCGTCCACCCAAATCGTGCGGACACGCATATCGCAGGAACTGTCGGCGCGGACGGGCTATCGCGTCACGCTTGGCGAAGCGCCGGACCTCGTCTTGTTTCCTTCGCTGAAAGCCGTCCTCAACAATGTCAGCTTCACGCGATGGGATGACGGCAACGCTCCCGCGGTGCTGGAAACCGAGCGGCTGCAAGTGAACCTGTCGGCCTGGCAGGCACTGCTCGGCCGGATCGACTTCAGCACGGTGACGCTGGAGCGACCATTGTTGCGGGTGGAACGGGTCGGTGACGGATTCCACCTGCCGTTTCTGCCCGACCGCGGCCGTGTCACCGATATCCTGCGCACCGCCGGAACAACTGCTCCGCCGAGCGGACCAGCGCTTGGGACGATCCATTTCTCCGAAGGGCGCCTCGTCGCTATGGAGAGCGGCGGGGACATCGCAACCGGACTGACCGGCACGGCGCAATGGGAAAACGCGAATTCGCCGGCGTTGCTCAACGGCGGCGGAGTGTGGCGGGGCGAGCCGGTCAAATACGCGCTTCTGATCGATGCCCCGCTGAAACTCGCCGCCCAGGACGCGAGCGCGGTGACGATCTCCTTCGAGTCCGATCCGTTCAAGGCATCCTTCTCCGGCATGCTGTCGCGCCGCGAGGGATTGGCGTTCGACGGATCGCTGGCCGCCAGTTCGCCCTCCGTGCGGCGGGCACTTGAGTGGTCGCAGGCGCAGATAAGTCCGGGGGCCGCCATGGGCGCATTCTCGCTCACCGGCAAGGCGACGGGCGGCAAGGACAATCTGAAACTCGCCGACGCCCGACTGTCGATCAACGAAAACCCGGGCGTGGGCGCGCTCGAATTCGCCTTTGCCGGACCGGTTCCAAGCATATCAGGCACATTGGCCTTCGATACGCTCGATCTCGGCCGCTTCCTGGCGGCCTTCGCGACACCACTCGATCACGCATCGCGCCGGCCTGTCTTCGACCTGGCCTTCACCGACCAGATCAGCCTCGATCTGCGGCTTTCCGCGGGCAGCGCGACGGGCGGCGGCATCCCGTTGTCCGATGTCGCCGCAACGGCCCAGGTGCGGGGCGGCTTCGCCGCGTTCGACATCTCGGACGCGACCGCTCTAGGGGGCGAGATCCAGGCCGGCTTCCGCGTCGACAGGAAGCCCGAGGGCGAGATCGGCGAGATGAGAGTCTCGGCGGTCGGAATCGATTGGGCGCAGATGGCCGAGCGGATCGGCTGGAGCCGGAATGCGCCGCAGGCGAAAGGGTCGCTCAGCGTCGTACTCAGAAGCCCGATCACCGACATGGCGTCCTTGCCATACACGACCGAAGGGACGATCGGCGCCAGACTGGGCGCCGGCTCGGTGAGGGATTTCGACTTCGCCAAGCTGGTATCGAACAAGCCGGGCGGCGGCTTCTTCCCGCTGAGCGCGGTAGGCGGCGGCTCGCTCGCGATCGAGGGTGCGGAGTTCAAGGCCGCTGTCGGCAATGGCGTCGCGCGGATCGACACCGCGAAGGCGTGGACGGCGAGCGATATCCTGACTCTCGAGGGAATAGTGCCCTATGTCGGGCGCAGCCTGGCGCTGTCGCTGAAAGTCGACAAGCGCAGCGCGCAAGATACCCCGCGCGATCCGAACAGCGCCCAGTCCTACTTCATCGGCGGTTCCTGGGACGCGCCCTATGTCTCGGCCGTGCTGGCGCCCGCCGAACCCTGAGAGCTGAGCCGCGCGGGCGATTCAACTTGCCGGCGAATCGCGCTAGTGTGGCGCGGGGGATTTGCGGAATGTTCAGGATCATTTCCGGCGCGTTCAAGATCGTGGTCGTCTCGCTCCTGACGGGGGCGGTACTGTCCGCACTCGACCTGTCGGCCGCGGATATCCTGATCGAACTCGGCCTCACGCCCGAACGCGTCATGGAACTGCTGGAGAAGGGTGCCGTCTGGGCGCTGCCCAACATCATTCTGGGCTCGATGGTGATCGTGCCCGTCTGGCTGGTCGTGGCGCTGCTCAGGCCACCGCGCGGACCTTAGCCCCGGTTGGCAGCCTGCTCGTCGCGCAGCCGCTGGACCTCGCGGCGCTTGTTGACGAGCGAGGCGATGATGACGCCGGTGGCGACGATGGCGATCAGGATCGTGCAGGCGGCATTGATCTCGGGCGTCACGCCGAGGCGCACCTGGCTGTAGATCTTCATCGGCAGCGTGGTGGCGCCGGGCCCCGAGGTGAAGCTCGCGATGACGAGGTCGTCCAGCGACAGGGTGAAAGCCAGCATCCAGCCCGAGATGACCGCCGGCAGGATGACCGGCAAGGTGATCTGGAAGAAGGTCTTCACCGGCGTCGCGCCGAGATCCATCGCCGCTTCCTCGAGCGAGCGGTCGAAGGTCATCAGCCGCGACTGGACGACGACGGCGACGAAGCACATCGAGAAGGTGATGTGGGCGAGCGTAACGGTCAGGAAGCCTCGGTCGAGGCCGATCGCCACGAAGAGCAGCAGCAGCGACAGGCCGGTGATAACCTCCGGCATGACCAGCGGCGCGAACACCATGCCGGAGAATAGCACCCTGCCCCGGAAGCGGGTGTAGCGGGTGAGCGCAAGCGCGGCCATGGTGCCGAGGATCGTGGCGAAGGTTGCGGAAAGCACCCCGACGCGGGCGGTGACCCAGGCCGCGTCCATGAGGCTCTGGTTGCGGAACAGTTCGCCGTACCATTTGGTCGAGAAGCCGGCCCAGACGGTGACGAGCTTCGACTCATTGAACGAGAAGATGATGAGCAGCACGATCGGCAGATAGAGGAAGGCGAAGCCGAGCACGATCGAGGCGATGTTGAAGCGGGACCAGGTCGCGTTCATGTCAGCGCCCCTGCTCCTGCGCCTTGGCCTGCGCCTGCTGGAAGAACATCATCGGCACGACCAGCATCAGCAGCAGGATCACCGCCACCGCCGACGACACCGGCCAGTCACGGTTGGAGAAGAACTCGTTCCACAACGTCTTGCCGATCATCAGCGTCTGCGACCCGCCGAGCAGGTCGGGGATGACGAACTCGCCCGTCGCCGGGATGAAGACGAGCAGGCAGCCGGCGACGATGCCCGGCATGGCAAGCGGGAAGGTGATTTTCCAGAACGCCGAGATCGGCGGGCAGCCGAGGTCCTGCGCCGCCTCGATCAGCGAATAGTCCATCTTCTCCAGCGCCGAATAGAGCGGCAGGACCATGAACGGCAGGTAGGAATAGACAATGCCGATGAAGATCGCGCTGTGGGTGTTGAGGATGATCAGCGGCTGATCGATCAGGCCTGTCCATATCAGGAACTGGTTGAGCAGGCCTTCGGGCTTCAGGATGCCGATCCACGCGTAGACCCGGATCAGGAAGCTGGTCCAGAACGGCAGGATAACCAGCATCAGCAGCAGCGGACGCACGGTCGCCGGTGCGCGCGCCATGCCGTAGGCAATGGGAAAACCGATCAGGAGCGCGAAGAAGGTCGAGATGGCGGCGATGACGACGCTCGACACATAGGCGTTGAAATAGAGCGGGTCTTCGGTGAGCCACAGATAGTTGTCGAAGGAGAATTCCCTGAAGCTCTCCCACAGTCCCGAAATCCCACCCGCCAGATCGAAAGTCGGCGAATAGGGCGGCATCGCGATCGCGGTCTGCGACAGCGAGATCTTGAAGACGATCAGGAACGGCACGAGGAACAGAATGAGCAGCCAGGCATAGGGGATGATGATCACCAGCCTGCCCGTGAGGGCGGCCAGCCAGGTGCCCTGCTGGGGGACGGCTTCTTGAGAAGCCGACGGGGTCGTGGCGAGCGTCGTCTCAGCCACGTTCACACCCTTTCAGCATCCGACGATGTGCGATCGGTATCGTGGCGGCGCTGTCCATGTCGGCCCCTATCTCGTCAACACCACGCCCGCGTCGGGCGCGAAGGAGATCCACGCCTTGTCGTTCCAACTGAGCGGATCCTCGGTGATGCGGGAACTGTTGAGCGCGCTCGCCTTGACGACCTGACCATCGGCGAGCCGGACGTGATAGACCGTCATGTCGCCGAGATAGGCCAGGTCGTAGATTTCGCCTTCCATGACATTGGCCGCGCCGTCGGGCTTCTTCGAGGAGACCTTGATCTTCTCCGGCCGGATGGCGAAAGCGACGGTGCTGCCCGCGGTGGCGTCGCCCGCGTTCTCGACGCGGATCTCCGCCCCGCTCGCGCCTTTGATCGTCGCAGTCTTCTCTGATCGTTCGGCGACCGTGCCTTCCAGCATGTTCACATTGCCGACGAAGCCAGCGACGAAGCGCGAAACCGGCGCCTCGTAGACCTCCGCCGGCGTCGCGACCTGCATCACCTGGCCCTTGTCGAGGATGGCGATACGGTCGGCCATCGTCATCGCCTCTTCTTGGTCGTGCGTGACGACGACGAAGGTGAGACCGAGGTTCTGCTGCAGATCCATCAGCTCGAACTGGGTTTCCTCGCGCAGCTTCTTGTCGAGCGCTCCCAGCGGTTCGTCGAGCAGCAGTACCTTCGGCCGCTTGGCGACCGAACGCGCAAGCGCCACGCGCTGGCGCTGGCCGCCGGACAGCTGGTGCGGCTTGCGCTTGGCGAACTGCTCGAGCTTGACCAGCTTGAGCATGTCGGCGACGCGCTTGTCGATATCGGCCTTCGGCATGCCTTCCTGCTTGAGGCCGAAGGCGATGTTCTGCTCCACCGACATATGCGGGAAAAGCGCGTAGGACTGGAACATCATGTTGACGGGCCGCCTGTAGGGCGGAATGCCGCGCATATCCTGGCCGTCGAGCAGGATGCGGCCGGACGTCGGTTCGTCAAAGCCGGCGAGCATGCGCAGGAGCGTGGACTTGCCGCAGCCGGACGCGCCGAGAAGGGCGAAGAACTCGCGTTCATAGATCGTCAGCGACAGGTTGTTGACCGCGGTGAAGTCGCCGAACTTCTTGGTGACGTTCTCGAAGACGATATAGGGCTTCGCCGCCGGATCGGTCCACGGCGAGAAGCTCCTGCGAATGCTGCCCAGCGATTTCATATGCTATCCCGGCCCCCGGTCCCGGAAGTGAAAAAGCCCCGGCTGTGCCGGGGCTTCCTTGTCATTGCCCAGAGACGATCTTGGTCCAGCTCCGGGTGATGAGGCGCTGCGTCTTCGGATCGTAAGGCAGCGTGATGAACAGCTTTGCCATCGTCGCCTCGTCGGGATAGATCGCCGGATCGTCGAGCACCTCCTTGTCGAGGAGGGCCTGCGAGGCCTTGTTGCCATTGGCGTAGAAGACGTAGTTCGACGCCTTCGCCGCGACTTCCGGCTTCATGATGTAGTTGATGAAGGCATGCGCCTCGTCGACGTGCTTGGCGTCGGCCGGGATCGCAAGCTGATCGAACCACATCTCGGCACCTTCCGACGGGATCACATAAGCGATCTCGACGCCCTGGTCAGCCTCGGCGGCGCGGTCGCGCGCCTGGAACACGTCGCCCGACCAGCCGACGGCCAGGCAGATGTCGCCATTTGCGAGTGCGTTGATGTATTCCGAGGAGTGGAACTTGCGCACATAAGGCCGGATCGCCAGCAGCAGTTCCTCGGCCTTGGTGATTTCTGCCGGATCGCGGCTGTCCGGGTTCAAGCCGAGAAAGGCGAGCGCCGTCGGGATGATCTCCTGCGGCGCGTCGAGCATGTAGACGCCGCACTCGTTGAGCTTCTTCATCGATTCCGGATCGAAGACGATTTTCCAGCTGTCGATCTTGTCGATGCCGAGCACGTCCTGGATCTTCTTGACGTTGTAGCCAATGCCGGTCGTGCCCCACATGTAGTTGACCGAATAGGCGTTGTCCGGATCGTATTTCGCGGTCTGCGTCGCCACCACGTCCCACATGTTGGAGATGTTCGGCAGCTTGGCCTTGTCGAGCTTCTGGAAGACGCCCGCCTGGATCTGGCGGGCGAGGAAGGCTCCGGTCGGAACGACCACGTCGTAGCCGGTTCCGCCCGCGAGCAGCTTGGTTTCGAGGATCTCGTTGGAATCGAATACGTCGTAGACGACCTTGATGCCGGTTTCCTTGGTGAAGTCCTCAAGGATGGAATCGTCGATATAGTCCGACCAGTTGTAGACGTTGACGACCTTGTCCTGAGCGAAGGCCGAAAAAGCGAAGATGCTTGCCAAGGTCGTCGCGGTCGCGAGCCCGATAGCTTTGCGCATCGAGTATTCTCCTCTGATTACCCCAATCCCGGCTCGCACAGCGGTCCTTCACGGCCAGGTTCGAACACAGCCTATTGGCGTTTTCGCAGTGCGGCAAGCCTTGAATCCACGACGGAACGGCAACAGGGGACGGTCTCAGCGCGGCGCGGGAACGCCTGTGACACCGGGTCGCTGCGGCCGCGCCTGGCGGCGGAATTCGAGGGCGATATGGACGAGGAGCGCGGCGAAGATGACCGTTCCACCGATGACCGTTCGCGCCGTAGGCGTCTCGCCGTGGATCAGCCAGACCCAGACGGGACCGAGGACGGTTTCCAGCGTGCCGAGGAGCGCCGCGAAGGCGGCCGGGATCAGCCTCGCGCCGGTCGCGAACAGGGCGAGGCCAAGGCCGAGGTTCAGCGCGCCGAAGGCAAACAGCCAGGCCATGTCGACGGCGCCCACCGCGAAGGCTGACGCCTGCGACGCGGCGAAGGCAGCTGCGATCAGCGTGCCGAGGCAGGTCGCGGGCGTCATGCGGACATGGGCGAAGCGGCGCGTGATGACCGTCGCCGACGAGAACGCCACGGCGATGAGGAGCGCCAGGCCGTCGCCGATCGGGGAGACGTCGCCGGTGAAGGATTCCGAGACCATGATGGACACGCCGGCGATCACGACCGCGATCGCGAGCCAGGTGGGTAGCGAGACCTTCTCGCGGAAGATGATCCAGCCCATCAGCGCGGCGAGCAGTGGCACGCCCGCCTGCATCAGGACGATGTTGGCGACCGTCGTATAGGCCAGCGCGACGACGAAAGAGGTGGACGCGACGGCGAAGCAGACGCCGACGGCGAGGCCCGGCAGGCCCATGTTCCTGAACAGCGCGATCGTGCCGCGCAGGCCGTCCCGCCAGAGCATGAAGCCGATGAGGAAGGCGGCCGCCCAGAGCGAGCGCCAGAAGACCATGGTCCAGCTGTCCGCCTCGATGAACCTCGCGATCGCGCCGCCGAAGCTCCAGAAGAGCGCCGACAGTGTGACCAGGATGAACCCCAGCCGTTCGTCGCCGCGCGAGGGCGAAGCCTGTGTTGCCATCTCTGCCATGATCAGATGCCGTGTTGCCGACCGTCGGATTGCATGGGCCGGGCGAATCTTCCTATCGCGTTAGAGCAGAAGCCGAAACTTGGCGTGATCCAGCCCGCGCTTTGGTTTGTATCACCTGCGACACGGGACAAATGCCAACCTTTTCGCGCTCAAGCGCAATCCTCTGCCTCCTGCTGGCGCTGCCGGCGGCGTTTCTCTTGGCCGCGCTGGCCAACGGCGAGACATGGCGCTTCGCGATCCGTCCCTCGGGCGACCTCGCCGCGAAGCTGCTGGTCGTCACGCTTTCTATCTCCCCGCTAGGCGCACTCTTCCCGCAAAGGCGCTGGACCGCCTGGTTGATGTCGCGCCGGCGGATCTTCGGGCTCTCGGCCTTTTTCTATGCCCTGCTCCACCTCGCGGTCTTCTGCGCCAGCATCGGCCGGCTCGACTGGATCCTGCAGGGCATGGCCTTCGCTTCGATGTGGACGGGCTGGATCGCCTTTGGCCTGCTTGCAGCGGTTGCCTCGATCTCCAACGCCGTCTCCAAAGCCCGACTCGGCCGTTGGTGGAAGCGGATCCAGCGACTTGCCTACCCCGCCACAGCGCTGACGCTTGCTCACTGGCTGCTCCTGACCGCATCGCCATGGGAGGCGCTGGGGCACGTGGCCCCGGTCGTGGCTCTGTGGGTGGCTGTCGCGGCGCGGCGATTGTCCTCCGCTCCACCGACGGCTATCAATCGAACCAGATAACCGGTCTGAAGCCGGAGCGAGGAAACGTGATGCAAGCAGCCTGGTACGAAAGGAACGGCGCGGCGGCGCAGGTGCTGCATGTCGGCGACATGGAGATGCCGGAGCCGGGCCCGAACGAGGTGCGGGTCAAGATCCACACGTCGGGCGTCAATCCCTCCGACGTGAAGAGCCGTCGCGGGCGACCGCCGATGTGGCCGCGCATCATCCCGCATTCGGATGGGGCGGGCATAATCGACGCCGTCGGCAAGGGCATCGACCATGCGCGCATCGGCGAACGCGTCTGGATCTGGAACGCGCAGTGGAAGCGGCCCTTCGGCACGGCGGCGGAATACTGCGTGCTGCCTTCCGAGCAGGCAGTTCACCTGCCCAAGCGGATCGACTTCGCCACGGGAGCATGTCTCGGCATCCCCGCGCTCACCGCGCTGCAGGCCGTGCGCCATCTCGGGCAGATCGGCGGCAAGACAATTCTCATCACCGGCGCCGGCTCGTCGGTCGGCCATTATGCGACTCAGTTCGCCAAGGCGCGCGGAGCGCGCGTGATCGGCACGGCGTCGGCGGCCAAGGCCGAACATGCGCGACACGGCGGAGCGGACTTCGTCGTCGACTACCAGAACAAGGACGTCGCGAGTGTGGTGAAGCACCTCACCCAAGGCAAGGGCGTCGACGGCATCATCGACATGGACCTGTCGTCGACGGCCCAGTTGATCGCCGAGGCGGTGATGGTGCCGCACGGGACGATGGTCTGCTACGGTTCGAACCAGCCGACCGACATCGCGCTCAACTTCCCCGCGCTTCTATGGAACAGCTACACGCTCAAGGTTTTCCTGGTCTACGAGCTGAAGCCGGAGGACCGGAGGGCGACGACCGCCGAACTGACCAAGTATCTGGAGGAAGGCGGCATCAAGCACTCGGTCGGGCCGCGTTTCCTGCTGCGCGACATCGCAAGGGCGCATGAGGAGGTCGAGGGCGGCAAGGCGATCGGCAATGTGGTGCTGGACGTCGCGTAACCGTGGCCACTTCCAACGCAACGTGCTATTGTGAATAGGTTGAAAGCAGGAGACTCGTGGTGCGACACGCTCCGAAAAAGACTGCAGATCGGGAGGCCGATAGCATGGAGCTGTCCGATGCTGATGTGACGCGATTGCTAAGCGACCCTGCCTTCCGAAAAAAGATCGACGCGCTTCTTGCAGAAGCCGAGGCACGTGGCGGTGAAACGCCATCCGAACAGGTTTTTGCCGAGCTTCGCGCCAGGCATGGCCTATGAGCTGGTCTTCCTCGATCAGGCGCGGAACGATCTTCGCGACCTTTTCAACTATCTGCACTTACTTAGCCCCCGCGCCGCGATCAGCTATGTCGATGGCTTGGAGAAGGCATGCGATAGGCTCCGAACCTTTCCGCGATCCGGACGGCAGTACGACGATCGATATCGAGTTCTCGTTCACCGCAACCATCTGATTTTTTATCGGATTTCAGATTCCTCATCCGTCCACGTTGTCACGATCGTCGACGGACGACGCGACCCTTCGTCTTTTTTCGCATCGAAATAGTCAGATCACCTGAAATCGAACGCGCTGAGTCCCGTCACCATCTCGTCTAGCCCGAGCGGCCGCGTCACCGGAGGTTCGGCCCGCGCCAGGCAGCCGGAGCGCTCGCACAGCCGGCAGGCCGGACCGATCGGTGTGGCCGGGACGTGTCCGGGCTTCGAGACCGTTCCCGGCGCCGCACCGGGAAGTGCCGTCGAATAGACGATCTCGTCCTTGAAGCCGATGTCGCAGCCGAGCAGCAGCGCGGTGCGGCGCGGACGCTCGTTGAAGGCCCCCTGCGGACCTTCCAGCGTGCGCGCGATCGTCAGGAACTCCGCGCCGTCGGGCATTTCGACTGCCTCGACCAGGATCTGGGACGGCTGGGCGAAGGCCGCATGCACCGGCAGTTTCGGACAGCCGCCGCCGAAGCGGGCCTGGGGAAACCCCTGGCCGCCTGCCTTGCGGAAACGGTGGCCGGCGTTGTCGACCTCCAGCATGAAGAAGGGCACCCCCTGCGCGCCCGGCCGCTGCAGCATGGTCAGCCGGTTCGCCGCCTGCTCGAACGAAACGCCGAAACGCGAGCGCAGCACGTCAATGTCGTAGCGCGAGCGCAGCGCGGCGGCGTGGAAGGCGCCGTAGGGCATCATCAGCGCGTGCGCAGCATAGCGGGCGAGTTCGAAGCGGCCGAGTCGCCGCGCCTCGTCGGAGGACAGCTTCAGCGCCTGGAGTTCCGCGCCGATGGCGACGCCCATGCGCACGAGACAGGCTTCCATGGCCACCTCGCGCAGCTGGTCGAACGGCGACAGCCGCTCGGAGATGAACAGGCGCTGCGAATGGCGGTCGTAGCGGCGACGCCAGTTGGGCATGGTCGCCACCGGCAGGACGCGCACGACGATGCCGGCCTCGCGCTTCAGCCAGGCCTTCAGCGCGCCCAGCAGGTCGTCGCCGGGCTGGAGCAGCGCGGTGAAGGCATCCGCCTCTTCCTCGATCGAGGCGAAGTGATTTGCCCGCCGCTCGAACACTTCGTGCACTTCGTCGATCGGCAGGCGCGCGGAGGACAGCGCGGTGGCGCGACCGTCGCGGGCGAGCATTTCGGAGAGATCCGACAGGCGCTCGGCCTGCTCGCGATAGGCGCGGAAAAGCTTGATAACGCCTGACGAGACGTTCGGTGCTGCCTCGGCAATCTCGAGGAGTTCCTGGTCGCCCGGCAGTTCGCCCGCCAGCAGCGGATCGGCGAAAACCTCGCGCAGTTGCGAGACGGTGCCGCCAGCCTCGGCCTGGAGTTCGTCAGGCTCGACCTTGTAGACGGAGGAGAGCTTGAGGATGAGCTGGACGGTGAGCGGCCGCTGGTTGCGCTCGATGAGGTTGAGGTAGGAGGGCGAGATGCCCAGACCCTCGGCCATCGCCGTCTGGGTCAGCCCCTTGGCATTGCGGATGCGCCGGATGCGCGGCCCGGCGAAGATCTTCTGCTCGGCCATGTCGACCTACCTGCACCGATTTGTACGGCAATTTACAATGCTGGACAGGCTGCCGGAGGCCTATCGATCTTTACAAGATTTACAACTTTACATCGCCGATCGGTAAATCGCAACACAGGATAACCTCATTCTTTCGTTGGTTTTGCGATCTTTTCTGGCGAATTGTGCGTTGCGATGTAAATGCGTTCACATCGGAAACGACGGGGCGACACTTTCCCGTCCTGGCATTTGGAGAGTCCGCAATGACCGACTTTTACAACCTTGTCCCGTCCGCGCCCGAGGGCCGCTTCGACGGCATCGAGCGGCCCTATACGCCGGAAGACGTGAAGCGCCTGCGCGGCTCGGTCCAGATCCGCCAGACGCTGGCCGAGATGGGCGCCAACCGGCTGTGGAAGCTGATCCACGAGGAAGACTTCGTCAACGCGCTGGGCGCGATGTCGGGCAACCAGGCGATGCAGCAGGTGCGCGCCGGCCTCAAGGCAATCTACCTCTCCGGCTGGCAGGTCGCGGCGGACGCCAACACCGCTTCGGCGATGTATCCCGACCAGTCGCTCTATCCGGCAAACGCCGCGCCAGAACTGGTCAAGCGCATCAACCGCACACTGCAGCGCGCCGACCAGATCGAGGTGTCGGAAGGAAACGGCCTGTCGGTCGACACCTGGTTCGCGCCGATCGTCGCCGATGCGGAAGCCGGCTTCGGCGGCCCGCTCAACGCGTTCGAGATCATGAAGGCCTTCATCGAGGCGGGTGCCGCCGGCGTCCACTTCGAGGACCAGCTCGCGTCTGAGAAGAAGTGCGGCCATCTCGGTGGCAAGGTGCTGATCCCGACCGCGGCGCATATCCGCAACCTCAACGCCGCGCGGCTCGCCGCCGACGTGATGGGCACCTCGACGCTGATCGTCGCCCGCACCGACGCGGAGGCAGCGAAGCTCCTCACCTCCGACATCGACGAGCGCGACCAGCCCTTCGTCGACTACAACGCCGGCCGCACGGTCGAGGGCTTCTACCAGGTGAAGAACGGCATCGAGCCGTGCATTGCGCGTGCCATCGCCTATGCGCCGAACTGCGACCTGATCTGGATGGAGACCGGTAAGCCCGACCTCGCCCAGGCCCGCAAGTTCGCGGAAGCCGTTCACAAGGCGCATCCGGGCAAGCTGCTCGCCTACAACTGCTCGCCGTCGTTCAACTGGAAGAAGAACCTCGACGACGCGACGATCGCCAAGTTCCAGCGCGAACTGGGTGCCATGGGCTACAAGTTCCAGTTCATCACGCTGGCCGGCTTCCATCAGTTGAACTTCGGCATGTTCGAACTCGCACGCGGCTACAAGGATCGCCAGATGGCGGCCTATTCGGAGCTGCAGGAGGCCGAGTTCGCGGCGGAGGCCAACGGCTACACCGCGACCAAGCACCAGCGCGAGGTCGGCACCGGCTACTTCGACGCCGTGTCCATGGCGATCACCGGCGGCAAGTCGTCGACGACCGCGATGCACGAGTCGACCGAGCACGAGCAGTTCCGCCCGGCCGCCGAGTAAGCGGCCCGCGCGAGAGAAAAATCTCCGGGACACCTGCCCCGGAGAGATGTAACAGAGGAAACGCCCAGGAGCGGCCACAAGAAGCCTAAGGAACGACTGCCATGACCCCAAGGACCCGTGTCAAGGAACGCGCCGAGGAACAGTCCTCGTCGATGAGCGACGACCAGCAGGCGGTGATCCGCATGGTCGCCAACGACCTGCATCGCCTGAACCAGTCGGTGATGAAGGCGGTCGAGGCGGGAGTATCGGTAGAGCTGGTCCGCTCTGCCCGACACCATGGCGGCGAGGGCAACTGGGGCGATCTGCTGATCCCGGTGATCGTGACGCAGTCGAACAAGTCCTGATCGGATCTGCCGCGAGGCGAACGAGGAAAAGGTCGGTGGAGAAGTCCGCCGGCCTTTTTCGTTTTGCTTGACATGAAATCCCGCAGTAGTTGAAATCGATCCCGCGTGCGTTCGTGCGGTTCGACGCGAGCCGATATCCTGATATGAATACCGGAACATTCTGACCAACAGCCCGCCGGTGCCGTCCGATGCCGACCAAGAACATCGATCCGATTGCCCCGCATGAAGATGCGCCGCGCGACGCGATCGTCGGACAGGCGTTCGTCCAGCCCGAAACCGTGATCGTCGTCAGCACGTCGCAGGTTAACCTGATCGTGCTGTCGCGGATCGTCGAGCGGGCGCGCCTCAAGGCGGTAAACTGCGAGCCCGAGCGGGCGGGTGCCCACATCGCGCGCATCGATCCGCTGATCGTCATCCTCGACGGCGGCAGCGACATGCGTGAATGCGATGCCGCGCTGGGTCCGATCGCGGTTCAGAAGCGCATGTCGGACGGAGCCCGGCCCCATGTCGTGCTGCTCACCGTGAGGAACATGCGTCCCGATGCCGTGGACATGGGTGGATTGATCGATTCCCTCGTCGCGAAGCCGGTGACGCCGGAACGGTTGCAACCACTGATCGAAACCGTTCGCGACCGTTGGTCCTCCTACTCCAGCGCCGAAGGTCGATCGCGGCAGGCATCGTCGCCGGATCCCGCGTAGACAGGGAGGCGTAGTGCGCTGATGCAGACCGGCAGGCATGCACGTGGCCTCCTGGCCATTTTGTCGGCGGCAATCGGTATCGGATGCCTTCGCGCTGCTTACCTCATGCTCGGCGCCGCGTCCCTTCCAGCGACGGCCGGCGACGCGGTCTTGGCCGCCGTTCTTGCGGTCTGCGGCATCGTTTGTGTCCTCGGATCGTTGCTGCTCTGGTTCAGGTTGTCGGATCGGCCGCGTGTCGAGACGGAGAACACGCCCAGATTCGGCCGATATGGCGCGGGCGCCGAGGGGAGCAGCTCCCGGCTGGTTCCAGCTCTTGCCGTGATGGCGCTCGCCGGCGCCGCGGCGCTCGCCACTAGCGAATTCGCCCTCCTGCGCTATGTCGAAAGCCCTTCGACGGTCGCCGAAACGCAGGAGACTGAAGAACCCGCGCCGTCGACCGAGCCCGCGGCAGGGCCGTCGCCGAGCGTTGAAGCGGTTGCACCCGAGCCCGCGGTGCCGGTATCCGGCGAGCCGAAGCCTGCCGTCACGTCGCCGGCTGCCCAGGAGACCGCGGCTACTCCGCCACCGGCACCACCCGCGGCTCCTGAAACCGCCGCGCCGGAGACACCTCCTGCCGTCACGACCGTGCCGATGCCAAAGCCGGAGGCCGTGCCGACACAGGCCGACGGCCATCGCGACGCGGTCGTGTGGCTATCGCTGGCACCCGACGGCAAGTCATTCCTCAGTGCCAGCACCGACAAGACCATCAAGCTGTGGGACATGGCGGGCCGGCAGCTGATCAGGACAGTCGCTACCCATGCCGACATGACGCGTGTGGCAATGTTCCTGCCCGACGGCGGGCAGATCGTCACCGCCGGGGACGACGGCGAGATCGTGCTGAGAACCCTGGCCGACGGCGCGCCGCTGCACGTCTTCTCGACCAAGGATCATGGCGGAGTGAACAAGATCGCGATCTCCGCCGACGGACGGCGGATGGTGAGCGGACATTCGGCCGGCACGGTCCTGCTCTGGGATCTGGAGAAACGCGCGGCCTTGCACGTCGAACGCGCGCATGGCTGGTCGGTCGCCGGCGTGGCGATATCTGAGGACGGCAAGCGGGCCCTGAGCGGCAGCATCGACGGCGACCTGAGACTGTGGGACGTCGAGGGCGGCACGCTGCTGCGCTATTGGGGCGGGCACGAGCGCGGCGCCTACGGAATGGCGTTCACGCATGACGGCAAGCAGGCCGTGACCGGAAGCGGTGATCGCACGATCAAGTTGTGGGATCTGGAGAGCGGACGCGAACTGAAGCGTTTCGAAGGGCATTCCCAGACCGTCTATGCCATCGCTCTCTCCGCCGACGGTTCGCGCGTCCTCAGCGGATCGCTCGATGGAACGGCCCGGTTGTGGGACATCGCGTCTGGAGCGGAACTCGCCCTCTATGTCGGGCATTCGGGGCCGGTCTATTCGGTCGCCTTCGGACCCGACGGCACGATCCTGACCGGCGGCTACGACCGGACGATCCGGATCTGGCCTGAAGCCGGCGGCGGTGCGCTGTCCGTCCTGGCAGGATCGCCCGAATAGTCGCCCCTTCCCATAAGGGGGAGCAGCCAGCTATAGTCGGCTCACCAGCAACATCTCTTGGTGATTGATGCCTCCTGCGAAGAAGGAAGTCCGACCGTCCGGCCGTGGCGGCGGAAAACGCACGCCTGCGTTCCTGAAGAACCATCGTGGCGTGAAGAACTGGAAAGAAGCCAGCCAGTGGCTGGAGTGGCGCAGCATCGAGGACATCGAGTGCATCACGCCCGACCAGGCCGGCGTCGCGCGCGGCAAGATGATGCCGTCGAAGAAGTTCACTTCGAACACGTCGCTCGCCCTGCCGTCCGCTCCGTTCATGATGACCATCTCCGGCGACTATCCGGAAGACGGCAACGGCTTTGCCTACCCCGAGGACGACGGGGACCTGAAGCTCATGCCCGACCTGTCGACGCTGTCGCTCGTGCCCTGGGAAACCGATCCCACGGCACAGGTGATCTGCGATCTGGTCCACCAGGACGGCCGGCTGGTCGAGTTCACGCCGCGCAACGTGCTGCGCCGGGTGCTGGGCGAATACACCAAGATGGGATTGAAGCCCGTCGTCGCGCCGGAGATCGAGTTCTACCTGGTGCGCAAGAACCCCGATCCCGACTATCCGCTGGCGCCGCCGGTCGGACGTTCGGGACGGCCGATCGCCGGCGGTTCGGGCTATTCGATCGCGGGCGTCAACGAGTTCGACGAGCTGATCGACGACATCTACCACTTCTCGGAGAGCCAGGGGCTGGAGATCGATACGCTGATCCACGAGGAGGGCGCGGGGCAGCTCGAGATCAACCTGCGCCACGGCGACCCGATCGAGCTGGCGGATCAGGTGTTCCTGTTCAAGCGCACGATCCGCGAAGCAGCGATGAAACACGACATGTATGCGACCTTCATGGCCAAGCCGATCCAGGGCCAGCCGGGCTCGGCGATGCATATCCACCAGTCAATCGTCGACAGGAAGACCGGCAGGAATGTCTTCACCGCCGAGGACGGGTCCGAGACGGAAGCGTTCGGCCATTTCATCGGCGGCATGCAGAAACACGTGCCGGCCGCGCTGGTGATGTTCGCGCCCTATGTGAACTCCTACCGGCGGCTAACACAAGCGGCGTCTGCCCCGGTCAACACCAAGTGGGGCTACGACAACCGCACCACGGCCTTCCGCGTTCCGCGCTCGGACCCGGCGGCGCGGCGCGTCGAGAACCGCATCCCCTCGTCCGACGCGAACCCCTACCTGGCGCTGGCGGCCTCGCTCGCCTGCGGCCTGATCGGCATCCAGAACAAGATCCGGCCGGATTCGCCGGTCGGGACCACGGCCAACGAGGACGAGATCGAACTGCCGCGCGGCCTGCTGGAAGCGGTGGATCTGTTCGAGAACGACGAGCAGCTGAAGGCGATGCTGGGCGCGACTTTCGTCGCGACCTACGCCGCGATCAAGAAGGCCGAGTTCGAGACCTTCATGGAAGTGATCAGCCCGTGGGAGCGGGAGTTTCTGTTGCTGAACGTGTGAACAGCGAATGGCGGGGAACGAGTCGTATCGGAGCGCACAAGCCGTGGTATCTGATGCATCAACCGGTTGATTCACATCAACTTCCATTCACCATTCACCATTTACCCTTCACCGTATCATGACCTACACCTCCCCCATTTCCCCCGGCTATTCCTGGTATGAGGCGACCGTCGGCGAGCGGCCGGACTATCCGGCGCTCGACGGCGACGTCTCGACCGACGTCGTCATCATCGGTGGCGGCTATACCGGCCTTTCGGCCGCCGTCCATCTCGCCAAGGCGGGAACCGGCGTCGTGCTCATCGAGGCACACCGCTTCGGCGACGGCGCGTCGGGCCGCAATGGCGGCCAGCTCGGAACCGGCCAGCGCGCCGGACCGGAGGAAATGGAGCAGGAGCTCGGCTTCACCCGCGCCAAGGCGCTGTTCGACCTCGCCGAGGAAGCCAAGGCGCATCTGCTCGAATTTGCGTCGACGAACCGGATCGAGATCGATTTCCGCCCCGGCCACCTGAACGTCACGCACAAGGCGCGCGAACTGCCCGACTTCAAAAAATACGCGGAGGCCGCCGCGCGCTTCGGCTACCCGGATATCTCGGTGATGGACGCCGCCGAGACGGCCGAGCGGGTCGGCTCGACCCATTATGTCGGCGGCGTGCGCGACGCCGGCGCGGGCCACATCCATCCTATGAAGCTGCTCGTCGGCACGGCCCGGGTCGCGGCCGAGGCGGGTGCGCGGCTGTACGAGAAGACTCCGGCCACGGGTATTGCCGCGAACGGGGGCAAGGTTCGGGTCACGACGCCGCGCGGGACGATCACCGCCGACAAATGCCTCGTCGCGACCAACGCCTACGGCAACGATCTCGAGCCGGTCAGCGCTGCCCACATCATGCCGATCGGCTCTTTCATCGGGGCGACCGTGCCGCTGGGCGTTCAGAGCCCAGTTCTGCCCGGCGGCGAGTCGGTGTCGGATTCGCGCTTCGTCGTGCGCTATTTCCGCCGCGCCCCGAGCGGAGAGCTCCTGTTCGGCGGACGCGAAATCTACGCCGTCAAGGATGCAAGGGACATCCACGTCCACATCCGCCGTCAGATCGCGGAGATCTACCCGGCGTTGAAGGACATCGAAATCACCCATGGCTGGGGCGGCTATGTCGGCATCACCGTGCCGCGCAAGCCGTTCGTGAGAGAGGTCATGCCCAATGTCATCTCGGCCGGCGGCTATTCCGGCCACGGCGTCATGCTGGCCAATTTCCTCGGCAAGCTCTACGCCGAGACGGTGGCGGGCAATCGCGACCGGCTGAAGCTGTTCGAAGAGCTGAAGATTCCCGCCTTTCCAGGCGGGCGACGTTTCCGCTCACCGATGCTCTTCCTGGCGCTGTCGTGGTTCGCGTTGCGCGATCGCTTCTGACATGAGAACACCCGCCATGCGGCGGGCGCGTTGAGGATCAGGCGAAGACTACGGCTACTGGCCGCTGTAATCCTGGTCGTTGTTCACGTTCTCGCCGTCGAAGACATAGATGCCGGGACCCTGCCGGTAATAGGGTTCGGCGTGGGAGCCGGGTGCCTCCACAGGTCCTTGCCCGAATGCACGAACGCCCGCCAGAAGGCGGGCGTCCGACACCGATTGGATCTGGCGGCGAGCGGCTTACTTGCCGCTGTAGTTCCGGTCCCAGTTGATGTTGCCGCCCTCGAACATGAAGTTGGAGGGCACCTTGGCCGAGGCATCCCCCTCGAAGGTCATTCCGCCAGCCATGGTCTGGCCGGTGTAGACGACATTGCCGTCGACGATCCAGTACGGAACTTCCTGCGCGAAAGCGGAGCCCGCGAGCAGGGTCAGTGCGGCGATGATTGCAAACTTCGTCATGGTTTCTCTCCTGTTAACTTTGGATCAGACTTCCCCGTCCATCATCGGGCGGTTGATCTGGATACGGGTGCCTTCACGGACAAGTTTCCGGCGCAGCCATCACGGATCGTCACAAGAAGTTCATCGCCGGACGCGGAGTCCTGCCAGCACGGCTGCCGAGATCCGCAAAAAGCCATGATCCGGCGCTCTTGAGAGCAGCAGTCCACGATCAGGTGCAGTTTTGACGAAGACAGTCGCAAAGATCTTCTGGCCCCTGGGCATCGTCACCGCGGCGATGCTGATGCTGCTTGCGCTGTCGGGGTGCCAGTCGATCTCTTTCCTGAAGATCGAAGGCGCCGGCGCGAACGCCAGCGCGGAAGAGCACCTCGCCGCGATCCGCAGGAGTGCAGGCCTCTCTCCCCTGGCCCCGGATTCACAACTGGAACGGGCGGCCAGGCAGCAGGCCGAGCTGATGGCGGCGAGCGGCAGGATGAAACACACGACCGGACGCGGAAAAGACTTCCTGACGCGGGTGCGCGGCAACGGCATCGAGGTCGCCGCCGCCGAGAACATAGCCTATGGCCGTTTCGGCCTGGACGGGCTCTTCAAGGCGTGGGTGAACTCCCCGGGTCACCGACGCAACATGCTCGACCCGCGCTTCTCGCGCTTCGGCCTCGCCTCCGCCAAAGGCGAGGGCGAACGGCGCTACTGGTCGCTGATCGTCGCGCGCTGAACCTGCGCGGGTTCAGGCCAACGGCACGACCGCACGGCGGTAGAGATGCCAGGTCGCGTGGCCCAGCACCGGCAGGATAACCAGAAGACCGAGAAAGAAGGGCAGGCAGGCGAGGATCACGCAGAGCGTGACGACCACACCCCATGACAGCATCGCCACCGGGCTCGCCACCACGGTGCGCACGCTGGTGATCATCGCGGTGACGAAATCGACCTCGCGCTCCATCAGAAGCGGGATCGAGATGACGGTGATCGAGAAGAGGATCAGCGCCAAGGCCGCGCCGACGACATGGCCGACGGTCAGGAACAGCCAGCCTTGCGGCGTGGTCAAGACCACCGTCAGGAACTTGTCCAGCGTCGCGAACGACATCCGCCCGAGAAAAAGGGCGATCAGCAGCCGCACCTGGTACATCCAGACCCAGAAGACGAAGAGCATCGCGAAGGCCATCCACGACAGTTCCCTGAGCCGCTGGGCCCAGACTACCGAGAGGATCTCGCTCCAGATCAGCGGCCGTCCGGCCTCGAGCCTGCGGCTGACCTCGTAGAGGCCAACCGCCGCGAAGGGGCCGACCAGCGGAAATCCGATCGCGACGGGGTAAATCATCCACGGCATGTTCCACAGCGTCAGCGCCAGGACGATGACGATGCCGGACAGCGCGAAGATGCCGCCGAAGAACAGGCCGAACAGGGGCGCGCGGGCGAAATCGGACAGGCCTTCCATCAGCGCGGCCCGGATGTCGGCCGGCGTCAATGCGTTGACGCCCGGCATCGTATAGGCCTGCGGCGTCGCCGGCTCCCGTTGGTTGGTCATTCCTTCGCCCTCCCCTGCGAAACGCCCGATGACGGGCGCTGAGAGTATCGCGGCCGGGTTGAACGCACACCTTGACGGAAATCAAACCGCAGAACGAGGGAACGGCCCCTACATCCTGCGCACAATCACGCTGCCGGCCGAATAGCCGGCGCCGAAGGAACAGATGACGCCGAGGCTGCCGGCGGGCAGGTCGTCCGAAAACTTCGAAAAGGCGATGATCGAGCCCGCCGACGAAGTGTTCGCATAATCCTGCAGCACGTTGGGCTGCTCCTCCCGCGTCGGCTCGCGCCCGAGCACCTTCTGGCCGATGAAGTCGTTCATGCCCTTGTTGGCCTGGTGCAGCCACATGCGGCTCAGATCAGACGGCTTCATGTTCTCGTCGGCGAGATGGGTGAGCATCAGCTCCGCCACCATCGGCACCACCTGTTTGAAGACCTTGCGGCCCTCCTGCATGAACTGCATATCGCGGCGTTCGCCCATCTGGTCGTGGGTGCGGCGCAGGAAGCCGTTGTTGTTGCGGATGTTGTTCGAGAATTCGGTCAGCAGGCGCGTCGAGAGAATCTCCCACGCGCCTTCCGTGTCGCCGTCGATGCGCTCCATCAGCACGGCGGTGCAGACGTCGCCGAAGATGAAATGGCAGTCGCGGTCGCGCCATTCCTGGTGGCCGGAGGTGATCTCCGGATTGACCATCAGGATGGCGCGGGCCGAGCCCGAGCGGATCATGTCGGCGGCCGCCTGTATGCCGAAGGTCGCCGAAGAGCAGGCGACGTTCATGTCGAAGGCGAAACCCTTGATGCCGAGCGCCTGCTGGATCTCGACTGCGATCGCCGGATAGGCGCGCTCGTGATTGGAGGCGGCGCAGATGACCGCGTCGACTTCGCCCGCTGTCCGCCCGGCCTGCGCCAGAGCCTTGTTCGCGGCGTCCACCGCGATCTCTGCCATGATCGAAAGCTCTTCGTCGGCGCGAGGTCTCAATTTCGGCATCATCCGGTCGGGATCGAGCACGCCCGACTTGTTCATGACGTGCCGGCGTTCGATGCCGGAGGCCTTGACGATGAACTCCTCGCTCGACATCGGCAGCGCCGCGCGGACGCCAGCGGCGATGTCTGCCGCATGAACCTCGTTCTGCCGGCGGGCATATTCGTTGTACGAAGCCACCAGTTCGGCATTGGTGATCGTCTCGTCGGGCGTGAAGATGCCCGTGCCGGTGATGGCAACCCTGTGCATGCGCGTTTCCCGTGATTCCCGGTTTTTGCGCGATCATAGCGGCGGCCGGCAAAGAAACCAGCGGGCTTCATGGGCCTGTCATGACGCGGTCATAGGAAAGGCCTTCCACGCTGAGGACTTTTCATGGCCGGTTCCGATGTGACGAGACTGCTTTGTCAGCTTGAGGAGTTGCGCGCGGGGGTGGTCGAGGACGCGATCGAAATCGCGCGGCAATGGGAAGGCTATGTCGAGCGCCCCGAATTCGCGCCCAGCGCAGAGAATTTCAGCCATTACCTGGCGCTTCGCCGGCGCGACATCCGATCCCTGCAACGAGACCTGATGGTGCACGGCCTATCGTCCCTGGGCCGCGCGGAGGGCCGGGTTCTGCCCACTCTCGATGCCCTGCTTGCCGTCCTGCGTGCGCTGGATGGCAAGGGGGCACCGGTCTTCCAGGCGAACGCGTCGTTCTTCGCAGGCGAAGGGCGGCTCGCGGCGCGAACGACCGAATTGTTCGGTACCCGCTCGCCGCACAGTCCCATCCACCTGCTCGTGACGGCGCCGAGCGAAGCGGCAAGCGACGAACGCTTCATGCTGCGACTGGCCGATCTCGGCGTCGAGGCCGTCCGCATCAACTGTGCGCATGACGACCCCGACGTCTGGGCGAAAATGATCGAACATGTCGAGGGGGCCGCCGCGAAAACGGGACGCCGCATGAAAATCCTCATGGATCTTGCCGGCCCCAAGATCCGCACCGGCGAAATTCGCAAGGTCAAGGGCCTGAAGCGCGTCCATGTCGACGACAGGCTTGCGATTACGCTGCCCGGCCGGCTCCAAAAGGCTGACGAGAACCTCCCCGCGGTCGAGTGCACCTTGGGCGAGGCCGTCGCCGCGACAAAGAAGGGCGACCGCGTCTTCATCGACGACGGAAAGCTCGAGACGCGTGTGATCGGGGTCGAGCCCTGGGGCATTGTCGTTGAGGTTCACGCCGGACCGGACGAGGACGGCTACAAGCTGAAAGCGGAGAAGGGGGTCAATTTCCCCGACACGGATTTCTCCGTTCCCGCGCTGACTCACGACGACCGCGAGGCGCTCGCCTTCGCGGCGCACCACGCGGACGGCATCGAGTTCTCCTTCGTGCAAGGCGAAGCGGACGTCGCCGAACTGCAGGACGCCCTCGCAGGGGAGCGACCGGACGACTGGCGGAGCCTTGGCCTGGTGCTCAAGATCGAGACCTTGCGCGCGGTTCGCAACCTGCCATCCATGCTGGTACGGGCAGCTGGAAGGCAACCCACCGCGGTCATGATCGCGCGCGGCGATCTCGCCGTGGAGATCGGCTTCGCGCGACTGGCGGAGATACAGGAGGAACTCCTCTGGCTCGGGGAAGCCGCCCAGATCCCGGTCATCTGGGCGACGCAGGTGCTCGAAGGCCTGCTGCGCACGGGGATCCCGACGCGCGGCGAGATGACCGACGCGGCAATGGCCGTCCGCGCGGAATGCGTGATGCTGAACAAGGGGCCGTTCCTGTTCCAGACAATCACCGAACTCGACCGCCTCTGGAGCAGGATGGACGAGCATATCCACAAGAAGACGCCCCAGTTGCGACGGCTGACGAGCTGGTAGCCTGACGAACGGGCCTTCCTGTTGCCCCGCGCGGACAGTCACTCGGGTCTAGTCGGCGGAGACTGGCAGGCATAACATCCACCGGCATATGGAACCTGCAAGGCGCGGGCGGCTTGATGGCAGAAGTTCAGGAGGCCTCATGACAAAGACCAGTGACGGGCGGATCGTCTACCACGTCGTCGAGCACGACGGAGGATGGGCCTACAAGGTGGGCGACGTCTTTTCCGAGACGTTTCCCGACCATAACAGTGCCCGCAACGCGGCCCTGGCAGCGGCGAACGAGCACCGGCTGGGCGGACGCGACGCCGAGATCGAGTATCAGGACGCGTCGGGCAAGTGGCGCACTGAACACGAACCCGGCGGCGACCGGCCGGATACCGCCGTCGAGGGCTGACGGCTTTGTGTTCCGTCAGATGTCGAAGCCGCCGTCGACCTCGAGCGCGATACCGATGATGAAGGCAGCTTCGTCCGAAGCGAGCCAGAGCGCCGCGTTCGCAACGTCGAGCGGCGTCGACAGTCGGCCGAGCGGAATGGTGGTGCGAATCTTCTCGCGGATTTCGGGCGTATCCGCGCCCATGAAGCGCGCTAGCATCCCGGTTTCGCCCGAGACGGGGCACAGGCAGTTGACGCGGATTTTCTTCGGCGCCAGTTCGAGCGCCATCGACTTGGTCGCGGTGATCGCCCAGCCCTTGGAGGCGTTGTACCAGGTGAGGCCGGCCTGCGGGCGGATGCCGGACGTCGAGGCGGTGGTGATGATCGAACCGCCGCCCTGGCGCTCCATGATCGGCACGACGGCGAGCGTGGAGAAGTAGATCGCCTTCATGTTGACTTCGGCAATCAGGTCGAACGTCTCCTCGTCGACGTCGAGCAGGTCGCCGCTGCGGTGGGTGTAGCCGGCATTGTTGACCATGACGTCGATGCGGCCGAAGGCCTGCATCGCCGCGTAGACCATCGCGTCGATCTGCGAGCGGTTGGTCACGTCCGTCGCGGTGAAAATGGCGTTGGGGCCGATCTCGGCGGCGACGCGTTCGGCTTCCCTGCCGTTGAGATCGGCGACGACGACCTTGGCACCTTCCTCGGCGAAGCGTCGCGCCATGCCTTCGCCGAAGCCCGACGCGGCACCCGTCACGATGGCAACCTTGTCCTTGAGGCGGCCGGTCATCCGTGATTGAACACGATCGTCTTGGTGGCGCTCATGTCGTAGAGCGCCTCGAAGCCCTTTTCGCGGCCGTGGCCGGACTTCTTGAAGCCGCCGAAGGGCAGCTCGACGCCGCCGCCGGCGCCATAGCCGTTGACGAAGACCTGGCCGGCGCGGACACGCTTGGCGACGCGGTGCTGGCGCGATCCGTCCTTCGTCCAGACGCCCGCGACGAGACCGAATTCGGTGCCGTTGGCGATGCGGATGGCGTCCTCCTCGTCGTCGAAGGGCGAGAGCGCCAGGACCGGTCCGAACACCTCCTCCTGCGCGACCGTCGCGGCCGGGTCGACCGAGCCGAACAGCACCGGCGCCTGGTACCAGCCGCCGGCGGGAGCATCGGCGGCAACTGAGCCGCGGGCGAGGATCGGTATTCCGGCCTCCTCGGCGGCCGCGATCATGCCGGCGACGCGTTCGCGCTGCTTCGGATTGATCAGCGCGCCGAGGTCGAGGTCGGCATCGTGCGGGCCGGCGACCAGCCTGGAGAAGCGGTCGGCCAGCGCCGCGGCGACCTGTTCGTAGACAGGGCGCTGGACCAGCACGCGGCTGCCGGCCGAGCAGGTCTGGCCGCCGTTCTGGATGATGGCGTTGACGAGAACCGGGATCGCCGCGTCGAGATCGGCATCGGCGAAGACGATCTGCGGCGACTTGCCCCCCAGTTCCATGGTGACGCCACGATTGTTGATCGCCGCCGCCTGCTGGATCGCTGTGCCGGTCATGGGCGAGCCGGTGAAGGTGACATAGTCGACGCCGGGATGAGCGGAGAGTGCAGCGCCCGCCTCGCGACCGTAGCCGGTGACAACGTTGACGACGCCTTCTGGAATGCCGGCTTCGAGCGCCAGTTCGGCGATGCGGATGGCAGAAAGAGACGCGTCCTCGGCCGGCTTGGCGACCAGCGTGTTGCCCATCGCGAGTGCTGCCCCCAGCACACGCGCCAGGATCTGCAGCGGGTAGTTCCAGGGGATGATGCCGGCCACCACGCCGTGCGGTTCGCGCAGGGTCAGCGCGGTATAGCCGGGCAGGAAGGGAATGGTGTCGCCATGAATCTTGTCGCCGGCGCCGCCGTAGAATTCGTAGTAGCGCATGGTGGCGGTGATATCCGCCCTGCCCTGGCGGATCGGCTTGCCGGTGTCGCGCGATTCGAGCGCGGCGAGTTCGGTGCCGTGGCTTTCCACCAGATGGAACAGGCGTGTCAGGCAGCGGCCGCGCTCGACCGCCGGCATGCGGCCCCACGGACCCTCGTCGAACGCCTTGCGCGCGGAGCGGACCGCCCGGTCGACATCCGCCGCGCCCGAAGCCGGGATCGAGGCGAAGACCTTGCCGTCGGACGGCGATGCGACGTCGATGCGGGCGCCGGAGAGCGCGTCGGTGGGTTTTCCGTCGATGATCTGCATGAAGGCGACGCCCTCGGCGACGGTTCGAGACAGATGCGTGCCCATGGCCGGCTCCTTTCCGCTTTTCACCGGACGCGCGATATGCTGCACTGCAAAAGCGCTGCGTCGGGGTGGCCGCAGGAAAAGACCCTCGCCCGGGCATGTGTCAAGCTGTAGCAGCGTCGCATCGGGACTAGGAAATTTAAATCGATTAGATTATAGCGGTCCGGATCGCTCCGGAACAGATATCGGACACAGAATGACCAGCCAGATCATCCCGGTGGAACCCTTCGATTTCATCGCCTTCGGCGGCACCGGCGATCTCGCCGAACGCAAGCTGCTGCCCGCGCTCTATCAGCGGCAGCGCGCCGGCCAGTTCCTGGAGCCGACGCGGATCATCGGCACGTCGCGCGCCAAGATGAGCCACAAGGAATACCGCGAGTTCGCCAGGAAGGCGATCAGCGACCACGTCAAGGCCGCCGAGATCGAGCCCGAGCAGCTCGAGACCTTTCTCGCCCGGCTCCACTACGTGGCGGCCGACGGCAAGTCCGGCGACGGGTTCGACGCGATCAAGAAGCAGGTCGGCGAGAGCGACCGCATCCGCGTCTTCTACATGGCCGTGGCGCCGGCGCTGTTCGGCGACATCGCCAAACATCTCAAGGGCAACGACCTGATCAGCCAGAAGAGCCGTATCGTCGTCGAGAAGCCGATCGGCCGCGATCTCGCGTCCGCCGAGGCACTCAACGACCAGATCGGCAGCTATTTCGACGAGCACCAGATCTTCCGCATCGACCACTATCTCGGCAAGGAGACGGTGCAGAACCTGATGGCGCTGCGCTTCGCCAACATGCTCTACGAGCCGCTGTGGAATTCCGCGCATATCGACCATGTCCAGATTACCGTCGCCGAGACGGTCGGGCTGGAAGACCGCATCGGCTACTATGACCGCGCCGGCGCGCTGCGCGATATGGCGCAGAACCACATCCTGCAGCTGCTCTGCCTGGTGGCGATGGAGGTTCCGTCCACCATGGACGCCGACGCCGTGCGGGACGAGAAGCTGAAGGTGCTGCGCTCGCTCAAACGCATCAACGGCCAGGAAGCGCCCAAGATGACCGTTCGCGGCCAGTATCGCGCCGGAGCGTCGGCGGGTGGCGCAGTGAAGGGCTACCAGGAGGAGCTCGGCTCCCAGAGCTCGACCGAGACATTCGTGGCGATCAAGGCCGAGATCGAGAACTGGCGCTGGGCAGGCGTTCCCTTTTACCTGCGCACCGGCAAGCGGCTGGCGACCCGCGTGTCGGAGATCGTCATCGAGTTCAAGCACATCCCGCACTCGATCTTCGGCGAGGGCGCGGGCCGGATTCTCGCCAACCAGCTCGTCATCCGGCTGCAACCCGACGAAGGCGTGAAGCAGTGGATCATGATCAAGGACCCCGGCCCGGGCGGCATGCGGCTGCGCAACATCGCGCTCGACATGAGCTTCGCCCAGTCGTTCCAGGAGCGGAACCCCGACGCCTATGAGCGGCTGGTGATGGATGTGGTGCGCGGCAACCAGACGCTGTTTATGCGCCGCGACGAGGTCGAGGCCGCCTGGAAGTGGATCGACCCGATCCAGGGCGCCTGGGTCGAGAACCTGCAGGAGGCGCAGGGCTACACCGCCGGCACCTGGGGACCCTCCTCGGCGATCGCGCTGATCGAGCGCGACGGACGGACATGGCACGAGAGCACGTGATGGCGGCATCGGCGCGGTGGAGGGCGTTCGCGACGCGCGAAGACCTCGCCGCGCAGCTCGCTGCCGACGTTGCCGACAGGCTGCGCGCGGCGATCAAGGCGAAAGGCGGCGCGACGCTCGCGGTGTCGGGCGGCACGACGCCGGGGCTGTTTTTCGAGGCCCTGTCGCACAAGGATCTGGACTGGACGAAGGTGATCGTCACGCTCGTGGACGAGCGTTTCGTGCCGCCCTCCTCCGAACGATCGAATGAACGGCTGGTGCGCGAGAAGCTGCTGAGGAACGAAGCGCGGCTGGCGCGGTTCGTCGGGCTCTATTCGGACGCGACCGATGTCGACGAGGCGACGCGACGCGCGGAGGCGGGCGTGGCGCTGCTGGGCTCGCCGCTCGACGTCGTCGTGCTGGGCATGGGAACCGACGGCCACACCGCCTCGTTCTTTCCCGACGCGCCGAACCTCGACGATGTCACGAATCCGTCGCAGGCCCGCCGCGTCTTGTCGGTCGACTCAGCTTCTAGCGGCGAGCCACGCCTGACGCTGACGATGCCGCTGATCGCCAATGCCCGCTTTCTGGCGCTGCATATCGAGGGCGACGCCAAGCGCGAGGCGTTGGACAGAGCTTTGGCCGAGAAGACAAAACCTCTGCCAATACGAATGGTGGTGAACTGCGCGGCGTCCGGGCTGCAGATCTATTCGGCGCGGACGGGCTGAGTTGAGGATGACATGCGCAACCGGGTCGCCGGATTGAGGAACAGGTAGTGGACAGCGATCACCGCGCTCACGAACAATACGGTCGTGTAGACGATCAGGCTCATGCGCATTTCGGGCCGTACCGTCGAAAAATGCATCAGGAAGGGCGGAATCAGCACGACGTCGTAGGCCAGGAAGCCGAGAAGCTGCCCCTTAGCGTTGCCCCAGACTGGTTTCGCGATACCGTAGACGAAATATGCGGCCGCGCCGAGATAGATGAAGCCGTACATCGCGGATGTATCGCGAGCCAGCGGCCAAGGGAAAATGTTGGGCACGCCCAGCGCCAACAACGTGCCGACGACCGTGAGGACGGAGGCGAACACCCAGAACGACAAAAAGACGGGTCGCGGCATCGGCCGGCGGTCGCGGAACGGGATTCGCTCGCTCCATATGAAAAGCAGCGCCAGTCCGACGGCGAAGGCGACACTGATGCCGCCGAGCAGGGTTGCTCCGGCGTTCGGCGCCGCCGCGCCGAGCACGAGCAGATATATCGCCATCAGGGTGTACATCACCGACAGATCAATCGAGCCGGAAGCCACCGCGGCCGTTTCGTCCGTCCATCCCGCCCATATGACGGGAATCGCCGACGCCGCCAGAATTGATGCGATGAATATGCGCGAGAGTCGAGACATCTCCCAAGGCCACAAATACTGTGCCCAATCCGGCGCAAGGAGGAACACGACCGACACCGAAAGCACGACCACACCTCCGGCGACAAGCGCCATGCGGATTGCGGTCATTCCACCCTGATTCTGATCCGTCATCGTCGCGCTCCATCGCGCTGACCTAACGGAAGATACCACACTCACGGAGCGAACGAAATCATGGTTCAGTCCTCCATCGAAGCCATCACCGAGCGCATTCGCGAACGCTCCCGGCCCGGGCGCGAAACCTATCTCGAGCGGGTGGACGCCGCCGCGGGCAAGCGCGCCAACCGCGGCGTGCTTTCCTGCGGCAACCTCGCGCACGGCTTCGCCGCCTGCGCGCCGGGCGAGAAGGTCGCGCTGGGCGGCGACACGGTGCCCAATCTCGGCATCATCACCTCCTACAACGATATGCTGTCGGCGCATCAGCCGTTCGAGTTCTTCCCGCAGCTGATCAAGCAGGCGGCCCGCGAGGCGGGCGGCATCGCCCAGGTGGCGGGCGGTGTGCCGGCGATGTGCGACGGCGTCACCAAGGGCCAGCCCGGCATGGAACTGTCGCTGTTTTCGCGCGACGTGATCGCGATGGCGACGGCGGTCGGCCTGTCGCACAACATGTTCGACACAGCCGTCTATCTCGGCGTCTGCGACAAGATCGTGCCGGGGCTGGTGATCGGCGCGCTGACCTTCGGCCACCTCCCGGCGGTGTTCATCCCGGCCGGCCCCATGACGACCGGCCTGCCGAACGACGAGAAGGCGCGCGTGCGACAGCTCTATGCCGAAGGCAAGGTCGGCCGCGCCGAGCTGCTGGAAGCGGAGTCGAAGTCCTATCATGGACCGGGCACCTGCACCTTCTACGGCACCGCGAACTCCAACCAGATGCTGATGGAGATCATGGGCCTGCACACACCGGGTGCCTCCTTCGTCAACCCAGGAACGCCGCTGCGCGACGCTCTGACCCGCGAGGCGACGAAGCGCGCGCTCGCCATCACGCATCTTGGCAATGCCTACACGCCCGTCGGCCGGATGATCGACGAGCGCTCCTTCGTCAACGGCGTGGTCGGCCTGCACGCCACCGGCGGCTCGACCAATCACACAATCCATCTGATCGCGATGGCGCAGGCGGCCGGCATCAGGCTGACCTGGCAGGACATTTCCGACCTGTCGGACATCGTGCCGCTTCTGGCGCGCGTCTATCCGAACGGGCTGGCCGACGTGAACCATTTCCACGCGGCTGGCGGCATGGGCTTCCTGATCCGCGAACTTCTGTCGGGCGGGTTCCTGCACGACGACGTCAAGACGGTGTGGGGCGAAGGGCTGGCGGCCTACGCGGTCGAGGCGAAGCTCGGCGCGGACGGCACGGTCGCGCGCGAGCCGGCGCCGGAACTGAGCGGCGACGACAAGGTGCTCGCAACCGCCAGGAAGCCCTTCCAGGCGACCGGCGGCCTCAAGGTGCTCAAGGGCAATATCGGCGCGGCGATTGCCAAGACATCTGCCGTGAAGCCGGAACGGCGGCACGTCGAGGCGCCGGCGATCGTGTTCCACAGCCAGGAGGAGATGAACGCGGCCTTCAAGGCGGGCGAACTCGAGCGCGATTTCGTTGCCGTGCTGCGCTTCCAGGGGCCGAAGGCGAACGGCATGCCGGAACTGCACAAGCTGACGACGGTGCTGGGCATCCTGCAGGACCGCGGCTTCAAGGTGGCGCTGGTGACCGACGGGCGGATGTCCGGCGCCTCCGGCAAGGTGCCGTCGGCGATCCACGTGACGCCTGAAGCACTGGACGGCGGCGTAATCGGCAAGATCCGAAACGGCGACCTGATCCGGCTCGACGGCGAGGAAGGCACGCTCGAAGTGTTCCTGTCGGAAGACGAGATCGCGGCACGGAGTTGCGCGACCGCCGATTTGTCGGCGAACAGCCATGGCATGGGCCGCGAACTGTTCACCGCCTTCCGCGCCTTGGCCGGGCGCGCCGAGGCGGGTGCCAGCGTCTTTGGCTGATCAGGCGCTGAGGCGGGATTCCTCGACGGCATAGACGAAGATTCGGCGGGCGATGTGGACCGAGGCGCGACCGTTGGCGGCGTCGGCGCAGGCGCGGCCGGCCGCGAAATACCATTTGCCCCGGGTTTCCGGCCAGCCTTCGCGCAGGAGTTCCAGCGCCTGGTCGAGTGTGCGAATCTCGGCAACCCCGCTCTGGCCGCTTCTCAGCAGCACCGGCTCGTGGAATGCCAGGTCGCTCGACATGCTTGTCCCCTCGACGAACGTCGACAGAATGCCGCCGGACGGACATGGTTCCCGCATCGGCAGGACTTTTTGAATCATCCCAGAGGATGATTGCGCGAAGCTTGTAACAGGATGATCACGGAGGGCGGGATGGAGTTCAATCTTGCGGGAAAAAGCGTCGTCGTCACGGGTGGCTCGAAGGGAATAGGCTTCGCCTGTGCGAAGGCCTTCCTTGAGGAAGGCGCACGTGTCGCCATCCTGTCGCGGTCGGCCGATAACGTGGAGCGAGCCTGCGCGGCTCTGCCGGGCGTTTACGGCATCGCCGCCGACATGAGCGATGCGACGATGGCGGCCGATGCGATCGCCGCGATCACAGCGCATTTCGGCGCGATCGACGTGCTGGTCAACAGCGCCGGGGCGGCGAAGCGCACACCGCCGGACGAGCTCTCACCGCAGGCCTACCGGGCCGCGATGGACGCGAAATACTTCTCCTACATCCACGCGATCGATCCGGTGGTGAAGGCAATGGCAGAGCGCGGATCGGGCGTCATCGTCAATATTGTCGGCAACGGCGGCAAGGTCGCGGCCGCGACGCATATCCCGGGCGGCGCGGCGAACGCGGCGCTGATGCTGGTCACCGCGGGACTCGCCAATGCCTTTGCACCGCGCGGCGTGCGGATCGTCGCGCTCAACCCGGGGACGACCGAAACCGGACGCGTGGCGGAGGGGCTGGCCGCGGAGGCCCGGCTGGCCGGCATCGGGCTCGACGAAGCGCGGCAGCGCAGCGTCGCGCGTATTCCCCTCGGCCGGATGGCGAGGCCGGAGGAGATCGCCAACGCGGTGCTGTTCCTCGCCTCGGATAAGGCGAGTTACATCACCGGCGTCTCGATCAGCATGGACGGCGCGGCAAACCCCGTGGTGGTGTGAGCACCCTGGCGGATGTCCAAAGGCGTCGACCCGCGCCGCGAGCGAATGCTCTTCAGCTTCGCTGATCCGCTTTATCCGGTGCCTCTTGCTTTCCTGAGCGCCCTTGCATAGGCGGCGAGCCCGGCCGCGACCAGTTCCCGGTCCTTGGGTGAGAGGTGCGCGAACGCGCCCGAGACCTGGTTCCTGCCGAAGGCGTTGATCGCAGCCAGCGTGTTTTCGCCCTGCTCCGTGAGCACCAGCAGCTTGGCGCGCGCATCGTCCGGGTTCGGGCGCTCCGCCACCTCCCCCGCGTTCACCAACTTGCGGAGCATGCGGCTGACGCTTGATTTTTCCAGCAGCAGGTTCTCGCCCAATCTCGCAGCGGTGATACCGCCATTGGCGCCGATCTCGATCAGAGCGTGAACCGCGGACGGCGGAAATGCCGTCGCCGCGATGGTCTCCTTCATGAAGCCGAGTTCGCGCACGATCTGCCGCGAGGCATCTCGAACCTGCTCTATCCGGATGTCGGTCGATGATGGCACGTCGGTCCCCATCAGGAATTTGGTTGTAAGATACAACTATTTCGATTTCAATGCGGCGATGTGGACGGTGCCCACGGCGCGAACTTGGAGCGAGGTCGACAATGCATCGGGACCGCATGAGCGGAAAGGTCTGTCTGGTCACAGGCGGCGGCAGCGGGATCGGCCGCGCCGCGGCCATCCTCATGGCCGAGGAAGGCGCACAGGCGGTCGTCATCGCCGGCCGGCGCGAGAGAGAAGGCGAGGACGCGGCCGACGCATGCCGCATGGCCGGCGCCGAAGCCCTGTTCGTCAAGACTGACGTGACGCGCGAAGCCGACGTGGAGCGCATGGTGAAGGGCACGGTGGACAGGTTCGGGCGCCTCGACGTCGCCTTCAACAATGCCGGCCACCAGGAGAAGCGCCTGCCGCTGGCCGAACAGACGAACGCCGTCTACGACGCGGTCTTCGACGCCAATGTCCGCGCCGTGTTCCTGTGCCTGCGCCATCAGCTCGCGGCGATGGCGCCGCGTTCGACAGGCAGCATCGTGGTCAACGCGTCGGTCAGCGGCATCCGCAATCCCAATCCCGGCTTTGCCCTCTACTCGGCGTCGAAGGCAGCCGTGATTTCGCTGATGCGCACCTGCGCCCTGGAATATGCCCCCAGGGGCGTGCGCATCAACGCGGTGGCTCCCGGGCGGGTCATCACCGACATGATGCTGCGGGCCGGCGTCGGCGACGTGTCGACGGTGGCGGCAGGACTGCCGCTGCGGCGCATGGGCGACCCGGAAGACGTCGCGCAGGCCGTCGTCTGGTTGGCCTCGGACGAAGCATCCTACACGGTCGGGCACGTGCTTGCCTCCGACGGAGGCTTCCTGGCCTCGTGACGGAGCTCAATACGTCGTGCGCCGTTCCTCGCTCGGCGGTCGGCCGAACTGCAGCCGGTAGGACTGGGCGAAGTAGGAGTGCGAGGTGAAGCCGGTCGCGATCGCCACGTCGAGGATCGGCATGTTGGTCTGGCGCAGCAGTTCGCGCGCGCGCTCGAGGCGCAGGCGCATGTAGTAGCGGCCGGGCGTCATGTTGAGATGGCGCAGGAACAGCCGCTCCACCTGGCGCACCGACAGGCCGGCGGATTTGGCCAGCTGCACTGCCGAGAAGGGCTCGTCGAGATTGTCGGCCATCAGTTCGACGATCTTGCGCAGCTTCTCCGACTTGCCGGTCAGGTCGCGTTCGGGCCCGACGCGCTGGCGATCGCCGGCAGAGCGGATGCGCTCGTGCTGGAACTGGTTGGCGACCTCGTTGGCGAGGCCGGCGCCGAAATCCGAGCGGACGATTTCAAGCAGGAGGTCGATCGAGGTGGTGCCGCCGGCGCAGGTGTAGCGCTTGCGGTCAATCTCGAAGACGTTGCCGGTGCACTCGATCTCGGGGAAGCGTTCACGGAAGCCGGCGCGGTTCTCCCAATGGATGGTGCATCGGTGGCCTTCGAGTTGGCCGGCCTCGGCAAGCAGATAGGAGCCGACCGACAGCGCGCCGAGCGCGGCGCCCCGCCGGCCGAGCGTGCGCAGACCCGACAGCACTTTGGACTTGCCGGGGAAGTCGATCGACAGGCCGACGCAGACGAACAGGATGTCGACCGGCGGCAGGTCGGCGATCGCGTAGTCGATCTTCAGCGGCAGGCCGTTCGATGCCATGACGGAGTCGCCGTCGGCCGAGACGGTCTTCCAGGAATAGAAATCGCGCCCGAGCATGCGGTTGGCCGAACGGACCGTGTCGATCGCGGCCGCCAGGGAGAACATGGAGAACTTGTCGACCAGCAGAAAGGCGAATTGCCGGCCGGAAGCGGAGGGTTCGGGCATGGCGGCGTTCTACAGGATCGCAAGAGGGGCGGGAAGGAGGGGAAAGAGTAGGCGAATGGCGAATGGCGAATGGCGAATGAGAAGCGCGGAATTGTGCGTGGGGTCAACCGGGACTGATGGTCTCAAACCCCACTTGCCACTCACCACTCGCCATTCGCCCGCTCACAATTTCGGCGGCTCCACCCCCGCCTTGCGGCAGGCGGCGACGAGCGTGTTGGCCATCAGCATGGCGATGGTCATGGGACCTACGCCGCCAGGGACGGAAGTGATCGCGCCCGCGCGCTCCGAGGCGCTCATGAACTCGACATCGCCGACGAGACGCGTATTGCGACCGGATTCGCGTGGCGCCGGAATGCGGTTGATGCCGACGTCGATGACGGTTGCGCCTTGCTTCACCCAATCGCCCTTGACCATCTCGGGCCGGCCGACCGCCGCGACGAGGATGTCGGCGGTGCGGCAGAGACCGGCGAGGTCCTTCGTCTTCGAATGGGCGATGGTGACGGTTGCGTTGGCGGCGAGCAGCAGATTGGCCATCGGCTTGCCGACGATGTTGGAACGGCCGACGACGACCGCGTTGAGGCCCGACAGGTCGCGGCCGCGCACGCGTTCGATCAGCAGCATCGACCCGGCCGGAGTGCAAGGCACGAAGGCGGTGTCGAGCACGCCGGCGCCGAGCTTGCCGACATTGATGAAGTGGAAGCCGTCGACGTCCTTGTCCGGCGAAATCGCCTGGATCACTTTGCCCGAGTCGATATGGGCCGGCAGCGGCAGCTGGACGAGAATGCCGTGGATCGCGGCGTCTGTATTGAGATCGTCGATCAGCGCGAGGAGATCCGTCTCCGGCGTATCCGCCGCCAGCGTGTGCTGCACCGAATGGAAGCCGCATTCGCGCGCCTTCTTCGACTTGGAAGCGACATAGACCTGGCTGGCGGGATCCTCGCCAACGATGACGACGGCGAGTCCGGGCTTGACGCCGGTCTTCGCGACCAATTCGGCAGTGGCCTTCGCCACCGTCGCGGCGACGTCCTCGCCTGCCTTCTTGCCGTCGATGATCTCCGCCATGGCGCACCCTCCCGTTCGGATGGCGCGGTCATGGCATGAAACGGCGGCGACGCCTACCGGACAATGCGGCACACCATGCCGCAATTCCGGCTTCAGGCTCGGCCGCGCACCCGGTTGACGGCAAGATCACGCACCGCGTCGCGGAATTCGCGCAGGCTCTCGCGAATCTCGTCTATCGCGCTCGTCTCGGCCCGCGCCTGCTGGTGCTGGAACGATTGAGGCTGGGGCGGGGGAGCCATCTCCTGCGGGGGAGACCAGCCCGTCGGCGGCGCATATTGCGGCTGGGCCGGCCAGGCTTGCGGCGCCTGCATGTTCAACGGCATGTGCGGCAGGGGATAGACCGGCTGGGCATAGCCCGGCTGCTGCGGCCAGGACGCCCATTGCGGCGCGGGTGCCTGCGGCGGGTAGGCGGGCTGCGGCGGGCGGGCAGCAAGCCAGGCCTGGTAGGCCGCCTGCTGCTGCGCGGCATAGACGGCCTGCTGGTCGTACCACGCCTGCGGCGGCACTGGCTGCGGCATGGGCGCAGGCTGCGCCGGATAGGCTCCCTGCATGGGCGGATAGGGATAGGGCTGCGTGGGATGCATCGGGGAATCCTTCTTGCCTTCGTCTGACGGCTGGGAGGGCCTGGGGTTGGCGTCGCCGCCGACGGTTGCGGCTTTCGGTTCGTCGGCTTTGACCGGCGCGGCGGGCCGGGCAGCGCGCGACGGTTTGCCCGAAGGAGCGGGTTCGGAGGTCCAATCGCTCGCCGCCGAGCGCATGATGCGATCGATCTCGTCTTCCGCGTCGGGGCGGGGACGGGCCGGGGCGCGCCGCGGCGCGGGGACGACCGGGCTGCCGCCACCGCCGGAACGCAGGCTGTCGACGACGCCGCGAACACCGCCGATGCCGACACCGGCCATGAAGCCGAGCACGGTTGCCGCGATCACCATCATTGACCGCGACGGGCCGAGCGGCTCGAGCGCCGGCTGCGCCACCGAAATGACGCTCATGTTGGCCGTATTGATGCCGCGCTGTTCGTTGGTTTCGCGGGCACGCAGCAGGAAGGATTCGTAGACGGCGCGCTTGGCCGCCGCTTCGCGCTCCAGTTCGCGCACGGTCACGAGGTCTTCGCTCACCTGGGCCTGGCGAGACTTGAGCTGGGCAAGCCGGCTGGCGAGATCCTGCTCGAGCTGGACCGCCCGCTTCAGATCGACCTGGATCGAGGAGCTGATGCGGCGCAACTCGGAGGCAAGCGACTCGCGGGCGCCGGCAAGCTGCGCTTCGGCGGCGAGCCGCTCGGGGTGGCGCGGTCCGAGCTTGACCGAGAGACGTTCGACCTCCTGCTTGGAGGTGGCGTACTGGGTGCGCAGCTCGGCCATGACGGGAGAGCTGATCTGCTCCGGCAGGCTGCCGCCGACGACCGCGTCGGGATTGAGGTCGCGGATCGAAGCCGCGCGCGCGTTGAGCTCGATCGTGCGGGCGCGGGCGATCGTCAATTGGTCGTTGAGCTTGACCATCTCGTCGTCGGAGATGAGGCGGCCCTGGGCGTCGAACAGGTCCTGCTCGACCCTGTAGGCCTCGACCTTGCGCTCGGCTTCCTCGACGCCCTTCTGCAGTTCGGCAAGGCGCGACGTCAGTTCGTCCGAGGCGCGGCCCGCCGTGTCCGATTGGATGTCACCGTAGGACTGGAGGAAGGTCTCGGTCAGCGTATTGGCGATCAGAGCCGACTTCTCGGCGCTCTGCGTGACGGCGGAGATCGAGACGACGAAGGTCTTGCCGCCGCGCTCGACGTCGAGGCTCTTGGCAAGGCCCTGGATCGCCAATGCGCGGCGCAGGTCGCCCTCGTTCTTCTCGCTGCGAGAGAAGATGGATCTGAATTCGGAAATGAACGCTCCGAGGCCGAAGCTCTCTTCCTCGCCGTTGAATTCCGGGTCGGCGGCGAGGTTCAGCTTGTCGACGACCTTGGCCAGAACGTTGCCGGAGGTGAGCACCCTCACCTGGTTCTCGACGATCGCCAGCGTGGCGTCGTTCGGCAGGCCGCCCTCGGTCACGTTGCGGTCGGAGATCTTGAGATCGCGCGGATCGACGAGAAGCTCGGCGACCGATTCGTATTTCTTCGGCGTGGACAAGGCGATGACGACACCGAGTGCGGCGCCCGCAACGGTGGCGGCGAGAATGATCCAGCGCGAGCGGACGATGCCGCTCCAGATCTTCAGCGGATCGATCAGCGGGCGCCACACGTCGCTTTGCGCAGTAGCTGCGGCGGGCAGCGGTGCCGATGCCTCTTCCGTCTGCCTGGCTGGCCGAGGTGAAGCCTCCGCGGCGGGCGATGTGGCGGGTCGGGATTCAGGCGCGCCGCGCGGTCCGATGTCTTGCGGCGCGGGTTCGGTTTTGGGCTGAGCGGCCAGCGCATCGAGCAGGGGATTTGACTTGGCCTCTCGGCGCGACCGCGCGAGCCGGTGACGCTCCGCGGGCGACAGGCCTTCGGGCACGTAGGAGGTGAGAGAGGCCGGCGGCGGGTTGGCTGCGGACGTCTTCGCCCGCTGCTGCCCGAACGAGAGCAGAGAACGCGGGGGCTTCCCCTGATCACGTTTGTCCGGGTTGAACATTCGCCCGTGCTGCCTTTTCGGGTCGTATCGGTCGAGTGGAGGGATCCAATCGTTAAGGCACGCTAAAGAGCCATGGAAAACAAAAGGTTAATTTCGGCATTAACAGGTGCGGCGAAGCACACATTTTTAACGAGCTGCGCGGGCCTCTCTCTACTCTCGCGTGCACCAATCCTGAACGGCACGTTAAACTTTCCTTGGTAGCTGTTCGCGCGTGTCCAGTGTCACGCCGAGCGGCGAAAAAGTCGGTCAGAGCCCTTCCCTTCGCGCGACGCTTCGCGCGCGAATCGGGCTCGTCCGCGACTACGCCTCCGCGATCAGCGGCTCAGCCGGACGGCTGATCTTCTCGCTCATCTATTTCGTGGCGCTCGCCAACACGCTGTCGATCGCCGATTTCGGCCTGTTCGCGACCGCTTCCGCCACGGGCGTGATGCTGTCGCGCATCCTCGCCTTCGGCTACATCACGGCCCTCTACCGCACAGCGACCGTCCGCCCTGCCCTGATCGGCGTGTTCACGGCCGGCTTCATTCTGATGGCGGTCGCTTCGCTGCCGGTTCTCGGTCTGGCGAGCCTCGGCGCGCATGCGATCTTCTTCGGCGCCGACATGGCGCTGCCGGTCTTCCTCACCGTGATCGCGGCCGAGGCGCTGCTGTGGCGCCCGGTCGAGGCGGTGGTGATCGTCAACAACGGCATGGCGCGCTTCGGCCGGGCCGCGGTGCTCGTCATTCTTGGCACCGTGCTGCGAGCGGCCGCGGCGGGCGTCTTCATGTTCCTGCCGGTGCGGGATCTGTCGACCTGGAGCCTGGCCTACCTCGCTGCGAACGCCGTCTCGCTGCTGATCGCGGCGGCCTTCTTCTATCCGTCGTGCCGGCTGAGATTGAGGACGAGAGTATATCTGCGCCGCCTGCCGGATTCGCTCTATGTCGCCGGAGCGGAAATCCTGTTCTACCTGCAGATGGAGATGGACAAGCTCTTGGTGCTGGCGCTGGGCGGGCCACATCTCGCCGGCATCTATGCGATCATCATGCGGCTGGTGGATCTGACCGCGATCCCGATCCGCACCTTCACGATGATGCTGGTGCAGCGCCTGATGCGCACGCCCGAGCTTCTGGCGCGGACGATCCGCCGGATCGGGCTGGAAGCCGCGGTCTTTTCAGTGTCGACGCTGGCGCTCGCCGCGCTTGCGGTGATCCTGCATTTCTTCCCGACGCTTCTGGGCAAGAACGTGTCGGAGGCCGCCCCCCTGCTCGGCCTCGCCCTCTTCGTGCCCGGACTGCGCAATCTGGTCGAATACCAGGCGGAGCTGCTGTTCGCGCGCGGCCAGACGCTCCTGCGGGCAATCAACCTTGCTCTCCTCGCGGGCCTGAAAGCCGTGCTCCTGGCGCTGGTGCTGGTGCAGTCTCTCGAAGTCAGCCAACTCGTACTGCTGTTGAATGCCGTCTTCGCCGCGCTTTATCTCGCCTCGGCGCTGCTGACCTACAGCGCGATGCGGCTGCCGGCGAAAGCCGTTTGAAGCTCAAGCCTCGATCAGCCGGCGGATCCGGCCGATGTCCGTGCCGATGAAGGACTGCATGCCGATCGCCACCTGATCCGGGCTCATCGCGGCGACGAATTCGCGGAACTGCTCGTCGGACAGTGCCGGCCCGGTCCAGTAGACGCGGCAGAGTTCGTTGGAGGCATGGAAATGGCCCTGCCCTTCCATCACCTCGTCGGCGTAGCGGCCATAGAGCATGCACTCGGAGAAATGCCTGTTTGCGGCGACACCCGCCACCCAATGCTTGCCGGTCACCTGTTCGATGCGCTTGCACATGACGACGGCCGCGTCGCGCCGCCAGGCGATGACGGTGGCGATGTAGTCGTGCCGCGGAGGCGCGGAGAGACCGAGGACCGAACCTGCATTGGTTGCCCAGCGCCGCTGCTCGTCGAGACCCTCGCGCGCAAGACCGTCGTCACGGCGGAAAAGCCGCAGGCGGCCTTCTTGCCAGAGGGCGCGGCAATCGAAGGGGCGCAGGAAGGCAACGTCGGAATCGCAATAGATCAGCGCATCCTGCGAGACGCGATGCGCGATCGCGATCCGGCGCAACTGCTGCACGTGCCAGCCGCGCAAAGGCATGGTGCGGGTCGAGAGCCAGACGCGCTTGCGGAAGCGGAAGAACGGATCGGGAAAGGACCGGAGCCATGAGGGCAGCAGGTCCCGCTCGTCCACCACCGTTCGCATCGGTCCCTCGAGCTGCCTGAACAGAGCAACGTCTTCCGAGGCGACCAGGAGATAGTGATGCGAATGACCGGTGACATAGCGGTCGACCGTCTCGCACAGCAGCCGGCACCGCTCCAGGTCGGGCTTGTAGCTCGCCGTCACGAGCGCCGCCGTGCGACGGATCACGTCATGCATCCCGCATCCGCTCCTTGTCGGTGCGATAGCCTACCAGTTTTTGCGCGAGCACACGCACCAGGAACAGCGGGTTGCCGACGACGTATCGGCGCCAGAGCCGGCCCGGTTCGATCCACAGCCGGAACAGCCATTCGAGCCGCAGCCGGCGCACCCACAGCGGTGCGCGCGGCACGCGGCCGGAAAGAAAATCGAGCAGCGCTCCGACCGCGATCGGCATGGTGCAGTGGAGCGGGGTGAGGTTGCGCGCTATCCACAGTTCCTGATGCGGCACGCCCATGGCGACGAGAAGGATGTCGGGCCGATAGTCGGCGATATCGGCGATGATGTCCGGCTCCTGCTCCTTGGTGAAGTAGCCGTCATGGATGACGCGATACTCGTGCTGGGGCGCCAGAGTCGTGAGCTGCTCGGCCGCGCCGCCCGCGTTCTCCAGTGTCGCCCCGAGGAGCCCCACCTTGAGCCGGGTGGGCACGTACGCGATCAGAGCCGGCACGAAGTCCGTGCCGTTGAGGTTTGCCGGAAATGGACGGCCGTGCAGCCATTTGGCGGCGATGTCGACGCCGACGCCATCCGGCAGAACGAGGAATCGACTTAGGGCATGGGTGAATTCGTGGTCGACGCAGGCGACATTCGCATTGTGTGCGTTGAGAAATCCGACCGGCGTGAAGCGTCGGTCGCGCAGATAGCCGCCGAGGACCTCCAGCGCCTCATGCCAGCCGACTGCGGCCACAGGGACGGCGAGTATTTCCATCGACGGCAGGCGTGACGCGACTGGCTGGATGGACTGCGGGTTCATGCCGCCGCCTCGTGCTTGCCGGCTTGGCGCAGTTGCGCCAGCCCGCGCGCGATCTCGCGGTCGAGCGCGGCGCGCTGGGCCGCGTGAAACACCCGGCCGTCGGCGTCCGGCTTCGGGTTGCGCGCCGCCTCGACGAGCGCGCGGGCGAACTCCCTCGGATCGTCAGCGACGACACAATTGTCCGGCACGTTGGCGATACCGCGCAGCGACCGCGTCGTCGCAACCGAGGGCAGGCCGAGTTCGAACGTCTCGATCGTCTTCAACTGCACGCCGGTGCCGGCGCGGCTGGCAAGCGGTATGACGCGGGCCGAGCGGACGAAGTCGGTCGCGTCCGGCACGAAACCGACGAATTTTACACCCGGATGAGGGCTGGAGATATCGGACGGCGTCTTGCCGGCGATCCGGACGGTGAAGTCCGGCGGCAGGTTTGGGACCACTTCGTCGAGGAACCATTCCAGGCCGATACGGTTCGGCTGCCACGTCCAGGTGCCGATCAGGGCCGCATCGCAGTCGATAGTGCGGGCGCCGGCCGGCTGCGGTGCATCCAGGCGGGTCACCAGCGGCAGCGCGGACGAGCGGTCGTCGCGATCGATCCCCAGCAGAGGACGGTCGTCATCCGCCAGCGTCCAGACGAAAGCGGCGCGGTCGCAAAGTCGGCGTTCGACGCCGCGCAGCAGGCCCGCTTCGCGCGTGTAGAGAACCCGCTGCATCAGCCCGCGCGCGGCGGCGGCATTTTCTTCCGCCGAGCGGTACTCGACATTGTGCGCGACGAAGATCGACGGCCGGTCGCGAAGAACGTCCTCGAACGCACCGGCGAACTGAGCGGCGTTGAGAATGTAGCCATCATACGGCTCGATCGACGACAGCGCGGCTCGCACCTGGTCGGGCGTCGCCGCCCTGAGTTTAACCGAGGAGAATGTCAGGCCCATCGACATCGCCTTCAAGAGCCAGCTCGCTTTCTGGAGCCCCGTGGCATTGTCGGTACGGACATCGACCTCGCCCAGGACGACGGTGTGCTCCGGATCCGACGGGCTCGCGCCCGGCCAGATGAAGCCGAGCACCGTCACCTTCACGCCGGCGCGGCGCAACGCATCGACAATCGCGGCATTGGCGATCTCGTAGCCGGTCGTGGCGCTCCCGGACGGGACGATGGAGGTGGCGAAAACGAGGTGCATTTCAGCTTCCTGTTGCCCCGAGGCAATAGCAGCCCAGCCGGTAACAGGAGTTAAGCGCATGACCAAGAAGTTCGTTTCCAACAATTAAAAGCGCCTGCTTCCGGTTGCGAAACCGATAAGTGCTTAACGGCTCGTAAATCACCGGCGAACGGTTTTACGCGCCCGGCCGCGCAAAGGGCACAAAGGCAGCATTTAACGGCTCCTTAATGGCGCTCTGCGATACCGGATCGCCTGCAACGGACGCCGCGCCGACATGAATCCCCGCCCCTCCGATCCGGCGATCTCGCTCGTCGCCCGCTCCCCCGGTCTCGACGCGCAGGCGGTGGACACGGTCGTCACCATGCCGACTTTCCGCCGTCCGAAGCAGGTCCTGGAAACACTCGCCTCGCTCGAGCGGCAACGCACGCAGCGGCGCTTTGCAGTGGTCGTGATGGAAAACGACGCCGAGGGCCGCGAAGGCGTCGCAGCCGCCGCGCCGTGGTTCGAATCAGGACGGGTCCCCGGCCTGCTGATCATCGCGCACGAGCGCGGCAACTGCAGCGCCTACAATGCCGGCTGGCTGACGGCGCTGATCCACTTTCCCGCTTTCCGGCACCTGCTTGTCATCGACGACGACGAGATCGCCGATCCCGACTGGCTGGAACGGATGTGCGCAGCGAGCGAGACGCTGCCTGCCGACATCGTCGGCGGGCCGCAGCTTCCGGTGTTCGACAATCCCGCGCATCAGCACTGGGAGAGCCATCCGGTGTTTTCCCCGCCCTACACGTCGAGCGGCCGCGTGCCGGCCCTCTATTCCTCAGGCAATCTGCTGATCGGGCGGCACGTGCTGGAGAAGATGGGATCGCCCTTCCTCGATCTGCGTTTCAATTTCATGGGCGGCGGCGACAGCGACTTCCTCTCGCGCTCGGCCGCGGCCGGCTTCAGGTTCGGCTGGTGCGCCGAGGCGCAGGTCTTCGAGGCGGTGCCGGACCGGCGGGTCGAGGCGGACTGGATCCGAGCGCGGGCGCTGCGCAACGGCGTGATCTCGACGCTGGTCGAGAAGCGCAAACGTGCCGCGGAGCCGTACGGGCGGATCAGGGTATTGGCGAAGAGCCTGGCGCTGCTCGGCGCATCGCCGTTGCGCGCTGCCGCGCGTTACGCCAGGACCGGTTCGGCATCGGTCGCGCTCTACCCCGTCTATGTGGCGTTGGGCCGGGTCGGCGCCGAATTCGGCTATGCGAATGAACAGTACCGCACTCCCGAGAAGAATTGATTTCGGCCGTATCGCCGATGCCTTCCCGGCGCGGCGCATCGCGACGATCCTGGCGTCGCTGCTGCTGACGATCGTCATCATCTCCTTCAAGCCCTTCCAGCCGGCGCCGGCGCCCGGCACCCAGGAGGGCGGCGACATCGTCAACCAGTTGGGCTTCGGCTCGCTCGGCGCCATCGCCATCCTCTCGCTTGCCTGTTTCGTCGACCGCCGCGTGCTGGCGAGCCTGCTCAGTCCGTGGTGGCTCATCCTGCTGGGATTCCTCGCCCTTTCGGTGATGCACGCGACCGATCCGCCGTCCGCGTTCCGCGCCGCGATGTTTACTGTCATCGGCATCCTGACGATCGCGGCCGTGCTCACCATGCCGCGCGACGCCGATTCCTTTTCGACGGTGCTGGCCTTCGCCGGGCTGGTGACCGTCGGGCTCTGCTATTTTGGACTGATCGCCTTCCCGGTCGAAGCGATCCACAGCGGCGATTCGTTCGAGCCGCAGCATGCCGGCTTCTGGCGCGGCTCGTTCAGCCACAAGAACGTCGCCGGACCTGTGATGGCCTGCTTCTCCTTCGCCGGCCTCTATCTCTGGCGCCGGGGATGGAAGGGGCTGGGGGTCGTCCTTTTCATCGGAGCGATGATCTTCATGATCAATACCGGCTCGAAGACGACCGCCGGGCTCGTTCCGCTGGCGATCCTGCTGGTGATGCTGCCCGGCCTCATCGGCCTGAGGAAGCTCGTTCCGCTGATCTTCGCGCTGGCGATCGTCGGCACCGCGCTCGGCACGCTCGGCATCGTCTTCATCGCTCCGCTGAAGCACCTCGCGGCCGAGCACTTCCCGGGCCTGACCTATACCGGCCGCACGGCGCTCTGGGAATTCTCGGGCGAGATGATCGCGAGGAAGCCCTGGGCCGGTTATGGGTTCGAGAGCTTCTGGGGGACGCCGTTCCTGATGAACACCGAACAGCCGTTCGACCGCGACTGGGACATCCGAGGCATCGTCCACGGCCACAATGGCTATCTCGACATCGCCGTGATCATGGGAATACCAGCACTGGCGGCCGCCGTGATGGCTTTTCTCGTCGTCCCGCTGGTCGATTATGTGCGCAGCGGCCCGCGGCGGGAGAACGTGCTGCTGGCCGACATGTTCATGATGATGCTGCTGTTCACCGCGCTCAACGCCTTTCTCGAATCCTTCTTCTTCCGCCGCGCCGATCCCGTGTGGCTGTTCTTCGTCATGGCGGTGCTCGGGCTGAGGCTCGTCGCCCGCTTTCCCGTCGCCACGCGCGTCACTGACCATCCAGGCACTTGAAACAATCGCCGCTGCGGTTCATTCCCTCCCTCAAACGGGAGAATGGACAATGTCTGTGCTGGTGGTGCTCGTCGGATGCGGCAACATGGGCCATGCCATGCTGGCGGGCTGGCTGAAATCGGGAAAGCTCAAGCCGCACGAGGTGTTCGTTGTCGAGCCGAACGATGGACTCAGGGCGCGGGCGGCGGAGCTCGGGGCTCAGGTCGGCGCCAGCGCGGCGGAGATGCCCCGGGGAACTGCTCCGACGCTGGTGATCTTCGCCGTCAAGCCGCAGGTGATGCGCGATGTGGTGCCCGCTTATGCCCGCTTCGCCGGCATGGGCGCGACCTATCTCAGCATCGCGGCGGGGACGCGGATTGCCGTGTTCGAGGATATCCTGGGTTCAACCGCCGCCATCGTGCGCTGCATGCCCAACACGCCGGCGGCAATCGGCAAGGGCATGATGGTGATCTTCGCCAATGCCAACGTGACGAAGGAGGCGAATGCCTTCGTCGCCGACCTCCTGTCGGCGTCGGGCGAAGTCGCCTCGATCGCCGACGAGGGCCTCATGGACGCAGTGACGGCCGTATCCGGCTCGGGGCCGGCCTACATCTTCCACTTCATCGAATGCCTGACGGCGGCTGCCGAAGGCGCGGGACTGCCGGTTGAGACAGCGAAACTCCTCGCCATGCAGACGGTCTACGGCGCCGCTTCGCTGGCGAAGGAGAGCACCGAGACGCCGACGCGGCTGCGCGAGCAGGTGACGAGCCCGAACGGCACGACGGCGGCGGCGCTGGGTGTGCTGATGGGCGAGGATCGGCTGAAGGCGCTGCTGACAGAAGCGGTAGAGGCTGCACGCAAGCGCAGCGTCGAACTGGGGTAAAGGCTCACACCAGCCTTAGGTGGTTGTCCCAGGCCGGATTGGTCGCGAATTCGCCGAGGATTGCGGCGCGCGCGGAGGGCGACATGTCGTCGACGGCGCCGCGTCCTGTCGTGGCGAGCACGTGGCCGGGTTTCAGAGGCGCGACGCCGCAGACGTCGGCCATGCTCTGCTCGCCGAGATAGCGGCCGGTGGCGGCATCCCAGAAGGCGACCAGCCCACCCAGGGGCGAAGAGGTGGCCACGATCTCGCCGGATGTATCGACAGAGACGGAGCCGACATAATTGTCCATGCGGCGCAGCAGGTCCGGCGGTCCGGCGAAGAGCTCCGGCTCGTGGCCCCGTCGGTGGCGGCCGACGAGCGGCGGGCGGTCGCCCGCGTCGCCCTCATACTGGCAGCCGAACCAGACGGCGCCGCTGGCATCGACAATGAGATGGCGGATCGACAGCTTGTGCAGGTCGGCCGGCAATGACACCTGCTCGACGATGTCGCCGCTGGCGATATCGAGATAGGCGAGGCTCGGCGCCATCGTATCGAGATTGAGCTTCAGCTTGTCGTAGTCGGGGTGGGTGAGGATGCCGCCATTGGCGACGCAGGCCGTCTTGCCGTCCGGCATCAGCACCACGTCATGCGGGCCGATGCCGCCGCAGTCGAACTCTCCGAGACGCGCAAACCCCTTGCCAACGTCATAGATGCCGGTCACACCCTTGCCGGCCTCGTAGTCGTTTTCGGACGCAAACATCAGTCGGCCGTCGGGCGAGAAGATGCCGTGGCCGAAGAAGTGCCTCCCTTCCGCCGCGACCAGAGGCTGCGGAACAGCCTTGCCGGCGATGTCGAAGGCGACCGCATAGCGTCCCGGCGCGCGGGCGAAGGCGACGGCCGTGCGGCGGCCATGGTCGATGGCGAAGGAATGGCCGCGGTCCTCGATCGGCAGCACTAGGCGGTCGGCACCGCGCGCGTCGAGCACTGCCACTTCATGCCGGCCGCCCCTGGCTCGTGCGGCGAGATAAAGCTGCTCTTCCGACGCAAGCGCGCCCGATGGCGCCATGGCCGCGGCGCCGAGCAGCGTCAGGAAGGTGCGGCGGTCAATCTCCATCGAGCGCATTGAAACCCATGGTCAGGCCGAGCGCGGCGGCAAGGTCGCGCGTCACCAGTTCGCTGGCGTGATGAAGCGCGAGTTCGGCGAAGGCAAAGCGGCCGCGATCGGGCTCGGTGCCGAACGCCTGTTCGGCCGGCCCCTCGACCTGTCCCAAGGTCCGGATGGCGTTGTCGAGCTCGAAGCGGATGGAAGAAGCGATGTAGCGGCTGTCTTCCGGCAGAGACCGTTCATAGCCGGCAGCCGCAAGAAGCTGCCGCACGCCGTCGATCTGGGCGACGATCAGCGGGGCCGTCAGCCGGCTGCGCCACATCGGCGCGCGCTTTCCGTTGGCCTTGGCAGGCTCTTCGCCAAGAGGCGGGGCAAGTTCGGCGGAGCGGATGAACTGCAAGGCCGTGGCGAGCGCCTTGACGATCTCGCCCTGGACTTCGGCCTCGGTGCGATAGGGCTCCCTGCCCTCGGCCGGCGCAGCAAACGAGGCGGCGAACGGCGAGCCGGCGTTCCATTCCTGGGCGACTGTCGCGGCGATCGCGGCGATGTTCGACGCGATGGCGGACGCGACCGAGCACCGCCACGGGTCGCCGGCCGCGAGGCTGTCGGATCCGGCACCATAGAGCGTGAACTCAAGCGCCGGAAAGCCCTGAAGCGCCGCACTCTTGCCGGCCATCCCGGAGGAAATGCCGTCCAGATCGCTGGAGGTGAGCAGGCCCTGCACCTGCTTCAGCCCGATACCGCGCGCGTCCGGCCAGAAGAAGAGTTTCTCGAAGCGGCTATCGGCGGCGAGCGGCCCGAAGCGCAGGACGGAGACATGGCCCCAGTCGTCCAGCGCGGTTGCGAAGGCCGTGCGGGAGGCGGACAGCGTATCGTTGCCCGGCTTGTCGCATAGCACCTCGACTGAAGCTGCCAGGTCCGCGGTCGAGCGCGTGAAAGCCGCATTGGATGGCTCGACAAAGCCGTCGATCACCGGCCGACCCACGCCTTCGGCGGAGGCCGGCAAGACGGCCGCAAGCAGGACGAGAGCCCACAGGCCCCGCATCACAGCGACTCCAGGAACTTGACCAGCGCGTCGCGCTCGGCCTTCGTCAGCGCAGCGTAGGTGTCGCGGGCTGTCTGCGCTTCGCCGCCGTGCCACAGGATCGCCTCCTGCACCGTGCGGGCGCGGCCGTCATGCAGGAAACCGGCCTCCGCGCTGACCTTGTGCGCGAGGCCTATGCCCCACAGCGGGGGCGTGCGCCATTCGGTCCCGTCCGCCAGTCCCTCACCGCGTCCGTCGGCGAGGCCGGCCCCCATGTCGTGCAGCAGCAGGTCCGTGTATGGCCAGATCAGCTGGAAGCGCTGCGCCTCGTGCGCGGCGTTGCGGCTGGTGACGTATTTCGGCACGTGGCAGACGGGGCAGCCGGCCTGGTAGAACGCGGCCTTTCCAGCAAGGACCTCCGGCTTGCCGAGGTCGCGGCGGACGGGCGGCGCGAGATTCTGAGAATAGAAGACGACGAGATCGAGCACGTCGCGCGGCACCTCGGTGTCGCCGTAGCGCTCCTGCGCCCCGTTGGGCATGGCGTGGCAGTCCGGCTGGGCTGCGGTACAGTCGCCTGAATTGTCCGGCAGGATCGGCGTCGACAGGCCCATGTCGCCGGCGAAGGCATGAACGGTCTGCTGCTCGACGGAGGGCTGGGCGGCCTTCCAGCCGAAGCGGCCGATGAGAAGCCCGCCCTTGCCGTCGGCGATCAGGTTCGGCCGGCCGGAGATGCCGTCTCCGTCTTTATCGTCCGGATCGGCGTTGGCCATGATATCGGCGTCATGGATCGCCTCCAGCAGACCCATGCCGGACATGGCGGGCGCGATGCGGCCCGACATCATCAGGCCGGGTGCGAAGGCGCCGAAGCCGGGCTCGTCGATCGTCAAAGTCGGCTTGCGCAGCGTGACCGTCTCGCCATCCGGAAGCGCGACCGGCACGTCCTCGTAGTCGATATGGATGCGGCCTTCGGGCACGAGGCCGGCGGCGGAATGGTCCTGCAGTTGCAGCCCGTAGACGGGATCCGGAGCGGCGGGAATCAGGCTCGCCGCGATCTGCCTGGCCTGTTCCTCGTTCGGCGGCATCGACAGGCGCACAAGATAGGACACCGCGTCGCCCCCGATCGAGGACGGCGCGTGCCCGCGGCCGTCCTTGATGTGGCAGGCCTGGCAGTTGCGCGAATTGAACAATGGGCCGAGCCCGTCGGACGCCTGCGTCGAAGACGGCGCCGTCACCCAGTCCTTGCGGAAGATGCCATTGCCGAGCGAAAAGCGCTCCCTGTCGGCGAAGGACAGGTTGGCAGAGGGCTGCGACAGCGCGTTGGTGTCGCCGACCTTCGGCGTGGTCGCGGCACCCCCTTGCATCTTCTCGAACGTCTCGGGCTTCGAGAAATCGGTGGCCGGCTGCGTGATCGCGCGCACCCGGTCGAGGTCGGAGGGGGAGAGGTCGTTGCGCAATCCTCCCGCGACGACTGTCGTCGCCGCGACGAGAAGCAAGGACAACAAACGCAGTTTCATGGCTCGATCCTACCGGCCTGCGAGGATGGCGGTGGACTGCTTCCTACTGGAACACTGCATTCGGATTGTCGAGACTGTCCGATCCCTCGATGGTCACGTCGCCCAACTCGAGTGACGCAATGACGCGCTCCAGCGAGCGGGTCTGGGTGACCAGGCCGTCGATCACCGCCTGAACGATTGCATTGCCCTCGGCATTGCCCTCGCCGATCATCTGGTCATAGGCCTCGCCGCCCTCGGCGCGGGCTTTCATGGCTTCCGCGGCCTTGAGCGTCGCCGTGAGCTTGCCATCCATCTCGTCTGCGACGGCCGCATCCTTCTCGCGAACGAGCGAGGCGAGGCTTGCGCCCTCGACAACGGACCCGTCCACGCGAACATAGCGCCCGTGGTAGACGTTGTTGATGCCGACGATGTCGTTGTAGTGCGAGTTGTGGGTGTTGTCGGAGAAGCAGTCGTGCTCCTCCTCCGGGTCGTGCAGCAGGAGGCCGAGTTTCATGCGTTCGCCGGCCAGTTCGCCGTAGGACAGCGAACCGAGACCGGTGAGGATTGCCGACAGTCCGGCCGTCGGATCGCCCTCGACCCTCTTGCGCGCCTCGCCGCCTTCCTTCCAGTTGGCGACCATCTCCTCGAGATCGGCGACCAGAAGGTCGGACGCGGCCTTAAGGTATTCGGCACGGCGATCGCAATGGCCGCCGCTGCAGTTGGCGGCATCGAAATCGCTCGCGGGCCGGCTGCCCGCGCCCGGGCCGGTGCCGTTGAGATCCTGCCCCCAGAGCAGGAATTCGATCGCATGGTAGCCCGAGGCGACGTTGGCCTCGGACCCGCCGATCTCCTGCAGCGACTGGAGCACTTCCGGCGTGATTTTGGCGGCGTCAACTTCGTCGCTGCCTGCGCTCACCTTCGCATTGGCAATCACGTTGGCGGCGTAGAAGGGATTCGAATCCGACTCGGTGCCGTAATTCGCGCCGATATAGTCGATCAGGCCCTCGTCCAGCGGCCAGGCGTTCACGCGGCCTTCCCACTCATCGACGATCGGATTGCCGAAGCGGAACGCCTCGGCCTGCTGATAGGGCGCGCGCGCGGCGATCCAGGCTTTGCGCGCCGTGTCCAGCGTTTCGGGCGTCGGCTTGGCGATCAGGGCGTCGACCGCGGCATCGAGCGCCTTGGCCGTCGTCAGGCTGTCCTCGTAGCCGGCGAGCGCGATGTCGGAATAGGTCTTGACGATGGCGGCCGGCTCGACCGCGAGCGCCGGGATGGTGGCGAAACCCGCATAGGCACAGAGCGCGGCGGACAAGATGCTGATTCTCATGAGATTCTTTCCCTGGACACGACGCGGCCAGCCTTCGGCGCCGGCGCTTCGACAGTCCGGATATTGCACAATCTAACTGGAGAAGGAAAGTCATGTTTTAGGCGAGGCGCGCTGTTATCGGACGCAAATCGTCACCCGACCATCGCTTCCTGCTTCTGCCGCATGGCATAGAGCTTCGTCGTGCGGTCCGGCTCCGCATTGGCCTGCGTGAGCAATTCGCCCTTGCGCACCGGTGCCGTGACCTTACCACCCTCGAGCAGTCCGCAGGGAATAGCCTTCGCCGCACGCGCGTCCGGAACCGTCATGGTCCACGACCGGTACATGGTCTCGCCGATCGAATCGAGCTTCTCGCCCGGCTTCAGGTCGCGCTTGGCGACGGCGCAGACTTCGGCGACCGGCGTATCCAGCGGCACCATGTCTGCCGTGCCGAACAGCACCGCCCGGGCGCAAGTCAGCGGCACTTCGAGTGAGGTCAGGTGGTAGGGCCGGTGGAACGAATAGTACGGACCGGTGCCGACATGGAGATCGTCCATGCGCTCGATGATGCGCGGATGCGTCGCCTCGACGACGACGAAGACGCCGGGCGCCACGCCCTTGCCGATCGTGTAGTCGACGACGCCCTTCCTCGACAGCACGCCGCCATGCTCGCGCGGGATCAGGATCTTCGCCAGTTGGTCGCGGGTGGCACTCGGCCCGTGCATGCCCGGCACATCGGGCACCAGGCCGGTGGCGTTGGCGATGGCGCACATCTCGACCATCGTCTTGGAACCGTCGACGAACTCAACCAGCATGCGCGGATTCATGTTCCGGCGCTCCGCCTCCTCGCGGTAGTCGTCGGGCACGGCGTCGTGGTTGAGCGGATTGTTCTTGCCCTTGCCGGCGGAGACGATCGTGTAGCCGAGCGCCGAGGCAAACTCGATAAGCTCCATGCAGGACGACGGCTCGTCGCCCGCGCCGACCGAGTAGACGACGCCCAGCCGCTCGGCCTGTTTCTTCAGGTAGACGCCGATGGTGACGTCGGCTTCGACATTCATCATCACCAGGTGCTTGCCGTGCTCCATGGCGATCAGGTTGAAGTCGGCGGCGACGCCGGGCTTGCCGGTCGCATCGACGATCACGTCGATCAGCGGGTTGGTCACCATCGTTTCGACCGAGGTGACGGCGATGCGGCCCTGCTCGATGGCGGCGGTCACGGATGACTGCGTGTCGGCTTCCGCGAATTTCGACGTCTCGCCATAGGCGAGCTCGATCGCATGCTTCGCCGTGTGCGGGCGGCGGGTCGCCATCGCCGACAGCTCGATACCCTTCATCAGCATGCACTGGGTGACGAGGTCGGTGCCCATCTCGCCGGAGCCGATGACGCCGATGCGCACCGGCCGGCCTTCATCCGCGCGACGCGAGAGTGCGCGCGCGAGGCCCGTGAGTGCGACATTCGTCATCGGCTGTGTTCCGTTCGTATTCTGGCGCCGCTGGTAGAATTGGCAGCGGTGCAATGTCAACGCCGCCTAGCGCAATCGGGCGAGCGCCTGGCGCGCGCGGTCGAGATTGCGCGCCGTCTCCTCGGCGACTTCGCCGGCATCTGCCGCCTTGAATTCGTCCAGGGCGGTCTCGCAGGCCGCGACCGCCTCCTGCAGCGCGGCCAGGTCACGCGCTTCCTCGCCGAGCCCGATCAGGCCGCGGCACAGCGTGTCACGGATATAGGGCAGGTTTTCCACATCGCCACTTTCCACCTGGGCCGACAAGGCGAGGCGTGCGTCCGCGACGGCGGTTTCGAAGTCCGACCGGCTGCGCGAAGCCTCCGCCATCAGCACGCGGGCATAGGCGATCGAATTGCGCGTCGCGGCAAAGTCGGCCGGCGCGCTGTCGCGGGGATAGGCTTTTTCGGCCGCCTCGTAGGCCGCGATCGACGCCAGGAAGTCTTCGCGGCGCGACGGCTCCATGGAGGCACGTTCCTGCAAGGCCTGGCCGAGCATCGACTGGTTCCAGGCCCAGTCCGCCTCCTCCGACCCATCCGCCGGCCAGCCGGCGAGCGCAGCCCGGTAGGTTTCGATCGCCTCGCCGAGCATCTTTACGTCCGACAGCCGCGAGGCGCGCGCATGCAGGGTACGGCCGAGGTTGAAACGGGCGCGGGTCGCCAGGAGACTTTCGCCGGCCTTTTCGAGTTCTCCCAGGCTGTCGCGGAAGAGATCGGCGGCACGGACGAAGTGGTCCTCCCCGTCCCGCTCCCCCAGCGACAGTTCGACAAGGCCGGCATTGGAGGTGGAGATCGCCCAGTCCACCTTGTTGCCCGCCGCACCAAACAGTTCCGCTGCCTTGGAGAAAGCCTCCGCGGCCTCTGCCAGCCGTGCGCTGTCGCCGGTCCCGTCGCCGATGGTCTGCAGCGCGCGGCCGAGTTCGTTCCACGCCATCGCGTGGTCGAAATCCTCCGAGCCGGCGGGCGAGGCGTCCAGCGCGGCGCGGAAGGCTTCGGCAGCCTCGGCGGCCAGCGCGGCATCAGAATCCGGAAGCGCAAGCTCGAGAAGCTCGTTCCCGGCGAAGTAGCTCGATTTTGCCTGGTCGACTCTCTTGCCGAGCACCCCATACGCCTTCGCCGCCTCGCGCAGCGCCGACACGGCAGCCCGGCGGTCGTCCGCCGCGCCGGTCAGCTTTGCCAGTTCGACGAAGCTGAGACCGATATTGTAGCTGGTGTCGGCCTCCTCCTCGGCCGAGCGACTGCGACCGGCCAGCGCCTTCGCCTCGCGGTAGCCGGAGATCGCCTGCCGCAGGCGGTCCTGACTGCCGGACTTCAAACCGACGTCGTAGTCGTGCCGGGAAAGCCCGTTGCGGGCATAGGCCCATTGGCTCGGCGAGCGGACGGGATCGAGTGCTCCGAGCGCGGCCCGCCAGGCGTCGCCCGCCTCCTTGCGATAGGCCTCGTTGCCGGTCTTACCGGCGATCTCGTCGAGGACATTCGCCAAGGCGGCGGTCGTGGACGCCCAGTCGATCGGCGCCCGCTCCCGCGTCCAGCCGGTCAGCGCGGTCCGATAGGCCGAGACCGCATCCTCGAGCAGCGCGTCAATCTTCTCCAGCCGCGCAAGGTCGGTCAGGGCGGCTGCGCGGTTGGCATGCGCCTGTGCCCAGGCCAGCGGCGTCTCCGCCGCGGAGTTCACCGTGAGCACTTCCTCATAGATCTTGACCGCCGCGTGCAGGAAACTGGCATCGTCGGTCTTGATCCCATAGTCGCGAAGGACGTTGGCGAGGTTGTTGTAGGTGCTTGCCCATTGCAGCGGGAAGTCATCCTTGTCGATATGATCGAGGATCGCCCGATAGAGACCCGCGGCCTCCTTCAGCAGGTCCTTGTCGTCGGCAAGGGCCGCCTTCAGCCGCTTGGCGGCGGCTAGGTTGGTCTGCGTATTTGCCCACTCCACCGGAATCCTGTCGCGGGTGAACTCGAGCGAGGCGAGTTCGAAGGCGGCGATTGCCTCGTCGACCGCGGCGACACTGTCGGTGCGGCGGGCAAGTCCGAGGCGCGCGATGCCGATGTTCTGCTGCACGCGCGCCCAGTCGATCGGGAAGCTCTCGCGCGTGCGGACTTCGAGCGCCGCTTCGTAGGCGGCCACGGCGGCGGCGTAGAGTTCGGGATCGGCATCGTATTCGGACTGCATCAGAAGCGCGTTCGCAATCAGCGACTGCGTCCAGGCCCACTGCACCGGATCGCTCTCACGGGTAAACACTTCCAGAGCCCGGTGATGAACCTGCGCGGCTTGCGCGAACATCGACGGATCGCCGAGGCGGGTGCCCAGTTCGACATGGGCGACGCCGATATTGTTGAGCGCCAGCGCGTGGTCGCCCGGCTTCGTGGTCTTGTAGTTCAGGGAGTCCCGATAGGTGGCGATCGCATCGCGGATCGCCTGGTTGTCGCCACGGCGATCGCCTTGGTTCCACAGCGCCAGTCCTTCGTTGAGGCGGTACTCCCAGGCAAGCGCGGTATCCCAACGCTTCACCTCCTCGAAGGCCGAGTGGTAGTCGCGCGCCGCGCCGCGATAGTCGAAGGACAGGTTCAGCGTCTCGGCGCTGCGGGCATAAGCGGCGGCGAATTCGAGGCGCCGCGCCTTCAGGTTCGCCTCGACCGTGTCTATTCGTTCCGACAGGTCGCCAATCCGTTGCTTGATCCGGTCGTGCAAGCCGATCGCGGCTTCGAGCGCTCCTTCGTCGACCGCCTTGTTGGCGAGGTCGGTGAGCCGCTTGATCTCGGGATCGCTGGTGCTGACCGCGTCACGCTCGGCGCGCATCTGCCGCAGCTTCTCCGCCTGGGAGCGCAGCAGCCGATCGAGCTCGCCCCGATCCTTGGGAGCGTTCTCGCCGAGCGAGGCGAGCATGGCGTAGATAGCGTCCATCGGCACGCTGTCGGTCGCCGAAATGGCCTCCACCTCGGTGCGCGACCTGTCGGGAAGCGTCGAGATCGTCACCAGCAGCTTGCGCCGCTCGTGCAGGATATCGCCCTCCGGCCCTTCCGGCTCCTCGGGCGCCGCGCCGAGATAGAGCAGCCGGCGCAGGCTTTCGTTGACCCACGGCCGCTGTGCGCCGCGCGTCTTGAGATAGACCTCCTCGGCGACCATGCGCAGAACCAGGCCGAACTCTTCGCCTGCCATGGCGGAGAGATGCCTGACCAGCGCATCCGCATAAGGCGAATTGCCGCCGGGCTTGCCGTCGAGCGCGACCTGGCCGGGCGCGGCCGAATAGGCGATTACGCTGCCGAAGGTTTCTTCCTTTGCGCCGGATCGGGCCGCAAACGGGGTGACGCTGCGCGGCTGGCCGAGGCCGGCGGGAGTGACCGACAGGCCCTCCTTCGCATCTGCGGTCCTCAGCATCGCGCCCGGCGGAAACGGATTGGTGCGGCAGGCATCGAGCAGCACGATCGAGATCGGGACCGTGTTGCGCAAGGTCTCGAGATGCTCGCCGAGCGGCACCAGTTTCGCGTCCGCCGCGCCGAGGGCCGAAAGGTCGGCGTCGACCGGCACGAGGAAGTTCTGGCCGCCGGCCTCGATGCCGTGGCCGGAATAGTAGAGGAGCGCGACGTCCGCCTCTGCCGCATCCTCGGCGAAGCGCTCGAGCTGGCGGTTCAGGCGCTTGCGGTCGCCGTCATTGACCGTCTGCACCTCGAAGCCGAGATCGGTGAGCAGCTTCTGGATCTCGCGGGCGTCGTTGGCGGTATTGGCGAGGTCGGGCAGATTGCGATAGTCTGACTGCGCGACGACGAGGGCTACGCCCTTGAGCGGGCCGTTCTGGGCGGCCGCCGGCGAAGCGAGAACGAGGATTGCAAGGACGGACATTGCCCATCCCCGGAACCTCCATCCCAACGCCCAAGCACTCCGCGCCACAGCATCACCCGACCGTCCCTGCGGAATGACCGTATCAGCGTGGCGTCATCAAGGCGACGGTCATGAGGACGGGGTCTAAATGGCGGGCCTTCTAGGCGCAAGCGACGTAGACGATCCGTCCCGAGGCATCCCGATCCTCGGCTACCTTGCCCCGTCCGACCAGATAGTTGACGTGGGCGAGCGTCTCGCCGAGCGCAAAGCCGATATTGTCCGGCCCTTCGACATGCGGGAACATGACCCTTGCCAGGTCGATCGGAATGCGCGGTGCGCGCAGGAATTCGACCGTGGCGTCGAGGCGCTTGTCGTGATGCTCGCGCAGCTCCAGGATCCGGTCGTGCACGCCATGATAGGGCATGCCGTGCGAGGGCAGGACGAGCGCGTCCGGGCGGATGTCCGAGAAGCTAGGGAAGGATTCGAGATAGTCGCCGAGCGGGTCGGCCTTCGGCGTCATCTCGTAAACCGCGATGACCGGCGAGATCTTCGGCAGAAGATGATCGCCGGCGATCAGGATGTTCGCCGCCCTGTCGTAGAACGAGGCGTGTTCGAAGGCGTGGCCGCGCGTCACGATCACCTGCCAGTCTCGGCCTCCGAACCTCACCGTCTCGCCGTCGCGGATTTCGGTGATCCAGGCCGGAATCGGAGACGACAGGTCGATGAAGCGGTGACGACTCGTCACCAGCTTCTGCGCGACCGAATCGTCGAAGCCGTTGCGGACGAGATGGGAATGATGCGCGTCGTTCGATCCCGGCACGTCGTGCATGTGGCTGACGCGTGCCCACATCCATTCGGCGAAGGTGCCGACATAGTCCGCGTCGAAGCGCGACACCATCCAGCCCGACAGGCCGATGTGGTCGACATGGCCGTGGGTCGCGACGACGCGCCGGACCGGCTTGCCGCCCATCGGCCCGGCAAGGAGCTTTTCCCAGACGCCGAGGATTTCCGGCGTCGCACAGCCGGTGTCGATCACGGTCCAGCCATCGTCCTCATCCAGCAGCCAGACATTGACGTGGTTGAGACGAAACGGCAGCGGCAGCCGCGCCCACAACAGGCCGGGCGCGACCTCGCGCGCCTCGCCGGGCGGCGGCGTATCCGCCCAGGGGAATTCGAGCCTGCCGCGCTTTGCCAGCATCTTGCGTCCTCTCAGTTCGCCCGGCGCGGGACAAGCACCCAATAGTCGAGATCGAGCAGGACCGAGGTATCCGCGTCGCCACCGGGCGCCGGATGCGCTGCGCACGGCAGGTCCCTGGTTGCAATCGTGCGGACGCGGAGCGCACCGACATCGGGCCGATGCTCGAAAGCGTGACGGTCGATAATTTCGGACCAGGAATAGACCGTGTCGCCGCCCGCCGCCGGATTGACGTGCCGGCCGCCATTGATCGCGGCGATGAACGGCGCATTGGCGAGGCCGTTGAAGGACAGAGCGCGCGCCAGCGAGATCACGTGGCCGCCATAGACGATGCGCCGGCCGAAGCGGCTCGACTTCTGCGCCCGCCCGTCGAAATGACCCTTGGCGGTATTCTGGTAGAGGCGGGTGGCGATCTGGTGCTCGGCCTCCTCGATCGTCATGCCGTCGATATGGTCTATCTTCTCGCCGATCGCGTAGTCGTCGAAGAGGAAGGGGCTTCCGGCGAGCGTCCGGTCGTAGCGCGAAAAGTCGAGGCCGTCGGGGATGACGAGATCGCCCGCGGACACCACGGCCGCCGTCTCCGGAACGGTCGTTGCCGGCGCCGGCGCGGTCTCGTCGCGCTTGTTGACCATCACCCAGCGCACGAAGGTGAGCATGGGTTCGCCGGTCTGGTCGTAGCCGGTCGAACGGACATAGACGATGCCGGTCTTGCCGTTTGCGTTCTCGCGCAGTCCGATCACGGTCGAGCGCGCGGTGACGCTGTCGTCGGGATAGGCCTGTCTGAGGAACCGGCATTCGGCATAGCCGAGATTGGCGACGGCGTTGAGCGAGACGTCCGGTACGGTCTTGCCGAAGATCACGTGGAACAGCAGCAGGTTGTCGACCGGCGCACGCGCAAGCCCGACTGATTGCGCGAATGCGTCGGACGACTGGACGGCGAACCGCATGCCGTAAAGCGCCGAGTAGAGCGAGACGTCACCGGTCGTGATCGTGCGCGGCACGGCGTGGACGATCTCCTGGCCGAGGCGGAAATCCTCGAAGAAGTTGCCGGTGCTGGATTTGGCCATGGGTCTACAGTCCCGCGGACGGCTTCATGCCGGCGAGTTCCGCCCGGTCGATGATCCGCTGCACGAGGCGCACCGTCGCCACGTCGACCATCTGGCCGTCGACCTGGATGGCGCCGAGCCCCTGGGCCTGCGCCTCGCGATAGGCGGCGACGGCCTTGTAGGCGCGGTCGACCTCGGCCTGCGACGGCGAGAACACCTCCTGCGCGATCGCCACCTGGCTCGGATGGATCGCCCACTTCCCCACGGCGCCGAGTTGCTGGGCACGGATACATTCGGTGCGGAACCAGTCGCCGTCCTTGAAGTTCACGAACGGCCCGTCGACCGCGTCGAGACCATAGGTGCGCGCCGCGACGATCATCTTGTAGCGGGCATAGTGCCAGATATCGCCCGGATAGCCGGAATCGCCGGCGATGGCGCGCGGGTCGATGCCTTGCGAGGCGGAGTAGTCGCCCATGCCGAAGATCAGCGCCTCGAGCCGGTCCGACGCGCCGGCGATCTCCTCGACGCGCATGATGGCTTCCGCCTCCTCGATCAGCACCTCGATGCCGATGCGACGCGTCAGCCCGAGCTTGCCTTCGATCTGCGAGAGAAGGCGATCGACAAAGCGGACGTCGCAAGCAGTGCGGACCTTGGGCACGAGGATCGTGTCGACGTTCCGGCCCGCGCCCTCGACGACGGTGATGATGTCCTCGTAGGCGTAGTGGGTGTCGAGGTCGTTGATGCGCACGCAGCGGACCGACGTGCCGAAGTCGAGCGTGTTGAGCGCATTGACGATCTGGGTTCTCGCCCCGACCTTCGCGCCCGGCGCGACCGCATCCTCGAGGTCGAGGAAGACGTGATCGACCTCCATCGCCGCGGCCTTGGCCATCATCTTGTCGCTGGAGCCCGGCACCGCCAGTTGGCAGCGGCGGAGGCGCTTCGGTCTGGCGTTGGCCATGATCTCTCTCCCTGTGGCGGCGCGGAGGCGCGACCCTTTCGCGGAGGTCGCCGTGGTCCTGCGATTTGACCGCGCAGCGACGCATCATATAATCTAACCATCGTTAGAATCCTAGTGAGGCAAGCGTAGAATTTTTCCCTGCCCGGGTCGATGGCGCCGGGTCCTGAGATCCTCGTTCTTCACGCAGGAAGGTCAGGCGCCAGCTCACCACGCCACAGGGCGGGAAGTCGATGCGCGAGACGCCGCCGACGGTCTCTGAGGTCCGATCAAAGGGATGTGAGCGGGTAACGATTTCGAACGCATGTTCGCTTCTTATATGTGTATTTTCAGACACTTGATTGGCATTTGACGAAATTCCGAGAAGGATGGTGACAAACTTTCGAACAAGTGTTAGAGTTTTTGAAATGCTCCGGACGACAGGCTGCCGAACCGGGGAGCGGGAGGAATGACCGATGTACCCAACAGGCTCACTGGCTGATTTCGTGCGCCCCGAGGGCACGCTCTGACCATGCTGCACGTCGACGACATCCAGCTGGCCTTCGGCGGCGTCAAGGCTCTGTCGGGCGTGAGCGTGCATGCCGCCAAGGGCAAGATCACAGCGGTGATCGGACCGAACGGCGCCGGCAAGACGAGCCTGTTCAACGTCATCTCCGGCTTCTACCGGCCGCAGAGCGGCAAGGTGACGCTCGACGGAGAGGACATTTCGGGGCTGAAGCCGCATGCACGCGCCTATCGCGGCATGTCGCGCACCTTCCAGAACATCGCCCTGTTCCACGGCATGACCGTGCTCGACAACATCAAGCTCGGCGCCCACACCAACCTCAAGAGCGGCGTTATCTCCGCCGGCCTGCGCCTGCCGCTGACGCGGCGCGAGGAGGCCCTGCTCGACGCCGAAATCCAGCGCGACGTCATCGGCCTGCTCGAGCTCGACCATGTGCAGCATCACCCGGTCGAGGACCTCGCCTACGGTCTGCAGAAGCGCGTCGAGCTCGCCCGCGCCCTGGTGATGAAGCCGAAGATCCTGCTGCTCGACGAGCCGGTCGCCGGCATGAACCGCGAGGAAAAGCGCGAGATGAGCCGCTTCGTGCTGGGGGTAAAGAAGGACTGGAACACCACGGTCCTGCTGATCGAGCACGACATGAGCATGGTGATGGGCATCTCGGACCACATCGTCGTCCTGTCCTTCGGCAAGCCGATCGCATCGGGCGCGCCGGAGGAAGTGCGCGCGAATCCGGACGTCATCAAAGCCTATCTCGGCAGCGTCGACGAACCGGCCAAGACCGCGGCGTGAGGTAGATCATGAGCCCGCTGCAGCAGTTCATCGAATACTCCATCGTCGGCATCGCCGCCGGCGGCATCTACGCGCTCATCGCGCTCGGCATCGTGCTGATCTTCAAATCCTCGCGGACGTTCAATTTCGCCATGGGCGAGATGATGATGCTGTCCGCCTACTTCTTCTACGCCGCGGCTGTCACCTTCGCGCTCGGACCGTTCCTCGGCATGATCGTGGCGCTGGTCTGCTCCATCGCGGTGGCACTGGTCATCGAACGCGTGGCGATCCGGCCGATGCTCGGCCGTCCGTTCATCGCAGTCGTCATGGTCACCTTCGGCATCGGTTCGATCATCCGCGGCATCGTCGGCATGATCTGGGGGCCGAACGACTTGCAGATTCCGGCGATCCTGTCGCGCTCGCCGATCATGCTGGGCGATATCTTCGTGCCCGGCAAGACGGCCCGCGCCTTTGCCATCGCCGTCGTCATCGTCGTCGGGCTCATCGCCTATCTGCGCTACTCGCGCGCCGGCGTGGCGCTGCGCGCGGCCGCCGCCGACGCGGTGACCGCCTATTCGATGGGCATCGACGTGCGCCGTATCATCTCCTTCACCTGGGTTCTGGCCGCGATCACAGGCTGCATCAGCGGCGTGCTGATGGCCAACGTCAACACGCTCACCCCGCATCTCGGCCTGGTGGCGCTCAACGTTCTCGCCGTGGTCATCCTCGGCGGCATGAACTCGATCGGCGGCGTGCTCATCGCCGGCTTCATCATCGGCTGGCTCGAGGCGATCACCGGCCTCTTCCTTCCCACCGAGTTCCGCGAGATCACGCCCTACATCCTGGCGCTGATCGTCCTGCTCGTGCGTCCCACCGGCCTGTTCGGCACCAAGGAAATCGAGAGGATCTGATGGCAATGACGGTGGACACCACGCGCGCCTCGACACCTGCCAGCCCGATTTCCGGGTCGATGGTCTGGAACGGTCTGCTGATCGTGGCGCTGCTCCTGCTGCCGCTCGTCGCGCCACGCTACTGGATCTATTTCGCGGGCCTGCTGGGCATCAACGTCATCGCCACCCAGGGCCTCAACATCATGATGGGCTATACGGGCTTGCTCTCGCTTGGCCACGCGGCGTTCGTCGGCGTCGGCGCCTACACGGTGGCGCTCGCGCAGACCTATCTCGGCCTTCCGTTCTGGGTCACGATACCGCTCGCCGGCGTCTCGGCCGCGGTCATCGGCGCGGCGTTCGGCCTGCCGTCGCTGCGCATCCGCGGCCTCTACCTGGTCATCGCAACGCTTGCCGCGCAGTTCATACTGACCTTCGTCTTCGTCCACTGGCAATCGGTGACCAATGGCGACGTCGGCCTGCCGGTGCGCCCAGCGACGGTGTTCGGCTACGCGCTGAACAACGAGACGCGGATCTACTACCTCATCCTCGCGGTCGTGGTGTTTCTGATGATCTTCGCCCGCAACGTCATCAAGTCGCGCGTCGGCCGCGCCTTCATCGCGATCCGCGAGCGCGACTTGACGGCTCAGGTGCTCGGCGTCGAGATCGTCACCTACAAGCTCGTCGCCTTCGCGCTCGGCTCGTTCTATGCCGGCGTCGCCGGTGGCCTGCTCGCCTATTTCAACCAGTTCGTGAACCCGGAACAGTTCGGGCTCCTGCTCTCGGTCTTCTTCCTTTCGGCGGTGATTGTCGGCGGCATGGGCTCGATCCTCGGTGCGATCCTCGGCGCCGCCTTCATGACACTGCTGCCGGAAGTCCTGCGCGAGAGCTCGCTGCTTTTCGGCGAGGTCTTTCAGATCGACCTCGGCACGGTGCTCACGCCGCTGCGCGAGACGATCTTCGGCCTTCTCATGGTCAGCTTCCTGATCCTCGAGCCGCGCGGCCTCGCGCAGCTGTGGAAACGGGCGAAGCACAAGTTTTCATCCGGGCGGTCCGGATGAGGAGACTCGCCGGTCCGTGACCGGCGCGGGACGAAACCGCGATCGCTTCGATCGCAGAACGTGGAGGAGACTATGTTCAGCAGACGCAAATTCCTGAAAGCGGCGGGCGCGACGGCGGCGGTCGGGGCTGTCAGTTCGTTCGGCATCCTGCGCGCGCAGGCCGCCGACGACCTCAACTGGAGCATCCATTGCGACCTCACCGGCCCGGCAGCCGAAGGCGGCAAGTTCCAGGGCGAAGGCTTCACCGAATACGCAAAATGGATCAACGCCAGCGGTGGCATCCGTGGCCGGAAGATCAACCTGACCATCAACGACTCGACCTTCAAGGTCGACGTTGCCGTCGCCAACGTGAAGAAGGCGCTCGCCGCGGGCCGCGTCGACTACCTGTTCGGTGAATCGACCGGCATGATCCAGGCGATCTCGCCCGAGAACAACTCGACCAACAAGATCCTGATGACGTCGGGCTCGTTCGCGTCCGAACTCGCCGACGAGAAGGCCTATCCGTACCACTTCGTTCCGGGCGCGACCTACGGCGCCCAGCTCAAGATGCTGGTCGACTACATCAAGACCTCGAAGGGCTCCAACCCGGCGAAGCTGGTGATCGTCCACTCCTCCACCGGCATGGGACGCGACGGTATCGAGAACGCCGTCGCCTATGCCAAGGAAAGCGGCATCGAGGTGGCGCTGGTGCAGCAGACGAAGTTCGTCGAGACCGACGTTTCGGCATTTGCCTTGGCGATCCGTCAGGCGCAGCCGACCCACGTCATCCACCACGGCTACTCCTTCGCCGTCTGGCCGGAGATCGTTCGCCTGGTGCGCGACTACGGCATGACTGACACCGTCTTCCTCGGCACGATCTGGCAGAGCGAGCGTGAGAAGGTCGTGGCGATGCCCGACGTGGCCGAAGGCCTGATCGGCATCAAGGTGTGGAACGACGACACCAACAAGCCGGCCGGCAAGATGATGGAGACGATCGGCGGCATCCTGAAGGCCAAGGATCCGAACTGGAAAGGCTATGTCCGCCTCGGCTTCCTCGACGCATGGATCAGCGCGATGATGGCGACGAAGGCGTTCGAGATCGTCATCGACGCCGGTCAGGAAGTGAACGGCGACAACCTCGCCGCCGCACTGCGCACTGTGAAGGACTGGGATACCGGCGGCCTTATCGACGTTCCGGTCTCGATCCAGAACCAGCAGATCGGCCTCGGCCGCATCATCCGCTATTCGGCGGCCAACAACTGGGACATGGAATACCTGACCGACTGGATGAAGGTGAACTGACGTCATGGCGGCCGTTCTCGAAGTCAAGGATCTGGAAGTCGTCTATCAGGGCGTGATCCAGGCTCTCACGAGCCTCAGCCTCACCGTGCCCGAAGGGGCGATCGTCACGCTGCTCGGCGCCAACGGCGCCGGCAAGACGACGACGCTCAAGGCGATTTCCGGCTTCCTGCCGCTCGAGGACGGCCGCGTTACCCGCGGGTCGATCACCATCGGCGGTCAGGACCTGCTCAAGCTCGCGCCGCACCAGATCGTGCGGCGCGGCATCTTCCAGGTGCGCGAAGGCCGTCACGTCTTCTCGGAGATGACAGTCGAGGAAAACCTCATCGCAGCCACCTTCGCCCAGCGTGCCGCGCGGTCGCGCAAGGAGGCCTTCGACGAGGTCTACAATTACTTCCCGATCCTGTCGCAGCGCCGCCACCAGGCGGCCGGCTACCTTTCCGGCGGCGAGCAGCAGATGCTCGCGATCGGGCGCGCGCTCGTGGCCGATCCCGAGATGATCCTGCTCGACGAGCCCTCGCTCGGCCTCGCGCCGCTGATCGTCAAGGAGATCTTCGAGATCATCGCGCGCATCAATCGCGAGAAGCGCGTCTCCATGTTGCTCGTCGAACAGAACGCAGTGATCGCGCTGAAATACGCCTCCTACGGCTATGTCATCGAAAGCGGCCGCACCGTGCTCGAGGGCACGACCGAGAAGCTCTCTGCGGACCAGGACATCCAGAAGTTTTATCTGGGGGTCGAGGCGCACGAAGCGGCCTGATCCCGACCGACAGCGCCTCCCAAGCGCAAGGGCGAGCAGCAATGCTCGCCCTGTTTTCATGCCTGCGGTTGGTCGCGTGTCAGGCCACGCTCAATAGATCGAAATCCCCATCGACCTCCCGCCGTCGAGGGTCAGGATCTGGCCGGTGACGTTCCTCGTCCTCGGGCTGGCGAAGAAGGCGATACCGTTGGCGATGTCCTCGGGCTGGCCGACCTCCCTGGTCGGCTGCTTGGCGATCAGTTCGGCCTGCCGCTCCGGCGTCAGCGAGCGGAACATGTCCGTCTCGATCAGCCCCGGCGCAATGGCGTTGACGAAGATGCCCTTCTCGGCAAGGTCGATCGCCATGCCGCGCGTCAGGCCGACGGCGCCGGCCTTTGATGTGACATAGGGCGAGTGCGCGTAGCCGGCGAGATAGGCGCGGGAGGCGACGTTGATGATGCGGGCACCGCGCTTCATCACCTTCACCGCCTCCTGCGCCATGACGAAGGTGCCGACGACGTTGACATCGTACATCTTGCGGAAGTCGTCCTCGGTGACGGCGTCGAACTTGCCGTCCCAGAACACTGCCGCGTTGTTGACCAGCACGTCGAGGCGGGGCAGCGAGGCGATCAGCTTCGCGACCGCCGGCCGGTCGGTGATCGACAGCGCATGATGTTCGACGGAATTGCTCGCGGCCTTGAGCGCGGCGGCGTTCGTCGCCAGCGGTTCGTCGGCGAGGTCGACCATGACGACATGGAACCCATCCTCAAGCAGGCGCTTCGTCGTCGCAAGACCGATGCCGCGACCAGCGCCGGTGACGAGTGCGACTTCCTTCTCTGTTGCCATCTCGATCTCCTCAGGCCGCGTCGACGGGCAGGACGAAGGTTTCGGTCAATCCGCCGTCCACCATCAGCACGTGGCCGTTCATGTAACTCGAGGCCTTGGAGACCATGAAGGCGACGACGCCGCCGGCCTCCTCCGGGTCGCCCCAGCGGCCGAGCGGAATGCGGCTCGACACGCCCTTCTCGTAGCCCGGGCGGGCAAGGATTGTGGTGTTGATCTCGGTGAGAAAGTAGCCCGGCGCCATCATGTTGACGGTCACACCCTTGGGACCGAGTTCGGCCGCGAAGGCGCGGGTCATGCCGGCGAGCCCGTGCTTCGAGGACACATAGGCCGTGACATTCTCGCGGCCGACGACCGCGAGCGCGGAGCCGACATTGACGATGCGGCCGTAGCCGCGCGGCACCATGCGGCGCGCGGCCTCGCGGCAGAGCAGGTAAGGCGCGCGCATGTTGGTGCCCATCACCCTGTCCCAGGTCGCGGTGGTGGCCTGCGCGAACGGTTCCCAGGCATTGATGCCAGCATTGTTGACGAGGATGTCCAGACGGCCTTCCGCATCCGCAATCTCGTTGATGGCGGCTACGCAGGCCGCGCCGTCCGCGAGATCGAACGCCTTGACCGCGACGTCGTGGCCTTCGGCCCTGAGCGTCGCTGCGGATTCGTCGAGCTGTTCCTGGCCGCGCGCTGTCATCCAGACCTTCGCGCCGGATTCTGCGACCGCCCGCGCCATCTCGAAACCCAGGCCGCGTGAGGCGCCGGTGACAATGGCAACCTGCCCCTCGAGAGAGAAACGCTTTGTCATCTTCGCCTCACGCCGCGAGCTGGAATTTGAAGGAGGACGACAGACCGCCGTCGACCATGATCACCTGCCCGGTGACATAACTGGATGCAGCCGAGGAGAGATAGATGATCGTTCCGACCATCTCTTTGGGATCGCCCCAGCGCTCCATCGGGGTGACGCCGTTGATGGCCTCCATGTAGCCAGGGCGGGACTGGAGGCTCTGATTGATCTCGGTCAGGAAATAGCCCGGACAGACGCAGTTGACGTTGATGTTCTCCTTGCCGAGTTCGGCGGCGAGAGAACGCGTCAGGCCGATGATCGCCGACTTCGAGCCGCAATAGGCGTGCAGCTTGGCGCGGCCCAGCGGTCCGAGCACCGAGCCGGTGTTGACGATGCGTCCGCCCTCGCCCCCCGCCCGCATGAGCGCGGCGCATTCCTGCGACATCACGAAGGTGGCGCGGACATTGGTGTCCATGATCTTCTGGAAGTCGTCCTCGTCGCTGTCGAGGAGCGGCTGCCAGTTGATGACGCCGGCATTGTTGACGCAGATGTCGAGCCGGCCGAGTTCCGCGCCGGCCTTACGCACGCCCTCGCGGATCGCCGCCTCGTCGGCGAGGTCGAGCGACAGCACGGTCGCCGTGCCGCCCTCGCTTTCGATCTCCGCCTTGACCGCGTCAAGCTTTGCCCGATCGCGGGCAACGAGGATCACATGCGCCCCGGCTCCGGCGAGGCCCTTGGCAATGGGCTTGCCGAGGCCGCGCGACGCGCCGGTTACCAGGGCGACCTTGCCCTTCAGCGAAAACAGATCGAGCATCGATATCCTCCCGTATCGGCGGCGCGGCTCAGGCCGTGCCGTAGAGCTTGCGCAGGCGCACCTTGTCGATCTTGCCGCTCGGCAGCTTGACGATCTCGTCGACGAACTCGACATGGCGCGGACGCTTGTAGCTGGCGATGAGCGTGCGGCAGTGGTCGATGAGGTCCTGTGCGGTCGCGCTCGCGCCCTGCCGCAGCACGACGACCGCCTTGACCGCTTCGCCCCATTTCTCGTCGGCCACGCCGATCACGGCGACCTCGGAGACGGCGTCGTGGGTGACGACCGCCTCTTCGACCTCGCGCGAATAGATGTTCTCGCCGCCGGAGATGATCATGTCCTTCTTGCGGTCGACCAGATAGAGGAAACCCTCCGCGTCGAGGCGGCCGACGTCGCCGGTGTGCACCCAGCCGTCGCGCAGCGTCTCGATCGTGGCGGCGGTGTTGTTCCAGTATCCCTTCATCACGCCGGGGCTGGTCAGCAGGATCTCGCCGACCTCGCCGACCGGCAGGTCGTTGCCATTGTCGTCGACGATGCGGACGTTGACGCGCGGCGAGGCCTGACCGACGGAGGTCAGGATCTCGCGGTCGCGGTCGGTGCCGTCGGGTCTGTGCTGATGCGCCAGCAGCGTCGTGCCGATGCCCTCGGTCTGGCCGAACTGCTGCTGAAAGACCGGGCCGAGAAGCTTCAGGCCCTTCTTCAAGACCGGGATCGGCATCGGCGCCGCGGCATAGACGATCATGCGCAGGCTGGAGAGGTCGGCTTGCTCGATCGCGGGGGATTCCAGCAGCGTCTGGATCATCGTCGGCGCCATATGCGTGACGGTGATCTTCTCGCGTTCGATGCAGTCGACGATCGCTGGCGGATCGAAACCTTTCTGGACGTGAACCGTGCCCGCGCGCCAATGCTGCGCGAGCTGGATGATCTTGGCGCCGATGTGGAACAGCGGCATCATGATCAGCAGCTTGTCGTCCGGCGTGTTGCGCTGGTCGGAGCCGAGGATTTCAGCGGCGTTCACCTGCCCGCCCTGGCCGAGCATCACGCCCTTGGGACGGCCGGTGGTGCCGGACGTGTAGATCAGGAAGGCGACGTCGTCCGGCCGTGGCCGGAAGGGGACGCCCGAGGCATCGCCCGACTCCACGAGACTCTCGTAGTCGTCGCCAAACCCGCCACCGTCGAGACAGACGAAATGCTCGACCGACTTCAGCTGATCCTTCATCGCCAACACGGTCTCGGCATAGGCCGCCTCGAAGACGAGAACTTTCGGAGCGCCGTCGTTGATGATGTAGACCATCTCGGGAATGGCCAGCCGCCAGTTCACTGTCGCGCAGATGAAGCCCGAGATCTCGCAAGCGCCGTAAACTTCCTGGAACTCCAGCCGGTTCTGGCTGAGGATGCCGACGCGGTCCTGCCGCCTCAAACCCAGCCGCCGCAGCGCGTTGGCGAGCTTCGAGACGCGGACGTGGAACTGCGCATGCGTCACCCGCCTGTCCTGCCAGACGAAGGCCGTCTGGTCCGGATGTTTCCAGGCATTGTTGTCCAGCATGTCCGCAAGGGTCTGCGGAATTCTCACGGGAGACATCGCGGCCTCAGGCGATGTCTGGATCGAAGCGCGGCTTGCGCTTCTCGCGGAAGGCGGCGAGGCCTTCGCGGAAATCGTCGCTGGCGAAGCAGAGCGGCTGCGCCATCGCCTCGAAGTCGAGCACCGCGTGCGGATCGTCGCTCAACGTGAGCATCCGCTTCGTCAGCGCGGCGGTGTGCGAAGGGAACTCGGCCAGCTCCCGCGCCCGCTCCAGCGCTTTCTCCGCGACCTGATCGTCGGCCACGACGTCGTCGGCGAGACCGATCGCAAGCGCCTCCGGCCCCTTGTAGAAGCGGGCGTAGAGCAGCGCCTGGCGCGCGCGGGCGAGGCCGATACGCTTCGGCAGCGTGTGGGCTATGGCGAAATCCGGCGCGAGGCCGACCTTTGCGAAGGGGAAGCCGATCGATGCGCCTTCGCCCATCACGATCGTGTCGCAGAACAGCGCGAGCCCGGCGCCTGCGCCCACCGCGTGCCCTCTCACCTCGGCCACCATCGGCTTCTCGGCCGCGAGAAGAACCCGCGCGAGCCGGTGCGCCGAGGTCAGCCGTTCGCGGCCGGCCTTGGGGTCGGAGAGCGTGTCCATCTTCGACAGATCGCCGCCGACGGAGAAATTCTTCAAGGCGGAGGCCAGGATGATGACCCGGCAGGTGCGGTCGTGGAACAATTCCTCGAAAGCCGGCAGCAAGACGCCACGGAACGCCTCGCCAAGACCGTTTCCGGACTCCTGATGGTTCATCACCAGACGAACGACGCCACGGCCGTGCCGCTCGATGTCGACAGATCCCACACGTTCCTCCCGGGCAGCTTTTGTCTCGTGAGAAACGCTACACCAATCCAAAACCTAACACTAGTTAGAAAATAGGTTTTTTCGGATGAGCGTTCGAAACCATTCCATCCGACCGATTCGCATCGTAATATGCTCGCAGAAGCTGTTGCGGGGCGACGGAGGCAGGATGACGAAGAAACTGGCCAAATCGGCGATCTCGCAGAAGCGGGTTCTCGATGCCGCAGCCAAGATTTTCCGCGATTACGGCTATGCGGGAACGACGATGCGGGCGATCGCGGACGAGGCCGATCTCAGGGCCGGCAGCATCTACTACCACTACAAGTCGAAGGACGACCTGATCAGCGCCGTTCTCGATATTGGCATCCGGGCGGTGACCGACAATGTCGAGGCCGCGCTCAAGGCGCTGCCCGAGACGGCCACGGGCCGCGAGCGAATCGAGGCGGCGATCCGCGCCCACCTGTCGGCAATCATCGAGGTCGGCGACTATACGCTCGCCACGCGGCGCGCGCTCGGCCAGGTGCCGGAGGCGATCCGGGCGCGCAACACCCGTATGCGCGACATGTATGGCTCGGTCTGGCAGAAGATCCTCGCAGACGCTCACGACCGCGGCGAGTTCCGGACGAGTGCCAATCTGACGCTTGCCCGCCTCTTCATCCTCGGTGCGCTGAACTGGACCGTCGAGTGGTTCAAGCCGGGCGGGCGCTCGATCGACGATGTGGCGCGCGAATTTGCGTCCGTCGTGCTGGACGGACTGTCGGGCAACGGCGGAACCGGCGCAATCGCGGAAGAGGTGTCGCCGCCGGCGAAGGCCAAGCGATCGGCGCCGCGCATCAGCGTCGCCTAGACCAGGACGAACCGGTCCGCCGGCCGCGTCAATCGCGGCCGAGGATGTGGTCGGAAATGATGCGCATCTGGATCTCCGACGTGCCTTCGAAGATCTTGGTCAGCCGCGCGTCGCGCCAGTGGCGCTCGACCTGGTTGAGCGTGGTGTAGCCGCCCCCGCCGAAGATCTGCAGTGCCTCGCTCGTCACCCGCTCCGACATCTCGGAGGCGAACAGCTTGACCATCGAGGCTTCCTTGTCGCAGCGGACTCCCTGGTCGATCTTCTCGCAGACCGTGTACATCAGCGACCTCGCCGCCTCGATCTCGGTTGCCATCGCGGCGATCTTGAAGCGGATCGCCTGGAAGGCGCCGATGGCCTGGCCGAACTGCCTCCGTTCCTTCGCATGGCCGATCGCGTCGTCGAGGGCCGCCTGCGCCAGCCCGATCGATCGGGCGGCGGTATGCGCCCGCGCTGTCTCGAGCCCGGCCGTGGCGAGGTAGAAGCCCCTGCCCTCCTCGCCGATCAAGTTGGCGGCCGGCACGCGGCACTTGTCGAAGGCGAGTTCCCAGGTGGTCCAGCCGAAATAGCCGATCTTGGGAATGACGGTGCCGGCGACGCCCTCGGGCAGCCTGCCGCGCGGCTTCTCGACCATGAAGGCGGAGATGCCCTTGTGCCGCGCCTTGGGATCGACGGTCGGATCCGTGCGGGCGAAGACCATGATGAAGTCGGCGCCGTCGGCGAAGGTGCACCAATATTTGTTGCCGGTGATCTCCCACTCGTCGCCGACTTTTCTGGCGCGGCAGGAGATGTTGGCGACGTCGGACCCCGCATCGGGCTCGGAGAGCGAGAAGGCGCCGAGGAAGTCGCCCTTGGCCATGCGCGGCAGGTAGACCTTCTTCTGCTCCGGCGTCATCGCCTTCAGCGAGCCGATCAGCGCATTGCCGCGCGCGATGAGCGACGCGACGCTCATCCAGCCGCGCGCCAGTTCCTCGGCGACGAGGCAGTATTCGAACGCGCCCAGCCCGAGGCCGCCATATTCCTCCGGGATCAGGATGCCGAAATAGCCGAGTTCGGCCATCTCCTCCATCAGCTCGCGCGGAATCTCGCCCTTCACCGGATCGAGCCTGTCGGCGGTCGGCCGCACACGGTCGCGCGTAAACACCCGCGCCGAGTCCTGGATCATGCGGCGTTCTTCGGAGAGTTCGGTCATAGCGGCGATTCCTCAGGCGGCAATTGTCCCTGGCCGAGCGAGCGTCCGCCGTCGACGATGAGGACCTGCCCCGTGATGTAGCGGTTTTCGGGTGAGGCGAGGAAGGAGACCGCGCGGGCGATGTCCTCCGGCTGGCCGATGCGGCCGAGCAGCTGCAGCGACAGCATCATCTTCTGCCGCTCGGGCGTCATGTAGCGCAGCATCTCGGTATCGACGACGCCGGGCGCGACCGCATTGACGCGGATGTCGCGCGGCGAAAGGTCGATCGCCATGGCGCGGGTGAGGCCGACGACCGCGGTCTTCGAGGCCACGTAGTGCGCCATCTGCGGCGCGCCGGCGAAGGAGCGCGAGGCGATGTTGACGATGCGGCCGCCATTCTTCATCCGCCGCGCGCCTTCCTGCGCGACGACGAAGGTGCCGATCGCGTTGATCTCGAATGCCTCGCGGAAGTGTTCCTCTGTCAGCTCCTCGAAGAAATGGGTGCCGGTGATCGCGGCATTGTTCACGATCACCTCGACCGGCGCATACTTGTCCATGATCGCGGAGATCGCTGCCCTGTCGCGGATGTCGCACACCTCGGAATCGATCCGCGCCCCCGCCGCGCGCAGCGCGTCGGCGACGTCGTGGACGGCATCGAGCCGGTCGAGCGCGACCACGTGATAGCCCTCGAGGGCGAGCTTCTCGACGATGCCCTTGCCGATGCCGCGCGCGGCCCCGGTGACGATGGCGGTTCCGAGCTGGCCGGTCATTGCGTGCGTCCTGAGAGTTTCATGATGTTCGCGATGCCGTCGGGGCCGCCCATGCCGAGGAGGGCCTCGCGCAGCGCGCGGCTCGACAAACCGGGCACCGGTTCGACAAGAGCGTCGAACTTCGCCTCGAGCTTGCGGCCCTGGCGGGCGAGGTCGCTGTCGGGGACGCCCGCGTCATGGCTGGCGGCGAAGCGGCGTCCGTCGGCGGTCGTGATGGCGACGTCGGCCTTTGCCTCCGGGAAGCCGTCGACGAATTCGATGGACGCCATGTCGCGCAGGCGGACGAGTTCCGGCTCGCGCGTCAGGTCGTCGGTGTAGGTGTCGATGCCCGACGTATCTCGCCCCGCCAGTGCCATCGCGACGGTCAGGCGCAGCGAGAACTTTGCCTCAAGCCCGGTCTCGGGGCGCGCCAGGTTGCACACGCGGTCGGTGACGGGAGGCACGCGGATCTCGATCGACCGGATGGCGTTGGACGAGGCCGCGCTTTTCTCGCGCAGCGTCTTGCCCGCCTCGATCGCGCCATGGGTCAGGTAGCAGGCGGCATGATACTTGAAGAGGTTGTTGGCGATGTGATGGTCGAGCGGCGCGTCCTTCATCGCCTCGTCCGGATTGAAGTCGACACTCTGCGTTGCGGCCAGGCCTTGCGCGCATTCGAGCGCGTCGGGCCGGCTCGTGAAGCCGCGCGCGGCGAGCCGCGCCGCGAGCAAACCGTTCTGCGCCGCCATGCCGGCATGCAGCGGCTTGCACATGGTGCCGAACATCGATTTCAGACCGGAGGCCTTGGTCGCGGCGATGCCATAGGCGACCGCGCTCGTCTCGGCGTCCAGCTTCAGAAGATGCGCGCAGGCCGCCGCCGCGCCGACACTGCCGACCGTCGAGGTCGCATGGAAGCCGTGGTTGTAGTGCCCGGGACTCATCAGCGCGCCGGTGCGGCAGACGACCTCGTAGCCGGCGACGAAGGCGGCCAGCACGTCGTCCTGCGTCGCGCCCGTTTCTTCGGCGAGCGCCAGTAAGCCCGGCAGGATCGCAACCGTCGGATGGCCGAGGATCGCCATGTTGACGTCGTCGAAATCGAGCGCGTGCGAGGCCGTGCCATTGATCAGCGCCGCGTTCATTGCAGAGGTGCGCCCAGGCCCGCCCGTGAGCGAGGCGACCGGCTTCGCGCCGTCCGACAGCAGTTCCTCGGAGAGAATCTGCACGGCCGGTTCGGCGGCGCCCGGGATCGTTACCGCGAACCAGTCGAGGATACACTGGCGCGCGACCGTGATGGCCGTCGCGGGCAAATCCTCGAAGCGGATCGCCGAGGCGCGGGCGGCGAGCCAGCGGGTGACGGGCGGGCGCTCGCTCGTCATCTCAACCGGCCTTCGGCTCGGCGGCGCCGTAGAGCTGGCGCAGCGTGACCTTGTTGATCTTGCCGCTCGGCAGGCGCGGCAGGTCGTCGACGAAGACCACCGATTTCGGCTTCTTGTAGCTGGCGATCTGCGTCTTCGTGTGCTCGATCAGTTCGACCTCGCTGACGGTGTGGCCGGGATTGAGAACGGTAATCGCCCGCACCGTCTCGCCCCAATAGTCGTCCTTCACGCCGATCACCGCCACGTCCATGACGGCCGGGTGGCTCGCCACCGCTTCCTCGACCTCGCGCGAATAGATGTTCTCGCCGCCCGAGATGATCATGTCCTTCTTGCGGTCGACCAAGTAGAGGAAACCCTGCGGGTCGAGATAACCGACGTCGCCGGTGTGGTACCAGCCTTCCTTGAGCGCCGCGATGGTGGCGGCGGAATTGTTCCAATATCCGGCCATGCGGCTGGTGGTGTTGATGAGGATTTCGCCCGGCACTCCGGTCGGCAGGTCGCGGCCTTCGTCGTCGACGATGCGCAGGCCGACATTCGGCGCCGCCTGTCCCACCGAACCCAGCAGCTTGACCTCTTCCGGCGTGCCGTCGGGCTTGTGCTGGCGTTTGTGCAGCGTCGTGCCGCCGCCCTCGGTCATGCCGTAGAGCTGGAGGAAAACCGGTCCGAGCAGCTTCAGCCCGCGCTTGAGCAGCGGCACGGGCATCGGTGCGGCCGAATAGCAGATCGTGTGCAGGGATTTGAGGTCGCGCTCCTCTATGCCGGGCACGTTGAGCATCGCCTGCACCATGGTGGGGGCCATGTGCGTCATCGTCACGCGCTCGCGTTCGATCGTTTCGACGATCTCGGCCGGCTTGAAGTCGTGGTGCAGGACGACGCTGCCGCCGCGGATGTGGACACCGAGCTGCAAGAAGCGCGCACCGACGTGGAAGACCGGCATCATCAGCTGCAGCTTGTCGGAGACGATCAGGCCGAGTTCGGTCGCCATCAGGATGGCGATGGCGATCTCGCCGCGATGGGTGCGCATCACGCCCTTCGGCCGGCCCGTCGTGCCCGACGTGTAGATCAGGTGCATGATCTCGTCGGGAAGCGGACGCGTCGGCGCGCCTTCGGCGTCGCCAGAGGCCAGTACCGCCTCGTAGTCCTCGGCCCACGCCGGCACGTCGCCGCCGAAGCAGAGGAACACCTCGATGAAGCCGAGCTTGTCGCGGATCTGAGCGATCGTCGCCGCATACTGCGCTTCGAAGATCAGGACGCGCGGCGTGGAATCGCCGAGGATATAGGCGATCTCCGGCGGCGCGAGCCGCCAGTTGACGGTCGCCGCGATATAGCCCGCCAGCTCGCAGGCGGCGTAGGATTCCATGAACTCGATCGTGTTCTGCGACAGGATCGAGACGCGGTCCTGCCGGCGGATGCCGTGCTTCCACAGCGCAGAGGCCAGCCGGTTGGCGCGCTGGAGATGCTCGCCGAAGGTGACGATGCGACCGTGATAGTTGTAGGCCGTCTCGTGCGGGAACTTGTAGGCGTTGTTGCGAAGAACGTCGCCGAGCGTCTCGATCATGCCGTTTCCTCCCTCGTCGCGTCGCCGTCAGGCCTTCGGCAGGCCCATGCGGTTCGCGATGTTGTTCTTCTGAATGGCGGTCGAGCCGCCGATGATCGGCATCAACAGCATGTCGCGCACATGCCGCTCCATGTCGAAACCCTTGGCATAGCCATAGGCGCCCATGACCTTCTGGCAGGTCAGCACGATGTCGAGGCCCGTCTCGCAGACATACATCTTCGCCATCGAGCTCTCGACCGACAGGGGCATGTCGTTGTCGGCCAGCCAGCAGGCCCGGTAGAGCATCAGACGCGCCGAGGAGAGCTTTGTCTGCACATCGGCCAGCATGTGCCGGATCGATTGGTGCGAGCAGATCCGCTTGCCGAACTGACTACGCGTCTGGGAATACTCCCACGCGTCGTCGACGGCCTGTGCCGCGATGCCGAGCGCCATTGCCGCCACTTCGAGCTTCTCCACCTCGAGCGCCGGGCCGGCGAGCTTCGACCAGCCCTGGTTCCAGCCTTCCTCGCCGCCGACCACGTCCTCGATGCCGATCTCGACATTGTCGAGCGTCACGTCGTTGGTGTTCAGCCCGCGCGCGCCGAGAGCGGGGATATGGGTCAGCGTGACGCCCTTGGCCGTCGGCGGGATCAGCACGAGCGACAGATTCTTGTAGCGCGCGTCCGGATCGCCGGAGCGCACCAGCGCGTAGATGTAGTCGGCGCTCTCGGCGCCCGAGCACCAGCGCTTGGTGCCGTTGATGATGACCTTGTCGCCGCGCCGCTCTGCCCGCGTCTTGACGCTGGCGAGGTCGGAGCCGACGTCGGGTTCGGACAGGCCGTAGGCAAACAGGATCTCGCCATTGGCGAGCTTCGGTAGCAGGCGCTGCTTCTGCTCCTCGCTGCCCGAGGCCAGGATGTTCATCGAGCCGTAGCAGGAGTTCATCAGGTAGAGCGTCCCGATCACCATCGAGCGGCGCGACAGCTCTTCGACAGTCACCATCGTGGCGAGGATGTCGCGGCCGTAGCCGCCATATTCCTCTGGCACCGTCATGCCGCAGACGCCGAGTTCGGTGATCGGACCCATGAGCGAGCGGGGAACCTTGTCCTCCTCGTCCCACTTGGCCATCATCTCGCGCGTGGCATGGCGCTCCAGCATCCGGCGGATGCTCTCGCGCAGCATGGTGATGTGTTCTGGCTCGCCGAAATCCATGTCAAATCCTCCCGGCTTGCGCCGCATGCCTCGCCGACGTGCCGCCCTCCAGCGGCTTCGCTCAGAGCCCGGTGAACTTGGGCTTGCGCTTCTCGGAGAAGGCGTTGATCGCCTCGAGATGGTCCTGGCTGCGGTTAGTCAGCGCCTCATAGGCCATGCAGGTGTCCATCATCGTGTGGGCGAGCTGCTTCAGGCCGACATTGATCGCGGTCTTGGTGTATTTGATCGACTTCATGGCGCCCGAGCCGAGCTTCTTCGCCATCGCGTCGACCTTGGCGTCAAGTTCCGCCACCGGCACCGAATAGTTGATCAGGCCCATCGCCTGCGCGTCCGGCGCCGTGATCAGGTCGCCCGTCATCAGATATTCCTTGGCCTTGGCGTAGCCGATCGCCTGCGGCCAGATTACCGCGCCGCCGTCGCCAGCCGCGAGACCGACGCGGACATGGGGGTCGCCGAAGCGGGCATGGTCGGCGGCGATGATGATGTCGCAGAACAGCGCCATCGTCGCGCCGAGGCCGACCGCGTCGCCATTGACCTTGGCGATGATGATCTTGTCGCAGTCGAGAATGCCGAACACGACCTTCTTCGCCTCGTTGATCGAGCGGTCGAACATCTCGGTGTCTTCGTACATCATCTTCATGCCGACGATGTCGCCTCCGGCCGAGAAGGCCTTGCCGGCGCCGGTGAAGATGACGACGTCGATGGAGTGGTCCATGCCGAGATCGTAGAACACGCGCGAGGCCTCCTCGTGCATGTCCCAGGTCATCGCGTTAAGCTGGTCGGGGCGGTTCATCGTCACCGTGAGGGTGCGGCCTTCCTTCTCGAACAGGAAGTATTTGTATCCGGAATAGTCGACGCTCATGGGATCCTCCGATCGGGCGGCCGCATCGGCGACCATTTTTCTAACGCTAGTTCGAAAACAGGTTCAGTTCAAGTCCTGACGCGGCACAACCAGCGCGTCGAGCGCCACCACGCCCTCACCCTTCGGCCAGGCAATGACCGGGTTCAAGTCGATCGTCTCGATGTCGTCGGCATGTGCTGCGGCAAATTCGGAGATACGCACCAGGAGGTCGGCCAGAGCATCGACATCGGAAGGCGGCGCGCCACGCACGCCCGACAGCAGCGCGCGGCCGCGGATCTCGTCAATCATGCGCATCGCCTCGTCGCGGCCGAACGGCGCGAGGCGGAAGGTCACGTCCTTCAGCACCTCGACATGCACGCCGCCGAGCCCGAACATCACCGCCGGGCCGAACACCGGATCGCGCGAGACACCGACGATCACCTCGACGCCCTTCCCGGCCATCGGCGCGACCAGCACGCCCTCGATCGCCGCATCGGGCCGATGCTGCGCCGCACGCTCGATCAGCGTCGCGTAGCCTGCCTCGACGCCCTGCCTGTCGGCGACGCCGACCAGAACGCCGCCGATCTCGGTCTTGTGCTCGATATCGGGCGAAACGATCTTCAGGACCACCGGATAGCCGATCGCATCCGCGGCGCTGCCGGCGGCCTTCGCGTCGGTCGCGATCCACTCGTCGAGGAAGGGAATGCCCGCCTTGCCCAGAAGATCCTTGGCCGCGCGCTCCGACAGCGCGCCCCTGCCGATCGGGTGCGCAGGCGCGACCTTCATCTCCTCTCCGCCGCCGGCGAGGCTCTGGCCGAAGCGCGAGAGCGCGGCCAGCGCCGCAACCGCCCGGTCGCAATCCTCGAAGACGAGGAAGCCGGCCTGCTCATATTCCTTGACGACGTCGGCATCCGCGATCATCTGCAGGGCGATCAGCCGGTCGGGGAAGCGCTCGCAGCCCTTGGCGATCGCGTCGCGCAGCGGTTTCGACAGGGTGCGCGTGTTGGGCACCGTGGTGAAGAAGCCGATTAGCGCGTCGTAGCCGCCCTGTTCGAGAATCACCTCGATGTTCCTGGCCAGCAGGTTCATGTCGTTCAGCGCCTGCGCCGTCGTGTCGACCGGGTTGACCACTGTCGCGAAAGGCAGCAGTTCCTTAAGCACCTTCTGTGCCGCATCCGGCATCTGCGCGACATCCATGCCGTAGCGTTCGGCCGCGTCCGAGATCAGCACGCCGGCGCCGCCGGACAGCGTGACGACGCCCAGCTTGTTGCCTTTCGGAAAAATCCCCCGCGCGCAGGCGTAAGCGATGTCGATCTGTTCCTCGGTCGTCGTCGCGCGGTGGACGCCGTACTGCCTGAACAGCGCATCGTAGATCGCGTCGGAGCCGGCGAGCGAGGCCGTGTGCGAACTCGCTGCCCGCGCGCCGATCTCGGAGCGGCCGACCTTCATCATCACTATCGGCTTGCCGTTCGCGCGTGCCAGTGCCAGGGCGCGGCGGAAGCGGGCGCCGTCGCGCACGCCCTCGACATAGGCCATGATCACCTTGATGTCGGGCTGCGCCGCCATCCATTCCAGGCTCTCCGCCACGTCGACGTCGGCCTCGTTGCCGGTGGTGATCCAGTAGTTGATGCCGATGCCGCGCTTGCGGGCCATGTAAGCGATGTGCGAGCCGTAGGCGCCCGACTGGCTGATGATGCCGAGCGGCCCCGGGAACGGCATCTCCTTGTCCAGCGACTGGGTGAACGTGCCGTAGAAGCCGATCTGCGGATTGAAGATGCCGAGGCAGTTGGGACCCAGCAGGCGCAGTCCGCCGGCGCGCGCGATCTCGGTGATGCGGCCCTGGATGGCGATCCCATCCTCGCCGCTCTCGGCATAGCCGGCGGAGAAGATGACCGCGCCCTTGACGCCCTCCTCGACGCATTCGCGCACCGCCTGTTCGGTCAGGTGGGCGGGCACAGCGAGGAGCGCGACATCGGGCACTTCCGGCACGTCGGCGAGCGACTTGTAGGCCTTCAGCCCCTGCACCGTCTCGCGGTTCGGGTTGACCGGATAGATTCCGCCCCTGAAACCGCCCTCGATCAGGTAGCGCACCGGCCGGCCGGAAATGCGCGTGGCGTCGTCCGACGCGCCGAGGATCGCGACCGAGCGCGGGCGGAACAGGGCGTCGAGGCTGGTGGGCGGGGCGACATGTTTCATGGTCATCGGACTCAGAAATGGACCCCATTGGCGAGCAGGTCGCGCGCGATGGTGCGGCGCTGGATCTCGCTGGTGCCGTCGGGGATGCGCATCGAGCGCGTGAAGCGGTAGCCGGCTTCGAGCCGCAATTCGTTGGTCAGGCCCATGCCGCCATGCACCTGGATGCAGCGGTCGAAGACGCGGTTGGCGGCATCGGTGCAGTGCAGCTTGACCATCGAGATTTCGGCGAGCGATTTCTCGCCGCGCTCCAGCTTCAGCGCGCAGTCGACCAGCATCGTCTCGGCGGCGTAGATTTCCGTCGCGCTGTCGGCGAGCAGGATCTGCACCGCCTGGTGCTCGCCGATCTGCTTGCCGAAGGTCTTGCGCACCTTGGCGTAGTCGACGGCCTGGTTCAGCGCCCAGCGCGCCATGCCGATGCAGGTGGCGGACAGGCCGAGCCGGCCGGTGTTGACGCCGCGCATCGCAACCTTGAGGCCCTGGTCTACGTCGCCGAGCCGGTGCGTGTCGGGCACGCGCAGGCCGTCGAAGGAGAGGATGCCGATCTCGGCGCCGAGCTGACCCATGATCGGGATCGTCGAGACGACCTCGAAGCCCTTCCAGGAGGTGTCGACGAAGAAGCCGGTGATGCCGCCCTTGCGCTGCGCGACAAGGTCGGGGTCGGTGATCGCGAAGATCATCGCGTAATCGGCATAGGGGCCGTTGGTAATCCACTGCTTCGAACCGGTGATCACCCAGTGGTCGCCGTCCTTCACGGCGCGGGTCTTCATGCCGAAGACGTCGGAGCCGGCGTCGGGCTCGGACAGGCCGAAGCAGAGCGTCTTCTCGCCCGAGCCGAGCTGCGGCAGGTAGGTGTCGCGCAGCGACGGGTCGAGGAATGTCAGCACCGGCGACAGGCCGTTGGTGAAGGGCGACGGGATCACCACCGGATGGACCAGCGTCCGCCCGGGTCCGCAATGCATCGACAAAAGCCAGTTGAGGTAGACCGACGCCAGGGGCCCAAGCCCGCTGCCGCCGAGCTCCTCAGGACCGAACATCGTGTAGAACCCGGCCTCGGCCGACTTTGTCCGCACCTTATGCTTCAGCGCCTCAACTTCCGGCGTGAAGCGTCCGCGCTCGTCGTAAATCGTCCGGTCCGACGACAGCAGCGCCTTGTGCGCGGCCTCGATCGGCACGACCTCCTGCTCGACGAAGCGGATCAGGCTTTCGCCGGTCTGGACGATCTCCTCCGGGATGAGAGCGGTGTTCATCTCAGTCCTTGTCGAGCGTGAATTTCGGCAGGGTGAGCTCGGGTGTCACGTCGTCGAACCTGACCGTCACGCGGTCGCCGATGCGGACCTGCTCGACGTCCTTCGTGATGATGTTGGTCAGCATGCGCGGACCCTCGTCGAGCGCGATCATCGCGATCACGTAAGGCACGTCGGCAGCGAAGACCGGGCCGGCCGGCTTGCGCGCGATCGTGTAGGAGTAGATCTCGCCCTTGCCGCTCGCGTCCGTCCATTCGAGATCGTCGGAATGGCAGTGCGGGCAGAGCTCGCGCGGGTAGAAGTGGTGCTTGCCGCAGGCGCGGCAGCGCGGGATCGACAGGCGATGCTCGCGCGCGGCGTCCCAGAACGGCTTGGTACCGGGGTCGATGACGGGCTGCGGCTTCTCGTAGGCTTGGGGTTCGCTCATCGTGATCGCCTCAGCTGTTCGCCAGAATGACGGTGGCGCCCGACGACAGCGTGCCGCCGGTACCGTGGACGAGCGCGGTGTCGACCTTCTTCACCTGACGATCGCCCGCCTCGCCGCGCAGTTGCCGGACGGCCTCGACCAGAAGGAAGATGCCGTACATGCCGGGGTGGCAGTAGGAGAGGCCGCCGCCATTGGTGTTGAGCGGGAAAGCGCCGCCCGGCGCCGTGCGCTGGTTCATGACGAACTGCCCGCCCTCGCCACGCTTGCAGAAGCCGAGCGCCTCAAGCGTCATCAGCACCGTGATCGTGAACGAGTCGTAGCACTCCACGAGGTCGATCGCGTCGTGGCTGACACCGGCCATCTGGAAGGCGCGCTGCGACGACATCTCCGCCGCGGTCAGCCGCGCCAGGTCCGGCATCGCGCCGATCGACCAGTGCGTGTGCGCTTCGCCGTAGCCGCGGATATGCGTCATCTTCGCGCCATGCGCCCTGGCGTTGTCGGCCGTGGTCATGACGATCGCGCCGGCGCCGTCGGTGACGAGGCAGCAGTCGAGCAGTTTCAGCGGATCGGAGACCTTGGTCGAGTTCATTACGTCGTCGATCGTGATCGGATCGCGCATGGTGGCGGCAGGGTTCAGGCTCGCCCACTTCCGCGTCGCGACCGCGATTTCGGCAAGCTGCTCCTCCGTCGTGCCGAACTCGTGCATGTGGCGGCGCGCGGCGAGCGCGTAGCCGCCGACCGGCTGGGGGATGCCCCAGACGTTCTCGAACTGCATGGTCAGGATGGAGGGACGGCCGCCGAGCGCGCGGCTGCGCTCGCTCTTCTGGACCGAGCCGTAGACGATCAGCGCCACGTCGCAGTAGCCCTTCTCGATCGCCATCGCCGCGTGCGCGACATGCGCCTCGAAGGCCGACCCGCCGATATTGGTCGTGTCGGCGAAGCGGGGGTGGATGCCGAGATATTCGCCGAGAGTCACCGAGGCCAGTTGCCCTGGCCCCGGCACGCCCCACATGCCCGCGACCAGAAGGCCGTCGACGTCGCGCATCGGGATACGCGCGTCATCAAGTGCGGCCTTCGCCGCGCGCGCCTGCACCTGCAGCACCGAACCGCCGCCGACGACCTTGCCATCCTTCAGGGGAACGTCGCCGACCCCAACGATCACCGCTTCACGCGCCATGCTCAGGACTTCCCGTTCTCGATTGGCTGGAGGGCATGGCCCGCCAGGATTTGCCGCTCGCCGGCCCGGCACGTCAGCTTCACCCGGGCACTGGCAATGCCGTCGCGGTCGACGATCTGATCGACCGAGCCGGTCACCTCGACCGTGTCTCCGACGAAGACCGGACCGACAAAGGCGATGTCGACCTCACCGGACTCGTCGAAGCGGCCATCGCTCCACTCGTTGAGCATCTGGGCGACGAAGGCGAGCGTCATGAGACCATGCGCGATGGTCCGGCCGAAGGGGCCGGACTTCGAATATTCGGGATCGACGTGGATCGGATTGAAGTCGCCCGTTGCCTCGGCATACGCGTCGATCATGTCCTGCGTGATGGAGCGGGTCAGCATCGGCAACGTGTCGCCGACGGCGACCTGCGTCGCTTCCCTGCTGAGCGCACCTGCAACGGGGTTCACAGGTCTTTCCCCCAGATTGATGTGATGTGGCCCGAGGAGACGAGCGTGCCGTCCGCGCCCCGCGCTTCGAAGCTGGAGACCACGTAGGAACGTTCCTTGCGGACGTATTTCTCGACCACCGTGCCCTGGATGGAGAGTTTCTCCCCCACTTCGATCGGACGATGGAAGCGGATCGACTGCTTGGCATGGATGCCGCCGGGTGGGCTTCTGCGGGCAATCAACAGGTCGATCAGGTAGGCAGACGCAATCATCGACGGTGCGCGGCGCGTTCCGCCGAGTTCGCGATAGAGCAAACCGTCATTACCCGTCGCCGACAGGAACCCGTCGACCACCTCCGCGCTGACGTCAAACGTCAGCGGTTCGGCAGGATAGACATCGCCGACGGCGACCTCATCGTATCGACGATACGTGCTCATGGATCAGACCGGCGTCCAGGAGAACACGTCGCGCGACATGTGCAGCGGGATGAAGGAACTCTTGAGCGTCGGCAGCATGTGGTCGCGCAGCGTTTCGGGCGTCCAGCCCTCGGAGCGGTGCACCGAACGCAGCGGCCGCGGCTGGCTCATCAGGAAGATCTCGTTGCCGCGCACGGCGAAGATCTGGCCGTTGACCTCCTTCGAATCGTCGCTGGCGAGGAACACGGCCACAGGCGCGATCTTGTCGGGGGTGAGCATGCGCAGGCTTTTGAGCCGCTCTTCCTGGTCCGGCGTGTTCGGGATCGAGCCGATCATCCGGCTCCAGGCGAAGGGCGAGATGCAGTTCGAACGGACGTTGAACTTCGCCATGTCGAGCGCCAGCGATTTCGACAGGCCGATGATGCCCATCTTCGCCGCCGAATAATTCGCCTGGCCGGGGTTGCCGACGAGGCCGGAGGTCGACGTCATGTGGATGAACGTGCCGCTCTCCTGCTTGCGGAAATGCTCGGCAGCGGCGCGGCTGACATAGAAGCTGCCGTAGAGATGCACCTTGATGACCGAGTCCCAGTCCTCCTCGGTCATCTTGTGGAAGATCACGTCGCGCAGGATGCCGGCATTGTTCACGACCACGTCGATCTTGCCGAACGTGTCGACGGCGCGAGCCACCATCGCCTTGGCCGCGGCCGAATCCGACACGCTGCCATAGTCGGCCACGGCCTCGCCGCCGGCCGCCTTGATGTCGCGGACGACCTCGTTTGCCGGACCGGCGGTTTCGTCATTGCCTTCGAGCGACACGCCCGGGTCGTTGACGACGATCTTGGCACCGTGCGCCGCCATCATCAGCGCCATCTCGCGACCGATGCCGCGACCGGCGCCTGTGATCAGCGCCACCTTGTTCTCCAGCATTCCAGCCATCGTCTCGGTTACCTTCCGGATATTCTGTCGAATTCTTTGTCGGGCGATGCCAGAGGCATCAGATCATCCAGCGGCCGCCGTCGACGACGACGGACTGGCCGGTCATGTAGCGGGAATCGTCACTCGCCAGGAATGCGGCTGCGGCGGCGATGTCCTCCGGTTCGGCGAAATAGCCGAGCGGGATCTGGGCGCGGATCTTCTCGAGGATATCCTCGGGAATGCGGTCGATGACGCGGGTCTTGGTGACGCCCGGGCAGACCGCGTTGACGTTGACCTTGAACGGCGCAAGCTCGCGGGCGAGCGAGCGGGTGAAGCCGATGACGCCCATCTTGGCGGCCGCGTATTCGGCGATGCCGACCTCGCCGGCGAGGCCGGCGTTCGAAGCGACGTTGACGATCTTGCCGCGGCCGGCCTCGCGCATTGAGGGCACGACCTGCCGCGAAGCTGTGAGCGTCGAGAACAGCGTGATGTCGATGACGAAACGCCAGACCTCGGGCTCGGACTTGTAGAATTCGGAGGCGCGCTCGCGCGCGCTCTGGCCGACATTGTTCATCAGCACGTCGACAAAGCCGAATTCGTCGTAGATGCGCTTGAAGGACGGTGCGAGGAACTCCTCTTTCGTGCAGTCGCCGGCGATGGCGAGGACCTTCGCGCCAACCGCGCGGGCTTCCTCGGCAACCTTCTCTAGCCCGCCGGCTTCCAGGTCCATGATCGCGAGGTTCGCGCCCTCGGAAGCGAAGCGCAGCGCCGACGCGCGGCCGATGCCGTTTGCCGCGCCGGTGACGACGGCGAGTTTACCTTCCAGACGACGCATGACCCGCTTCCTCCTGATGTGCCGTCGGAGCTGCGGATCGCCCTTCCGGCCCGGGCCTGAACGGCCCTCTGATTGTTCCGGCGACACCCACCCTGTCCCCGATGTCGAAAACCTAACACCCGTTCGAAAGTGATGCAAGCCCGGAATCGAACAACCGTACGCTTTTCCTCTAGCTGTCGGGGCAACGACCGGAACGGCGGACCTTCGGCGGATGGTGGAAATCGCGACGCCGGCCAGGACGAGCGCCGCGCCGCCAGCCTTTTGCAGGGTGAAGGCCTCGCCGAGGAATACGGAGCCGCAGATGACCGCGACGGCCGGAACGAGATAATTGTTGAAGGCGGTGTAGGCAGGCCCCGCGCGCGCCACGAGCGCGAAGACCAGCAGGCTGGCGGCTGCCGTGTTCAGAAGCGCGAGGACGACGACCGCGCCAACGACCGAATTCGACGGCATCGCAAGCGGCAACCCGTCGAGACCATAGGCTGCAGGAATCGTCCAGACGGCGGCCGCGACCAGCGACCAGGCCGCGACTTCCAACGGATGGTGATCGCGGGCGAGCGCGGACACGAACAGCGAGGCGGAGAAGACGATTGCGGCCGCGATGGCAGCCAGGGCACCCCGCGCGCCGTCGCCGAAATTCGCGAAGGCCTGGGGTCCGAAGAGCACGACGATCCCCGCGAGGCCGACCCCGATGCCCACCAGGCTGCGGGCCGTCGGATAGTCGCCGCGGAAGACGGCGAGGAGCGCGGTGATCAGGGGAACGAGCGCCAAGGTGGTCGCCGTGACCGACGAGTCGACCAGCGACACGGACGTGGCGATGAGGCTGAGGGGTGCTGCGTTGACCATCAGGCCAATGAGGGCGAAGACGCCGGCGTCGCGCAGGCTCAACCGCTTCATCTTCCCGCTGACGGCAAGAATCGCGACCATCACCACCGCGGCGATCCCCGTGCGCAGCGCGATCAGCGTGATCGGCGCGATGGCCGACACCGCGATCTTGGTGAACATGTAGGATGTTCCCCAGGTCAGGCTGACGGCAGCGAGAAGGACAAATTCGGCAGCGCCTGGCGTCGCCGCCGGGCCTGACCCGTTCGCGCTGGACATGGACAAGCTTCCTCCGCTATGAAAACGAACATCTGTTAGATTTTCGGCCTGGTCAAGCGCCGGAGACGAACAGCGGATATGCGGGAGGAATGGCATGCGGATTCTGGTGACCGGCGCGACCGGAACGGTGGGCGGCGCGGCGATGGAGCTGTTGCGGCCCGATGCGGAGGCGGGTCGGGTCGAACTCCTTGGCGCCGCCCGCAGCGAGGACAGCGCGACGAAGCTGCGTGCCAGGGGGCTCACGCCGGTCGCCCTCGACTATGATTCGCCCGCGACGCTACGCCCCGCGCTTCGCGGGGTGGATTCCGTGTGCCTCATCACCGGCTATTCGGTCGACATGCTCGTCCATTCCAAGCGCCTGCTCGACGCGGCGAAGGCCGAGGGCGTGCGTCACATCGTGCATCTGGGGGCGCTTGCCGCGGACGATACGCCCTTTGCCCATTTCGCCTGGCACCAGATGGTCGAGCGGACGATCGAGGCGATGGGCTTTTCCTGGACGCACCTGCGTCCGAACTTTTTCATCGACACGGTGTGGAACGGCTTCTGCCATCGCCCGGACCGGTTGGTCCATTTCGTCGGCGACCGGCGCGTCTCCTTCGTCTGCGCGCAGGACATGGCGGCCGTGGGCGCCGAAGCGCTGAAGCGTCCCCACGCGCATGCGGGCAAGACCTATCCCCTCGCCGTCGAAGCGCCGACCTTCGCCGAGGTCGCGGCGATCCTGGCGGACGTAACGGGACGGCCCGTCGAATACCGCCCCCGGCCGGCGGCGGATCTCTTCCCGATCATGCAGAAGCAGGGCGCGGAGCCGGTCTATGCGGCCAGCCTTGCGGAAGGTGTCGCGGCGACGGAGCGAGGCGAGATGCCCCTTGCCGATGCCGTCTTCGACACGGTCGAGCGCGTCACCGGGAGGAAGGGCATCGGCTGGCGGGAATTCGCCGAACTTCACATACGTGAGGTTCGGGCCTGACCCACGCCGGTTGATCGAGATCAACCCGACGCTCCAATGCGGTTGCTAGCGTTTCGCCTCGAACCAGTGCCTATGGGAGAGGAACGATGACCGGACTTGCCGCGCGCGAGGTTTTAAACCGATTGGCGGAGAAGTGGCAGGCGCACAGGTCGGCGCGCGCCGCGCTCGCCGAGCTCGACGAGATGGATCCTTCAGTCGTCGGCGAGATCGCCCGCGAGGCCGGGCTCGACGTTGTGGATCTGCGCGAGGTCGTTGCCAAGGGCGCCGATGCCGACAAGCTCATGTACCGCATGATGGATGCCTTCGGCATCGACGCGGATAAGCTCGCACACGACGCTCCCGCCTTCCTGAAGGACGTCGCCATAGCCTGCTCGAAATGCGACGACAAGGGCCGCTGCCGGCGCGAACTCGCCGCCGGCACCGCGCGCGAGCACGCCGCCGAATTCTGCCCGAACGAGGCGAGCTTCGTCGCGATAAGCTAAAGCGTCCGGCCGATCAGTTCCTTCATGATCTCGTTGGTGCCGGCGTAGATGCGCTGCACGCGCGCGTCGGCGAAGGCGCGGGTGATGGGGTATTCCCACATGAAGCCGTAGCCGCCGTGCAGCTGCAGCAGTTCGTCGAGCACCTTGCCCTGCATCTCGCTGGTCCACAGCTTCACCATAGCCGCTGTGGTCGTATCGAGCTTGCCCTCCAGCACCAGTTCCAGGCAGCGGTCGAGAAAGATGCGGCCGACCTGGATTTCCGTCTTCATCTCGGCGAGCTTGAAGCGCGAGTTCTGGAAATCGATGACGGCCTTGCCGAAGGCCTTGCGGTTCCTCGTATATTCGATCGTCCAGTCGAGTGCCGCCTCGACGCAGGACACCGCCTGGATGCCGACATGCATCCGCTCCCAGGCCAGCTCGTTCATCATGTAGCCGAAGCCCTTGCCCTCCTCGCCGATGAGGTTCGAGACCGGCACGCGCACCTCATTGAAGAACAGTTCCGACGTGTCCTGCGCCTTGGTGCCGAGCTTCTTCAGCCGCCGGCCGCGCTCGAAACCCGGACGATCGGCCTCGACCACGACGAGGCTGATGCCCTTGGCGCCCTGGCTGCGGTCGGTCTTACAGGCGACGATGAAGAGGTCGGCGGTCTGGCCGTTGGTGATGAAGGTCTTCTGGCCGGAGACGACGTATTCGTCGCCGTCGCGGATGGCCGTGGTGCGGATCGCCTGCAGGTCGGAGCCGCCGCCGGGCTCAGTCATGGCGATGCCGGCGATGTAGTCGCCCGAGGTCATCTTCGGCAGCCAGCGCTGCTTCTGCTCGGCCGTGCCGTAGTGATCGATGTAAGGGGCGACGATGTCGGAATGCAGCGCGAAGCCGAGGCCGGTCAGGTTCAGCCGATACTGTTCCTCCATCAGGATGATCGAATAGCGCCGGTCGGCGCCGATGCCGCCCGACTCCTCGGGGATGGCGACGCAGAGGAAGCCGTTCTCGCCGGCCTTCTTCCAGGCCCAGCGCGGCACTTCGCCCTTTTCCTCCCATTCCTCATGGTGGGGCGCGAGCTCTTCCATGAAACGCCGGACCGACGCCCGGAACATCTCGTGCTCTTCCGAAAACAGGGTGCGCTCGATCATCGATCCTCCTCCCGCCCGCTCGCGATGGCATTGCCGCCCACCGCTATAGCACGGGTTTGGGCAAGGCCAGAATTTTTTCTAACATCCGTTTGAAATTGATCCCGGCCCGTTCTAGAACGGACGAAACCGCGAAGGGAGCGAGACATGATCATCGAGAAGCGCACCTACACGTTCCACCCTGGCAAGGTGCAGGAGTTCCTGGCGCTCTACGAGAAGGAGGGTCTGGCGATCCACACCAGCTACCTGCCGCTGATCGGCTATTTCGTCTCCGACATCGGCACGCTCAACCAGGTCATCACCATGTGGGGCTACGACAGCATGGCCGACCGCGAGGAGAAGCGCGCGAAGCTCTATGCTGACCCGGCCTGGATCGCCTTCGGCCCGAAGACGACGCCCTTCATCCAGAAGATGGAGACGATGATCCTGAAGCCGACCGCCTGGTCGCCGATCAAGTAAGCCGACGTCGCCTTCAGGCGACGACCTTCCGCAACCTCAGATCCGCGATTTCGCCCTCGCCGAGTCCGAGCGCGGAGAGCACCTCGTCCGTGTTCTCGCCCGTCATCGGCGCGCGGCGGGTGACGCCGCCCGGCGTCGCCGTCATGCGGATCGGCGTCGACGCGATCGTGACAGGCGTCGCCGACCCCGGATGCTCGACCTCGACCAGCATGTGCCGCGCCGCGATGTGCGGATCGGCAAAGATGTCGGCCGCGGTGTTGACCGGCCCGAACGGCACGCGGCCATCCAGCGCCGCGGCGATCTCGGCCTTGGTCAGGCCGCGCGTCCAGGTCTCCACGATCGCCACAGTCTCGGAGGCATGCGCCAGCCGGTCGTTGTTGGTCAGGAACTTCGGGTCTGATGCAAGTTCCGGCCGGCCCATCGCGTCGGCCAGTTCGCGCCAGAAACTGTCGCGCGGGCAGCCGATCGTCACCATGCCGTCCCTGCAGGGAAAGACGCCGAAGGGGCAGAGGATCGGATGCTGGTTGCCTTCCGGCACCGGCGATTTGCCGCTGTAGGAATACTGGTAGACGAGGCGCTCGCACATCGCGAGGATGCCGTCATACATCGCCACGTCGACGAACTGGCCCTGGCCCGTGCGCTGCGCGTGGTGGACGGCGGCCATGATGCCGAAGGCCGACAGCGCGGCCGGGAAGATGTCGCCGATGCCGGGGCCGATCTTCATCGGGGTGTTCGCGTCGGGACCGGTGATGCCCATCGCGCCGCCCATCGCCTGCGCGACCACGTCGAAGGCGGGACGGTCGACATAGGGGCTCGCCCCGGTGCGCGGATCGCCGAAGCCGCGGATGGCGGCATAGACGAGGCGCGGATTGTCCGCCGCGAGGCTCTCGTAGCCGATGCCGAGGCGATCCATCACGCCGGCGCGGAAATTCTCCACCACGACGTCGGCGTCCTTCACCAACCGCCGCAGCAGCGCCTTGCCTTCGGGCGATTTGAGATCCAGCCCGACGCTCTTCTTGTTGCGGTTGGTCGACTGGAAGTAGCCGCCGAAATGATGATCCTTGTCATCCGCCCGGAACGGGCCGAAATGGCGCGTCGGGTCGCCCTCGACCGGTTCGATCTTGACGACGTCAGCGCCCTGGTCGGCGAGCAGCATCGTGCAATAAGGTCCGGCCAGCATCTGCGTCAGGTCGATGACGCGCAGGCCGGCGAGCGCCCCTCCATTGACGGCGGACATCGGCCTATTCCTTCGGGCGTTCGACGCGGCCGGTGATCGGCTCCATGATCCATACCATGCGCTGCGGATCGAGCGCCGGCGAGAGCGGCATTTTCTCGGTGCCGGACACGGCCTTCAACTCCGCCAGCGTCGTGCGCACGTCGTCGATCTCAATCTCGTAGACCGCCATGTAGCCATAGTCGAACGGACCTGCGCGATACTGCGTGTCGCTCATGCGGAAGCGCTGGGCGGCAACGACGCCGGGAAGCTTGAGCACGTCGGCGAGGTGGACGTTCGTGTACCAGTCGTTGAACTCGTCTTCGCGGCCATCGAGCGCATTGGTGAGCGCGATCAGATTGTATTTCGGCATTGATGTCCTCCCGGCGGCTTGCGGTCGACCGCAGCGCCGAAAATTTCTAACGCCTGTTCGAAAAATCGGCAAGAGGCAAATTCGAGCGACAGCTCAGCGTGCCGTGTAGCCGCCGTCGATAAGGAAGTCGGCTCCCGTGACGAAGGTGGAGCGGCGCGAGCAGAGGAACCAGATCGCATCTGCGATGTCGGACGGCTTGCCGGTGTGGCCGATCGGATGCAACGGCGCGAGATAGTCTTCCGCCGCCTGCTCCGAGCCGAACAGTTCGATCAGCCGATCGGTCGCAATGCCGCCCGGCGAGACCGAGTTGACGCGAATGCCGGCCTCGGCGAGGTCGAGCGCCAGGCTGCGGGTGAAGGCGAGCATCGCGCCCTTGGTCGTCGAATAGGCCACCCGGCCCGGCGAGCCGACATGCGCGAATGTCGAGGCGAGGTTCACGATGCGGCCGCCACGCCGCATCATCGGAATGGCGGACCGCGTGACGTTGAAAGCGCCAGTGACGTTGACGGACATTGTGCGCGCCCATTCCTCGGGCGTCAGCTCGGTGATCGGCACGGCGCGGGTGACGGCCGCGGCATTGTTGACGAGAACATCGACGTTCTTGCCGGCAGCGCGCAGGCCGTCGAAGAAAACCTCGACCGCAGCGAGGTCAGCAATATCGCACCCATGCGGACGAACCGAACCCGCGAATGGAGCCTGCTCGCCGAGGTCGATCGAGTGAACCTCGGCCCCCTCGCCCGAAAACATCTCGACGATGGCGCGGCCGATTCCGCGTCCCCCGCCGGTGACGACGCACACCTGTCCCGAAAACTCCGCCATGCGTCCCTCCCCTAAGTCAGGGCCGGACTAGCAGGTGCGGATTTGCGTAAGCAAGGCGTCTCGACGAACTACGGCCGCGGCTCGAGCACGCAGTTGAGCAGGCTTTGCCGGATCTCCGCCAACTTGGCGGCATCGACACCGGTCTGTTCGAGGGCGGACCAGACAGGAAATCCCATGATCGCGGTTGCAAGCGAGATAGTCTCCTCGGACAGGCCCTCCGGACGGAGCGCCTCGGCGACGTAGGCCGCTATGCCGGCTTCGACGGCCGCGAAGAAGGCCGCGACCTCCGGAACACGCTCCCGGTCGCGGCCGGCTATGCGCAGACGCAGCGCTCCGCGAGCGTAGAAGCCATCCAGTTCCTCGACCAGACGTGCCAGACGTGCGGGCCGCCCCTCCAGCCCAGCGAAAACTGTGGCTGCCGCATCTGGCACCGGCGGCCGCAGTTCCTGCCAGACATGCATGCCGCAGGTCCGCACAAGCTCGCCATAGGTCGGAAAATGCCGCAGTACGGTCGCGAGCCCGACGCCTGCCCGCTCGGCGATCTCGGACATAGTCGCGGGGCCGATGCCCTTCTCGTCATGAACCTCCATCGTCGCCCGGACGATTCGCGCTCGCGTGTCCTCGCGTGAGGCGGCGCGCTTGTGCATGCGATAGGTTCTGGGCATGAGACTGCTTGTAATTGACAGATGTGTATTTTCGTGAAAATATTTATCCATCAATTCATGGCAGTCAATGTTTAGTTTGCCGAATGGGCATGGCGGCACTCGATCCGACTGCATGTAGAAACCTGTTACCCGCGCAGCGGGCGGGACCGATACTCATGCGCCGCGAAGGTCCGTCAAGGCTGATGATTGTCGACGACGAGGCCGAGATACGCGGCATGCTCGCCGATTTCCTGACTCGTGAGGGCTATGTCGTCGGCGCGGCTTCGGGTGGCGCGGAACTGGATGACGCACTCGCCGCCGGCGAGCCCGACCTGATCCTGCTCGACGTCGCCATGCCCGGAGAAGACGGCCTGTCGATCGCCCGGCGCATGAAGGCATCGCGCACCACGCCCATCATCATGCTGTCGGCTCTCGGCGACACCGTTGACCGGATCGTCGGGCTGGAGGTCGGAGCGGACGACTACATCGCCAAGCCGTTCGACATCCGAGAGCTGCGCGCACGGGTCAGGGCGGTGCTGCGGCGAGGCGATATTGCCCCCCAACCGACCGAGGTCTCGGTCGCCGCCAGCGGTTCGACGGACCTCGTTCCTTTTGGGGAGGCGATGCTCAGCATCGCGGATCGTACCCTCATTGGCCGCGACGGGGAGCTCGTAGCGCTCACGCCGACCGAGTTCGACATGGTCGAGACCTTCCTGCGTTTTCCCAATCGCGTGCTGTCGCGGGATCGCCTGGCGTCTCCCATCGCGCCGGATGCCCCCTGTCCGCTCGACCGGGCAGTTGACATAAGGGTAACCCGCATCCGAAAGAAGATCGAAACAGACCCGCGCCGCCCGAGGATCATCAGGACGGTGCGGGGCGCAGGCTACATCTACGTTCCGAAGCCACCATCTGCATGACGAACCGAAGCGGCGCGGCCGCTGAAAACACGACCTGGCAGCTCAGCACACACGAGGAACATGCACTCGTATATGCCGCCGTCATCGATTCGGCGCTCGATTCGGTCGTCGTCGTCGATGAGAAAGGCGTCGTCGTCTCGATCAATCCGGCCGCCGAAGCGACGTTCGGCTACACCAGGGAAGAGGCGATCGGCCGCGAGATTTCCGCCCTCATCGTGCCCGACCACCTCAAGGCCGCCCATGACAGCGGCATGGCCCGCTACCGGGCCACGCATACGCCTCACGTGCTCGGCCGGCGGGTCGAGATGGAGGCCAGGCGCAAGGACGGCAGCATCATACCCGTCGAGCTGGCGATCACCGAGGTGAACCTGCCCGGGGGCCGGCTGTTCACGGCGAACCTGCGGGACCTGTCGGCGGCGCGCGCGGCGGCGGCCGAGATCGAGCGCCAGCGCGACGCGCTGTACCAGAGCGAGAAACTGTCGGCGATCGGCTCGCTTCTGGCCGGCATCGCGCACGAGCTCAACAATCCTCTGTCGATCGTCGTCGGCCAGTCCGGCATCCTGCGCGAGGAGCTGAAAGCCGGCCGGGCGACATCCGCCTCGGCGGACCGCGCGGCGCGGATCGAGACCGCCGCCCAGCGCTGCGCCCGCATCATCCGCACCTTCCTCGCCATCGCCCGCCAGCGCAAGCCGGAGAAGCGCGCGACCGAACTCGCGCCGCTGGTCGAGGCCTCGATCGAACTGATCCTCTACGGCATCCGCGCCAACGGCGTCGTTCTCGACTGCGATATCGACCCGGACCTGCCGCCGGCCTTCGCCGACCCCGATCAGGTCCAGAACGTCATCGTCAACCTTCTGGTCAATGCGGCGCAGGCACTCGAACGCGTGCAGGGCGAGCGACGGGTCTCGGTCCGCGGCCGGCGCACCGGCGACATGCTCTCGCTCGTCGTCGCCGACAACGGACCCGGCATCCGCGCCGAGAACCGCGACCGCATCTTCGAGGCCTTCTTCACCACCAAGCCGGAAGGGGCCGGAACCGGGATCGGTCTGTCGATCTCGCGCAACCTCGCCCAGGCCCAGGGCGGCTCGCTGGAACTTCTGGACAGCGAAAAGGGCGCCTGTTTCGAACTTCGCCTACCGATCGACGAGGCTGCGCGGCAGGCTCCGGAAGACGATAGGTCGTCCCAGGTATTCTCCGCGCCCAAGCCTCGTGCGCGGGCGATCATCGTCGACGACGAGCCCGACATCTGCGAACTGGTGGCCGAGATCCTCGAGCGCGCCGGCATCGACTGCGCGACGGCCGGGACCGGCAGCCAGGCCCGCGCCACGATCGAGGCCGCGGGCGATACCTTCGACATCGTCATTTCGGACCTGCGCATGCCCGAAATGGACGGAAGCGCATTCTTCGACTGGCTCCGCCGCGACCGCCCGGCGCTGGCGGACAGCACGCTGTTCATGACCGGCGACTCGCTCGGACCGACGGCGGGGCGGTTCCTCGCGGCGAGCGGGCGGCCGGTGATGGAAAAGCCCTTCGCGCCGGACGAACTGATCCGGCACGTCTCGTCCCTGCTCGCGGAGCGGGCGCTGAAACAATCCCGAAACAACTGAAATAGTCGAAAGCTGTGGGCGAAATCCGCCCGAAGCCGGCATCTCCGATTCTCCTCGCGTCGTCCACGACGACATCCAGCCGGCAATCCTGCCGGCCAAACGAAGGAGAAACGACATGCTTTTGAGAACCGGTGCCATCGCCGCGGTTTCGGCCGCGATCATCCTCGGCTCGCTGACGTTCAACGCCGGCGCGGTCGTGAAGTCCGGCCCGTCGGGCTACGCCAACGGCGACTGCAAGAACAGCTTCGAGACCGTCGTCGGCTCGAGCTCGCAGCACGCCCAGGCCGCATGGACGCAGGCTGTCGCGGCCAAGTTCGGCACCAAGTGGGCCCACTGGGTCGGTGCGAGAAGCAAGACCATGACGCCGATCAACACCGGCGGCACGATCGTCTACCAGGCGAAGGGCAAGCCCTGCTTCTACCAGCCCGTCCTGTAGGACGGGTCACACAATGAAGGGACGCGTCGGGGCCGGCCGTCAAGAGCCGGACCCCGTGGCGCTTTGTCAATCCTCGCGCAGCGTCGGCGCGGTCAGCCGCGCGCGCAGCTTCTCGACGGTCTTTTCCCGGACGCCGATCGACGCCAGATAGGCTTCCACGCCGCCATGCGCCGCATCGAGCTCGTCGAGGGCGCCGGCCATGGTCGCCGGTTCGCACGTCAGCAGCTGCCTGAAGCCGTCCACGTCCAACCCCTTCGCCCGCGCGTGTTCGACCAGTTCGTCCAGCATCGGCGCGATCAGCGGGCCGGTCATCGCATAGTCGGCGAGGATCTGGTCACGGTCGACCCCGGCGACGAGCAGGAGAATGGCGGCGATCAGCCCCGTGCGATCCTTGCCCGCCGTGCAATGGAAGAGCACCGCGCCCTCCGGCGCCTCGGCGATCAGGTTGAGGACGCTGGCGAACTCGGCGCCGCGCTCGCTCAGCGCGATCCTGTAGAGGTCGAGGAGGAGGTTCGGGCTGCCGACCAGCTCCAGCGGCGCCAGCCGGTCGAACAGCGAAACATGGTGATAGGCCATGCCCTCGACGCGCGCGAACGGGTTTGGCGCCTCGCTCAGTTCGACGGCGCGGCGCAGGTCGATGACCGTCGCAAGCCCGCGCTCGGCCAGCAGCGACATCTCCGCCGCATCGAGCCGGTGCAGGCTTGCCGCGCGCAGGATGCGGCCCCATTGGGTCGTGCCGCCGTCGGCCGTCGCATAGCCGCCGAGGTCGCGGACATTGAGGGCGCCGGAAAGCCGAAGGTGGCGCTGGTCTGGCTGGACATTCATGGTCGGATACCGGCGGAAGAGGGAACCGTCAGGCTATTGCCGCAGCGCCCGCCGCAATACAACCCGTCATGCGATCACAACGGGTGCCACGTTCCATCGGCGCCCCGCGACAGAAGCGGTGTCGCGATCGCCGACCGGACCGGGATATCCGCGAAGGGCGAAGCATCGAGCGCGCCCCGCCAGGCCTCGCCCTGACGCATGGCGACGACGATCGCGCCCGGGCGCAGCGCGGCCTTCTCCAGCATGCGCAGCACCGCGAGGATCGACGTCCCGGTGCTGACCACGTCGTCGACCAGGACGAAACGCCGGTTTTCGAGCAAGGGCAGCATGCGCGGGTCGAGATAGATGCGCTTGCCCTCGCCAGGGCTGGTAATCGAGCGCAGCGGTTCGGACAGCGTTTCGTCGTACCAGAACTTGCGCGACGTCCCCAGCGCGACCATGCGCGGATGGCCGAGCCGGCGCGCGACATTGGCGGCCAGCGGCAGGCCGAGCGTCGGCACGCCCATCACGACCTCCGGCCCAAACGCTTCCGCCTCGCGCCCCATCGCCCCGGCGAGCGCGTCTTCGACGGCAAAACTCGCCTGGTTGATGATCAGCGAGGCGACGGCCCGGTCGCCCGACGGGAGCACGCGGATCGGCAGGGCGATCTCTCGACCGTCCGCCAACGACGCGGGGAAGAGATGCGAAAGGCCGCCTGCGATCTCGTCCGAGAATCCGCCCGCGGGGCGAATGTCCTGCCAGTAGTCATGGGGTTCGTACGGCATTGACTCATCCCCCTTGCCGAAATCATTTGCAGGACCAGATTGCGTTTTCCCTCCTGCCGCATCATGAGTCCAGCCGTGTCCGACCTGTCTCCCGATCACGATGAGATCGCCTCGCTGATCGCGCTCCGGCGCGACCTGCACGCGCACCCCGAACTCGGCTTCGAGGAGGAGCGCACCAGCGCGATCGTGAAGACTTTCCTCGCCGACTGCGGTCTCGAGGTGCAACACGGGATCGGCAAGACCGGCGTCGTCGGCACGCTGCGCGGCAAGGCCGGCGGCCCGTCGATTGCGCTGCGCGCCGACATGGACGCGCTGGCGATGCCGGAGACTGCGGAACGGCCGCACCAATCCACCGTGGCGGGAAAGATGCACGCCTGCGGCCATGACGGACATACCGCGATGCTGCTCGGCGCGGCTCGGATCCTGTCGCGCCGGAGCGATTTCGCCGGCACCGTGCACTTCGTCTTTCAGCCGGCCGAGGAAGGCCGCGGCGGCGCGCAGGCGATGGTTGACGACGGCCTTTTCGAGCGTTTCCGCATCGACCGCTTCTACGGGCTGCACAACATGCCCGGCATTCCGGTCGGTCACATGGCGGTTGTGGACGGAGCGCAGCTCGCCTCCTCCGATCGATGGCATGTCACCTTCCGCGGCGTGGGAACCCATGGCGGCAAGCCGCATCTCGGCCGTGACCCGATCGTGGCGGCGGGGCAATTCCTCTCGTCGCTGCAGACGATCGTGTCGCGCGGCACCGATCCCGTCCAGACCGCGGTCGTCAGCGCCTGTGCCATCCAGGCCGGCGATTTCGAGGCGCTGAACGTGATCCCCGACGACATCCGCATCGGCGGCACCGCGCGCGCCTATTCCCACGCCGTGCGGGACCGGCTGGAGGCCGAGATCGGCCGCGTCGCCAACGGCATCGCGTCGGCGAACGGAATATCGGCGGACTACGCCTTCCACCGGCTGATGCCGCCGGTCATCAACGACCGCGATGCCATCGCCCGCGCCGCCCGTGCCGCACAGATGGCGCTCGGCGGCGACAACGTGATGACGGAGTTCCCGCCGTCGACGGCCGGCGACGATTTCGCGATCTTCTCGTCGCGCGTGCCGGGCGCCTATGTCTGGCTCGGCAACGGCCCGGCACAGGACGGCGCGCTGCACCATAACACGCGTTACGACTTCAACGACGAGGCGATCGCGCACGGCGTCCGCTATTGGACGACGCTGGTCGCGCAGGAACTGGGCACCCGCTGATCAGGCCGTGAGGCGGGCGGCGAGCAGGTCGAGCACGGCCGCCGCCTCCACGCGCATCGCCACCGTCACTGTCGCCCCGGCGCCGTCTCGCACCAGCGCGCCGGCATCGACACCGTCTCCCACATCGACCGTCAGCGCGATCCCGTCCACGCCGAAAAGGTCGGGCCGCTCCGCGTAGAGCATGACACAAGGATCGTGCAGCGGCCGGCTCTCGCCCCCCGTCGTCGACTGGAAATAGGCATCGATAAGATCGGCCGAGACGAGAGCGGACGGAACGCCGGACGCTCGCAGGAGAGCAAGATAATCGCGCGTCGCGCGCACCTTGCGCGTCACGTCGAGCGGGATCAGCACCAGCGGCAGTCCGGCGCGGATGACGATGTCGGCCGCCTCCGGATCCGCCGCCAGGTTGAATTCGGAATGCGGGCCGATATTGCCGCGCTCGTCGATCGCGCCGCCCATGGCAATGATCCTGCCGATGCGCCCGGCGGCCGCGGGATGCCCGCGCACCAGGCGGGCGATGTTGGTCAACGGGCCGAGCGCCAGGATGTCGACGCTGCCGAAGGGATGGCGCAGCAGCGTCTCGGCGAGCCATTCAACTGCGCCGCCGAGAGGAGCCGCCAGCGGCTCGGGAAACGAAACGCCGCCCAGCCCGTCGTCGCCGTGGATCTCCGTCGTGTCGAAGCCCTTTCGCGACATTGGCGCGGCGGCCCCCGCGATCACCGGGATGTCCGGCCTTCCCGCCAGCGCCAGGATGCGGCCGGCGTTCCGCGTCACCGTCGTCAGGCCGATATTGCCCGCGACCGTCGTGATGCCGATCACCTCGAAGGCCGGCGAGGCGAGCGCGAACAGGATCGCGACCGCGTCGTCGATGCCGGGGTCGGTGTCGATGACGACCTTGCGGCTCATGCGGCGAAAGCCGCGAGGATGCGGATCCAGGAGCGGATGCCCTTCCTGAAGCTCGACAGGTCGTATTTTTCGTTCGGACTGTGGATGCGGTTGTCGAAACGGGCGAAGCCGACCAGCAGCGAATCCATGCCGAGCCGTTCCTGGAAGACGGTGGCGATGGGGATGGAACCACCGGTGCCGGCAATGGCCGAGCGGCCCCATTCGTCCTTCAGTGCGTCGAGCGCCTTGCGCAGCAGCGGGCTGTCGACGGGCATGACGGTGGCGGAACTCGAACCGTGGTTGGCGAACTCGACGCTGCAGTCGGCCGGGATCCTGGCGCGGACGTGGGCGCGGAAGGCCTGCTGGACCTTGTCGGGATCCTGTCCCTCGACGAGACGGAAGGAGAGCTTGGCATTGGCCTCGGCCGGGATCACGGCCTTGAAACCCTCGCCTGCATAGCCGCCGGAAATGCCGCTGACGTCGAAGGAGGGCCGCGACCAGACCTGCTCCAGCACAGTGCGGTCCCGCTCACCGGCCGGGATGGAGAGGCCGATGTCGCCGAGGAATTTCTGCTCGTCGAAGGGTTCCTTCAGCCACCGCTCGGCGAGTTGCGGCGGCAGGTCCTTCACGCCGTCATAGAAACCCTCCAGCGCCACGCCGCCATCCGGCCGGCGGAGACTTGCGATGATGTCGGCGACGATCTGGATCGGGTTACGCGCGGCGTTGCCGTAGATGCCGGAGTGGAGGTCGCGGTCGGCGCAGCGCACCCAGAACTCCTCCTTGACGATGCCCCGCAGCATGGTGGTGATCGCCGGTGTCGCGTCGTCCCACATGTCGGTGTCGCAGACGAGCACGACGTCGGCCTTCAGTTCTTCGGCTGCCGTTTCCATGAACGCCGGCAGGCTCGGGCTGCCGGACTCTTCTTCGCCCTCGAGCAGCACCGAGACGCGGATGGGCAGCTTGCCGGTCACGTCCTTCCAGGCGCGGCAAGCTTCGAGGAAGGTGAACAGCGCACCTTTGTCGTCGGAGGCGCCGCGGGCGACGATATGCGTATCGCCGTTCGGCTGCGGCGCCAGGACCGGCTCGAACGGATCGGAGTTCCAGAGATTCAGCGGATCGACCGGCTGGACGTCGTAGTGGCCGTAGAACAGCACGTGCGGCCCCTCCCCCGACTGGTCGTGCGCGACCACCATCGGGTGGCCGGTCGTCAGGCGCACCGAGGCGTCGAAGCCCGTCCCCGCAAGGTCCGCCGCCAGCCATTCGGCGCAGCGCAGGCAGTCCGCCTTGTAGGCCGGATCGGTCGAGATCGAGGGGATGCGGACCAAATCGAACAGGCGTCCAAGCGAGGCGTCGAGATTGGCCTCGGCATGGGCGAGGACGGTTGGCAGGTGGGCGTTCTGATCGGTCATGCAAGATTCTCCATCGGTCTCAGGCACGCTGCGTCCATTCCGCGCGGTGTCATAGGGGAGGCGTAGCTCCTCTCCATCGTCATACCGGAGGCCGGAGGCCATCCGGTATCCATTCTTCTCTCCGGATACACACCGAAAACGCCTGACTCCGTGGCATGATCGACAGCGCCTTTCTCCCGGCGATCAATAGATCCCGGATCGCCTTCGGCGTCCGGGATGACGGCCGCTGGTGGACATGCGAAGCAGATCGCTACCCATCCCCGTGGATCGATTCCGCCACTCCGTCCGCCACCCCGTTGTTCCCATTCGCGATTCTCGTTCGCCGAACTTTTTCCATCCACCACCTCCGGCACTTGCACGACACTGTCAGCGGTTGAAAGGAGACGGCATTGGCCTGGAAGGCGAAGAGAGGAAAGGACGTTTTGGGCAGCATTGCCGCGAGGCTGCTGTCGCTCGCCGATCTCGCCGAGGACGTCGCCGGCCGCTCGTTCCTCGTCCGCTGGCTGGTCCTCTGGTACGTCTGCCGGGCCGATGCGATCCTGCGAGAGTTTGTCGCCGGGTCGGAATGGAACACCGCCGGCCGGCTCTGGTCGCCCTCCCTGCCGCCGGTCCGCTACGGCACCCGCTCCGCCGACGCGATGGCGCTCGCCGCGTCGCTCCGCGCGCTTGCCCGCGTCGTGCTGGACATGAAGGCTGAACGGCGACGCCTTGAATCCCTCCGGATGAGCCAGACCCGTGCCGATCCCGGCCATGACACGAGCCCCCTCGCCGGCGATTACTGCAAAGGCCAGAAATCGTTCGCAGTCCTCGGGAAGGTTCACGCCGCCGCCGTCTGGTGGACAGGGCGGCTCGACACGTCCTGACCCTCTCCGGCCGCGACGTTCCGTGCGTCCCTCCTGCAAATACCTGGCCGAGCCGTGCTTGCCCGGACGAGGCCGCGTACGCCGCACGCCGGTCACGCACCCGCATCGATCCGCTGCATCTCGGCCTTGAACGCCGACGCCACCTGCAGCGCGTCGCGCATCACTTTCTTGCGTTCGAGCGTCAAAACCTCCCGGTCGCGCATCAGCCAGCGGCCGGCGACCATCACGTCGCGCACGTCGTCCGCCATCGCCGAATAGACCAGCGTCGCATAGGGATCGTAGATCGGCTGCAGGCGCGGCGCCGACAGGTCGATCCGGACAAGGTCGGCCTGCTTGCCGGGCTCGATCGAGCCGATCCTGTCGTCCAGCCCCAACACCTTCGCGCCCTCGATCGTCGCCATGCGGATCACTTCGACCACCGGCATCGGCTTGCGCGAGTGGCCGAGGAGCTTCTGGAACATCGTCACCGGGCCGAACTGCGAAAACAGGTCGAGCCCGTTGCCGCTCATCGGCCCGTCCGTGCCGATCCCAACGGGCAGCCCCGCCCTGCGCATGGCCTCGACCGGCGCGATGCCCCTCCCCGCCTTGGCGTTGGACCGCGCATTGTGGGCAGCACAGACCTGCGCATGCGCCATCTTCTCGATGTCGCTTGTGTTCACGTGAAGGCAGTGCGCGCAGATCAGCCCTTTGCGCAGCAGGCCGGCCTTCTCGACCACCTCGACCGGCCGCATGCCGTGGTTCTTCGCGCACCACTCCATCTCCGAATCCATCTCGGCGAGGTGGATCTGCACCGGCACGTCGGGATTGTCGTCTGCCCAGCGCGCGACCCGGTTCATCACCGCGATATCGGTCGAATAAGGCGCATGCGGCGCGATCGAGGGCGTCACGCGCGCGTGCCCCCGGAACTCGGCGACGAGTTCCTCGGTCAGCGCGAAGCCTTCGTCGATCGTGGCGTGGTCTGGCGGATTGAAGTCGGCGATGGTCTGGCCGACCACGCCGCGCATGCCGGCGGTGTCGATGACGCGGCCGACTTCGGCTTCGAAATAGTACATGTCGGCGACGGCGGTGACGCCGGAACTGATCATCTCGTAGACGCCGAGCGCGGTGCCCGCGCGCACCATGTCCGGGGTGACGAACTTGCGCTCCATCGGCAGAACGTAGCGATAGAGCCGGTCGTCGACATCTTCGCCCAGGCCGCGGAACAGCGTCATCGCGATGTGGCAATGCGGGTTGACCATGCCCGGCATCAGCATGTCGCCGCCGAGGTCGACAGTCTCCGCACCGGGGATCTGCGGGCGCGCGCCGGAGCCGGTAGCCGTGATGGCCTCCCCGTCGACCTGCACCCAGCCGCGCTCGATGACGGGCATCTCGGGAGTGCACGGCAGGAGAAGTGCGTTGGCAAAGAGGAGGGTCAAGCGGGCCTACTCCGCCGCAAGCACGCAGCACTGGTCCGGCACCGGCACCAGCGTCGCGGCCGAGCCCGGCTCCAGTGGCTGCGACAGCGGCCCGTTAGCGACGATCGGGCCGGCGGCGGTGTCGCAGTGATACTGGTAGGCGCGCCCGAGATAGGTGCGCAGGCCCGTGGTGGCGGGGATGCCCTCGCCCGTTCCCGGCACGACCCTCAGTCCGTCCGCGCGGGCGGCGAAAATGAAGGCGTCGGGTATGTCGCCGAAGCGCTCGCGCGACAGCGTGAGCTTCGCCCCGCCGGCCGTCTCGGCGTTGACGGTCTCCCCATCGCGGGCGACGACCTGCATCGGGATCAGGTTCTCGAAGCCGACGAAGCGGGCGACGAAGGCGTTGGCCGGGCGCTGGTAGAGCGTCTCGGGCGTGTCGAACTGCATGATGCGGCCGGCATTCATGATTGCCACCCGGTCGGAGATCGAGAACGCCTCCTCCTGGTCATGCGTGACGTAGACCGCGGTGGTGCGGTTGGCGCGCTGGAGCTGGCGGATCTCGACGCGCATGTCGATGCGGAGCTTGGCGTCGAGGTTGGACAGCGGCTCGTCGAACATCAGGAGCGGCGGCTCGATGACCAGCGCCCGCGCCAGCGCCACGCGCTGCTTCTGCCCGCCGGAGAGCGCGCCGGGCAAACGGTCTGCCAGCGGGGCGAGCCCGACGCGCTCCAGCATCGCCCGCGCCCGCTTCTCGCGGTCGGCGGTCGCGATGCCGCGCTGCTTGAGGCCGAAGGCGACGTTCTCCAGCACGGTCAGGTGCGGGAACAGCGCGTAGTTCTGGAAGACGAGGCCGATGTCGCGCTTGTAGGCCGGCAGGCGGGTGAGGTCGCGCCCCCCCAGCGTGATCGTGCCAGCGCTCGGCTCGAGGAAGCCGGCGATCAGGCGCAGCGTCGTCGTCTTGCCGCAGCCCGATGCACCCAGCAGCGAGACAAGCTCGCCTTCCGCCACGTCCAGCGACAGATCCTCCAGCACCTTGGTCGTGCCGTAGTGGGCGGTGACGTTGCGGACGGAGAGCGGCTGGGTCATGGGGATTACTTCGTGAGAAACGTCAAGCCGAGCGTCCGCTCGACGATCGCCATCACCGCGACGGTAAGCAGCATGAGCAGCACGGAGACGGAGGCGATGACGGGATCGAAGAACTGCTCGACATGGGCGAGGATCTGGATCGGCAGTGTCGACACACCCGGGCCTGTGAGAAAGAGCGAGGTCGAGACGTCGTTGATCGAGGTGATGAAGGCGAGGATGAAGGCCGCGATCACGCCCGAGCGGACGTTCGGCAGCACGATCGTGAAGAAGGTCTTGGCCGGCGGGCTGCCGAGGCTGATCGCCGCCTCCTCGATGGAGAAGTCGAACGAGGCGAGGCTCGCCGAGATCACCCGCACCGCATAGGGCAGCACCAGGAGCGTGTGGCCGATCAAGAGCGTCGGGAAGATCGGCAGCGCGGCGCCGACGGCGACCGACTTCAGCAACGAGAAGCCGAGCACGATCTCGGGGACCAGGATCGGCAGCACGAAGACGGTCGAGAGCCATGTCGGCAGCTGGATCCGGTAGCGGTTGAGCGCATAGGCGGCCGGAATGCCGATGACCAGCGCCAGCGCGGTCGCGAGGCACGCCAGTTCGAGGCTGGTGACGATGGTGCGGCGGAAGGCGCCGATCTCGAAGATGCGCTGGAACCAGTGCAGCGTGAAACCCTGTGGCGGGAAGGTGAGATAGGTCGTGTCCGAGACCGCCGCGCCGAGGATGATGATCAGCGGGCCGACCAGGAAGATGTAGACGGCGATTGTCAGCAGGATGAGCGGGAGGGGGATCCTGGTCGCCATCACGTCGCCATGGGGTTGAGGCGCTTGGCGACGCGTGTCATCAGGAGCACGATCGCGATCGTGATGACGACCATGATCGTCGCGATCGTCGACGCGCTGATCCAGTCGAAGTTCACCATCGCCTGCTGGTACATCAGCGTGCCCATCACCATCTGCTTCTCGCCGCCGAGAAGCTGCGGCGTAGCGTAGGAGGTGAAAGAGCCGGTGAAGACCAGAACCGCGCCCACGATCAGGCCCGGCACAGCGAGCGGAAAGACCACCTGGCGGAACGTGGCGCCCGCGCTTGCACCGAGCGACGCGGAAGCCTGGATCAGGTCGTCAGGAATGTTCTCCAGCACGCCGACGAGGGTCAGGATCATCAGGGGCGTGAACAGGTAGACCATCGCAACGATGACCGACCCCTGCGTGTAGAGCATCGCGAAAGGCTCGGACGCGATGCCGAGCGCCACGAGCAGATTGTTCAGGATGCCGTTCTTGCCCAGGATGATCAGCCATGCGAACGAGCGGACCACGACGCCGGTCAATAGCGGAAAGACCGCGGCGATGATCAGAATGCTCTTCAGGTTGCGCGGGGCGCGCGACACGACATAGGCCGTCAGGAAACCGAGCAGCAGCGAGATGGCAGTAGTGGCGAGCGAAATCTCCAGCGTCCGCCACAGCACCCTGCGCCGGAAGCCGCTGGAGAAGAAGGACAGGTAGGGCGCGAAAGGCCCCGCGCTCTCGCCGAAGGTCGAGCCGATGGTGCCCGCCACCGGCAGCACCAGGAACAGCACGACGAGCAGGGTCGCCGGCAGCGCGAGCCACCAGCCGATATGGCGCTTCAACATGGGCGCGCTGCCGACATGAGGATTGGGAGCACAATCACGAGATCAGGACGATTCACGCTAGACGGCCGCCCGGCCGGGGGCTCGCTGCCTGCGGCAGCTCCCCGGCGTTCGCGACCTTTCATCGTGCCACCGGCACGATGAATTCGCTTCGCGAACCGGTGGCTCACCCACCAAAGATCTCGTTCCAGCGCTCGATCCAGGCGCCCTTGGCGGCGTTGAGCTTGGAGTAGTCGATCCGCTTCAGATTCTTGATCATGTCGGCGCCGTAGGTCCACTGCACCGCCTGTTCAGGCGTCAGCGTCACGGAGGTGGCCACCGGTGCATCGACGCCGTTCTCGGCCAGCGTCTGCTGCAGCGCCGGGTCAAGGATGAAGTTGATGAACTCGTGCGCAAGCTCCGGCTCGGCCGCGCCCTGCGGAATGTTGACGGTGTTGAGCGTGGCTATCGCGTCGGGCAGGTCGGCCCACTTGATGGTGGGGACCGCCTTCTTGAGCTGGCCGAGGACGAAATCCTGGGCGAGCGAAGCGGTGACTTCGCCGGTCGAGAACAGGTTCACCAGCTCCGAGCCGGTGTTGTAGTTCTTGACGACGTTCGGCTTGATCTTCTCGATCTCGGCGAAGGCAGGATCGGCATTGGTGAAGGCGTCGGTCCCGGCCTTGTCGCCGGCGAGCAGAACGACCATCGGGCCGGCGGTCGTGGTGATGCCCGGCAGCGACAGCGAGGCCTTGAGGTCGTCGCGCCAGAGGTCGGCCCAGGACGTGATCGGCTTCACCTTCGCCTCGTCGTACATGATGCCGACGCGGCCGATCGTGTAAGCGGGGCCATAACCGCCCTGCGGATCCTTTGCGAGATCGTAGAGGCCGGCAAGGTTGGGGAGCTTCGCCGGGTCGACCTTCTGGAACAAGCCTTCCTCGATGCCGATCTGCGAATAGGAGTCGGTGAAGTAGGCCACGTCGACGCCCGCGCCGCCGCGCTGCTTGATCTTGTTGAGGCGGTCGGCATTGTTGCCGGTCTCGAACACCAGTTCGCAGCCGCACTTTGCCTGGAACGGCTTGACGATGAACTGGTCGAGCTTCTCGCCATTGAAGCCCCACCACGAAATGGTCAGCGTCTTGGCCTCGGCGGAAGCCACGGACAGCGCGAGTGTCGATGCCGCTGCCAGAATCGCAGTGCGTAAGATGTTCATGAGGTGCCCCTGTCGATTTTGCCCCGGCCCTCGTTTCCGAGCCAGGCGGATTATCCCCGGGAGCTTATTTTTGAAGCGCGCCACCCGCAAGGCCAAAGAAGCGGCAGTCGGTGAATGAAACGCGGGCAGTTGCTGCTCACGCCTGAATGGCCTTATCAAGGCGCCTTGCACGCTGAATTCAATCGGGAAGCCGGCTCATGGCGACGATCAATCCCAAGCTCGACGACGCGGCCCGCGCCGGCTGGCTGTACTATGTCGCCGGCAATACGCAGGACCAGATCGCCGCCAAGCTGGGCGTCTCCCGCCAGTCGGCGCAGCGCCTCGTTTCGCTTGCCGTCGCGGAAGGGCTGGTGAAGGTCAGGATCGATCATCCGATCGCGCAATGCCTGTCGCTCGCCAAGGATCTGACCGAGCGATTCGGGCTTGCCTTCTGCGAGGTCGTGCCGAGCGATCCCGGCTCCACATCGACGACGCTCGGTATCGCCCAGGCCGTCGCCGCCGAAATCGAGCGCTGGCTCAGCAAGAGCGAGCCTATCGTGCTGGCGATGGGAACCGGACGGACGCTGAAGGCGGCGGTGGAACAGCTTCCCTCGATCGACGGGCCGCAGCACAAGGTGGTGTCGCTGACCGGCAACATCGCTCCGGACGGATCGGCCGCATACTACAACGTCGTCTTCACGATGGCCGACACGGTGAAGTCGCGCTCGTTTCCGATGCCGCTGCCGGTCATCGCCTCGTCGAAAGCGGAGCGTGAGATGTTGCACGCGCAGGCGATGATCCGCCCGACACTCGAGCTTGCCGCACGCGCGGACGTCACCTTCGTTGGCATCGGCGAGCTCGGACCGACCGCGCCGCTCGTTCTGGACGGCTTCGTCTCGGAGGCGGAACTCGCGGCGCTGCGCAGGGCAGGGGCCGTCGGCGAGATTGTCGGCTGGGCATTCGACGCCGACGGTGATCTGATCGAGGGCATTACCAATGACCGCGTCGCCTCGGCGCCGATCCCCGACCGGTCGCGATCCCTCGTCATCGCAGCCGCGATGGGAAGCGCCAAGCTCCCCGCAATCTCCGCCGCGATCCGCGGCAAGCTCGTCAACGGCCTGATCACCGACGAAGCGACCGCGAAAGCGCTCCTCCAGATACCATAGCCAGTCTTATACTGCGTGGGGCAGCATGGTGTGGTGGCGGCGCATTTCCTCGCCGGCCGGGCGGCGTGCAAGACCGTGTTCGACCACCTCGGCGATGTCGGCATTATCCGGCAGGCCGATGTCCCGGCGGAGATAGGCCGGCAGTGTCGCGAGATGCCGCACAGTGATGGCATTGCTGCGCTTTTTGGCATGGCCGCGGATCATGGCCCGAGTCATGTGGGCGATCCGAGCAAGGGCGGAGCGGGGGGATCCGATCGACATGTGAGCCTCCTTGCGGATGAATTCGATGTCATCGATATGGGCCATTCGCGCCTTGCCCGCCAATCGAACATGGCCTATCATGCATTAACTGGCCTTATGCATGACGATGCGTCTTCCCCCTCTGTCAGCCCTTCGTGCCTTCGAGGCAGCGGCCCGGCACCTGAGCTTCACCCGGGCGGCCGAAGAACTGGCCATGACCCAGGCGGCGGTGAGTTATCAGATCAAGATCCTGGAAGAGCGGGTCGGGTCGGCCCTGTTCGTGCGCAAGCCGAGGCAGGTGTTGCTGACGGAGACAGGGCAGGCTCTGGCGATCGCGTCGACGGACGCATTCAGGAAGATCGCGGAAGCCTTCGAGACGGCTCGTACCGGTGGGCAAGGCACGCTCTCGATCAGTACCATCCCGACCTTTGCCGCAAACTGGCTGGCGCTGCATCTCGGCGCCTTCCAGATGGAGAATCCGAGGATTGCAGTCAGGATCGAGACATCGGACGCCCTTGTCGATCTGGCGCGCGACAACATCGATGTCGCGGTACGGTCAAGTCGGGTCGGGGAGTGGGCCGGACTCGACGCCCATTTCCTGTTTCATGAAACCTTCACCCCCATGCTCAGCCCCGCACTTGCCGCCAGCATCGGCGGCGTGCGTGAACCCGCCGACCTGCTCAAGCTTCCCATCATCGATTCCGGCGACCGCTGGTGGACGACCTGGTTCGGACTCGTGGGAGTCGATGCGGCCTCTGCGCTTGATGCGCGGCCGCGCAGCCAGTTCGGGTCCCAGAGCTATGAAGGTCGCGCCGTCGTGGCTGGTCACGGGGTCGGCATCCTGACGCCGGCGATGTTCAGCCAGGAGCTCGCGGCCGGAAGCCTGATCCAGCCTTTCGACATCCTCGGCCACGACGACCACTCCTATTGGCTGGTGCATCAGTCGGCCCGGCGCAACGTGCCGAAAATCCGGGCCTTCCGGGAGTGGCTGCTCGCCGAACTGGCCCTCTCGCCCCCGTGACCTGCAGATCGTGCTGCGTCGCAGCAACGAATCTGGATTGACCTAAATCACAGAGTGTGAGTAATTGCTCATAGCCAAGGCATTTGCTCAATCGGCTGTATTTGGGAGGATACGATGACATTCAAAACGCTCATCCTGAGCGCGTGCTCGACATTGGCGATGGCGCTGGCCGCCCAGGCCGAGACGCTCACCATCGCCACCGTCAACAATGGCGACATGATCCGCATGCAGAAGCTGACGGACGACTTCACCGCCAAGAACCCGGACATCCAGCTCAACTGGGTGACGCTCGAGGAAAACGTGCTGCGCGAGCGCGTGACGACCGACATCGCCACCAAGGGCGGTCAGTACGACGTGATGACCATCGGCACTTACGAAGTGCCGATCTGGGCGAAGCAGAACTGGCTGCTGCCGCTCGACAATCTCGGCGCTGACTATGACGCCGCTGACATCATCCCGGCGATTGCCGGCGGCCTTTCGGTCGACGGAAAGCTCTATGCCGCGCCCTTCTACGGCGAGAGCTCGTTCATCATGTATCGCACCGACCTGATGGAGAAGGCAGGGCTGAAGATGCCCGACGCGCCGACATGGGAATTCGTTGCCGACGCCGCACGGAAAATGACTGACCGGGCCGCCGACATCAACGGTATCTGCCTGCGCGGCAAGGCCGGCTGGGGCGAGAACATGGCCTTCCTCACGGCCACGGCGAACTCCTTCGGCGCCCGCTGGTTCGACGAGAAGTGGGCCCCCCAGTTCGACCAGCCGGAATGGAAGACCACGCTGCAGTTCTACGTCGACCTGATGAAGGACGCAGGGCCGTCGGGCGCATCCTCCAACGGTTTCAACGAGAACCTGGCTCTGTTCCAGCAGGGCAAGTGCGGCATGTGGATCGACGCCACCGTGGCGGCCTCCTTCGTCTCGAACCCGAAGGACTCCACCGTCGCCGACAAGGTCGGCTACGCTCTGGCGCCCGACACTGGCCTGGGCAAGCGTGGCAACTGGCTCTGGGCATGGTCGCTCGGCGTGCCGGCCGGCACGCAAAAGGCTGAGGCCGCGCAGAAGTTCATCGCCTGGGCGACCGGCAAGGGCTACGCCGAACTCGTCGCTTCGAAGGAAGGCTGGGCCAACGTGCCTCCCGGCACGCGCTCCTCGCTCTACGCCAATCCGGAATACCAGAAGGCAGCGCCCTTCGCGAAGATGACGCTCGACTCGATCAATGCGGCAGACCCGACCAAGCCGACCGTGAAGCCGGTGCCCTACACGGGCGTCCAGTTCGTCGCGATCCCGGAGTTCCAGGGGCTCGGGACGACCGTGGGCCAGTTGTTCTCGGCTGCTCTCGCCGGCCAGATGTCGGTCGACGAGGCGCTCAAGCAGGCGCAGGACGCCGCAACCGCGACGATGAAGGAAGGCGGCTACATCCAATAGGCATCCTCCCGGTGCCTCGGCCGTCCGGACCCGTCCGGGCGGCCACCTTTCCGAAGACTCCAGACGACATCATGCCTCGTTCGCGAGGCAGCGGCCCGGCCCTGCCGTATGCGCCGCGAAACCGGAGATCGTCCCATGGCCACGCGACAGACCCAGACACTCGCCCGCTTCATGATGGCGCCCTCGGTCGTGCTGCTGTTCATCTGGATGATCGTGCCGCTGGCGATCACGCTGTGGCTGTCGTTCCAGCAGTACAACCCGCTCAATCCGATCCGCGACGGCTTCGTCGGCTTCGCCAACTACGCGCTGTTCTATTCGAATCCGGCCTTCTTCTTCGCCATCCTCAACACGCTGATCATCGTCGGCGCGGTGCTGCTGATCACCATCGTCGGCGGCATCCTGCTTGCGATCCTGCTCGACCAGCCGATCTTCGGCCAGGGCATCGTGCGCATCCTGGTGATCTCGCCGTTCTTCGTCATGCCGCCGGTCGCGGCACTGGTGTGGAAGAACATGATCCTGCACCCGGGCTACGGCGTCACCGCCGACCTCGCCCGCTTCCTCGGCCTCCAGCCGGTCGACTGGTTCGCGCAATACCCGCTGTTCTCGATCATCATGATCGTCGCCTGGCAGTGGCTGCCCTTTGCGACGCTGATCCTGCTGACCTCGCTTCAGTCATTGGACGGTGAGCAGAAGGAAGCGGCGGAGATGGACGGAGCCAGCGCGCTCGCGCGCTTCTGGTACCTGACGCTGCCGCACATGTCGCGGGCGATCACCGTCGTGATCCTGATCCAGACCATCTTCCTGCTTGCGGTCTATGCCGAGATCCTGGTCACGACCAATGGCGGGCCGGGCTATGCGTCCACCAACCTGCCCTTCCTCGTCTACCAGAAGGCGTCGCTGGAATTCAAAATCGGCCAGGCGTCGGCCGGCGGCATCATCGCCGTGATCCTCGCCAACATCGTCGCCTTCTTCGCCATGCGCGCAGTCGGCAAGAACCTGGACAAGTGAGGAGGCTGACATGGCACGCAAGGTCACGACACGGCACAAGGTCGTCGCAACCGTCGCCGCCTGGGCGGTCGCGCTGATCATCTTCTTCCCGATCCTCTACACGATCATCACCTCGTTCAAGTCCGAGACCGAGGCGATCGCTGGCTTCAAGCTGATCCCGTCCTTCACCACGGAGAGTTATCGCGAAGTCCAGGGTCAGTACAACTACTTCAAGCCGTTCATGAACTCGGTGATCCTGTCGGTCGGCTCGACATTGCTCGCGCTGCTCATCGCCGTTCCCGCCGCCTGGGCCATGGCGTTCTCGCCGACGAAGCGGACCAAGGACGTGCTGATGTGGATGCTGTCCACCAAGATGATGCCTGCGGTGGCGGTGCTGTTCCCGATGTACATCATCTTCCGCGACCTCGGCCTGCTCGACAGCCGCATCGGCCTCACGGTGATGCTGACCATGATCAACCTGCCGATCGTGGTGTGGATGCTCTACACCTATTTCCGCGAGATCCCGGGCGAGATCCTGGAGGCGGCGCGGATGGACGGCGCGTCGCTCTGGAACGAGATCGTCTACGTGCTGACGCCTATGGCGGTGCCGGGCATCGCCTCGACCATGCTCTTGAACATCATCCTCGCCTGGAACGAGGCGTTCTGGACCATCCGTCTGACGACGACGGAGGCAGCACCCCTGACCGCCTTCATCAGCTCGTTCTCAAGCCCGCAGGGATTGTTCTGGGCGAAGTTGTCGGCGGCCTCGACCCTCGCCATCGCGCCGATCCTGATCATGGGCTGGTTCAGCCAGAAGCAGCTGGTGCGCGGGCTCACCTTCGGCGCGGTCAAATAGCGCCCACAGAAATCCGGGAGGGACTGAAATGGGCAAAATCACGCTCAAGAACGTGTCGAAATCCTTCGGGGCGACGAACATCATCCCCGATATCGATCTCGTTATCGAGGACGGCGAGTTCGTTGTCTTCGTCGGGCCGTCGGGCTGCGGCAAGTCCACGCTGCTCCGCCTCATCGCGGGGCTGGAGGACACCAGCGGCGGCACGATCGAGATCGACGGGCGCGACGTCACCAGCGAGGCGCCGGCCAAACGCAAGCTGGCGATGGTGTTCCAGTCCTACGCACTCTACCCGCACATGACGGTGGCGAAGAACATCGCCTTCCCGCTCAAGATGGCTGGCGAGGACCAGGCGACCATCGACCGCAAGGTGAAGGCCGCGGCGGCGACGCTGAACCTCACCAACTATCTCGAACGTCGGCCCGGCCAGCTCTCGGGTGGTCAGCGCCAGCGCGTCGCCATCGGCCGCGCCATCGTGCGCCAGCCATCGGCCTTCCTGTTCGACGAGCCGTTGTCGAACCTCGATGCCGCGCTGCGCGGCACGATGCGGCTGGAGATCACCGAGCTTCATCAACAGCTCAAGACGACGATGATCTACGTCACCCACGACCAGGTCGAGGCGATGACGATGGCCGACAAGATCGTCGTGCTTAACGCCGGCAACATCGAGCAGGTCGGCTCGCCGATGGAACTCTACAAGGCGCCGAAGAACCTCTTTGTCGCCGGCTTCATCGGCTCGCCAAAGATGAACCTCGTCACCGGCACCGCGGCCGCGAAGCACAACGCCACCACGATTGGCATCCGCCCCGAGCACCTGCGCGTGTCGACCACGGCGGGCGAGTGGAAGGCGACAGTGGGCGTCGCCGAACATCTCGGCTCGGACACGTTCCTGCATGTGAATTCCGAGGTCGGCCCGCTCACCGTCCGCGCCGACGGCGAGATCTCGGTCACTCACGGCGACGAGATCTGGCTGACGCCGGACGCGGCCAAGCTGCACCGTTTCGACACGGACGGAAAGGCGATCCGCTGATGCGACTGGAGGGTAAATCGGCGCTGATCACGGGTTCCGCGCGCGGCATCGGCCGCGCCTTCGCGGAGGCCTATGTGCGCGAAGGCGCGCGCGTGGCGATCGCCGACATCAATTTTGATGCTGCGAAGGCAACCGCCAGCGAGATCGGGCCTGCCGCCTACGCCGTGGCGCTCGACGTGGCAAAACAGGAGTCGATCGATGCGGCCGTGAAGGCAGTCGAGGCGGAGGCCAGCGGGATCGACATCCTGATCAACAACGCCGCGCTCTTCGATCTCGCACCGATCGTCGACATCACGCGCGCCACCTACGACAAGCTGTTCTCGGTCAACGTCGCCGGCGCGCTGTTCACGCTGCAGGCTGCGGCAAAGTCGATGATCGCGCGCGGCAAGGGCGGCAAGATCATCAACATGGCGAGCCAGGCCGGGCGGCGCGGCGAGGCACTTGTCGGCGTCTACTGCGCGACAAAGGCGGCGATCATCTCGCTGACCCAGTCGGCCGGGCTCGACCTGATCCGGCACCGCATCAACGTCAACGCCATCGCCCCCGGCGTCGTCGATGGCGAGCACTGGGATCATGTCGACGCGCTGTTTGCGAAATACGAGAAACTGAAGCCCGGCGAGAAGAAGAAGCAGGTCGGCGCCTCAGTGCCGTACGGGCGAATGGGCACCGCGGCCGACCTGACCGGCATGGCCGTGTTCCTGGCCTCCCCGGAAGCCGATTACATCGTCGCCCAGACGTACAATGTCGACGGCGGCAACTGGATGAGCTGAGGACCTCCAGATGCCGATCAAGCTCACCGCCCAGAATCTCGAGATGCTGCCCGAAGGTGTCGCAGCGCCGAAATACGATGCGAAGGCGCTGTCGGGAGGCATCCTGCATTTCGGCGTCGGCAATTTCCATCGCTCGCACCAGGCGGTCTATCTCGACGATCTCTTCAATCTCGGGGACGATCGCGACTGGGCGATCGTCGGCGCGGGCGTGCTCGCGGCGGACGCCGCGAGCCGAGACCGGCTGAAACGTCAGGACTGGCTGACCACCGTCGTCGAGCAGGACGCCACCCACATGTCGGCGCGTGTCACCGCCGCCATGGTCGACTACCTCGAGCCTGGCGACACCAGCGCGATCATTGCGCGGCTCGCCGACCCCGCCATCCGTATCGTGTCGCTTACCATTACCGAAGGCGGCTATTTCATCGACCCGGCAACTGGTTCGTTCAACGCCGCGCATCCGGCGATCATCGCCGATGGCGCCAATCCGGATGCTCCGAAGACGGTCTTCGGCCTGATCGTCGCAGGCCTCAAACGACGACGCGCCGCGGGCGTGAAGCCCTTCACCGTGATGTCCTGCGACAACATCCCCCACAACGGCGTGGTGACACGCAACGCGGTGGTGGGTCTGGCGAAGCTCTCCGACCCGAAACTGGCCGGCTGGATTCGCAACGAGATCGCGTTTCCCAACGGCATGGTCGACCGCATCACGCCGGCGACCGGCGAGCGCGAGCGGAGGATCGCCGCGGAACAGTTTGGTATCGAGGACGACTGGCCTGTCTTCTGCGAGACCTACCGCCAATGGGTGCTGGAAGACAATTTCCCGGCCGGCCGCCCGGCGCTCGATAAGGTCGGCGTCCAGTTCGTGCCGGACGTGACGCCTTACGAGCACATGAAGATCCGCATCCTCAACGGGGGCCATGCCGTCATCGCCTACCCGGCCGGCCTGATGGACATCGAGTTCGTGCACGAGGCGATGGAGAACCCGCTGGTGCTGGGTTTCCTACGCAAGGTCGAGCGAGACGAGATCATCCCCGTGCTGCCGCCGGTGCCGAATACGCACCTCGACGACTACTACGCCCTGATCGAAGAGCGATTCGCCAATCCGAAGATCGGCGACACGGTGCGCCGGCTCTGCCTCGACGGCTCGAACCGGCAGCCGAAGTTCATCGTGCCGACCATCGCGGACCGGCTTGCCCGCGGCGAAGGCATATCGGGCCTGGCGCTCGAATCGGCGCTATGGTGCCGCTATTGCGACGGCGTCAGCGACGCGGGCAAGCCGATCGCGCCCAACGACCCTGCATGGGACCGGCTGCAATTGATCTCGCGTGTCGCCAAGTCGGACCCGGCGGCCTGGCTGTCGATGGACGACATCTACGGCGCGGTCGGCGATGCGCCGGCAATGCGCAAGGCGTTTTCGTCATGGCTCGGCCTGCTGTGGAGCGAGGGAACGGAGGCGACCTTGCGCCGCTATCTCGGATCGTAGACAAGACATCTCCGCAATGAAGGCGACCGGCAGCGAGGCGGCAGTCCCGGTCGCGACGGATGGTTGGATGAGTGACCACCCCGCCCTTGTCATCTTCGACTGCGACGGCGTTCTGGTCGACAGCGAGCCGCTGTCGATCGACGTGCTGACGACCTATTTCGTCGAACTCGGCGCGCCGCTGGCGGCAGACCTCGCCTACGCGCGCTTTCTCGGGCGCTCGATGGCGACGATCGTGACGATCATGCACGACGATTTCGGGCTCCAGGTGACCGACGAAAACTTGGCGGAATTGCGCGAACGGCTGAACGACCGCTTTCGCCGCGACCTGAAGCCTATCCCCCACATTGCCGACGCGCTCGCGCGCATGTCCGGGCGGCGCTGCGTTGCCTCGTCTTCGAAGCCGGAGCGGATACGGCTTTCGCTGTCGCTTACCGGCCTACTGGAAAGCCTGGAGCCGCACATATACAGTTCCACCATGGTGAAGCACGGCAAGCCGGCGCCCGACCTTTTCCTCCACGCCGCCCGAGACATGGGCGCGCGACCGCAGGATTGCGTCGTGATCGAAGACAGCCCGGCCGGCATCCAGGCGGCGAAGAGCGCCGGGATGCGCGTGCTTGCCTTCACGGGAGGAACCCACGCGGCACCCAGCGGGCTTCGCGCGGCAGTCGAAGCGCTCGCTCCGGATGCCATCTTCGATGACATGCGGCTTCTTCCCGACCTGATCCTTTCGAGCACGCCGGCGACTTGACAGTGGCCGGCGGTCTGATCTGCGCAGTCGACGTCGGCACCGGCAGCGCCCGTGCCGGGATCTTCGATACGACCGGGCACCTTCTCGGCCGGGGCGAGCATCCGATCGCCATGAACCGCCCCTCGGCAAATCATGCGGAACACGATTCCGAGGACATCTGGCGGTCGGTCTGCCGCGCCGTTCAGGCGGCCAAGGCCAAGGCGGGGGCCCACCCGGACGATGTCGTGGCGATCGGCTTCGATGCGACCTGCTCGCTAGTGGTGCGCGGGGCAGACGGACGCCAGATCAGCGTTTCGACCAGCGGAGAGAGCCGGTGGGACACGATCGTCTGGCTCGACCACAGGGCGCTGGCCGAGGCGGACGAGTGCACCGCCACCGGCCATGAGGTGCTCGACCACATCGGCGGAGTGATGTCGCCCGAGATGCAGACGCCGAAGCTGATGTGGCTGAGGCGGAACCTGCCATCGTCGTGGAGCGCCGCCGGCCATTTCTTCGACCTCGCGGACTTCCTGACCTGGAAGGCGACCGGTTCGACTGCGCGCTCGCAGTGCACGCTGACGACTAAATGGACCTATTTTGCGCATGACGGCGGCTGGCGGCGCGACTTCTTCGAGGCCGTCTGTCTGGACGACATGCTGGCGCGGGGCGGCCTGCCCGACGAGGCGACAGCAGTCGGCACGTCGATCGGTACGCTCTCCGGCGCGGCGGCGCACGACCTCGGATTGCCTGCATCCTGCCGGGTCGGCGCCGGGCTCATCGACGCCTTCGCCGGATCGTTGGGCGTCATCGGCGCGCATGCCGCCGATACGGTGGACCGCCATCTGGCGCTGATCGCCGGCACGTCGAGCTGCGTGATGGCGTTTTCCGGCGACCCGCGCATGGTGCCCGGCATCTGGGGCCCCTATTTCGGCACTGCGCTGCCCGGCCTGTGGCAATCGGAAGGCGGGCAATCTGCGACGGGCGCGCTGCTCGACCACATCATCCGCCTGCACGGACAGGGCGGGGAGCCCGACGCGCAGATGCATGCGCGGATCATCGGCCGAATCGGCGAACTGCGCGCGGCAGAGCCCCATCTCGCGCCGGGCCTGCACGTTCTGCCGGACTTTCACGGCAACCGCTCGCCCTTCGCCGACCCGCACGCCACAGGCGCGATTAGCGGGCTCACCCTCGACGCCTCGTTCGACGGATTGTGCCGGCTCTACTGGCGAGCCGCCGTGTCGATCGCGCTCGGCGTGCGGCAGATCCTCGACCACATGAACGCGCACGGCTACCGGATCGAATCCCTGCACGTCACGGGCGGCCACACGCGCAATCCGCTGCTGATGGAACTCTATGCGGGAGCAACCGGTGTCGCCGTGGCGGAGACCGAAGCGGAAGACGCGGTGCTGCTCGGCACGGCCATGGCGGGCGCTGCGGCAGCTGGCATTTGTGCCGACGTGGCGACCGCGTGCCGCGAGATGCGGCAGCCGGAAAGGCTGCGCCCGCCCGACCCGTCCGTTCGCTCCGCCTTCGACCGCGACTATGCGATCTTCCAGGCGATGCACCGGCATCAGCGCGAATTGTCACGGATCGCGGCGGAACGCAGTCCCTGAATTAAGGGAATCCTGCGGAGGTGTCCGCTGATGTGGACGTGTGGCGCTTGAAATGCTTCGCCGACAGCATAAAGTTGCGATTCATACCGTCGGCGCCAGACCGTCGGAGAACCGGGAGGATCGGGTGGCAGCAGGCGTCAGGTTCATGATCGCCGACGATCATCCGCTGTTTCGTGGCGCGCTTAAGCAGGCGCTTGCCGGGATCGGCGGCGAGCCGGAGATTCTCGAGGCCGGCGACTTCGAGACCGCGCGCTCGATCGTCGCCGCCAACGACGATCTCGATCTCATCCTGCTCGACCTCGCCATGCCGGGGGTGAGCGGCTTGTCCGGTCTGGTTACCCTGCGCGGCATCCAGGCCGGCGTGCCCGTGGTGATCGTCTCGGCGCACGACGATCCCGAAACGATCCGCCGGGCACTCAGCCTCGGGGCCTCCGGCTTCATCTCGAAATCATCGAGCATGGAGCATATCCGCGAGGCGATCAGCACCGTGCTCGCCGGCGGGATCTGGTCGCCCAGCGACATCGATCTCGGCGTCGAAGCCGACCCGGAGATTTCGGACCTGATCCAACGACTACAATCGCTCACCCCGCAGCAATCGCGGGTTCTGTCGATGCTGGCCGAAGGCCTTCTCAACAAGCAGATCGCCTACGAACTCGGTGTATCCGAGGCGACGATCAAGGCACATGTCTCGGCGGTGCTGCAGAAGCTCGGCGTGGACAGTCGCACGCAGGCAGTGATCCAGCTGTCGAAGATCGGGGCCGAACCGCTGCCGGCGGCCTGACCTTCGGGCCTGGGCCTATTCCGCCGCGGCGGCGTGCTGGTGGCGGGCGAGCATCGAGCGCAAGGCCGCGGGCTTCACCGGCTTGTTGAGGATCGGAATGTCCAGATTGGCGGCTTGCTGGCGCACGTCGGCCGATCTATCCGCCGTGACCAGCACCGCGGGCACCTCTGTGCCGAAGCGCAGGCGCAGGCTGGCGATCAGGTCGAAGCCGGTTTCGTCGTCGAGGTGGTAGTCGGCGAACACGATGTCGGGTTGCGGCAGGTCCTTCGCATCCATCGCATTGAGCGCAGCCGTACCCGAAATGGTCACGGCCCGGCATCCCCATCCTTCGAGAAGCAGGCGCATTCCCTCGAGTATCCGCTCGTCATTGTCGATGCAGTAGACAACCATACCGTCGACGGAGAAAGCGCCCTGCCTCTCGATCCGGCCACGCTCCGGGACCGAAAGTTCCTGCGCAGCCGAAATCGGCAACAGGACGGAGAAGGTCGTGCCTTTCCCGGTCGAACCGAGGCGCAATTCCAGCCGCAGGACGCGGGCGATGCGGTCGACGATGGACAGACCCAGCCCCAGTCCCTGCGCTTCCCGCGCGCCTTCGTCCAGACGCAGGAACTCCTGAAAGACGGTGTTCAACTTGTCCGCGGGAATGCCGATGCCGGTATCGACGACCTGGATTTCAACGAGCGAGCCCCGCCGCCGGGCGCCAATCAGCACGCTGCCGGACCGGGTGTATTTGATGGCGTTGGAGACGAGGTTCTGGAGCAGCCGCCGGAACAGGTTGCGGTCTGTCATCACCGCGATACTCGAGGGCACGATCCGCAACCGCAGGTTCTTTTCGCGCGCGAGCGGCTGGAAGTCGGTACCGATCTGGCGCAGCAGGCTTTCGAGGCTGAAAACGGTCGCCTGCGGCTTCATGGCGCCCGCATCTAGGCGGGAGATGTCAAGCACCGCGCCGAGAATCGCCTCCACGGAATCAAGCGCAGAATCGATGTTGGCGGCGGCCTCGCTCTCCGTCCTCCTGCGCGTGCGCTCGATCAGCGATGCGCAGTAGAGCCGCGCCGCGTTGAGCGGCTGGAGGATGTCGTGGCCGACAGCGGCGAGGAATCGCGTCTTGCCGAGATTGGCTTCCTCGGCCAGCATCTGCGCCTGGGCCAGTTCGCGGTTGACGCGGGTGAGCTCCGCCGTGCGGCTGGCGACGCGCTGTTCCAGCGACTCGTTGGCCACCTTCAGCGCGTTGTCGGCCTGCACCCGGGCGGTGATGTCGGCATAGGTTGCGACCATGCCGCCGTCAGGCATCGGGCTCGAACGCAGCTCGATGGTCCGTCCGCTTGTCTTCAATTCGATCTGCCAGGGTTGATCGTAGTTCGACAGGCGATTGAGAAGCGTCATCTCGGAGCCCGGATCGAGATCGCCACGCTGAACGAGCAGGTCGAGGATCTGGCTCAGCGACACGCCGACCTGGCCAAGCTCCTCTGGCAGGTCGAACAGCGCCCGATACTGTCGGTTCCAGCAGGTCAGCCGGAAATCGCGGTCGAAAACGGTGATGCCCTGCGCCATCTGGTCGAGCGCAATCTGGAGCAGATCGCGATTCTGCTGCAGCGCCTCCGATGCGTCATCGAGCAGGCGGAAGGCGTCGCGCGAGGACTTGTCGTTGCGCTGGAACAGGAGCGACAGGATCAACCGGGCCGAGGAAGAGCCGACGGCGCTGGTTAGCAACTGCTCCGAATAGCGGATGAGCGCCGTGTTCGCCGGCTCCGATCCGACGATGCGTGCGCCGGACTGCTTCTCGAATGTCTCGAAGGAGCGCTCGGTCCGTTCGACGCCGAGATAGCGCGATATCGTCTCGCGCAGATCGTTGGCGGTGACGGCGGTGCGGAAACGGCGCAGGCTCGGCATGGGGTTCTGATCGCGCGGCACGAAGAGAGCGGCCTGGATGCGCTCCAGTGGCTTCGACGCCCGCGACAGAGACCCCAGCACGAAGAACAGCGTGTTGATGGCGAGGCTCCACAGAACGCCGTGGTTCAGGGGTTCGCCCGCGGTGCCGAACAGCGCCTGCGGGCGCAGCGCGGCGATGCCGAAGAGGCCCCTGGAGACGAAATCGGTCTCAGGCCCCATCAAGGACGGGATCAGCAGCGTGTAGGTCCAGACGACAAAGCCGGCCACCATGCCGAGGATGGCGCCGCGCGAATTGGCCCCGCGCCATACCAGTCCGCCGACAAAGGCCGGCGCAAACTGCGCGATAGCCGCGAAGGACATCAGGCCGATCGAGGCCAGCCGGGTGTTGGTGGTCGCTTCGCGATAGTAGAGGAAGGCAATGAACAGCACGATGAAGATCGCCGCGCGGCGGATATTAAGGATCACCGTCGAGAGGTCTTCCCGCCGCCGGTCAGTCGGGCGCAGCATCCCGCGGGCGAAGATCGGGATGACAAGGTCGTTCGAGATCATGATGGACAGCGCCACGCTCTCGACGATGACCATCGCGGTGGCCGCCGACAGGCCGCCGATGAAGGCGGCAAGCGCCAGGAGGTCGTGTCCGGCAAGCAGCGGGACCGAGAGGACGTAGAGGTCGGCGGACGTCTCGCGCCCGACGAGCGTCAGGCCGGCGAACGCGATCGGCAGCACGAACAGGTTGATGAGAACCAGATAGAGCGGAAAGAGCCATGTCGCCGTGCGCAGTTCGCCTTCGCTGCGGTTCTCGACGATGGTGACGTAGAACTGGCGCGGCAGGAGCACGATGGCAAAGCCGCTCAGCACCGTCAGGACGAGCCAGGTCGAGGGCGAAGTCTGGTAGTTGGCCGCCTCAATCACCTGGCTGTTCGCGGACGTGGCCGCGACGAACCCCTCGAAACCACCCAGGAACAGGAAGGTGGCGGCGAGGCCGATCGCCAGGAACGAGGCGAGCTTGACCATCGATTCGACCGCCACCGCCAGCACCAGCCCGTCCTGATGCTCCGTGGCGTCTGCGTGGCGGGTGCCGAACAGGACGGCGAACACGGCGAGCAGGAAGGCAACCGCGAGTGACACGTCGCCGATGAAGAAGTCGAAGGACGGGGGAGCGCCGTTGTAGTGCTCGACCATCAGGCTGACAGATCCCGAGATCGCCTTGAGCTGCAAGGCGATGTAGGGGATCGCGCCGACGGTCGCTATGATCGTGGCGATCGAGGCAACGGCGAAGCTCTTGCCATAGCGGGCGGCGAGGAAATCGGCGACGGAGGTGAGCTTCTCGGACTTCGCCAGGCGGATCACCCGGCGAAGGAGCGGGAATCCGAAGATGAAGACCAGCGCCGGACCGATATAGATGGCGAGATATTCGAGCCCGCGTTCGGAGGCGAGGCCGACCGAACCGAAGAAGGTCCACGACGTGCAGTAGATCGCCAGGCTCGCCGCATAGATGTAGGGGCGCGAATGGCCGGACCCGAGACGGGCAGCGCGGCGGTCGCCAAGGCTCGCCACGCCGAAGAGCAGCGTGACGTAGGCGATCGCAATGATGACGATGACCCAACCCTGCACGCCCGATGTCCTCCGTGTCGTGCGCTAAGCCCGACCATTGCGCATTCCGGCCGCGGCGATCAAGGGCGGCGAGGCTCCTCGGCGGGAAACCGTCGCAGCCGGCCGGGAAAACCGTCCGATTTCCCCTGATAGAAGTCGAGGAATCCGCTATGGTTTGTCGATCGGACGGCCGATGGAACGGTGGCTGCCGGCGAAACCCGCATTTTGGAGGGACCAGATGCTGAAGGAATTCCAGGAGTTCATCTCGAAGGGCAATGTCATGGACCTTGCCGTCGGCGTGATCATCGGCGGCGCGTTCGGCCTGATCGTCTCGTCGCTGGTAAGCGACATCATAATGCCGATCGTCGGCGCGATCTTTGGCGGCTTCGACTTCTCGAACTACTTCCTGCCCCTGTCGTCGTCGGTGACCGCGACCTCGCTGGAAGAGGCCCGCAAGCAAGGCGCGGTGTTCGCCTATGGCAGCTTCCTCACCGTGTTGATCAACTTCCTGATCCTCGCCTGGATCATCTTCATCATGGTCAAGGCACTCAACACCCTGCGCCGGCGCCTCGAGAAGGAAAAGCCCGCCGCGCCCCCCGCCCCGCCGCCGGCTGACGTGCAGCTCCTGACGGAAATCCGCGATCTCCTGGCCCGGAAGGCCTGACCGTCAGGATGCGTCGGCAGATCGATCCCCGGCATTAGGCCTGCCGGGGATTTCTGTTTTTTCCGGCGGCGAAAGCGGCTAAAGGCTTTGCCTTCGCCCAACCGGATACTCTCCCTTGCACGCCCCCATCGCTTCCTACCTTCGCCCCGAAGCGCGTCTCGCGCCGGAGAGCGGCATCGTCGCCGTGATGAACCACGGCCGGCTTCGCGAGGGGTTGATCCCGCTCTGGGCCGGCGAAGGCGACCTGCCGACGCCTGAGTTCATCACCCGCGCGGCGATGGAAGCGCTCGCCGCCGGCGAGACGTTCTACACCTGGCAGCGCGGCATTCCTGAATTGCGCGAGGCGCTGGCGCGCTATCACAAGCGGCATTTCGACCGCGACTTCGCAGCCGAGGAGTTCCTCGTCACCGGCTCGGGCATGCAGTCGATCCAGCTTGCGATCGACGCTGTTGCCGGCGCGGGCGACGAGGTGGTCTATCTCTCGCCGGCCTGGCCGAACCTTGCGGCGGCGGCGGGGGTGGCCGGGGTGACGCCCGTTCCGGTCCATCTCGACTGGTCGGACAATGGCTGGGCCTGCGACGTCGACAAGGTCGCCGCTGCGATCACGCCGCGCACCAAGGCGCTGTTCGTCAACACGCCGTCGAACCCGACCGGGTGGACGGCAGACATCGATACGCTGAAGGCGCTGCTTTCGCTGGCGCGCGAGGAAGGTCTTTGGATCATCGCCGACGAGATCTACGCGCTGTTCTACTATGGCGGGCGCCGCGCGCCGTCCTTCATGGACGTCATGGAGCCGGAAGACCGTATCCTCTTCGTCAACAGCTTCTCGAAAAACTGGGCGATGACGGGTTGGCGTGTCGGCTGGCTAAAGGTCCATCCCGACCTGCAGGACGTGTTCGAGAACCTGATCCAGTACTCGACCTCGGGCGTCGCGCAGTTCATGCAGCGCGGCGCGGTGGCCGCGCTCGACCAAGGCGACGCGTTCATCGCCTCGCAGGTGGAGCGGGCGCACAAGGCGCGCGACATCGTCTGCAAGATCCTCGGCGATACGGGTCGCGCGCGCTTCAGCGTGCCCGCGGGCGCGTTCTATCTCTATTTCTCGATCGACGGGATCACCGATGTGCGGCAGGCCGCCTTCGACATCGTCGACCAAGCCAATGTCGGGCTGGCACCCGGCACCGCGTTCGAGAAAGATGGCGCGGGTTTCTTCCGCATCTGCTTCCACCGCCGGCTCGACCAGGTCGAGGAATCGGCAAACCGGCTGGCGAAGTGGATCAGGGAGCGCTGACCCCGGGCGAGTTCAGCCGCCTGCGCTCGGCACGACCAGGGGGATGACCCGCTCGGTCTGCTCGACGCCCGGCCTGCGGGTGTCGGTGAAGGGGATGCCGAGAGCGGTCCACGTCTCGACCAGCGCTTCCTTCAGCCCGTCGATCAGACCGTCCGAATGGAACGGCGTCGGCGTGACGCGCAGGCGCTCGGTGCCGCGCGGCACCGTCGGATAGTTGATCGGCTGGATGTAGATGCCGTGGACGCCGAGCAGGCGGTCGCTGGCGAGCTTGCACAGTTCCGGATCACCGACCAGAACCGGCACGATGTGGGTCTCGGACGGCATGACCGGCAGGCCGGCGCCGGACAGTATCTCCTTGGTCCGCGCAGCCTGGCGCTGCTGCGCCTCGCGCTCGGCGCAAGACGTCTTGAGATGGCGGATGGATGCCGTAGCGGCCGCTGCGATCGACGGCGGCAGCGCGGTGGTGAAAATGAAGCCCGGCGCGTAGGAGCGCACCGCGTCGATGATGGCCCTTGTACCCGTGATATAGCCGCCGAGCGTGCCGAAGGCCTTGGCAAGCGTTCCCTCGATCACGTCGATGCGATCCGCGAGCCCTTCGCGCTCGGTGATGCCGCCGCCGCGGCCGCCATACATCCCGACCGCGTGAACCTCGTCGATATAGGTCATCGCGTTATAGCGCTCCGCCAGATCGGCGATTTCGGCGATCGGCGAGATATCTCCGTCCATCGAATAGACCGACTCGAACACGATCACCTTGGCGCGCTCGCGGCCCGCCTGCTGCAGCAGCGATTCCAGGTGCTTCACGTCGTTGTGGCGGAAGACCTTCTTCTCCGCGCCCGAGCGGCGCACGCCCTCGATCATCGAGGAGTGGTTGAGTTCGTCGGAGAGGATGAGGCAGTTGGGCAGGAGACGACCAATGGTCGAGATCGCCGCCTCGTTGGAGACGAAGCCGGAGGTGAAGACGAGGCCGGCTTCCTTGCGGTGCAGGTCGGCGAGTTCGGCTTCAAGCTCGACCAGCGGGTGGTTGGTGCCGGAGATGTTGCGGGTGCCGCCCGCGCCGGAGCCCATGCGTCCGGCCGCATCCTGCATCGCGGCGATCACATCGGGATGCTGACCCATGCCGAGATAGTCGTTCGAGCACCAGACCGTGATTTCCTTGGCTTCCGCGCCGGAACGCCAGATTGCCCGGGGAAACGATCCGACGATGCGCTCGATGTCAGCGAAGACACGATAGCGGCGCTCGGCATGGAGCTGGTCGATCGCTTCCTGGAAAAAACGCTGATAATTCATGCCTCGATCCTGCAGTTCGGCCGGAACATAATCCCGGACGCGGAGGGAATCCATTCGCCGCTTTTGGTCATATTGCCACGGCAAACGCTGCCGGCCTGGCAGCTATTCCCAAATGCCGGTTTCAACCCGATGTCGCCTTGTCCTGGATCAAACGCCGACGAGCCCGGAAACGAGCGCACGGTTCTTTAAACCTTTCGCACTAGTATTTCGAAACCGGGTACTGCCGGTGGCTGGTGCATATTGCCGGTCCGGGACGGCCAAAGGGTGTTGCGTATGGCTGTACTTGTCACGGGAGGCGCCGGTTACATCGGCAGCCACATGGTTTGGGAACTGCTCGACCACGGCGAGGAGGTCGTGGTTCTAGACCGTCTGTCGACGGGCTTTAGCTGGGCAGTGCCGCGCGAGGCGCGCCTGATCATCGGCGACATAGGCGACCAGGATCTGGTCAAGACGATCCTGCACCGCCATAACATCGACTCGATCATCCATTTCGCCGGATCGGTCGTGGTACCGGAATCGCTTGCCGACCCACTGGGCTATTACGACAACAACACCTGCAAGTCGCGCGATCTAATCGAGGCTGCCGTGCGGGGCGGGGTCAAGAATTTCATCTTCTCGTCCACCGCGGCCGTCTACGGCATGACCGATTCGGATCCGGTGCCGGAAAGCCACCCGCTCGCGCCCGAAACGCCCTACGGCGTGTCGAAGCTGATGACCGAGTGGATGCTGCGCGACACGGCCCGCGCGCACGAATTCCACTACGCGGCGCTGCGCTATTTCAACGTCGCCGGCTCGGACCCGCGCGGACGTACCGGTCAGTCGACACGCGGCGCGACGCATCTCGTCAAGGTGGCGGTCGAAGCCGCGCTCGGCAAACGCAGCCGCATCGAAGTGTTCGGCACCGATTATCCGACGCATGACGGCACCTGCATCCGCGACTTCATCCATGTGAGCGACCTGGTCGCGGCGCATCGGCTCGCGCTCGCTCATCTGCGCTCCAGTGGCGGCAACGTGGTGGCGAATTGCGGCTACGGTCACGGCTATTCGGTGCTTGACCTGATCGAAGCGGTGCAGCGAGCCAACGGGCGCAGCATCGAGGTGCACCTCGCGCCGCGACGCGAGGGCGACATGCCTTGTGTGATCGCCGATCCGACACTGCTCAAGTCGACCCTCGGCTGGGTGCCACGATACGACGATCTCGATGTGATCGCGCAGACCTCGCTCGCCTGGGAAAAGGCGCTGGCGCAGCGCAACTCGATCTGGGATGTCGAGACACGGGCGCCGGACGACTGGAAAGACGCCGCCGGGCGGATGGGCGCCTGAGCCGCGCCGCGCGGGCGCAACGCCGGCCGTAGAACTCACAGGGATTTGCTTCGCACAGGTCGCGCCGGAGTTGACGTGGCGAGGCGATGGCGCGACAGGTTGCGCCGAGGGGCAAATCGCCCGCCGTTTCGGTGGGGAATAAGGGTTGGCGGCGACCGGAATGAACAAGCGACCGATCTTGCGGCTGGCGCTGGCGGTAGCCGTCGCTCTCGTGCTTTCAGCCTGCACGACGGGCTCGCCGACCAGGGTCCTGCAGATACAGCCGATCCAGTCGGCGAAGTATGCGGCGATCGTCGTCGACGCGAACACCGGCCGCACGCTCTATTCCGCCTCCGCCGACCAGATCCGATACCCGGCTTCCCTCACCAAGATGATGACCATCTACATGCTGTTCGAGGCGCTGGATTCCGGCCGGATCAGCAAATCGACCCAGATCCCGATTTCGGCCTACGCGGCGTCGCGCCCACCGACGAAGATGGGGATCAAGCCCGGCGGCTCGATCGACGTCGACAGTGCCATCCGTGCGCTGGTGGTGCGCTCGGCCAATGACATCGCCGCTGCCGTCGGCGAGTATCTCAGCGGCTCGGAAGCGCAGTTTGCGGCCAACATGACCGCGAAGGCCAGGCAGCTCGGCATGTCCAAGACGACATTCAGGAACGCGTCCGGCCTGCCCGATGCCGGACAACAGACCTGCGCGCGCGACATGGCGCTTCTGGGGATCGCTCTGCGTCAGCGCTTCCCGCACCACTACGCCTACTTTTCGACGCGCGAATTCGCCTATGGCGGCAAGATCGTGCGCGGCCACAACAAGCTGCTCGAGACCGGTGGCGTCGACGGCATCAAGACGGGTTACATCCGTGCGTCGGGCTTCAACATCGTCACGTCGGTCAACCGCAACGGCAAGCGCCTGGTCGTGACCGTCATGGGCGGCGAGAGCGCCAATGGCCGCAACGCGCATGTCCAGGAGCTGATTCAGCGTTACCTTCCGGCAGCTGCCAGCCGTGGCGGCACCACGCATATCTGAGCGCCGACGGCGAAAGAGCGGGAGCGCTCGGGAACAAATCACCCGCAGTGAACGTCATCCCTGCAATGTGATTTGCTGCGCGGCTTCGGTTGCCTTCACAGTCCTCATGCGGTTTGTCGGAGAACCCTGATGGAACGGATCAGGCAGGTTGCGATCGAGTGTGTCGGACGCGCGGTGATGTTCGGCTGGCTCGCCATCGGATGCGTGATGGTCGGCTTTTCATTCGCACCGGTTTCGTCGTTCAGGTCGGGCGCCGTACTCGCACTGCTGATGGCGCTGGTGTTGCTGTGGAGAGCCATGACGGCGGCGGGGCGCAATCCCAAGCACAGCGAGGTCTGGCTCTATCTGGACGAGAACAGCCGTCCAGCGGAGGCGCATGCGCGCCTGATCTTCGCGACCGTCATGCGCGAGGTGTATGGGCGATTTGCCCAGATCACGCTCGGCGTCGCGGTTGGTTTCTTCGCCGCATCCGTGCTACTTCAGCTGGCCGGGCTGGAGCCCTATTCAGTGCCCGTCGCCGGGTAGTTCCTGCCGCATCAGGTCTTCCCGGGCGGTGGAGCATCCGTCTTCGGCTCTCCCGTCTCCTCCTCGATATCCTTCACGATGTCAATGAAGCGGCGGAAAAACCTCTCCATGAAGGACAGGCTCTGCTCGAACTGTTCATCGGTCGGAAGCGCATCCTGCACCGCCGGCGACGTTTCGAGCGCGCCCAGGCGCTTCTCGACCTCGTCCAGGCGGCGCGTGACGCGGTCGAGCTCATCCTGCCAAGCGCTGCGCTCGTCGGCGGCGATACGGCAGACCAGTTGACCGGCGCGCTCGGTGCAGAGGGACATTTCGCCGGTGCGGGTGTCCATGCGGACATAGCCATCCGGCGTCTTCTCGAGCGAATAGCGAGTCTCCGCGTCCTGCGCGAGGCTCCCCGGAACGGTCGCGGCGAGAACAAGTGCGGCAAGTCCTGCGATGCGCATGCGTTCCTCCTGCTCGTTTCGCCATTGACCCACGTCTTTGCGCCGGAAATGCGGTGGACAGGCGCGCTGCCGGCCTCGCGCATCTTCCGGTTCGCCAGCGCCTCGTCTATAGCGCGGCCATGTCACAGATCATCTACAAGATCGCGCCTCGAGCGCTATGGGACAAGGCGCTCGAAAAGGGCGTGTTCGAGGGCGCGCCGATCGATCTCGCCGACGGCTTCATCCATTTCTCGACCGCCGAACAGGCCCGTGAGACCGCGGCGAAGCACTTCGCCGGCCAGACCGACCTGCTGCTGATTGCCGTGGACGACGGCGCCTTCGGCGATGCGATGCGCTACGAGGTCTCGCGCGGCGGCGCGCTCTTCCCGCATCTCTACGCGCCCTTGCCGGTGTCCGCGGCGCTGTGGGTCAAGGACCTGCCGCTCGGTCCCGACGGCAGTCACGTCTTTCCGGACCTCGGCGACTGATGTTTTCTCTGCTCAAGCTCGGCCAGCCGCTGCTCTTCGCACTCGATCCCGAGAGGGCGCATCACGTCTCGATCGCGGCGCTCAGGTCGGGCGTTCCGCTGGCATCCTGTCCGAAAGCCGATCCCAAGCTCGCCGTCGACCTGGCCGGGCTGCACTTCCCCAACCCGCTTGGCATGGCGGCCGGCTACGACAAGAACGGCGAGGTGCCGGATGCGCTGCTGCGGCTGGGCTTCGGCTTCGCCGAGATCGGCACGGTGACGCCGCTACCGCAGCAAGGCAATCCGAAGCCGCGCATCTTCCGCCTGATGAGCGACCGCGCCGTGATCAACCGTCTCGGCTTCAACAATCAGGGCCACGCCGCCTTGGCGGAAAGGCTGGCGAAGCGGCGGGGCGACGGCATCGTCGGGGTCAATATCGGCGCGAACAAGGATTCGGTCGACCGGATCGCGGACTACGAGGCGGGCGTGCGCGCCTTCGCGACGAAGGCATCCTACCTTACCATCAACATCTCGTCGCCGAACACGCCCGGCCTGCGGGCGCTGCAGGGCCGGGAGGCGTTGGCGGAACTGCTCGCACGTGTACTGGCGGCTCGCACGGAGACAGGCGCGGCGACGCCCGTGTTCCTCAAGATTGCGCCGGATCTGGTCGACGCCGATCTCGATGACATCGCGGCCGAACTGCTCGCGCAGAATCTGGACGGTCTGATCGTGTCGAACACGACGCTTTCCCGTACCGGCCTGCAGGACAAGCGGATTGCACAGGAAGCCGGCGGCCTGTCGGGGCGCCCCCTCTTCCGCCGCTCGACCGTCATGCTCGCAAGGATGCGAAAGCGGCTGGGCCGTGATTTCCCGCTTATCGGCGTCGGCGGCGTCGATTCGGCGGAGACGGCGCTGGAGAAGATCCGCGCCGGGGCCGATCTCGTGCAGCTCTACACGGGCATGATCTATGCCGGCCCCGGCCTGCCGGGCGAAATCGTCGCGGGTCTGTCGCGCCACGCGGCGAAGGAAGGTCTCGCCTCGATCCGCGACATCCGCGACAGCGGCACCGAGCGCTGGGCCTCGACCAAGCTGGATTAGGTGAAAGCCGCCCTCACCCTGCCCGGCAGTAACGCCAGCAGGCTGAAGCCCCGCACCAGCAGGAAGACGTGGAGCGCAATCCACAGGCCGTGATTGCCAAGGATTTGCGGCAGCACTAACAAGGCCGCGAGAAAGGCGGCGAACGACAACAGCATCATGTTGCGCATGGCGTTCGACCAGGTCGCCCCGATATAGACGCCGTCCATCTGGAAGGCGAGAACGCCGGTCAGCGCCGTCAGCGCGGCCCAGGGCAGGTATAGCCCTGCCACGGCGCGGACATCCGGCGCGGTCGTGATGACCGCGATGATGCGGTCGCCGAAGGCAAGGAACAGCAGCGTGACGACAGCGGCAGTGCCGAAGCCCCAGGTGGCGGTGAGCCATAGCGTGCGCCGCAGAGCCGGCTGCTGGCGCGCGCCGATCGAGCGGCCGGTAAGCTGTTCGGCGGCAGTGGCGAAACCGTCGAGGAAGTAGCCTCCGATCAGGAAGAAGTTCATCAGCACGGCGTTTGCCGCCAGCGTCAGCGTGCCAAGTTGCGCACCCTGCCTGGTCATCAGCGCGAAGGCGCCGACAAGCACGAAGGAGCGGATCATGATGTCGAGGTTGAGCGAAAGCGTGCGCAGGATGGGCGCGAGTGCCAGAAGATCAGCCCGGCGGATGCGCGGCTGGCCGGCAAAGCGCCGGACGAGAAAAGCCATCCCGGCGAGGAAGGCGATCGTTTCGCCGAGCACCGTACCCCAGGCCACGCCGGCGATCCCCCATTCGAGCATCAGGCCGAGCCAGATCGACAGCGCGATGTTGACGCCATTGAGGAGAAGCTGCAACGCGAGGCTGAGGCCTGCCTCGCCGCGCCCGAGCAGATAGCCCAGGATGGCATAGTTGGCGAGCGCCAGCGGAGCCGAGACGAGGCGGATCGTGACGTAGGAGCCCATGGCCTGCGTCACGGCCGGCTCGCCGCCGATGAACCAGGCCCCGGCGGAGGCGACCAGCGGCGCGGCCGCGAGCAGGACCAGCCCGGCCGCGATCGCCAGCACGAAGGCGCGCCAGAAATGTACTTGCTCGTCTGCGGTGTCGCCGCGGCCGAAGGCCTGCGCCACCAGCCCCGTCGTGCCTGAGCGCAGGAAGTTGAAGCTGGCGAAGACGAGATCGAAGATGATGGCGCCGGCGGCCAGACCGCCGAGCATCGCGGCGTCGCCGAACTGACCGATCACGGCGGTATCGACAAGGCCGAGAAGCGGCGTCGTGAGATAGGCCAGCATCATCGGCAGCGCGATCGACAGGACGAGACGGTTCGTCACCTCGATCCTGGGGGCGGCGGTCCTGTCGGGATGATGAACGTCGTGCGGCATCGGCGGGATCTGCCCGGGTGCCGCGCAATGTGCAAGGGCCACGCCGCGAAGCCCTTTCGTCCTGCCATGCGCGCCCTATACTCACAGCAATGCCGCTGCCGATCGTCCATCATCCCGACTACGACGCCCAGTTTCCCGCGCACCACCGTTTCCAGATGGGCAAATACCGCCTACTGATGGAAGCGCTCGCCAGACGCGGATTTGCGACAGACGCCCATCTTCGCACGCCGGCAGCGCCGGAAACGTCCTGGCTGAAGCTCGCCCACGCGCCCGACTATGTCGACCAGGTGCTGTCCAGCGCCGTGCCGGCTGCCATCGAGAAGGAGATCGGCTTTCCCATTTCCGAAAAGGTTTCCCGACGCGCCCAAATGGCGGTTGCCGGAACGGTGCTCGCCGCGCGGCTGGCGCTCTCGCACGGCATCGCCTGCAACACGGCTGGAGGCAGCCATCATGCGCGCCGCGCGCACGGCGCAGGCTTCTGCACCTTCAACGATGTCGCGGTTGCGGCCAGGCTGCTCCTCAAGGAGGGCAAGGTGCGGCGGGTTCTCGTCGTCGATCTCGACGTGCACCAGGGAGACGGCACCGCCGAGATCTTCGCCGATGAGCCTAGGGTATTCACCTTTTCGATGCATGCGCGCTCGAACTATCCGGCGCGGAAGGTTCCGTCCGACCTCGACCTGGCACTCGCCGACGGGACCGAGGACGAGGCCTATCTGGAACGACTGGCGGCAATGCTGCCCGTGCTGATGGAGTATTCGCGCCCGGACATCGTCTTCTACAATGCCGGCGTCGACCCACACCGCGACGACAAGCTCGGCAAGCTTGCGCTCAGCGACGAGGGACTGAGGCTGCGCGACCGCATGACGATGACCTTCTTCCGCGGTCGCGGCGTGCCAGTGTGCGGCGTCATCGGCGGCGGCTATTCGAACGACGTACCGGCGCTGGCCGAGCGACACGCCATCCTGTTCGAGGAAGCGGCGCTCCTTGCCTGATCAGCGGCGGCGGTAGTTGATGAGCCGCAGAACGAGCCAGACCGGCACCACGACGGCGGCACCGAGCAGGATATAGCCGAGGAACTGGTCGATCGCGGCGAATCCCATGTTCCAGAGCCGGACGAAGAAGTCGCGCACGGCGATCAGGATGTCCCAGGGCGACAGGCCGAGCGACGCCATGATCATTCCGACGATGAAGGACGCGACGGCGAGCTTGAGCAGCACGCGCAAAGGACTGTCGCCGAGTATGCGGTTCACGCCGTCGGTCATGGGTTTGTCTCCGTCAAGGCCGGCAGATACGCGCGGACCGTGGCGAGATCAAGCCGTGTGGCGGTGTCGCATCCACAACGAGCAACAACCATTGACTAGGAAACAGAGACGCAGTCGGAAGTCAGAAGAACGTTTCGCTGCGGCGGGACGGGCGAATATCGCATTTCGTCCCGAAGGACCTCCAGACATGCTGGAGGTCCTTCGGGGTTCAGATCAGCAATAGGCGGGCGCCGATACGCAGGTATCGTACATGAGCTTGCCGATATTGCCGGCCCCGCGGCCGCCATAGTTGGAACCGGGGAACTCAGCGTTCTGGCCGAAAAATGACGCGCCCTGGACGTTGATGCCGACCGAGGTGTAGCCCCAACTCGTCGTGCCCACGACGATGTTGCGGGCGGTCGTGCCAGTCCTGCCGAGCGATGCGCTGCCTGTGACGACAGGCGAGGTGCCGAAGTTCACCAGCCACGGACCACCCGAGGAACCTCCCGTCATGGCCGAGCCAAGCTGGGTGTTTCTCAGCTGCTTGCCGTTCGCGCCGGCCCGGGCGATAAACTTGCCGAACGAGTCGCCCCGGAGCATCTGTCGCCCGTAGTCGATCGCAACAGGATATCCAATCTGCGTGATCTGGGCGACTCTTGCATTGCCGAAGATCGGCGTCGTGATGAAACTGTAGCCGTTCCAGCCATATCCATACCAGCCGCCGAGCCTGTTGCCGGCGTGGACGCCGTTCTTCGGTGCCAGGCGGACTGTAGCGATGTCGTTGTTGCAGACGATACCGATCGCGCCCGACTGGCAGGTGTCCGTGCCGTTGTAATACGGTGCGGGAATGCGCCAGGTCTGGGCGGAATAGTAGCCCCACGGCCCGCCGCCTGCCGCATAATTCGCCGGATACCACCGGACCTCGTTAGCCCAGCCGGCGGCACGCTGGCCATAGTTGTGCACGCAGTGTGCCGCAGTGATGAGTATGCCCCTCTTCACCAGCGACGCTGTGCAGACATACCAGCTTGAGCCGAAGCGCATCCACAGCTTGCCGGAGAAGCGATACGGGCGGCTGGCGACCGGGACCAGGGCGCCGTTTGTCGTGTTGAACGGGGCTCCCGTTACGGCCACGCGGGCGATCGTGTAGGGCCATTTGAAACTGTTGCTTACGCCATAGGCACTGCTCCCGACGCCGCTGTCGCCGGTTGAACCGGCCACCTGCCCAGCCGGCAGCGAACCGCCTGTCGATTCGAACGGCATGACCCTGGGCGTCGTGGTCGGAAGACGGCTCAATCCCGGGCCGACCGGGCCGGATGCCGACATCCGGCCGGATGGCGCTCCTTCAACGGTCTGCGGCCCGTTTCCAATCTGTGCGCTGCCCGCCTCCGCCAGCAACAACACGGTTCCAATCGCCATCGAGGCGATCCTGGTTGTTCGCGACAACCTCGTCATCCTGCCCTCCTGGGTTCGATTTTTGTAACGAATCCAAACATACCGTCACATCGCGTGAAGGCAAGAAGAAATTTCCAGTATACTGTATATATCCCATTTTTATCTCGAATTACTTCTGAATATATATTAAAGAGTGTGAAATCTTTCACAATTCATCCGAGATTAAAGAGAATTGCGGCCATGGCCTTTGCTGGGAAACATATTCCAAAAACTCTCAAAGTTTTCCGGCGCTCCCACGGCGCTTATCTTTTTTGACTGGCCGGAATCGCAACGGATGTTTTCTGTTCAGCGAAGTAGAGGGCTGCCTAACGGCAGGTGAAGCCGCTGTGGAAGGAAGAACGACGCTCTTCTGCGAGGTTCGCAGGCGGCAAAAATGGATCCGAAGCCCGGCCGCTGGCGAGCGCAGCGCGCTATCGTCGTGACGATTCGATCCCAACAAGCTGACCGAAAAGCGAAAAAAAGCGGCGGCGGGAGTGACCCGCCGCCGAGTGTCTCGAACTGCCGGGTAACCCCGGCGACCTCTATGGGAAAGCTCAGCAGTAAGCCGGTGCGGCGGTGCAGGTGTCGTACATCAGCTTGCCGATATTGCCTGCTCCGTAGCTGCCATAGGCAGCGCCGGGGAATTCGGCGTTCTGGCCGAACCAGGATGCACCCTGGACGTTGGTGCCGACCGAGGTGTAGCCCCAGCTCGTCGTGCCGACGACGATGTTGCGACCGACCGTACCGGCCTTGCCGAGCGAGGCGCTGCCGGTGACAACCGGTGCGGTGCCGAAGTTGACGAGCCAAGGTCCGCCCGAGGAGCCGCCTGTCATGGCGGAGCCGAGCTGGATGTTCTTCAGCACCTTGCCGTTCGCGCCGGCCATGGCGATATACTTGCCGAACGAGTCGCCGCGCAGCATCTGGTAGCCGTTATCGATCGCGGCCGGGTAGCCGATCTGCGTGATCGCGGCGACGGTCGCATTGCCGAAGATCGGCGTCGCGATGAAGCTGTAGCCGTTCCAGCCATAGGAGTACCAGCCGCCGAGCGTGGAGCCCGCGTAGGCGCCGTTCTTCGGAAGCAGCCGGACCGTTGCGATGTCGTTGTTGCAGACGACGCCCGGCGCGCCTGCCTGGCACGTGTCGGTGCCGTTGACATAAGGAGCAGGCACGCGCCACGACTGGCCGGAATAGTAGCCCCAAGGGCCGCCTCCGGCAGCGTAGTTCGCCGGATACCAGCGGACTTCGTCCGCAAATCCGGCCTGTCCCTGGCCGTAATTGTGCACGCAGTGCGCGGCGGTGATCAGCACGCCCTTCTTCACCAGTGACGCGGTGCAGACGTACCAGCTCGAGCCGAAGCGCATCCACAGCTTGCCTGCGAAACGGTAGGGACGGCTGGCGACGGGCACGTTGGCGCCGTTGGTGGTGTTGAACGGGGCTCCCGTCACCGCCACGCGGGCGATCGTGTAGGGCCATTTGTAACTCGTGCTCACGCCGTAGGCGCTGCTTCCGACGCCGCTGTCGCCGATCGCGCCGGGGGACTGGGAAGCCGGCAGTGACCCGCCGGTAGTCTCGTAGGGCATCACGCCGGGCGTCGTGGTCGGCAAGCGGCTCAATCCAGGACCGACCGGACCCGCGGCGGAGGAGTGGGACGAGGGCAAGCCCTCGATCGTCTGCGCACCGTTTCCAATCTGGGCGCTGGCCGCCCCTGCGAATATGAATGTGGCCCCAACCGCGATCGAGGCGATTTTGGCAGCGCGCGACAACCTTGTCATCCTAACTCTCCGGGAATCAATTTCCGACGGGCGGAAAATACCGTCGCGACGCGCCATGGCAAGCGAAATCTTGGCGTATATTGGATCTTACGTCAGATCTTCCAGAAACATTTCGGAGTATATGACCCTGCCCGTGACATTCACGATATAACCCAATTGAAGAATAATGAAGATCTTAATATCTAGTTGAATTTAAATATATATGCGATATATTTCTGAACTTGTCCGAAATTCAATTTTAGTTGACCTACGCTGTTGGTCGATGTCATCTTTTAATTCGCACACCTGAGCAAGAAATCGCTTCGAGCAGAGCGGTATATCCACCACCATAACCGGGCCCGTCTGGAAATCTCTGGAGCGGGTGAAGGGAATCGAACCCTCGTATTCAGCTTGGGAAGCTGCTGCTCTACCATTGAGCTACACCCGCAACGGCGACAGTCATCCGCGATCGGGCGGGGCGATGTCAAGCCGGATGTTCGGCCGTCGGGCGACGCTCCGGCTTGACGCCGGGCGGAGTTGCGCGCACCTGTCGGGGCGGTTCGCCGACAGGGGGAAGACGATGCCGCGATCATTGAAATGGGTGCTGGGAATACTCGCGGTCCTGATTGTCGCGGGGCTCGCTGTCTTCTTCTTCATCGCACCGGCGGAGGTCGAGCGGGGCATGAATGGCGTGATCGAACCGCCGCCCTATTCGGTCACCGAGCGCGCCGCCGAATTGCACAAGACGCTGACTGTCGCCGACCTACACGCAGATTCCCTGCTCTGGGGCCGCGACTTGCTCAAGAAGGGAACCCGCGCGCAGGTGGACGTGCCGCGGCTGATCGAGGGCAATGTCGCGGTCCAGGTGTTCGCGGTGGTGTCGAAGACCCCACGCGGCTTGAACATCGACAAGAACACGCCGGACACGGATAACATCACCCTGCTCGCCATCGCCCAGCGCTGGCCGGTGAAGACCTGGACGAGCCTGAAAGAGCGCGCGCTCTACCAGGCCGAGCGGCTGAAGGCATTTGCCGCGCGGTCCGACGGCAAGCTGACCATGATCTACAGCCGCGGCGACCTTGAGCGCTTCCTGGTGCGGCGCAGGAGCGAGCCCGGCATCGTCGCGGGGTTGCTGGCGCTCGAAGGCGCGCAGGTGCTCGAGGGGGATCCGGCCAATGTCGACGTGCTGTTCGACGCGGGCTACCGGATGATGTCGCCGACGCATTTCTTCGACAACGAGATGGCGGGTTCAGCCCACGGCGTCAAAAAGGGCGGATTGACCGAGGCAGGCCGCGAGATGATCGAGCGGATGGAGGCGAAGCGCATGATCGTCGACGTGTCGCACGGTTCGATGGCGCAGATCGACGACGTGCTGGCGATGTCGACGCGACCGATCGTAGTCTCGCACACCGGAGTGCGGGGCACCTGCGACAATGGCCGCAACCTGACCGACGACCAGCTGCGCGCTATCGCGGCCAAGGGCGGGCTCGTCGGTATCGGATTCTGGAGCGTGGCGACCTGCGGCCGCGCCGCCGACGCGATCGCCGCGGCGCAGGCCTACACGGCAAACCTGGTCGGCGCGCCGCATGTCGGCCTCGGATCCGATTTCGACGGAGCGGTGCTCGTGCCTTTCGACGCGACGGGCATGGTCAAGATCACCGAGGCACTGATGAAGGGCGGCATGAGCGAGAGCGACATCGCCGCCGTCATGGGCGGCAACCAGGTGCGGTTCCTGCTGGAGAACCTGCCGGAGTGACGCTTCGCAACCATCTGCGGCTGGCGCTGGACGGCCAGCATCCGCGCCTCGGACGCACGGTTGAGTTCGCATTGCTGACGCTGATCATCGTGTCCGCGATCGGAATGGGCATCGAGACGCTGAACGGACTGCCGCCCGGGATCTACGCGTTCTTCGCGGGGCTGGAAGTCTTCGTCGTCACCGCGTTTGCGCTTGAATACGGGCTGCGGCTGACGGTCTCAGATCAGCCGCTGCGCTACGCCCGAAGCTTCTACGGCATCATCGACCTGATCTCCTTCCTGCCCACGCTCGTCGGCCTGCTGCTGACAGGCTCGGCGCTGGACGGAAGGGCGATCCGAACGCTGCGCCTGTTCAGACTGCTCCGCCTCTTGAAGATCGTGCGCTACGCAAATGCGGCGGATCGCCTGCGTGAAGCCTGGCGACTGGTCCGCGACGAAGTGATCGTGTTCGGCCTCGCCGCGCTGATCGTGCTCTATGTCTGCGCGCTGATCATCTACCAGTTCGAAAACGAGGCCCAGCCGGAAGCCTTCTCGTCGGTGTTCTCGGCGATGTGGTGGGCGGCCGTGACGCTGACGACAGTCGGCTACGGCGACATCTACCCGATCACGGCAATGGGTCGCATCTTCACCGTCGTGATGCTGTTCGTGGCATTGGGCATCATCGCCATCCCGACCGGGCTGGTGGCATCGGCGATGTCCGAACTGCGCAAGCGAAAGGCGGGGGAGGACCGCACACACCCACCCAGTGAGATAAATCGCGAGCCACCTACGCGGGCATCTTGACCGCTTGAGGGTGGTCGAGCATCTGTCGCTCGATCTTCCCCGCCGGAGTCTGCCGTGACCGCCCTCAAGTCGCTCATCGAATCGCGCCGCTTCGAAGCCTTCATCACAGCGTTGATCTTCATCAACGCGGTGACGCTCGGGCTGGAGACATCCCCGACGGCGGTTGCGGCGTTCGGAGGAGCGCTTGCCGTCGCCGACAGCGCGATCCTCGCCGTGTTCGTCTTCGAGCTGCTCGCCCGGTTCGCGGTCTATCGGTTCGATTTCTTCCGTGACCCGTGGCGGATATTCGACCTGCTCGTCGTGGGCATCGCGCTCATTCCGGCCACGGGCAGCCTGTCGGTGCTGCGCGCGCTGCGTATCCTGCGCGTGCTGCGACTGGTCTCGATCGTCCCGTCGCTCAGGCGCGTCGTCACCGGCTTCATCACGGCGCTGCCCGGCATGGGCTCGATCATCCTTTTGCTGTCGCTGGTGTTCTATGTCTCCGCCGTGATGGCGACCAAGCTCTACGGCGCTTCCTTCCCTGCCCTCTTCGGCGACCTGGGCGCCTCGCTCTACACGCTGTTCCAAGTGATGACGCTTGAAGGCTGGTCCGACGGCGTCGTCCGGCCGGTGATGGAGGTCTATCCGACCGCCTGGCTGTTCTTCATCCCGTTCATCGTCGCCACTTCGTTCACCGTGCTCAACCTGTTCATCGGCGTCATCGTCTCCGCAATGGAGGAAGAGCACGAGGCGGAGGAAAGCGCGGAACGCGAAGCGCTGCAGGAGGACCAGGACGAGATCCTGCGCGAGATCAGGGCGCTGCGCGACGAGGTGCGGGAGTTGAAAGTCGGCAACAGACCAGCCTAAGTTCCCGTCCGGAGGATCAAGCGATGCGCATCAATGTCATATGCATCGCCACGGCAATCGCCCTGTCTTTTTCCAGCGCAGCCGCCGCGGCTGACTGCAGCGCGCTCTCCATCAGGACGGCAAAGTCGGAGATCAAGGCCGCGCTGCGCGCCGCGAACTTTAGAGGGCGCGAGATCAGCTTTGTGATGGCCGGGGCCGACGGTGACTTGGCCAGGCTGAGATGGCAAGATCTCAATACGCGGGGCCAAACCTGCGGCATCGACCCTGTTCGCGCGCACGTGCTTCGCTGCACGGCGCAGCGACTCCCGTGGCTTCTTCAGCAGACTACCAAGCCGCCCGACTCGGCCACGTCCGTCTCGGCCTGGGGCAAGAACCAACTGTCAGTACGGGAAGCCATCTTCTTCGGCAAATTCCAAGGCTGCCTCACTGCCGCGAAAAACGCACTATTCCGCTGATCTCAGCGAAAATGCTTCGACAGTTTCAGGCCCTGCGCCTGGTAGTTGGACTTCAGGTCTGCGCCGTACAGCGCCCTGGGGCGTGACAGCATGTGCTCATAGACCAGCCGGCCGACGACCTGGCCGTGTTCGAGGATGAACGGCACCTCGTGGCTACGGACTTCCAGCACCGCGCGGCTGCCCGCCCCTCCGGCCTGCCTGTGGCCGAAACCCGGATCGAAGAAGCCGGCATAGTGGACGCGGAATTCGCCGACGAGCGGGTCGAAGGGCGTCATCTCGGCGGCGATATCCGGCGGCACGTGGACCGCCTCGCGGCTGACCAGAATGTAGAACTCGTTCGGGTCGAGGATCAGTTCCCCCGAGCCGCGATCATGTAGCGGCTCCCAGAAGTCGAGAATGTCGTGTGCGGCGCGCCTGTCGACGTCGACCAGCGAGGAATGGCGCTTGCCGCGATAGCCGATCAAGCCGTTCGCATCACCCTTGAGGTCGATCGACAGCGCCACGCCGCCGCCGGAAATGTTCGGCTCATCCGTTGCCACCAGCGTCTCGCGGGCGTGCAGCTCCAGAAGTTCAGCTTCCGACAGCAACGAGTGGCCTTTGCGGAAGCGTATCTGCGACAGGCGCGAGCCGGTGCGCGCGACGATCGGGAAGGTGCGGGGACTGACCTCCATGTAGAGCGGGCCTGAGTATCCGGCCGGGATCTTGTCGAATTCCTGCGCATAGTCGGCCATGACGCGGGTGAAGATGTCGAGCCGCCCGGTCGAGCTCTTCGGATTGGCCGAGGCGGAGACGTCGGCGGGTAGTGCCAGCGTCTCCAGCAGCGGGACGATGTAGACGCAGCCCGTCTCCAGCACCGCGCCGTCGCGCAGGTCGATCTCATGCAGCTTCAGCCGCGCGAGCTTGTCCTCGACCGTGGCGTTGCGTCCCGGCATGAAGCTCGCCCGCACCCGCCAGGCCTTCTCGCCGAGGCGCAGGTCGAGACTCGCCGGCTGGATCTGGTCGGCATCGAGGTCGCGCGCGCTCGCCAGCGCACCGACGGCAAACAGCGTGGCGATCTCGCGGTCTGGAAGGATGCCGGTCGTGCGGTTGGCCATGTCGCTCCAGTGTCGTGAGGCAGTCCGACCTCTACCAATCGGCCCGATTGACGCAAGAAGCCAGTAGGTCTAAAGGAGCGTTATCCCGTGGTGATTTGGCCGGTCGGCTTGCAGCCACGTTAAACAAGTCGCTAAAGGACCGTGTGGCCGCAAGGCTCTGTGGACCGGTTGCGACTTCTCGCGGCCGGTTTTTTGTTGTTGGGGCTTTGGGACATGTCGAACAGGAATTGGCGGCCGCAGACGACTCTCGTGCACGAGGGCACATTGCGCTCGCATCACGGCGAGACCTCGGAGGCGATTTACCTCACGCAGGGCTATGTCTACGCGACGGCCGAGAGTGCGGAAGCCCGCTTCAAGGGCGACGAGCCGGGATTCATCTATTCGCGCTACGCCAACCCGACCGTCGACATGTTCGAGAAGCGCATGTGCGCGCTGGAGGGCGCGGAGGACGCGCGGGCGACAGCGTCGGGGATGGCCGCGGTTTCGGCGGCGCTGCTCTGCTCCGTCAAGGCCGGCGACCATGTGGTCGCGGCGCGCGCGCTGTTCGGCTCCTGCCGCTGGATCATCGAGACTCTGATGCCGAAATACGGCATCGAAACCACGCTGGTGGACGGCACGAAGCTGGACCAATGGCAAGACGCGGTGCGCCCGAACACGAAACTGTTCTTCCTCGAAAGCCCGACCAACCCGACGCTCGAAGTGGTCGACATCGCGGCGGTCGCCAAAATCGCCAATTCGATCGGCGCGCGAGTCGTGGTGGACAACGTGTTCGCGACGCCGCTGCAGCAGAAGCCGCTCGAACTCGGCGCCCATATCGTCGTCTATTCGGCGACCAAGCACATCGATGGTCAGGGACGCTGCCTCGGCGGCGTGATCCTTTCGGACAAGGAATGGATCGACAAGAACCTGCACGACTATTTCCGCCACACCGGCCCGTCTCTGTCACCGTTCAACGCCTGGACCCTCCTGAAGGGTCTGGAAACGCTGCCGCTGCGCGTCAGGCAGCAGACCGAGAGCGCCGGGCGGATCGCCGACTGGCTGGCGGAGCATTCCGGCATCTCGCGCGTGATCTATCCGGGCCGCAAGGACCATCCGCAGGCCGACATCGTCGCGCGGCAGATGAAGGGCGGCTCGACCTTGGTCTGCTTCGACACCAAGGGCGGCAAGAAGGCCGCCTTCGCGCTGTCCAACGCATTGGAAATCATAAAGATTTCTAACAACCTCGGCGACGCCAAGAGCCTGATCACCCACCCGGCGACGACAACGCACAAGAACCTTACCGACGAGGCGCGGGCGGAACTCGGCATCGGGCCGGGGACTCTGAGGCTGTCGGTAGGACTCGAGGACGTCGATGACCTGATCGAGGATCTGGACCGGGCGCTGAAGGCGGCCGGCTAGGATACGATCGCGTCGGCTTCCAGTTCGACCAGCCAATCAGGGTCGACGAAGCCCACGACCTGAACGACGGTGGTGGCGGGGCGGATCTCGGCGAAATACTCGCCATGCGCCCGCGCCACCTCGCGCCAGTGCGTCATATCCGTCAGCATGATGCGGGTGCGGACCACGTCCGAGAGCATCCCGCCCGCGTCGACGATCGCCTTTTCGATGATCTCGAGGCAGCGGATCGTCTGGCCGTAGACGTCGCCCTTCGCCGCCGTGCCGCCCTCGGCGAGGATCGGCGCGGTGCCGGCGACGGCGATATGCGGGCCGATGCGCACCGCGCGCGTGAAGCCGAGGATGGGTTCGAGATATGACCCTGAACTGACCGACTTACGTTCCATTCGGTTCTCCGAACTGTTTCCATGCGAGCACGACGCGCGACAGGCACGTATAGGCGGTCAGCGCCGCAAATGAATAGGCAAGAACCGGAAACCACGCTGGAAACAGGCAGAAGGCCACAAAGACCGCAATCGTCTCCGTCGCCTCCGCCAGTCCTGTGGTGAAGAATAGCGACTTCGTTCCACGCGCATCGTCCGATATGCCGCGCTTCTCCGCCATTATGGCGTAGGCGAGGAAGCTGGCACCGTTGGCGTAGAAGGCGGCGATCAGCAGCGCGCCGGCAATGCCGTTCGCCATAGGGTCGAGGATGACGAAGGCGAGCGGGATCATGCCGTAGAAGGCAAAGTCGAGCACGATGTCGAGATAGCCGCCGAGATCGGTCCGGCCGGCCCTCTTGGCAACGGCTCCGTCGAGACCGTCGCCGAGACGCGAGGCAAGGATGAGGATCAGGGCGGTCCAGAGCGCGCCGACAGCGATGGCGACCGCTGCCGCAACGCCGATGGCGAAGGCCGACAGCGTGATCGCGTTGGCCGGGACCCCGGCCGCATGCAACGATCCTGCGATCGCGTCGAGCGCAGGATCGATGCGCTTGCGCGCCCATCCGTCGAGCATTGGACGTCTCCTCGATGCCCTTGCCTGTTGACCGGGGACAGAGGCTCGGCGACAGTTGGGCGTAACTGCGGGAAACCATCATGTACCGCGCCATCACGCGCAACATCGAAGTCGAGGTGGAGCCGATCTACCTGCCGGAACGCTCGGATCCGGAGGAGAGCCGATACGTCTGGGCCTACCGCGTGACGATCGCCAACAATTCCGACGGATTCGTGCAACTGCTGACCCGCTATTGGCGCATCGTCGACGGCAACGGCAAGGTAGAAGAGGTGCGTGGACCTGGCGTCGTCGGCGACCAGCCGGAGCTCAACCCGGGCGACAGCTACCAGTACACGTCCGGCTGCCCGCTCACCACGCCGACCGGTTTCATGGCCGGTCACTACACGATGCGCGACGAGGCAGGGGCACTGTTCGACGTGGAGATTCCCGCCTTCGCGCTCGACCTTCCGGACATGCTCAGGACGGTCAATTAGGCTCGACGAACTCCGCCGGATCGAACTCGTATCGCTTCGAGCAGAATTCGCACGATACCTTGATCACGCCATCCTCGATGGACTCCGTGATTTCCTCGGCGGTGAAGCCTTCCAATATGCCGCGAATGCGTTCGCCGGAACATGAGCACTGGTCGAGAATCTCGGTGCCCTCGAAGACGCGAACGCCATGTTCGTGGAACAGCCTGAATAGGAGGCGCTCCGGCTCGACGGTCGGGTCGAGAAGCTCGGACGGTTCGACGGTCGAAAGCAGAGCCAGCGCCTCGTTCCAGGCGCCGTCGACGATATCCGAGAAGTCGTGCCCCGGATCCCCGTCGCCGCCCGGCAGGTCGGGCAGGCGCAGCCGTTCCGGCGCCTCGGGCAGGAACTGGATCAGCATCCCGCCCGCGCGCCAGCGCTCGTCGGGCCCGTATTCGCCTGGCACGATATGGCGGGCGACCGCCATGCGCACGTCGGTCGGAATCTGCTCGGACTGGCGGAAATAGGTGCGGGCGACCTCGTCCAGCGATTGGCCGGCAAGTTCGACGATGCCCTGGTAGCGCTGCATGTACTCGCCCTGGTCGATCGTCATGGCGAGCACGCCCGTGCCGAGGAGATCGGACGGAGAGGTGGAGCCGGCCGCGACGAACTCGGCAAGCCGGTCGGCGTCGAAGCGGGCATAGGCGCGCATCGCCGACGGCGTGGTCAGATCCACTACCAGCATGTCGACCGGACCGTCGGAACGGGTCTGGAGGATGAACTTGCCTTCGAACTTCAACGCGGTACCCAGAAGCACCGTCAGCACCATCGCCTCGGCCAGCAGCCGGGCAACCGGCTCGGGATAGTCGTGGCGGGCGAGAATATGGTTCAACGTCGGCCCGAGCTGCACGATGCGGCCGCGGACGTCGAGTGGGGCGACTTCAAACGGCACGACATGGTCGTCTCCGGCGAAGCCGAATTCGCCGAGTTTCGGTTCCTTCACGTCAGACTGCTCCGGACAAGCACCAGGCAAGGACCGCCTTCTGCGCGTGCAGGCGGTTCTCGGCTTCGTCGAAGACGACCGAGTTCGGACCGTCGATCACCTCGTCGGTCACCTCCTCGCCGCGGTGTGCAGGCAGGCAATGCATGAACAGGGCGTCCGGCTTTGCCTTCGCCATCAGTTCCGCGTTGACCTGATAGGGAAGAAACACGTTGTGGCCGCGCGCCCGGTGCTCCTGGTTCATCGACACCCAGCAGTCGGTAACGACTGCGTCGGCGCCGGCCACGGCTTCTTCCGGCGAGCGGCCGAGCGTCAGCCTGCCACCGTTCCGCTTCGCCCAATCGACATAGCGCTGCTCCGGCTCACTGCCCTCCGGCACGGCCATGTTCAGCTTGTAGCCGAAGCGAGCCGAACCCTCGATCAGCGAATGCAGCACGTTGTTACCGTCGCCAGACCAGGCGATGACGCGATCCTTCACGGCGCCGCGATGCTCCTCGAAGGTCATCACATCGGCCATGATCTGGCACGGATGAGTGTCGTCGGTCAGCCCGTTGATAACGGGAACGGTCGCGTTGTCCGCGAGCTCCGTCATGCGCACATGCGCGGTGGTGCGGATCATGATGGCGTCGACATAACGCGACAGTACTCGCGCCGTGTCGGCGATCGATTCCGAACGGCCGAGCTGCATCTCCGCGCCCGTGAGCATGATCGTTGAGCCGCCGAGCTGGCGCATCGCGACGTCGAACGACACGCGCGTGCGGGTCGACGGCTTGTCGAAGATCATCGCCAGGACCTTGCCAGCGAAGGGCTGCTCCGCGGTGCCGGCCTTCTGCGCCGCCTTGCGCACCTTGGCGTCATCGAGGATGCGGCGCAGGTTCTCGGCGCTGACGGAAGACAGATCGGTGAAATGGCGTGGCTGAGCGGTCATCGGCTGGCTTCCCGGCCTCACGCCGCGGCTTCGGCGGCGGCGAGGCTCGCCGCGGCACTGCGGATGCGGTCCACGGCGATGCGGATTTCTTCGTCATCGGCGATCAGCGGCGGCAGGAGGCGTATCACGTTGTCGCCCGCCGGCGCCGCCAGCAGGTGCTGGGCGCGCAACGCCTTGTTGACCTCTGTATTCGGCAGCCCGCATTTCAGGCCGGCCATTAGGCCGACGCCGCGGATACCCTCGACCACCTGCGGGAAATCGTCGGCAATGCCGGCAAGGCCTTGCTTGAGCAGAAGCCCCTTGCGGCTCACTTCCTCGAGAAATCCGTCAGCCAGGACGACGTCCAGAACGGCGTTGCCGACGGCCATCGCCAGCGGGTTGCCGCCAAAGGTGGTGCCATGCGTGCCAGCGGTCATGCCGGATGCCGCTCTGTCGGTTGCCAGGCATGCGCCCATCGGGAAGCCGCCGCCGATGCCCTTGGCGATCGCAACGATGTCGGGCTCGACATCCGTCCACTGGTAGGCGAACAGCTTGCCGGTCCGGCCGACGCCGGTCTGGACCTCGTCGAGGACCAGAAGCAGGCCATTCTCGTCGCACAACTTGCGCAGAGCGGCGAGGCCGCCCTGCGGCAGTTCGCGGATACCACCCTCGCCCTGAAGAGGCTCGATCAGGATCGCCGCCGTTTCCGGCGTGATCGCGGCCTTGACCGCTTCCAGGTCGAAGAACGGAACCTGGTCGAAGCCTTCGACCTTGGGGCCGAAGCCTTCCATATACTTCTTCTGCCCGCCGGCGGCGATCGTGGCGAGCGTGCGCCCGTGGAAGGCGCCTTCGAAGGTGATGATGCGGAAGCGCTCGGGGTGACCGTTTACAAAGTGATAGCGGCGCGCCGTCTTGATCGCACATTCCAGCGCTTCCGCACCGGAATTGGTAAAGAAGACGCGGTCGGCGAAACTGTTTTCGACGAGGCGCTCCGCGAGCCGCTCCTGGCCTGGGACGTTGTAGAGGTTCGAGACATGCCAGAGCTTGCCCGCCTGCTCGGTCAGCGCCGCGACGAGATGCGGATGGCAATGTCCGAGCGAATTGACGGCGATGCCGCCTGCGAAATCGAGATAGCTGTCGCCGTTCGCGGTGTAGAGCCAGCAGCCTTCGCCTCGCTCGAAAGCGAGCGGCGCGCGCGAGAAGGTCTCGAAAAGGACTCCACTGTTCATCATCACCATCCGCGGCATTGTGGCCCGGCTTCCGGCCGAGACCTTGTTTTCGCCGAATTCACACCCCAAATCAAAAAAGCCGCCCGAGGGGCGGCCTGCTGGCGGAATATTGGTTTTTTCGCCCGCATTGTCAATGCAGGGAACGGCAGGCGGGCGTTTGCCCGACCATCGGTGAAAGCCGGCTGATCTTCCTGCCCCAAGTTGGGGAAAACCGAAAAATCCGATTCGTGTTGCGCCCGGGACTCTTGTCACGGAGTCAGCCGACCGGTAGTTTAGTAACGACGAAATACCAGATTTCGTGCGGCGGACCAAATAATCCGAGTAGATGTGGTATCGCCCGGCTTGCCGGAGCGATCTCGGATTCCGATATCGCATGTCATCGCGAGGACCGTGACAGATGAACTGGAATGACGAACGCGTCGAACTCCTCAAGAAACTTTGGAGCGAGGGTCTGAGCGCAAGCCAGATCGCTGCCAGCCTCGGTGGCGTCAGCCGCAACGCGGTGATCGGCAAGGTCCACCGCCTAAAGCTCTCGAGCCGCGGACGGGCGACTGCCGCGCCGGCCCGCCAGAAGAAAGCGCCGAAAGCCGCGGTAGCCGCCACCGGCGCCTCCAAGTCGATGGGGCGCGTGTCGAGCCAAACCCGGTCGATGCCGGCCTCGATCGGGGCAACGGCGCTGCAGGTGCAGTTCGACGCCGAACCTGTGGCGCAGACCTACATCCGGCCGGTCCACGACAATGTCGTCGTGCCGATCTCTCGCCGGCTTCGCCTGGTCGAGCTGACCGAGCGCACCTGCAAGTGGCCGAACGGGGATCCGCTCAGCGAGGATTTCAGCTTCTGCGGTACCGATGCTGCAGAGACCGGACCTTACTGCAAGTATCACGCGAAACTCGCGTTCCAGCCTGCCGCCGAGCGGCGCCGCAATCGCTGACGTCCGCGAGCCAATATCCTCATCGACGAAGAAGGGCGGCTCTATGCCGCCTTTCTTGCGTCTGATTGATTCATTCAATCGTCCACCAGGTCCTCGAGCATCACCTTGTGGCTCTTGTCCTCTTTCGGGCGCTCCGGCGGCATCTGCAGGCCTGTGACGATGTAGTAGACCGTCTCGGCTATGTTGGTCGCATGGTCGCCGATGCGCTCGATGTTCTTTGCGCAGAACAGGAGGTGGGTGCAGGCGGTGATGTTACGCGGATCCTCCATCATGTAGGTCAGGAGCTCTCGGAACAGCGACGTGTACATCGCGTCGATCTGGTCGTCGCGGTCGCGGACGAACTGGATCCGGTCGGTCGAGCGTGACGCATAGGTGTCGAGCACCTCCTTCAACTGCGTCAGCGCAAGTTCCGCCAGCGCCTCCAGCCCGCGAAACAACCGCAGCGGCTGTTGCGACTCGGTCACGGCAACCACGCGCTTGGCGATGTTCTTGCCCAGATCGCCGACGCGTTCGAGATCGCCCGAAATACGGATCGCGCCGATGATCTCGCGCAGGTCGTCGGCCATCGGCTGCCTCTTGGCGATGACGATGATCGCCTTCTCGTCGACCTCGCGCTGACCGTCGTCCAAAACCGCGTCGTCTTCGACGACCTTGCGCGCGAGGCCCAGATCGGAGGTCACGAGCGCCTGGACCGCCTGCTCGACCATCCTCTCCGCGTGGCCGCCCATCGCAGCGATCCGGCTCGCCAGATATTTCAGGTCGGCGTCGTAGGATCGAACGATGTGTTGCGTCTGCATCTTGCGCCTTCAAACCTCCGCCCCGGGCTGAATCGTTACGGTAGAGCAACGGGATGACGGAAAAAAGAACCAGGGCGGCGATTCAGCCGATCGCGGGCGTGAAATGAACGGTGAAGGTCGCGCCTTCGCCGGGTCGCGAGCTCACGCTGAGGCGCGCCTTGTGGCGGGTCAGAATGTGCTTGACGATCGCCAGGCCGAGACCAGTCCCCTTCTGGCCGCGGCTCGTCTCGACGTCGACGCGGTAGAAGCGCTCGGTAAGGCGCGGGATATGCTCCTCCGGAATGCCCGGACCGTGATCGCGGACCGAGACGTCGATGCCGTTCTGCTGGCCGGCGCGATTGACCGAGATCTCGACCAGTCCGCCGCTGCGGCCGTATTTGCAGGCGTTCTCGAGCAGGTTCTCGAACACCTGAATGAGTTCGTCGCGGCTCCCTGCGACGATGAGCGGATCAGTTCCCAGGTCCGCGTCGATGCGCACGCCGGAGTCTTCGGCGAGGGGACTAAGCGCGTCCATGACGCCCTCGATGAGCGGTTTGAGATCGACCCGTTCGGCGGGATTGAGATACGGCTTCATCTCCAGGCGCGACAGCGAGAGCAGGTCGTCGATCAGGCGGGCCATTCGCGCGGTCTGTGCCTGCATGATCTGGAGGAACTGCTCGCGGGCCGCCGGATCGTTCTTCGCCGGCCCGCGAAGCGTCTCGATGAAGCCCGAGACGGACGCGAGCGGCGTGCGCAGTTCGTGGCTGGCATTCGCGATGAAATCGGCTCGCATGCGGTCGATGCGGCGGATTTCGCTCTGATCCTTGAAGATCATGACGAACCGTTCACCGCCATCTCCGACCGGGGACACACTGACGCGGAAGAAGCGCTCGACAGGCACCTTCTCGGAATAATCGATTGACAGCGGTTGGCCATGTTCCAGGGCCTTTGCAACCATCTCCTGCATTTCGGGCGCCCTGAAGCGCAGCGGAAGCGAAGTGCCGATGGAAAGGCCGGGAAAGGCGACCGCGCATGCACCGTTCACATGAATGACGCCGCCCTGGCGGTCGAAGATCACCAGCGGATCGCTGACCGCAGCGGCGAGTGCCTCGGCGGTGATCGAGCCCAGTGCCGGCCTGTTGGCTTCGGCTTCGCGCTCGGCGCGACGTTCCCGCAGGCTGCGTCGCGGCGCGAATGCCGCGACGGCGATGACCGCCAGCACGGCTCCGATCGCGAGCCGGTAGCCCGCCCCGGCTTCAATCGCGACGAGCGAGATACCGGCGACAGCGGCCGCCAACACCCAGCGCGACGACAGGAGGCGTTGCCTCACACTCTCACCCGCGCCGTGAATGTCCATCTACGCCTCGGCAGTTCGGCCACCGATATGGCCACCAACCCCGTCGCCCGTGATCGTCATGCGCGAACGACAACGCGCTTTACGCGCCCTGCCCCTCCCCATAGCATGAGTTGCAGCAAGGAAAAGGTGCCCGCAGCATGGCAAAGAGCGACGACAAGTCTTCGGAGAAGATGAAGCTGACGATCGATGGAAAGGAGCGTATCTTTGATATCGGCGACCCCAGGCTCCCGGACTGGATCGACAAGAACGACCTGAAGTCGGGCGGCTATCCCTACGACAACAAGCTTCCGGAGAACGTGTACGACGCGACGGTCGAGGCGCTGCAGATCGAACTCGTCAAGTTGCAGCACTGGATGCTGGAAACCGGCGAACGGGCGATGGTCATCTTCGAAGGTCGCGACGCGGCCGGCAAGGGTGGAACGATCTTCGTAGTCAGGCAATTCATGAACCCCCGCACGGCGCGCAACGTCGCGCTTACGAAGCCGACCGAGACCGAGCGCGGGCAGTGGTACTATCAGCGTTATGTGACACATTTTCCGACGAGCGGTGAATTCGTCACCTTCGACCGGTCCTGGTACAATCGCGGCGGGGTCGAGCCGGTCATGGGCTTCTGTACCCCGAAACAGCACGAGAAGTTCCTCAGTGAAACACCGCTTTTCGAGGAGCGCATCTGCAATGAGGGCATCCGCTTCTTCAAGTTCTGGCTGGACATAGGACGGGAGATGCAGCTCAAGCGCTTTCACGACCGGCGGCATTCGCCACTGAAGAACTGGAAATACTCACCGATCGACGTTGCCGGCATGAAGCTCTGGGACGAGTATACGAAAGCGCGCGACACGATGCTGACGCGCACGCACAGCCCGCATGCGCCGTGGACCATCGTCAAGTCCAACGACAAGCGGCGCGCACGGATCGCCGTGATGCGACGGCTGTTGCTTTCGGTCCCCTACGCGGGACGCGACATGGCGGTCATCGGCGCGGAAGATCCGAAGATCATCGGCGACGGTCCGGGCTTTCTCGGACTGTAGGGTCCCTTTGCGCCGGCCGGCCGCGCGACGGCGCGCCGTCTCGCGTGCGGTGTCTTCTCCCAGTGATGGGGGCGGGTGTACAGATGGACGGCGGCCCGCCACGCGGCCACCGACATCATCATCCAGTAGACCAGCGTGAACAGTATCACCTTCCAGAAGCCGCGCCGCGCGCCGGGCGGGCTCGCACGCCAGCCAAGCAGCAGGAATGCTCCGTAGCCCAGGACAAGGTTGAAGGCGTCGATCGCGAAGAGGAAGAATTGCGGCGGGGTCAACCCGCCAACCGCGACCGCCATTGCCGCCAGACCGACGCCGGTCGCCAGCAAGATCGGATGAAACAGGGACGAGAGCAACAAGCCGGCAAGCAGTATCTGAACGGCGATGAAGGAGCGAAATCCGAGTTCGGAAGCGAGTTCGACCGGATTGCGCATGTGGACAAGCCAGGTCTGCGACCACCCTTTCAGCCACCGCGTGCGCTGTCGTAGCCAGACCACCGGCTGCTCGGGTGCGTCCTCCCCGGTGGGGGAGAATATCACGCCGGTCCGGTAGCCGTGGCGCGCGAGTCGAACGCCGAGATCCGCATCTTCGGTGACATTGTATGGATCCCACGCACCGACATCTTCAAGTGCCGCCCGGCGGAAGTGGTTGGACGTGCCTCCAAGAGGAAGGAACAGGCCCCTGCTCGCCAGATAGGGCAGGAAGCGGCGAAACAGGGCCGCATATTCGAGCGCGAACATGCGCGGCAGGATGCCGACGGCGCCGTTGCCTATATCCAGAGGCGCCTGGAGACAGGCGAGGCTTTCGTCCTCTTGGCTGAAGCGCTTCCAGGCTTCGTAGAGCTGGAGCGGGTGCGGACGATCCTCGGCGTCGTAGATGGCGATGAATTCGCCACGCGTGAGCGGTAGCGCGTAGGTCAGCGCGTTGGGCTTGGTTGCAGGCATTCCGCGCGGCACCTCGATGATCTCCGCCCAGGGCCGCAGCCCAAGCGCGCGCAGGGCGTCGATCGTGCCACGGTCGTCGTCCTCGCAGATGAACTTCACCTCCAGCCGTGCTCTCGGCCAGGAGATCCGTCCGAGGGCCGACAGGAGGTCCGGCAGGACTTCCGCCTCATCGCGCAGCGCCACGAGGATGGAATAGAAGGGGAGCTTCGCAGGGTCGATGCCGGCGGCCGTCACGCGGGGCCGCCGGACGCGCGCGAAGGCCGCGGCAAGACGGATCGCCACGCATTGCAGGAAGAAGAAGGTGGCGCAGAAATGCAGGACGAGAAGTGTGAGCGACGTCGACAGGGCAAACGCTACCGGCAATCCGACGGCTATTCCGCCGAGCATGGCTCCCTGCCAGCCATTCGCCACCAGACGCGCCGAGAAGCGCGGCTCGCCGGCGAAAAGCCCGTCTCGCGCCGATTCCTTCAGGCGAGGCTTCGCGATCTCGACGAGCGCACGGCGAACCTCCGAAGGCGGCGATATGCTGATGCGTTCGGCAAGCGCAGGAGACTTACGAAGCAGACACCTCATCCGGGCACAATCGGCAGGCTTCGGAGAGGCAACATAGGTAACGAAACCTTCCGTGCCGATCGCCTGGAGCAGGCAGGACCGGCCTGACTTCAACAGGGCGAGCGCATCGTTGATGTCGATCCTGAGTTCGCGTGACACCAGGCTCGGCCGGAACGGCAGGCCGAGCTTGATCGCGATCTGGCGGTAAAGCTCTCGTTCGCTGACCGCGCCCGATGCGAGCAATTCGTCGGGCAGGCTCGTTCCGCAACGCTCGGCCGCGCGCGCGAGTTCGACCGCTTGGCGCGGTGGAATGGCAAGGCGCCGCAGGACGGCCGCCCATTCGTCGAGCTCGGCGCGCACCCTGCCGGAGGGCACGTAGGCCGTCCCGGCGCCGGCCGCGATCGCCGCTGTCATACCTCCGTTCCTGTCCAGCGCTTCCGCGACGGACATCTCTTCCCCCACAACACGACGCATGCACCCACGCGTTCGGCGCGTCGTGCCGCTTTTGCTCAAAACTGCGCATGCCATGCTAACCGGCCGCCGCCCCAAGCGGCCGAATTCCCCAAAGAGTTGCATCCTGACAAGGATGCACTTGATCGTCAACCTCCCCTACAAGCGCTCTAAGGCGGATGTTTGCGGTCTCCCCGTGTCATGCTATGCCGCCGCAATGCGCCGGCCCGATCCGGCGGCGAGAGCCGGAGAATTCCTTGAAACGTCTGGTGGCGATCCTGGCCTTCCTGGTTGCTCTATGCGGCCCCGCCGCAGCGGCGGAGCCCCAGATCCCGAACTTCTGGGACTTGAAAGAGCGCCTGCCCAAGCCCCAGTTGGAAGGCCTCCAGCGGCTCCGCTTCCTGACCACGGTCGACTTCCCGCCGTTCAACTACATCGATTCCGAAGGGCGGCTGGCCGGATTCCACGTCGATCTGGCCCGTCGCGTCTGCGCCGAACTCGAAGTCACCGACAAATGCCAGATCCAGGCATTGCCCTGGTCCGAGTTGGAGGCGGCACTTGCGAAGGGAGATGGCGAGGCAATCCTGGCTGGGCTGGCGATCACGCCGGAGAACCGGGAAACACATGTATTCACGCGGCCTTATCTCCAGTTTGCCGCGCGTTTCGTCATGCAGAAGGCGAATGCGGTGTCGGAGCCCCTCTACGTCGCGCTCTCCGGCAAGCGCATTGGGGTGATCGCGGGCTCGGCGCACGAGAAGATGCTGCGTGCCTATTTCGCCGACGTGAGGCCTGTCACCTACGGCAAGCCTGAATGGCTCTACGAGGATCTGCGCGCCGGCAAGATCGACGGCGTCTTCGGCGATGGGATGCGGCTCTCGTTCTGGCTCGTCGGCTCGGACTCGGCGGGGTGCTGCCGGTTCGTCGGTGGGCCCTACCTTTCGCCCGAATACCTAGGCCTCGGACTTGCGATCGCGGTAAAGCCGGCGGACGCGGCACTTGCCGACGCCTTCAACTTCGCGCTGCGCGAACTGCAAGCGAAGGGGGCATTCGCCGAACTCTATCTCCGCTATTTCCCTGTCAGCTTCTACTGATCAGAGACGCCGGAACGGCAGGCGGAGTGACCAAGCCAGGGACGCCGGCTCGCGCCCGCGCCATTCGGCGAGCCCGATGTCGATTGCATCGTGACCCTTCGCCGGCTGGTCGTTGTAGGTCCCGAACAGCCAGTCCCAGAAGGGAAAATTGAAGCCATAGTTTGAATCCGTCTCGCGCCTGATCGTGGAGTGGTGAACCCGGTGCATGTCCGGCGTGACGACGAAGCGCCTGAGCACGCGATCGAGGCCGAGAGGCAGCCGGACGTTCGAATGGTTAAACATCGCGGTTCCGTTGAGGACGATCTCGAAGACGAGCACCGCGACGACCGGTGGCCCGAGCAGGACGACGATCGCCGCCTTCCAGACCATGGAAAGCAGGATCTCAAGCGGGTGGAAGCGCAGGCCCGTCGTGACGTCGAAGCCGGTGTCGGCATGGTGCATGCGGTGGATGCGCCACAGAAGCGGGATCTTGTGGCTCGCAACATGTTCGAGCCAGACGGCGAGATCGAGAAGGACGAACGCCGCGATACCCCCGGCGACCGGACCAAGGCCGAGGACGCGGAACAGGCCCCAGCCATTTGCCTCCGCCCAGACGGCAGCGCCGACGGCAGCCGCAGGAAAGATGAGGCGCAGCAGGATTGACGACAGGATCACCATCGACAGGTTTGTGAACCAGCGCTGGGTCTTCAGCGCACCTGCCATCTCGGCGCGCTCAAGCCGCGGCGAGGCGAGCTCGAGGATCGCCATGCCGCCGAAAATTCCGAGAAAGGCGACGAGGCGCAGGACACCCTCGGACGGCAGCATCTCCATGGCTCAGGTCAGCGTACGATATCGCGCCTTGGCCGATATCTCGATCGCGCGCGCGGCATCAGCATCGATCGCCAGCCAGGAACGCAGGCGCTCCAGCACCCGCCGCTCCTCCATCCGCATCTCCCCATCGACGACCGCAACCTCGACCGCCACCGCGTAGGCCGTATCGTGGAGACGCAGCGGCACGCTTTCCAGGACCAGGCCGAACACCTTGTCGAGCCCGCCTTCTTCCTGCAGCAGCTTCTGACACTCGCGTGCGGCCCCGATCAATTTGTCCGGGTCGTAATCCATGAAGATCGGCCAACTACGCACTGAATCGCCGATATGGGCGAGTTCGACATCGTTCATCTCTCGATCGGAGGCGGACGTCACCACCATCAGGTAGATGAGCGCTTCGTGGACGGTGGGTTTTGGCAAAGGTATTCTCCCGTGAACTCTGCCTATCACCTATGAGCGACCGCGTGCTAGCGCAACCTGTTTACTGGAAGTCGGCTGGCGCGCAGCGCGTCTTTTCCTTGACACCTCGCAAGGATTGCACCTAGCAAGCCGCGCCGACACCGGCGACCAGGAACACGCACATGACCGCCCCTGCCCCCCTCATCACGCCCGAGATCGTCGCCGCGGCGCATGAGAGCAAAGCCTGGCCCTTCGAGGAGGCGAAGAAGATCGTCGCGCGCTACAAGGGCCGCGACTGGCCGGAGCAGATCTTGTTCGAGACCGGCTACGGTCCCTCGGGCCTGCCGCATATCGGCACGTTCGGCGAGGTCGCGCGGACCACGATGGTGCGGCACGCGTTTCGGGTACTGACCGAAGACAAGGTGCCGACGCGGCTTCTCTGCTTCTCCGACGACATGGACGGGATGCGCAAGATTCCGGACAACGTGCCGGACCGGTCCTTCCTCGAGCCCTACCTTCACATGCCGCTAACGTCGGTGCCGAACCCGTTCGGCGGTGACTACGAGAGCTTCGGGCATCACAACAACGCGATGCTGCGCCGCTTCCTCGACACGTTCGGTTTCGACTACGAATTCGCCAGCGCGACGGACTACTACAAGGCCGGCCGTTTCGACACCGTCCTGCTGCGCGCGGCCGAGCGCTATGACGACATCATGAAGGTGATGCTGCCGACCCTCGGTCCCGAGCGGCAGGCGACCTACAGCCCATTCCTGCCGATTTCGCCCAAGTCGGGCCGGGTACTCTACGTGCCGATGAAGCATGTCGACGCCAAAGCCGGCACGGTCACCTTTACCGACGAGGACGGCACGGAGACGACGCTGCCTGTCACCGGCGGCGCGGTGAAGCTGCAGTGGAAGCCTGACTTCGGCATGCGCTGGGCAGCCCTCGGCGTCGATTTCGAGATGTTCGGCAAGGACCACCAGACCAATGCCGTGATCTACGACAGGATCTGCGTGATCCTGGGTGGGCGCGCGCCCGAGCATTTCGTCTACGAGCTCTTCCTTGATGATCTCGGGCAGAAGATCTCGAAGTCAAAGGGCAACGGGCTGACCATTGACGAATGGCTGACCTATGCGCCGACCGAGAGCCTCGGCCTCTACATGTTTCAGCGGCCGCGACAGGCGAAGAAACTCTATTTCGACGTCATCCCGAAGGCGGTGGACGAGTACTATACTTTCCTATCGGCCTATCCGCGGCAGGAATGGAAGGAGCGGCTCGGCAATCCGGTCTGGCACATGCATGACGGCCAGCCGCCCGAGATCGACCTTCCGGTCACCTTCGCGCTTCTGCTGAATCTCGTCAGCGCCTCCAATGCGCACGACCGCAACGTCCTCTGGGGCTTCATCTCGCGTTATGCGCCCGGCGTGACGGCGCAGACGCATCCGGAGCTCGACCGTCTGACGGATTATGCGATCCGCTACTACGACGATTTCGTGAAGCCGTCGAAGGTCTATCGGGCTGCCGACGAAGTCGAGCGCCAGGCGCTGGCGGAGCTTGCCGGCAAGCTTCGCGCGCTTCCGTCCGGCACCGACGGCGAGGCGATCCAGAACGCTGCGCTCGATGTTGCGCGCGAGATCGAGCGCTACCAGGATCACGAGAAGAAGAGCCCGAGCGGCGGGCCGGGCGTCTCTGGCGCCTTCTTCCAGATGATCTACCAGGTGGTGATCGGCCAGGAGCGCGGACCGCGCTTTGGCTCCTTTGCCGCACTCTACGGCGCCAACGAGACGGCGGCCTTGATCGACAAGGCGCTCGCGGGCGAGCTCAGCGGAGCGGCGACGAAGGCGGCGGCAGAGGGCTGAGGCCGGGCGAGGCTTCGCCGGGCTTGGGAGCGTTCGGCGCGGCCGGCCGCCCGTCAGACGGCGCGGCTCCGCTTTCGCCCGGCAGGATCGATATGTCGCTGGAACCCAAGGGTTCCGGCGTTGTCCCGGTCGCCGGAGCGTCGGCCGGGGATGCGAGGTCCGGCGGCAGGGCGGCAGGCCCCTTGCCGTAGATGCCGTGCCCGGCATCCTTGGCAGCCTTCGCCAGTTCCTCGTATTTGCTGCCATCGGCGCGCGCCCAGCCGTTCTCGACGAGCCAGGCACCGATGTCGCGCGTCCCCAACCTGCAGGTCGTCGACAATGTGTCGGGAACCTCGCCTTCGGGGAAATCGCAGGTCGCGGCGCGCCCGCGAAGGAAGGAGCGAAACGCCGTTCGCGCCGCCCGACCGCACGGCCATTGACCTCCCTCTGGGCGAGCGCAGGTCTCCCCGTCCGCCACCACCCCGACATCCGAGATGGTGATCGTGCGACCGCCGGCGACGATGACACCGGCCGCTTCGGCGACAGGCTGGAACAGCAGCGGCTTGGGCGGCGGCTTCTTCGGCGGCGCGGCCGGCGCGATCGTGCTCAACGGAGGACGCGGCTCGACGCGTTGGAGGGTGCCCGGATCGACCGGTGGTATGGCGATGATCGAAGGCGCGACCGCCCGCGGGACCGGAGCGGCAGGCGGCAGCGGCTGGGTCTCGGCGTCCACGGCGACCTTTGGCGCGGGCGCCGGATCTGGCAGCTGGGCGGAAGCCGGGGGCTCTGCACGCTTTGCCGCGGCCGGCGCCGGCTGCTCGGGCACCGACTTGCGGATCTCGCTCGCCGGATCCTGCCATGGCTCGTGCCGGTCCAGACTGTAAGCCGTAACCGCGAGGGCTGCGATCGTTCCGGCCAGTCCCGTAGCCGAGACGAGGAGGGCGAAGCTCCGCACCGGCCTACTGACTGGCCCAGACGATGCGCGCCACCCAGGCGACCTCCGCCGTCGGGATCGTACGAACTGGATGTTCGGGGTTGAGCGACATCAGCTCGATGGCGCGGCTCGTCTGCTTTTCCAGCACCTTGGCCATGACTTCGCCGCCCTGCGTCTTGACGACCACGCGATCACCGCGTCGGATGCTCGCGTTCGGATCGACAACGAGGCGATCGCCATCGCGGTAGAGAGGCAGCATTGAATCGCCCTGAACCTGCAGCGCATAGGCGCCGTCGCGGGCGCTCGCCGGAATCTCCACGAGATCCCACCCCTGCCCCGCCGGAAAGCCGGCATCGTCGAAGAAGCCGCCCGCACCCGCCTGCGCGAAACCGATCAGCGGCACGGACGAGGATTGCGCCGGCAGTCTGTCGGAGACAACCGGGCCCTTCACGAGCATGATGAATTCTTCCAGCGAGGCGCCGGTCGCCTCGATCACCTTGGCGAGCGATTCGGTCGACGGCCAGCGGGGACGACCATCGACCGACTGCCGCTTCGACTTGTTGAAAGCGGTCGAGTCGAGGCCCGCACGCTTGGCGAGCCCCGAAGCCGAGAGCGAGTAACGCTCGGCGAGGGCGTCGATGGCCGCCCAGACACGATCATGCGAGAGCATCGACTCGTCCGCAAACAGGAAAAAATACCTTTAGCTCGTATGTAGTCCGACGCCCGCATGGTGTCCAGCCATGAGAGGGAGAACTCACAACGCCTTGAACGGAGCCCGGCCGGACGAGAGGGCGCGGTCGAGCAGATCGATACGGTCCTGCCCCCAGAACGGCTCACCGTTCAGGACGTACGAGGGGACACCCGTCGCATCCACATCGACCGCATCCTGCGTGTTGTCGGCGCGGATCGCAGCCGTTACCGGCTCCTTAGCCTTCGCTAGGATCGACGCGGCGTCGAAGCCGGCTGCGGCCAGAAGAGACGCCAGCGTCGGCTCGTCGGAGATGTCCTTTTCCTCCGCCCAGACGGCGCTGAAAACGCTGTCCATATAGGCCATCGGATCGCGACCCGACTGCAGGACCGCGATGATCGTATGGTCGGCGAGGGCCGGATTGACCGGGAAAAATTTCGGCCTCGGGTTGAGCTTGCGGCCGCGCATTTCGGCGAAGCGCTGAAGCTCGATGAAGCGGTAACGCTGGCGCACTGCTGGCCGCTCACCGAGCGCGACCTGGCCAGACACCTTGAACATCTCCCCGAGATTGACCGGTTTCACGACGAGCTTTGCGCCGTGGCGGGCCGCCAGTTGCTGGATGGGGCGGTGGCCTAGATAGGTCCAGGGCGAAACGCTCGTCAGGTAGTAGTCGATGGTGGGCATGGTAACGTCCTTCATGCGCTCGGAAGACGTGGGACACTAACACACCGGCATCCGCCGGAAAGGCGCGAACGCTACCGCTTTGCCAGCGCGCGCAAGCCGGCGTGCGAGGTCATGAAGATGCGCTCCTCGTCGGTCGGCGGACGCGGTGAGAAACTGTGACCGAGGATCGAGATAATCTCGTCGATCGGCACGAAGCGCCGCGCGGCAGAGTCGTAGACGCCGGCGGTCGTCATCACGAGCGCGGCGGTCTGGCCGTCCTCCAGCACGAAGCGGTGGCTGCCGATGACCTGCGTGCCCTCCCAGGTGTCGACGGTAGAGACGACCTCGAAGCGCTTCCACAGCCTGATCTCGCGGATGTAGACGGATTGCAGCCCGCCCATCATCGGCGCCCAGCGTCGTGCGCGGGCCAGCCCGATCAGGCCGGACCGCAGAAAGATGTCGATGCGGCCGACATCAGCCAGCATCATGTAGCGCGCGTTGTTGAGATGCAGGTTGGTATCGACGTCGCTGGGCAGGCAGCGGAACGACAGCCGGCTCTCGCCGTTCATGCGGTAAGGTCCGCGCGCCTTCGCGGTCAGGACCATCCGCGCCATACGGCCCCAGACATACATGCGGAGCGCTCCGAGAATTCAACTTCCCACCGGCCCCGGGGGGGGGCGCCGCCCGCCCCCACCCACCCAGGGGGCCGGCCCCGACAATCCACCCCCCCCCCGCCCCGCGCCCGGCGCGCGCCCCTCCGCCCCGGGGCGCGGGGGCCCCGGCCCCGGGCCGGTGGAATGTTGCTGTTGGCTAAGCCGCCTTCTTCGCTTCGCCCTTGTAGGGGTTGAAGCGCTGGTAGAAGGTTTCGCCCTTGTCGGCCATGTCGACGAGAAGCTTCGGCGCCTTGAACTGCTTGCCGTACTG
>NZ_JANJTZ010000003.1 GCF_024710845.1 Mesorhizobium sp.
GAGCGGCATGACCGCCCCGCCAGGATGCCGGCACCGCACCCCCAGCGGTTCCGACGAGAGACCGGATGGAATGAGCCGATGGCGAAGCTGATCGTCGACGGGCAGGAGATCGAGGTACCGGCCGAGTACACGCTGATGCAGGCGTGCGAGGCGGCGGGCGCCGAGATTCCGCGCTTCTGCTACCATGAGCGGCTGTCGATCGCCGGCAACTGCCGCATGTGCCTGGTCGAGGTGAAGGGCGGGCCGCCGAAGCCGACGGCGTCGTGCGCCATGGGCGTACGCGACCTGCGCCCCGGCCCGAACGGCGAACTGCCGGAAATGTTCACCAACACGCCGATGGTCAAGAAGGCCCGCGAAGGCGTGATGGAGTTCCTGCTCATCAACCATCCGCTCGACTGCCCGATCTGCGACCAGGGCGGCGAATGCGACCTGCAGGATCAGGCGATGGCCTTCGGCGTCGATTCCTCGCGCTTCCACGAGAACAAGCGCGCGGTCGAGGACAAATATATCGGCCCGTTGGTCAAGACGATCATGAACCGCTGCATCCACTGCACGCGATGCGTGAGGTTCACGACGGAAGTTGCTGGAATCTCCGAGCTTGGCCTGATCGGCCGCGGCGAGGACGCCGAGATCACCACCTATCTCGAACAGGCGATGACGTCGGAGCTGCAGGGCAATGTCATCGACCTTTGCCCGGTCGGCGCGCTGACGTCGAAGCCCTATGCCTTCCAGGCGCGGCCGTGGGAACTGACCAAGACCGAGTCCATCGACGTGATGGACGCGGTCGGCTCGGCGATCCGCGTCGACACGCGCGGCCGCGAGGTGATGCGCATCATGCCGCGCATCAACGAGCAGGTGAACGAGGAGTGGATCTCCGACAAGACGCGCTTCATCTGGGACGGGCTGCGCACGCAGCGCCTCGACCGGCCCTATGTGCGCAAGGGCGGCAAGCTGGTGGCCGCGAGCTGGGCTGATGCCTTCGGCGCAATCAAAGCCGCGGTCGCCAGGACGTCAGGTGACAAGATCGGTGCGATCGCCGGCGATCTCGCCGCCGTCGAGGAGATGTATGCGCTGAAGCTCTTGATGGCGTCGCTGGGGTCGGCAAACATCGACTGTCGGCAGGACGGCTCTGCGCTCGACCCGTCATTCGGCCGCGCGAGCTATGTCTTCAATCCGACGATCGAGGGGATCGAGCGCGCCGACGCGCTGCTGATCATTGGCGCCAATCCGCGCTACGAGGCGTCCGTGCTCAACGCGCGCATCCGCAAGCGCTGGCGGATGGGTAATTTCCCGGTCGGCGTGGTCGGCGATATCGGTGACACCCGCTACGAGTACGAGAAGCTCGGCGCCGGCGCCGAGACGCTGAAGGATCTGGCGACGAGCCGCGGCAAGTTCATGACGGCCTTCAGGCAGGCGAAGAACCCGATCATCCTGGTTGGCCAGGGCGCGATTGCGGGCGAGGGCGGCGCTGCTGTCCTCTCGCAGGCCGCGAAACTGGCCGTGTCCGTCAACGCGGTGCGCGAGGACTGGAACGGCTTCGGCGTGCTGCACACGGCCGCCGCCCGCGTCGGCGCGCTCGACATCGGCTTCGTGCCGGGCGAAGGCGGCAAGGACGTCGCCGGCATGATGGGCGCGCTGGACGTGCTCTTCCTGCTCGGCGCCGACGAGTTCGACATGAGCCGGATCGGCAAGGCGTTCACCGTCTATATCGGCACGCATGGCGACGCAGGCGCGCATCGGGCAGACGTGATCCTGCCGGCCGCAGCCTATACCGAGAAGTCGGGCACCTACGTCAACTCCGAAGGCCGGGTGCAGATGGCCAACCGCGCCGGTTTCGCGCCGGGCGAGGCCAAGGAGGACTGGGCGATCCTGCGCGCGCTGTCGGACGTGCTGGGCAAGCGCCTGCCGTTCGATTCGCTGGCGCAGCTTCGCTCGAAGCTCTACGCCGAGTTTCCGCATTTCGCGGAGATCGACGAGATCGCCTCTACCGACGCCGCGGGCTTGGCGCGTCTGGCGAAAGCCGGCGGGGAAATCGGCCGCGCGCCGTTTGCCTCGGCGGTCAAAGACTTCTATCTGACGAACCCGATCGCTCGGGCCTCGGCCGTCATGGCCGAATGCTCGGCATTGGCGCAGAGCGGCTTCAAACAGGCGGCCGAGTAGGGCAGGGACGATGGACAGCTTCTTCTCGATCTACGTCCTTCCGGCGCTCTGGATCCTGCTCCAGTCGGTCGTGCTGCTGGTTATCCTCCTGATCGGCGTCGCCTACATCCTCTACGCCGACCGCAAGATCTGGGCCGCCGTGCAGATGCGCCGCGGGCCGAACGTGGTCGGGCCCTGGGGCACGCTGCAGGCCTTCGCCGACCTTTTGAAGTTCGTGTTCAAGGAGCCGGTGATCCCGTCGGGCGCCAACAAGGGCGTGTTCCTGCTGGCGCCGGTGGTTTCGGCGGCTCTCGCTATGGCGGCCTGGGCGGTTATTCCGGTCAACGAGGGCTGGGCGATCGCCGACATCAATGTCGGCATATTATTCGTCTTCGCAATCTCCTCGCTCGAGGTCTACGGCGTGATCATGGGCGGCTGGGCGTCGAACTCGAAATATCCGTTCCTCGGCGCGTTGCGCTCGGCCGCGCAGATGGTGTCCTACGAAGTCTCGATCGGCTTCGTCATCGTCACCGTACTGCTCTGCGTCGGCTCGCTCAACCTGACCGACATCGTGCTGGCCCAGAAGGACGGGCTCGGCACCATGGCCGGACTGCCCAATACCTTCCTCGACTGGCACTGGCTCGGGCTGTTCCCGATGTTCGTCATCTTCTTCATCTCGGCGCTGGCCGAGACGAACCGGCCGCCCTTCGACCTCGTGGAGGCTGAGTCCGAACTCGTTGCCGGCCACATGATCGAATATTCGTCGACACCATTCCTGCTGTTCTTCCTCGGCGAGTATGTTGCGGTCGTGCTGATGTGCGCGCTGACGACGATCCTGTTCCTCGGCGGTTGGCTGCCGCCGTTCGACTTCGCGCCCTTCACCTGGGTGCCGGGCGTCATCTGGTTCGTATTCAAGCTCTGCCTCGTCTTCTTCATGTTCTCGATCGTGAAGGCCTTCGTGCCGCGCTACCGCTACGACCAGCTGATGCGGCTGGGGTGGAAGGTGTTCCTGCCGATCTCGCTGTTCATGGTCGTGGCCACCGCCGCTTTCCTGAAGATCACGGGGCTGGCGTGATGTCCGGTTCCCTCATCGGCGCCCTGATCGGCATCGTCATCGCGGCGGCGGATTTCGTCATGCTGCGCATGCTTGCCGGCCGCGTCGACCTCGACGAGACCAAACGGGTGCTCAACGTCACGGCGGCGAGCCAATTCGTGCTGTTGCCGCTCGTGGGCTGGTTCGTCGGCCCCTACGTGTTTGGAGAATAGAGATGTCAGCGCTCGCCCAGGCCGCCAAATCGCTGCTGCTCGCCGAGTTTGCGAGCGCCTTCGTGCTGTCGATCAAGCAGATGTGGCGGCCGAAGGAAACGATCAACTATCCGCATGAGAAGGGGCCGATCTCACCGCGCTTCCGCGGCGAGCATGCGCTGCGCCGCTATCCGAACGGCGAGGAGCGCTGCATTGCCTGCAAGCTGTGCGAGGCGATCTGTCCGGCCCAGGCGATCACCATCGAGGCCGGACCGCGCCGCAACGACGGCACGCGCCGCACCGTGCGTTACGACATCGATATGGTGAAGTGCATCTATTGCGGCTTCTGCCAGGAGGCCTGCCCGGTGGACGCGATCGTCGAGGGACCGAACTTCGAGTTCGCAACCGAGACGCGCGAGGAACTCTACTACGACAAGGACAAGCTGCTCGCCAACGGCGACCGGTGGGAGCGCGAGATCGCGCGCAACATCGAGATCGACTCGCCCTACCGCTGAGGGTGATGGACGGGGCGGGATGCCTCGTCTAAGGAACGCGCGACTTCGGACGGGGGTGTCCGGGAGTCGCAGACTGAAGTGAACGGCGTGCGAACGCGCCGAAGGATGAACCGGGGACAACCCATGCTGTCAGGACTGGAAGCGGTATTTTTCTACCTCTTCGCCTTCGTCGCGGTCGCGGCGGGGTTCATGGTCATTTCCGCGCGCAACCCGGTGCATTCCGTCCTCTATCTGATCCTGACCTTCTTCAACGCGGCGGCGCTGTTCCTGCTGACGGGCGCCGAGTTCCTCGCGATGATCCTGCTGGTCGTCTATGTCGGCGCGGTCGCGGTGCTGTTCCTGTTCGTGGTGATGATGCTCGACGTGGATTTCGCCGAGCTGAAGCAGGGCGCGCTCCAATACGCGCCGATCGGCGCGCTGGTCGGGCTGATCCTGGCGGCCGAGCTGATCGTCGTGACGGGTGGCTATGTCTTTGCGCCGCAACTCGCATCGACGGTCGCGCAACCGACGCCGGACATTGCGACGCGCCATAACACGGCGGCGCTCGGCGACATTCTCTACACGGACTACTTCTTCCACTTCCAGATCGCGGGCCTGGTCCTGCTCGTCGCCATGATCGGCGCGATCGTTCTGACGCTGCGCCACAAGGTGGGTGTGAGGCGGCAGTCGATCGCCGCGCAGGTCGCACGCACTCCGGCGACCGCGATGGAGATCAAGAAGGTCGAGACGGGGAAAGGCATCTGATGGAAATCGGCATCGCGCACTATCTGACCGTCTCGGCGATCCTGTTCACGCTCGGCGTGTTCGGCATCTTCCTGAACCGCAAGAACGTCATCGTCATCCTGATGTCGGTCGAGCTGATCCTGCTCGCAGTGAACATCAATTTCGTCGCCTTCTCGGCGGCGCTCGGCGATCTCGTCGGCCAGGTCTTCGCGCTGTTCGTGCTCACCGTCGCGGCCGCCGAGGCTGCGATCGGACTTGCCATTCTCGTCGTCTTCTTCCGCAACCGCGGCTCGATCGCGGTCGAAGACGTCAACATGATGAAGGGTTGATCGACCCATGTACCAAGCCATCGTCTTCCTTCCGCTGATCGGCTTCCTGATTGCCGGCCTCGGCGGTCGCGCGATCGGATCCGCCGCGTCGGAATACATCACGTCGGGCCTGCTGGTGATCTCGGCCGCGCTGTCGTGGGTCGCGTTCTTCTCGGTGGCGATGGGCGATGGGCAGGCCTTCACCGTCCCGGTGATGACCTTCATCCAGTCCGGCGGGATCGACGTCGACTGGGCGTTCAGGATCGACACGCTGACCGTGGTGATGCTTGTCGTTGTCAACACCGTGTCGTCGCTCGTGCACATCTACTCGATCGGCTACATGCACCACGACCCGCACCGGCCGCGCTTCTTCGCCTACCTGTCGCTGTTCACCTTCGCCATGCTGATGCTGGTGACGTCGGACAACCTGGTGCAGATGTTCTTCGGCTGGGAGGGCGTCGGCCTGGCCTCCTACCTGCTGATCGGCTTCTGGTACAAGAAGCCGTCGGCGAACGCCGCCGCGATCAAGGCTTTCGTCGTCAATCGCGTCGGCGATTTTGGCTTCATCCTCGGCATTTTCGGCGTCTTCATCCTGTTCGGGTCGGTCAATTTCGACACGATCTTCAACAACACGGCCTCGTTCATTCCCGCCGCCGGGCACGGCGAAGCGGCCGCCGGCACGGAAGCGGCCGCCGCGCACGGCGAGACGGTGCTGACCTTCCTCGGCTACCAGCTCGACAAGGCGGCGGCGCTGACAGTCGTCTGTCTGCTGCTGTTCCTCGGCGCGATGGGCAAGTCGGCGCAGGTGCCGCTGCACACCTGGCTGCCGGACGCGATGGAGGGACCGACGCCGGTCTCGGCGCTGATCCATGCCGCGACGATGGTCACGGCCGGCGTGTTCCTCGTCGCCCGCATGTCGCCGCTGTTCGAGCTGTCGCACACAGCGCTGACGGTGGTGACGGTGGTTGGCACGATCACGGCGATCTTCGCGGCAACCGTCGGCCTGGTGCAGAACGACATCAAGCGGGTCATCGCCTATTCGACCTGTTCGCAGCTCGGCTACATGTTCGTCGCGCTCGGGCTCGGCTTCTACTCCGCCGCGATCTTCCACCTGTTCACGCACGCCTTCTTCAAGGCGCTCCTGTTCCTCGGCTCGGGCTCGGTGATCCACGCCGTCTCCGACGAGCAGGACATGCGCAAGATGGGCGGCTTGAGGAAACTGATCCCCACCACCTACTGGATGATGGTCATCGGAACCGTCGCGCTGACGGGCGTCGGCATCCCCGGCACGATCATCGGCTCCGCCGGCTTCTTCTCCAAGGACGCCATCATCGAAGGCGCTTTTGTCGGCCACAACGTCATCGCGCCGATCGCGTTCACGCTGCTCGTCGTCGCGGCGATGTTCACGTCGTTCTACTCGTGGCGGCTGATCTTCATGACGTTCCACGGCAAGCCGCGCGCCTCGGCCGACGTGATGCATCACGTGCATGAATCGCCGATGGTGATGCTCGCGCCGCTGTTCATCCTCGCCGCCGGTGCTCTGTTCGCCGGCGTGCTCTTCCACGACTTCTTCATCGGCGAGGAATACGAGCACTTCTGGAAGGCGGCGCTGTTCATTCTGCCCGACAACCATATCCTGCACGACTTCCATGGCGTGCCGCTGTGGGTGAAGCTCGCGCCGTTCGTCGCGATGCTGCTCGGCTTCGCCACCGCCTGGTATTTCTACATCCGTTCGCCGGAGACGCCGAAGGCGCTCGCCGAGCAGCACCGCGGGCTCTACGCGTTCCTGCTCAACAAGTGGTATTTCGACGAACTCTACGACTTCCTGTTCGTCCGCCCGGCCATGCGGCTCGGTACCTTCCTGTGGAAGAAGGGCGACGGCTACGTCATCGACGGGTTCGGTCCCGACGGCATCTCGGCGCGGGTTCAGGACGTCACCGGCCGCGTCGTCAAGCTGCAGTCCGGCTATCTCTACCACTATGCATTCGCAATGCTGATCGGCGTCGCGGCGCTGGTCACCTGGATGATGCTCGGGAGCAGTTTCTAGATCATGACCGACTGGCCCATCCTCTCCACGGTCACGTTCCTGCCGCTCGTCGGCGCGTTCCTGATTTTCTGGATCGGCGACGACAACGAGGCGGGACGTCGCAACATCCGCTCCGTCACGCTGTTCACGACGGTGTTTACCTTCCTTCTGTCGCTCGGCATCTGGCTCGGCTTCGACAATGCCACGCCCGGCTTCCAGATGGTCGAGAAGGTCGAGTGGCTGAACTCCGGCATCGCCTATCACATGGGCGTCGACGGCATTTCGATGCTGTTCGTGATCCTGACGACGTTCCTGATGCCGCTGTGCATCCTCGCCTCGTGGGAATCGATCCAGAAGCGCGTCAAGGCCTACATGATCGCGTTCCTCGTGCTGGAAACGCTGATGATCGGCGTGTTCTGCGCACTGGACCTGGTGATCTTCTATGTCTTCTTCGAAGCCGGCCTGATCCCGATGTTCATCATCATCGGCGTGTGGGGCGGCAAGCGGCGCGTCTATGCCTCGTTCAAGTTCTTCCTCTACACACTGCTCGGATCGGTGCTGATGCTGCTCGCCATCATGGCGATGTACTGGCAGGCGCAGACGACCGACATCACGCAGCTTCTGACGCACGAGTTCCCGGCTAACATGCAGACCTGGCTGTGGCTTGCCTTCTTCGCATCCTTCGCAGTGAAGATGCCGATGTGGCCGGTCCATACCTGGCTGCCGGACGCGCATGTCGAGGCGCCGACAGCCGGTTCCGTCATCCTTGCAGGCATCCTGTTGAAGATGGGCGGATACGGCCTGCTGCGCTTCTCGCTGCCGATGTTCCCGCTCGCCTCGATCGACTTCGCGCCGCTGGTGTTCGCGCTGTCGATCGTTGCGATCATCTACACCTCGCTGGTCGCGCTGATGCAGGAGGACATGAAGAAGCTGATCGCCTATTCGTCCGTCGCCCACATGGGCTACGTCACGATGGGTATCTTCGCGATGAACGTCGAGGGCATCGAGGGCGCGATCTTCCAGATGCTGTCGCATGGTCTGGTGTCGTCCGCGCTCTTCCTCTGCGTCGGCGTGATCTACGACCGGATGCACACCCGTGAAATCGCCGCCTATGGCGGGCTCGTCAACAACATGCCGAAATACGCCGTCGTCTTCCTGATCTTCACGCTGGCCAATGTCGGCCTGCCGGGAACGAGCGGTTTCGTCGGCGAGTTCCTGACACTGTTCGGCGCCTTCAAGGCCAACACCTGGGTGGCACTGTTCGCCGCGACCGGCGTCATCCTCTCGGCCGCTTATGCGCTGTGGCTCTATCGCCGCGTCGTCTATGGCGCGCTGACGAAGGAGAGCCTGAAGGGCCTGCTCGACCTGTCGACGCGCGAGAAGGTGATCCTCTATCCGCTGGTGATCCTGGTCATCTTCTACGGCGTCTATCCGTCGGCGCTGCTGAACCCGACCGCCGCCTCGGTCGAGGCGCTGGTGAACAACCTGACGATCTCGCGTGACGCGGCACTCGCCGCCCAGCCCGTCGCCGCGCCGGCGGCACACTGACGAAGGCCCGATGAACATGACGCCTGACATGATCTCGAACCTGACGCTGGTTGCCCCGGAGCTGATCCTCGCGACTGGAGCGATGGCGCTGTTGATGATCGGCGTCTATTCCGGCGAGCGTGGCAATACGCTGGTGACCGGTCTGGCGGTCGCCATCCTGATCGGCGCCGGCGCCTGGATGGTGCTGATCGGCGACCAGGGACAAGCGTTCGGCGGCGCCTACATCGCCGACCCGTTCGCCCGTTTCATGAAGGTGCTGACCCTGATCGGCTCGGTCGTCACGCTCGCCATGTCGGTCTCCTTCGCGCAGGAGGACAAGTTCGACAAGTTCGAATATCCGGTGCTGATCCTCCTCTCGACGCTCGGCATGCTGCTGATGGTCTCGGCCAACAACATGCTGACGCTCTATCTCGGCCTCGAACTGCAGTCGCTGGCGCTCTACGTGCTCGCCGCGATCAACCGCGACAGCGCGAAGGCGACGGAAGCGGGCCTGAAATACTTCGTTCTCGGCGCGCTCTCCTCGGGCATGCTGCTCTACGGCATTTCGCTCGTCTACGGCTACACGGGCAATATCGGCTTCGACGCGATCGCGGCGGCGCTGACCAGCGGAGAGCGGCAGCTCGGCCTGGTGTTCGGACTGGTCTTCGTGCTTGCCGGCCTCGCCTTCAAGATCTCGGCCGTGCCGTTCCACATGTGGACGCCAGACGTATACGAAGGCGCGCCGACGCCGGTGACCGCCTTCTTCGCTGCAGCTCCGAAAATGGCGGCGATGGCACTGATCGTGCGCGTCGTGGTCGGCCCGTTCGGACCGGTGGCGGCCGACTGGCAGCAGATCGTCGTCTTCATCTCGATCGCCTCCATGCTGCTCGGCGCGTTTGCCGCGATCGGCCAGAAGAACATCAAGCGGCTGATGGCCTATTCGTCGATCGGCCACATGGGTTTCGCGCTGGTCGGCCTTGCCGCCAACACGCAGGTCGGCGTGCGCGGCGTCGCGATCTACATGGCGATCTACCTGGTGATGACGCTCGGCACCTTCGCCTTCATCCTGGCGATGCGCCGCAAGGACGGCAATGTCGAACAGATCGAGGATCTGGCGGGTCTCGCCCAGACCAATCCGATGATGGCGACGATCATGACCGTTCTCATGTTCTCTCTCGCCGGAATCCCGCCGCTCGCCGGCTTCTGGGCGAAGTGGTATGTATTCCTCGCTGCGATCGAGGCCAATCTCCTGGCGCTCGCCATCATCGGCGTTCTCGCCTCCGTCGTCGGCGCCTACTACTACCTGCGCATCATCAAGATCATGTGGTTCGACGAGCCGGTGGGCGGCTTCGTGCCGATGACCGGCGAACTGCGCGTGGTGCTGGGGCTTTCCGGTGTTTTCGTCGCGTTCTACATGCTGATCGGCCAGCCGGTCGAGGCGCTTGCCGAGGCGGCTGCACGGACGTTCTTCTGAGCGGATGGGATTTCGTCTCTCACCATTCGCCGAATCCGCAGGCTATCGCCTCGAAACGTTCGAAGTGGTGGGTTCCACCAATGCTGTTGCGCTCGACCGTGCGCGCGAGGGAGATCCGGGCCCTCTCTGGCTCGTGACCAAACGGCAGGAGAGCGGGCGCGGACGCCGCGGCCGGCCGTGGGCGTGGATCGACGGAAACCTCGCCGCTACGCTGCTGCGGGTCATCGACGGCGACCTTCGTCATGCCGCAACGCTCGGCTTCGTTGCCGGACTTTCGCTGGGCGAAGCGCTCGACGCGGTGGCGCCGGGTTCCCGTGTCGCGATCGGCGTCGACGGAGCCAGCGGGCGGGATGTTCGCCGCTTCGAACTGAAATGGCCGAACGATGTCGTTGTCGACAGCGCAAAGCTTGCCGGGATCCTGCTCGAATCCGCCCTGTTGCCGGATGGCCGTTTCGCGATCGCGGTCGGGATCGGGGTCAATGTCGTCGCCCACCCGACCGACCTGCCTTATCCGGCGACGTCGCTTTCGGCGCTCGGGTCCAAAGTGGATGCGGAGACGGTCTTCCTCGCCCTGTCGGATGCCTGGACGCGTATCGAGCGCATCTGGGCCGGGGGCAGGGGGCTCGACGACATCAGGCGGCTCTGGCTGACGCGGGCGGCGGGCCTCGGCGGCGACGTGGCGGTGAATGTGAACGGAAATGTGGTGCGCGGCGTGTTCGAGACGATCGACGAGGATTGCCGGTTCGTCATCCGGGACGCTAAAGGTGAACGGGTGGGCATCGCAGCCGGCGATGTGCATTTCGGCGCGGTCGCCTCGGCGGGACGGAGCTGAGCGGCGCGAGAGGAATGACAATGTCAAAAGGTCAAGCGGCCGAACTCGTCTTCGTTCCCCTGGGGGGCGTCGGCGAAATCGGCATGAATTTCGCACTCTACGGCTATGGCCCGCCCAATAAGCGCGAGTGGATCGTAGTGGATGTCGGCGTGACCTTTCCGGGTCCCGACCTGCCGGGGGTCGACCTGGTTCTGCCTGACACGCGCTTCATCGAGGCGGATCTCGCCAATCTGAAGGGCATCGTCATCACCCATGCGCACGAGGACCATTACGGTGCGCTGCTGGATCTCTGGCCCCGCCTCAAGGCGCAGGTCTGGATGAGCCCATTCGCCGCCGGCCTGCTCGAGGCGAAGCGCCAGTCGGAGCGCGGCGCGCCGCAGGTGCCGGTGACGATATACCGCGCGGGCGAGACGTTCGAGATCGGGCCGTTCCGCATCGAGGCCATTCCGGTTGCGCACTCCATCCCCGAGCCTGTATCTCTGGCGATCACCACGCCGCTCGGCACGATCATCCACACCGGCGACTGGAAGATCGATCCGGCGCCCGAAATCGGACCGATGACCGACGAGGCGCGGTTCAGGGCGCTCGGCGACGCCGGCGTGCTGGCGCTGATCTGCGATTCCACCAACGCCATGCGCGAAGGCGATTCGCCCTCCGAACAGGCGGTCGGGCAGGGGCTGCGCGCCGAGATCGAGAAGGCGCCGGCGCTCGTCGCCATCACCACCTTTTCCTCCAATGTCGGGCGCATACGCTCAATCGCCGAGGCCGCGCGCGACGCCGGACGGCAGGTGCTGGTGCTCGGCCGGTCGATGCGGCGCGTCATCGATGTCGCTTCGGAACTCGGCTATCTCGACGGCTTGCCGCCCTTCATCGCGGAAGATGAATTCGCCGCGGTGGCGCGCGAAAGCCTCGTCATCCTATGCACCGGCAGCCAGGGCGAGGATCGCGCCGCGCTCGCCAAGCTGTCGCGCGATGAACTGCGGACGGTCCAGCTTGCGGCCGGCGATACCGTGATCTTCTCCTCGCGCACCATTCCGGGCAACGAGAAGGCGATCCTCGGGATCAAGAACAGCCTGATCGACATGGGTGTGAAGATCATCGAGGACGGAGACGCGCTCGTGCACGTCTCCGGCCACCCGCGGCGCGCGGAACTGAAGCGCATGTACGAGTGGACACGGCCGCGCATCCTCGTGCCGGTGCATGGCGAGGCGGCGCATCTCGTGGCCCAGGGCTCGCTCGGCGCCATGGCCGGCATTCCCGAAGTCATGCAGGTCCGCAATGGCGACATGGCGCGGCTGGCGCCAGGCTCCGCCGAGATCATCGACCAGGTGCCTTTCGGGCGGATCTACAAGGACGGACGCATCATCGGGACCGACGAGGGCGTGGGGCTGAAGGAGCGGCGCAAGCTCTCCTTTGCCGGTCATGTCGCCGTCAACGTCGTGCTCGACGAGCGCTACGACCTGGCGGGCGATCCCGATCTCGTTGCCATCGGCCTGCCGCAGGCGGATGCGCGGGGGGCCGATTTCGAGGAGATGCTGCTAGACGCGGTGGCCAGCGCCGTCACCTCGATCCCGCGCCAGCGCCGCAAGGACCTCGACCTGGTGGCGGAAGCCGTGCGGCGCGCCGTGCGCAACTCGGCCAATGAGGCCTGGGGCAAGAAGCCGATCGTGACGGTGTTTGTGACGTACTAGGGCAGTAGGGCAGTAGGGCAGTAGGGGAAGGCTCGCCGCCGATTGTGCCATCCGACCTGGTGTGCGCGCTTTCGTCCCGTTTTCTCCTTTCCCCTACTGACTTACTGCCCTATTGCCCTACTGCACTCATCGCGGAGCCATCCATGCTCGGTCGCCTCAACCATGTCGCCATCGCCGTTCCGGACCTCGCCGCCACCGCCGCGATCTATCGCGGCACGCTGGGCGCGACGGTCACCGCGCCGCAGGCGCTGCCGGAGCACGGCGTGACGGTCGTCTTCGTCGAACTGCCCAATACGAAGGTCGAACTGCTCGAGCCGCTCGGGGAGGGCTCGCCGATCGCCGCCTTCCTGGAGAAGAACCCGTCGGGCGGCATGCATCACATCTGCTACGAGGTCGACGACATCCTCGCCGCCCGCGACCGGCTCAAGGCCGGCGGTGCGCGCGTGCTCGGCGACGGCAATCCGAAGATCGGCGCGCACGGCAAGCCGGTGCTCTTCCTGCACCCCAAGGATTTCGCCGGGACCCTGGTCGAGCTGGAACAGGTCTGATGGGCTACTTTTCGGCTTTCGCCGTCTTCTTCATCATCTGGTGGCTGGTTCTCTTCGCCACCCTGCCGTTCAGCCTGAAGACGCAGGACGAGGATGGCGAGGTGACGCTCGGCACGGTGGCGAGCGCGCCGCGCGGCTCCCACATGCTGCGGGCGGTCGTCCGCACCACGATCGTCGCGGCGATCATCTTCGGCGCGCTCTACTATCTCAACCAGGTGGCCGGCTATTCGTTCGACGACCTGCCGCGCATCGTGCCCGAATTCGGCTGAGCTGATTCTGTCGCGGGTGGCCGGCGTGCCCCGAGGGGCGGCGCGGCGATTGCCCAGGGGGGTATATCCCTGAAGGGCAGGGCCGAAACGAAAAAAGAACACTCATGCGATTGTATCGCATTATCAATAGATTAGACCCTCTTGCAAAAAGAGAACAAAACAGATACAAATCACCATCGGACAAACGGCGTTCGGCCTTCATTGACGATCTAGGGGTGATGTATCATGGCTCAGAACTCACTGCGGCTGGTTGAGGACAAATCGGTGGACAAGACGAAGGCTTTGGACGCGGCGCTGTCCCAGATCGAGCGCGCATTCGGCAAGGGCTCGATCATGCGGCTCGGCGCCAACGAGCAGGTGGTCGAGATCGGCGTGGTGTCGACCGGATCGCTCGGACTCGACATCGCGCTCGGCGTCGGCGGCCTGCCGCGCGGCCGCATCGTCGAGATCTACGGGCCGGAAAGCTCGGGCAAGACCACCATGGCGCTGCATACCGTCGCCGAAGCCCAGAAGAAGGGCGGCATCTGCGCCTTTGTCGACGCGGAGCATGCTCTGGATCCGGTCTATGCTCGCAAGCTCGGCGTCGACCTGGAAAACCTCCTGATCTCGCAGCCCGACACAGGCGAGCAGGCGCTGGAGATCTGCGACACGCTGGTGCGCTCCGGCGCGATCGACGTGCTGGTGGTGGATTCGGTCGCCGCACTGACCCCTCGCGCGGAGATTGAGGGTGAGATGGGCGATTCGCTGCCGGGCCTGCAGGCGCGGCTGATGAGCCAAGCGCTGCGCAAGCTCACCGCATCGATCTCTCGCTCCAACACGATGCTGATCTTCATCAACCAGATCCGCATGAAGATCGGCGTCATGTTCGGCTCGCCGGAGACGACGACGGGCGGCAATGCGCTGAAGTTCTACGCCTCGGTGCGCCTCGACATCCGCCGCATCGGTTCGGTCAAGGACCGCGACGAGGTGGTCGGCAACCAGACCCGCGTCAAGGTGGTGAAGAACAAGCTGGCGCCGCCCTTCAAGCAGGTCGAGTTCGACATCATGTATGGCGAGGGCGTGTCGAAGATGGGCGAACTGGTCGACCTCGGCGTCAAGGCAGGCGTGGTCGAGAAGTCGGGTGCCTGGTTCTCCTACAATTCGCAGCGTCTCGGCCAGGGACGCGAGAACGCCAAGGAATTCCTGCGGACCAATCCGGAGCTCGCAGCCGAGATCGAGCAGACGCTGCGCCAGAATGCCGGGCTTATCGCCGACAAGTTCCTCGATACGGGCGGTCCGGGTGCGGAGGACGACGCCGACGACGCCGCGGCGATGTAGCGCCTGCGTTTCCCGTTCGACCTTTTCGCGGCCGCCGGTTTGTCCGGCGGCCGCTTTCGTATGTGGTCCGTCTGAAGCGGTGATGCATTTCTGGACAGTCTTCGAGGGCGCGGCTAAAAGGCCGGGGTCCAGCATTCCGCCGGGTTCCCGGCATCCCCGCAAAGGCACGAAGATGAGTGGCGTCAACGAGATCCGGTCGACCTTCCTCGAATACTTCCGCACGAACGGCCATGAGGTCGTCGAGTCGAGCCCGCTGGTGCCTCGCAACGACCCGACGCTGATGTTCACCAATGCGGGCATGGTGCAGTTCAAGAACGTCTTCACCGGGCTCGAGACGCGGCCCTATGTGCGGGCGGCGACCGCGCAGAAGAGCGTGCGCGCCGGCGGCAAGCACAACGATCTGGACAATGTCGGCTACACCGCCCGCCATCTCACCTTCTTCGAGATGCTCGGCAATTTCTCCTTCGGCGACTATTTCAAGGAGCGCGCGATCGAGCTCGCCTGGAACCTGATCACCAAGGAGTTCGGGCTGAAGAAGGACAAGCTGCTCGTCACGGTCTACCACACCGACGACGAAGCGGCGGGCTACTGGAAGAAGATCGCAGGCTTCTCTGACGACCGCATCATCCGCATCCCGACCTCGGACAATTTCTGGGCGATGGGCGATACCGGCCCGTGTGGCCCGTGCTCGGAAATCTTCATCGACCGCGGCGACCACATCTGGGGCGGCCCGCCGGGAAGCCCGGAAGAGCATGGCGACCGCTTCCTCGAATTCTGGAACTTGGTCTTCATGCAGTATGAGCAGGTGACGAAGGAGCAGCGCATCGATCTGCCCCGCCCTTCGATTGACACCGGCATGGGGCTGGAGCGCATGGCGTCGGTCCTGCAGGGGGTGGAAAGCGTCTTCGAGACGGACCTCTTCCGCCATCTGATCGATGCCGCCTCTTCTGCGCTGGGAAAGGGGCCGGACGCCGACAACGTCGCCTCCTACCGTGTCATCGCCGATCATCTGCGCTCGTCCTGCTTCCTCATCGCCGACGGCGTGCTGCCGTCCAATGAGGGGCGCGGCTATGTGCTGCGTCGCATCATGCGCCGCGCCATGCGCCATGCGCAGCTGCTCGGCGCGTCCGAGCCGCTGATGTGGAAGCTGGTGCCCGCGCTGGTGCGCGAGATGGGGCAGGCCTATCCGGAACTGGTGCGCGGCCAGCCGATGATCGCCGAGACGCTCAAGCTCGAGGAAACCCGTTTCCGCAAGACGCTGGTACGCGGCCTCGGCCTGCTCGCCGATGCGACCGCGACGCTGCACGCCGGAGACATGATCGACGGCGAGACGGCGTTCAAGCTCTACGACACCTACGGCTTCCCGCTCGATCTCACGCAGGACGCGCTGCGCCAGCGCTCGATTTCCGTCGACCTGGCGGGATTCACCGATGCGATGGAACGGCAGCGCGCCGAGGCGCGCGCCCACTGGACCGGGTCCGGCGAGGCGGCGACGGAGAATGTCTGGTTCGCGCTGCGCGAGAAGCTCGGAGCGAGCGAGTTCCTCGGCTACGACACGGAAAAGGCGGAAGGCGTGATCACCGCGATCGTGCGCGATGGCGCGCCGGTGGATGCCGTAACGGCTGGAGAGACCGTATCCGTCGTCCTGAACCAGACGCCGTTTTATGGCGAGTCCGGCGGACAGGTCGGTGATACCGGGACGATCTCGGGCGAGGGCTTCTCGATCGAGGTGACGGACACGCAGAAGAAGGCGAATGGCGTCTTCGTCCATATCGGCAAGGTCGCCTCTGGCTTGGTGAAGATCGGCGCGCCGGTCGAACTCAAGGTCGACAGCGCGCGGAGACGCCGCGTGCGCTCCAACCATTCCGCGACGCACCTGATCCACGAGGCGCTGCGCGAGGTGCTCGGCACCCATGTCGCCCAGAAGGGCTCGCTCGTCGCGCCCGAGCGGCTTCGCTTCGACATTTCGCACAACAAGCCGATTTCGCCGGAGGAGATCGAACAGGTCGAGCGCATGGCCAACGAGATCGTCTTGCAGAACAGCCCGGTCACCACGCGGCTGATGTCGGTCGACGACGCGATCGCGGAAGGCGCGATGGCGCTCTTCGGCGAGAAATACGGCGACGAGGTCCGCGTCGTGTCGATGGGGACGGCGCTGCACGGGCAGAAGGCGAACCGGCCCTACTCGGTCGAACTGTGCGGCGGCACCCATGTCCGCGCAACCGGCGACATCGGCCTGATCCGCATCGTCTCAGATGCCGCGGTCGCGGCCGGCGTCCGGCGCATCGAGGCGCTCACGGGCGAGGAGGCGCGGCACCATCTCGACGAGCAGGACCGGCGGCTGAAGGCCGTCGCCTCAACGCTCAAGGTCGGCCCGGCCGAGGTGCTGTCGCGCGTCGAAAGCCTGGTGGACGAGCGCCGCAAGCTCGAGCGTGAACTCATCGACGCGCGCAAGAAGCTGGCGCTCGGCGGCGGGGGTACGGCGGGCGGTACCGCGACAGTCGAGACGGTGGCCGGCGTTTCGTTCACGGGGCGCGTCGTGACCGGCGTCCAGCCGAAGGATCTGAAGGGACTTGCCGACGAGGCGAAGCAGGGGCTCGGCTCCGGCGTCGTCGTTTTCGTCGGCGCTGCCGATGACGGCAAGGCGAGCGCCGTCGTCGCGGTCACGCCCGATCTCACCGGCCGCTTCAACGCGGTGGACCTGGTACGTGTCGCCTCGGCTGCCCTTGGCGGCCAGGGTGGGGGCGGGCGTCCCGACATGGCGCAGGCGGGCGGACCCGACGCTTCGAAGGGCGAGGCGGCGATCGCCGCGGTCAAGGCGGCGATGGAAGGCTGACGCACAGCCGCAGTTCTATCTGGCCTCTCGCCGACGGCGCGGATCCGTGCCAGATTTCGGGCAAGAGACGTCAAACCGGGAGGATGTTCGTGGCAAGGCAGGTCGTGGTCGCCGGCGTCGGCATGGTGCCGTTTTCGAAACCCGGCGCGGGTCCGGACTATTCGGTCATGGGACCGGAGGCCGTGCGCGCGGCTCTGGCGGACGCCGGCCTCGACTATTCCGACATCGGCCAGGCCTATGCCGGCTATGTCTACGGCGACAGCTGTTCGGGCCAGCGCGTGCTCTACGCGGTCGGCATGAGTGGCGTGCCGATCGTCAACGTCAACAACAATTGTTCGACCGGATCGACCGCGCTCTATCTGGCGCGCCAGGCGGTCGAGCACGGCATCGTGGACTGCGCGCTGGCGGTCGGTTTCGAGCAGATGCGGCCGGGTGCCCTGGGCGACGTGTTCACCGACCGGCCGAGCCCCTTCGACGAGTTCAACCGCGAGACGGATGCGATCGTCGGGCACGGCGAAGTGCCGCTGGCGCTCCGCTTCTTCGGCGGCGCCGGGCTCGCCCATATGCGGCAGTACGGCACGAAGCTCTCGACCTTCGCCAAGATCCGCGCCAAGGCGTCGCGGCACGCGGTGAACAATCCGCTCGCACTGTTCCGCAAGGAGGTTTCGGAGGAAGAGGTCCTGAGCTCGCAGGTCATCTGGGAAGGCGTGATGACGCGATTGATGGCTTGTCCGCCGACCTGCGGCGCGGCGGCGGCCATCGTGTGCAGCGAGGAGTTCGCCAAGCGCAAGGGTATCGGCCAGCCGATCCGCATCCGCGCGCAGGCGATGACGACCGACACGCCGTCGACCTTCGAGGATCGCGACATGCGCAAGGTGGTCGGCTACGACATGTCGGCCGCGGCCGCGCGCGCGGTCTACGAGGCGGCCGGCATCGCGCCGTCCGACATCGACGTTGTCGAACTGCACGACTGTTTCGTCCAGAACGAGTTGATCACCTACGAGGCGCTCGGTCTGTGCGCTGAAGGGGAGGCGGAACCGTTCATCGTCGATGGCCGCAACACCTATGGCGGCGATGTCGTCACCAATCCGTCGGGCGGACTTCTGTCGAAGGGGCATCCGCTCGGCGCCACGGGCCTCGCTCAATGCACCGAACTGGTGCAGCAACTGCGCGGCAAGGCGGGAGCGCGGCAGGTCGACGGGGCACGTTTGGCGCTGCAGCACAATCTCGGCCTCGGCGGCGCCTGCGTGGTGACGCTCTACGGCAACTGATCGCGCGCCATCGGCGGCTGGCTCAGTCGGAAGGCTCTGTGGAGATAAAGCTCTCCCGCGACCGCATCGCCTCCCACCAAGCCCTGATCGGCGCATGGCGGTCGATCATCGGGCCTGCGAGATCGGCCTGCGTGAAATAGGCGAGCACCGGCGCCAGAAAGAGGTCGGCGAGGGTGATGTCGTTGCCGAGCAGCCAGACGCCGTCCCGCTTCAAACGGGAGAGTTCCGCGAGGCAGGTTTCGGCGACCGGAACAGCCTTCGCGATGCGATCGAGATCCGCCGTCTCGCCGCGTTTCGGCTTTGAGACCGACTCGACATAGATGTCCCAGACCAGCGCCCTGTACGCATAGGAATCGATCATCCCGATGATCTGGTTCATCACGGCGCGATCGATCGGATCGAGCGGCTGAAGGCGCGGCCCGTCGAAGGCCTCGTCGACGTAGCGGCAGATCGCCTGCGTCTCGAACAGGCGCAGCGCCCCATGCTCGAAGGCTGGGATCTTGCCGAATGGATGGTGCGCAGCATACCAGGCGGGCGGCCCGCCTGGCGCGAAGATGTCGACCTCGACGAGGTCGTGGTCGACACCTTTTTCGATCAACGTCATGCGCGCGATGCGGACATAGACGCTGTAGGCGGCGCCGTAGAGAACGGGCCGCGCCATCGCGAACGTCAGGCCATGGCCTTCTGCAGATTCTCGTCGATCTTGTCGAGGAAGCCGGAGGTGGACAGCCAAGGCTGATCCGGGCCGATGAGCAGCGCCAGGTCCTTGGTCATGAAGCCGCTCTCGACCGTCTGTATGCAGACCTTCTCGAGCGTGTCGGCGAACCTGGCGAGCGCCGCGTTGTCGTCGAGCTTGGCGCGGTGGGCGAGGCCGCGCGTCCAGGCGAAGATCGAGGCGATCGAATTGGTCGAGGTCTCCTCGCCCTTCTGATGCTGGCGGTAGTGGCGGGTGACTGTGCCGTGCGCGGCTTCGGCCTCGACGGTCTTGCCGTCCGGTGTGAGCAGGACGGAGGTCATCAGGCCGAGCGAGCCGAAGCCCTGCGCCACGGTGTCGGACTGGACGTCGCCGTCATAGTTCTTGCAGGCCCAGATGTAGCCGCCGGACCATTTCAGGCTGGAGGCAACCATGTCGTCGATCAGGCGGTGCTCGTACCAGAGCTTGCGGGCCTTGTACTCGGCCGCGAATTCCTTCTCGTAGATCTCCTGGAAGATATCCTTGAAGCGTCCGTCATAGGCCTTGAGGATGGTGTTCTTGGTCGACAGATAGACCGGATAGCCGCGCTGCAGGCCGTAGTTCAGCGACGCGCGGGCAAAATCGGCGATCGACTCGTCGAGGTTGTACATCGCCATGGCAACGCCGGCGCCCGGCGCATCGTAGACTTCGTGCTCGATGACCTGGCCGTCGTCGCCGACGAACTTGATCGTCAGCTTGCCTTTCCCCGGAAAGCGGAAATCTGTCGCGCGATACTGGTCGCCGAAGGCGTGGCGACCGACGACGATCGGCTTGGTCCAGCCCGGCACCAGGCGCGGCACGTTCTTGCAGATGATCGGCTCGCGGAAGATGACGCCGCCGAGAATGTTGCGGATCGTGCCGTTGGGCGACTTCCACATCTTCTTCAACTTGAATTCCTCGACGCGCTGTTCGTCGGGGGTGATCGTCGCGCATTTCACGCCGACGCCGTATTTCTTGATCGCATTGGCCGAGTCGATCGTCACCTGGTCGTTGGTGGCGTCGCGATGCTCGATGCCGAGGTCGTAATAGTCGAGGTCGATGTCGAGATAGGGGTGGATCAGCTTGTCCTTGATGAACTGCCAGATGATGCGGGTCATCTCGTCGCCGTCGAGTTCGACGACGGGGTTGGCCACCTTGATCTTCGCCATTGAATGCGCCTCTTTGAGAAAGTCGGAACCGCGGTTCCGCAGAGCCCTGGACTGGAGATTGGGCCGCTATAGCAAAGCCCTCCGTCGCGCGCAAACGATGCAAAGGGTGTAGGAAGCACGTTGTCCGGGCATCGAGCCGCGGGGAAGGACGAAGGGGAGGATCGCGCGGATGTTTCAGCCGGATTTCATGACGTTCGATACCGGGTCGGTCACGTTGAACGTGGCGGTGGCGGGCAAGAGGAGCAATCCGCTCATCGTGCTGCTGCACGGCTTTCCCGAATACTGGGCGGCGTGGCGCGAGGTGATGGAGGAGCTGTCGCGCGATTTCTTCGTCGTCGCGCCAGACCAGCGCGGCTACAACCTGTCGTCAAAGCCGGAGGCGGTCGACTCCTACCGCGCCCGGCACATGGTGGCGGACCTCGCCGCGCTCGCGAACCATCTGTCGCCAGGCCGGCCGTTTGCGCTCGCCGGCCATGACTGGGGCGCATCGGTCGCCTATGCCTTTGCCTTCGCGCACCCGGAACGGCTCACCTGTCTGATCATCGCCAACGGCGTGCATCCCTGGTGCTTCCAGAACGCGATCCATATCGACCCGGCACAGCAGCTGGCGAGCCAGTATATCAACAAGCTGCGCGAACCGGTGACCGACGAGCGCATGGCCGAAGACGGCTTCCGCCGGACGTTCCGCATGATCGAAGGGTTTTCGCGGGCTGACTGGATGGCCGGCGACGTTCGTGCCGCCTATCTCGACGCCTGGAGCCAGCCGGGCGCGATGACGGCCATGCTCAACTGGTACCGTGCCTCACCCATCGACGTGCCCGAGCCGGGCCAGGCTCCGGGCGAGACCTTCCTCAATTCCCTGCCGCCAGGCGCGATGTCGGTTCGCGTGCCGCATCTCGTGCTCTGGGGCGAGGCGGACACGGCGCTCCGCCCTTCCTGCCTCGAAGGGCTGGACCGCTTCGCGCCGGACCTCGCCGTCAGACCGATTGCGAATGCGGGCCACTGGATCCTGCACGAAAGGCCGAAGCAAGTGGCCGACGGGATCAGGAGTTTTGTGGATGCTCGATCCTCCCGATAGCAGCCAGTGAGATCGATGGATCCGCCGGGCCAAGGTTCGTTGGCGGCGGTCGGTTCAATCGGGAAGCTCGCCCTTCGTGCCGAGGAGCGAGGCTTCGCTCCGCCGGGGGTGTCGTCGAGCATGGCCTACTGCTGTGCCAGCGTTCCCGTCGGGGTGCCGTCGACGGTATTGCCCCTTATCCGATTGTTGACGAATGAGAGAATCTGTCCGCTCGAAACCGCAGTTAGTCCATTTGCGTTGCCGAAGACGTTGCCGTTCGACAGCCTGATGATCGCCGTAGCGCCACTGGCGCGTATTCCCGCGGCGCCATTGTCGGACGACGTCGTTCCGTCGACGAGGATATCGATGCTGCCTCCGCCACCGGTCGCCGCGATGCCATTGCCGGTGTTGAGGGAGAAGTTTGAATTCTGGATTGCGACGGATATCGCACCTGACGTCGCGGAGTTCGCGTGTATACCGTTGTTGTTGTTCGAAGAGACTACGTTTTCGACGACGACCTCGGCTGCGGCTCCACCGGTCGGCGCGACAAGTATCCCCGCGCCGGCAACCCCAACGGCATTTCGCCCGATCGTCGTGTTGGTTACCAGCAGTTTTGCACTGTTTGACGGAACGAACGCAAAGCCGTTGCCGCCCGACGCGGCGGAAAAGTTGCGGATCAGGCAGTCGTCGACGTGAAGCGAACCGCCGGCCAGAAAACGTACGCCGTTCAGCCCTGTGCCGAGCCCCTCGATATCGAGGCCGCGCAGGACGACGGCGGCAGTTGTCGGCGCATTGACAATTATTGCGTTTGTTCCCGACACCAGCACGCCGGCCTCGACATCATCGCAATATATGGTGATCGCCTTGGTGATCGTAACGCCCCCAAAACCGCCCGGGTCGAGGCAGTTGATCTCACCCCCGGTCGCCGTCTTCGAGATCGCGCCGGCGAACGTCTTGCACGGCGCCGTGCGGCTGCAGGGATTGGCGTCGTCGCCCACGCCCGAGACCCAAGTACGGGTCGCCTGGGCCGACGCGCTGCCGGCGAATCCGATGAATGCGGCAGCTGCTATCGCTGCTGCCGTCAGTATTGTTGACACTTTCATGGTCGTTCCCCTTTTCCTCGGAGGAGGCGCGGGAGTGCGCGAAATTTATCTATACTTCGTCCGAACCTTACGCAACGGAAACTTCGGTCGGCCTTTATTGTTGCGGGCAAGCAATTCGTACCGCGCGGATGGGCATTGCGCGCGATACCGGCGGCCAGGTCGCTGTTCCTTTCGACAGTATTTCATGGCACAGACGCGCGCATGACCGATGACCTATCCCGGCCGCGCGAGGCGCCGCTTCCCGCCATCATCCTCGTCGAACCCCAACTCGGCGAGAATATTGGCATGGTGGCTCGGGCGATGGCGAATTTCGGCCTGACGGAACTGCGCCTCGTCAAGCCGCGCGACGGTTGGCCGAACGAGAGCGCGCGCGCAACGGCAAGTCGGGCGGACCATGTGATCGACGCGGTGGCAGTGTTCGAAACGCTCCAGGAGGCGGTCGCCGACCTCGCCTATGTCGGCGCGACGACGGCGCGGCCGCGCGACAACTTCAAGCCGGTGATCGGGCCGGTCGAGGCGGGCAGGGGGCTCAGAGCCCGCAGCCGGTCGGGGCTGAAGACCGGCCTGCTGTTCGGGCGCGAGCGCTTCGGTCTCTTCAACGAGGAAATCGCGCTGGCCGACGAAATCGTCACCTTTCCCGTCAACGCCGAGTTCTCGTCGCTCAACATCGCCCAGGCTGTGCTTCTGATGTCCTACGAGTGGATGAAGTCGGGGCTCGAGCGGGAGACCGACACGGCCTTTGCCGGTCCCGACCTCACTCCGGCGGACAAGCGCCACATCCACAGGTTCCTCGACCATCTGGAACAGGCTCTCGACGCGCGCGGCTATTTCCGCCCCGCCGAAAAGAAGCCGAAAATGCTCGACAATGTGCGCGCCGTGTTCACGCGACCGGGATTCACGGAGCCTGAGGTGAAGGTCTTGCGCGGCGTTCTCGCCTCGCTCGACTACTTCTCGCCGAAGGAACCGCGCGGAAGCGGATATCCCGAGCGCAAGCGGCAGGCCGACCAGGCCGGCAGGGTTTCAGAGGGCGGCAATGACGAAGACTGACCGGCCGGTGCTGGTGTTCGATTCCGGCATTGGCGGCCTTACCGTGCTGCGCGAGGCGCGCGTACTCATGCCCGACCGGCGCTTCGTCTACGTGGCGGACGATGCCGCCTTTCCCTACGGGGCGTGGGAAGAGAAAGCGCTTGCGGAGCGGATCGTCAGCCTGTTCGGCAGGCTCATCGCGGAGCACGACCCCGAACTCGTCGTGATCGCCTGCAACACGGCATCGACGATCGTTCTCCAGGCGCTTCGCGAGGCATATCCGTCGACGCCGTTCGTCGGTACGGTCCCCGCGATCAAGCCCGCGGCGGAGCGTACCCGCTCCGGTCTCGTCTCCGTTCTCGCGACACCAGGAACGGTGAAGCGCCAGTATACGCGCGACCTGATTACACAATGGGCCAGCAAGTGCCATGTGCGCCTGGTCGCGAGCGACCGGCTGGCCGGGCTCGCCGAAACCTACATGCGCGAGGGGTTCGTCGACGAGGAGGCCGTACGGGCCGAGATTGCGCCGTGCTTCATCGAGAAGGACGGACGGCGCACCGACATCGTCGTGCTTGCCTGCACGCACTATCCTTTCCTCGTCAACCGCATGCGCAAGACCGCGCCGTGGCCGGTCGACTGGATCGACCCGGCGGAGGCCATCGCGCGCCGGGCGCTGTCACTCCTGCCGCCGAAGCGCAGCGATGCACCGCCGCAAGGCGAGGACATTGCGATCTTCACATCAGGCAAGCCGGATTTCGCCGGGCGGCGGCTGATGCAGGGGTTCGGGCTCAAGGTGGCGTGATCGACGAGGAACCGTCGGTCGGGCTTTTTCGTTGCACGTCAGGTGCAACGAGGAGCAGCAACCATGCCTGCAAGATCCAAGGCCCAGCAGAAAGCAGCCGGCGCAGCCCTGTCGGCAAAGCGCGGCGAGACGCCGAAATCGAAACTCAAGGGCGCTTCACGCGATATGGTGGACTCCATGTCCGAAAAACAGCTCGAGGACTTCGCCGAGACGAAGCGAAAAGGCCTCCCCGACCGGAAGGGCAAGAGCTGATCGCAGGTCGGTCGGCGCTGCGAAACGCTGATTCCCCGTCGCGGCTGTCCGCCAGATCCACGAAGTCGGCCGTTATCGCCCATAACAAAGCCGACGGCGGACGAATCTAGAGCCTGTTCAAAGGGCTGGACACGTTAACTTTCGGCAATATGATCAAATCTCGGCCACATTCTTTTCGGAAGAGACTCCAGTAAGAGGCGAGATACATCGCCCACAGGCGCATCGAGGCCGCATTCGGCATGAGTGGGTGACGGGGGCGTCAGTCTACACGGCCGATCGCAAGGCCGAACGTAGGAGCCCAACGACGTGAGAGTGACCAGGGACGTTGCCTACGGGGGCAATACGGACGGAGAGATCCTTCCGGACGGGGTAGGCCAGGGGTATTTCGCGATGGGGGCCGCCCTCATCGCGGTAGGTGTCGGTTCGGCGGGCGCCGCCGTGCTGGCGATGTCGCTGCTGGCGAGCGACCTTCCAAATCCGCTGCCCGAGCAGGAGATCATCCTGTCCGCCACTGCCGCCGAGCCGTCGGTTGCGCCAGAATCCGAAGAACCCGTCTTCAGCGATCTCATCCCACCGAGCGGGGGTGTTTCGCAGGCCAGTGCCGCCTCGGCACTGCCGTCGCCTTCGATCGCCAAGGAGGCGCCCGAAGAGCTCGTCGCGCTCGAGGCTCGGGATCCTCGCTTTGCCCATGACGCCAGCGCAGCTCGTGGGATCGAGGATGTCGAGGATATTGGCGGCCCGGTCGATGCGGAGAATGCGTTCGGCCCGATGACCAAGCGGGTGAAAGTTCCGTTCGACAGCATCGACGAGACGGAGGTCGAGCCGGAGAAGACCGCGGCGATCGCGCCCGCGCCGGTGAAGTCCGACAGTGAGGAAAAGCCGGCCAAGGCCGAGAGTTCCGGCAAGGCGGTCGCCGGCATGGCGCTGATGATAGACGACGCCAACATCCGCAGCCGCCCGAAGAAGGGCGCGAAGGTGATCGGAACGGTGCCGGCGCGCACGCAGGTGCAACTGGTCGAATGCCAGTCATGGTGCGAGATCGTCGTCAACGGCAAGCGCGGCTTCGTCTGGGGCCAGTTCGTGCAGCGAGACGGCCGGGCAAGCACCAAGTTCACCGTGACCAAGGCCGCCGCGAAACCCGACGACGTCAAGAAACCCGACATCGTGCCGGCGTCGAAGTCGGCTCTGCCCGTCGAATCCAACAGGTCGCGTTGACAAATCCGGTCTTTGCGCCTATTCGACCGCCAACGCCGCGCAGAGATGCGCGGTGTTTCATTTGTAATTCTCGGACATCGGCGCATCCAAGCCGATCCTGAGCAACCGACGTGTCCCGTGGGACTTTCCGCAAAGCGTGCGTGGAAGCCCCTGTCAGGCTCCGCAAAAGGGAGCCAGAGGAGGGCGCGTTTCCTTGATCCGAAGCGTGAGCTTCGGTTCGCAACATGTTGTAGGAAATGCGATGAGCAAGCGCGAATCTTCGAAGTACAAGATCGACCGCCGTCTTGGCGAAAATATCTGGGGTCGCCCGAAGTCCCCGGTCAACAAGCGTGAATACGGCCCGGGCCAGCACGGCCAGCGCCGCAAGGGCAAGATGTCCGACTTCGGCCTGCAGCTGCGCGCCAAGCAGAAGCTGAAGGGTCATTACGGCGACATCTCCGAAAAGCAGTTCCGCAAGACCTATGAAGAGGCCGACCGCCGTCGCGGCGACACGTCCGAGAACCTGATCGGCCTGCTCGAGTCGCGCCTGGATGCGGTCGTCTACCGCGCCAAGTTCGTTCCGACGATCTTCGCTGCGCGCCAGTTCATCAACCACGGCCATGTGAACGTGAATGGCCGCCGCACCAACATCGGTTCCTACCTGTGCAAGCCGGGCGATGTGATCGAGGTGCGCGACCGGTCCAAGCAGCTCGTCATCGTGCTCGAGTCCGCGCAGCTCGCCGAGCGCGACGTGCCGGATTATATCGAAGTCGACCACAACAAGATGGTTGCGAAATACGCCCGCGTTCCCGGCCTGGCCGATGTTCCGTACGCGGTGCAGATGGAACCGAACCTGGTCGTCGAGTTCTACTCGCGCTGATCGGTTACGGAAACGGCATTCGCCGCCAGACTCCAAGCGGGTCTGGCGGCTTTCTCATTTCTGGGGATGCATCCTGCGATGCCATTCAACCGTCTGGCCGAAATGCGTGCGGGCGTGCTGCTTTGGCTCGCTGCATACGGGGCGCTGTGGATAGTCATCCCGCTGGTATCCAATGCCGGGTTGCCGATAGACACTGTCGAGATTGTCGCCTGGGGACGTGAGTGGCTGGTCGGGCTCTATCGGCACCCTCCGATGAAGACCTGGCTGATGGAGATCGCCTTCCAGACGAGTGGAGGATGGCTCGGCAGCGCCTACGTGCTGTCGGCCCTTGCATTCGCTGCGGCGCAGCTGGTGATCTTTGCTGCAATCCGCGACGTGCGCTCACGCTCTGTCGCGTTTGCCGCCGTGGTTCTGTCGGCGCTGATCGTCTATTTCGGCGTACATCTACCTCAGTGGAACGCCAACATCGCGCAACTTCCCTTCGCTGCCCTGTTCGTGCTGGGCATCTGGCGCGGGCTTGATCGCGGCGGCGCTCACTGGTGGCTCCTGGCCGGACTGGCCGCAGCAGGCGGCTTTCTCTCGAAGTATTCCTTCGCGCTGATACCGGTGTCGGTCGCTGTGCTGGTGCTCTACGACCCGTGGATGCGCCGCCGCGTCCGATGGGGGCCGGCGCTCCTGGCTTTCCTTCTTATGTTGGTGCTGCTGACGCCGAATGCTCTCTGGCTGCTCAACAGCCCGGACGTCGCCGAACACAGCATGGCCGCCAATGACCGGCTGCACATGGGCGGGTGGCTGCAACGGGTATTGTCGCCGCTGTCGGTCATCGGTGTGACGCTGGCGGTTTCGATTCTGCCGGCGGTTGCGGTTCTTTTTGGGCTAAAGGCCGAGGAAGTGGCAGTTGATGACGGGGTTCGCGTGGCCAAGCTGCGGGCGCTTTTTGGGGCATCGCTGTTCGGACCGATCGCCGCCGTCGTTGTCATTGCGATCGCGACTGGCGTGATGATCAAGGACCACTGGCTGATCGCAAATTTCCTCTTCATTCCCGGCTGGTTGTTGTTGCGGCTCGCGGGCGACCGCGCGACGGTCACGTGGAGCAATCGGGGCGCGGCGTTTGTCGTGATAACGACCGCCGTCATCGCATCTGTATATCCCCTCGAGCGCCTGTTGTACTACCGGTTGGCGGCGGAGCCGCTCCCTTGGGCGCCGTTGTTGCGGGCGGATGCGTTGGCAGACGTGGTGAGAGCAAAATGGATCGAAGGGCTCCGCGCGGCGGGCCTCCCGGAGACTACTCCCATCCTGGTGGTTGGCGGCGATGGCTGGGCAGCGATGGTCGCGAACGTGCTGCCAGAACGGCCTGCCTGGTACGAACATCTCGACCCCACACTTTCTCCCTGGGTGAGTTCGGCCATGCTTCGACGCGACGGTATCGTGGTGGTAGGATCAGGTGATAGGGCGCCGCTACGCGCACTGGGGCTCTGCCGGATGGCGTCCACGGATTATCACTTTGCCAACACTCCCGATCTCGACGCGATGACCACCCAGATCGAGGTCTTCCTGCCCGCGGACGATTGTCCCAACGGATAGGAACGTCAGCGCAACCGGTTCTCGATAGACCAGCGCGCGGCGATGAAATTGAGCACGGCGGCGACGGCGACGCCGAGGATTTTCGCGGGCCAAAGCCCGATGACTGGGGCGAGGGCTAAGATTGCTCCGCTCGATATGCCCAGCGAAACAAGGGCGCCCAGCCCGACGAAGCGCAAGATGGACCAGCCTTCGCGCAATTGCTGGTCCCTCTCGAAGGACCAACGCGAGTTCATTACGTAGGAAGCGCTGATTGCGACCAGCCATGCGCTGACGTTGGCAGCGAGTGCGGGGAAGGACAGCGCGATCAGCAGCGCGAAAGTTGCAACATCGATAAGCGTGTTGAGCAAGCCCACGAGGCCGAAGCGGATGGCCTTCTGCCAGGTATTGCGGGTTGGCTCGACGGTCATCGTTCAATTGTTGCGATGGCGGTGCCGTTGCGATTCAGCGCTTCAGTAAAGGAGCCTGAGCGTAGATACTCGAACTCGATGGTGCGTGGAGTGCGCAGGCCGTCACGCAATTCGAGCAAGGCATCGACATTGCCTGGATGGCACATGAAGACTGAGTCACTGGGAAGTGCGGCCACGCCCCGCTCCAGCACCGCGGCAAACGCGCGGTCGTCATGCCAGTCGTAGAATCCGACGAGCGGGCCGACCACATGAAGGCCGGTCGCGCGCAATGAGCGGTCGAAGCCGCGCGCCATGCCGCGCACAAAGGCAGCCTTTGCCAGCACTGCGTTTGATGCGTAGGCGAGTGCGGGCGCACCCCTCACGAAAGGGACAGGATGCGGCGCGGCGCGTTGAACCAGATCGGCAAACCAGCGGCGCGCGACCGGCAGGAAGTGTACGTGCTGGTGCCCGTCGACGAAATCCGGCGCGCGTCCCATGGCCTCGACAAACGACGCGTACTGCAGATCAAGCTCCCGGATGACTGCATGGGCGACTTGCCGATTGCCCGCTGTTCGCAACAGGAGCTGGCCGAGGGAGGGTAGGCGGCCTTCCGGGGCGAGAACCGAGCGGCCGGAAAGCGCCATCTGGTCCGTGAGCGTCAGATGCAGACCAATGGCTGCTCCGCGCGGTGCCTCGCGCAATTGTCTCGCTGCCTCGGGCCATTCCGGAAACAAAGTCATGCAGCCTGTGCCGGAAAGACGGCCTTGGACGAGCAGGTGGAGTATCGCTTCGCTGACGCCTGGGGAGAGCGAATAGTCGTCCGCGATCAGCCAGAGCCGGCGGACAGTCACGGGTGTGCGCCGTCGTGCGACTCGTCCGGTTGTTCGATTACCTTCCGGACGAGATATAGCGGGCGATCCTTGGCCTCACTGAGCGTGACCCAGACATACTCGCCCAGCGCCCCGAGAAGCGCGAGGTTGAAGCCGCCGAGGACCATGATTGCGACCATGAGGCTTGGGTAGCCCGGCACCGCGATGCCGTAGATCATGACCTCGAAAAGCATCTTCACGCCGTAGGAAATACCCGCGAAGGCCAGCACCAAGCCAATGCCGCTCATCATGCGAAGAGGCAGGGCCGAGAATGATATGATGCCCTCTTTGGACAGAGCGATGAGACCGAGGCTCGACCAGCGCGATTTCCCGCCGACGCGCTCCGCGGGCGTGTAGCTGATCGATTTCTGATGAAAGCCTGCCCAAGCGTAGAGTCCCTTATTGAAGCGCTTCTTGTCGCGCAGCAGCAAAAGCGCGTCGGCAACCGTACGGCGCATGATGCGAAAGTCCCCCGCATCGGGAGGCGTGATGAAGCGTTGGCGGAAATTGATAAGCTTGTAGAACAAGTGTGAGAATCCGTGCCGCAACAGCCCGCTGTCGCGGCGATCCGCGCGGGTCGCGAACACGACATCCGTGTCCGGATCGGTCACAATCGTCTCAACCAGCCGAAGGCTGACTGAAAGCGAGTGCTGCAGATCGGCATCCATGAGGAGTACGAGATCGCCACTGGCCGCTTCAATGCCGGCGAAGAGTGCAATCTCCTTGCCGAAATTGCGCGAGAGCTGGATGATTTTCCATTTGCCGACGAGATGGCTGGCGAAGAGAGCCGCGCCATTGTCGGTGCTGCCATCGTCGACGAGCACGATTTCGGTCTCCAGCCCAAATCGGCTGGCTACCTCACGCTGAAGCGCTGCAAGCATTTCGGAAAAGTCGGGGGCGGCCGAAGCTTCGTCGAGAAACGGGGAAACGATTGACAGCGTCTTGTTTGTCGACGCATTGCTGGCAGCCGATGGGTTCTGGCGAATGACGACCCCTCCATGGGAGCGGACGGCCCGACGGCCGGCTGAAACTTCCACTCACGGTTAGTCTGGAATGAACATCAACGTCAATCGAGACGGCGACAAGACACTGCACGCGGTGGGACAAACGGATGAATGCCATCCGATGTTCACGGACTTGCCTGCCTCGGTCGAGATCAACAAGCTGCGCAAGCGGCTGATCCGCAATACGCGCCAGGCGCTCGACGATTTCGCCATGGTCAGGGCAGGGGAGCGCTGGCTGGTGGCACTTTCGGGGGGCAAGGATTCCTACGGGCTCCTGGCGCTGCTCCTCGACCTCCAATGGCGCGGCCTTCTGCCGGTCGAGCTCCTCGCCTGCAATCTCGACCAGGGCCAGCCCAACTTCCCGAAGAATGTCCTGCCCGACTATCTCGAAAAGATCGGCGTGCCGCACCGGATCGAGTATCGCGACACCTATTCGATCGTCACCGACAAGATCGCCGAAGGCGCCACATACTGCTCGCTCTGCTCACGGCTTCGTCGCGGGCATCTTTATCGCATCGCGCGGGAAGAAGGCTGTTCCGCGCTCGTTCTCGGACACCATCGCGAGGATATTCTCGAGACGTTCTTCATGAACCTGTTCCACGGCGGCCGGCTGGCGGCCATGCCGCCCAAGCTGATGAACGACGATGGCGACGTGATGGTGCTGCGGCCGCTCAGCTATTGCGCCGAGGCGGATCTCGCGAAATTCGCCGAGGCGATGCGCTTTCCGATCATCCCCTGCGACCTGTGCGGCAGCCAGGACGGGCTGCAGCGCAATGCGACGAAGGCGATGCTGGACGACATCGAACGGCGCATGCCGGGCCGTAAGGAGACGATGGTGCGGGCCCTGGCAAACGTGCGGCCGAGCCATCTGCTCGACCGCACTCTGTTTGACTTCACCGGCCTTTGACGGGGCGGACTTTCAGCGCGGAGCCGACACCGATGTGCCGAAGAGCCGACCGCGCTCGGCGACGAGGACCAGGATCAACGCCAGGGCGGCAACGCCGCAGAACCCGGCCGCCAGCGGCGTGACCGTGCCGTCGAACGCCTGGCCAATCAGCGCGCCGACGACGCCGCCGCCGAGCGTCTGGATGAAGCCCTGGATCGACGAAGCCGTGCCGGCGATGTGACCGAGAGGTTCCATCGCGATCGAGTTGAAGTTCGATCCGATCCAGCCGAACTGGATCATCACCAGCGCAAACAGAATCACGAAGGCGGCAAGCGGCACGGGGCCGGTCAGCGACCACATGAACCAGATCGCGCTGACGATCAGGAAGCCGATCAGGGCGCCATGCGACAGGCGGCGCATGCCGACGCGCGAGACCAGCTTCGAGTTCGCGAAGGAGGAAGCCGCCATCAGCCCTGCGACAACCGCGAAGAGGATCGGGAACCACGCACCGAGGCCGTAGATGCCGACATAGATCTGTTGCGCCGAGTTGATGAATCCGAACAGGGCGGAAAACACGGCTGTCGAGGCCAGCGTGTAGCCGAGCGACATCCGGTTCGACAGAACGATGCGGAAACCCTGCGCGATCGACGACACGTCGATCTCGCGCCGGTCTTCCGGGTGCAGGGTCTCCGGCAGCCTGGCCCAGGTCCAGAACGTGATCGCAGCGGCGATGATCGCCATCAGCACGAAGATCATGTGCCAGTTGGCGAAGATCATCATCAGCTGGCCGAGCGACGGAGCGATGACCGGAACGACCATGAACGTCATGAAGATCAGCGACATGACCTCGGCCATGGCGCGGCCGCCGAAACGATCGCGGACGACGGAAACGGCGATGACGCGCGTCGACGCGGCGCCGACGCCCTGGATGAAGCGCAGCGCGAGCAACACTTCGAACGTGGGGGCAAAGACCGCGGCGGCCGCTGCCAGAACGTAGATGGTGAGGCCGATGAGCAGCGGCCCGCGCCGCCCGAAACGGTCAGAAAGCGGACCGTAGACGAGCAGCGCCGCGGCCATGCCGCCGAAATAGGCGGAGATGACGTACTGGCGGCTGTTCTCGTCGGCGACGTTCAGGCTGGCGCCGATCTCCTGGAGACCGGGCAGCATGATGTCGATGGCAAGCGCGTTCAGCGCCATCAGGGCGGCCGCGAGTGCGATGAACTCCCAACGCGGGAGCGAATCCTGGCGTGTTTCGGCCAGCGGGGTTCTCTGGTCCATAATCTTGGTCCAATCGAAATGACAAAATGCAAAAGGATGCGCGGTTTCCCGTCACATCCTCTGCAGTGAGGCGCCTGAAGCGGCGCCCGGGTTGATTGTCAGACGATCAGGCGGCGCCTTTGACGCTCACGCCCTTCTCGTCGAAGAAGCCCTGAAGCTCACCAGCCTGAAACATCTCGCGGACGATGTCGCATCCGCCGACGAATTCGCCCTTGACGTAGAGCTGCGGAATCGTCGGCCACTGCGAATATTCCTTGATGCCCTGGCGGAGTTCATCGGAGGTCAGGATGTTGACGCCTTTGTAGTCGACGCCGAGATAGTCGAGGATCTGTACGACCTGGCCGGAAAAACCGCACTGCGGGAAGCCCGGGGTGCCCTTCATGAAGAGAACCACGTCGTTGCCCTTCACTTCGCTGTCGATAAACTGTGCAATCGCGCTCATATCGATGATGCCTTCCGTGGCCGCGGCTTCGCATAACGAAGCGGAAACTCGTCATTGACGATTACATAAGCGATCGAGGGCGACCTGTCGAGATGAAGCTGGTCACCTTTCGAAACCGTGCTGCCGTCTCATGCCAGGGTGGCCACCCGCCCGGCTCGAATGTGGCACACGAGTCACCATGTGACGGTTACATGACGTGAAGCCTTGCCAGATTCAGGCGACGCGCGCACGATTCGACAAAAGCAGTTTGCGGAGCGAATCGCGCCCGAGGAGCAGACCATAGGAGAAGGTCATGCTCTTCAAGCAAATGATGCCCACGCGTGCCAGTGTGCGTGCCGCGTTCCTCCTGACGACGTTGCCGGTCGCGTCTATCCCGACGAGCGCCCACGAAGCGCCGAAGGGCTGGGCGTATCCGTTGTCGTGCTGCTCGAACTTCGATTGCAAGCAGGTCGCCAACGGTTCGGTCAGCGAACGGCCGGAAGGCTATGTCATCGGAACGGGCGAGGTCGTCGCCTACAACGACAAACGGATACGCAATTCGCCCGACGGGGAATTCCACTGGTGCGCGCACCAGTCTGGCGTCGATGCCGGCCGCACCATCTGCCTGTTTGTGCCGTCACGGTCCTTCTAGGTCGGGGCGCTAGCGGGGATTCGAAGAAAGCTGCCAGTCCGCGTTGCGGACTGGGCGGGTGGCCGATCGCAATCGAAAGGTTTCCGATCATGGTAAAGATCGGATTCAATCTTTCTTGGTAATTCTCCATTCATAAAGGCTGCTGGTTTTCCGGGCGTCGCTCGGTCCTTCTTGTTCTGCGTATCGGGTCCGACATGCGACTTTCCGTTCTTGCCGCCTCCCTCCTTGCGTGCCTTGGCCTCGCCGGCTGCATGTCGAGCAATGCCGCCGACGTGCTGAAAGTCGGACCTTCTGCCGAAACGACGGCATCGGTGTCCGGGCCGCGCCCCGATGCATCTGTCGGCAAGGTCGTCGGCCTCGCCGAGGAACAGCAGAGCGAGATCGCCGAGGCCGAATCCGCGGACATCGATGCGGTGAAAGTCTCCGCGCTCGCTGCGCCCGACGTGGTCGACGAGCCCGCGGTCAAAGCCGTCGCGCTGATCACCCCGCCGACCCCGGACGTGCGGCCGGAGACACGCCGCTACGGTGCGGTCCAGCGGCAACGCTTCCGCGATGCAAAACCCATCAATTTCGGCAAGCGCAAGCCGGCGGACTATGCGGTGCATGGGGTCGACGTGTCGCGATGGCAGGGGGATATCAACTGGGCCAAGCTGCGCGGCCAGGGTGCGAACTTCGTCTACATCAAGGCGACCGACGGCGGCGACCACCTCGATCCGATGTTTCGCAAGAACTGGCGAGAGGCGGACCGGGCCGGCCTGAAGCGCGGCGCCTACCATTTCTTCTACTGGTGCCGCAGCGCATCGAGCCAGGCCGACTGGTTCATCCGCAACGTGCCGAAAGACCCGAATGCGTTGCCGCCCGTGATCGACGTCGAGTGGAACCATCTTTCGGCCTGCAAGAAGCGGCCTTCGCGCGCCACCGTGCTGGAGAAGATGCAGGTCTTCATGGACAGGCTCGAGGCGCATTACGGCCAGCGGCCGGTCATCTACACGGCGCCGGACTTCTATGGCGACAATCTGCGTGGCGCTTTCGAGGCCTATCCGTTCTGGCTGCGCGCCGTCGCACAGCACCCCTCGAAAGTCTATCCCGGCCGGGACTGGGTGTTCTGGCAGTATTCCGGTTCCGGCCTTTCGCATGGCGTCAAGGGTCAGATCGACCTGAACGTCTTCTACGGTTCGGAATCGGACTGGCGCCGTTGGCTCGGCCGCCAGGAGCGGATCGCGGCGAACTAGCTAACCGCCGGCGAGGGCTTTTGCGATCCTCGCCGCCAGGCGCGCGTTGTTTTCGACCAGCGCGATATTGGTCTTGAGGCTGGCGCCTTCGCTGAGCTCGAGGATCTTCTGCAACAGAAATGGCGTCACGGCCTTGCCGCTGACGCCGCTTTCGTTCGCGGCCCGCTGCGCCGCCTCAATGAAGCCGCGCATTTTCGCCGCCGGGATCTCGTCTTCTTCCGGCACGGGGTTTGCGATGAGCATCCCGCCGGCAATGCCGAGTTCCTCGCGCGTGCGCTGGAACCGCGCGATCGCCTCGGCGCTGTCGAGACGCAGCGGCGCGGGAAAACCCGAATGCCGCGACCAGAAGGCCGGCATCACGTCCGCACCGTAGCCGACGACCGGCACGCCACGCGTCTCGAGAACTTCGAGTGTCTTCGGAATATCGAGGATCGCCTTGGCGCCGGCCGACACGACGATCACCGGCGTGCGAGCCAGCTCGTCGAGGTCGGCCGAAATGTCGAAGCTCGATTCCGCACCTTTGTGCACGCCGCCGATGCCGCCGGTGGCGAAGACGCGGATGCCTGCGAGATGCGCCGCGATCATGGTTGCGGCGACGGTCGTGCCGCCGGTGCGGCGCTCGGAGATGGCGAAGGGCAGGTCGGCGCGCGACAGTTTCATCGCGCCCGGCGTCGTCGCGAGCGCGGCCCGCTCGCCGTCGGAAAGGCCGATCTTCAGGCGTCCGTCCATCACGGCGATGGTGGCAGGGACCGCGCCTTCGGCCTCGATGATCGCCTCGACCTTTGCCGCCATGTCGTTGTTGGCGGGGTAAGGCATGCCGTGCGTGATAATGGTGCTTTCCAGCGCCACGACCGCCCCGCCGCGCACGAGCGCCCTGTTCACGTCGGGATGGATGTCGACCTGGGTGATCGGCTTGTCGGTGAGCATCTGCGGTCTCCTTGGCTGCCTCATGCCACCGGAAGGGCCGCCGGCACAAGCGCGAGTGCCGCGGCGAACGCCTCGGCGTCGAAGGCCGGCACGGCGAAGGGCGATTCCAGCGCGAGCATCGCCGCCGCGAGGCCCTCGCGCGCCGCCTCCGGCAGGGGGATACCGCGCGCGAGGGCGGCGACGGTTGCGCCCGCAAGCGCGTCGCCGGCGCCGGTGACGTCGACAATGTGGCGCGGCGAGGGCGGTGCAATCGTATATCGGGAAGCCGCATCGAAGATCGTCACCGGCCCGGCACCGTCGGTGACGACCGCGCCGCGCAGGCCTTTCGCGCGCAGGAACGCGACCACGTCCGCTGGGCTGCCAGCGTCGAGACCAGCCAGCGCGCAGGCTTCCTTGCGGTTCACGAACAGGCATTCGATGTGATCCAGCACCCCGGCCAGGCGTACGACCTTTGCCGGCGAAATGCCGATCGCATGGAAGGGCTTGCCCGCGGCCGTGCTCGCGACCAGTTCGAGGGCGGCGGCGGGCAGGTTCGCGTCGCACAGGATCGCGTCGGCGCTGGCGATGGCGTCGCGGCAGGCGGATCGGCGAAGCTGGCGCGGAAAGAGGTCGTAGAGGCCCATATCGGCGAAGCCGGCGATCAGTTCGCCGTCGCGGTCGATGAGCGCGGTGTAGCTCGCCGTAACCCGGTCGAGAAAGATCGCCGAATGATCCTCGATGCCGGCCTCGGCGATCTCGCGGGCGACGCGTTCGCCACCGGAATCGCCGCCACGCATCGAGATCAGCGCACAGCCGACGCCGCGCCGGCGGGCAGTACGCAGCGCATTGAAGACCACGCCGCCGACATCTTCGCGCATCGTCCCCGGGTTCGAGGCGCCGGGCACGTAGATTCCGGCGACCTGTCCGCGGCGGTCGATATGCGCCCCGCCGATGCCGAGCAGCAGCGGTGGCCTGGATGTGGTTCTGGTCATGCGAAGCGGCTGATCCGAACGTTGCGACGATGCGCAGAGTAGGGCCGGTCGGGCGGCCGTTCAATGCGGCGCGCTGAGTGCCCTCGGATCGGGCGAAGACAAAAACTGCTCAAAAAAAAAGCAAGGCCCGAGGGCCTTGCAGATTAACGCGTCCGATCTGTTTCCGGTTACCGGCGGCAGCGAAATTTCGCGCCTAGATCGCATCCTCCCAAGACTTTGACCGCGTAAAGGGGCAAATTTCCTTCGCCCATCTGGTTATGCTGAGAACCCTAGACCAAATTTCACATACTTGTCACGAGGAATTTTGCTCTGAAATGACCATTGATGTGGTGCGGTGCACAACGAAGTCGCATGCAGTGCCGCGGATTTGATCAGCCGGCTGCTTTGCTCTTCGTGCCGGCGCGGGCGGGTTTCCATTTCGCCTTGAAATCGCTATGAAGCCCGCGCAAAGCCTGCCCGGAGGCTGTTCGATTCCGTCCGGGCGTCCTCCCTCACGGAATAGATGATGCGTCTGTCGCGCTACTTCCTGCCGATCCTGAAAGAAAACCCGCGCGAGGCCGAAATCGTTTCGCATCGGCTCATGCTGAGAGCCGGCATGATCCGCCAGCAGGGACAGGGCTCGTTCACCATGCTGCCGCTCGGCAAGCGGGTTCTGGACAAGGTGTGCAGGATCATCCGCGAGGAGCAGGACCGCGCCGGCGCGCTTGAAATCCTGATGCCGACCATCCAGTCGGCGGAGCTGTGGAAAGAAAGCGGCCGCTACAACGACTACGGCAAGGAGATGCTGCGCATCAAGGACCGGCAGGAGCGCGATCTGCTCTACGGTCCGACCAACGAGGAGATGGTGACGGAGATCTTCCGCTCCTACGTGAAGTCGTACAAGGACCTGCCGCTTAACCTCTACCATATCCAGTGGAAGTTCCGCGACGAGGTCAGGCCGCGCTTCGGCGTGATGCGCGGGCGCGAATTCCTCATGAAGGACGCCTATTCCTTCGATCTCGACTTCGACGGCGCGAAAGCCGCCTACAACCGCATGTTCGTCGCCTATCTGCGCACATTCACGCGGATGGGCCTGAAGGCCATCCCGATGCGCGCCGACACAGGCCCGATCGGCGGCGACCTTTCCCACGAGTTCATCATCCTCGCGGAAACCGGCGAGAGCCAGGTGTTCTGCCACAGGGACTTCCTCGATCTCGCCGTGCCCGGCGAGAACGTCGATTTCGGCGATGACGGCGAGATCGCGGGCATCGTCAAGGACTGGACAACGCCCTATGCGGCGACCGACGAGATGCATGATGAAGCGGCCTGGAGCGGGATCGCCGAAGGCGAGAGGCTGTCGGCGCGCGGCATCGAGGTCGGCCATATCTTCCATTTCGGCGAGAAATATTCGAAGCCGATGAACGCCAAGGTGCAGGGCCCCGACGGCAAGGAGCACTTCGTCTCGATGGGCTCCTACGGCATCGGCCCGACACGGCTGATCGCGGCGATCATCGAGGCGAGCCACGACGAGGCAGGCATCATCTGGCCGGAAAGCGTCGCGCCCTTCGAGGTGGTGATCATCAACATGAAGGCCGGCGACGCCGAGTGCGACGGCGTCTGCGAACAGCTCTATGCGGCCTATGAGGCTGCGGGCATCGACGTGCTTTACGACGATACGGACCAGCGCGCGGGCGGCAAGTTCGCCACCGCCGACCTGATCGGCATCCCGAACCAGGTGATCGTCGGTCCGCGCGGAGTCGCCGCCGGAGAGGTCGAGCTGAAGCGACGCGCTACGGGTGCCCGCGAGACGACGAAACTGGCCGATCTTCTGGCCTTCATCGGGAAGACCGCATGACCGACACGACGGCGGCTTCGCAGTCTGCTGGCGCGATAAGGGCGAAGCACGCCGGGGCCGGCCCGTTCTCGCTGTTCGAGCGCATGGTCGCCTGGCGCTACCTGCGCTCGAAGCGCAAGGAAGCGGTGATTTCCGTCATCGCCTCGATCTCCTTCATCGGCATCATGCTGGGCGTGGCGACGCTGATCATCGTCATGGCGGTGATGAACGGTTTCCGCACCGAACTCCTGACCCGCATCCTCGGCATCAACGGCCATCTGATCCTGCAGCCGATCGACCGTCCGCTCGACGACTATGCCGAGGTCGCGGCCCGCATCGCCGGTGTGCCTGGCGTCAAATACACGATACCGCTGGTCGAGGGGCAGGTGCTCGCCTCCGGCCGGCAGGGGACCGCCGGAACCGGCGCGCTGGTGAAGGGCATCCGCGAGGCGGACATCAAGAACATCCCGCTCGTCGCCGGCAATGTGCGTCAGGGCGAGCTGAACGGCTTCGACGTCGCCGAGGGCGTCGCCATCGGCACCCGCATGGCCGAGAATCTGGGTCTCGGCCTCGGCGATTTCATCACGCTCGTCTCGCCCGACGGAGACGTGACGCCGCTCGGCACCAATCCGCGCGTGAAAGCCTATCCGGTGACGGCGATCTACGAGATCGGCATGTCGGAGTATGACGCGCTGATCGTCTTCATGCCGCTCGCCGAAGCACAGCTCTATTTCAACTCGGAGGGCGTGGCTCAGACGATCGAGATTTTCGTCGACGATCCCGACAAGGTGGACGACCTGAAGGAGCCGATCGAGGCGGCGGCGCAGCGGCAGCTCTACCTGACCGACTGGCGTTTCCGCAACCAGACCTTCTTCTCCGCACTCCAGGTCGAGCGGAACGTCATGTTCATGATTTTGACGATGATCGTCCTCGTCGCGGCCCTCAACATCATCTCCGGCCTCATCATGCTGGTGAAGGACAAGGGCAGCGACATCGCCATCCTGCGCACGATGGGCGCGACGCGCGGCTCGATCATGCGCATTTTCATGATGACGGGCGCGGCGATCGGCATGACCGGGACGATCGCGGGCGTCATCCTCGGCATCATCGTCTGCCTCAACGTCGAATCGATCCGCCAGTTCTTTTCCTGGGTTTCGGGCACGACGATCTTCAACCCGGAACTCTATTTCCTGTCGAAGCTGCCGGCCGAGATCAACATGAGCGAGACGGTGTCGGTGGTGGTGATGGCGCTGGCGCTGTCCTTCCTGGCGACGATCTTCCCGGCATGGCGGGCCGCCCGCATCGATCCGGTCGAGGCGTTGCGCTACGAATGAGCACGGTCCTCGAACTCAAGGCGGTCGGCCGCCAGTACCACCAGGGCGAAGAACATTTGGCGATCCTGGTCGACGCCGACTTCGCGATGTCGCGCGGCGAGATGGTGGCGCTGGTGGCGCCATCGGGCGCCGGCAAGTCGACGCTGCTGCACCTGGCCGGCCTGCTGGAGCGTCCGAATTCCGGCGACGTGGTGCTGAACGGACGCGCCTGCGGCCGGCTCGGCGACGACGAGCGCACCGCGATCCGCCGCAACGAGGTGGGCTTCGTCTACCAGTTCCATCATCTGCTGCCCGAGTTCACGGCGCTGGAAAACGTGATGATGCCGCAGATGGTGCGCGGGCTCGACCGCAAGGAAGCCGCGACGCGGGCCATGCAATTGCTCGATTACATGCGGGTCGGTCCCCGGGCGCAGCATCGGCCTTCCGAACTCTCGGGCGGCGAACAGCAGCGCGTGGCGATCGCGCGCGCCGTCGCCAATGCGCCGTCGCTGCTGCTCGCCGACGAGCCGACCGGCAATCTGGATCCGGACACGGCCGTCTACGTGTTCGAGGCGCTGGAAGCGCTGGTGCGCCAGTCGGGCCTCGCGGCGCTGATTGCCACGCACAACCACGACCTCGCCGCCCGCATGGACCGGCGCGTCACGCTTTCCGGCGGCAAGATCGTCCCGTTCTGACCGCGCTTTTCTCCGGTTTGTGAAATTAACCATGCGGCAGCGTCGTCGCCGGTCGACGCTCGATTGCGATTGACGAGAGAACAAAAAGAGAACATATTAAAAACAGAAACAGATTTTAGGAGAATCTTCCATGACCGACATGCTTCAGGACGTCGTCGCGCTCGTCTCCGTGGGCACCTTCCTCGTCTCGCTCGCCATGTGGATCGGCGCGTTCTGACCGGCGCTTCACACTCGCGTGAGAAAGCTCGGCGGTGGCGGTGGACTTAAGCGTTTGTTCCGCATCTGCCTTTAGGGTCGCATCGAAACGGGAATTGTCTCGATGCCAGGCTGGGCGGCCGTAGCGCTGATCGTCGTCAATCTCGGGCTGATCTTCCTGCTGATCGCGGCACCGGTCGGCGTGCGCGCAATCAGCCGCACGGTGCGGATCGCCGCGCCGGCCGGCCGTGTCTGGGAAGCGATCTATCCCCTGGGAAGCGAAGCCGGCTGGTCCGGCGAAATCCTGTCGGCCGAGCCGGACGGGAATCGACCAGATCAGGTCCAACTCGTCGTCGATTGGGATGGCCGGGACGGTCTGCCGATCCGCCGTTTGGCGGCCCTTTCAGAGGTCAGCCACGGTCGATCCTTCGCGATGCGCATCGTCGAGGACAGTTCGCTCGACGCCGGTTTCTGGGCAAGTTTTTCAGAGCACATCGAACTCCAGCCGGAGGGAGACACGACCCGGCTCACGATCCGGCAGACGGATTCCTACCGCGGCGCAGCATTCCTCGTGTTCCGATACTTCGCGCTCCGTCGCATGATGGCCAAGCTCAAGCGCTGGTCGGAGACCGGCCATTACAGGCGCGGCGGGGTGTTCGAACACCCGCTGACCCAGGTGGCGATGGCGGCCGCCTCGATTCTGATCCTCTGGACGCTGACCGGATTCACGGTCGGCGGCCTGGCCTTCGCGGTGATGCTGACGATCGTCGTCGCGCTGCACGAACTCGGCCACATGGCTGCGTTCCGGGTCACGGGGCACCGGCGCACCCGCATGATCTTCATTCCGCTATTGGGTGGCATCGCCATTGGCGGGCGGCCCTATGACAGCCATTTCGAGGTCGCCTTCGTTGCCCTGATGGGCGCCGGCTTCTCCGCCTTTGTCGTGCCGCCGCTGATGCAGGCCGGCGCGCTGGCGGTCGCGGGCGGCAATGTCCATGGCGGCAATTTCATGGCCGCGCTGGTCGGCTGCATCGCGCTCTTCAACCTTGCCAATCTGGTGCCCGTCTGGAAGTTCGACGGCGGCCAGGTGTTGCGCCAGATCTGCCCGCCGGGACTTCCGCTGGCGATCAGTTCCTTCGTCCTGCTCGGGCTGTTCCTGGCGGTCGGGTGGCTGGCAGGATTTCCGCCCGCGGTTGTCCTGACATCCGGTGGGGTCTTCGCAGCGCTGAGCCTGATGACCTCGGGCAATTCGGTGAAGCCGCGCGACGCTCTCACCCCGATCGACATGGGCGGGCGGCTCGCGCTCGCCGCCGCGCTGGTGGCCGTGACCTTCATTCACGGCCTGGGTGTGATCTGGGCATTCAACCACCTCGGTTGAGGTCAGTCCCCGACCGCGATGCCTTCCCGGCGCGGGTCCGCGCCGCCGTCGATGCCGGCGGGGGATATCGCGATACCGTGCAGTCCCGAATTCTGCTCCTTCTCGGCGGTCTTGTAGCCGAGCGCCTCGAGATCCTTCGCCAGCGACAGCGCGGTCGTCCCGGCCTCGAGATCGTAGGTTCCGAACCGGTTGGTGAGATGGGGCAGCGCGACGGCCCGGCTGATGTCCATTTTCCAGTCGATCAGCGCGACGATCGTCTTCGCGACATAGGGGATGATGTTGGAACCGCCGGGCGAGCCGAGCGCGAAGACCGGTTTGCCATCCTTCAGCACGACGGTCGGCGACATCGAGGAACGCGGCCGCTTGCCGGGTTCGACGCGGTTGGCGACAGCGCGGCCGTCCTCTTCCGCCACGAAGGAGAAGTCGGTGAGCTGGTTGTTGAGCAGGAAGCCGCCGCTCATCAGCCGTGCGCCGAAGCCGTTCTCGATCGAACTGGTGACGGAGGCGATGTTGCCCGCAGCGTCGACGACGACGAAATGGGTGGTAGAGGGGATTTCGAGCGATAGACCGTCGCGCCTGAGTTCGGCCTTGTCCCAGGGTGGATTTCCGGCCGTGACGCCCTCTGCGGGCAGGGCGGTCGGACGGCGCAGGAGTTCGGAACGGGACTTCAGATAGTCCGGGTTCAGCAGTCCCTTGGGGATCGAGACGAAATCCGCGTCGGCGACGTAGCGTTCGCGGTCGGCGAAGGCGAGGCGCGTCGCGTCGCCGAGGATGCGCCAGCATTCGGGATCCTCAGGTCCCAGGGTGGCGATATCGAACGGCTCGATCAAGCCGAGGATGTGGCCGATTGCTAGCGCGCCGGAGGAGGGCGGTCCCATGCCGCAGACCTCGAAGCCACGATAGGGCGCGCAGACGGCAGGCCGCTCGATTGCCGCATAGGCGGCCAGATCTTCGAGCGAAAGGCCGCCGGGGTTCGCCTGATGATCGCGGACCGCCTGAACGATGCCCTCGGCGATCGGCCCCTTGTAGAAGGCGTCCGGCCCGTCCTTCGCGATGGTCGCCAGCGTCTGCGCATAGGCCGCGTTCGTCAGCCGGTCGCCGGCCGCGATGGCTTTACCGGCGGGAAAGAAGTAGTCGCGCGTGGTCGGCTGGGCGCCCAGCTTGTCGGTGTCTTCGGCGACCAGCGCCGCCAGCCGCGGCGACACCTCAAAGCCGTCGGTCGCGAGCCTGATCGCCGGTTCGAACAATCCCGACCAGTCGGATTTGCCATAGCGGCCGTGCACCTCGCCGAGCAGGCGGACGACACCCGGCGTGCCGACGGAGCGGCCGCCGACGACGGCATCGAAGAATTTCAGCGGCTTGCCGTCGGCGCCGAGGAACAGGTTTGGCGTCGCCGCCTTGGGCGCGGTCTCGCGGCCGTCGAAGGTCGTGACCTTGCCGGTGGCCGCGTCGTACCAGACGAGGAAGGCGCCGCCGCCGAGGCCCGAGGACTGCGGCTCGACCAGCCCCAGCACGGTCTGAACGGCGACCACGGCGTCGGCCGCCGAGCCGCCGGCGCGCAGCACGTCGAGCCCCGCTTGTGCCGCCAGCGGATTGGCGGCGACCACCATCCGGCGCTCTGCGTGGACGGCGGCCTTTGGCGCGGCGGTTATCGCGGCCTCGGGCGCTACCGTGTCGGTCGCCTGCTGGGCCTGGGCCGAGAAAGGAAGGGTGAGGGAGAGCGCGATCGCCGCGACTGCAAGCGGCTTGAGCATCGTGGCCATGGGCACCTCCAGAACGGGTCAGTGGTCAGGATAGCGGTCCGAACACCTCTTCGAAAGCCGCCTTCAGCGCGACGTCGAGATCGGCCATCGTCACCGGCAGGCCGAGATCGACGAGGCTGGTGACGCCATGCTCGGAAATGCCGCACGGCACGATGCCGCCATAATGCGCCAGATCGGGTTCCACATTGATCGCGATGCCGTGGAAGCTCACCCACTTGCGCAGACGGATGCCGATCGCCGCGATCTTGTCCTCGGCCGGGCGCCCAAGTACCGGCGGCCTGTCGGGCCGCACGACCCAGACGCCGACGCGGTCCTCGCGTCGCTCGCCCTTGACGTTGAAGCGAGCCAGCGTGCGGATGATCCATTCCTCGAGGCTCGCCACGAACAGCCGCACGTCCTCGCGCCGCCGCTTCAGGTCGAGCATGACGTAGGCCACCCGCTGGCCGGGTCCGTGATAGGTGTATTCGCCGCCGCGGCCCGCCGCAAAGACCGGGAAGCGGTCGGGCTGGACGAGGTCTTGCGGCTGCGCGCTGGTGCCGGCGGTGTAGAGCGGCGGGTGCTCGACCAGCCAGACCATCTCCGCTGCCGAGCCGGCGCGAATCGCTTCGGCGCGCGCCTCCATGAGCGCCAGCGCATCCGGATAGGCGACGAGACCGGGCTCGATCCGCCACTCGACGGGCCGGCCCGCCTCTCGGGGCCAGAAATTCGTGACGATGTCCTGTCGGATATTCACGCTTCGCACTCGGTTTGCGAGCGAGATATGGACCTTCGCCGCCCGATCGTCCAGTCGCGACGACCGGTTGCGGAACGGCGGCGCGACGCGGGTCGAAAAGCCGGAATTTAGCCTGCCGGCGCACTTGTTTAGGGGTGGGCTATTTGCTACATGCCCCGGGCCGGTCGAGGCCGGCATCTACCACGTGCGGTCGTGGCGGAATTGGTAGACGCGCAGCGTTGAGGTCGCTGTGGGGCAACCCGTGGAAGTTCGAGTCTTCTCGACCGCACCATTCATCACTTCATAATCAATGCAGTTCCTCCGTCACGCCGGCGATGTGGCATGCGGATCGCATATGCGCCGGCGCAGTTGAAAAGCGCTGAAGCGTTCTCCTTTCGATAACTCGCACGTGGATTTTGAATCCGCGTGAGGTATTGGCGGCAACCTTGCTTCGTCACTCTCCCGCAAGCCGCCCGTCGACCATCCTGTAGATACGGTCGAGGCGGCCGAGGATCTTGTCGTCGTGGGTGACCGCGATGATCGCCGCATCCTGGTCGATCGCCAGCTTGTGGAGCAGGTCCATCACAATGCCCGCCCGCGCCGAATCGAGCGCCGCCGTCGGCTCGTCCGCCAGGATGATGCGTGGCCTGTTGGCGAGCGCGCGGGCGATCGCCACCCGCTGCGCCTCGCCGCCGGACAATTGCCCCGGCATCGCGGCAGCGCGGTGCTCGACCTGCAGATAGGCCAGGAGTTCGCGCGCCCGCGCCGTCGCGGCGTCCATCTTCCAGCCGGCGAGGGTGAGGACGAGCGCGACATTGTCGGTGCAGTTGAGGAACGGAAGCAGGTTGTGCGACTGGAAGATGAAGCCGATCTTGTCCAGCCGCAGGCGCCTCAGGTTGCCGCGCAGCCATCTGTTGTCATAGACGACCTCGCCGTCGAGACGCATCCAGCCGCCGTCCGGCTCGAGGATGCAGGCAATCGCGTTCAACAGGGTGCTTTTGCCCGAGCCGCTGGGACCGAGGAGGCCGACGACTTCGCGCGCATTGATCGTCAGCGTCACGTCGCGCAGCGCGTCGACGCGCGCTTCGCCTTCGCCGAAGTGCTTTGAAATCCCCCGGATCTCGACCAGGGCGTCGGCGGGCTTTGTCTCCACCATCGGTTCTATCCCGCCAGGGCGCGGGAAGGATCGACCTTGACGGCGACCCTGACCCCCAGCGCACTCGCCGCCAGACAGACCACCACGACGACGACGAACAGGCCGGCGATGTCGGTCGGCAGCATTTCGATGCGCCGCGGAAAGACACCGCGGAAGACAAAGACCAGCGCCGTCCCGATGACGAAGCCGCTCACCCCCATCAGCAGCGCCTGCTGGACGATCAGGCCGATGATCGTCCTGTCGGGCGCGCCGATCATCTTCAGCGTGGCGATGTCGCGGGTCTTGTCCAGCGTCAGCGTGTAGACGATCAACGCGATGATCACGGCCGACACCAGCGTCAACACGGTCATGAACAGGCCGATCTGGCGGCTGGCGCGTTCGATGACGGTGCGGGTGAGCAGCGTCTCCTGCTGAGCCCCAGTCAAGACCGACAGGTGCTTCCAGCGGGCGATCTCGGTGGCGATCACCGCGGGCGGCACGTTCGGCGAGACTTTCGCCACCACCGCGTTGACGAAGTCGGTGCCGCTGCGTTGAGCGCCCCGCGCCGCCTCCTTGCGCGCCGCGGGCGGCGCAAGGTCGAACTGAAGCTGCTGGGCGTCCCGCAGCGCCATGTAGAGCACGGAATCGCCCGACAGCGTGACCACGCCCGAGGTGAGCCCGACCACCGTGAAACTGTCGCGGCCGAGCGCGACCTTCTCGCCGACCTTCAGGCCGGTCTGCCGGTCGGCGATCAGCTCGAAGCGGCTGGAGGTGATCTGGCGGCCATCGGTCAGGTGAGCCGGAGCCCCCGGCCGACCCGGCTCGTAGCCGACGATCTGGATGCGCAGACGGCGACCGTTGTGCAGCATCTGCACCGTCTGCAGGGTCAGCGATCCGGCTTCCTCGACGCCGTAGATGCGCGCCACCAGCTCGCGCGTGTCGCCCGGCACGCGGGATGCTTCGGCGAACGGCCCCTGAGAACCGGATTCGACGATCCAGACGTCCGCGTCGGTGGCGCTCAACAACGCGAGCGCATCGGCCGTCTGGCCGCGATAGATGCCCGCCATGGTGACGACCACTCCGAGCAGAAGGCTCAGCCCGAGGCAGGTGAGGATGAAGCGACCGAGCTTGTGGCGGATGTCGCGGAAGGCGAGGTTCATCTGCCCGCGACCCGTGCGGCGCGTCCCTCTGCAAGGCCAGTCGTCGGGGCTCCCACGATCTGCGCACCTTCCGGAAGGCCGTCGACTACCTCGACACGACCGTCGAGGGTCCTCAGTCCGAACCGCAGCGTGGCCTCGGCCAGCTTGCCGTCCCGCAGCGTCCACACCCTGCCGCGGTCATGCGTCAGGTCGGTGATCGCCGAGAGGGGGACAAGGAGCGCATCTGCAAGCGTTGCGACCGTAATCACAACCTCCGCCTGTTCGCCGAGATGGAACGTTCCAGGACATTCCTCGCACTTCACGTAGACCCGGCGCTCTTCGTTGACCCGGTCGCTTTCGATATCGATCCGGGCCACGCGAGCGGTGTGAACGAGACTCGGCTGCGAACGCAAAGTCACCCGCGCCGGCTGGCCGGTCTCGATCCGGCCGGACTTTGATTCGTCGACATAGGCCAGCACCCAGATGCTCGCCGGATCGGCGATGGTGAAGAGCGTCTCGCCGGGGTTGAGGATCGAGCCCAGTTCGCCCTGGCGCGCCACGATCAGCCCATCGAACGGCGCGGCGAGCGTGTATTTCGCCAATCGCGCCTCTTCGACGGCGAGCAGTGCTTCCGCCTGCCGGACGTTCTCGTCCGCGACGTCCACCGCGCTTTCGGCAAGCGCGACGTCGGCGAGCGCGATCTCGAAGGCCGCGCGGGCCTCCTCGGTCGCTTCGCTGGAGGCGGTGCCCCGGCGGGCCAGTTCGTCGCGCCTTTCGCTGATCGCCTGCTTCTGCCGCATCGCGACCTGGCTGCGGCCGACCGTCGCCCGGGCCTGCGCGGCAGCGGCGCGCGCCTGGGCCGCCGCGGCCTTCATGGACGTCACCCGTGCGCGCTGTTCGCTGCTCTGGAGCTCGGCGAGGACCTGGCCTTTGGCGACCTTGTCGCCGAAGTCGGCCCCAAGCGCCACCAGCGTGCCGGAGACTTCGAAACCCAGTTGCGAGATCGTGCGGGCCTCGACCGTGCCGAGCCCGAAGACTTCGATAGGCACCTCTTTTTCCGGTCCGACCACGGTGACATCGATCGGCTTCAACCGCATGAATGCAAAGCCGGCGATCATTGCGGCCGCCAGAACAAGCAGGGTCAGCGGCAGGACGTATCTTCTCAGCGTCATGGCCATAGACGTTTCACCAGCCCGTTCCTCCACGCCGCCCCACTGTCAGCATCGGGCGGGCACCCGCCCGGCAAGCGGGTCGAGCCGCGGCCGAGTAGGTCCGTAAGACATATCGACTAGCAGAGAACAGGTCTGCCGGTCCATGTGACATACCGGTTGCCGCCGCAAAGCCGTATCTGCTCGCGGGTGTCGCAATTCGATTGATGTTTCGCCTGCGGCGACGGTAAGGGTGGGGCGAAGCAGCCGCAGCCAGGGAGGCGCCTTTGGAAGAGCCCAACGAACGCGCTCCCGCTCCCCACGACTTTCAGGGCGGCGCCGACATTTACGGCGAGGGCGGTGCGATCCGTGCGTCGTATCTGGCCCATATCGGTGCGGCGATCGCCGACCGCGACGTATTGATTCTCAAGCAGGATCTCGCCGACCTGCACCAGTCCGAACTCGGCGACCTGCTGGAAGCGCTGCTGCCGGACCAGCGCCGCGCGCTGGTCAATCTGCTCGGCGAGGATTTCGACTTCGCCGCGCTGACGGAAGTCGACGATTCGATCCGCCAGGAGATCGTCGACCAGCTTCCCAACGAGCAGATCGCGCAGGCCGTCCAGGAACTCGATTCCGACGACGCGGTCTACATCCTGGAAGATCTCGACGAGGACGACCAGGAGGAGATCCTCTCCCAGCTTCCGTTCACCGAGCGGATCAGGCTGCGCCGGGCTCTCGATTATCCCGAAGAGACCGCGGGCCGGCGCATGCAGACGGAGTTCGTCGCAGTGCCTCCGATCTGGACCGTCGGCCAGACGATAGACTACCTGCGCGAGGACAAGAACCTGCCCGACAGGTTTGCCCAGGTCTTCGTCATCGATCCCACGTTCCGCCTGCTCGGTGCGCTCGACCTCGACATGATCCTGCGCACCAAGCGCACGGAGAAGATCGAGGACATCATGCACGAGACGCGCCATGCGATCCCGGCGACGATGGACCAGGAAGAGGCGGCGCAGGAGTTCGAGCAGTACGACTTGCTCTCGGCCGCCGTCGTCGACGAGAACGAGCGGCTCGTCGGCGTGCTGACCATCGACGACGTCGTCGACGTGATCCAGCAGGAAGCCGAGGAGGACATCATGCGCCTCGGCGGCGTCGGTGACGAGGAACTGTCGGACACGGTGTTCGCAACCTCGAGGTCGCGCGTCCCCTGGCTGCTCGTGAACCTTCTGACGGCGGTCATTTCGGCATCGGTGATCAGTCTCTTCGGTGCGACCATCGAAGAGATGGTGGCCCTCGCGGCATTGATGCCGATCGTCGCATCGCTGGGCGGCAACGCGGGCACGCAGACGATGACGGTGACTGTGCGCGCGCTGGCGACGAAGGATCTCGATATCTACAACGCCGCCCGCGTCATTCGCCGCGAGGTGATGGTCGGCCTGCTCAACGGCGTGGTCATCGCCTTCATCATCGGCGTCGTGGCGGGCCTGTGGTTCCAGAATCCGGATCTCGGCGGCGTGATCGCCGCCGCGATGATCATCAACATGCTGGCCGCAGCGCTCGGCGGCATCCTGATCCCCCTCCTGCTCGACCGGCTGGGCGCGGACCCGGCGATATCTTCGTCGATCTTCACGACGATGATCACCGATGTGATCGGCTTTCTTGCGTTCCTCGGACTTGCAACGTGGTGGCTCCATATTGGCTGAAGCCGGGAGATGCTGCTGGGCCTGCCGTTCTGCTTGGCCGTCGGCTGCGATTGACTTTTACGTAAATGCCGTGCCAAGCTTTTTGCGGAATGGAATCCGGAGTTTGGCCAAATAGATGGCGCGGGAATACTACACGATCACCGAGCTGACGCGTGAGTTTGACATTTCGACGCGCACCTTGCGGTTCTACGAGGACGAAGGTCTGATCCAGCCGTTGCGGCGGGGGCGCACGCGTCTGTTCCGCCCGTCCGACCGGCATCTGGTGAAGCAGATCATGCGCGGCAAGCGCCTCGGCTTCTCGATCAACGAGATCCGCGAGATCATCAAGATGTACGATGAACCGCCCGGCGAGGCGGGACAGCTCAGGCTCCTGATCAAGCGCATCGAGGAGAAGCGCAGCGACCTTCGACAGAAGCGGCGCGATCTCGAGGAGACGCTTGCGGAACTCGACCAGGCCGAAGAATCCTGCGTCGAGCGCCTCGCGGAGCTAGGCGTCAACACGTAGCCGAGCGCGAACGGAGTCCGAACCGGGCGTTCAGTTCCCGGTCTTCAGCATCGAGTTGACCTTCCCGACCACCGCGGCGTCGAGTCTCTTCCAGTCGGCGAGCAACTCGCGCGGGAAGCGGTAGATGAGGCTGAGATCATCGCCGATCTGGACGTCGCGCTCGCATGGTGCCAGCGATCCGGAGGCGGCGGCCTCGTCGAGGCAGCGCGCGACATAGGGGTCTTCGCCGGGACGTTCGGCGACGACCAGGATCTCGTTCATGTAGCCCGACTTTTCGATGAAGCTACGGACTGCCAGGCCGCCGGGAAGGATCGTTCCGGTCGGCTGCGTCAATTGCGAATAGATCGGTTCGAAGCGACCGCTCATGCCGCGCGACATCATCCGCTGCGAGAGCGAGACGAAGACGATGTTGGGCTCTCCGCCGGCATGGTTGAAATCGCGGCGCGCAGCGTCCGAATAGCCGTCGAGCTGCGGCCATCGCATGTAGAGGTCGAGCCGAGCCGATACGCCGCTTCGCCGGGCCGCCTCGAATCGGATCATGTTCTTCGGCGCGGCAACGACATTGTTGCCGATCACCACCTCGGCGATCTTAGTGTCGTCCGTGTGGCCGGCCATGGCGATGGTGCGGCCGGCATACCGGCCGGCGACGCTGATCGCCGCGGACAGAATCGCCAGAGCAGCAAAGGCATAGAAGACACGCCAGACGAAGCGCTGGTCGAGCAGGGGCCGCGATACCGGGTCTGCCGCCGCCATCTCCATCACCTGAACCATCTCCCGCACCGCGATGTGCCTTGCCGGCACAGGTCGAACGGCACGGCGATTGCACCGCGCCTGACGGCCAAGCTGAACCAACATGGTAAACGGGAGGTGAAGATGGACATGCTCTGGGCGCTTGCATTCGCCCTTGCCGTCGGGCTGACGATCGCCGGCTTTGCCGGATCGGTCATGGAAATCGCGGCCGGCGCGCGACTGCGCCTGGCGCCGCCTTTCATCGACCGCCGGCGGATCGTGCTTTCGCTTGCCGCGAGCTTTGCGGCGGGACCCTTCATGCTGGTCAACGACGCGCTCGCCGCGCGGCGGGCCTGCCGCATCGGTGTTCCGGCGCTCGCCGTCTGCGTCGTGATCGCGCTCGGATGGACGCTTGCCACCGGCATCGTCGCGACTGAGCTTGCGATCCTTGTGTCAGGCGGCTAGGGCCGTTTGCGAGAGCGAACGGAGAACCCCATGCCAATCTATGCGATCGACGGCAAGAGCCCGGAATTCGAGGACCGCGACAGCAATTTCATCGCCCCCGACGCGACCCTGATCGGCAGTATCGCCATCGGTCGGGACGTTTCGATCTGGTTCGGGACGGCCATCCGCGGCGACAACGAGAAAATCACCATCGGCGCGCGCTCCAATGTGCAGGAACATACGATCATGCACACCGATCCGGGCTATGCGCTGACGATCGGGGAGGGCTGCACGATCGGCCACCGCGCCATGCTGCACGGCTGCACGATCGGCGACAATTCGCTGGTGGGCATGGGCGCAATCATCCTCAACGGCGCGAAGATCGGCAAGAACTGTCTGGTGGGCGCGGGTGCGCTGGTGACGGAAGGCAAGGAGTTCCCCGACAATTCGCTGATCGTCGGGTCGCCCGCCAAGGCCGTGCGCACCCTCGACGACGCGGCCGCGGACCGGCTGAAGGTGTCGGCGCAGCACTATGTCGACAACGGCAGGCGCTTCGTCAAAGGCCTGAAGAGGGCCGACTAGGCGACCCAATCCATACTCAGGCGCGCTACGCCTTTTGCTGCCGCCAAAAATGGCGGAGCCGGCCCGGGGACATGGGCCGGCTCCTAAACCCGGTCGTTGGGGACGGGGAGGGTGGGGGACTCGACCGGGTTGTCTCCTCCTACTTGACGCTGCCGACGGCGACGGCGCGACTGTCGTTGACAGCCACCCAGACACCGGCGTTCCGTTCGGACTGGCGCTTCAGGTACGTATATTCGGTATCGGTCCAGGCGAGGATCTTCGGCTCGAGATTGTCGAGGACGAAGTCGCCCAGGCTGGTGCGGACGGTGAGCACGGCGTGCCCGTCGCCGTTTTGCTGACGCACGACCGTGATGAGAAGATTGCCCACCGGAATGCCGATCGCGACCAACTGGCGCCGCTTTTCGAGCACGTAGTCCTCGCAGTCGCCTTCACCGTCGGGGTAGGACCAGTATTCCTCCTGGCCCCACATCTCCATGTCGGTGCGCGGCGCGACCATCGTGTTGACGGCGTTGTTGATGTCGATCATCTGGCCCCAGAGCTTGCGGGTCAGCTCGACCGGCGTCGCCTTGGACGCCTTCTGGGCGCATTCCCGTGGGACGCGCAGGCAGAGCTCATAATGCCCGATCGGCTGAGTGGTCCGCTCGCCGCCCGGCATGAAGTTCGACGCCGCCACCGCCGGGTTCCCCAACCCGATCGCGCTTGCCGACACCGCGGCCAGCAACAGGAAAGTCTTCATCGTCCCCATGTCCCCGTCTCCCCGTTCCAGGAGACATTGACACGGCCGGATTTATTCGACGCAAAAGAGCGAAGTATAGATTAAGTCTAAATAGGATAGAACAAATATAAAATAAGAAGAGAATTTTACTAAAATTCAAATGGTCGGCGCAAGGAATGGATCACCATCAGCTGCGGGCAGCCATTGGGCAGGGATTGCGATGGAGAATTGCCGGCGCGCCCTGGCTAGGCGCGGGTGGCGTTCGTGAAAACAAAAAAGGCCGGGCGAACCCGGCCTGTCGATCTATGCGGGATGAGGTGTTCGGCTAGAGCGAACGGCCGGCGCTGAATTCGGCCTCGAGCGATTCCGGCCTCTGCACGACGGCGAACTCGATTGCGACGCCGTCCTCGAAATGGCGGACCACCTGTCCGCGCATGGTGCCGAGAGTGACCTGCGTGCCAAGTGCCGGCCTGACGTCGATCTCGATCGCCGCGCCGGAGAGCGAAAGGTCGATGATGCGGCACTGATACTGGCGGCCGTCTGCAAGCTGCAGGACGCTGATCGGGTTGCGCGGCGCGATGCGCTCGTGACGGCGATCCTCGGGCAGGTCGAGCTCATGCTTGTTCGCGAGCCATGTGAGCTGGGCGGCGAGCTTGTCCTTCTTGCGGTCGGACGCGACGATGGTCATCGCGAACCCGTCTGCCTGGGTGCGGGTCACCACACCTTCGATGCGGCCGATGTGATCGATATAGGCGATGACCTTTTCGCCCGGCTGCCCGACCCGATCGGCACGGAGCAGCACGTTGCCGGGCGACATGTCGAGAACCTGGCAGGGATGTTCGGAGCGGTCTTCCAGCATGAAGCGGCCATAAATCTTGACGCGCACGCGCTGGAAATTGCGCCGCTCGGCCTTCGATGGGGAGAAGTCCATGGCGGCTGACGTCATTGCTGTCACTGGCCTCGACCACGCTGGGAAACGGTGCGCCTTCGCACACTTTCTGCCAAGACAATAGGTCGAAATAGGTTAATGACGCGTAAGTCCGAGCCTTCTAGTCAGCATCAAATGAGGCCGATTCAGTGGTTTTCGCGGCCGCCGTCGAGAACCAGCAGATGGCGGATCCTGCGGCCTCCGGAACCGGGGCGGATGGCTGTGTCGGCGGCGTCCAGGGACGGGGAGAGCGACGGAACCGGGACCGCCGGCCGGTTGGCCAGGAAAAGCGGCTCGCGCTCCGGATCGACCACGCGCAACGACGTGATCCGGCACTCGACCACGGGATCCGCGCCGAGCCAGTACGGCCGGTCGGCGGGTGTGATCGCGCCGAGCGAGCGCGGATGATCGACCCCGCCGTCAAGCGGCAGCAGCAACAGTTCGAAGGCGTTGACGCGGCCGTTGCGGCTGACGCCGTCGAAATTGATCACCACCACGGACTTCGCCAGAAACGCGCCATGTGCGAGACGAGCGACGACCCGCTCGTCCTTCTGCAGCCAGAGCGACGAGAACGTGAAGCCTTTCAGTTCGCGGCCGAAAGTTGCGCACAGCCGGGTGCCCGCAAGCCGGAAGACGGCTTCGCCGCGTGCGTCCTTTTCGAGGATGAATGTGTCGGCAAGCAGCGACTTGATGTCGGCCGGCTCGATCTCGGTACGCTTCGGTGCAGGGCGGCCGCTGCGGAGTCTGTCCCAATACTGGAACAACTCGATCGATCCCTTGAGTTTCATCTGCCTGCTCCGCTCGGACTGTTCCTGTATGTGCCATCGGGGAACAGCGCCGCGCCCACCGGTGGTCTTCATGCAGGACGTTGCAGGTTGCGTGCCAGCGAAGGGGAATGATTGTTAACAGGGCCGGGCCGTTAAGGTTAATTTTCGGTTATCATTGCCATCTGCGGAGAAAGCTGCGAAAAAGGAAGCACTTCACGAAGACATTGTCTTCACAGCGCTTTTCGCGGCAATGGCCGCAATCGTTTGGGTGGGCTGGGGGCTCGACCAGGCCGTCCGAGGGCAACCTCGGACGGCTTTTTTCTTAACCATCCGCGGCAATCTTCGAATGCATTGCTATATGAGTCGCCGCAGCGAGACGACTCACCTGATGACCCGCGCCGACAATATGGACCAGCAGATCGAAACGCGCGGGCCGCCCCCGCCGGACGTCGCCGGGCGTGAGCCGGTGTTCAATCTGCCGGCGATCGTAATCGCGTTCGTCGCAGCCTGCGTCGGCATCCATCTCGTCAGGCTCTATCTGCTGTCGCCGCAGCAGGATTACGAACTGATCCTCAAGGCGGCGTTCTTCCCGATACGCTACACGGGCGGATACGATCTCGACCTCTATGCCTTCACCAGCCCGTTCACCTCGTCGCTTTTGCATGCGGGGTGGATGCACCTGGTCCTGAACATGGTCTGGCTGGCGGCATTCGCGTCGCCGCTGGCGACCCGCATCGGCGTCGTGCGTTTCGTCCTGTTCTGGTGCGTCGCGACGGCCGGGTCGCTGCTGCTCCATTTCGTGGCGCGGCCGGACGACATGGTGCCGGTGATCGGAGCGTCGGGCGCGATCTCCGGGATGATGGGAGCCGCGGCGCGGTTCGGGTTCCAGGTCGACCGGTCGCAACGCATGCCCGTCTTCGCCGGGCGCAGGCTCAGCCTGATCGAAACCTTCCGCTCGCGGCAGGCAGTCGTCTTCCTCGTCGTCTGGCTGGGGATCAACTTTGCGACGGGTGCCGGCCTCGATCTCTCCGGCAGCGACGGATCGATCGCCTGGGAGGCTCATATCGGCGGCATGCTCACGGGGCTGTTCGGCATTGCCCTGTTCGACAGGGCGCCGCCCCGCGAGGATCGCTCGTCGGTCTTGCAATGACCCGAATCCGGGCGCACCATTCCTCATCCGGTCAGCGCCGTTCACGAGTGCGGGGAGATGGCGCCGACCGTCGTTGACAGGAGGACTGTGATGACGGTGAAAGCTATTCTCGCGGAAAAAGGTCGCGACGTGATGACGCTCAGGTCGGGCGAGACGATCGAAGGCGCGGTGAAGACGCTGGCGCAGTACAAGATCGGTGCGCTCGTCGTCACCTCGGCCAACGGCAAGATCGAAGGCATTCTCTCTGAGCGTGACATCGTTCGCGTGTTTGCCGCGGAGGGTGCAGCCGCATTGAAAATGCCGGTTTCCGCCGCGATGACGAGCAAGGTGAAAACCTGCAGCGAATCCGCGACGGTCAACGAGGTGATGGAAGTCATGACCCTCGGCCGGTTCCGCCACCTGCCGGTTGAGAAGAACGGCGTTCTGGCCGGCATCATCTCGATCGGCGACGTGGTCAAGCGGCGCATCCAGGACATCGAGCGCGAGGCCGAAGAGATCAAGCAATATATCGCGACGGTCTGACCTTCGAAGCGGCCAATCTGGCGCCTCCGCGTAAAATTCGCGCGAGAGTGAAATCCCCTACAGACGGCGCGCGAACAGCGAGGCGTAGTTCTCCTGTCACGGTGCGGGTCCAGCCTCGCGGAGGCTGGCGCGCGACGTGCGTGCGGACGGGGAGAGACCGATGCCGAGCAAGCTGATCAAGGGGACGTACCACGTCAAGAACCGCTCGCCGGACGGCGATTCGATCGCCTTCCAGGCAAACAACACGGCGAACTGGGACTTCTTCAACTGGAGCCGGAGCTTCCGCAAGCCGACGCCGGAGAAGAACCGCCCGATACAGTTGCGCATCGAGGGGATCGACTCGCTCGAGACGCACTACGAAGGCTTCGCCCAGCCGCTGGCGATCGCCAAGTCGGCGACCGACGCGCTGCTCAGGGCCTTCGGCATTCCCGTCCAGACCTATAATCTGAACTTCACCAAGATCGTCACCGCGGGCGATTCGGTCGAGGGTGCGATCATCGCGGCGGATGTCGACGGCTACGATAGGCCGATCGCCTATGCGCTGCTCGGGGACCACGGGCTCGCCGACGGGGCGGAACTGCCCGCGCTGACGGACGCGATGGTGGAACTGACGATCAACTACAAGCTCGCCGCCGACGGACTGGTCTATCCGACCTTCTACACCACCACCAACGAGACTGGGCTGGCCGCGATCTCGCGGGCGGCGGCCGCCGCGATCGAGGACCGGCGCGGCATATGGGCCTTCGACCGCAGCCTCGGCTTCCAGTTCTGGGGGCCGCGCACCATCCTGGAAGAGGCGGTCATCCTGCCCAAACTGTTCCGGCGGCTGGTCAATTTCTGCGAGGAGAGCGACGATATGGCCAAGCTCGGCGTCTGGCTGGCCGGCAAGCGCGACCCGTTCACGGTGATCTCGACCGGGCAGCGCTTCCAGAAGCTCAGCGATCTCGTCTTCGTCAACGGCCGCGAGGTCGGGCTGAAATTCGATCCGCTCGACGTGATGTTCCGCCCGACGTCGTAGAGGCTTCCATCCGCGCCTTTCCCGGTCTAGGAAGCGGGCTTCTGCCATCCGGATCGCACGACGCCAATGTCCATTATCGATACCCGCATTCCCGAAGCCAGACGGTTCATCCCGGGCGCCACCGGCGACTGGGAGGTGATCATCGGCCTCGAAGTGCATGCCCAGGTCACGTCGCAGTCGAAGCTGTTCTCCGGCGCCTCGACCAAGTTCGGCGCAGAGCCCAACGCCAATGTCAGCCTGGTCGACGCGGCGATGCCGGGCATGCTGCCCGTCATCAACGAGGAATGCGTCAAGCAGGCGATCCGCTCGGGCCTCGGCCTGAAGGCGCAGATCAACCTGAAGTCAGTGTTCGACCGCAAGAACTACTTCTATCCGGACCTGCCGCAGGGCTACCAGATCTCACAGTACAAGCAGCCGATCGTCGGCGAGGGCAAGATCATGATCTCGGTCGGGCCGGACCGCGAGGGCAAGTTCGAGGAGATCGAGGTCGGCATCGAGCGCCTGCACCTGGAGCAGGACGCCGGCAAGTCGATGCACGACCAGCACCCGACCATGTCCTATGTCGATCTCAATCGCTCGGGCGTCGCGCTCATGGAAATCGTCTCCAAGCCCGACATGCGCTCGGCCGACGAAGCGAAGGCCTATGTCACCAAGCTCAGGACCATCCTGCGCTATCTCGGCACCTGCGACGGCAACATGGACGAGGGGTCGCTGCGCGCCGATGTGAACGTGTCGGTGCGCAAGCCCGGCGGCGAGTTCGGCACGCGCTGCGAAATCAAGAACGTCAACTCGATCCGTTTCATCGGCCAGGCGATCGACTACGAGGCGCGCCGCCAGATCGCGATCCTCGAGGATGGCGGCTCGATCGACCAGGAGACCCGGCTGTTCGACCCGGGCAAGGGTGAGACCCGCTCGATGCGCTCGAAGGAAGAGGCGCATGACTATCGCTACTTCCCGGACCCGGACCTGCTGCCGCTGGAGTTCGACCAGGCCTATGTCGATGCGCTGGCCGCGCACCTGCCGGAACTGCCGGACGCCAAGCGCGACCGGCTGGTCGGCAAGCTCGGACTGTCGGTCTATGACGCCTCGATCCTTGTCTCGGAAAAGGCGATCGCCGATTATTTCGAGCAGGTCGCGGACGGCCGCGACGGCAAGACGGCCGCCAATTGGGTCATCAACGACCTGCTCGGCCTGTTGAACAAGGCAGGCAAGGGCATTGAAGAGTCTCCCGTTTCGCCGGCCCAGCTTGGCGGGATCATCGACCTGATCAAGGAAGGCGTCATTTCCGGCAAGATCGCCAAGGACCTGTTCGAGATCGTCTGGAGCGAGGGCGGCGATCCGAAGCAGATCGTCGAGACCCGCGGCATGAAGCAGGTCACCGACACCGGCGCGATCGAGAAAGCGGTGGACGAGATCATCGCCGCCAATCCGGACAAGGTCGCCCAGGCGCTGGCCAAGCCGACGCTCGCCGGCTGGTTCGTCGGCCAGGTGATGAAGGCGACCGGCGGCAAGGCCAATCCGCAGGCGGTCAACGACCTCGTCAAGGCGAAGCTCGGCATCGAATAGGCCGATGTTCGTCCGCACCGCCAGCGAGCGCGACCTGCCGGCCGTCAGCCGGCTGATTGGCGAGACGCTGCATGCGACGAACGATGTCTTCTATGGCGCAGACATGGTCGGGAGCATCGCCCGGGCGCTCTATTCCGTTGCGGCGCTGAAGACCGCGATGCACCGGCCGCATTCGGAGTTCCTGGTGGCGGACGATGGCCAGGCCATCGCCGGCGTGACCTTCGCGGCCGCCGCCGGCGAGGACGCGCGCGTCGTCGATCTCCTTGGGCTGTTTGTCCGACCGGAGCTCCAGGGCCGCGGCGTGGGCGGCATGCTGCTGCAGGAACTCGAAGAGTCCTTCTTCGAATCGGAACGCATCCAGATAGAAGTCGATGAGCGCAACCTGCGGGCCGTCGGCTTCCTGGCGAGCGAAGGATACGAGCCGAGAGGACGGCGGCGCGATGAGGCGTTGCAGGCCACTCTCGTCAGCTTCGATAAATCGCTGGTATGACTTGCCGCCTGTGACGGCCTAGACTGCCCGTCGCAACCGCCGGAGGAGACCGTCTTGCCAGACCACGCCGCGACCGCACGTATCCGACACATGACCGCTGACGACGTGGAGCAGGTCGCCGCTCTCATTCACGCGTCCTGGGTTTCAACCTACGGGCCGCTTATGGGCGAAGCAAAGGCCGAGCAGGAATCGGCGAAGAAGCACCAGCCGGCGATGATCGCGGCCGACATGAAGCGGATGCACTCCGAGAGCTTCGTCGGCGAGGAGGCAAACGGCCGCATCGTCGGCTATGCCTATGCCAAGGTGACGAAAGGCGTTCTCTGGCTCGACCGGCTGCACGTCGCGCCGGATCACCAGGGCAGCGGGCTCGCGGCGGGCCTGCTGCACGCCGTCATCGTCAACTATATCGGCGAGGGGTCGATCTCGCTAGAAGTGATCAAGGGCAACGACCGGGCGATCCGCTTCTACGAGCGCGAAGGCTTCATGGTGACCGACGAGCGCGACGCCTGCGGCGGCATCGGCGGCGTGCCGACGCTGATCATGCGCAAGGCGATCTCGCGCGCCTGAAGGCGCGGCGGCAGAGGATGCCGCCACGCCATGCTCGTCAATTGACGGGGTTGAGCGTGATCGACGTGCCGGTGGCGGCGACGTTGAGACCGATCTGACCGGTGACGCTGATCAGCTGCAGGCTGATCGAGCCGGACGTGCCGCCGACCAGAACATTGGCGCCGATGCCGGCGCCGACCGTCGCCTCCACGGTTGCGCCGTCATAGACGCCGCCGAGCGAGCCGCGATGATAGCCGGCCGTCGGCGCGAACACCGCCCAGACCAGCTTGCCGCGCGTGGTGAAGCCGACATCGACGCCGAGCTTGCGGATCGCGCCTGAATAATCCTCGCCGCGCCGGTCGCCGGTCGGGCGGAAGGTGCAGTCGAGCGTCTTGGCGGAGCCCAGGACATAGCCGATACCGCCGCCGACATCGCAGGACAGCGTGCCGATCTTGACGCCGCCATAGGCGTCGCTCTCTTCGCTGGTCCGCCGGTCGGCGGCCGAGGCGAGGGCGGCAGACAACACCAGCGGCGCCGCCAGCGCGAGTGCGAGGAACTTGTTCATGTTAGTCTCCGTTCGAAAAGTATGCCTGTCCAACCCGGGGCGGGTGATGAACCGGCATCAAGGCGCGAGCGTGACGCGGGCGGGGCAAACAAGATTGATCCGCAAGGGAACACGGCGATGATCGAAACCGCTTTCTGGAGACGCCTCGACATGGCCGGCCACGACGCGGCGCGGATTGAAACCGTGCCCGGCGGCCACCGGCTCGAAGGGACGGCCGTGTTCCGCCACGAGAGCGGGCCGGCCGCGATCTCCTACCGGCTCGATCTCGCACCCGACTGGTCGACGCGGCGGGGCCTGCTGCGCGGCTTCGTCGGCGCGGAAATGCTGGAGCACGAGATCCTGCGCGGGCCGGACGGCTGGACGCTGGACGGCGTGGCGCAGACGGGGCTCGCGCATCTCCTGGACCTCGACCTCGGCTTCACGCCGGCGACCAACCTGCAGCAGCTGCAGCGGGTGCCGCTGGAGATCGGGGAGGAGGCCGACATCAAGGTCGCATGGTTCGATGCCGGGGCGGAGCGGCTGGTCGAGCTGCCGCAATACTATCGGCGGCTCGACGCGAACCGCTATGACTATCGCGGCTTTTCCTACCGGGCGACGCTCGAGCTTGCGCCGAGCGGTTTCGTGCGGCTTTATCCCGACCTGTGGGAGATGGCTTGAGCATCGACTGGACCAATCGCCTCGCTCTGGCGCGGTGGCCCCGCGCCACCTATCTTTTGGCGACGCGGATACCCGTCCGTCCCATCCTCTCACTCCCAGGAGCCGCACATGTCCGAGACCGCCTACACGCCGCCGAAAGTATGGACCTGGGACAAGGAAAGCGGCGGCCAGTTCGCCAATATCAACCGGCCGATCGCCGGGCCGACGCATGACAAGGACCTGCCGGTCGGCAAGCACCCCCTGCAGCTCTATTCGCTCGCCACGCCCAACGGCGTGAAGGTGACGATCATGCTGGAGGAGCTGCTGGAGAAGGGCCACACCGGCGCGGAATACGACGCCTGGCTGATCAGGATCAACGAGGGCGACCAGTTCGGCTCGGGCTTCGTCGAGGTCAACCCGAACTCGAAGATCCCGGCGCTGATGGACCGCTCCGGCGCGACGCCCGTCCGCGTCTTCGAGTCCGGCTCGATCCTGTTCTACCTGGCCGAGAAGTTCGGCGAATTCCTCCCCACTGCCCAGCCGGCCCGCGCGGAAACCATGTCCTGGCTGTTCTGGCAGATGGGCTCCGCGCCCTATCTCGGCGGCGGCTTCGGCCATTTCTATGCCTACGCGCCGGAGAAGTGGGAATACCCGATCAACCGCTTCGCCATGGAGGTGAAGCGTCAGCTCGACGTGCTCGACCGGCGGCTGGCCGAGAGCGAGTATCTCGGCGGCTCCGACTACACGATCGCCGACATGGCGGTCTGGCCCTGGTATGGCGGGCTGGTGAAGGGCTGGAACTACAATTCCGGCGAGTTCCTCTCGGTGCACGAATACAAGAACGTCATCCGCTGGGCCGACCAGATTCATGCCCGCCCGGCGGTGGTGCGGGGCCGCATGGTCAATCGCGTCTCGGGCGACCCGGCGGGCCAGCTGCGCGAGCGCCACGACGCCTCGGACTTCGAGACGAGGACGCAGGACAAGCTGGCGGCGGAGTAGCGCGGCGCGCCTTAAGCGCACCAGCTCCGCTTCGAGCCGGTCCAGCGGCGGGCCAACCCTTCGGCGATCAGCGTGTCGCCGATCGAGCGGCCGTCGCGCATGACGGTGCGCAGCTTGCGGCCGTAGATGTCCTCGTCGCGCGATTGGGCGACGAGGTCGAGCGGCCCGGCGTTGAGCAATTCGCCCAGCCGGCGCGTCGCCTTTGCCGCGAGCTCGGCCTCGCGCCGGCATTTGGGATTGCCGGCCTCGGGCGTGTCGATGTCGGCCACGCGGACCGCCTTGCCGTTCAGCACGAAGGTGTCGCCGTCGACGACGCAGTTGCGCCCGCCGCCCTCGCCGCACATCGGGAAGGTGAGGCCGGATAGATGCGTGGTCCGGTCGGGACGGCCGGGGACGTCTGCCTTGGGCGTCACGTCCATCGGCGGGCGGGCGACGGCGGGCAGGGGTTTCGTCTCGCGCCTCGTCTCGGGCACCGGCCTGGACGGACGGGGCACCGGAAGGGCGGACGTCTCGATCGACCGGTCGGGCCGGCGCGCGGCGGGCGCCCGGGAGCGCGGTTCGGACTTCGTGGTCTGCTCGACCCGGGCCGGAGGCTCGAGCTGGGCAATCGTCCGCTTCAGCGCATCGAGATCGGGCATGCCGAACCAGGCTGTGGCGGCCAGGGCTATCGCCGCGCCGAGCGCGACGAGGCCGAGGGATCTGAAGGGCCGGAAGCCCGCGCCACGCCGCGCGCCCTTGCGCTGTCCTGACCTGCCGCCCGTCCGCTTGCGATTCGCCGCCATGCGCGCCTCCATCGAGACCGCAGGATGCGGCATGAGGGGTTAAAGGACAGTGCGTGGGGGGAGTAGGGCAGTAGGGCAGTAGGGGAGTAGGGCAGAAGGGGTGCCCCGCAGTCCGCACGCCGTCATCCTCGGGCCGGCCCTTCGGGCGTTCGATTGGCTTTGCAAGGTCCACTGGACCTTGCAATTCGCCCGATGGGCGAACCGCCATCTCACCCCGAGGATCTGCCGGCGTTGATGCGATGGGCGGTTCAGATACGGACGAGCGGAGGTAGATCCTCGGGTCAAGCCCGAGGATGACGTCGCGCGTGGGATGGACCGTCGGCCCCTCACGACGTGTCGCGCCTCGCCTCCCAGGCGAAATAGTGCAGGTCGCGCAGCACGTCGTCGACCGCGTGTTCTGCGCGCGGCGAACCCGGTCGATGGAGTCCGTAGGCGGGGCCGGGGCGCAGCGGCGAGGCGCGGCTGGCGCGGCCTGCCTTGCGCAGGGCCTCGCAGCGGGCTCGCCAGCGGGCGAGCCGCATGGCCTGGCGCGGCAGGTCGCCGAGCGCACGGCTCAAGGCTTCCAGACGCAGGCGCAGATGGCCGGCGCCGATCGGATCGTTGGGCGCGGGGTCGTGACGGGCCGCGACAGGAAACAATGGAGTCCAGCCGGGGATCGAAATGCGCGGCACGCCGGAGGTGCGGATGTGGAACGGCGGCGCGTCCGGATCGGGCAGCGGGTCGAGGAGCGGGAAGGAGAGGCGTCGTGTCGCGGCGGGCGGTGCGTCGGCCGCGTCGGTCGCCCCGGCGGGTGCGAGCGCCAGGCCAAGGCCGGGGACCGGGACGGGAACGTGCGTGACCAGCGGGCCGCTGTTCGGCTTGAGCTGAGGCAGGAGCGGTTCCGCCGCCACCATGTCGCGGCCGACGACGACGATCAGCCGTCGCACGGCAGCTTCCGCCGCGCGCAGCAGGCGGTAGACGGCGCGGTGGACGCGGCGGGGCAGGGTCGGGCTCGCCAGATCCCCCTCACCAGGTTCGGCTAACGCCTCGGCTGCGCCTCGGCGAGCCGAACCCGGCCCTCCGCTATGGCTCCGGGCGCTCGGGCGCTCGAAAAGCCCATTTCGGGGCTTTTCGTGGCCTTCGGCCACCGCTCCTCGCCTCGCCTCAAGGGGCGAGGAAAGCCCGGCCATGATGCACAGCGTGGCGATGATGCCGCCAAGCAGGCGGACATTGCGCTCGATCACAAGGTCCCAGTCGATCACCGCCGCCTCCTTTCGCGCAGGAGACAGTGTCGGGCGGATGCGGGGGGAGGTGGATCGAAAGGCGGGTGGCGGGCGCGGCGCTCTATCTCTCCCCTTGAGGGAGAGAAAGCGATTTCAAGATCTTAGCCGAAGGCTAAGTCTTAGAAATCGCCAGAGAGGGGGCCATCGTGGCGGCGGCGATCCACCCTTGGTGGGAATCGATGCACGCCCTTATCGCACCAGTGGAACTTGCGGCGGGGGGAGGTCTTCGCAGCGGCGTCTCCGGCCCTTCGCTATGGCTCAGGGCGTTCGAGCCCTTTCATCGTGCCACCGGCACGATGAATTCGCCTTTGGCGAATCGGGCTCTCACCCCCTCTCTTGCAAATTCCAAGGACTTGGCTTCGCCAAGCCCAGGAATTTGCTTTCTCCCCCTCCAGGGGGGAGATAGAGGCGCCGCGCTATTCGCGCCATGATGGCTCTCGCTGCGCTCGGCTCCGCCACTCCCCCACAAGGGGGGGGAGGACCAGCGCGCACTCGCCGGCTTTTCCGGTCCGCCGGGAAGGGGTAGCCTGCATCATGCCGCACGAGCCCGTGCCACCGGAGAAGAGGGATTTCGCCCGCTCGGAGCGGCGCGAGACGACCGATGCCGAGGATCGGCTCTGGGAGGAACTGCGCGACAGGAGGCTGGACGGAGCAAAGTTTCGCCGGCAGGTGCCGGTGCCGCCCTATACGGGGGATTTCCTGTGCGCCAGGGCAACGCTGGTCATCGAGGTGGACGGCGGCCAGCACAGCGGGAGCCTATCCGATCCGGCCCGCACCCGGTTTCTCAATGCCAAGGGGTTCCGGGTGTTGCGGTTCTGGAATGACGAGGTGCTGCGTGAGATGGACACCGTCTGCGATACGATCATCGCCTTTGTGCGCGATCCGACGCTGCAGCCCTGGCGGTAAGGGCGCTTGGTCCTTCTCCCCTTGTGGGAGAAGGTGCCCCGAAGGGGCGGATGAGGGGTGTTGCGAGGAGCGCGGCACGGTGCAGAATGGGTGCTTGTAATACTCCCTTCCGAAGCGCCTCGTTTCTTCCAGCACCCCTCATCCGACCTCGCTCTCGCTACGCTCGGCTCGGCCACCTTCTCCCACAAGGGGAGAAGGACATGGCGCGGAGCGGCCGCCCTGAGGACGGCCGCTGTTTGCAAGCTGGTTACTTGCGACGCGAAGGTTCATTCTTCGTGTCGCCGTAGCCTGATTTGGGAACGCGTTCGACCGTTGTGGTGTTTGGCCGGCGCTCAGCTTCTTTTACTGGGATGAATTGGCCGGTTTTTGAACTGCGGCCAATGTCGAACGTCTTACGGTTATCGGTTGCCATTAGGATTCATCCTTTTCGATAGCTAGTACGCCGCAGCTACCTCGACTTTGAGAACCGATTCCCCGTATGGTGTCCTTGCAACAGGAGGAGGGATTTCGGTCTCTTCGCCCCGCGTGAGCTTCGGCTTCATTCGCGGTATCCAAGGCCGACCCCTGGCAGGGTCGGCTTTGGTGTTTCTGGATGCCGCATAAGGGCATCGTTATGTCCGTATCCGTTTTGTTCCTTCTTGCAGTTCGGCCCGATCTTGCGACCGGGCCGGCATGTGTAGCGTTTCAGCGGCTGCGGATGCTCAGCTACACCCGCTCGTCGCCCCGCAGGTGTCGCACTTTTCGCATGTCCCGTTCCGCACCATGGTGAAGTTCTGGCATTCGGAGCAGGCGTTGCCGGTGTAGCCTTGCAGCATCGACTTGATGCGGCGGTCGTTGGCGAGCGCTTTTGCGTCGGCCTTGGCCTCTTCCGCCGCGCGGGTCGCCGCGTCGGTGAAGAGGGCGGAGGCGGCGTCGGCGGCGCGGTCTTCCAGGGCCATTTCCTCGGCGAGCTCCTTCGAGCGCTCCTCATAGTCGCGCTTGTAGGCGAGCGCCTCGTCGCGGATCTCCGCCGTCAGCGGCTTCAGCGCCGTGACGGTGGCGACCGAGGCGATGGCGCGGACGTTGGAACCGGCAGTCGGTGCGATCCGGGCGGGCGCGTTGTCGGAGCCGCCGAAGCCCTTGGGATCGGCGGTCTTGCCGGCGACGATCTTCAGCGAGGTGCCGCGGGTGAGCCCCTTGGAGACGGCGTCGGTCTTGCCCTCCGAGATGCCGCGCCCGAGCGCGGTGTTGGAGAAGTCCGACTGGTCGACATGGGCGAGGTCGTGGCGGCCGAGATAGGAGACGGCCAGTTCGCGGAAGATGTAGTCGAGGATCGACGAGGCGCTCTTGATCGCGTCGTTGCCCTGGACGGGACCGGCCGGCTCGAACTTGGTGAAGGTGAAGGCGTGGACATATTCCTCGAGCGGCACGCCGTACTGCAGGCCGAGCGAGATGGCGATGGCGAAGTTGTTGAGAAGGCCGCGGAGCGTCGCGCCCTCCTTGTTCATGTCGATGAAGATCTCGCCGAGGCGGCCATCATCATATTCGCCGGTGCGCAGGAAGATCGTGTTGCCGCCGATCTTGGCCTTCTGGGTGTAGCCCTTGCGGCGGCCGGGCAGCTTTTCCTGCTCGCGGCTGACGCGTTCGATGATGCGCTCGACGATGCGCTCGGTGATCTGCACCGCCTGCTGCGCCGCCGGCGCAGCGAGAAGCGTCTCCATCGCCTCGTCCTCGTCGTCGCTGTCGTCGGCGATCAGCGAGGCGTTGAGCGGCTGGGAAAGCTTCGAGCCGTCGCGGTAGAGCGCGTTGGCCTTCAGCGCCAGCTTCCAGGACAGCATGTAGGCCGACTTGCAATCCTCGACGGTCGCTTCGTTGGGCATGTTGATCGTCTTGGAGATGGCGCCCGAGATGAAGGGCTGGGCGGCGGCCATCATGCGGATGTGGCTCTCGACGGAGAGATAGCGCTTGCCGATCTTGCCGCAGGGGTTGGCACAGTCGAACACCGGCAGGTGCTCGTCCTTGAGGAACGGTGCGCCCTCGAGCGTCATCGCGCCGCAGACGTGGATGTTGGCGGCCTCGATCTCCTTCTTCGTGAAGCCGAGCGCCGGCAGCATCTCGAACGAGAAGTCGTTCAGCTGCTCGTCGGTGAAGCCGAAGGTCTGCTTCACCCAGTCGGCGCCGAGCGTCCACTGGTTGAAGACGAACTTGATGTCGAAGGCGGAGCCAAGCGCTGCGTTGAGCGCGGCGATCTTCTCGTCGGTGAAGCCCTTGGCCTTGAGTGAGCCGGGATTGACGCCGGGCGCCTGGTTGAGGTTGCCGTGGCCCACCGCATAGGCCTCGATCTCGGCGATCTGGCTCTCGGAGTAGCCGAGCGTGCGCAGCGCTTCGGGAACCGCGCGGTTGATGATCTTGAAGTAGCCGCCGCCGGCGAGCTTCTTGAACTTGACCAGCGCGAAGTCGGGCTCGATGCCGGTGGTGTCGCAGTCCATGACAAGGCCGATCGTGCCGGTGGGCGCGATGACGGTGGCCTGGGCGTTGCGGTAGCCGTGCTCCTCGCCAAGCGAGATCGCCCGGTCCCAGGCGGCCTTGGCATGGTCGGCCAGCGCCGGCTGCTTGAGGTCGGAGGCAACCAGCGGCACCGGGTGGACCGCCAGCTTTTCGTAACCGTCGCGGTCGCCATAGGCGGCGCGGCGGTGGTTGCGCATGACGCGCAGCATGTTGCCGGCGTTGCGGTCGTAGTCGGGGAAGGCACCGAGTTCGCCGGCCATCTCGGCCGACGTGGCATAGGCGACGCCGGTCATGATCGCGGTGAGCGAGGCGCAGATGGCGCGGCCTTCAGCGGAATCGTAGGGGATGCCGGAGGTCATCAGCAAGCCGCCGATATTGGCGTAGCCGAGGCCGAGCGTGCGGTATTCGTAGGAGAGCTTGGCGATCTCCTTCGACGGGAACTGCGCCATCATGACCGAGATCTCGAGCACGATCGTCCACAGGCGCACGGTGTGCTCGTAGGCCGCGATGTCGATGTCGCCGCCATGCTGGCGGTAGGGCAGCAGGTTGATCGAGGCGAGGTTGCAGGCCGTGTCGTCGAGGAACATGTATTCCGAGCACGGGTTGGACGCCCGGATCGCACCGGCAGACGCACAGGTGTGCCAGTCGTTCATCGTCGTGTTGAAGTGGAGGCCGGGATCCGCCGACGCCCAGGCGGCGTAGCCGATCTTCTCCCACAGGTCGCGGGCCTTCAGCGTCTTCATCACCTTGCCGTCCTTGCGGGCGGTCAGGTTCCACGTCCCGTCGGTCTCGACGGCGCGCAGGAAGTCGTCCTTGAGCGAGACGGAATTGTTGGAGTTCTGGCCGGAGACGGTGAGATAGGCCTCCGAATCCCAGTCGGTGTCGTAGGTCTTGAACTCGATCTGGGTGTAGCCCTGCTTCGCGAACTGGATGACGCGCTGGACGTAGTTCTCCGGCACGCCGTCCTTCTTGGCGTCCTTGATGGCGCGCTTGAGAGCCGGGTTGCGGTTGGGGTCGTAGCAGTCGCCGTCCGGACCGTCGCAATTGATGCAGGCCTTCATCACGGCGGCCATGTGCTTCTTGACGATCTTGGAGCCGGTGACGAGCGAGGCGACCTTCTGCTCTTCCTTCACCTTCCAGTCGATGTAGTCCTCGATGTCGGGATGGTCGATGTCGACCACGACCATCTTGGCGGCGCGGCGGGTGGTGCCGCCCGACTTGATGGCGCCCGCGGCGCGGTCGCCGATCTTGAGGAAGGACATGAGGCCGGACGAACGGCCGCCGCCGGAGAGCTTTTCGCCCTCGCCGCGCAGATAGGAGAAGTTGGAGCCGGTGCCGGAGCCGTATTTGAACAGGCGGGCTTCGCGCACCCACAGGTCCATGATGCCGCCCTCGTTGACGAGGTCGTCGGCGACGGACTGGATGAAGCAGGCATGCGGCTGCGGGTGCTCATAGGCCGACTTGGACTTGGTCAGCTTGCCGGTGAACGGGTCGACGTAGAAATGGCCCTGGCCGGGGCCGTCGATGCCATAGGCCCAGTGCAGGCCGGTGTTGAACCATTGCGGCGAGTTGGGCGCGACGCGCTGGGTGGCGAGCATGTAGGCGAGCTCGTCGCGGAAGGCGCGCGCGTCGTCCTCGGAGGCGAAATAGCCGCCCTTCCAGCCCCAGTAGGTCCAGGTGCCGGCGAGACGGTCGAAGACCTGGCGGGCGTCGGTTTCGGAGACGTAGCGCTCGTTCTCGGGGAGCTTGGCGAGTTCGGCCTCGTCGGGCACGGAACGCCAGAGGAAGGAGGGGACCTGCGTTTCCTCGACCTTCTTCAGGCGCGCGGGGACGCCGGCCTTGCGGAAATATTTCTGCGCCAGCACGTCGGTCGCGACCTGGCTGAACTGCGCCGGCACATCGATGTCGGCGAGACGGAAGACCACCGAGCCGTCGGGGTTCTTGATCTCGGAGAGGGCCTTGCGGAATTCGATCTCCGCATAGGCAGATTGTCCATCCCTGGTGAAACGCCGCTCGATCCGCATCGTCTTGTCCCTTCAGTCCTAAATATAGCGTCTGTCCACAGGAGTCCCTCGTCAAGATTCCGCGACTTCGCGCCGTCCGCATCCGCCGTGTCCGACATGGATCACGACGCCTTCCCGCAACCCGGTCCGCATGCCCGTTCCGCCTCCTCGAAAAGGCGAAACAGCGACTCTCGAACCGGCCTTGCGGCCCTCTTTCCAGCACCTTTCGGGTGAGTCTCGCTCGGCGAGACACTTCCCTTATATGGTGCCGATTATCCCCCGCAAACACTAAATATAGTATTAACAACCTCTTTACGCCACCCAAAACCATTCGCTTCCCCGGGCCCGAAAGGCAAACGAATCCCCGGCCGAACGGGCCGCGGCAAAGCGGTTTCGGGTGTCGGGAAACGCATCAAATCGGGGAAGAACTGGCTGAGGCCGAAGCCTGCGCCGCGCCCTCAACAGGAGCGCATGTCCGATAAAAGACGACTCGGACGCCAGCGTCAACGATTCGTTTGTACGAGATTTATGACCACAACATCTTGTGGGCGCAGCATGTGGATAATGGGGACGGTCTTCGGTTTAGAACACCAGGCCGATGAGGTGGAAGGCGCCGATGGCGAGCAGCGCCGAGGCCGGCACGGTGGTGACCCAGGCGGCCACGATGGTGCGAACATGGGCGCGGCGCACCAGATTGCGGCGGGTGATCTCATCGCGGGAGATGGGCGGGGAGGGGCCGTTGTCCAGATCGGCTTCGTCGGCGAGCACATCGGCGACCGCGCCTGCCAATGCCTCGCGTTCGGCACGCCGGCGCACCATCTTGCGCTCGAGATAGGCGCGGCGGCGCGGCGAGTTGGCGGTGTACCATTCGCGGAAGAAGCCGACACCGAACACGGCGCCGACGGCGATATGGGTGGAACTGACCGGCATGCCCATCGCCGAGGCGACGATGACGGTGAGCGCGGCGGACAGCGCCACGCAGAAGGCGCGCATCGGGTTGAGCTTGGTGATCTGCTCGCCGACCATGCGGATCAGCTTCGGGCCGAACAGGATGAGGCCGATCGAGATGCCGAGCGCGCCAATCAGCATGACCCAGAGCGGGATGCCCACCTTGGCCTCGATGCCGCCACCCTGCGCGGCCGAGACGATCGCGGCGAGCGGCCCCACCGCATTGGCCACGTCGTTGGCGCCGTGGGCGAAGGAGAGGAGTGCCGCCGAGATCACCAGCGGCAGCCGGAACAGCTTGCGCAGCGACTGGTTGCGGTTTTCCATGCCCCGGGATTGCCAGGCGACGTAGCGGTGGGAGACGGCCCAGAACACGACGGTCGATACGATAGCGAGCACCGAGAGCGTCAAACCGTCGAGCTTGACGACACGGCCGAGCCCCTTGCTTGCCAGGTAGGCGGTAAAGGAGCCTGCCATGATGGCGATCAGCACCGGCACCCACAGGCGCGCGGCGGTGAGCTTGTCGTCCTGGTAGATGATGGTCGACTTGATGAAGAAGAGGAAGAGAGCTGCGATGGCTCCGCCGACGAGCGGCGAGACGACCCATGAGGCCGCGATTGCGCCCATGACGCCCCAGTCGACGGAGGCGAAGCCGGCCGCGGCGACGCCGGCGCCGAGCACCCCGCCGACGACGGAATGGGTGGTCGACACCGGGGCGCCGATCCAGGTGGCGAGGTTGATCCACAGCGCCGAGGAGATGAGCGCGCCGAGCATGAGACGAATGAACGTGTTCGCATCGGCGACGAGTGCGGGATCGATGATGCCCTTCGAGATCGTCTCGACGACGTCGCCGCCGGCAATCAGCGCGCCGGCGGTCTCGAAGATCGCCGCCATGACGAGCGCGCTCGCCAGCGTCAATGCGCGGGCGCCGACGGCGGCGCTGACATTGTTGGCGACATCGTTGGCGCCGATGTTGAGCGCCATGTAGCCGCCGATCGCCGCCGCGGCGATGATCACCACGGCGCCCGGCTGGCCGACGACATAGATCGAGGTGGCCGCGGCGGCGAGCGCGATGAAGAGCAGCGCAAGACCGGGCGCCACCAGCCCGCGCGACAGCACGCCGGCCGCTTCCTCGACGGTGACGAACTTCTCGAGGTCCTTGTCGAGCGTTTCCTTGCGGGCGAGTTCGGCGGAAAGTGCCATCGGCTAGCTGGTCCAATCCTGACGACATGAGCGGCGGTCGATCGTCCGCACTCCGGCGCGCGATAGGGCGTTTCGGTCAACCCGGCAATGTCGAACCGGGATTACGCGGCGATTTGTCGTGGATTAGTGCCGAAACGAGCAATTAGTTCCGCCAGATCGGGTTCAGACACCAGCTTTGCGGCATCCACGGCACGGAACCAGCTGCGCTTGCGCTTCTTCATTTCCGGCCATTTGTCGGCCACGCTGTCGACCTCGAGCGGGAAGACATGCACCTCGCAGTGCCATTCGAGGCCGGTCGGAAGAACTTTCTCGTAATAGAACCTGCCGGCTTCACGCTCGGCGATCCCGCCGGAGATGCCGGCCTCTTCGCCAGCCTCGCGGGCGGCCGCCTCGGCCAGCTTCTCGGACGCTTCGGGCCAGCCCTTCGGCAATACCCAGCGGCCGGTTCCCCGGCTGGTCACCAGCATGATCTCGACTTCTCCGCCCGACAGCCGCCAGGGCAGCGCCGCGACCTGTACCCGGCACGGCATGCCGCCAAAGAACTGGCGGGCGCGCTCAAGGAGTCGTCTGCGGGTTGCGTGTGAAATCAACATCCTGATGGTTCGATGGTCGCCTTCTTATTTGCCAGCTTACGAATCATACAGATAGTGCGCTGATAATAAAGCGCAAACCCTACGCGAAACTTACCGAAATCGGATCTGGTGTCGGGCCTCAGCCGCGATGATCCTCGGCAATCGGCTTCTGGTATGTGAAACCCATATCCCAGGGGAAGTAGATCCAGGTGTCCTGGCTGACCTCGGTGACATAGGTGTCGACCATCGGCCGGCCCTTGGGCTTGGCGTAGACGGCGGCAAAGTGGGCCTTGGGCATCATGGCGCGGACAACGGCGGCGGTTTTGCCGGTGTCGGTCAAATCGTCGACGATCAGCACGCTTTCGCCGCCGTTCTCCAGCAGCGTGGGCGTGACTTCCTTGAGCACGGCGAGTTCGCCCTGCGAGGTGTAATCGTGGTACGACGCGACCGACACCGTCTCGATGACGCGGATGCCGAGTTCGCGCGAGATGATGGCGGCGGGCACCAGGCCGCCGCGGGTGATGCAGACGATCGCCTTCCACTGGCCGCTGTTGATACCGGCAAGCCGCCAGGCGAGCGCACGCGCGTCGCGGTGGAACTGATCCCACGAGACCGGGAAGGCTTTTTCGGGCAGGGACATGGAACGCACTCCGCTTGGCTGGAATGCAGCCGGGATTAGCGGGAATGTCCCGGGATTGGCAAGGCGCGCGGCGTCCCATCCACCGGGAATCAGCCCGGCGACGGGTCAGGCTGGCTTGGCGATCGCCGCCAGCATGGCTTCGACCTCGGCCTTGGCCCTTGCGAGGCTTTCCGGCGAGCGCGAGCGCACGACGAGCTCGGTCCAGAACTTGCCGTCCATGTATTTCGGATAGGAGCCGATGATCGTGTCCGGATTGGCCTTCTGGATCAGGCCGAGCTGGGTGCCGATCGTGCCTTCGCCATAGGGGCAATGGACGGTCTCGGACAGCATCACCGCGCCGCCCTTGAGCGTCGGCACGACATTGTCGAGCATCGCCTGGAAGATCGCCGGCACGCCGGCCATCACATGCACATTGCCGATGCGGAAGCCGGGCGCCAGCGAGATCGGATTGTCGATATGCTCGGCGCCGACGGGCATGCGCGCCATGCGCTTGCGCGCCTCGGTGTATTCGAGGCCGCGGGCGGCATAGCTCGCCTCGAGCATCCTGTACGCCTTGGCATCGTAGTCGCAGGGCACGCCGAAGGCCTTGGCGATCGAATCGGCGGTGATGTCGTCATGCGTCGGGCCGATGCCGCCGGTGGTGAAGACGTAGGTGAACCTGGTGCGCAGCGCGTTGACCGCGGCGACGATCTCGTCCTCCTCGTCGGCGACGATCCGGACCTCCTTCAAGTCGATGCCGATGGCGGTCATGACGTCGGCGAGGTGGCCGATGTTCCTGTCCTTGGTGCGGCCGGAGAGGATCTCGTCCCCGATCACCATCATGGCGGCAGTCACGATTTCGCTCAACGTGGCATCCTTTCGCTCGGCCAGCGTCTCGTAGCGCCGATGCGGGCGGGCGGCAATGGGGCGCCGACGCCGCCTGTTTCGCAGGTGCGAAAGATGATCTAGCTTTCACCTGATACCCTTGGAGTGCATGCCCTTGCTGTCGATTCTCGTCTGGCTCGTCGTTCTTCTTCTCGCCGCCGCGCTCCTGGTCGCGGGCTACTTCGTCTGGCGGACGCAGACGATCGCGCGCAGGGCCGAGCGGCTGGTGCCGGCGCGGGGCAAGTTCGTCGAGATCGACGGCAACCGCATTCATTATGTCGAGGAAGGCGAGGGCAGGCCGATCCTGTTCATCCATGGGCTCGGCGGCACGCTGCACCATCTGCGCCATCCGCTGTTCGGCGGAAAGATCCCCGGCTACCGGCTGATCGCCATCGACCGACCGGGCGCCGGCTATTCGACGCGCGCGGCGGGCGCGAGCGCCCGACTGCCGGAACAGGCGGCGGTGATCGCCAAGTTCATCGACAGGCTCGGACTGGAAAAGCCGCTGGTCGTCGGCCATTCGCTGGGCGGCATGATCACGCTGACTCTGGCGCTGAACCATCCCGAGAAGATCTCGGGCATCGTGCTTATCGCCGCGCTGACGCGGCATCGCGAGGGCGTGCCGCCGGAATTCGCGCCGATCTACATCCGCTCGCCGCTGAAGCGCTGGCTGCTCGCCAACACGGTGGCGATCCCGGCGGCGCTGAAGATGGCTCCGGCCACGCTCGCCTATGTCTTCGGCCCGCAGGAGACGCCGAAGGACTACATGACCGAGGGCGGCGGCGAACTGGGGCTGCGGCCCGGCCATTTCATCAACATGGTGATGGATCTGGTGGCCGTCGCCGACGACATGCCGGCGCTGTCGAAGCGCTTTGGCGAGATCGACATGCCGGCGGGCATGATCTTCGGCACGGCTGACAGGGTCGTGAACTACACCGAGAACGGCGAGGAGTTCCGCGACCAGATCAAAGGGCTCGACTTTGAGATGGTCGAGGGCATCGGCCACCACCCGCAATACTGGGCGAGCGACCGTGTCGCCGCGATGATCGGCCGTGTGGCGCAGAGGGCGTTTGCAGCTTGATCGGCCGCTCCGTCTCCAATAACCACATCGATCACGCGGGCGTGGCGGAACTGGTAGACGCAAGGGACTTAAAATCCCTCAGCCTCTGGCTATGCGGGTTCGATCCCCGCCGCCCGCACCATCTGCCGGCCAGTTGGCGCGGGCAGCCGCCAGGGTATCCGAAACGAAAACCCGCCATCGTTGCCGATGACGGGTTCTGGTTTCACACGACCATGAGGGGGAATCTGGTCGTGATCAACACGAATGGCCAGAAGACGATTTAGTTCCCACCAGGTGGCGATCAAAGTTCTTTGACGCGCCGGCGGCCTAGGCCATGATGTTCGATGGGCAAGCCGGGCGGTCTATCGGCGGACGTGCTGCCATCGGACCGGGCTCGCGGGGATCGTCGAGCGGAAAACATGCGAAAGTGACATCATGAAAGCGTTGCGTGCAGGATTTGCAATCGGACTCTGGCTCTCGGTCACGGCGCCTGTCGCAGCGCAGACCCCGCCGGACGTCCAGCGCGGGCGGGTTCTTGTCAAAACCTATTGCGCGCAATGCCACTCCATCGACAAGGTCGGCCCGAGCCCGCTCTCGATCGCGCCACCGCTGCGCGACCTGCACCGGCGCTACCCGGTCGAAAACCTCGAAGAGGCGTTTGCCGAAGGGATTTCGACCGGCCATCCGAGCATGCCGCAGTTTCAGTTGGATCCTCACCAGATCCACGATCTGATCGCGTTTCTCAAATCGCTCGAGTAGGGCCCAGGCCGTGATCCGCTGCCTGTCGCCGGAAAAGCCAGGCGGTCGAGCCTAGAGGTTACCGGCGAAACAATCCGGCGCCTCGGCATCGGGCTGTGCGGGTTCGATCCGCCGCCGGCCCGCAAGATGCGCCCATCCAGCGCATGGTTAACAAAGACTGTGTTGCCCGATCGCAACGGCGGCCGGAGAACAGAAGCATGGAGCAAGCAGAGCCTTGTCTTGCAGGCCAGATGGCGGGAATATAACCAAAGAAAGGCGAATCCATGATTGTTGCGGATCGCCGGTCTTCGCGCCGAGAGCGCAGCCTAGATTGAAGGGTGCTTGCCATGTTTAAGTCGCTTCTTGCCTCGACCGTCATTCTCGTCTCCGCGAGCGTCGCTTCGGCCGCGGATGTCGTCACCGAGCCGACGCTGAGCTCCTATGACTGGACGGGCCTCTACATCGGCGCCCATGTCGGCGGCGCCTTCGGCAGCTACACCCAGTTCAGCGCGTCCGGCACCGGCGTCGATGTCGACGTGGACGGCGTGATCGGCGGCGTGGCGATCGGCTACAACTGGCAGTTCGGCAATATCGTCGCAGGCGTCGAGGCGGACATCCAGAACGGCCCGAACGGCGAGACGGCGCAAGGCACGCCGGGGCCTTTCTGGTCGTGCAATACCGGCGCCTGCAATGTCGACATCCAGTACTACGGCACGCTGCGCGCCCGTCTCGGCTTCGCGGCCGACCGGGCGCTGATCTATGCCACCGGCGGTCTGGCCTATGGCGGCGTGGACGGCGGCATCTACAATTCGGCCCAGCAGGGCAGCGGCACCGCGACCGGCTACGCGGTCGGCGGCGGCCTCGAATATGCCTTCACGGACAACTGGCTGGTGAAGGGGGAGTACATGTTCGTCGATCTCGGCGACATCCCCTTCGGCACGGGTGTCGGCACCGAGCCCTTCGAGGGCGACGGCTCCTTCAGCACGATCAAGCTGGGCGTCAGCTACAAGTTCTGATCGCGGCTCCGATCCTCTTAGGCGCCCCGGCTCGTCCGGGGCGCAGTCGTTTCGGGGTCCCCGGGCACCGAACCCCACCGTCACACCGGTCGCGACCGTCGGCCACGGGCATGGCGGTCGCACCGCGTGGTGCGGCTAGAAGAGCTGTCCGCGAACGGCGCCGCCCGGGAACTGGGCATTGTGGACGTTGATGTAGAAGCGCGTCGGATTGGCGACGATCGCCGCCGCGGGGGCGGCGGCGATCGCGACGCAGCCGGAGGAAGCGCCCGGGTTGCTCGCAGCCGGCCCGACGGGCGGCGCGAGATTGACGACCACTCCGCCGTTGAAGGTGGCATTGCCGGAATGGATATGCGCGGCATTCGCCGCCACGTTCAGATTGTCGATCGTGAGGGCAAAGCAGAGCAGAGCCGCGCCCGGGGCCTGCGATATGAGGATGGTCGCCGAGCCGAAGGCGTCGCGGTCGCCGATGCGGCAGACCGGTCCGGCCGGCGGGGCGACCGCGTTGCATTCTTCGTTGCCGCTGAGGACTGCAAAGAGGGGCTCTTCGGCCGCCTGGGCGGGCGCGGCGGAAAGAGCCAAAGCGCCGATGGACAGCGCGCATGCGAAAACCGTAGAGCCCAGCGTCGAAATGCTGTGCGCAGACATCATCGTTCTCCGTGATGGGGGTGGAAGTCGCGGCGATATTCTACGCCTGGCGCCACCCCTCACGAAGCGCGCCTTGCAGGGGCGGGGTCACGTTTACGTTACGTAATGTAGTGCCGGCGGCTGACGGCGCTATCAGCCTTCTGGCTGCTCGACCGTGAACCAGCCTTCCGCGGCGAAGCGCTCCAGCACCGGCCAGGCGGCGGCCGAGAGGTTCACCCAGTTGCGCCGCTTGCCGACGCGGCCGGGCGCCTCGTCGGTCTTCTCGACCGCGCCGGAGGGCCGGAGCTCGTATTGCTCCCATGGCATGTCGAGGTAGGCGACGAAGACACGGACGGTGCCGAGAAAGACCTCGACCTTGACCCAATGCGACGGATCGGGTGACAGCGTGACGCGGCCTTCGACCGTGTGACCGGAGGCGGGGTGGCGCGCGGCGAAGGGCGTCGAGTGGACGGAGCCGGCGCGGCCGGCCGGACCGGGCTCGATCTCCCAGCCTCCCGTTGCCAGCCATCGCGGCTCACTGGCGATTTGCCGTGCGAGCTCCTCGGCATAGGCCGGCGCGGCGAGCGCGGGCTCGTCACCTTCCTCGGTGCTGAGGAACTCGAACTCGTATTTGCCCTTGATGCGGAACAGCGGCTCGTCAGAGCCCAAGCGGAACCATCCGCCAGAAAAGTAGAAAGGCGGCCAGGAGGGCGGCGCGTCGCTCATTCGTCCTCGACGAAGACCTCTTCGCGCTTCTTGCGCACGGAGGGCAGCAGCACCACGGCCAGGACCGCGGCGGTGAGCACCAGCAGCGTCGCGCTGATCGGACGCGTGACGAAGGTGGAGAAGTCTCCGCGCGACAGGATCATGGCGCGGCGCAGGTTCTCCTCCAGGAGCGGCCCGAGCACGAAGCCGAGCAGGAGTGGCGCCGGCTCGCAGCGCAGCTTGACCAGCACGTAGCCGACGAAGCCGAAGAAGGCGACCGAGTAGAGGTCGAAGATGTTGGAATTGACGCTGTAGATGCCGATCGAGCAGAAGGCGATGATGATGGGAAACAGCATGTAGTAGGGAACGGTCAGCAACTTCACCCATAGGCCGACCAGCGGCAAGTTGAGCACCACCAGCATCACGTTGCCGATCCACATCGAGGCGATGATGCCCCAGAACAGTGCCGGCTGCTCGGTAGCGACGTTCGGACCGGGCACGATACCCTGGATGATCATCGCGCCGATCATAAGCGCCATCACCGGGTTGGCCGGGATGCCGAGCGTCAGAAGCGGGATGAAGGAGGTCTGCGCGCCGGCATTGTTGGCGGATTCGGGTCCGGCGACGCCCTCGATCGCGCCCTTGCCGAACTCGCCCGGATTCCTGGAGATGCGCTTTTCGACCGTGTAGGAGGCAAACGCCGCGAGGATCGCGCCGCCGCCGGGCAGCACGCCGAGCGCCGAGCCGATGAAGGTGCCGCGCACGATCGGGGCGGCCATACGCCGCCAGTCCTCGCGCGTCGGCCAGAGGCTCGACACCTTCTTCACCGCCACGGAGCGCTCGTGCTCGTCTTCCAGATTGCGCAGGATCTCGGCGATGCCGAACACGCCCACCGCGACGGCGACGAAGTTCAGCCCGTCGGAATATTCGCGGATGCCGAGGTTGAAGCGTGGCGTGCCGGAATAGATGTCGGTGCCGACGAGGCCGAGCAGCAGGCCGAGCACGACCATGGCCAGCGCCTTGACGATGGAGCCGGAGGCGAGTGCGATCGAGGAGATGAGGCCGAGCACCATCAGGGAGAAATATTCGGCCGCGCCGAACTGCAGCGCTATGCCGGTCAGCGGCGGCGCAAGCAGCGCGACGAGGAAGGTTGAAACCGTGCCAGCGACGAAGGATCCGATCGCGGCGGTGGCGAGTGCTGCGCCGGCGCGGCCCTTTCGCGCCATCTGGTAGCCGTCGATGGCGGTGACAGCGGAGGAGGATTCACCCGGCAGGTTGATCAGGATGGCGGTGGTGGAGCCGCCGTATTGCGCGCCGTAATAGATGCCGGCCAGCATGATCAGCGCCGAGGTTGGATCGCCGATCTGGAAGGTGATCGGCAGGAGCATGGCGATCGTTGCCGTCGGCCCGATGCCGGGCAGGACGCCGATCAGCGTGCCGAGAAGCACGCCGATGAAGCAGAAGCCGAGATTCGCGAGCGTCGAGGCCGTGGCGAAGCCGAGCGAGAGGTTGTCGAAGAGTTCCATCGTGCCGACTCCTCAACGCTGGCCGAGCCAGGGACCGAACAGCCGGAACGGCAGGCCGAGCCCGTAGACGAAGACGGCCGTGGTGAACGCCGTCATCAGCGCGGCGAGGATGAGCGCGGTGGGGATACGCATCTTCGTCGAGGCGAAGGACGCAAGAAGCGTGGCAAGGAAGATGGACGGGACGAAGCCGAGGCCTTTCAGAGTGAGCGCGAAGAGCACCGGCGAGGGGAGGATGAAGACCATGCCCCTGAGGGGAAGGCTGCCGATCGGCTCGCCCTCGACGCGGATCGCCGGGATGGCAATCGCCAGACCGAGGACAATGAGGATCGCCGCGAGAAACAGCGGGAAGAAGCCCGGCCCCATCCGGAACGGGGTTCCGAGCTCCATGCCGAGCGAATTCAGCCCGAAATAGGCGCCGAAGGCGATGAAAATAGCGCCGCAGAGCGCGTTGGCGCGGTCGATGACCATAGCGGAACTCCCCCCATTCTGGGTCTGCCGTCCTGCCGGGTTCCCCTCCGGCGGCGGTCTTTCGGGGGCGCGGCAGAGCGCGCCCCCATTTGGGTCGAACCGGATCAGTCGGCGTACTGGCCGGCGGCCTCGATGACCGGCTTCCAGCGAGCAATCTCGCTCTCGAGCTTGGCTTTCAGCGCGGCAGGCGTGGCGTCGGCCTCGGGCGAGGGGACGGTGCCGAGCTCGGCGAAGCGGGCGACGACGTTCTCGTCCTTGAGCGCGACCTGAAGCGACTTGGACAGGCGTTCGGTGATCTCCGCCGGCGTGCCCTTGGGCGCGTAGAGGCCGTGCCAGATGCCGAATTCCATGCCTTTCAGCCCACCTTCGGTCGTGGTCGGGACATCGGGCAGCACGTCGAGGCGCTTCGGCGTGGTGACGGCGTAAGCCTTCACGGTGCCGGCCTGGATGTGCTTCGTCGTATTGGTCGTCTGGTCGCACATGATGTCGACCTGGCCGCCGAGCAGGTCGGTCATCGCAGGGCCGGTGCCCTTGTAGGGGACGGTGACGAGCGGCGTTCCAATGGCGCTCATGAACAGCATGCCGCAAAGGTGCGACGCAGCCCCGATGCCGGCATTGGCGACGGTCACCTTGTCGGCATTGGTCTTGGCGTAGTCGACGAGTTCGGCGAGCGTGTTTGCGGCCATGTCCTTCTTGGCCAGGATCGTCATCGGAACCTCGGTGACGAGGCCGACATATTCGAATGCCTCCAGGGTCTTGTAGGGCAGGTTGCGGTAGAGGGTGGCGGAGGTGGCCATGCCGATATGGTAGAGCAGCAGCTTGTAGCCGTCCGGATCGGCGTCGGCCACCTGCTTGGCGCCGAGCGTGCCGCCGGCACCGCCGACGTTCTCGACGATGACCTGCTGGCCGAGATCCTTCGACATGGCCTCGGCGACGAGGCGGGTGACCGTGTCGGTCGGGCCGCCGGCCGCGAAGGGCACGACGATCGTGATGCCGCGCTCAGGGTAGGTCTGGGCACCGGCCGAAAACGCCGTCAGCGAGATGGTTGCAGCCGCGCCGAGCGCGGCGAGAAGCTTCTTCATCGATTTCCTCCCGATGTTTTGTCTTGCCATCTGGTGCACAGATCCTCCCGGCACCGCGTATGGATGGCGAATTAGATGGCCTATTGCGCGGGTATGGCAACCTGAAGCCGCGATGGGGGACGATTTATTTGTGTGCGCGGCGGGCGATGGGTGGAAATCGTAACATCGGCAGGCAATGCCTGTGTGGATCGCCACCCATTCAGGCATCGCTCTTGTCCAGGCCGTATTTCTGCATCTTCTCGTAGAGCGTCTTGCGCGAGATCCCGAGGGATTCGTAAACCGGCTTCAGGCTTCCGCGGTGGGCGCGCAAGGCGCCGGCGATGACCCCGCGCTCGAATTCGGCGACATGATCGGCGAGCTTTCCCTCGCCATTCGCAGCGGGCAAGTCGCCGGTGGGAGTTGCGCCCAGACCCAGCACGAACCGGTCGGCCGCGTTGCGCAGCTCACGCACGTTTCCCGGCCATTCGCGCCGCGCGATGGCGGCGATGACCTGCGGCGGCACGTCGATCGCCTCGCGGCGGTGGCGCGCGGAAGCTTCGTTGACGAGCTGCAGGAAGAGTAGGGGGATGTCGTCGCGCCGGGCAGACAGCGACGGCAGCCTGAGCGTGACCACGTTGAGCCGGTAGAAGAGGTCCGGCCGGAACCGCCCGGCGGCCACCTCCGCCTCGAGATCGACCTTGCTGGTGGCGACGAAACGGACGTCCAGCGGCACGGCCTCGTTCGATCCCAGGCGGGTGACCGAGCGCTCCTGGATGACGCGGAGCAGCTTGGCCTGGAGGTCGATCGGCATGGAGCCGATCTCGTCGAGGAGCACGGTGCCGCCACGCGAATGCTCGAACTTGCCGTAGCGGGCGCGCATCGCGCCGGGGAAGGCGCCGGCCTCGTGCCCGAACAGTTCGCTCTCGATCAGCGTCTCGGGCAGGGCCGCGCAATTGATGGCGACGAATGGGTTGGTGGCGCGGGAGCTCAGATCGTGGAGCGCGCGGGCGGCGACTTCCTTGCCGGTGCCGGTGTCGCCGATGATCAGCACGTCGGCGTCCGTCCCGGCGACGGCGCGCAACTGGTAGCGTAGGTCGACCATGGCCTGAGTGCGTCCCGGAAGCCTTGCCTCGATGTCGTCGCGCTTGCCGGCGGCGGCGCGCAGCAGCCGGTTCTCCAGCACAAGCCGGCGCCGGTCGATGGCGCGTCCCGCCATGTCCGCCAGCTGCTGGGCCGTGAAGGGCTTTTCCATGAAATCGTAGGCGCCCTCGCGCATCGCCTTGACCGCCAGCTGCACGTCGCCATGTCCGGTGACGAGGATGACCGGAATGTCCGGATCGATCTCGCGCACGCGTCCCATCAGCGTCATGCCGTCCATGCCGGGCATGCGGATGTCGGAGACGACCACGCCGTGGAACCCGGGACTGACGAAATCGAGCGCCCGTTCGGCGGAGGCGAAATCGCGCACCTTCAGTCCCGACAGATCGAGCGACTGCGCGGTGGACCGCCTCAGCTCGTCTTCGTCGTCGACGAGGAGGACGAGGGGCGCGTTCATTCGGCGGCCTCGCGCAGGGCCGGCCTTGCAGCGTCGAGCTCGATGACGAAGACGGCGCCGCCAGCCGGATCGTTCGTCACCGAAAGAGACCCGCCGAAGTCCTTGACGATGTTGTAGGAAATGGAAAGTCCGAGGCCTAGCCCCTTGCCGACGCCCTTGGTGGTGAAGAACGGATCGAAGATGCGCTCGGCGATCGCGGGCGGCACGCCCGGGCCGTGATCGCGCACGGTGATGGTGACCCGGCCGGATTTCTTGCGTGCCACAAGGTCGATCGTCCGGTTTTCAAGACCCTCGACCGCGTCGGCGGCGTTGGAGATGATGTTGACGAGCACCTGCTGAAGCCTGACGGCGCCGCCGCGCACGGTCAGCGGCGAGGGTCCGAGGTCGACTGTCAGGGTCGCGTCGGCCGCCTTCAATCGCCAGGCGACGATTTCGGCGGTATCGGCGACCACCTCGCCGAGATTGACGGGGCCGAGCTTCTCGTTCGGCTTGCGGGCGAAGTTACGCAGGTGCCGGCTGATGGACGCCATGCGGTCGGTGAGCGCGGAAATGCGGGTGACGTTGTCCTTGGCCTCGGCGATCCGGTCGCGCTCGATCAGCACGACGGCGTTGTCGGCATACGTCTTGACCGCCGTCAGCGGCTGATTGAATTCGTGGCTGAGCGCGGCCGACATCTGTCCAAGAGCAGCGAGCTTTCCGGCCTGCACGAGATCCGACTGGGTCTGGCGGAGCTGCTGTTCGGTGGCGCGCCGCTCGGCCACTTCGGTCTCGAGCTGGCGGTTGACGAGGGCGAGATCCGCCGTCCGCTCGGTCACGCGCTGCTCCAGTTCCGCCCGGGCGGACTGCTGAAGCTGCATGCGCTCGGCCAGGCGCGCCCGGCGCTGAAGGATTATGGCTGCCAGCAACGCGGCGAGCCCGAGGAGGAGCAGCGCCACCGCGACGCTGACGAAGCTCTGTGTATAGGCCGAAGCGGTGTCCGCCAGGACGCTGACGGTCCAGCCGGCGCCCGGCATTTCGGCGGACAGAACCAGATATTCCGTCGTCGCGCTGTCGTCGAGAACCGTCATCAGTTCATGCTTGTCGAGCTTGCCGTGTTGGACGGCTAGCTCGCGCAACTGCGCGTTGGCGTAGCGCCGCGACTCTTCCGTTCGCGCCAGCCGCTCGGGGGTCAGCGGCAGGAGGCCGGCGTAGAGCCAGTCCGGGCGGCCGGACATGAAGATGATGCCTTCTGGATCGGTCACGATGATCTCGTGGTCGCCGCCCCTCCAGGACGCCTCGATCGCGTCGAGCTCGACCTTGAACACGACGACGCCCTGCACGAGACCGTCGATGCGGACCGGCGCGGAGAAGTAGTATCCGCGCTTCAGCGAAGTCGTTCCCAGCGCGAAGAATCGGCCGGGGCGACCGGCGATCGCATCCTGGAAATAGGGGCGATAGGAGAAATTTTCGCCGACGAAGGACAGCGGCCCGTCGTGGTTGCTGGCCGCGACCGTGTCGCCGTTCGGGACCATGACGTAGATGTCGGACGACTTGAGGAGCGCGTTGGTCGCCTTCAGGTAGCGGTTGGCTTCCGCCCGGAGATGCTCACTGGCAGGGTCGCGAACGAGAGCCTTGATGCCGGCATAGTCTGCGATCAGCTCGGGCAGCGGCTCGAAACGCCGCATATGGCCGTCGAGCGCGGAGACGGCCAGCCGCAGCGTCGTCTGGCCGCGCGCGGCGGCGTCGTCGAGATAGATACGAGTGGCGATCCGGCCGCCGCCGACGATCACGAGGACGGCCACCGTCAGCGCGGCGGTCGCGAAAAGCAGCCATCTGATGGTCTTCGTCGTCACCCTGTCGCCTCGTCAGCAAAGACCGGCGAGTATACAAGCCGGGCGCAGGCTGACAATCGAGGCAGGGCGCGCCGCCCCTCTGGCGCGGCGCGCCCGTCCTTGGCAAGGTCGCAGAAACAGGAGTCGCACGATGTCTGCATCTTTCCCGAAACCCAAGGCCAGGTCCGAAATGGCGCCGCTGCTGGTCGACGTCGCGACGGGGCGCAAGCCGGCCGACCTGGTGGTGCGCAACGGGCGGTGGGTGAACGTGCATTCGGGCGAGGTCATCTCCGGAACCGACCTCGCCATCGTCGGCGGGCGCTTCGCCTATTGCGGGCCGGACGCGAGCCACGCGATCGGGCCGGGGACGAAAGTGGTCGACGCGCACGACCGCTATCTCGTGCCGGGTCTCTGCGACGGGCACATGCATGTCGAGAGCGGCATGGTGACGGTGACCGAGTTCTGCCGCGCCGTGATCCCGCACGGCACGACCTCGATGTTCATCGATCCGCACGAGATTGCCAATGTGCTGGGCCTGGAAGGGGTGCGGCTGATGCATGACGAGGCGGTGGCGATGCCGGTCAGCGTGCATGTGCAGATGCCGTCCTGCGTGCCCTCGGCGCCGGGGCTGGAGAACAACGGCGCGGTGCTCGACGAGAAGGACGTGGCCGAGGCGATGACCTGGCCGAACATCATCGGGCTCGGCGAGGTGATGAATTTTCCGGGCGTGTCGAACAACGACCGGCTGATGGTGGCCGAGATCGCCGAGACGGTGAAGGCCGGCAAGGTGGTCGGCGGGCACTATGCGTCGCCGGACCTCGGGCTCGCCTTCCACGGCTATGTCGCGGGCGGGCCGGAGGACGACCACGAAGGCACGCGCGCCGAGGACGCGATCGCCCGCGTGCGGCAGGGCATGAAGGCGATGCTGCGGCTGGGCTCCGCCTGGTACGACGTGGCGACCCAGATCAAGGCCGTGACCGAGCAGGGCATCGACCCGCGCAACTTCATCCTCTGCACCGACGACTGCAACGCCGGCACGCTGGTCAATGACGGGCACATGAACCGGGTGGTGCGGCACGCGATTGCGCAGGGGCTGAAACCCGTGACGGCGATCCAGATGGCGAGCCTCAACACGGCGCAACACTTTCGCGTCGACCGCGACCTCGGCTCGATCGCGCCGGGGCGGCTGGCCGACTTTCTGATCGTATCGGACCTGTCTCAGCTGGCGATCGACGAGGTCTGGGGGCGGGGGGTGAAACTCGCCGAGAACGGGCGGCTCGTCGTCGAGATCCCGCCTTACGAGTATCCGCAGAAGGCGAAGGAGACGATGAAAGTCGGCGGCAGGAAGGTCGCCGCGGAGTTCGACATCGCCGCTCCGAAGGGCGCCAATTCGGTCAGGGTGCGCGCCATCGGCGTGGTCGAGAACCAGGCGCCGACGAAGGCGCTAGAGGTCGACCTGCCGGTCGAGAACGGGCTGGTGGCGATGGACCGCAAGGCCGACATTTGCCAGATCGCCGTGGTCGAGCGGCACCGCGCGACCGGGCAGGTGGTGAACGCCTTCGTCTCGGGCTTCCGCTATGCCAGGGACTGCGCCGTGGCGTCGAGCGTCGCGCATGACAGCCACCAGATCATCGTCGTCGGCACCAACAAGGCCGACATGGCGGCGGCCGTGAACCGGCTGTCGGAAATCGGCGGCGGTGCGACGGTCTATTCCGGCGGCAAGGAACTCGCCACCGTCGAGCTGCCGATCGCTGGGCTGATGTCGGACGAGCGCGCCGAGATCGTGGCGGAAAAGGCGGAGAGGCTGAAACAGGCGATGATCGACTGCGGCTGCACGCTCAACAACGCCTTCATGCAGCACTCGCTGCTGGCGCTGGTGGTGATCCCGGAACTGCGCATTTCGGATATCGGGCTGGTCGATGTGAGGACGTTCGAGAAGGTCGACCTGTTCGTCTGATCGCGGCGCGAACCTGCCGCCGTTACTGGTTGACCACCATGTTGATCACCTTGAACGGGGTGGTGATGATGACTTCGGCGGCAGCACCCACGCCGCGTGCCAGAAGCGCCGGCGCCTCGGTGGCGTCCGTCTCGCCGGTGAACTTGTCGCCCAGGCGCAGCCGCTCGCCGAGCAGGGCGACGAGTGCGGGATTGTCGGCGAACTTGGTGTGGTTGAAGCTGTCGCCGGCCTTGACCCTGGTGAGGTCGACGACGATCAGGCCGAGATCGGCGATGTCCTTGGCGTCGCGATACTCGCCGAGCCGCGGCTGCTGGCCGGCGATGAGGCTCGAAAAGCGCAGCGCCCTGTCGTCGTCGGACAGGAGCACGAAGAAGGGCCGTTTGGGAACGCCGTAGCGCCGCATCTGGCTCTTGAACACGTCGACGTCGATGTCCGGAGAGGCGAGGATCACGTCGCCGAGCCTGCCGCCGACGTCGCGGTCGCCGGCAATGGCGAGGCTGCGAAGCGCCTCCATGGTCAGCCAGGTTCCCATCGAATGGGCGACGATGTCGATGCGCTTGACACCTGACCTGGCGAGCGAGCGCAGCAGGTCCTCCAGCGCGTCGCGCGCGGCGTTGGCGCTGTCGCGGTCGTAGACGTAGTCGACCGTCCGCCCGCCCGAAGCCCAGGTGAACAGGATCGGAGCACCGTCATAACCGGAATCGTGCACGATCTGCGTCGCGCGGTAGACCGCGGCGTCGAAGGGGGTCTTGTAGCCGTGGACGAAGACGAGCGCGCGGCCGCCGTCGCCTGCGGCTGAATCGCGGACCTTTTCGGAAAAGGTCGCCACCCCGTCATAGGCGGTGATCGACCGCGCGGTGAAGTAGCGCGCCGGATCGGGACGGCTGCCCTTGGGCCGCTCGACGGAGCCGACCTTGCGTGCGACCGGCACGCTGACCTCGATCCGCGCGAACGACTGGCTCTGAGACCGCCGGCCGTCGAAGACGGCTTTAGGGTCTGCCGCCCTCTGCCGGGTGGTGGCGACGAAGATGTCGTGGATCGCGGCCACGCCCTGCTCAGAGATGGCGGGCGGATCGTAGAGCAACGGGCGCTCGGGAGCGGTGGTGCAGCCGGACGCAAACAGCACCGCGGCCAGCGAAAGCGCTGCAAGGAGCGGCGAACCGGGACACACACGCATCATCACTGCACCGCTCGAACGCCCAACCCGTGCCCCCGACCTTGGTAGCGGTTCGCGCAGCGGCAGTCCAGACGCGCGGTCAGCGGCTCCAGAAGGCAGGCGAGAAGATGACGAGCACCGCCAGGATCTCGAGGCGGCCTAGCAGCATGAGCACCGAGAGGATCCACTTCGCCGCGTCGGGCAGGCTCGAATAGTTGCCAGACGGTCCGATGATGTCGCCGAGACCCGGACCGACATTGGTGATGCAGGCGAGAGCGCCTGTCAGCGCGGTGACGAGGTCAAGTCCGGTCGCGGCGAGAAGCACGGTGCCGATCATCAGGATGACCATGAACGACGAGACGAAGAGGACGACCGCGCGCTGCATGTCGTCAGGCACGCTGCGGTCGCCGTAGCGCACCGGATGGATGGTGTTGGGATAGACCAGCCGGCGCACGCCGTTGGCGAGGAGTTCGAACACGATCAGAAGCCGGTAGGCCTTGATGCCGCCCGATGTCGAGCCGGAACAGCCGCCGAGGAAGGTCGCGACGAAGATGCAGGCGACGGCGAACGGTCCCCATTTGGTGTAGTCGTCGCTGGCGAAACCGGTGGTCGTGATGATCGACATGAAATTGAAGGTCGAGTGGCTCAGCGCATAAAAGAACGGCACGCCGGTCGAGACGCGCAGATAGATCGCAACTGCGACGGCGAAGACGAGCGTGTAGCCCAGAAACACCCTGATCTGCGGATCGCTCAGGGCGTCGACGCGGCCGCGCACGGCGAAGAGGATCATTATCGAGAAAGGTAGTCCGCCGATGAACATGAAGACCGAGCCGGTCCACAGGATCGCGGGATTGTCGCCATAGCGCGCGAACGAGGTGTCGTGCGTGGAAAAACCGCCGGTGGCGAGCGTCGACATGGAATGGTTGACGGCGTCGAAGATCTGCATGCCGAAGGAGACGTAAAGCAGGGCACAGGCGGCGACGAGCGCGGTGTAGATGGCGATCAGGCTGAGCGTGAAGGTCGCGAGCCGCTCGAACGGCCGGTCGGCGATGTCCGAGGATTCGATGCGGAAATAGGTGATGCCGCCGATGTTGAGGAACGGCAGCAGGAAGAGCCCCAGCGCGATGACGCCAAGCCCGCCCATGTAGTTGAGAAGCGACCGCCAGAGCAGAAGCCCCGGCGGGGCGTGGTCGAGCCCGTTGATGACCGTGCCGCCGGTCGTGGTGATGCCGGAGACGGATTCGAAGATCGCGTCGGCGAGGCTCATTTCGATGGAGGGGGCTGCGAGCATGGGAATAGCCCCGGCCACCGCCATGGTGATCCAGAGCATGTTGACCAGAAGGAAGCCGAAGCGCGCCGTCGCCGGAGGCGGGCGGCCCTGCGTGGCAAGGGCAACTGCGAGCGACAGGCCGCCGAGAAAGAAGCCGCAGAAGGCAAAGACCTTCCAGTCGTCATGGCCGTAGAAAAGATCGACCGACGCCGGGATCAGCATCGCCAGCGAGAGGTAGATCGCAAAGACGGCCGAGATGTGGATCGCCGCGCGGATCGAAAGTGAGTGCACTCGGTAACCTTGCCGGATTGCCGCGTCGGGGCGGCGCGGCGGAAGGTGGCTTCCGCGGCCCGAATATGCAATAGGGCGCGGCTTGAACCAACAGCTTTCGGCGAGGCGCAATGACGGCCACGACATTCATCGAGGGGGTCGAGCGCGCGACGAAGGAAGTGCGCTCTCTCTTCGCCCCGACGCCGCTGCAGGAGAACGAACACCTGTCGCGCAAGTTCGGCGCGCGGGTGCTGTTGAAGCGCGAAGACCTGTCCCCGGTGCGCTCCTACAAGATCCGCGGCGCGTTCAACTTCTTTCGCAAGGCGCTGAAGGGCGGCTCGAAGGCCGAGCTCTTCGTCTGCGCCTCGGCCGGCAACCACGCGCAGGGTTTCGCCTTCGTCTGCCGCCATTCCGGCAAGAAGGGCGTGGTGTTCATGCCGGTGACGACGCCGCAGCAGAAAATCGACAAGACTCGCATCTTCGGCGGCGAGTTCGTCGAGATCCGGCTGGTCGGCGACTTCTTCGAGGACTGCCTGCGCGCCGCGCTGGAGTTCGCGGAAGCGGGCGGCGGCCTGATGGTGCCGCCCTTCGACCACAAGGACATCATCGAGGGGCAGGCGACGGTGGCTGCCGAGATCGCGAGCCAGATGCCGAAGGGCAGGGCGGCCGACATCGTCATTCTGCCGGTGGGCGGCGGGGGCCTTGCCGCCGGCGTGACGCGCTACCTTTCCGATGCCGGATGGACCTCGCGCTTTGTCTTCGCCGAGCCGGCAGGCGCGCCCAGCCTGCGCGACAGCCTCGTGGCGGGAAGGCGCGTGCGGCTGGCCAGGGTCGACAATTTCGTCGACGGCGCGGCAGTGGCCGAGATCGGCCGCGAGCCCTTTCGGCACCTGAAGGACTTTCCCGCCGAGGCGGTGAAGCTGGTGCCCGAGAACCGGCTCTGCTCGACCATGCTGGAGATGCTCAACATCGAGGGCGTCGTGCTGGAGCCGGCCGGCGCGCTGGCGATCGACACGCTGAAAGATATTCCGCGCAAGGAGCTGAAGGGCAAGACGGTGGTCTGCGTCGTGTCCGGCGGCAATTTCGACTTCGAGCGGCTGCCGGACGTCAAGGAGCGCTCGCTGCGCTACGAGGGGTTGAAGAAGTATTTCGTCTTCCGCTTCCCGCAGCGGCCAGGCGCGCTGCGCGCCTTTCTGGACCTGCTCGGCCCCGAGGACGACATCGCGCGGTTCGAATATCTGAAGAAGTCGGCGCGCAATTTCGGCTCGGTGCTGATCGGTATCGAGACGAAGGACCGGAAGAGTTTCGACCGTCTGCGCGAGCGCTTTGACGCCGCCGGCTGGGCCTATCAGGACATCACCGACAACGAGACGCTGGCGGGGCTGCTGATTTGACGAAGACGGTCTACATCCTGCTCTTCCGCGGCGTTGGCGGGGCGACGCAACTGCCGGTGAAGCCGCTGCGCGAGAAGCTGACCGAGGCAGGGTTCGAAAAGGTCGCGACGTATATCAACAGCGGCAACGCGATCTTGGCGAGCGGCAAGGGCCGCGACAAGGTGAGGGTGGAGGTCGCCAGGATCTGCAAGGCGGAATTCGGCTTCGACAAGGATATCCATGTCGTCACGCGGGAGGAGTGGGCGGAGCTGATCTCGAAGAACCCGTTTCCGGAGGCGCTCGACGTGCCGAAATTCCTCCATGCCGCGGTGCTGGCGGCCGATCCGCCGAAGGGCGCGGTGGAGAAGCTGCGCGAGGCGGCGGCGGACGGCGAGCGGATCGAAGTCGTCGGCCGCGTCGCCTATCTGCACACGCCGAACGGGTTCGGGACGTCGAAGCTCGCGGTGAAGTTCGACAAGGGGATTGGCGTGCCGAACACGGCGCGCAACTGGAACACCGTGGTGAAGCTGATGGAGATGGCGGAGGGGCTGTGAGGGTGGTGACGACGGCGTCGCCTGCCTTCGGAACGTTGTCCCGCTGCCATCAGAGGTCTCACCGCGTCGACAGGACAGCCGTGGAATTTAGCATGACGCTGTTATGCGATCAGTATGGTAGAGTGTACCAGTCGAATTCTCCGCCGTGGCGGATCGGCGTTCATGCCGAGTAATGACTTGCTCCGTGAGTCTTCGGCCCCAGAGGGCCATTTCATGCCAACAACCCCGACCGTGCATTTCGAAGCAGCGAGCACGCTTGCCGTGGTGGTCTCATCGAACGAGCCGCTGCTTTTCCTCTCGGAAGACCTGAAAGTCATCGCAGCGAGCGCATCGTTCTGCCGGGCTTTCGAGATCGATCCCGCGACGGTCCCCGGCAGACGCCTCAGCGAGCTTGGAAACGGCGAATGGGCGATGCCCAAGCTTGCATCGCTGCTGAAGGCGACCGCTTCGGGAAGCGCGCATATCGAAGCCTACCAGATCGACCTCATGCGGCCAAACCAGAAGACGCGGCACCTGGTCGTCAATGCGCGGACGCTCGATGACGGCGACATCGATCATGTTCGCCTGCTTCTGGCCGTAGCCGACGTGACGGATGCGCGCGCCGAGGCTCGGCTGAAAGACGATCTCATCCGCGACAAGGCGATCCTTCTGCAGGAGGTGCAGCATCGGGTGGCAAACAGCCTCCAGATCATTGCAAGCGTTCTGATGCAGAGCGCCCGTCGGGTTCAGTCGGCAGAAGCGCGCGGGCACCTCCACGATGCCCACCACCGGGTCATGTCGATTGCAGCCCTGCAGCGGCAACTCTCGACGTCCGCCGGCGGCAACGTCGAACTCCGTGCCTATCTGACCCAGCTGTGCCAAAGCCTCGGCGCGTCGATGATCGCCGCCCCTGACCGGCTCTCGATCCAGGTGACCGTCGACGACAGCGCCGTTGAAGCGGACGTTTCCGTGAGCCTGGGGCTCATCGTGACCGAACTTGTCATCAACGCCCTCAAACACGCCTTTCCGGATGAGCGGATGGGCAGGATCGCGATCGACTATCGATCGTCGGGCAATGACTGGACACTTACGGTCACCGACAACGGCATCGGCATGCCCACGGGGACCGATGCGCCAAAGGCGGGACTGGGAACCGGCATCGTCGAGGCACTCTCAAGGAACCTGCAGGCCGAAATCCGGCTGAGCGATGCGGCCCCCGGTGCCGCTGTCACCATCACCCACGTGGAAGGCGCCGAGTTGAGCGCGGACCTTTCGACCGCCGCATAGGAACCGATTGGCTTCCAAAGCGCTTTACCATCTCAGCCTGTGAGGCTGCCCACCCTTTCCCGAGTAGCTGATGAAAAATGGCAAAGCTGTCGTCCTCGTGGTCGAAGACAGCGCGATCATTCGTATGAGCGCCGTCGACCTGGTCCGGTCGGCCGGCTACGAGGGGCTGGAGGCGCAGGATGCCGACGAGGCCATCCGCATCCTCGAGTCTCGATCCGACATCGACCTGGTATTCACCGATGTGCAGATGCCGGGAACGATGGATGGCATCAAGCTGTCCCACTATATCCGCGATCGATGGCCACCGGTGAAGCTGCTTGTCGCATCCGGGAATGCAATCCTCGAAGAGAGCAGTCTGCCGGGGGGAAGCAGGTTCTTCTCGAAACCCTACGATGACCATGCCATCACGGACGCCATGGCCCGCCTGCTCGCGGGTGGGACATCGGACGGCTCGGCCGGGTGAATCATCGCGGCAAATGGCGGTCTGCGGCCGCGCCCATTGCTCGGCGGTTTCCGATCCCAACGGAAATCATTTGCTATTTCTCCCCAATTCCCCCATATGCCAACCCATAGGCGCTTGGGCCGGGCTTCAAAACTATCTTGGCCGGCTTTCTCCCATGAGATTTCGTTGCGTCTGTTTCGCCCTGTCCTCGGACGGCCGGCGGACAAGCCCCGCGGCATGATGCATGCGGGCGCGACAGCGCAAACGAGCGGGTTTTCCGCCGCCTTGTCGTTTCACAAAGATCCCTGACGGTCGGGTTGCGCCCCGGGTCCGTCGTTGCGCGCGGCCGATGACGGTCGCCGAGGAGCGGCCGACGGCCGCCGAAAGAAGAGCATTTTGAACACCGAATTGAATACTGAAAATACCGCAGCACTTCCCGAGTCGGGCTTCGCCGCGCTCGGCATCACCGGCAACCTGCTGAAGGCGACCATCGCGTCGGGCTTCGCCGAGCCGAAGCCGATCCAGGTCAAGGCGATCCCGCCGCATCTGGCCGGCCGCGACATCATCGCGATCGCCCAGACCGGCTCCGGCAAGACGGCGGCATTTTCGCTGCCGATCCTGACGAAGATCATCGCCATCGGCGCCAAGCGGCTGCCGAAGACGGCGCGTGCGCTGATCTTGGCGCCCACCCGCGAACTCGCGGTCCAGATCGAGGACACGATCAAGGTGCTGGCCAAGGGCCTGCACATTTCGACCGCACTGGTGCTGGGCGGCGTGTCGCGCAACAGCCAGGTCAAGAAGATGCAGCCCGGCGTCGACATCCTGATCGCCACGCCCGGCCGGCTCACCGATCTGGTCCGCGAGGGCGAGGTGAAGCTGAACGAGACGCGCTGGCTGGTCCTCGACGAGGCCGACCGCATGCTCGACATGGGCTTCATCAACGACGTGCGCCGCCTGTCGAAGGCAACCCATCCCGAGCGCCAGACCGCGCTCTATTCGGCGACCATGCCGGACGAGATCGCCGAGCTCGCCAAGACGCTGCTCAGGAACCCCGTGCGCGTGGAAGCGGCCCCGCCGGCCACCACCGTTGTGGAGATCAAGCAGGGCCTCGTCATCGCCCGCGTCAAGCAGAAGCGGCAGGTGCTGTCGGGAATGCTCGCCGACGAGAAGATGAAGTCGGTCATCGTGTTCTCGCGGACCAAGCATGGCGCCGACCGCGTGACCCGCGACCTCGAGCGCGACGGGTTCAACGCCGCCGTGATCCACGGCAACAAGTCGCAGAACGCCCGCCAGAAGGCGCTGAACGACTTCCGCGAAGGTTCCGTGCGCATCCTCGTGGCCACCGACATCGCCGCGCGCGGCATCGACGTGCCCGGCATCTCGCATGTCGTGAACTACGACCTGCCCGACGAGCCGGAGAGCTATGTCCACCGGATCGGCCGGACGGGGCGCAACGGCGCCGACGGCGTGGCGATCACGCTGTGCGATCCGGCCGAGTTCTCCAAGCTGCGCGCGGTCGAACGGATCACGCGCATGAAGATCGCGGTCCTCGCCGACCACACCGACCAGCCGGATCCGGCGGTCAACAAGAACGAGCCGCGCGAGGCGCCGTATCGCGATCCGCGCAGCCAGCCTCGCCAGGAGAACGGCAACCGCAACCACAAGGGCGGCGGCAATCGCAGCGCCCAGGGCAAGCCCGGCGGCGGCGCGCCGGCCGGCGAACGCAAGCCGTTCCGCGGCAAGCGCCGCGGCTTCGGCTCGAAACCGGCCACCCGCGCGGCGTAGTCCCGCCGCCACTGACCCAACCGACGGCCCCCTCGTGGGGCCGTTGGCACATTGATGCCCATGCCATCATCGTTTACCCCGACCTGAGACAGGCGGCCGCAGAGCCGCGGCGAATTACCGGGAAACGTATCCATGGCGGGCATTCTGGCCCTGACGGCGGCCTATGTGCTGTCGCAATTCTTCCGCTCCTTCCTCGCCGTGCTGACGCCGGCGCTGATCGCCGAACTCGGCGCGACCAAGGCCGAGCTCTCCGCCGCGTCGGGCGCCTGGTTCATCGCGTTTGCGTTGATGCAGTTCGTGGTCGGCGTGTCGCTCGACCGGTTCGGGCCGAAGCGCACGGCTTCCATCCTGCTCGGCATTTGCGGCGGCGGCGGTGCCTTCCTGTTCGCGCTGGCGACGACGCCGTGGATGGTCACCGTCGCGATGGCGCTGATCGGCATCGGCTGCGCGCCGGTGCTGATGGCGTCAGTGTTCATTTTCGCGCGCGAACACTCGCCGGCGCGGCTGGCGGTGCTGACCCCGACGCTGATCGGGGTCGGTTCGGCCGGCAACGTGTTCGGGACGTCGCCGCTGGCCAACGCGGCGGAAGCCTTCGGCTGGCGCTGGGTGATCGCGGCGCTCGGCGTGCTGACCATCCTGACCGCGCTCGCGGTCGCCCTGTTCGTGCGCGATCCAGCGAAGCCCGAGGGGCACCACGCCAATACCGGCTTTGCCGGCTATTTCGAACTGCTCAAACTGCGGGTGCTGTGGCCGCTCATTCCGCTGACGGCGCTGAACTATGCGCCGCCGGTGGGCATCCGCGGTCTGTGGGCGGGCCCCTATCTCGCCGACGTCTATGGCGCGGATGCGCTGGCGATCGGCCAGGTGACGCTGTTCATGGCGCTGGCGATGGTGGCGGGCAATTTCATCTACGGGCCGCTCGACCAGATCTTCCGCACCCGCAAATGGGTCGCGGTCACGGGCAATAGCCTGAGCCTCTGCGCCATCCTCTGGCTCGCGCTCCACCCCGGCGGCGGGCTGAGCGCCGATACGCTGGCGTTTGCGCTGATCGGCGTCACGGGCGCGAGCTACGGGTTGCTGATGGCGCATGCTCGTGCGTTCCTGCCACCGCACCTGACGGGAAGGGGCGTGACGCTGATGAACTTCTTCTCGATCGGCGGAGTCGGCGCGATGCAGTTCGTGACGGGAGCCGTCGTCACCGCATCGACGGTGCCGGGCGAGCCGACGGCGGCCTACAGCACGCTGTTCCTGTTCTACGCCGCGACGATCGCCGTAGCGCTGGCGGTCTATCTGCTCGCCAGAGACGCGAAGCCGGTGGCTGCTCGACCCTGAGACTTCGCGGGAGTTTCGGCACGAACATAGGAGCGCCCTATCCGTCCGTGTCGGCCTTCGGCTGCTTCGGCGCGAAATAGCGAACGGCGATCTCGTGTGGGGACGGCGGACGCGTGAGCACGGGAATGAGGGCGATATCGCCCAGCATGCGAGCGCTCATCATGCGTTCGTCGATGCCGATCATCGCCCGGTCCTGGCTCGAGTAGCAGGCGTAGCCATGAGGGGCCATCACGAGATAGCCGGCGATCCGGTAGGGGTCGCCGGGAATGATGTCGCCTTCGGCCTGGCAGCGTTCGATGGCATCGACGAGCGACGTGAGCGCGTCGGCATTGATGCGCTCGCGCGATTTGGCGCGGCTGACCTCCTCGCTGCGATTGCCGAACATGAGCCAGAACGCGCCGGGGTTTTCCGCCGCGAAGCGGATGTAGGCGTCGTTCAGCGCATCCAGTTGATCGAGGCCTCTCGGTCCCGCCCTGGAGAGCTCGACCTGCTGGTAGCGGCGCAATTCTGCAAAGCCCCGCTCCGCCAGAGCCTCGAGCAGGGCAGCCTTGTCGGCGAAATGGCGGTACACAGCCGGGTGGGACACACCCGTCGCCGCCGCCACTTCGCGCAGGGAAAAGTCGGGGCTCTGCCGCTCGGCAATGAAAGCCAGCGCGGCGTCCTCGAGGGCGGCGCGAAGGTCATGATGGTGGTAGCCGGTCTTCTTCCCGGCGCTTTGCGAAAGACCCATGCGTTTCCCTTCCACCGCGGCCGATCCGGCACCGTTCCGTCCAGTTCAGCAACCCAGACGGACAGCGATACCCGCTAGGCCAACTATTGACGAGTCTCTCGTTTCGGATAATGTTACCAATGGTTACATTGCATAACAATCAATGGGACCATCCGACCCCGGCGAGCGACGAGGAGGAGTGCCGCCCGCCGACCGGGGCCGATCAACACGGGAGGTATCTTCATGTCGAAATCCGATTTCCTTGCGCGGACTTGTCCGCTTGCAGTGGCAGTCGCCCTGCTCGGGGCGGTTCCATATGCAACGGCGCAGGACGATGCGCGCTGGCTCACGCCGACGATGATCAACGCTCGCGCGCACATGTTCGAGCCAAGCCTGAACTACCTGACGTTCCAGCACATGGACCAGATGTTCGCGACCCGCGGTGTGGCCGCGGGCGGTGAGGTCTGGGAACTGCCGAGCGAACCCGTCGCCCTGGAGGGCGAATACACGATCGGCGGCAAGACGATGAGCCTGACCGACGCGCTCGAAGCCACGGCTACCAACGCGCTCGTCGTGGTCAAGGGCGGCAAGGTCGTCCATGAGACGTATCGCAACGGCAGCGATGCCAGCACGCGCTTCCTCACCTTCTCCGTCGCCAAGTCCTATGTCTCGACGCTGATCGGGCTGGCGCTTTCAGACGGCGCGATCAAGAGCCTCGACGACAAGGTGACCGACTATCTGCCGGAGATGAAGGGCACCGGCTACGACGGCCCGACGATCCGCGATCTGCTGCGCATGCGTTCCGGCGTCGACTGGCTGGAGGTTTATCAGTTCGGCAGCGAGACGCAGCTCACCAAGGTCCATGACAACTCGCTCGTCGCCTATCGGTACAGGTGGTGCGACTACGCCGCCAGGGAATCGAAGGCCGGGCCGAATGCGCCGAATGCGGTCTTCAACTACGCGACGCTCGACACGAGCGTGCTCGGCTGCATCCTCGAGAAGGCGGTCGGCAAGACGGGCGCCGAATACATGTCGGAGAAGCTGTGGAAGCCGGCCGGCATGGAGCGAGGCGCCTACTGGATCATGGACGGGCCGGACTCGGTCGGGCGCGAATTCTTCGGAGCGGGTCTCGCCGTCACCGCGCGCGATCATGCCCGCTTTGGCCTGATGTTCCTCAACGGCGGCATGGCCAACGGCAAGCAGGTGGTGCCGGCCGACTGGGTGCGGCAGGCGACCGTGCCGGACGAGGGCTACGAACCGGTCGCGCCGGGCGAGCCGCTCGGATACCAGTATCAGTGGTGGACCTTTGCGGGTTCCGACGCCTACGCGGCGCTGGGGCTTCACCACCAGTTCATCTATGTCGATCCGGCGAACGACATGGTGATCGTCAAGATCACCCACACGCCCGAACCGGTCGGACGCGACGAGGAGAACCTTGCGCTGTTCGCGCAGATCGCCAAACGCCTGGGCAAGTAATCTAGACTGAACCCGCGGAGGTGGGGGGCGGGGGCTGCCCCCCCCACCCCCCGCC
>NZ_JANJTZ010000005.1 GCF_024710845.1 Mesorhizobium sp.
CGCCCATTGTCCAATATTCCCCACTGCTGCCTCCCGTAGGAGTCTGGGCCGTGTCTCAGTCCCAGTGTGGCTGATCATCCTCTCAGACCAGCTATGGATCGTCGCCTTGGTAGGCCATTACCCCACCAACTAGCTAATCCAACGCGGGCTCATCCATCCCCGATAAATCTTTCCCCCGAAGGGCGTATACGGTATTAGCTCCAGTTTCCCGGAGTTGTTCCGTAGGGATGGGTAGATTCCCACGCGTTACTCACCCGTCTGCCGCTCCCCTTGCGGGGCGCTCGACTTGCATGTGTTAAGCCTGCCGCCAGCGTTCGTTCTGAGCCAGGATCAAACTCTCATGTTTTGAAACTTTGATTGGCTTGTTCGTCGCATCAGCTTTCGCCGATGCAATCTGGTCACGCTTGAATTGACGAGAACATTCACACCTAGACGACAACGACCGAAATCGTCGCGCCTTGGTAGATATTATTCTCACCAGAAACGTGATCCGCCAAAGTCTCTGTTCGGATCTCAAACCCCTGGCGGGATGAGAGATCCTGCAGGACGATGCCGCCCACGTTTCTCTTTCTTCTATATTCAGTTTTCAAAGAACAGACATCAGACGCGATGTCGTGGGCCTGTTAGCTTTTGGCTTCGGGCCCGGTCGAGTGTCGCTATAAGCGGCTCTCTATGATTTCGTCAAGGGCAGATTTAGAAGCGAACTTCTTCGTCGCCAGCGGCGCGCCGCCCTCGTTCGTGAGGTGGTGTATAGCCACGTGCCCCCGACCCGTCAACAACGAAAATGAAGTTTTGCGAATTTTTTGCGACACGTAAGGGAAGGTGCATGGAGCCCCTGTGGGCCGGCCATGAAGGCCATGCGGCCGGGCCAGAGCGCCGGTCACAAAGGAGCCGCACTGAAGCCGCATTTGCCCGCCACTCCTCCGGGCAAGAAATAGCCAGCGGGCGCGTCGTCTGCCGCATGTGCTTATAGAGAGCGTGTGAATGGCGGGCGCAACCGGGCCGGTTCGTTGACTTGAGCCGGCAGGACAGGCAATTGTCTCGGCCACAAAAGACCGAAGCGGAATACAGAGGGGAATACGCCGTCCTTCATGCCTTATGTAGAGGACACGATCGAAGCGCTCGGCAACGAGCCGCCCCTGATCGCGGATGGCCGCGGGGGGCCGCCCGACCGGCGTGAAGTCTCCGCCCGATGGCTGTCGGGTACCTTCCTGACGGGCCTCACCTCCACCGTGCTGATGGGCGTCGCTCTGCTTGCCGCCCTTGACGGCCGCGAACAGCTCGCGACGCCGCCGGAGATCGCAACGGTCAACAGGGCCGCCAGCAACGGCCAGTCCGGCGAAGCCGCCAAGACGACCCGGCTGGTCGTCGCCCGCAGCGCCCCGAAGGCGCGCGACCGCCGCCGCATGGAAGTTTCCATGATGACCAAGGTCGGCGACCGCAACGTCGTCCGCACCATGCCCTTCGTGCAGGTGAAGATGGATCTGGCCGCGGGGCACGCCACGTCGCGCAGCTACCCGCCCTTCAACCCGCTCGACGTCTTTTCGGACGACGACGCGCCGGGAGTAGCCGCGGCCGCCGAGGCGCCCGGAGTGATCTACGGCGCCAAGGTCGAGAGCGAGGTGAGCCTGCGCACCCTCGATTTCCCGGTCGCGACCGCCGCCTTCGACGAGAAGAGCGCGCTGAGCGCCGACGAGATCGAGGAAGTCGTGCGCGAGACGGGGCTGGCGCTCTCCGACGGCGCCGTCCAGGTCGCGGCACTACATTATGTCGATCCGGAGCGCTTCGGCCAGTCGATCGGCGGAGCCGGTATCGGCCAGTCCTATGCCCGCATCATTCCCGAGAACGTCTCGACCGCCATCCGCGCGCCTATGGACGAGGTCTCGGTCGGCTTCTCCGAGGACTATGTGCCGGTCCGCAGCGAGAAGAAGCTGCGCGACGTGTTCAAGGAAGCCGGCTACGACGAATCGATGTCCGCCGGCATGGCGCAATCGCTTGAAGCGCATCTCGGCGGACCGTCGATCAAGGAAGGCAGCGTGCTGCGCATCGGCGTCGAATCGACCGGCACGCAGAACCGGATCGTCCGCTGCAGCATCTACAACGGCATTGAGCACGTTCTTTCGATCGCGATCGACGACCGTGACAGGTTCGTCGCGGCCGACGAGCCGGAATCGACTCCCGAACTGGCGGCGGCGTTCGATGATTCGCCGGCTCCGCGAACAGCCCGAAGCGATTTGCCGAACGTTTATGACGGCATCTACCGCGCCGCCTATTCCTACGGCATGTCGCGCCCGATGACGCAGCAGCTCGTCAGGCTGCTCGCCTCCGACGTCGATTTCCAGTCCCGCCTCAAACCCGCCGACCGCATCGTCGCCTTCTTCTCGCAGCCCGAAGACGACGATACGGCATCCGTGGATTCCGAGCTCCTCTATGTGAATGCGACGTTCAACGGGAATACGCGCACGCTCTACCGGTTCCAGATGGCGGACGGCGCCGTCGACTATTTCGACGAGGACGGCCGCTCCGCGCGCCAGTTCCTGCTGCGCAATCCGGTGCCCAACGGCAAGTTCCGCTCAGGCTTCGGGGGACGGCGGCACCCGATCCTCGGCTATGTGCGCATGCACACAGGCGTCGATTGGTCTGCGCCGCGCGGAACGCCGATCATCGCCGCCGGCAACGGCGTCGTGGAAAAGGCGGGCTGGTCGGGTGGATACGGACGACAGACCATCATCCGCCACGCCAACGGTTACGAGACGTCCTACAACCACCAGAGCGGCATCGCCAAGGACGTGGTCCCGGGCGCCCGCGTCCGTCAGGGCCAGGTCATCGGCTATGTCGGATCGACCGGCCTGTCGACCGGCAACCACCTCCACTACGAGCTGATCGTCAACGGCAACAAGGTCGACCCGATGCGCGTGCGCCTGCCGGTCGGCAAGGTGCTGAAGGGCGAGGAACTCGCCGCGTTCAAGAAGGAGAAGGAGCGGGTCGACACGCTGCTCCGCGAGGAAGGCGACGATCCGCTGAAGGTCGCCCAGGCCGCCGCCGCGCAGGCGAAGTAGGCGGCGAATCGCCGGTTCCCCGGCAACCCCCTGCCCTATTCGACGAACTCGACCGTCACGCCCTTCGAAACGAGCTTGGCGAGTTCCTGTGCATCCCAATTGGTCAGCCGCACGCAGCCATGGCTGTTGGTCTTGCCGATCTTGGACGGATCGGGTGTGCCGTGGATGCCGTAGGTCGGCTTCGACAGCGCGATCCACACCGAGCCGACCGGTCCGTTCGGGCCGGGCGGGATGCGCAGAACCTTGTCGTTCTCGCCCTGCTTGAAATTGACCTTCGGGTTGTAGGTGTATTCCGGATTGAGCGCGATGCGCTCGACCGAGACGGTCCCGGTCGGCGACGGCGTGTCGGTCGAGCCGATCGTCGCCGGATAGGAGACGACGAGGCGACCCATCGCATCATAGGCGCGCACCTGTTCGCGGCCCTTGTCGGCGATGATGCTGGCGACCTGGCGCGTGACGTTTCCGCCAACGGCGGCGACACGGATCACCGCGCCGGGCCGGAACTCGACGCCCTTGTTCAGTTCCTTGAGATAGGCCTCGCTCATGTGGAAGCGCTCGGCCAGCATCTCCACGGTCGAGGTGTAGCTCATCGCCTCGAGCTGCGCCTTCTGGCCGTAGTCGGCCGGGATCGACGCGACATAGGGGCCGGCGACGTCTTCCGGCGTGATCGTGTAGTCCACAAAGGCCTCACCCCCGCGCGCGGCGAGCTCCTTCTCGATCGCCGGGAAGTCGATCAGCGTCAGCTTGGTGCCGGTAAGTTCCCGGTAGGCGGCAAGCGCCTTGTCGACATTGCCGCCCATATGGCCGTCGATGACGCCGGGCGACACGCCGGCGCGGTCGAGCAGGATCTGCAGCTTGGCGACATTCAGGTCGGATTTCTTCGAGATGGTCGGCTGGTCCGTGGGCACTGAGGGCGACAACGGCGGCTCGTCCGACGGCTCGGGCAGCGCGCGGCGCTCGACCGGCTCGTCACGGACGACGCCGCCCGGCGCCGGCGGGAAATAGGTACCTTCCTCGTCGATCGACGCTTCGTCGCCCGGATAGTCCTGGTCTTCATAGGGGTCGGCATAAGCCGGGTCGAACTCGTCGACCGCCGCGCCATAGCGGCGGTTGCGGTCGCGCTCCAGCCGGCGCATGTCGTCGGGATCGTCGAGATAATAGCGGTCGCCCTGCGCCGCATAGGGATCCTGGTAGCGCGGGAGACTGCGCGGCACCGCGCCGGTGGCGCGGCGGTCGAGGTTGCGCGGCCGCTCGATGCGCAGGATCTCGCCCGTATAGGCGTCGCGGATCACGCGCCGGCCAAACTGATCGTAAGAGACCTCGATCTCGCGCGCCTGGGCGAGACGGTAATCGTCCTGCGCAAAGGCCGGAACGACGGTCAGCGAGGTGGTGGAGATCGCGGCCGCGAGGACGGGCAGCAGGATGGTCTTGAGCTTCATGCGACGAAAACTCGTTTGATCGGATCGGGTTGCAGGAGGTTCGCGATTTTTCTCGCGCCCTCTTTCAATGCGCAGATTATGGTTTCTCGAAGATGAACCGGCGATGAAGAAGAGGAACCCTCTTCATGGGCTGGGGAAGCGCCGAGACCTAGGCGTGCGCCGGTTCCTCCACGGCCTTGATCCTGACCACCGAGACCGAGCACAGCGCTTCGGCGACGATCTTGGTCGATACGCTGCCAAGGTGCCTGCGCATCGCCGACGACGCCCTGGCACCGACCACGATGTGGCTCACGTCGTTATGGCGTGCGTAATTCAGGATCGCCTCCGCGGGCGCCACCGCCTCCAGCACATGGAAGCTGATTCGCGTATCCGGCAGGTGGAGCGGCCTCGCCCAGTCTTTCAGGGCCACCAGTCGCTTGAGATAGATTGACGCGCCGCTCTCGTCGCTCTCGGGCGTGCTGCCCAGGATCTCAGTCTTCAGCACCGTGATGCATGCGAGCCGGGAATCGCCCCGCGTCGCGATCAGTCGCGCCGTTTCGGCAAGCACTTCCTGAATGAGCGGATCGCCCGCGCTGGAGAGATCGACGGCCGCGAGGATCGTCGACGGTCCATTCCGGCGCGCAACCGGATTGCCGACCAGGGCCTGGTCGTCCGACCTGCGAAACAGGTCGCGCATGCTCGCGAGGACGCCGCGGCGCGCTGGACCGTTCTCCCGAAGGGGAACCTGTTCGGGATGTTGCAGGTCGGACAGAACATGCGCCGGATCGGCGTAACGTTTGGCCCGGTCGACCTCCATGCACCTGAGGATAACCGCCTCGAGCCACCGCGGAATTGCGCCGACGATATCGCGCGGACGCCGGGGCGGATGATAGAGCCGGCGCTTCATCCCGGCGAAGGTCTGCGGCCGGCCGAAAGGCTCGACCCCGGTCGCGAGCTGGTAAAGAATGCAGCCGAGCGCGAAGATGTCGCTTGCGGTGTCGGTGCGGTCGCCGAGCACCTGTTCGGGTGACATGTAGGCAGCCGTGCCCATTGGCAGCGAACTCTCCTCGCCGAGCAGGTCGGGCAACTCGGCATGTCGCGCCAGCCCGAAGTCGATCAGCACGGCGCCCCTGGACGACAGGATCACGTTCTCAGGTTTCAGATCGAGATGGGCGACCTTCTGCCGATGGAGCGAAACCAGGGCCGCGGCGATCTGCGCGCCGATTTCGCCAACCTCGGCGGCCGGCAGCGGCGCGCCCGCCGCCACCTCGGCAAGGCCTCTCCCCGTTACGAACTCCATCGCAAGATAAGGAATCCTGCCGATGTCCCCCGACGCCACGAACCGCGGCACATGCGGACCCGACAGCCGCTTGGCGATCAGTTCTTCCACCTCGAAACTCACCAGCATCGACACGTCCTGTCCAGGTTCGACGAACGGGATCTTGACGATCAGCGGGAAGTCGTGCGCCGGGCTGCGTGCGTTCCAGAGCGCCGCCATGCTGGCGCCGGGCCGGCGTTCGAGCAGTTCGATGCCGTCGAGCAGGTCGCCGGGCTTGAGATCGGATCCGGATTGCTGGTTCATTCGCCTGACACCTCGATGCTTGCCTTCTATCGCCCGATCTTGAGACGCATGCTGAGCCAGGGCGGCAGCCCGCTCGCGACGATCTTTCGCGCCGTCTCGTTGTAATCGTAGGGAACCCGCAGCATGGTGGCGCTTTGCTTGTCCGTGTCGATCAGGCCGAGACAGGCGGCCGGATTGCCGTCCCGCGGTTGCCCCACGGCGCCGCAGACCAGCAGATGGCGGCGCAGCGGCGACAGCGGCGCCGGCACGTTGTCTATGGGGGTGAAGCGGATCGGACGTCGGCCGGGCAGTTGATAGTAGAGGGCCGGGATATGCGTATGCCCGCAAACGATCATCGATGCATCGCTCGCCGCAAGACTGGCCGCCGCGGCGTCGGTGTCGCGCACGTATCGCCACTTTGCCGGCTGGTCGGCGCTGGCATGGACATAGAGCCGGTCCCCAGACATTGCCGACAACGGCAGGGTGCCGAGGAAGGCGACATGCGCGTCCGACAGGCGTTGCCGTGTCCATTGCACCGCTTCCCGGGCGTTTTCCGACATGTCGCGACGATTGTGCACGACGGCCTGGTCGTGGTTGCCGAGGACGCACAGCGCCCCATCCTCGACCATCCGGGCGCACCGTTCGATGACGTATTCCGGGTCCGGTCCATAGCCGACGAGGTCGCCGAGCAGGACGGTTTCGTCGGCCGAGAGCGCACGCGCGGCGTCCAGCACCGCGTCGAACGCTTCGCGGTTGGCGTGAATGTCCGACAAAATGACTATCCGCATCGCGGCCCGTTCTGACAAAGGAGCGAAGCCTCGACCAAGGACCGCGCAGGCGACCCTACCCTACCGGGCGTATGCAGCGTTGACCCAGGTCAAGCAGCCGCGGCGTGGCGCAGTGGCGCGTTGCGGATTCCGACAGCACCACAGCGGTGTCGACAGAATAGCCGTTGAAAGACCGCGTGGAAATGTTGAGGCCGCGACGGAGGGCTATAGCGATAGGGAGCGCGAACCCGCAACCTCCCGTGCGCCTATCGTCACTCACACTGGCGGCGCGGTCCGCCCCCGAAGGGCTGATACGTATTGTCCTCGGGGCGGTAAGACCGGTAGCGGCTGAAGCAATAGTCGATATGGTCGCCGTCGAGTTGCATGTCGTCCGAGGCGTATTCGACATAGACGGCGGGCGCGTCGCTCTCGGCCTGAATGTAGCCTTCGGCCTCGGGCTCCGCCGATACCGGGGTTGGCGCGATGCCCTGCGACGCCTCCGAGTAAGGCGAGACGCAACGACGGCGTCCCCCGCTGTAAGGCGTGTAGCTGTCGTCGCGCGGTCGATAGGAGCGGTAGCGGCTGCCGCACCAGTCGGCATGGGCGGCCGCCATGGCTTCGGCCTCCGGCGAGCGAAGGGCGGGATCGTTCTCCGGCGTGACGGCGGCGGTCGTCATCCCGTCCACCTCCTGAGCCGAGGCGTCGCCGGCTGCGACGGCGGGTTCGGCCTGCACGACCGTGCGTGACTGCTTCGCCTCGGCTTGCACGGCGGCGACGCGCTCGAATGGCTGTTCGGACGGATCGACTTTCTGAGGTTCGGCGGTCCACAGCCCCGCAACCGCCTGGCCTGCCTTTTGCGGCTTCACCGGTTCGGCATGGAAATAGGTCACCGCCATGACGATTCCGCTGACGAAGATCGCCAGCGAAAGCACGAAGCCACCAACGAGTGCCAGAAATGGTTTCATCCCTCGATCCTCTCACTTACCTGAGCGGCAAATGAAAATCGACTGCGTTCGGTTCCCTTGAAAACACGATATCGACACAAAGTCTGAAAGCGTGGCGCACGAGAATTGTCGGCGGCCGGAGGGGGCGGCAAGTGCCGTCCCTCCCCTTTGATTCGGAACCGCTACTGTTCGATCAGGCCCCGGTCCGGGCGCCAGGTGAACCTAGAGTTTCACCTTCGCCTCGCGCGCCCACAGACGCAGTTTGCGGCAGCTTTCGAGGAAGGTCCAGACGTCGTTCGCCGAGCGCAGCGGAATGATACCCTCGTCCGCTTCGACGCCGGCCTTGTCCAGCAGCGGCTGCGCCGCCTCGCTGTGGGCTATGAACTTGCAGTGCGCAAAGGCGTCGGCCACAAAATCCCTTGCGGCCGCCTCCTTGCTCAACTGCTCTGCGCCCTCCGGGCTGAGCATGAGCGCGACAGCGTCGTAGAGAACCGACGGGCCGCCGTCGATCATCTGCTTTGCCGCGATCAGGCTGCCGTCGGACGCTTCGACGCCCCCGATCTTCGGTGCCACGATCTCCACGGTAGCGCCTTCCTTCTTCAAGGCCGCTTCCAGCTTCTTCAACAGGTCGGCGTCGCAGCCGTCGCTGACCAGCACCCCGACCTTGCGGCCTTTGAAGCTGTCCGGCCCGCTCTTCACGATCGACAACGCGTCCGATGCCGGCAGGTCATCACGCGGCTCGACGGCTGCATCGGCTTTCTCCGGCAGATTCTTGATGCCGAGTTTCTCTGCCACGGTTTCCCCCAATCCCTCGTCGATGCTGAGGAGATGCGAGACCATGCGCTCGCGAATGACCGGGGTTTCAACTTTCGACAACTCGAAGGTCAGCGCCATGGCGATGTGCTTCTGCTCGGTCACCGTCTGGCTGATGAAGAACTGGCGCGCCTGGCTGTAGTGGTCGGCAAAGCTCTCGGCGCGCAGCCGCACCTTCTGGCCGGCCTCGGCGTCGGCGGAGGACCGGAAGCCCTTCTGCGGATGCTCGCGCGGCCCCAAGCCCCATGAGTTCGGCTGGTAGTTGGCGCGCCCCACCGGGTTGCGCATCGCCATGTGCCCATCCTGCTGGAAATGGTGCATCGGGCATTTCGGCGCGTTGATGGGGATATGGGTGAAGTTGGGGCCGCCCAGCCGTTTTAGCTGGGTGTCGAGATAGGAGAAGTTGCGTCCCTGCAGCAGCGGATCGTTCGAGAAATCGACACCCGGCGGCACATTCTGCGTCATGAAAGCGACCTGTTCGGTCTCGGCGAAGAAGTTGTCCGGCATGCGGTCGAGTACGAGGCGGCCGACGGGAATCGGCTCGATGATCTCTTCAGGTATGATCTTCGTCGGATCGAGGATGTCGAAATCGAAGGAGTCGGCGAACTCCTGATCGAAGAGCTGCACGCACAGCTCCCACTCCGGAAAATCGCCGGCGTTGATTGCATCCCACAGATCGCGGCGATGGAAATCCGGATCCGCGCCGTTGATCTTGACCGCCTCGTTCCACACCACGGACTGCAGTCCCAGCTTCGGCTTCCAATGGAACTTGACGAAGGTTGATTCCTCCTTGGCATTCACGAGGCGGAAGGTGTGAACGCCAAAACCTTCCATGAAGCGGAAGGAACGCGGAATAGCGCGGTCCGACATGACCCACATGATCATGTGCATGCTCTCGGGCGTCAGCGAGATGAAGTCCCAGAAATTGTCGTGGGCCGACTGACCCTGCGGAAAAGCACGGTCCGGCTCCTCTTTGACCGCATGAACCAGATCCGGGAACCTGATCGCGTCCTGGATGAAGAAGACCGGGATGTTGTTGCCGACGATGTCCCAGTTGCCTTCCTGGGTATAGAGCTTCACCGCGAAACCGCGCACATCGCGGGCAAGGTCGAAGGATCCCTTCGAACCCGCGACTGTCGAAAACCGCACAAAGGCCGGGGTTCTCTCGCCGGCGCGCTGGAAGATGTCGGCACGCGTATACTTCGCCAGGGACTCGTAGGTTTCGAAGTAGCCGTGCGCTCCGTAGCCGCGGGCATGAACGACTCGTTCGGGAATGCGCTCATGGTCGAAGTGGAAGATCTTCTCGCGGAAATGGAAGTCTTCGATCAGCGTCGGCCCGCGTTCGCCGATCTTCAGCGTGTTCTGGTCGTCGGCGATGGGGCCTCCCTGCGCAGTGGTCAGCAATTCGGTTTCGCCGTCGGCCATCTGGTGGAGTTCGCCTCCGTCCCCTCGGGCGAGCTTCTGGTCATGAATTTTGGCCACCTTGGTGGTGGCGGCTTTCGCTGGGGTGCGGGCCATCGGGGTTCCTCGTGGTTGTTATGGCCGGCCGAACCGGTCGAAGATCAGGGGGCCTGGGAAAGCCGCCGACCGCGACTTGCGATGAGCGGCTCGAGGGGGCTGATGTCCCGGGATGTGGCTGGTACGGCCGGAGGCAGATCGCCGGCAACGTCAGGCATCGTCGGATCGGCGCTGCTCAGGGGGACGATTTTTGGATCCGCGGCGATCGCAGCCTGTCGCGACATCACCGCCAGCAATTCCGGCGCCAATCCGTCGCGGTCACGCGCAATTCCATGAAGCGCAAGCAGGTTCATCTGGCTGACTTCCGCCGAAGAGGTCGACCCGGGACTACTGGCCCGGGTCGATCGTGGGTCAGGCGGCCTTCTTGGCCTTGGCCCGATCGTTCGCCGACATATCGGCCAGCTTCGTCAGATCGCTGTCGGTCTTGGACTCTTCCTGAAGGCTCGCATCGAGCAGCTTGGCTGCATCGGCCATGCCCAATTCGCTCGCCCAACGCTTCAGGGTGCCGTAGCGCGTGATCTCGTAGTGCTCGACCGCCTGCGCCGCCGAGATCAGGCCGGCGTCGAGCGCCACCGTATCCTTGAACTCGTCCATGATCTCCTCGCCTTCGGAGATGATGCCCTCGATCGCATCGCAGGTCTTGCCCTGGGCGCGTTTCCCCATCAGCTCGAAGACCTGCTGCAGACGTTCGATCTGGCCTTCGGTCTCTTTCTGATGCTTGTCGAAAGCAGCCTTAAGTTTTTCCGACTGCGCAGCGCGCTTCATTTTCGGCAGCGCCTTGAGAATCTTGCGTTCTGCGTAGTAGATATCCTTGAGCGTATCGTGGAAGAGATCTTCCAACGTTTTTTCCGTCGCCATTGCTGCGATTCCTTCCATCCTGAATGAGATATATCCAATAAGTATCACGCGCACGTGATGGATACTTGAGAACGCCACCAAGTCGGAGAGGTTCCGCAGTCGTCGAATTAATCTCGAGGACTGACGAACGAAGACGCGCGCGGCTCTATCTCAATGGGATCAGCGAGGTGGGAGGCGCTTTTGCGGGGGAGAGGATACGCCCGACCATGATACTTATGCTTCGATCTCACAGCTCGGGATGCATGTCCCCGCTGGTCGACCACATGCATGTCGCGGTGGTTCCGATCCTGCTCGGCCGGGGCGTACGCCTATGGGATGGGTTGGAAGGTGTGGAAAAGGACTACGAGGTCGAAGCCACATCCTCTCCCAGCGGTGTCACGCATGTGACATTCACCCGCAAGGAGACGTAGACGTCCAGTCGACCCCGCTGCGCCGACGTCCGCTCACCCGACCGCCGGAACCTCATACGTCCACACCCGGAACGACTTCAGCACATGCGGGCCGAAGGAATTGATCAGCGGGATGTCGGCGGCGTCGCGGCCGCGGGCGACGACGATTCGGCCAATGCGCGGCTTGTTGTTGCGCGGGTCGAACGTGTGCCAGGCGCCGTCGAGATAGACCTCCATCCAGGCGCTGAAATCCATCGGGTCGACCACCGGTACGCCGATGTCGCCGAGATGGCCGTTGACGTAGCGCGCCGGGATATTGAGGCAGCGGCAGAAGGCGACGGCCAGATGCGCGAAGTCGCGGCAGACACCGATCCTCTCCTGCCACGCCTCGTAGGCGGTGCGCGTAGAGCGCGCCTGCATATAGTCGAAACGGATGTGGCCGTTGACGAAGTCGCACACCGCCTGCACGCGGCCCCATCCCGGCGTGACATTGCCGAACAGGTCCCAGGCGGTCTGCGACAGGCGGTCGGTCTCGCAGTAGCGGCTGCCCATCAGGTAGACGAGAGTGTCGTCCGGCAGATCCGGCACCGGCATTTCGCGGGCTTCGGGCAGGATGCGGTCGGGCAGGCCGTCGTCCTCGATCGTCGCGTCGCCCCACATCGTCAGGTCGCCCGCCGGCGCGACGAGCCTGCGGCAGCGGTTGCCGAACAGGTCGCGATAGGTCGAGACCGGAACGGCAGGGTTGGTGAAGGTCTGCTCCGGGACCCGTATATCGGCGGCGCGGTCATCGTGGACCGACATGAGACAGACGAGAGCGGTAGGCTGGGGGAATGTGAGCGTGATGTCGTAGCCGTATCGGATCAGCATCCAGGCCTCATCGGAAGTCGGCGGAGGTGAGCGTGTACGAGGTGCGCCGACCGTGCGAGTATGCTTCACGCGCGACCTCGTGGATAGAGCCCCGCGCCTTGTCGAACGCGGAAAGATACTCGGCTTCCGACAGCACTGAGGCGGCGCGCCCGGACAGGGCGTCGGCCTCGACGAAGAACGGCACCTCGAACATGCCGTCATGGCCGATGAAGCGCACGGCGTTGCGCACCTCGTCGAAGCTGCGGCTCGGATTGGGAAAGGCGAGGCTCATGGCGTTCACGTCTTGCCCTTGGCGCGCGGCGCGGTCGGGCTGGTGGCCAGCTTGATCTGGCTGCCGAACGTGCTCTCAGGCTTGGGCGGAGCCTTGTCCTGCTTCGGCTTCCTGATCTCGCGCGAGCTGCGTTTCTGTCCCTTGGCCATGGCCGAACGTCCTTTCGAGGAGAGCTGCGCCGTCCTGGGCGGACGACTGCGATACGGTTTCGAGACTGTCCTGCGTCGCCACCCGCTCGTGTCGTTCGTCGTCGCTGCGGATGCGGTATTGCGGGGAGTTTCCCCGCGGCGGCAGCCTCGCGGTGATCTGGTAGACGCCGGCGGTCTGCGACAGGAGGCCGAAGCCGCCCTTGAGCCTGACGGTCTGGCCGACGGCGAAGAGGTGGGTTGCGGCCTCGCGCCGGAGCGGGCGGGTCGCGGAGCGGGAGACGCCTGTTTCCTTGATCATGATCTGAGGTCCTTTTCGAGCGCGGATTGGAGGTCTGCGGAGGTGATCGGCACCATCTGGTGCGTCGCCGCCGGCATGCCGATCCGCGGCAGATGGATGAAGGCGCCGACCTGCCGCCAGGCGAGCCGGGACAGGCCCTCGACGAGTTCCTCGTCATGGTCGACGCGGTAATCGCCGGCGGGCTGCGTGGCGTCGAGCCCCTGCAACAGGAAGGGCGAGGAGAAATGGACGGTCGTCTGCGTGGTGCGGATGGTCATACTTTGTGCTTTCCGCAGGCGTTCGCGACGGCGGCGCCTGCAACAGTCCGATCCGAACCGGACCGATTGCCGGGCTGCCAGTACATCCGTGGTCAACCTCGGCGCTCGTTCCATGGTTCGAACGGTGCGGCCAACCGCGCCGGAAAGGCGCAAGACGGTCGCGGTCGAAAATTCGGTGGTGAATGGCGGGTCTCTGACACCGCGAAAGCCAAGTCGGCCAAATCAACGAGACACTTATATGCGCCTCAATCGAGTTTCGAACAAGATGGCGGGAGTGTTTTATTTCGATTGCCGGGATGTCAATGACGCCAAGGGGAATTCCGGACTGGGTTATTTCTGGCTTCCGGAAAATATTTATCGAGGGCTGGTCTACCTGTTTTTCTAATGAATATTTCCGCCCCGGGAGATTTATTTCCTCAACTCCTATCATTCGATCGGCAAAGGGGTTACTGTCGTCCAGCGGTCGTCCCCTGTGCCGGCCGCGGAAAGAACCCGATGAAATCCGCTCCACTTCCACGACCGCGTCGTCACCCGGCGCGCGGAAGGTGATGTGTCATCCCCCGGCGGGCTTCCCCCACCCACCAAGGAACACGCCATGATCGTCTACAGCAAGAAGCCCGAGCCTGAGACCAAGCCGGCCGAGGCCGAGGGCAACCGGTTCGACCGCATCCGCAAGGCCGCCGTCGACCAGCACAAGAAGTCCGACACGGACGGCACGAAGCGGCGCGACCGCCAGACGGCCGAAGACAACCGGATCATCTGACCGGACGCCGGAGGAGGCATGACCGCGATGAGGTATCTCGACCGATTGAGGGCGGAGCCCTCGCTGCTGCTGCTCGTGGCGATGGTCGGCGGCCTCGCCGCGATCGTCCTCTACATGGCGCTGAGCAGCATCACGTACTGACCAATTCGGGGCTGACCTTCGCGCCCGCCGCGATGGTCGGCGGCGCCGCGTTGAGCGTGTCGATGGCAAAGCCGGCGGCCGCCTTGTAGCCCGCCATGAAGGCGGACCGCTCCGCGGCGGGGATCACCGCGTCGATGTCGTCGAACGTGCCGCCGCAGCGCTCGTCGACCAAGTTGAGCAGGCCGAACGGCCCGGCGCCGCGGTTGCGCAGCACGAGCTGCGAGATCGGCCCGCAGAACTTCGCATCGTAGGCGGCGAGCGCCGCTTCGCCGAGCCCGTGCTCGACGAGTGCCGCGCCCAGCGCGCGCGTATCCATGATCGCCTGGCTCGCGCCGTTGGAGCCGGTCGGATACATCGGGTGCGCCGCGTCGCCGATGAGGATGACCCGCCCGTCCTGCCAGGTCGGCACCGGGTCGCGGTCGATCATCGGGTTCTCGTAGGCGCCGTCGGCGCGGGCGAGCAGCGCCGGCACGTCGAGCCAGTCCCAGGTCCAGCCGTCGAAATGATGGGAGAAGTCGACGATCGCGACCGGCTTGAACCAGCCCGAGTTCTTCCGACCCTCGGACGCGTCGACGGTGACCTCGGCGATCCAGTTGATCGTGGCGAGGCCGGTTTCCGGATCCGGCGGCGAGATCGGGTAGAAGACGAAGCGGTGGCGATGCGTGCCGAGCCCGACGAAGGATGCGCCGGAGCGGATCGGCACGCCGGGGGAAACGCCGCGCCACATGATCGCGCCGCCCCAGTGGATCGGCGGCTGGGCCGGGTGCATCTGCGCGCGCACCGCCGAATGCATGCCGTCGGCGCCGACGAGCATCGCGCCGCGCACCTCGGAGCGCGCACCGCCGGCCGTCTCGACCAGCGCCGTGACCGTGCCGTCGGCCTCGTTGCGATAGCCGGCGACGCGGTGGCCGGGGCGCACCGATTCCTTCCCGAGCCGTTCGACCACGGTGCGGTAGAGAAGCATCTGCAACTCGCCGCGGTGGACGGCATATTGCGGCCAGCGGTAGCCGGCGAGAAGCCCGCGCGGCTCGGCATAGATGTCGTTGCCGTTGAGCCCCACCAGCGCCCATTCGCGCGCCGGCAGGCCGATGCGGTCGAGCGCCTCGGTGCCGATGCCGAGGTCGCCGAGCTCGCGCACCGCGTTGGGCTGCAGGTTGATGCCGACGCCGAGTGGCTTCAGCTCGCGCACGGATTCGAAGACGAGGCAGGGCACGCCGAGCTGGTGCAGCGTCAGCGCCATGGCAAGGCCGCCGATACCCGCGCCGGCGATCAGAACCGGTTGATCCGTCATGCGTTGAAATCCCTCCGCCCGCGGTCTCCTAGCGGATCGCGGGGCGGGAGGGAACCGGGCAAAGAGACGACTATGCCCGGGCGGCCGACGCCTCGTCGCACGCTCTCAGGATCGCCAGGAATTCTGGATCCACATTCTCCTCGATCGCGTCGAGTACGTCTTCGGCGCCGCGATAGCCCTTAGCGTCACGAAAACCTTTGGCCGCGCGCCTTCGCTCGTCGCTGTCCGGGTCGGCCTCGTCCCAGTAGGCGAGCAACACGTGCCAGACGACGAGCGCTTGTACGAACTGGTAGGGGTCGAGCGGATTGCCCGACCAGGGCGAGACGATCGGCGTGCGGCCAGTCTCGAACACGAGCTGCCGGCCGGTGGCGCATTCGGCCAGGAACATGATGCCGTGCACCGCCTCGTGGATCAGGCCGTTGACCTGCGGATTGTCGAATCGCGCCTCCTCGCCCACTCCCACCATCGAATAGCCCGGCAACGACGAGATGCTACTCGATCCGACGCAGTTGGGAGCCAGCGCAAGTCGGCGCGTGCCGCCGGCGACGATCGCCGCATAGGCCGGGCCGTCCATGATCGCCGCGAACGCATCCCTCACCCGCCGCACCAGCGCAGACGAAGCGGGATAGGACTCCGCATAGGTCGCGCGCTCGGCTTCGTGGTCGCCGGAGACGACGATCGGCGCCAGACCCGCGCCGTCCCATTGCATCAGCGATTCGCCCGGCATCGCCATGAGCGCCTCCAGATTGGCGACGATCTCGTCGCGGTCGAAGCGCAGGCGGCTATAGGAGGCACCGATGAAATAGGGATCGTTGGCGATCAACGCCTCGCGCCCCGGCGAGATGTCGGCGGCGGCGCGCAGCGGCTGTAGGAGCTCGCGGACATAGGCCCGGGTGCGCGGTGCGAGCGTCGCCTCCAGCCCATGCACCATGGTTGAGACGGGATCAGGCCGCAGGTCGATGAGCGGTTCGAGAAGCCGAAAACCTTGGTCCGACATTGTTTCTCTCCAGTTCGGTAGCGATTTCGCCGGCCATGCGCTCAAGCAGCGCATCCCAGACGTCGCAGTAGATCGAGGGTTGCGAAAAGTCCTCGCCGGTGAAGCGGTGCGGCAGATAACCGCCGCCACAGGCGGGCAGCCAGCGGCAGTCGATGCATTTCGCCGGCAGCCGCTGCATGAGCGCGATGTCCTCGCGCTCCTGGTGGGCGCGGAATGCATGCGTGAGCACGTGGTGGACGTCTTCATTGAGAGGCGGGCATATGCGGCCGACATCGGAGATACCGATCGAGCCGTCGGTCTCGACGACGAGCATGGTCCTGAGATCGCCGCCATGCGCGTCCATGCCGGACCTTTCGCCGACAAGGCCGCGCAGCAGCGTGCGCAAGGTGCGGATGCGCGGGGCCGATCGCCCATACGACGACCACTTTCCGTAGACTTCGATCCAGAAGCGGGCGAAGTCGGCCGGGTCAAAGTCTCGCCCGGGCAGGTTGGCATGGTTTCCGTCGGGCATCAGGAAGTCGATGTCGCGCACGCCGTTGCGCACGAACCAGTCGAGAAGCTCGCCGCCATGCGGCAACGGCGTCGACACGACGCAGAGGATGCCGCCGAACAGGCGGTGGAAGCTGCGCTCTGCCGAGAGGTCGTGCAGGATGGAGATGAGCCTATCGCCCTTACCGCGTTCGAAATGGTCGACACGGTTGCGGTCGTGCAGCGCCGGCGGCCCGTCGAGGCTGATGCCGAAGGAGACGTCGAGACGATCCAGCAATTCGAGCCATGAGCGGTCGAGCAGCAGGCCGTTGGTTTGCATATGGAAGCGCAGGTCGACCCCCGCATTCTCCTTCAGCGTCGTGCAGATCGCCTCGAACCGGCGGCGGCCGACCAGCAGCGGCTCGCCGCCGTGCAGCTCGACATGGAACTCCGCTAGGCCGAACTCTTCGGCCTGCCGCCGAATCCGCTGCCCTACCGCTAGCACGATCTCGTCGGACATGACGGCGGGACGGTCCTGCCAGCTCGTGTCGCCGCGATTGTAGACATAGCAGTAGGTGCAATTGATGTTGCAGCGCTGGGCGATCTTGAGGATTGCCCAGTTGACCACCGGAGCGGAGTCCATGTCGCGCTCCGTCAGCGGATGCGCTTGACGAAATCCTCGGCCGCGAGCCGCTTCGCGCCCCGGACCTCTGAGAACAGCTGGGCGGGAAGCACGACCTCTTCCGCAGTAAGCAGGAACGAGATCGCCTTATCCTTCGAATGGTTCGAATAATGGCGGTCGTGCGAAGCGAGGTCATCGCCGCCGATCATCGGCTGGATGACGTTCGCGATGGCAAGATTGCGAAACTTTGCAATCTCCTCGGGCTTCGCGTCGGTGAGGTCGAATACGACGGTCTTGCTGGCCATGGTGGATACTCCTCTGTTCCGTTCAGTCGCGTGACCGATTGCCGGGCCACGACGATGCGGCATGGCCGATGCAAAGCGATCACGTCACGGTAAGAGGGGGCGGAGCCTCCGAATATAAGGCGCTTCACATTGCAGGCGACCCGGTCTCTAAGGCCGAAGCGACCGGCCCAAATAAGAAAACGCCCCCGCGTTTCCGCGGGGGCGCTTAATATTCAGCCTCGTGCCGGCCTTTTACGCCGCCTCGGCCTCATGCACGGCCGCCGCCCCCGCCCGGAACACCAGCCGGTCCGACCCGGCCGTGGCCACCACATGGGCGCCGTCGCGGATGTCGCCCAGCAGGATCTTTTCGGCCAGCGGGTCCTGCAGTTCCTTCTGCATCACGCGCTTGAGCGGGCGCGCGCCGTAGGCGGGGTCGTAGCCCTTGGCCGCCAGCCACTCGACGGCCTCGTCGTCGAGGTCGAGCGTGATCTTGCGGTCTTCGAGCAGCTTCTCGAGCCGGCCGAGCTGGATTTTCACGATCCGGCCCATGTCCTTGCGCCGCAGGCGATGGAACAGGATCACCTCGTCGATGCGGTTCAAAAACTCCGGCCGGAAGGCGGCCTTGACCATGGCCATGACGTCGTCGCGGGCGGCATCCGCATCCTGGTCCTCGCCCAGCGCCACCAGATATTCGGCGCCGAGGTTGGAGGTCATGACGATCAGCGTGTTGCGGAAGTCGACCGTGCGGCCCTGGCCGTCGGTCAGGCGACCGTCGTCCAGGATCTGCAGCAGGGCGTTCCACACATCCGGGTGGGCCTTTTCGATCTCATCGAAAAGGATGACGCGGTAAGGGCGGCGGCGGATCGCTTCGGTGAGCTGGCCGCCTTCCTCGTAGCCGATGTAGCCCGGAGGAGCGCCGAACAGGCGCGCTGTGGTGTGCTGCTCGCGGTACTCGGACATGTCGATGCGCACCAGCGCATCTTCATCATCGAACATGAACTCGGCCAGCGCCTTGGCCAGCTCGGTCTTGCCGACGCCGGAGGGGCCGATGAAAATGAACGAGCCGATGGGGCGCTTGGGATCCTTGAGGCCCGAGCGGGCACGGCGAATGGCGTCAGAGATGGCGGCGATGGCTTCATCCTGGCCGATGATGCGGTCGTGCAAACGGGCTTCCATGTTGAGCAGCTTCTCGGATTCGGTTTCCATCATCTGGCTGACCGGAATGCCGGTCCACTGGGCGACCACCTCGGCGATGTCGTTGATGTCAACGACTTCGTCGAGCTGGTGCTCGCTCTCCCAGGTTTCGCGCTTGGCCTTGAACTCGCCTTCGATGCGCAGACGCTCGGATTTCTTTTCGGCGGCGCGCTCGTAATTGCGTTCCACGCCGGCTTGCTCTTCTTCGGCCTGCAGGCGTTCGATCTCGGTCTTCATGGTCTTGAGATCGTCGGGCAGCGAGTACAGCGCCACGCGCAGCTTGGCGGCGGCCTCGTCCATCAGATCGATGGCTTTGTCGGGCAGGCGGCGGTCAGGCACGTAGCGGGCGGAGAGCTTGACGGCTTCCACCAGCGCATCGTCGGCGAAGCGCACATTATGGTGCGCCTCGTAGCGGTCACGCAGGCCCATCAGCATCTGGATGGTGTCATCCATCGAAGGCTCTTCGACATACACGGGCGCAAAGCGGCGCTCGAGGGCCGAGTCCTTCTCGATGTGCTTGTGATACTCGTCGAGCGTGGTGGCGCCTACCGCATGCAGTTCGCCGCGGGCCAGGGCCGGCTTGAGCATGTTGCTGGCGTCCATGGCGCCTTGAGCCGCGCCGGCGCCGACGACGGTGTGCAGCTCGTCAATGAACAGAATGATCTCACCCTCGGCGCGCTGGATCTCCTCCAGGGTGGCCTTGAGGCGCTCTTCGAATTCGCCGCGGAAGCGCGAGCCGGCGATCATGGCGC
>NZ_JANJTZ010000013.1 GCF_024710845.1 Mesorhizobium sp.
AGGTCTACAACAGGCGCAGGCTCCATTCGGCGCTCGGATATCTGAGCCCGCAGCAGTTCGAGGATCAACGCATCCGGCAGACTGGCAAATCAGCGGCCTGATAAATGTCCACCCTCAGGGGCGCACTCCAAAACGGGGTCCTTTATTCCACGCCGAAACACAGTCTCGCCGAGCCAGAGCCCGGCGAAATCGGTGATGACGGTAAGCGACCAGCACGCCACCGGAAAATGCACGATGGCTGGATGGAGCGGATGGCGCATGTAAGAATACCTGGCTGAGAACCGTCAGGAACCCCACCACGGCGACACCGGCATGGACCACCACGATCGCTTTTGGTGCCGCCTTTTGGCGCAAGTGAAACGAGGCGAGGAAGAACCCGCCCAGCGCCGCGACCAGCAACAGCACGAAGCCGATCAGGATAGTCTGCGAGGCCGCTCCCTGAACCAGCAGCGTGATCAGCAGGATGGGGCCAAGCGCGCCGAAGGCCGCGTGGAGCAGCGATAGAGCCCAGGGAGCAAACTTGCCCCGCACGACATGGGCGGCGAGAATGAGGTCACCGACAGCGGCGATGGCAAATGCGATTAATGCGTAGATGAGCATGGCGGTCCCTTTCCTTGGCTTCGGGCGACGGCCGACTAGAACCCCGGCCATCGCCCGCGGCGTGGGTCGGCTACTTCTCGAATTTCTTGGGGAAGGCGGCGATCAGCCCGTTGGTCAGCGCGTCGGCCAGCATCATCATGTGCGCCTCGGCCTTGCCGTATTCGGCGATGCCGTCGGCATATTTGCCCTGCAGCAGCGCGGTGGCGTAGACGAGCGTGGTGTCGATATGGCCCTTGAGCATGTCGCGCACCGTCGCCTGCGGCCATTTCTTGTTGGCTCCGGCGAGGAAGTCCGCAATCTCCTGCGCGTTGGCGTAAGCAGCCTTGATCGCCTTGTCGGTGGCGGGCTTGTCGCCGGACTTGGCGGCCTTGACGACTTCGACCGCGTCGGTGATGTGCTGCTGAAGCAGCGTGGTCAGCGCGTCGCCGGCCTTGTCGCCGTAGAAGGGCTTGATGGCGTTGCCGATGTCGGCCTGGTTCTGCATCAGCCGCGCCGCGGTGGCGTCGAAGGACGGGGAGCCCGTGGCGAACGCCGTGACCGCCGCATAGGTCCATTCCATATGCTGGGCCCACAATTCGCGCATGGCGTTGTTGAGCGCCAGCGCGCTCGGGCTGCTGATCTCGGCGTGGGTGCCGCTATGGGCATAGGCGGCAGTCTGGGCCAGAACGGGCGTAGCCATGAGTGCAGCCGCAAAGCCTGCGAGCGCGAGACGGCGGCTTACGGCCAGTTCGAACATCTTCGAGAGCGACATGATGATTCTCCTTGGTCGATCCTGTTGCGTCATGGACGGCGCTGGGCCGCTCCCCGGCATCCTTGCCTCCCGTCCTGCACATTGGATGCGACCGTTCGCGCCGCGTTCCCGAAGCACGCGATTTTTCTGCATTGGCGGAAAGGGAACCCCACTGGGATGCCGTAACCGGCCACCGCCCGTCCTGCGGCTTTTCTGGTCCGGCGCCGAGTTGCGGGACCCGCCGAGGCGGCCGAACGACTCCGGCGCCGGATGCCTCCGCATTGCCGGCGAAATCTCTGGCGCAAGGCCTCGCATCGCCTGCGCCCGGCGCAAATTCGCTTCTTCGTTGAGGCTTGGGGCCCGGCAACAGGAGGCGCCGTCGTTGTGTTTCCCGTTCGCGAAGGCCAGATTGGCTGCGCTTCGGTGACGGCGACCTGCCGATCGACACCGAAGCGCAGCGTGTGGAGAGCTTCGAATTGCGCATATTCTTCATCGGAGATGTGGTTGGCCGGTCGGGATGCGACGCCGTTTCGCAACGGCTGCCCCAAATGATCGCCGACTGGAAGATCGATCTTGCAATCGTCAACGGTGAGAATGCCGCCGACGGCTTCGGTATCACCGAACCCATCTATCGCGAGTTTGTCGCCGCCGGCGCCGATGCGGTGACCCTGGGCAACCACTCATGGAGCAAGAAGGAGGCGTTGACTTTCATAGAACATGCGCCGCGCCTGATCCGCCCGATCAATTACATTCCCGGCGCGCCCGGATGCGGCAGCGCGCTGGTAGAGACAAAGAACGGCAAGCGCGCGCTCGTGGTCAATGCCCTGGGCCGCCTGCTCATGGATCCGGTCAACGACCCATACGGGTTGCTGGATCGCGAAATTGTTGCCCATCCGCTGCGGGAAGCGGTGGATGCGATCGTGGTGGATTTCCATTGCGAGGCCACCAGCGAGAAGCTTGCGGCGGGCTATTTCTGCGACGGTCGCGTCAGTCTTGTGGTTGGCACCCATACGCACGTTCCGACAGCGGATCACCGGATATTGCCGCGCGGCACCGCCTACATCTCCGACGCGGGGATGACGGGCGACTATGAGTCCATCATCGGGATCAAGAAGGAGGAGATGTTGCGTCGCCTCACAACCGGCATTCCGTCGGGGCGGTTCGAGGCTGCAAATGGTGTCCCGACATTATGTGGGGTCGCGGTTGAAACGGACGACACGACGGGGCTCGCGATCCACGTCTCGCCCGTGCGCATCGGGCCACATCTGGAACAAGCCCTGCCGCTGTTCTGGTCGGGAGGCTAGGCCGACACCACCGGCGAATATACTTCTCGCGGCCTCCGCCCTGCGCGACTTCGGCGATTCTTTTGTGGCCGCACTAATGCCGGTCTATGTGCTCGCCCTCGGCTTTTCCCCGCAGTTCGGCGTCATCGCACCCGCGTCGCTGCTGGGTTCGTCGGCGCTTACCATCGGTATCGGGTTCCTTGGGGTCACGCAGGATCATCGAAGGCTCCTTATCGCCGCCGCCTGCCTGATGCTGGCGACGGCGTGGCGTTCGCCGCGATCCGCGACTACGCGCTGCTTCTCGTCGTCGCCTTCGGCGGCATGATCAATCCGTTCGCCAACCACCGGGTGGGATTAGAGGGCGACCACGCTGCTGTCATTCGCCGCATTGCGACTGCCATTCAAGGCAGTAGAGCGCTCAAATGGCAGTCCGGTTACTCTTCGAGGGCAAAGCGCCCAATCGAGCTTGGCCATCTGTTCCGTATCTGGGCGGGCGAAATCCAACTTGTAGCCGGCCCACGGATGCCGGTTTATCTCCGACAAACCAGATACGTCGGAAGACCTCGGCGAGACCAGCGTTCGATAGTTCGGTCTCGAAACAGTCAACTGACATGCGGAATATTCTTTGCAATCATATAGGCGGCAACGGTGAGCACGAGCGCGGCGAAAATCCGGTTGAGAGCCGTCTTGCTTGCCGAAAGCCGCGAGGCGAGCAGCATGCCCGTACCGCCGCCGATATAGCGCACATTGACGGTGTCTTCCGACTTCTCTTCAACTTGAGAGGGGCGATCGTGGTCGCCAGATCGTCGAGATCGACCTTGCCCGCCGCGATCTGCTCTTTCAAAGCATCTGGTAGCATGTCGGCATCCCCTTTTAGCCCGACGGAGAGCGCGGTCTTCGGCGAAACGCCGGGGCCTACGCCACCGTTCTTCTCGCCGGCGCTGGCCTTGTGCAGTTGAAGCGCATCACCCCAGAATGCCTCGCTGCCGAACGTATCATAGCGGAAGGTCTTCTTTCCCTCTTCGAGCATCGTCTGCGCATGCAGCGCGGCTACTGCGTCAAAATCATTGTCACTCTGCTGAGCAGCGACGGTGAATACTGCCCAACCCAGCCCAAGCACCGTGACGGAGCCGACGACCAATGCCTTCCGTTTCATGACACCCTCTCGGTCTCAGAAATTTCGTTCCATAACGACACCACCGCCGGCTCTATCTCTGCAGAAGACGGCCAAATAAACGATCCGTCAGCTAGCATTACAGTTGCGCTTTTGATTTGAGGTGTGCTTGTCGTGCATGGGCCTGATGTGCTCGTCGCCACAGCGACCATGCGATGACGTGTGCGGGATGGATGCGCCGTCGGGAGAGGCGCGTTGCGATACGGCGGATTTCCTGGATCGACCAGCGGATCAGAGGCGGTTTTTGGGCATTATCCGGCGCATTGTTTTTGGGGGGCGGCGCGGCGTTGGCGCGATGCCGGATCGCAGCCATCATGGCGAAGGCGAGCATGACCAGCGAGACATGGCGATGCCAGCCATGCCAGGAGCCGGTCTCGTTGTGATCGAGACCAAGTTCGTTCTAGGCGGTCTCGAAGCTGTCCTCGATCGCCCAGCGATGGCCTTCCACCTTCACCAGCGTTTCGATGGGCGTATCCTTCGGGCACCATGTCGAGAAGAAGGCGACATCGCCGTCGGCGATGTTGCGGCGGATCAGCAGCCCCGTGTCCACGAGCCGGCGAATGCATCGTCATAATCGCCGGCGTCGAGATCGGCCAGTTCGAGATAGGCCCAATCATGGAGCCGCTCGCCCTTGGTCCCGTCGCCCGCCGACAGGCGCCGCCAGGCGGTTTCCGGCAAGCTTTCGGCGATATCCTTGGCGGTTCCGGCGATGGCCTGCGGCTTGGCCCATGAACGGAATGGATGATTGGCGTTCACCCCCAGCACATAGCCCTTGCCGGCCCGTCGCAACGCCGTCTCGATGACGCCGACGCCGTAGACGCTGTCGGCCGCGACCCAGGCGAACGGAACGCCGGCGCCGATGGCGCGCTCGATCATGGCAAGCGCGATCGCCGGCTTAGTCGCAAAGCCCACGCCGTCCGGCACATGGGCTTGGCCCTGCGCGCCGGATCGTCCGTCCAGACCTTTGGCAGATAGAGCGCCCGGTCGATGAAGGCGTGGCCGTGGCGCGAGACATAGGACGCAAAGACGCCGATCTGGCAATTGGTGATCTTGCCGGCCGATCCGGTATATTGACGCGCCACCCGCACGACGTCTTGCCCTGCTTGAGGAAGCCGGTCTCATCCAGAACAAGAACCGTATCCGTGTCGGCCAGCGTCTCGAGCGCGTAGTCGCGCACGATGTCGCGCAGCGCATCGGCATCCCAGCGGCCGCGGCCCAAGATGGCCTGCTGACGCCACGGACCAGGATCTCCGGCGGCTTCGGCCCGCATCCAGCCGGTCTTGCGCCGCTCATCACTCAGCAGACCGTCCACAAATCGTTCCGCCGAAACCGCCACCGCTCTTGCGTGAACAGCGGCCGCATCCGTGCTTTCACATCCCGCAGCGGAGATGCCCAGAGCTTCAGCGTCGCCTCGATCGATGCACCTGACATTCCATGACCTCCGAATCATGGTCACCCATGGATTCAGAGATCGATAAAACCCGCAACTGTAATGCTAGAGGGCGTAGGCGGGGAAATCGATCGCCAACCGATGATCTTCTACGCCACGGACCCCTGCGAGGTTCTCCGCCAGGATTCGAGAAGCGCACCGTTCCTCTTCCGAGTTCACGGTCCCCCAGAAGGAGACGAAGCCGT
>NZ_JANJTZ010000019.1 GCF_024710845.1 Mesorhizobium sp.
AGGTCTACAACAGGCGCAGGCTCCATTCGGCGCTCGGATATCTGAGCCCGCAGCAGTTCGAGGATCAACGCATCCGGCAGACTGGCAAATCAGCGGCCTGATAAATGTCCACCCTCAGGGGCGCACTCCAAAACGGGGTCCAATATTAACCCCTCTCGTAGTGCGCGACGGTGAGCGCCCGACCGGGTGTAGCTGGTCTGGTTTGCGCAGCCCGGTCGGGCGCGTGATTGAGGCTTTCCGGCCCTAGCTTTGAGAGCGGTTCTTGAAGCGCCAGGACTCGTTGCCGGTCTCGATGATCTCGCAGTGGTGGGTGAGCCGGTCGAGCAGCGCGGTAGTCATCTTGGCGTCGCCGAAGACGGCGGGCCATTCGCCGATGGCGAAATTGGTGGTGACGATGATCGAGGTCTGCTCGTAGAGCCGGCTGATAAGGTGGACGAGGAGTTGACCGGCGGCTTGGGTGAAGGGGAGATAGCCCAGTTCGTCGAGCGCGACGAAGTCGAGCCGGATCAGATAGTCGCCGATGCGTCCCTGCTTTCCGGAACGGTGCTCGGTCTCCAGCTGATTAACGAGATCGACGACGTTGAAGAAGCGGCCGCGGGCGCCACCGCGGATGAGGGCGCGGGCGATCGCGATGGCCAGGTGCGACTTGCCCGTGCCGGTGCCGCCGATGAGGGCGGCATTGCGCTTGTCAGCGACGAAGGCGCCGGTGGCGAGGTCGCGCAGGAGCGTCTCGTTCAGCTAGGTTTCGATCTCATCGGCCTCGGTGAGGATCACCGGCATGGCTTTCGGGTGGATGGGCACCACGACGGCGTTGGGCTCTGTGGTGAGGAAGGCGAAGATGTCGATCGTCACGTCGCCCTCGCGGGCCTTGCGCACGCTGGTCCAGCGCATCCAGATGCCGGCGAAGACGTAGAGCGGCGCACATCGCGCGCGGTAGCGAACCAGTGGAACGCCAGCTTGCCCTCCGGACCGCGTCTCGGTGGCCGCACCTCAATCGTGTATGACCCGCCCGATGATCGCGATCGATCGAGGAACGGACCTGTTCGCGATCCAGGGCCTCCCCCCCGATTTCGCTGGATTTCAGGACCTCCCGCATGAGGTTCTCAAGCGTTGCTTCGCTTCGCAACGGAAAGCCCAAGGCTTCGATGCGGCCGATCAGCCGGCCTTGCCGATGGCGGACTGCCGCTAAGCGCTCGGACAAGCGTTCCCGATCCCAACGGAAAGTGGGCCAATCCGACAGATGGTGGATTTAGGTCGCCATTCGCCGCACATGAAATACGATTTGCCGCATATTGTACAGATAATAGAGTGCATATTCACCGCATCTGGCCGACGAGCCGGTCGCAGGCCGACCGCACAGCGAATGCGGAAGCTTGCTCGGCTTAGCTGGCATCTACCAAGCCAAGCGAAAGACCTCCTCCATATTGGAGGCAAGCACCGACGGTAGCAACGTGGGCCTTTCCAAAGGAAGGACAACGGCTTGGTCTACGCAGCAAGTCTCGAGATCTGGCGCTCAACCAATCGCAGGAATCGGGTGTTGCGGGCCCCCGCAACCAAATCCGAAAACAGCCCGCCTTTGTGCGGGCTGTTTTCGCATTCGGCCACGCCTCCGCGCTCTAGAATTCCGATGATCTGCTCTTCAAAGAAGGGGCTGCGCTTCATGTCCTGGTCCTCCCAATGGGCCAGGACGAACTTCAATCCGGATTAGATGGCGTGGGCAGCGCCAAGCCGGCAGAATCCGCTTCGGCCTCTGAACAGGACCAACGCTCATAATTCGTGAAGTCGATACGGGCCTGTGGGCAATTGCTTTGGCCTGGCACGTGATAGATCCGCTCGCCATTGGCTGCGACATTGCCTTTTGGCCAGGCAACCACCGCTAAACAGGCCGTTGATTGGCATCGTAAGATCACCGTTTGCGAAGCCGACGCCACCGGTCCGGACTGTTGACGCGGAAAGTCACTCCCCCGGCGTGACGTTCCCGCGCATCCCGATTATCGAAGCGACCGGGCTTGTCGAAGGCGCGTCCGGCGGCGAGTTCCAGTAGGGCGAAACCGTAGCGCCCGGCTTGTCCGGCTGAAAGAGCGCCAAAAGCCAAGCGGAATAAGCACTTCGATATGTGAGCCATGTTCGAGGCAGAGCTACTTCGCTATTTGCCGTGCAAGCGCAGTGTCGTAGGTCCCGGTCGTCGCCATCGGCTTTCTCCCTCGCTTTCGATCGTTTCGTGCCAGCCCTCTTGAGAAAAACCGTCGCGGCGGAATAAATGGATGTAAGGCGCGATATCTGGCGAAGCTGGCCTGCCACAGGGGCATGATCGCCGGGTCGTGCTGACGACCGCACCGCGGGCAAGGGAAGACGGAATGGAAATGACGGAAACCATGTCCCGCGACATGCTGGCGAGGGCCGAAGTGACTACGGCCTTCCTCAAGAGCCTGTCGCATCCCGCGCGGCTGGTGCTCCTTTGCCGGTTGTGCGAAGGCCATGCGACCGTGGGCGAGCTCGAAGAGTTCGTCGATCTGCCGCAATCGGAAGTATCGAAGCATCTGGCGCGGTTGCGTGCCGACGGGCTGGTCGTCTCCGAAAGGCAGGGGCGCAGCATCAGCTACGCCGTTGCCGAGGAACGGACGGCGCGCGTCGTGCGCCTTCTGCACAAAGAGTTCTGCTGAACTCAGCCGGTGTGCCGGATGGTGAAGACGTAGGTGCCACCGTCGACGCGGCTATCCACCAGCTCGTTTCCCGTCGTGCGGCAGAAGGCCTCGAAATCCTTCACGGAACCGGGGTCGGTCGCCAGGATCTCCAGCGTCTTGCCGGTCGGAAGCTCCTTGAGCGCCTTCTTCGCGCGCAGGATCGGCAAGGGGCAGTTCAACCCCTTCGCGTCGAGTGTCAGGTCGGCCATTTCTCCTCCTTCGGGCCTGAGCCCATGCTTCGTTGATCCCGGTCCGCCTCGGAACTTGTGCGTCCGGCCGCGAGCCGCGGAACCGGTGCAGCTCGATCCCGACCGTTCAGATGTAGAGATTGATGTCGCTCTTGCCCGCGACCTCGATGTAGCTCGCCGCTCCGCCCAGCGTCGGGCCGTCGATCATGTCCTCGCGCTTGTATTCGAACAGGTCCATGGTCATCTGGCAGGCGATCATCCTGACGTCCGCCTCGACGGCGAGATCGCGCAGTTCCTCGATCGAGGCGACGCCCTTCTTCTTGATCAGGTTCTTCATCATCGCGGTGGCCATGCCGTCGACGCCAGGCAGCGCGCTGACGATGTTGGGCATCGCCATGTGCATGCCCATCATCGGCATCTCCATCGCCGGATTGCCGAGGGTGCTGATCTTCAGGTTGAGGTCCTTCTTGAGGAGCGTCAGCCCGTAGAAGGTGAAGAACATCGTCACTTCCAGGCCCATGGCCGCGGCCGTGGTTGCGAGGATGAAGGGAGGATAGGCCCAGTCGAGCGTGCCCTTCGTCACGATCATCGACATCGACTTCGCATTGCTATCGCTTGGCAATTCAATCCTCCTTTTCGAACCGCCGCGCTTCCCCGTCGGGGGAGGCTTCCGGCACCGGCGCGACCTTGCGCGTCCTCAAGCGCCGCCCGTTCCGCCGGGCAGCAGGCACGTCGTCAGTCAAGCGGCACAACCCGCGAAATTGTCCGCGCTCATCTTCTGCTCATAGGGCGCGGCCACCGCCGATCCCGGCACCAGCACAGTCGAGGCGGCGGCGGCGTCCACCGGCTTGACCCGCACCATCCAGCCCTGGCCGTAGGTATCGGTATTGGCGAGTTTCGGATTGGCGGTCAGGTTGTCGTTGACCGCGACGATCTCGACATCGAAGCCGATCTTCGCCGGGCCGACCCACTTTCCGCTCTCGACGGTGGCGACCGACTTGCCGCCCTCGATCGTCTTGCCCACCTTCTTGGCGGTGAAGGCGACCAGCGCGCCGGCCATGCCGGTCGCGATCATGGTCATGCCGACGGTGTAGGTTCCGTCGGATTCGGGCCGGTACCAGAGGTTGTTCGGCACGTCGTAGAGAAGGTCGTCAGGCAGGTTGCATCCGCGGACCATCGGCATGGTATCTCTCCCTTCAGGCGGCGCCCGCCTCGCGAAGCGGGCGCGATGAACAACAGAAATCGCCGAGGCCGGCTTCGGCCAGCTTGCCTCCGACGAACAGAGCGAGGTGCCTGACCGTCATCGCCAACAGGCGCGTGTCGCGCGCGGCGGTGCCGGAGCCGGCCTCGCCGAGAACGACGACGTTGCGGCGGAACACGATCTCGCGGCAGGTCTCGCGGCAGGCATTGAAGGAGGGCGTGCCCTTGCAGCCCTGGCGATGCAGGGCAAGCAGGCGAAAGCCCTCGACCGTCTCGCCGTCGGGCGGTTCCCCGCGCGCGGCGAGCCAGGCCACGACCACCTCCTCGGCCATCGCCAGAAGCGTATCGGCGGAGGGCATCGGCACCTCGCCGTCGAGAGCCGCGTCGATCGCGGGCAGGATCTCGGGGAACAGGTCCATCATCCGAGACCCTTCCGGCGCAGGAACTCGGACGGATCCGACAGGTTCTCCTGCACGCCGACCTTCTTCGCCGACAGTCCGAGCGCCATGCCGAGCAACTGGGTAAAGTAGAGGATCTTCACGCTGGTCTTGCGGCCGAGTACCTTTTCGGCGCGCACCTGGTGCATCTCGAGACCGGAATGGCAGGTCGGGCATTCTGTCGCGATGACCTCGGCGCCGCAGGCTTCGGCCGTGGTCAGGATGTTGAGCACCAGTTTGGTGGAGATATCGCTGTCGGACAGCGAGTGGGCACCGCCGCAGCAGGCCGTCTTGAGCGGAAACTCGACATTCTCGGCCCCGGCCGCGGCGAGGATGTCGTCCATGAAGTGCGGCTTGGAGGTTGATTCCGATCCGGTACCCTGGTCCTTCTCGGGGAAGATGTGGCGCGGCCGCGTGTACATGCAGCCGTAGTAGTTGGCGACCTTGAGGCCGGCGAGCTTGCCTTTCGCCCTTTGCCTGAGTTCCGCCTCGCCGACACCGTGCTTGATCCAGTCGAGCGCATGGATGGTCTCGACGCCGCCCGGCTCGTAAGCCTTGTGGCCCGCCTTCTTCGAAATGCGCTCCGTCACCTCGGCCGCGTGCGGATTGTGAGCGAGGTCGTATTCGGCCTTCTTAAGGTTGTGATAGCAGCCGTTGCAGGGCGCCATCACCGTGTCGAAGCCCATGTCCTGCGCGATCGTGAGGTTGCGTGCCGACAGGTAGGTCTGGACCTGCGGGTCGACGTTCTTGACCTCCATCGCACCGCAGCAGTTCCAGTTCTTCAGCTCGACGAGCTCGAGGCCGAGGGCCTTGCCGACCTCCTTGGTCGAGCGATTATAGGAATGCCCGGTGCCTTCGAGTGCGCAGCCGGGATAGTAGGCCACCTTCTTGAGATCGCCGGCCATCAGTGACCTCCCTTGGTGTCGAGACCGAGCGCCTTTGCCTGCTCGGCGCGGCGCTCGCTGACATATTCCTCGATCGCACGGCCGGTGCGGCGCCAGTTCGAGGTGCGCGGGCGGAAAACCGTGCTCCAACCCATCCGGATCAGGTATCCGAGCGGGAAGCGTTTCACGAGGCCGCCGACGAGAGCCACCAGCCAGGGCTGGTTGAGCGGCTGTCCGGTGCGCTGGAAGAAAGTACGCAGCACGCGGCCTTCCTCGATCTTGCCCGTGGCGAGGATGCTCTCGGTGAAGCCCTCGTCGAAATGCGTCGATGGGCTCTTCGGCGTGTGTCCCTTGAGCTCGAGCCAGTGGGCGGTAGCCTTCATCACCCCCTCGGGCAGCACGTCGCGCGGGCAGGCATAGGTGCACTTATTGCAGCTGACGCACTGCCAGATGATGTCCTTGTCGCGCAGCAGCTCCTCCTCGAGCCCCTGGCGAATGAGGTAGATCCAGTAGCGCGGGTTGAAGTCCGGGTTCACGGCATTGACGGTGCAGGCATTGGTGCAGGACCCGCATTGCCAGCAGCGATGGATGTTCTCGCCGCCCGGCAGCGCCGCGATCTCGTCCTCCATGGCCTCGTTGTAGTCCGTGATCGTGCGACTCTTGATGAAGGTCGACCAGTGGCCGGACACGTCCACCCCGTCGATCACCAGACTGTCGTTGGTGATCAGGTTCTCGGGCCGGATCAGCGATTTTTCATGAATTGGCATGGCGATCCTCGGCGGAGAAAAGTTCGAGGCGGGCCTTGAGGCTGCCGCCGAACTCATGGGCGGTGCCGTCGACCAGCCTGAGCCGCGTGCGGCCCGTCTCGGTGTCCACGGCGTCGAGGCCCAGCATCCTGCGTGTGTGCTGCATCGGGTCGCCTTCGACGGTGAAGTCGTTGCGCAGATACTGGCCGCCGCGATCGTTGATGTAGCCTGCATAGACGTGGCTGATCAGGAGGTCAGCGTACCAGACCCGGTCGCGGAAAACCCCTTCTCCGGCAAGGAAGCCGTCGATCTCGCCGCGCAGGACGAGGAAGGTCGCGAGGTCGTCGCCGACCGAGATTTGCGCGGCATCGACGTCGGGGGCGTGCCAGATCTCACGCAGCGCGCCGGTGCCGACCCGCGCGTCCCAGACCCAGCGCGTCATCAGCGGTATCGCATCCGGATCGGTGAAATGCAGGATTTCCGCGCCGAGGTCGCGCACCCAGCGCATGTCCTTGCCGGTGGGGAACGCCTCGACGAAGGCGGCGAGCCGCGCGTCGGCCGGCTCGCCTGCACGCAGCAGGGCGTTCAGGTGAGCGCGCATCCACTCGATCCCCATCCGGTCGAAGACCGGGCCAATGCGGCGGCGCACCGGCGCAACGAAGGCGGCGAGGTCGAGGAACTCCGTCGAGGTCAGTTCGGCGGCACCGTCGGCGAGCAATTCGCGGAACAGCGAGGATTTCAGGTGCAGCGCGGTGACGTAGCGCTCCACCCCGCCGGTCGGACCGGCCGCCGCGGCGAGATCGGCAAGCGCGCGACGCAGGCGCTCGCCCGACAGGTCCAGGACCGGACCGGCGGGGACGACCGTCGCTGATTTGCGTCGCAGGCTGAACATCATTCGGCCGCCTGTGCCAGGCCGACCCCGGCGAGCGTCATTGCCGCCACCGCTGCGGCCTGCCCCTGCGCGATCGAATCGTCGATCGTCTCGGGTCCGGTTGCCGCGCCGCAGACATAGACGCCCGGCCGCGAGGTCTGCGCGAGACCGGCATAGGTCGAGGCCTTGTCGACATAGCCATAGCGGTTCAGCCCGACGCCGAAGACGGCCGACAGCGTCATGTTGTCGACATTGGGATCCATTCCGATGGCGTGGACGACCATGTCGAACGGGATGGTGATCGGGCGCTTGACCAGCGTGTCCTCGCCCTTGACGACCAGCCGTTTGCCGTCCGACGTCACCTCGGCGATGCGGGCCTTGATGTATTTGACCCGCGCCTCTTCCTGGCTCTTCCAGTAGTATTCGCCCTCGTAGAGCCCGAAGGTGCGGATATCCATGTAGTAGATGTAGACGTTGGTCTTTGGCGACAGTTCGCGGATCTCCATCGCGATGTTGGCGCTGACTGTGCAGCAGATCTTGGAGCACCATTCGCGGCCGATCTGGCGGTCGCGCGAGCCGACGCAGAGGAGGATCGCCACACGGTCGGGAACTCGGCCGTCGGACGGACAGCGGATGCCCTGGCCGGAGGAGATCATCTGCTCGACCTGGACCGTGGTCACGACATCGGGATAGGTGCCGAAGCCCCATTCCGGCTTGTTCAGGCTGTCGAAATGGGTGAAGCCGGTGGCCAGGATCGCGGCCTCGGCATTGACCCTCGTGCCGTCTTTCAGCGTGGCAACGAAGTCGCCGGGATTGCCGGCGAAGGACTGCACCTCTGTGCCGGTTCTGACCGTCACGTTCGGGTTCTGCCTGACGCGGTCGACCATGCCGCCGATCGCGTCCTTTGCCCATTCGTGACTGGGGACGAGCTTGGCATAGCCCTGCAGGATCGGCGCGCCACCGAGGCGGTCGGCCTTGTCCACGAGCACCGCCTTGCGGCCGGAGGCGGCCACCGCGTGCGCCGCCGACAGGCCGGCCGGGCCGCCGCCGACGATGAGGATAGGCTTGTCTCGCATGGCTCAGGCTCCCAGGACGGCCTTGGCCGGCTTGACATAGCCGGGGCCGGAGGTGATGGCGCGCTTCGGGTCGTAGAGGGTCTCGACGCGGCCGGCCTTGACCTCCTCGAGGTAGGCTTCGAACTCCGCCTTCGACTTTTCCCAGTCGATGCCCATCTTCTCGAGCAATTGTTCGAACGGGCTCGCGTGCCAGTGGAGCTGGGCCAGCTTGTAGGGGTGCGCGCCCATTGTGAGGGCCGCGAACTGGCAGTCGGCCATCACCGGCAGGGCGAACACCTTGCCGACGGCCTTGCCGATCCATTGGTTCTTGTCGAGCGTGGTAATGCAGCCGGTGTCGTGACCGATCATCACGTCGGAGCGCGCCTCTTCGACCGCCACCCTGATCTTGCGGTCGATAGCGAAGCTGCGGGTGAACTCGCGCTCGCCGATGATATGGCGGAAGCCGAAGCCGCAGCAGTCATACCAGGTGGAATAGTCGATAACCTGGGTGCCGAGCGTCTGGAGCAGTCCGGTCGTCACGGCGACGCGGTCGCCGTTCAGCACCGTGTCGTCGTAGATCACGTCCTCGGGCACCATCTTGTAGACGTGGCAGGCCGGATGGACGGTCGCGCGGATGCTGGAGACGTCGATGGTCTGCCGCTCCCGGATCCGGTCGCGCATCACGTGCAGCCATTCGGAATAGTGGACGATCTCTTCGGGGATCAGCAGTTTGCCGTCGACGAGGCGGCCGAGCTTGCCGAGGATCTTGCGCACCTCCTCGCGCAGTTCCGCCGAGTGCAGGAGGAAGCCGCGGATCTCCTTGTAGTTGCCGAAGGACGTGCCGCAGTGGACGAGCGGATAGTAGGTCCCGACCGGCAGGCCCTGCGCCCTGGACGAGACATAAGCCTGATGGAAATTGCGCAGGAAGACCGCCGCCAGCGAGACGACGTTGCCAATGCCGGATCCATGGTAGTTCCAGGCGGTGCAGGAAGTCTGGTCGGTCTCGTCGAGATAGGAGAGGCCGAGCTGGTTCTGGATCCACAGCACCGACGATGGATAGCCCGGGATGTTGCCGCACTGGCCGCAGGACTTGTGGTGCCAGAGATTGTTCGTCGGGATCTTCTTGTCCCAGCCGTACAGCGTCTTGGCGATGACCGGCTCGTTGTGGTCGGCGACCCGATGGACGACGATCTCGCCTTCCCTCTCGAGCTGCCACATGATGTCGCGCACGTCCTCCTTCCGGTCCTTGCCGGTCAACAGGAAGCGCTTGTCGATCTTCGCCTCGACCCAATCGGTCGCACGGCGGGCCTCGGTCTCGGTCAGCTTCGTCGGCGTCCAGTCGGCGCCGAAACCGTTGTAGGCGCCTTTCGCTCCGGATCCGGTGGTCGTGTCGGTCATGTCGCGGTCCTTTCTGGCGTCTGATGGATGGGGAAACGTCCGATCCTCAATCCTCGTCGTCGCCGCCGTCCTCGTTGTCCTCGAGCCACTCCTCCCACTCGTCGCGCTTCTCCTCCATCACGTCGGAGACGACGTCGAACAGGTTCTGGTCCACGGATTCGAGCTGTTTGAGCACGCCGGTTGCCTCCCAGATCGTGTAGAGTTCGACCGAGGTGCGCAGATTGACCTCCCAGGCCGTGTCAAGCGTGTGCATGGTCGGCATCGGAATCGCCTTGCGCAGGACCATCAGCGGCGCGTCGACTTTGGCGACGTTCGGACCCCAGTCGGGAAAGGCTTCCTTGGTGATCATGTTGGGCGCGAGCTGGTTGCCGGTCGACACGACCTTGAGCAGCACGCGGCTGAACGGGCGCAGCACTTCCTTGACCGCGGGGAGCTCGTGCTTGATCGCCACCTCGCGCATGATCATGACCAGACCGCCCGGCGAGTTCTCGAAGGGGCAGCGCGCGGCGCAGGTGTAGCACTGGGCGCAGGCCCAGATCTTCTCCTGCATCGCGTCGTAGATGCCCTCGAGATTCTCGGTCCAGAGAAGCTGGACGATCTCGCGCGGCGAATAGTCGTAATACTGGGCAGACGGACACGTCGCGGTGCAGATGCCGCAGTTGAGGCAGCCGTGGATCTCGTGATCGTAGAGCGGGTGGCCGCGGATGTCGTCGAAGACCTCCTCAAGCTTCTCGTAGCTCACAGCCGGCAGGTCCGAGACCGGATCGGCGATCGGCGGCACTGGCGGTCTGGCATGCACTGTCATCGCTTGCCCTCCTCCGGGGCTGGCTTGACCGGCTGAACGGGTGTGGTCGCTAGTAGGTAAGCACCTTCGCGTCGTCGTCTTCCATGATGTCCTCGATCACCTTGGCGCCGCCGACGATGCCCTCGCATTCGGGGATAAGGTCGTCGGCCGTCATGTCGAACAGGTCGAGGTTTGGAGAGCAGCAGTAGAACTTGGCGCCGGCCTCGTGCGCGTCCTTGATGAAGTCGTAGACCGTCTTCGGGCTGCCGGGCTTGACCACCAGCTTCTCGGCCACGCCCTTCTTCATCAGCTGGCCCGCAGTGGCCGTGCAGACGACGTCGACCTCGTAGTCCATTGCGGCTGCGACAGTGGCCTGGAAGAACGGCGCGCCCAGTTCCTCGCCGTTGCGCGGATCCGTGTTCACCATCACGATGATCAGTTTCTTGGCCAAGCCTACCTCCCTCGCAACGGACGACCTCCTTCGCCCATTACATTCCGAAAATGTGATATGTTATTTTTGGGATGTCAACGATATTCGGTGCCGCAGTGCAGCAGGCTCACATCCAGCCCGTATGGCGGATCAGCGCAACCATGAAGGGCTGCAGCGCCTCGGCAATGGCTACTTGCGCTGCGGCGAGCCGTTCAAGGCCTGTCAGCGTGTCCGCCGGCGTCTCGGCGAACTCCATGATCAGATCCTCGGCCATTCCTCTCTTCATGCCCGGATTGCCGAGGAGACCGAAGCTGTTTGCGCCGACCGTGAATCCGAGCGTCTCCCCGCCGGGGCCCGTCGCGACGGATCTCATGCCGGGACCGAGGTACGGCCTGTCTCGGCCGTAGACGGCGAGCGGCATGCGTTGAGGTGCGGCATCGTTCCATCCGGAGATCGTCGCGTCCACGACGTCGAACCGCAGCGGCGCTTCCTCCGCGCCGCCCCCGCCGGCGGAAAGCAGAATCAGCGCGCCGAGGCCGAAGCCGACCACCGGCAGGCCGGCTCCCAGAAAGGCCCGCGCCAGGCGCAGTTCCGGGCCGAGCGATGGCAGAATGTGGCCGGAGACGATGCCGTAGGGTCCGCCGCCGAGCAGGATCAGCCCGTCGGATGCGCCCGGCGTGTCGGGGATGGTGCCGCCTGCGGCGAAGGGGCGCAGATAGCGGAAGCGCAGATTGCGTCCCTCGAAATGGTCCTCCATCAGCCCGAGATACTCGGCCTCCGTATGCTGGACGACCCAGATGGTCTTCATGCCAGGTGCGGCGCCGCAGCCAGGATCGCCGTGGCAATGTCCTTCGCGGTGATACCGGGAATGTCCAGGTCGAGTCGGACGATATCCGCGGCGACCGCCTCCGTCAGCGGCTCCTCTTCGAGAGGCGTGCCGACGAGGGCCGCGGCAAGCTGGTCGATGCCCTCCGGCGGCAGGCAGGTGAAGTCGCCCGACACGACGAGGTCGGCGATGCGCCCCTCGCGCTCGAGCAGGTTCACGCGGATCAGCCCGCCCGGCGCCTTGTGGGCCGCCTCGGTCAGATGGGTGTCGGCCGCGATCTTGACGCCGAGCGCCACCAGCTTGCGGTGCTGGGTGTTGATCCATTCGGGGTCGGAAAGCTCCGCCTCGGCCCGTTCGATCGCGGCGATTTCCGCGGCCGTTGCCTGCGATTCGACCACTTCGACGCCCAGCACGTCGGCACAGTGGCGCAGGAAGCGCGCCTTGATCTCGGCGCGGTCAGGAACGTGTCCCAATTCGCGCACCATCGTGGTCATGTAGTCGTCGAGCGTCTGTCGCAGCTTGTCTCGGAATTTTTCGGACGGAACCTTGAGGCACTTCGCCATGGTCGCGGTGTCGAAATCGAGCATGAAGCTGCCGACCATCACCGTCGCCCCGCCGATCGAAGCGGCGCCGGTGCCGCCGATCTTGCGGCCGTTGACATGGATGTCGTTGACCGGGCGCCACTGCGCCTGGATGCCCATTTCCCGATAGGTGCGCACGACGGGCTCGATGAACAGCGGATAGAGCTGGTCGGCGCGCTCGGGCGCACGGTTGGCCGGAAAGACGAAGTGGGTGAAGAGCTGGTTGCGGTCGAGATAGACCGCGCCGCCGCCGACGTGGCGCCGCCAGATTGGCAGGCCGTGCGCCGCACAGAACTCGGTGTCGACCTCCTTCTCGATGTCCTGGTGCATGCCGACGCAGACATAAGGCGTGTCGGGCGAGGCCAGCGACAGGACCGCGTCGGTGCCCTTTCCGACCGTTTCGGCGAGACCGTGATAGACAGCCTGGCTGCGCAAGGCAGAGACCAGACCGAAATCGATAACCCTCAGGCGCATGTTGTTTCCTCCCGGCGATCAAAAGATCACTTTTTTGGAATGTGTCAACCGACCGACAACCCGAGCCTTCGCGCGAGTGCGCGAAGGCTCGGAATTTCAATCGATTTCATCGATCATTGCGTTCGAAACGTTCCGTTAGATTTGTCGAACGACCTGGAATATCCGGTCACGACTTTCACCGGAAACGTTCATGTCCGCCTTCGATCCGCCCGTTGCCACTGCCCGCACCGCTTCGCTCCTGCCGGGACTGCTTCTCACGGCGGCTGTCGTGGCGCTAGCTTTCCTGCTGCGCGAGAACCGCTGGCTGGCGGTTCTCAGCCCGCTGATTCTGGCGATCCTGATTGGCGTCCTCGTGCGCAACACTGTCGGGGTTCCCGCCGCGGCGCTGCCGGGAATGCAGTTCGCGCTACGCCGGCTGCTGAGGCTCGGCATCGTCGCGCTCGGCCTGCAGCTCACGCTTGGGCAAGTGATGCAGGTCGGCGCTTACGGGCTCGCGACCATTGTGATCGGGCTGGCATCGACCTATGCGTTCACCATGGCGGCGGGGCGATGGTTGGGTGTCGAGCCGGGATTGTCGCGGCTGATCGCGACCGGTACCGCGGTTTGTGGCGCCTCGGCCGTGCTTGCCGCCAATGCGGTCAAGCCGCAGAAGGACGAGGACGTCGCCTATGCCGTCGCGGGCGTGACGATGTTCGGCACCCTCGCGATGGTACTGTTCCCGATGCTCGGCGGCGGGCTTGCGCCGCGGGACTATGGACTGTGGACAGGCGCCTCGATCCACGAAGTGGCGCAGGTCGTTGCGGCGAGCGCGCAGGGCGGAGCGGAGGCGGCCGCCTTCGCCACGATCGCCAAGCTGACACGCGTCGCGCTGCTTGCGCCGATGATCCTCCTCATGGCGGCCGGTAGCGGCGGAGCGGGCCGGGCACCGTTTCCGTGGTTCGTCCTTGGTTTCCTGGCGATGGTCGTAATCGCCTCGTCGGGCCTCGTCCCGCACGAGATCACGCAGGCCTCGGTCCCGTTGACGCAGGCGCTGCTGGCGGCCGGGCTGGCTGCGATGGGACTTCAGACCGACCTCGGGCAAATGAAGGCAAAGGGACTCAGGCCGCTGCTGCTCGGCGCGCTGGCATCGATCTTCATCGCGGCCATCACCTTGGCTCTGGTCTTGCTCGAGGCGACCCTCTAGCGTCCTGACATGACGCTCGAACAACTCCGCATCTTCGTCGCCGTCGCCGAGCACGAGCACGTCACGCGCGCGGCCGGAGCTCTGAACCTGACGCAATCGGCCACCTCGGCGGCGGTTTCGGCGCTCGAGGCGCGTCACGGCACCCGGCTGTTCGACCGGGTCGGGCGCGGCATTCGGCTCACCGAGGCCGGGCGGGTCTTCCTGCCCGAGGCGCGCGCCGTGCTCGCCCGCGCCACCTCGGCGGAGAGGGTGCTGACGGACCTCGCAGGCCTCGGACGCGGATCGCTGCGGATCGCCGCCAGCCAGACGCTGGCGGCCTACTGGCTGCCGCCGCTCGCCGTGCGCTTCCACGCAGCCTATCCGGGCATCGAGCTGGAACTCCAGCCCGGCAATTCGGAGGCCGTTACCCGCGAGATCGAAGCGCTGCAGGCCGATCTCGGCTTCATCGAGGGCGGCGAAGCGACGGAAGGGCTGATCGACCTGCCGATCGGCGAGGACGAGCTGTTCTTCGTTGTCGCCGCCGAGCACCCGTGGGTCCGGACCGCACCGGGTCCGGAGGAACTTGCCCGTGGGCCTTGGATAATGCGCGAGAAGGGTTCGGGCACACGAGAGCGGATGGATCAGGCCCTTGCCGAGATCGGCGTCGCCGCTCCGGACAGGTGTCTCGAACTGCGCTCCAACGAGGCAGTTCGGGCAGCCGTGCTGGCAGGAGGCGGCGCCACGTTGCTCTCCAGGCTGGTGGTCGGCGCGGATCTGGACGCCGGGCAGCTGGTGCGGCTGCCGGGACCGCCTGCAGCACGGCAGTTCCGCCTCTTGCGCCATCCCGAGCGGCATCTGACGGCGGCCGCGCGCGCCTTCCTGCACCTCGCCCTGCCTGAAATCGATCCAAGCCTCGGCCAGCGCGGACCGGCGGCATAGGGCGCTCGGCCGGTTCGTTCACTGCGCCAACGAGTCGTGATACATGTCCGGCGAACCAACATGCCGCAAATAGGTCCGCGTGACCTCCCGCGTATCCGCCCCCCAGACGAGGAGGTGCACATGGACGGGTCGGGCATGACGACGATCGGACATCCGTCGCGCATGGTGTCGTAGAGATGGGCCACGTCCTGGGCGCGATCATCAGGTGGCAGGCGAACAGCTCGTCTGAGCGGCAACGGATCGCCTTGATGATCTGCGGGCCGAAGGGATGTTGGGCACGAAATGGCCGTTCATCACGTCGAGATGGATCCAGTCGGCGCCGGCGCGCACGATCGTCTCGACTTCCTCGCCCAGTTTGGAGAAATCCGCCGAGAGAACCGACGGCGCGATGAGGATCGGAGCCGTCATACCGACTTATCGTCCGCGGCCGCCCGAGCCGAAAAGACCCGACTGGCGGTGATGTCAGCCGCGCGGATCGTCGACAGCTCGTCTGCGCCGATCGGACCGCCCGCGCCTTCGAACAGGCGGTTCGCCTGGCGCAGCCGCGCGCGGTCGAGCGCGTTGCGGATCGAGCGGGCATTGGCGAAATGCGGCTGGGCGCGCCGCCGCGAGATATAGTCGGTCATGGCCGAGCGCGCGTCCGCGTCGAAGGCGTAGTTCTGCCGCGCCAGCATCGACTCGGCGATCGTCAAAAGTTCGGCATCCTCGTAGTCGGGGAAGTCGATGTGATGCGCGATGCGCGAGCGAAATCCAGGGTTCGATTGATAGAACCTGTCCATACGGTCGGCGTAGCCGGCGAGGATGACGACGAGATCGTCGCGCTGGTTCTCCATCACCTGGAGCAGGATCTCGATCGCCTCCTGGCCATAGTCGCGCTCGTTGTCGGGGCGGTAGAGATAGTAGGCCTCGTCGATGAACAGCACGCCGCCCATCGCCTTCTTGAGGATCTCCTTCGTCTTCGGCGCGGTGTGACCGATGTACTGGCCGACGAGATCGTCGCGGGTGACCGAGATCAGGTGCCCCTTGCGGACATAGCCGAGCCGGTGAAGAAGGCCGGCCATTCGGAGCGCCACCGTCGTCTTCCCGGTGCCGGGGTTGCCGGTGAAGCTCATATGCAGCGTCGGCGTCTCCGTGGATAGGCCGAGCTTCCGCCGCGCCCGCTCGACCAGCAGCAGGGCCGCCGTCTCGCGGATGCGCAGCTTGACCGGCTTGAGACCGGTCAGCTCGCGGTCGAGCTCGTCGAGGATTTCCGCGACGCCGGAGTCGCGGAAATCGGCGGCGAGGTCGACGGCCTGCACGGCGTTGTCCGTCGCGATCGTCATGTCCGACATCGACTTATCTCTCAGCGGTCCACGAATAGGTCTGGGTCCGGCCGCGCACGTCGGCGCGGGTCATCGCCAGGCGGGGCTCGACCTTCGGCCGGTTGACGATGAAGGACATGCGGACCGTCTCGAAGCCGCGCGTCGAATCGAAGGCGTTGACGCGGATGTAGGCATCGCCGAATGCCTTGCGGCATTGGGCCAGTTCCATCATCACGCCCGCGGCGTCCTTCAGGTCGAACATGGGATTGCCCCACATTTCCCAATAGGTGTTCCGGGGGTGCGGATCGTCGGTGTATTCGAGACCGATCGCCCATTCGTTGCGCAGGCAATATTCGATCTGCGACACGATCTGGTCATCGGTGAGGTCGGGAAGAAACGAGAAGCAGCCCTGGGTGATGCGCATGGTCATGATCCCTTCCTAAATTGCGACGCTCGGCATCGGCGCGAAGTCCGACGTGTCGGTGGATTCGTAGTTGAAGCTGATGTTGCCCCAGGTATCGAGCGCGGCCTCGAGCGGTTTGCACCACTTGGCGGCGGCTCTGAGGATCTCCGGCCCCTCGCTGAGGATGTCGCGGCCTTCGTTGCGGGCGAGGACCATCGTCTCCAGCGCGACGCGGTTGGCGGTCGCCCCTGCCTGGATGCCCATCGGGTGGCCGATGGTGCCGCCGCCGAACTGCAGCACCACGTCGTCGCCGAACAGGTCGAGAAGCTGGTGCATCTGGCCGGCATGGATGCCGCCCGACGCCACCGGCATGACCTTGCGGATGTCGGCCCAGTCCTGCTCGAAATAGATGCCGCGCTGCAGGTCGACCGCGTTCTTCGTTTCGCGGCAGACGTTGTAGTAGCCCTGGACGGTCATCGGATCGCCCTCCAGCTTGCCGACGGCGGTGCCGGCATGCAGGTGGTCGACACCCGCCAGCCGCAGCCATTTGGCGATGACGCGGAAGGAGATGCCGTGGTTCTTCTGGCGCGTATAGGTGCCGTGGCCGGCCCTGTGCATGTGCAGGATCATGTCGTTCTGGCGGCACCATTCCGAGATCGACTGGATGGCGGTCCAGCCGATGATCAGGTCCACCATGACGATGACCGAACCGAGCTCCTTGGCGAATTCGGCGCGCCGGTACATCTCCTCCATCGTGCCGGCGGTGATGTTGAGGTAATGGCCCTTGACCTCTCCGGTCTCGGCCGACGCCTTGTTCACCGCCTCCATGCAGTAGAGAAAGCGATCGCGCCAATGCATGAAGGGTTGCGAGTTGATATTCTCGTCGTCCTTCATGAAGTCGAGGCCGCCCTTGAGGCCCTCGTAGACCACGCGGCCGTAATTCTTGGCCGAGAGGCCGAGCTTCGGCTTCGTGGTGGCACCGAGCAGGGGCCTGCCGAACTTGTCGAGGCGCTCTCGCTCGACGACGATGCCGGTCGGCGGTCCTTTGAAGGTCTTCACATAGGCAGCCGGGAAGCGCATGTCCTCGAGTCGAGCGGCCTTGAGCGGCTTGAACGAGAAGACGTTGCCGATGATCGAGGCCGTCAGGTTGGCGATAGAGCCTTCCTCGAACAGGATCAGGTCGTAGGCGACGTAGCAGAAATACTGGCCCGGGTTGTTCGGGACCGGGTCGACCCGGTAGGCCTTGGCGCGGTAGCTGTCGCAGGCGGTCAGCCGGTCGGTCCACACAACGGTCCAGGTCGCGGTCGAGCTTTCGCCGGCGACGGCGGCGGCCGCCTCGATCGCGTCGACGCCGTCCTGCGGCGTGATGCGGAACAGCGCGATGAGGTCGGTGTCCTTGGGCTGATAGTCGCCGTCCCAATAGCCCATCTGGGCATATTTCAGCACGCCGGCCCGGTAGCGCTCCTTGCCCCTGATTTCCTTCGGCATGTCGTTCATGGCGGCGTCTCCTTCGATTGTCTCTCGGTCGGCGGGCGGGTCAGGCCGCGCGGGCGGTGGCGATGTTCGGGTCGAGCAGACCCTTGGCGTAGCGGCGGGCCATCTCATCCATCGGGATCACCTTGATCCTCGAGGCATTGCCCGCGGTGCCGAACGCCTCGAAACGGACGCGGCAGAGGTCGCGCATCGCGTCCATCGCCGGCTTGAGGAATTTGCGCGGATCGAACTCCGCCGGGCTGGTGCTTGCGACTTTGCGGAATTGGCCGGTCATGGCCATGCGGCAGTCGGTGTCGATGTTGACCTTGCGCACGCCGTGGCGGATGCCGCGCACGATCTCCTCGACGGGCACGCCGAAGGTCTGAGGCATCTCGCCGCCATGGGCGTTGATGATGTCCTGCAGATCCTGCGGCACCGAGGAGGAGCCGTGCATGACCAGGTGCGTGTTGGGCAGCTTCGCGTGGATCGCCTCGATCACGCTCATCGCCAGGATGTCGCCGTCAGGCTTGCGCGAGAACTTGTAGGCGCCGTGGCTGGTGCCGCAGGCGATCGCCAGCGCGTCGACCTTGGTCCGCATAACGAAATCGACGGCCTGATCGGGATCGGTGAGCAGTTGGTCGTGGCTCAGCACGCCTTCCGCGCCGTGGCCGTCCTCGGCCTCGCCATGGCCGCTCTCGAGCGAGCCCAGCACGCCGAGTTCGCCCTCCACCGAGGCGCCGACGGCGTGCGCCATGTCGGAGACGGCAGCGGTGACCTCGACATTGTAGTCGTAGGACGCCGGCGTCTTGGCGTCGGCCATCAGCGAGCCGTCCATCATTACCGACGTGAAGCCATGGCGGATCGCGCTGAGGCAGGTCGCTGCGCTGTTGCCGTGGTCCTGGTGGATGCAGAGCGGGATCTCAGGATAGATCTCGGTCAGCGCCTCCATCATCTTCGCCAGCATCATGTCGTTGGCATAGGTGCGGGCGCCGCGCGACGCCTGGATGATGACCGGCGCGTCGCAGGCGCGGGCCGCCTCCATGATGGCGAGGCCCTGCTCCATGTTGTTGATGTTGAAGGCCGGCACGCCGTAGCCGCGGTCCGCGGCATGGTCGAGGAGTTGCCGAAGCGTGATCTTGGCCATGGTCAGGAGAACTCCCGTTGGAGAAGGTGAGGGGTGAGCGGCGGCTCCGGCAGCAGGGCCTGGAGTTCCGCGATCCAGTTCGCCGGCACCTGGGGAAGGGGACCGGTGATAACGAAATAGTCGGCGAGCGCGCTGAGACGCATCGCGAAGGAGCGCGCCGCGCGGCGTGCGTCGCTGTTGAAGCGCAGGTTTTCCATCAGCGCGACTTCGCCGGGTGCAAGGGCGGCGAGCCCCGCCTCCGCGCCGATGCCGACGCTCTCCGCGATGAAACGGACCGGTCGGCCGACGGCGCGCGCCAGGGGCTCGGCGAAAGCGCGAAGGCTGAGCGCCGGGTTGAACTCGCCCGCGGGATCACCACGTCCCGCAATCACGGCGACGCGGGCGCCGGCGTCGGCCAGACGCCGGGCCGTCTCGATCAGCGCGGGATCGATGCCGGCTGAGAAGCTGGCGCGCACAAGGACCGTACTGCCTGCGAGCGCTCCGGCGGCGGTGGTCTTTTCCATCATGACGGCCTCCCGGCCAGTGCGAGGGCGCGCGCGACCACATGCTCCGGGGTGATGCCGAAATGGCGATAGAGATCGGGCGCGGGCGCGCTGGCGCCGAAGCCGTCCATGCCGACGAATGCGCCGGCGTCGCCGATCCATCTGTCCCAGCCGAGGCGCGCGGCGGCCTCGACGGCGATGCGCGGCGCAGCGCCCAACACCTTGCGTCGGTAGGCCTCGGACTGATCCTCGAACAGTTCCCAGCAGGGCATCGAGACGATGGCCGCCTTGAGGCCGTGCTGGCTCGCCAACTTGTCCGCGGCCAGCTTGGCGATCTCCACCTCGGAGCCGGTCGCCAGAAGCGTGAGGTCGCGCGGCCCGATCACCTCGCGCAGCACATAGGCGCCCCTGGCGGCCAGCAGTTCGCTGCCATGGGAGGCGCGCAGCATCGGCAGCGCCTGGCGCGACAGGATCAGCGCGCTCGGTCCGGATGCGGAGAGAGCGCATTCCCAGCATTCGGCGGTCTCGACGATGTCGGCGGGCCGGAACACCCTCAGAGTGGGCGTGGCGCGCAACATGGCCAGATGCTCGACCGGCTGGTGCGTAGGGCCGTCTTCGCCGAGGCCGATCGAGTCGTGGGTCAAGACATAGATCACGCGCTGGCTCATCAACGCGGACAGCCGGATCGCGCCGCGCGCATAGTCGGAGAAGACGAGGAAGGTGCCGCCGTAGGGGATGAAACCGCCGTGAAGCGCAATTCCGTTCATCGCCGCCGCCATGCCATGCTCGCGGATGCCATAGTGGATGTAGCGTCCCTTGAACCTGCCCGGTCCGACCGAGCCGAGGCCGGGCGTGATCGTCAGGTTGGAATGGGTCAGGTCGGCCGAGCCACCGACGGTCAGCGGCGTCGTCTCGTTGATGACGCATAACGCCATCTCCGACGCCTTCCGGGTCGCGACCTTGGTCGCCTTCCCGATATGCTCCTTGCGGAATGCGGCGAGGCGGCGTGAGAGCCGAGGGGGGAGTGCTCCCGAGAGCGCGGCCTCAAAGGCCTTGCGGTGCGGCGAAGCTGCGAGGCGCTCGTCCCACTGGCGGCGGGTGGCCGCGCCGCGCGCCGCGACCTGGCGCCATTCGGCCGCGATGTCCGCGGGGATCTCAAACGGCGGGCTCGTCCAGCCGAGAGTGGCGCGCGCGGCGGCGATCTCCGCCTCGCCCAACGGCGCGCCGTGGGTCTTCTCCGATCCCTGCAGGTTGGGCGCGCCCTTGCCGATGATCGTGCGGCAGGCGATCAGTGAAGGCCGGTTCGAACGCCTGGCCGCCTCGATCGCCTCGGCAACCGCCTCGCGGTCGTGTCCGTCGATCGCCTGCGTGTGCCAGCCCGCCGCCTTGAAACGCTTCTGCTGGTCCATGGAGGTCGATAGCGACGTCGCGCCGTCGATGGAAATGCGGTTGTCGTCCCAGAGCACGATCAGCCTGCCGAGTTTCAGATGGCCGGCAAGGTCGATCGCTTCATGGCTGATCCCCTCCTGGAGACAGCCGTCGCCGGCGATCACGTAGGTATGGTGGTCGACGAGGCGCGCCCCGAAGCGGGCGGCCAGCATGCGCTCCGCGAGTGCCATACCGACCGCGGTGGCGATGCCCTGGCCGAGTGGCCCGGTCGTCGTCTCGATGCCGAGCGCGTGGCCGTATTCGGGGTGCCCGGCGGTGCGGCTGCCGAGCTGGCGGAAGCGCTTCAACTCCTCGATCGGCATGTCGGCATAGCCGATCAGATGGTGGATTGCGTAGAGCAGCATGGAGCCATGTCCCGCGGACAGGACGAAGCGGTCGCGGTCCGGCCAGGCGGGCGCGGACGGATCGATGCGGATGAAGCGGTTGAAGAGCACGGTCGCCACGTCGGCCATGCCCATCGGCATGCCGGGATGACCGGAATTCGCCTTCTGCACGGCGTCCATCGCCAGTGCGCGGATGGCGTCGGCCATCCTCGCCTCGATGGCACGGGCGGGCGAGAGCATTGTCGGCCGAACGTTCATGAATGCCTCCCTAGGTCAGCCGCCGGCGGCGTTCGATGAGCTGCAGGATCAGTGGCGTCAGGATGAGCTGCATGGCGAGGTCGAGCTTATTGCCCGGCACCACGATCGAGTTCGCCCGGCTCATGAACGAGTTGTTGATCATCGACAGCAGGTAGGGGAAATCGATGCCGCGCGGATTGGCGAAGCGGATGACCAGCATCGATTCGTCCGGGGTCGGAATCCAGCGCGCAATGAACGGGTTCGACGTGTCGACGATCGGCACGCGCTGGAAGTTGATGTTGGTCAGCGCGAATTGGGGCACGATGTAGCGGACATAGTCCGGCATCCGCCGCAGGATGACGTCCATCACCGCCTCGGTCGAGTAGCCGCGGGTCGAGCGGTCGCGGTGGATCTTCTGGATCCACTCGAGATTGATCACCGGCACGACGCCGATCTTGAGGTCCGCATGCCTGGCGAGGTCGACCCTGTCGGTGACGGCGCAGCCGTGCAGGCCCTCGTAGAACAGGAGGTCGCTCTGGTCGAAATCCCGCCAGGGCGTGAACGTGCCGGGAGCGCAGCCGTAGAGGGCCGCCTCGTCGTCGTCATGGACATAGGTGCGGGTGCGTCCCGTGCCCCTGCGGCCATACTCCGCGAAGACCTCGTCCAGGGTCTCCAGTTCGTTGGCTTCGGCGTTGAAGTGCGTGAAGTTCGGATTGCCCTTGCGCTCCTCCTCCGCGACCTTTTCCTTCATCGCCATGCGATCGTAGCGGTGGAAGGCGTCGCCCTCGATGAAGGCCGCCTCGACCTTCTCGCGCCGGAAGATCTGCTCGAAGATGCGCTTGACCGACGTGGTTCCGGCGCCCGACGACCCGGTGATCGAAATGATTGGATGCTTGGCTGACACTGTCGTCCCTCACGCCCGGAAGAGGCCACGATTGCCGAACAGCGGCGAACGCTCGGCGATGACGCTTGGCTCGGTGTGATAGCGGCCGATGCGCGCCACCTCCCGTGCGGCCCCGAACACCAGTGGTGTGCGCTGGTGCAAGGACGTGGGCGGCAGGTCGAGGATGGCGCCTGTGCCGTCGGTTGCAGAACCGCCCGCCTGCTCGACGAGCATGGCGATCGGATTCGCCTCGTAGACCAGCCGGAGCCGGCCGTTGGCGTAGCCGCGCCGGGAGTCGCCGGGATAGAGGAACACGCCGCCGCGGATCATGATGCGGTAGGCGTCGGCGACCAGCGAGGCGATCCAGCGCATGTTGAAGTCCTTTTCGCGCGGCCCGGTCGAGCCCTTGAGGCAATCGTCGACATAGAGGCGCACGGCCTCGTCCCAGTGGCGGTAGTTCGAGGCGTTGATGGCGAATTCATCGGTCTTCTCGGCAATCGACGGCCGCGCCGTTTCGATGAAGGTGCCGAGGCGCGGCGAGTGGACGAAGATGTGCGTGCCGGCGCCGAAGGTGAGCGCCAGCGCAAGCTGAGGCCCGTAGATGAAGAAGCCCGCCGCCAACTGGCTTCTGCCCGGCTGCAGGAAGCTCTCCGCGGGCTCGCCCGCCACGGCCGGCAGGATGGAGAAGATGGTTCCGATCGAGACGTTGGTGTCGATGTTGGACGACCCGTCGAGCGGGTCGATCGCGAGCGCAAGCTCGTGCGCGCCGTTGAGATCGACGGCGCAGTCGAGCTCCTCCGAGCCGTAATGGCGGACCCCCGCCTGCCGTGCGGCGGCGAGAAACGCCTCGTCGGCGCTGACGTCGAGAAAGCGCTGAAAATCGCCATCCGCGTTGCGGCCGCCGGCGGCCGCGCCCAAAGTGGAGGCGGAGGACTGCGCAATCAGCGCGCGGGTGGCGAGGGACGCTGCGGCAAGGGCGCGGACGATCTCGGCGACTGCCGCACGATCGGCAGGCTGCGAGTTGAGATAGGCGTCGAGCGTTGATGCGGACACCGGTTCCTCCTCCGATTAGCGTCGCGATATCGAAGGCAGCGGAACATACTGTTGCGGATAAAGGAAATTTAATGTTCTTAGTAAGTAGCTTAATTTTCTTAAGGATAGGCCGTGAGAAATCTGACCCTGAAACAGCTCCGCGCGGTTGCCCGCATTGCCACCGAAGGTAAAATCGTCAGCGCTGCCAAGCACTTGGGCCTGACGGCCCCGGCCGTGACGCTGCAGATCCAGGCGCTTGAGGATGAATTGGGCATGGCCCTGTTCGACCGCCTTTCCGACGGGATGCGTCCGACCGCCGCAGGGCTGGCCGCGATCGAGGCCGCGCGAGCGATCGAAGAGCAGCTCCTCCTTCTGTCTGACCGGATCGGCGCACTGAAAGGGTTGACCCGCGGACATCTTCGGCTGGGCGTGGTGTCGACGGCGAAGTATTTCGCGCCGCGGATCATCGCCGCCTTCGGGCGGGAGCACCCCGGCCTGGAGATCGACCTCAAGGTGGGAAACCGCGCGGAGATCATCCAGGCGCTCGACGCGCATGCCGTCGACATCGCACTGATGGGACGACCGCCCAAGGACGTGCCGGTGCGCGCGCAGGTGTTCGGCGACCACCCGCTGGTCATCGTCGCGCCCCCGGATCATCCGCTGGCGGGCAAGCGCGAAGTGTCGTGCGAGCGGATCGCCGCGGAGAAATTCCTCGTGCGCGAGCCGGGCTCGGGGACGCGCATCTCGCTCGAAATCTTCTTCTCCCGCGTGGCGGCCAAGCTGGACAATATCGGCGTCGAGATGGGATCGAACGAGACCATCAAGCAGGCTGTCATGGCGGGGCTGGGCGTTGCCTTCATCTCGGCCCACACGATCGAGGCCGAGGTGCAGTCGGGGCGGCTGGTCATCCTCGACGTGGAAGGCACGCCGATCCGGCGGCAATGGTTTGCCGTGGCGCGCGCCGACCGCAACGAGACGCCGGTGATGGCTGCGTTCTCGGCCTTCCTGTCGAAGAAGGGCGCGCAGTTCCTGCCCGTCGCCGCGCCGCTCTATCGCGACCAGTCCGTGCCCGCCTAGCGGGTTGGGCGGGTCAGATCAAATCAGATCAGATCCCGCGCGATCCGTCGGTTGCGATGGTCGATCCCGGGTTAGAGATCGCCGGAAGCTTCGCTCGCGATCTCGTCCAGGAGCACATTCACTTCGTCGCGTCCCGGACCCGCGGGCAAGCGCCGGAAGCCGACCGTGACCTTTCCTGGCTCGGCGTCCGTCTCGTAAGCGAACAGCACGTAGGGACAGTAGGCGATGTTGCCGATATCGGCCTCCATGGCCTTGCGGGAGGCCACGGCCGAGCAGAACTGGAAGAACTCGGCGTTGCGGTAGAGCGGTTTGTTGCTGCCGACATCGCCCGCCGTTCGCTGAAGCATGTCGCCGATATGGCCGCGATAGTCGACGACGTAGCCGCGGTTGACGATGGCGTCCTCGAGATCCGCCACGACCTCGGTGAAAGGCGCCTCGCTGACATGCCGCGTGACGTCGTCGGCGGCGAGCGCGGTGGACCAGACCGCAGAAATCAAGGCAAGCGAAGCGAGAAACCTGAGTAGCATGAAATCCTCCATCTGCCCGTCTTCGATGCGGGCCATATCGCAAGGCTAGTCTGTCGCGACAAAATATGCAAAAAATAAAATATGTGAATGGGAGGAGATGCGATGACGAACAATCGCGATGGCGGCTTTGCGATCGGGCGGCGTTCGGTGATCATCGGATTGGGAGCGTCGGGCCTCCTGGCGGGGTTCATGCCCGGCGGGCTGCGGCAGGCTCGCGCGCAGACCGTTTCGACGGGCAGCGCCGATCTGACCGTCGTCAGCGACGGCTCACTTACGCTGCCGATGGGGCTCATCTTCCCCAATGTGCCGCAAGATGAACTCGCACGGCTCCTCGCCGACAACGGCATGGCAACGGACGCGCTGCGACCCGACTGTAACGTCACGCTGGTCCGGGCGGGCGACCGGCTCGCGATCTTCGACGTTGGTGCGGGCTCCAACTTCATGCCGACGGCCGGAAAGCTGGCCGCAAGTCTCGCAGCGGCCGGCGTCGATCCGGCCGAAGTCACTGACGTGGTGATCACCCACGCCCATCCGGATCACATCTGGGGCCTGACCGACGACTTCGACGAACTGGTCTTCGCCAATGCCCAGCACCATATCGGCAAGGCCGAGTGGGACTTCTGGTCGTCGCCGGAGACCATCTCGAAGGTGCCGCAGGACCGGCAGACCTTCGTGGTGGGTGCGCAGAACCGCTTCGCTGCGGTCGCCGACACGGTGCGGTTCCTGAAGGACGGCGAGGAGGTCCTGCCGGGTATCGAAGCCGTTGCGACACCGGGCCATACGCCGGGGCATCTGTCCTTTATGGTGCATGGAACCGAGCCGGTCCTCATTATCGGCGATGCGATCTCGAATTCCATCCTTTCCTTCGAACGGCCGGATTGGCCGACCGCGAGCGACCAGGATCCGGCCCTTGGCGCTCAGACGCGCAGAAAGCTGCTCGATCGACTCGCAGGCGACAAGGTGCGCGCGATCGGCTTCCATTTTCCCTATCCCGGCGCCGGGATGGTCGAGAAGAAGGACGGTTCGTACCGCTACGTCCCTGCGTGACCTATTCGGCAGGCTGCTTGGAGGGGGACCGGAAAGCCCCAAAGGCCGACCCCTCGATGAGATAGGCCAAGCCCATCCGCGCACCGAGGAAGATCGATAGCATTACCACGGGCGCCGAGATCGCGAGGGCGGAGACCGCGGTGACGCCTTGGCCGATGGTGCATCCCATGGCAAAGACGCCGCCGATCCCCATCAGGACCCCTCCGGCGATATGGCGGCTGAGTTCCCGCGCATCGTCGCAAGCCTCCCAGCGCACATCGCGCTGTCGCCAGGCACGGGCCGCCGCACCCGCGACGACACCCAGCACCAGACCGACGCCATAGTCGGGAAGGACGCCCGTGAAGGTGATGATTTGAAGAATCGTGTCGGCCACAGGCACGACGAACGATCCGGCCTCGATCTGGACGACATCGAAGGAATTGGCGGCGGCATAGCTCGTCGCCCACCAGCCGAACGCGATGACTAGGCCGACAGTCGCGCCGGTTGCAATCGAACCGATCTCACGCCGGTAGCGCACGTTGGCGAAGATCCAGCCAAACAGGGCGAGAGCCACCGCGCCGGCAACGATGATCGATAGGTCCATGCCGACGATCGACGAGAGAATGCCGCCAAGCGACTGTCCGCCCCGCTCCGAGAGATCGATGGCGAAATTGTCGGAGAGTGCGACCCGCGCCTGCGCGACGAGGCCCTTCTGAGCCGACATCGCGGCGAGACCGAGCACGATCAGCACGATGAGGGAGCGAAGGCTGCCGCCGCCGAGCCGCACGAGCGCGCCGAAGCCGCAGGTTCCGACCAGAGCCATTCCGAAGCCGAAGGCGATACCGCCGGCGATGGCACCGACCCAGGCGAAATCAGATCGAATGTAGAAGCTCTCGCCGATGTCGATCAGGCCGAGCGCCTGCATGGTCTGGGTAGCCACGAGGGCGACCGCGGCAGCCAGCATCCATGTGCGCAGACCACGGCTGTCACCTGCGTACCAGTGCCGCTCCAAGGCGGACATCGTGCAGAAACGGTTGGCGCGCGCGGCATAGCCGAGCACGAAGCCGGCGCACAGACCCGCAAGCGCCAAAAACCACGGCGAGGTGGCCAGGCCCATCTTTTCCTCCCGCGGGCCAAGCCCGCCACCGGCCCTCGCCGGCGTATGAACCGCGCCGCCGTTCGGCGCTCCGGTCTACTTCTTCGCGTCGGGCCCCCTCACCGGCGCGCAGAAGAGAGTGTAAAGGGTCTCGATGACCGAGGAAACCTCGTCGCTGGCGATCGAGTAATAGATCGTGCGGCCCTCGCGGCGCGTATTTACCAACCGGTCGAAACGGAGGCGGGCAAGCTGTTGGGAGACGGCTGCCTGCGGCAGTCTCATGGCGTCCTCCAGTTCGGACACCGACCTCTCTCCCTCCGCCAGCAGGCAGAGGATCAGCAGGCGACCCTCATGCGACAGCGCTTTCAGCAGCTCGCTCGCCTTGCGCGCCTGATCGAGAAGCGAATTGAAATCTTCCGGCGTCCGGGCGTCGTTGATCTTGGGGAGGCTCATGTCCGTGCGGCTCAGTCAGGTTTGGTCGGGGTTACGGGAAGGAGGGCAATCAGTTCGCCAATACGGTACCAGAAAAACTCGTCGCCCACATAGCCTCGAATTCGGCCGATCTCTCGACCCTGGTCCATCAGCACGAAAGTCGGCGTGAACCTTTCCTTCTGGATATGCTTGAGATCGTCGGGCCAGGGCTCTGTGATGTCGACCCGTCGCAGCGGCGCAAGTCGGCCTTCGTCGGTTTTAGGCCAGGCAGGGGCAATCTCGGCATTGAACCTCGCACACCAGACGCAGCCAGGCTGCTCCATCATGACGAGTTCGGCCGCATGCAACGGCAATGCCGAACACAACGCAAGTGCAGCAAGAGCCAATCGCGCCAGGCCGATAAAGTTCATGGACCACCTCTCGGACCGTTGTATATAAATATAGCATTCTATGCATGCTTCTGCCAAGGTCAGCGGGACTCAAGCGTCAGGGAGGAAAGATGCTGGGCGTCAGTGTCGGCGGTGCATTGCTCGCGGGACTCCTGTCCTTTGTGTCGCCCTGCGTGTTGCCCATCGTGCCGCCCTATCTGGCCTGGCTCGCCGGCGTGAGCTTTGACGAGTTGAAGGACGAGACGCCGGGGGCCAAGCAACGCCGGCGGGTGGTCCTGGCAGCCATCGCCTTCGTGCTCGGCTTCGCCACCGTCTTCGTCGCCCTCGGCGCCACTGCGAGCGTCATAGGCAAGACCATCGCGCAATATTTCGACACGCTCTCGGTCATCGCCGGCATCATCATCATCATCATGGGCCTACACTTCCTCGGCGTATTCCGTATCGCGGCGCTGTATCGCGAAGCCCGGGTGCAGGTGGACCGCAAGCCGGCGGGGCCGCTCGGTGCCTATGTGATCGGCCTGGCGTTTGCCTTTGGCTGGACACCCTGCGTCGGACCGGTGCTCGCTGCCATTCTCTTCGTTGCGGGAAGCGAAGGCAGTGCGGTACGGGGCGCTGTTCTCCTTGCGGTCTATTCGCTCGGGATCGGCATTCCGTTCATCCTTGCGGCGCTGTTCGCGAGCAGGTTCCTCGCCTGGGCATCGAGATTCAAGCGGCACATGCACAAGGTGGAGATGGCGATGGGCGGACTGCTCGTCATCACCGGAATCCTGTTCATCACCGGTCAGATGTCGACGATCTCGCTGTGGCTGCTCGACACGTTCCCGATTTTCCAGACCCTAGGCTAGGAGGATGCCATGACCCGCTTTGTCACCGCCCTGTGGCTCTCGCTGCTGGCGCTTGCAATTCCCCGCGTGGCAGCCGCTGTCGAGATCGGCGAGGACGGACTGCACAAGCAGCCGTGGTTCACGATCACCTTCCGCGACATGGCCGAGGACATCGCCCAGGCGAGGACCGAGGGCAAACGGCTTGCCATAACGATCGAGCAGCGCGGCTGCATCTATTGTCGACAGATGCACGAGAAGCTGCTCGCCGACCCGGAGGTGGCCGACTACATCCGCGAGCACTTCATGGTGGTGCAGTACAACATGTTCGGCGACGAGGAAGTGACCGATCTCGACGGCGAGGTGCTGACCGAGAAGACCGCGGCGCGGAAATGGGGCTACGTCTTCACGCCGACGATCGTCTTCCTCCCGGAGGAGGCCCCGGAGGGCAAGACGGTGGCCGAGGCCGCGGTTGCGACCATGCCGGGCGCATTCGGCAAGTGGACCTTCCTCAACATGTTCCGATGGGTGAACGAGAAGGGCTACGCGTCGGGGGAGCATTTCCAGCACTACCACGCGCGCATCATCAACGAACTGCGTGCCGAAGGGCGGCTCGGCGAGGGCGAGGATTAATACATGCAGAAATTCATATTTTTATATTGAATGCCTCTCGCTTGCGAGATAACGTCATAGATGAGGAGTCGGTCGTGCAGACCGAAATGCGCGGAGGAGCATTGAGATGGAGCGGTTCATGGCCGCGTTGGCGGTCGCCATAGCGTTCGCCGGCGGAGCGTCTGCGGGAGAGATCGCCCCTGGCGATGTGAAGTTCGAGGACATGACGGTAGCGGCGTCGCTCACAGGCACGCCTGGCAATCCGGAGGAAGGCGCCAAGACACTCGCTAACCGGGGTCTCGGCAACTGTCTCGCATGCCACGCTGTCAAATCGCTTTCCAAAGAGCAGTTTCACGGCGACGTCGCGCCGTCGCTGGACGGAGCAGCCGACCGGTGGTCGACCGAACAGCTCCGGGCGATCGTCATCGATTCAAAGCAGGCGCTCAACCCCGACACCATGATGCCGGGCTTCTACAGCCTGAACGTCGGCAAGAATCCTCGCAAGGATCTGGTCGGCAAGACGATCCTTACGGCGCAGCAGGTCGAAGACGTGGTCGCGTATCTCGCGACCCTCAAGGAATAGAAGAGATGGAGGTTCGCATGACGCTGACGAGACGCCGGGCGCTTGCCTTGTTTGCCGGAGCGGCTGCATTTCCCGCGCTGCAACTGCTTCCCCGGCCGGCATTCGCCGCCGCGGAGGACACAACCAAGCTGATTGCCGACTTCGCCGGCGGCAAGGAGCCTCAGGCCGGGAAGATCAAGCTCACGGCTCCCGATATCGCCGAGAACGGCAACACGGTTCCGATCGCCATCAACGTCGAGAGTGCCATGACGGACGGGGACATGGTGGCCTCGGTGATGATCCTGGCGGACGGCAATCCGCGCCCGGAAGTCGCGACCTTCCACTTCACGGCTCTGTCGGGAACCGCTGCCGCGACCACCCGGATGCGGCTAGCAAAGACGCAGAACGTCATTGCCCTGGCCAAGATGGCGGACGGCTCCGTCTACATGGACAAGAAGGAAGTCAAGGTGACGATCGGCGGCTGCGGCGGCTGATCCGGCCTTCGATCCAATCGGATAAGGGAAATAGACAATGGCAGCGACCCCAAAGCCACGCGTAAAGGTCCCCAAGTCGGCGAAGGCCGGCGAGGTGATCGTCCTGAAGACGCTGATCAGCCACGAGATGGAATCGGGCCAGCGAAAGGACAAGGAAGGCAAGACGATCCCCCGCAAGATCATCAACAAGTTCAGCTGCGAGTTCAACGGACAGCCGGTGTTCTCCTGCGATATCGACCCGGCGATTTCGGCGAATCCTTACTTCGAGTTCAGCGCGAAGGTTCCGGAGAGCGGGACGTTCAAGTTCACATGGGTGGACGACGACGGCTCGATCTACACCGACGAGCAGAAGATTGACGTGAACTGAGCCAGATCCGCGACGGAGGGGTCGCGATCCAGCCGGGAGGGCGAGTGTGGAAAGACTGAAGCTGCTTACGGGAACCGCGGTCTGCGTGGTCCTCACGGGACTCGCCATTGCCACGGCGATGGCCGATCCCGTCGACGACACGCTTGAGATCGACGGAGTACCGATGATCACCAAGGCCCCGGCACCGGAGGGACATCCCTTCAAGGAGGTACTCTCGGGCTGGTTGTTCCGCGAGGCGGAGACGCGAGCGACCGAGGCGGAATCGTTCGCTAATCCGGGCATGTTCGCCGTCGAGCGCGGCGCCGAGATCTGGGGCACCGTCGAGGGCTCGATGGGCAAGTCGTGCGCATCTTGCCACAACGACGCGGCCGAAAGCATGAAGGGCGTCGGCGCCAGCTATCCGAAGTGGGATGCGAAGTCGAAGAAGCCATTGAACGTCGAGCTTCAGATCGACAAATGCCGTGTCGAAAACATGGGAGCCGAGCCCTACAAGTTCGACGATGCGGACCAGATCGCGCTGACCACCTACATCAAGCATCAGTCGCTCGGCACACCGGTGAAGGTCGACCTGTCGCAGGGCGACATGCAGACCTGGTGGGACAAGGGCAAGGAAGTCTACTACACCCGCACGGGGCAGCTTAACTTCGCCTGCGCCTCCTGCCACGAGGGTGCGATGGGAAAATACATCCGCGCCGACCATCTCAGCCAGGGCCAGGTCAACGGCTTCCCGACCTACCGCTTCAACACGGCCGGAATGGTGTCGCTGCACAACCGTTTCCGCGGCTGCATCCGCGACACGAGGGCGGAGATGCCGAAGGCGTTCTCCGACGAACTCATGGCGCTCGAGGTCTACGTGACGTGGCGTGGAACCGGCCTGTCCGTCGAGACACCGTCGGTGCGCCAGTAGGGTCAAGCGAGACGGACGTGTCGACGGCCGGCGGCGGCGAGCCGCCGGCCCGGATTTCTGCGCCCAAGTTATTCGCGGAGTTCGCAACATGAGCTATACGAGACGGGATTTCCTCCAGTTCGCGGTGAACGCGGGCGCCGTGTTTGGGGCAGCAGGGCTGCTTGGAAATCCGAATCGTGCACTCGCGCAGCAGAAACTGACCCAAGACGACCTTCTCAGGTTCGATTCGAAGGGGCAGATCACGCTGCTGCATTTCACCGACGTGCACGCACAACTGAAGCCGATCTATTTCCGGCCGCCGGACACCAATATCGGCGTGGGGGCCTTCGCGGGCATCCCGCCGCATCTCGTTGGCGAGGAGTTCCTGAAGACGTTCGGTATCGAGCGCGGCTCCCCCTATGCCTATGCCCACACCTTCCTCGACTATGTCGATCTCGCCAAGGCCTACGGACGCCTCGGCGGTCTCGACCGGACCGCGACGCTGGTCAAGGCGATCCGCGCCGAGCGCGGGGAAGACAAGGTGCTCTTCCTCGACGGCGGCGATACCTGGCAGGGATCCTACACGGCGCTGAAGACGAACGGCCAGGACATGGTCGACTGCATGAAACTGCTCAAACCCGATGCAATGACGGGACATTGGGAGTTCACGCTCGGCGAGGAGCGGTTTCTCGAGATCAAGGAGAGCCTCGGCTATCCCTTCCTCGCCTCGAACATCTTCGATTCGGAGTGGGACGAGCCGGCCTTCGACAACACGGCTATGTTCGAGAAGGGCGGAGTCAAGGTCGCCGTCATCGGTCAGGCGATGCCTTACACACCGATCGCCAATCCGCGCTGGATGTTTCCGAAATGGTCGTTCGGCATCCGCCCCGACGTGCTGCAGGCGAACGTCGACGCCGCGCGCGCTGACGGTGCGGAAGTCGTGGTGCTGATTTCCCACAACGGCTTCGACGTCGACCGCAAGCTCTCAACCGTCGTGAAGGGGATCGACGTGATTCTCACCGGCCATACCCACGACGCGGTGCCGCGGGCGGTCCAGGTGGAGAACACGCTGATCCTCTCCTCGGGTTCGCACGGCAAGTATCTCGGACGCGTCGACCTCGATATCTCCGGGGGCAAGGTCACAGGCTACAGTTCGAACCTGATCCCCGTCTTTTCCGACGTGATTGCGCCCGATGCCGAGATGGCCGCGAAGATCGACGAGGTGAGGGCGCCCTACAAGGACGAGATCTCGCGCGTGATCGGTCGGACGGAGACGCTGCTCTACCGCCGCGGCAACTTCAACGGCACTTGGGACGACCTGATCTGCCAGGGGATCATCGAGGCGCGGGACACCCAGATCGCCCTGTCGCCGGGCTTCCGCTGGGGAACGACTCTGTTGCCCGGGCAGGACATCACCATCGACGACCTCTATACGGAGACGTCGATGAGCTATCCGGCGGTCTATCGCAACGAGATGACGGGTGCGCAGCTCAAGGATGTGCTCGAGGACGTTTGCGACAATCTCTTCAATCCGGATCCCTTCCTCCAGCAGGGCGGCGACATGGTCCGTGTCGGAGGCATGACCTATACCTGTTCGGTCAACGAGAGCATTGGCAGCCGCATCTCCGACATGAAGCTGACCGCCACCGGCGAGGCGATCGATCCGGCGAAAACCTATGTCGTGGGCGGCTGGGCGTCGGTGAACGAAGCGGTCGAAGGACCGGCGATCTACGACCTGATGGAAGGCTACATATCCGGCAAAAAGACGGTCGCCGTGCCGGACGAACGGACGGTCAAGGTCATCCTGTGACAGCACTGTCCGGTGGGGAATTTGCACCCGGCGGATAAAGCGGTTGACTGTGATCTCGATACATATAATTATTCATATATAACCATTGATCGGAGTCTCGGGAGGAGCCGATGACGAATTCTGCGCGACCTGGCGCCGCTTCGCGGCGCGCTTTTCTCAAGGGAGGACTGGCCGCCGGTGCGGCGCTCGCGGCTGGGAGTGCCGCAGCCGGCGAACAGGTCATCACCGAGGTCCAGGACTGGAACCGCTATTCCGGTGAAGGCGTCGATGCGCGGCCCTACGGGACGCCGTCCCAGTTCGAGGCCCATGTCATGCGCAAGAACGTGCCGTGGCTCACCTCGGACGTGGTATCCTCAATCAACTTCACACCGCTCCACGAACTCGACGGGATCATCACCCCGAGCGGCCTGTGTTTCGAGCGCCACCACGCAGGTATCGCCGAGATCGACTCCAAGGACCATCGCCTGATGATCAACGGCATGGTCGAGAAGCCGCTCGTCTTCACAATGGCCGACCTGAAGCGTTTCCCGCGCGAGAACAAGGTCTACTTCCTAGAGTGTGCGGCCAATTCCGGCATGGAATGGCGCGGCGCACAGCTCAACGGCTGTCAGTTCACCCACGGCATGCTGCATTGCGTGATGTATACCGGTGTGCGGCTCAAGACCCTGCTCGACGAGGCGGGCGTGAAGCCGGAAGGCAAGTGGCTGCTCGCCGAGGGCGCCGACGCCTCTTCGATGACGCGATCCATACCCCTCGACAAGGCCCTCGACGATTGCATGGTCGCCTTCGGCATGAACGGCGAGGCGCTGCGGCCCGAACAGGGCTATCCGCTGCGTCTGGTTGTGCCGGGCTTCGAAGGCAACATGTGGATCAAGTGGCTGCGCCGCCTCGAGATCGGCGACCAGCCCTGGCAGCAGCGCGAGGAGACGTCGAAATACACGGATCTCCTGCCAAGCGGCAAGGCTCGCAGGTTCACCTTTGCCATGGACGTCAAGTCGGTGATCACCAATCCCAGCCCGCAGGCGCCGATCACGCATGGCAGGGGTCCGCTCGTCGTCACCGGCCTGGCCTGGTCCGGGAACGGAACCATAAGCCGGGTCGACGTGTCGATCGACGGCGGCCGCAACTGGAACACCGCGCGGATCGATGGACCAAGCCTGCCCAAGGCTCTCCATCGCTTCTACTACGAGTTCGATTGGGACGGTTCGGAGCTCTTCCTCCAGTCCCGCGCGATCGACTCCGACGGGATCGTCCAGCCGACCAAGGACGACCTGCGCGCGGCCCGCGGATCGAACTCCATCTACCACAACAACGGTATACAGACCTGGCACGTGAACAAGCACGGGGTGATCGAGAATGTCGAGATTTCCTGAAGCGGGATTTCTTGCGGCGCTCTTCATGTGCGCCGCAATGGGGTTCGCCTCCGCCCAGGACGCTGCCCTAGGCGAGGCCGTTTTCGCCAAGTGCAAAGCCTGCCATGCAGTCGGCCCCGACGCCACGAACAAGGTGGGGCCGCACCTGAACGGCGTCGTCGGCCGTCCGGCAGGCTCGGCCGAAGGTTACAAATACTCGACCGCGATGGCGACGAAGGGTGCCGAGGGGCTGGTTTGGGACGAGGCTACGCTCGCTCCCTATCTCGCGAACCCCAAAGGCATAGTGAAAGGCACCAAGATGGCGTTCGCCGGGCTCAAGAAGCCCGACGAGGTTTCGAACCTCATCGCCTACCTGGCGACGTTCGCGCAGGACGGCGGCAAGACGTCCGCGGACGCCGGCGCCGCCGCGCCGGCGGAGCAGAAGGCGGAGGCGCCGCCGCAAGCCCCTGCGGATGGACAAACCCCGATCCAGCCAGCGCCTGCCGCCGCCCGGGGCGATGGGCTCAAGCTCGGGCTCGGTCGGCTGGCTACCGAGGACGAAATCTCGGCGTGGGACATCGACGTGCGGCCTGACGGCAAGGGACTTCCCGTCGGCCGCGGCACGGTCGCGACGGGTATGGGCATCTATGACGAGAACTGCGCCTCCTGCCATGGTGATTTCGGCGAGGCGGTCGACCGCTGGCCCGTTCTCGCAGGCGGGCAGGGGACACTCCAGGCGGACCGTCCCCAGAAGACGATCGGGTCCTTCTGGCCATATCTCTCGACGGTCTATGACTATGTTCGCCGCGCGATGCCGTTCGGGAACGCGCGTTCGCTGTCCAACGACGACATCTATGCGCTGACTGCCTACATTCTCTATCTGAATGATGTCGTCGATGACGAGGAGTTCGAGCTTTCGAACGAGAATCTGGCCACAATCCGGCTGCCGAACGAGGCGAATTTCATTGAAGACGACAGGGCCTCCGAGCCGCACAACAAGCCCGGCGTTGAGCCTTGCATGAAGGATTGCAGGCCGGGCAAGGCCGAGATCACGATGCATGCGGCAGTTCTCGACGTCACGCCGGAAAACTCGGAGAACGACGACGCGCCGGCGGCCGGCATCGAATAGTCCCGCGGAAGGGCTTTGGCAGGAGCCTGATTGGGAATGGGGCGAAAGCCCAGAGAGCCGGCGCTGTCGCGGCAGGGGCCGGCGTGGCCGACGAAAAGGACTGCTATCCAGTCGACCCGGGCTCGACAGGTTCGACAAAGGACGAGGCGATGCCTGCCTTCGTAGGTGCCGAGACACGGCGTTTCCAGGATCGACAGTAGGCGGATTGGCTAGCGTCTAGGGCAGATCGAGCACACCCGGCTCCAACCCCTCCGGAGCCTCGCCAACCGAGAGTGTAACAAGATCCAGCCTCAAGAGGTGCTTTGCCAAAAAGAGCGGTTTGCTCTGGCGGGAGAGCACCATCGTCAGATTGGTGACGTGGCAATCGCTGCGCAGCTTGTCGAAGCCGCTGCGCGAGCCGACCGACGAACCTGCTGCTATACGCCACAGGGTCGGCATGCATTTGGAGCGGAACTGCGGCCCGAGCGCCGAGAGCAATGTCTGGTCGCCGTCTCTGCCGTCCAGATCGACGAGGTTGATGGGAACCAGTGCGCTGTCCACCGGCACCATCTCGAGCGCGGAGACGACGGGCTCGCCCCCGGCAAGGATGAGACTCTCGCGGCAGAGAAGCTGGTCCGCGCCGTCGGGGAGTTCCAGGAGCGCCCGGCTCCAACTCGTCGCGGCGATCATCTCGGTACGGACGACCTTGACCTTGAGTGGGCCGCGCGCGTGCAGCATCTCTTCCAGCGGCGCATTGAAGGATGGCGGTCGCAATGACGGCTGCGCGATCTGCCGGCGGCGCGGGTCCACTCCGCGTTCGATGACGCCATCCTCTTCGAGAAGGCGCAACGCTTCCCGCAGCACCGTGCGGCTGACGCCCAATTCGGCGGAGAGCTCGATTTCGGGCGGGATCTGGTCGCCTGGCCGACGCTGCTTGCGCAGCGCCTCGACGAGCCGGTCATAGACCTGGACGGAAAGTGGCCGGCGGTCCCGGACGGGGCGCATGCGCAACTGATGGTCTTCTTGCATCATTTCCCGTCTGCCACCGACGCCCAGCCTCCCCCGTCGATCTTCTGCCGGACCCACAGATCGCATCCGGCAGATTCGCGGATCCGCAGCCTACCTGCGGTAAGGGCGCGACTCAACCGGCGCGGCACTCGGCAAACTCTGATAGTTTATTGTTGAACAATAGACATCCGCATGCTTTCAATAAGTGGTACCGGCGGCTTATTCCACCCGGAATGGCGTCTGAATCCGACGCCGGGCGGTTCGTCCCCTGTGGCGCGCGTGCGGACCCGCGGGCTGCCTGCCCATTCGAAAGGTCCGCCAGGAGAGCAATCCAATGGAGAAGACGACACTTGGCGAACGCGGGCCGTCGGTTTCGCGGTTCGGTTTGGGGACCATGTCGCTGCTCACGTCCCAGGATGCAAAGGAGGCTTCAGGCCTCGTCCGCCAGGCGCTCGATTGTGGCATCAATCTCGTCGACACGGCCGACGTCTACGACAATGGCGCCGTCGAGGAGGTGCTGGGTGACGCGCTTCGCGGCCATCGCCACGACGTGGTCGTGGCGACCAAGGTGGGCTTGCCGATGAATGGCGACCGGCAGCGCTCCGGCGGTTCGAGACGCTGGATCGTTCAGGCCGCGGAGGACAGCCTGCGGCGGCTGAAGACCGACTACATTGACATCTATCAGTTGCACAGGCCGGATCCGGCAACGCCGGTCGACGAGACCGTCGGGTCTTTTGACGAGCTCGTCAGGGCGGGCAAGATCCGCTTCGCCGGCTCATCCGTCTTTCCGCCGGAACTGATCGTCGCGTTCCAGTGCGAAGCCGAGCGGCTCGGGGCGCTGCCCTTCGTCAGCGAACAGGCGCCTTACTCGATCTTCGTGCGTGGTATCGAAGCCGGAACGCTGCCTGTCTGCCGGAAGTATGGGATCGGCACGCTGGTTTGGAGTCCGCTCAATGGGGGCTGGCTCACCGGCAAATATCGGCGCGGGGAGCCCGCCCCCGCCGGTTCGCGGGCAGCCAGCGGCAATCCTTTCGTGCGGGCCGACGACGAGCGAAAGCTCGAGCGGGTCGAGGCGCTGGCAGTGCTCGCGGCCGATGCCGGGCTCAGCCTCGCCCAGATGAGCCTCGCCTGGACGCTGGAGCATCCCGGCGTTTCGTCCGTTCTCCTCGGCCCGAGGACGCAGGGACAACTGACGCAGCTTCTCGAAGCAGACGGCGTCGTGCTTTCGGGGGATCTGCTCGACGCGATCGACGCAATCGTCGAACCGGGCGTCAACGTCGATCCGCGCAATGCAGGCTGGGTGTCGCCTGGCCTGCAGCGCGAACAGCGGCGTTCGCCCGCACGCATCTGACATGATGCGGGTCGTTCGCCACGCGACCCGCTGAGCGATTGTCGATCGTCTGCTGAGAACCGACCGTGGCACGGGGCTGGGGCGGCTGAGATGCCTTCCAGCCCAAATGCCGGCGCAACGAATTCAGTGCGTTAACGTGCAAACTCGTGCACCGACGCGGGCGCCAATTTCATTGTTGAACAATGCACAGTGATGTGGTTTAATTAATATGCAGATCAGGATGTTGCACACCAATTGTGCAGCCGCTGTACCGCGCGAGTTCGATACGCATGACGTTTGCAGCCCGTAAGCCGGTTCTGGCAATCGCCGGTTCCTTCAGTATCGACAGCGTGCTGACCCAGGACGGTCGGCATGTCGTCGGAAAGGTCGGTGGCAATGCGCTGTGGTCGTCGCTCGGTGCTTTGATCTCCGGCATCGCGCCGCGGATCATCACCGTGGTTGGCGAGGACTACCCGCAACAGGTTCTGTCCACGCTTGTCACAGCCGGGATCGACACGAGCGCGGTGCGTCGTATCCAGCGCTCGCATCCGGTGCGCGTCACCTTCGCTCATATGCCCGATGGCTCGAGGCTTCAGCCCGTGCCGGAACAGATGATCCGAGCGCTGCCCGAAGCCGACCGCGCGGCCTTCATTGACACCACGATGCTGAGCGATGTCCTGCCGCTCGGCGCGCCGCGCGGCGCCGACGTGCCGGATGCCTGGCTGGACGAGGTCGATCACTGGCATCTGCCGCTGCTTCCCTTGAACCGTCACCGCAGCCTCGTTGAGCGCATTGCCGCCGGTCGGGGCCTGTTGCAATCGGACTGTCCGGCGCGCTCCGATTTGGCGGGCGACGTCTTCGGCAAGCTTGCCGCGACACTCGGCGCCATCGACGTTTTCCTGCCGAGCACATCCGATTTCGATGTCGTCGCGCCGGGAGTGGACGTGGACGACATCCTGTTGCGGCTCCTGTCGCGGGGCGCGCGAACGATCGTGCTGAAGGCCGGTGGCGACGGGGTCTTTGTCCGGTGGCGCGACGAGCTTTTCCACCTTCCCGCCTATGACGTCCCCGCCGTCGACCCGACCGGTGCGGGCGACGCGTTCTGCGGCGGTTTCATGGCCAGTATGGCGGCGACGGGTGACGTCGTGGAGGCAGCGGCGATGGGGTCCGCCGCGGCATCCTTCGCCATCGCCACCGAAGATCCGCTCGCGCTGATCGACATCGACCGCGGACAGGTGCGCCAGAGGGCGCGCCACCTGCACGGCCGCGCGAGGCGGATCGGACGCGCCTCCCTGTTGGGACGGCGCCAGGGTGGGCTGTCCGAACTCAACGCGGCCAACGAATAGGGAATCGACGCGCAATGCTAACCATCGGAGTGATCGGACGCAGCACCAGGCAGGGAGAGAAACTCCCCGACACGATTTCCCACGCCGCATACCAAGTCGGTCGTGGCATCGCGGCGGCCGGGGCTGTGCTGATCAGCGGCGGCACGGGCGGCGTGATGGAAGACTCCAGCCGGGGCGCTCGCGAAGGCGGCGGCTTGACTATCGGCTTCCTCCCCTATGCCGACAAGTCGCGGGCCAATCCCTACGTCGACATCGCCATCGCCACCGGAATGGGCACCGTCCGCAACATCCTGACCGCGCGCGGCTGTGACAGTGTAATCATGATCGGCGGCGGGGTCGGCACCTTGAACGAGGTGACCATCGCCTACGATTCCGGCGTTCCACTGGTGGTCCTCGAAGGTACCTCGGGCTGGGCCGACCGCCTCCGGGGCGCGATCGAGGATGGCAAGTGGCTCGACGAGCGCCGCGTCGTCGCGATCAGTTTCGCAGCGACACCCGAAGAGGCCGTCGCAATCGCTCTCGAACGCGCATCGGAGCCGAGGCACGGCACTCGCCTCGAAGCACATACGGGATGGGCCGGACAATGAGCCGCGCCGTCATGGAATTGATTTTGACTTCCCTTCCAATCCACAAACACAGGAGCAAATGACCATGCCTGCACTCCTCAATGCGTTGACCGTCTCGAACCGCCGTCGCTTCGGCGCCATGATGGCCTCGGCGGCGTTTCTCGCGCTCGGCCTCGGCATCTCTCCCCCGGCATCAGCCGCAGACTTTGTCTGGTCGATGGTCACCAACCAGGCCGGCCTCGGCGACCAGGGCTTCAACGACCTGGCCAAGCTCGGCGTCGAGACCAGCGCCAAGGAACTCGGCGGCAAGCCGCTGGTGATCCAGTCCTCCAACCAGTCGCAGTTCGTCCCGAACCTGAAGCAAGCCGTCGACAGCGGCTCCACCGTGACGACCGGCGTCGGCTTCGGCATCCGCGACGCGCTGACCGAAGTCGCGCTCGCCAACCCGGGTGCGAAGTTTACGCTGATCGACGCGGTCGCCGTCGACAAGGACAAGAATCCGCTGCCGAATGTCGCCAGCATCACCTTCCGCGAACACGAGGCGGCGTTCTTGGCCGGCATCGCTGCGGCGATGACTACCAAGGGAACGCGTGTCGGGTTCATCGGCGGCATGGAGACCCCGCCGGTGATCCGCTTCCTGTCCGGCTTCGAGGCGGGCTTGCGCTACATCGACCCGAAAATCGAAGTTTCCGCGACGTATGTCGGCTCCTTCACGGAACCGGCCAAGGCCAAGGAACTCGCCCTCGGCATCTACGATCTCGGCGCCGACCTGATCATGGATGTTGCCGGCGGCGGCGGGCGCGGGATCTTCGACGCGGCCAAGGGCCTCGGCAAGGGCTACTGGGTCATCGGCGTCGACACCTGCAAGGGCCAGTTCGCTCCGGACAATTTCCTCACCTCAGCCGTCAAGGACGTTGCCGGTGCGGTTGTCTACTCGAACAAGGCGGCGGCCAATGGCACTTTCAAGGGCGGTACGGTCAGCCTCGGCCTCAAGGAACAGGCCGTCGGACTTTGCCCGGACAACATCGATACGCTGTCGCCGGAGATCATAGCGAAGGTTGAAGCCGCGACCGCGTCGATCCTAGACGGCTCCCTCGCCGTGCCGGCCAACGCGGAAGCCCTGAAGTCGTTCAACCCGGCCAGCAAGTGATGAACCCGGGCCGCGAGCAAACAATGACTGCAGACGGCGCCTCGCGGCCCGACACCACGCCGCCGGCCATCCGGCTCGTCGGCGTGAGCAAACATTTCGGACCGGTCAAGGCCAACCGTTCGATCGATCTTTCGGTCCGGCAAGGATCGATACACGGCCTGCTCGGCGAGAACGGCGCCGGCAAATCGACCCTGATGAAGGTCCTGTTCGGGATGATGCGGCCGGATGCCGGCCGCATCGAAATAGGCGGGCGACCGGCCGCATTCCGCTCTTCGGCGGATGCGCTGGCCGCCGGCATCGGCATGGTGCAGCAGCACTTCAGCCTGATCGGCAAGCTGACGGTCGCCGAAAACCTGATACTGGGCCGCGCCACGTCGGGTTTTGTGGCCCGCTGGCTCCGCCCGCTCGACCTGGAGTCGGCGCGCGCACGGGCAATCGAACTCTCCGAGCGTCTCGGCTTCGGCATCGATCCGTCGGCCCGCTGCGAAACGCTTTCCGTCGGCGCGCGGCAGAAGGTGGAGATCCTCAAGGCTCTGTGGGGCGGAGCCACCACTCTCGTGCTCGACGAGCCCACGGCGGCGCTTTCGCCCCCCGACGCGGAAGAACTCTATGCGCTGCTGCAGAACCTCCGGCGGGAAGGCACGACCATCGTCCTGATCAGCCACAAGATGCCGGAAATAATGCGGCTGTGCGACCGGGTGACGGTACTACGCGATGGCGCCGTCGCCGGCGAGGCCGAGATCCCGCGCGCGTTCTCCGACCCCGCCGAACGGCAGGCACTGGAGGCGAGGCTGGTCCGGCTGATGATCGGCCGCCACAGGCCGGAAGTGCCGTCGCGTTCGAGCCACATATGGCCGACCGTGCTTTCAGTGCGCCAACTGTCCGACGGACAACGCTTCGGTCCGATCGATCTCGACGTGAAAGGCGGCGAAATCCTCGCTGTCGTCGGGGTCGAGGGCAACGGCCAGTCGCAATTCGTGGAACTGCTGATCGGCCTGAGGAAAGCCGCGGGAGGTGGCATCGCGCTCGATGGTCGCGACATCACCGACATGACGACATTGAAGCGCTTCCAGAGCGGTATCGCGCACATTCCGGAGGATCGCCACCGTCTGGCCGTCGCGGATGGAATGAGCCTGGTCGACAATGCGAGCATTGGCTTCATCGACGGCGCGCCGTTCGCGCCGACGTCTTTCTGGCTATCCCGGCACAGGCGCGCCCGCTTCGCTGCCGGTATCGTGCGGCGCCACAAGGTGCGCGCATCCTCCGTGGAGGCGCCGGTGACGAGCCTGTCCGGCGGCAACCAGCAGAAGCTGGTGGTCGGTCGGGAATTGTCCCGCGCCCCTCGGCTGATGATCGCGGCCCAGCCGACCCGCGGTCTCGACATCGGCTCGACCGGCGCCGTTCACGAGGCGCTGATCGGACTGCGCGACCACGGCGCGGCAGTTCTCCTGCTCAGCCTCGACCTGACCGAGGTTTTCACCATCGCAGACAGGATCGTTGTGTTCCGCCAGGGACGTATCGTGGGCGAGACCACCGCTGCCGACGCCGATATCGACAGGATCGGCAGGTGGATGTCCGGCGTCGATGAGGAGGCCCGGCAATGACGATGAATTCGATCGTCACCCCTCCTCAGAACCGTGACGTCTTCACCGGCCGCCGTCAGGTCCGGATGGATCCCGCTATGTTGGCCGAGACGCTGGGCCGCGAAGCCGACGTTGCCGCCGCGGAGAACCCGGGATTCCTTCCACGCCTCGTCGGACATTTCCATGCCCTTTCGGGCAACCTCGGCGGCCAGGTGTTGACCTTCACGCTCACCATCGCCGCCGCGCTCATCGCCTCGATGCCGCTGATCTGGATCGGCGGATCCGACCTGTGGCGCGCCGCGAGCGCGCTTTTCGGCGGCGCGCTGGGCAGCGGGCCGGCGATCGCCGAGACGCTGGTGCAGATGGTCCCGCTGCTGATCGCCGGCCTCGCGGTCGCGGTCGCCTTCCATGCCAGCCTGTTCAACATCGGCGTCGAGGGCCAGCTTGTCTTCGGCGGCCTCGTCGCCGGTGTCGCCGGCGCTTCACTCGATCTGCCCCCAGCGCTGCTGATGCTCGTCTGCATCTTTGCCGGCATGGCGGGCGGCGCCGTCTTCGCGCTGATCCCGGCGTTGCTCAAGGCCTATCGTGGGGCACACGAGGTGGTGACCACGATCATGATGAATTTCGTCGCCGTGGCGATATCCGAATACGCCGTCTCGCCGACCGGCCCGTTCGTCGCGGCCGACCAGCCCTCGGCGACCGAGCGAGTGCCGGACCTGGCAAGGCTGCCGGTCATCTGGGAGGGCACGCGCCTTCACGCCGGTCTCCTCGTCGCGCTTGCGGCCGTCATCGTCATCATGTGGGTGCTCTACCGCACGCCGGCCGGTTTCCGGCTGAGGCTGACGGGCGCCAATCAGGGCGCGGCGCGTGCCAGCGGCGTGTCGATTGCCCGCGTCACGATCCTCGCCATGCTCGCATCGGGCGCGCTCGCCGGCCTCGCCGGCGCGGTGCAGGTGCTTGGCGTCTACGGCCGCTTCTACGCCGCCTTCTCGCCGGGCTACGGCTTCGACGCCATCGCGGTCGCCCTGCTCGGCGCGCTGTCGCCGGTCGGCGTCATCGCGTCCGCGTTCTTCTTCGCCGTGCTGCATGCCGGCTCGGTGCCCCTGCAGGCGGTGGCCGGCATAAGTCGCGAGATGGTCGGCGTGGTGTCAGGTCTGGTGGTCGCCTTCGTCGCCGCCCAGCCGGCCGCGCTCAGGCTTTTGTCCGCCATGCGCCGCCGATTCGCCGGTGCAATGCCGCCGGACGGCCTCGCCGAGACGGAGGTTTCGAAATGAGCAACCTTCTGACGATCTCGCTGGTCATCAGCGCGCTGCATCTCGCGCTACCGATCCTGATGCCGATGCTTGGTGGCCTGATCAGCGAACGCTCGGGCGTGATGAACATCGGGCTCGAAGGCATGATGCTGATCGGCGCGTTCAGCGCCGTGCTGGTGACCTACTTCACCGGCAACCCCTGGCTCGGCCTCGTCGGCGCGCTTGCTTCCGGCGTCCTTTCCGGCAGCACGCTGGCGCTGATGACGGTGACGCTGCGCGGCGACCAGGTGGTGGCGTCGGCGGCGATCAATCTGATCGGAGCCGGCCTGACCGCTGCGCTGATTCCGGTGATCTGGGACGTCGACGGGCTGACGCCGAGCGTGGAAAAGATCCCCACGATACGCGTGCCGATGCTGGCCGACCTGCCCTATGTCGGGCGGATATTCTCGTCGCTCGGCATGGTCGACTATGCCTGCCTGGCGTTGGTCGTGCTGGTCTGGTGGGTGCTGTTTCGCACCGACGCCGGCCTCCGGATCCGTGCGTGCGGTGAATCCGCCGAATCCGCCGACGCCGCCGGCATCCCGGTCGTGCGCACACGCTTCCTCGCCGTCGTCGCCTCCGGCGTCTTCGGCGCGTTGGGCGGCGCCTATCTGTCGATCGTCACCCTCGACATGTTCCAGGCGTCGATGACCCAGGGACGCGGCTTCCTGGCGCTCGCCGCCATGGTGTTCGGCAAATGGCGGGTCTGGCCCGGCGCGCTGGCCTGCATCGCCTTCGGTTTCGCCGATGCGATTGCCTTGCGCGCGCAGATCCTGTGGCGCGACATCCCGCACGAACTGCTGATCGCGCTGCCCTACGTGCTGGCGCTGGTCGCGCTCGCGACCTTCGTCGGCCATGCGTCCGGCCCGGCCGGGGTCGGCAAGCCTTTCGCGAGGGCGTGACATCGTGGCGTTCCCGACATCAACCGATAGCGAAGACAGGAGCATCCCATGCTTGTGAGCGAAGTCCCGGCCTTCAAGGAATACTGGTATCCGGTGGCCTATTCGAGCGATGTCGCCGACAAGCCGCTCGCCGTCCGGCTGCTCGGAGACAATTACGTCGTCTGGCGCGGCGTCGACGGATCGCTCGGATGCGCCGTGGACGAGTGTCCGCATCGCGCCGCCCGCCTGTCGCAGGGCTGGCTGGACAACGGCGACATCGTCTGCCCGTATCACGGGTGGGCGTTCAACACGAGCGGCGCCTGCACGCGCATTCCGCAAAACGACGACGACAAGCCGGTCCCGCCCCGCGCCCGTGCGCTGTCGGTCCTCGCTGAGGAACGCTACGGCCTCGTCTGGGTCTGCCCTGGCATGCCGCGCGCCTCCATTCCGGTGCTGCCCGAGGCGGAGGATCCCGGTTTCGTCCTCATGCACGAAGTGATGGAGGTCTGGCCGACATCGGCGCCGCGCGTCATCGACAATGCGCTCGACCTTGCCCATGTCGCCTGGACCCATCGCAACACGATCGGGGATTCCACGGCGCCGAAGTTCGAGAGCTACGAGATCGAGCGCAACGGCCACAAGCTGCGCTCGCGCGTCAGCTACCGCGCCCGCCTGACCGAAGCGCTGCGGGCCAATACGGGCCTCACCGGCAACCACACGATCCGCGTGACGAATGCCGAACTGGTCCAGCCCTTCGTTTACAAGGACGTCATGGAATATGAGAACGGGCTGAGGCACGTCCTCTTCAAGACCGCGACCCCTGTCGACGACAGCCACACGCTGTTTTGCCAGTTCGTCGCCCGCAACGACAACCCGGACGAGGCAAAGCGTGCCGGGATCATTGCACTCGACCGCAGGATCCAGAGCGAGGACCGCGAGCTCCTGTCCCACATCCGGCCGGAATTTCCTCTGGAGGTGCAGACCGAGATGCATACCCGTGCCGACCGCATGACCGTCGAATACCGCAAGATCCTGGCCGAACTCGCCCGCGAGAATTCGGATGTGACGCCGGACGGCGCGTGGGCGCGGCCTTTTCTGCAAGCGGTCAAGGCCGAACGCACCCGGCCGGCTGGCGATGGCGACCGGCGGCCGACGGTCAGTTCGGATGTGCAGGGATAGGATCGGCCTTGGACGCGGACGAACTGATCCGGCCGCCCGCCGCGGCCGTTCGACGGACCGATCTGCTCGCGCTCACGGTGGACGCCCGCCGCCGCGTCGCGGAGGATGTCGTCCTCCTCAGCCTCGTGCGGACGGACGGGCAGCCGCTTCCCCGCTGGACGCCCGGCGCTCATATCGACGTCTTCGTCGGTGGGAGTGCGTATGTTCGCCAATACTCCCTCTGCGGTGATCCGCGCGACGACGGCCGATGGGACATCGCCGTGCTTCGTGAGCAGAACGGACGCGGCGGATCGGCGGCGATCCACGAGAAGTGCCTCGAAGGCACGACAGTCTGGGCGAGCCCGCCGGTCAACCATTTTCCCCTTCGCGAGGCGGGACATGTTGTTCTCATTGCCGGCGGCATCGGCATCACACCGTTCCTCCCCATCATCGGGGCGCTCGAACGCGCCGGGCGTTCATGGGAGCTGCACTATGCGGGGCGCAAGCCGGACAGCATGGCCTTTGCCGCCGAACTCGATCTCTGGCACGGCTCTCGCGTCAGGCTCTATCCGAAGAGCAAGGGCAGACCGCTCGCACTGGCAAATGTCCTGCATCGGCTTCCCCCAGGCGCGGCGGTCTACGCCTGCGGCCCGGCGCGCCTCCTTCAGGAGGTCGATAACCGCTGCCAGGCGGCGGGCGTGAAGCCGCATATGGAACGCTTCGCCGCGCCGGCCAGGCCCGAACCGGATACCGGCGACGAGCCGGAAAGTCCGTTCGAGGTGCACCTCGCGCGGACCGGGGTGACGATACTGGTCGAACCGGGCCGATCGATCCTCGATGCGGCGGAGGCGGCCGGCGCCGACGTCTTCGGCTCCTGTCTCGAAGGCGTGTGCGGAACCTGCGAGACGCGGGTGCTGGAGGGCACGCCGGATCATCGCGACTGCGTTCTCGAGGGCTCTCCCACCGACACGATGATGATCTGCGTCTCGCGCTGCAAGGGCTCGCGCCTAGTTCTCGACGCCTAGGCTCGGATCGATGGATGTCCTCTTCATAGGCGGCACGGGCGAGATCTCGCTGCCCTGCGTGATCGAGGCGGTTGCCGCGGGCCACCGCGTATCGGTCTTCAATCGCGGCAGAAGTCTGGCGGGCCTTCCGGCACAGGTTGAGGTCATTGCCGGCGACGTCGCGGATCGGGCCGCATACCGGCACCTCCAAGCGCATCGCTTCGACGTCGTCTGCCAGTTCCTTGCCCTCACGGCCGATCAGGTCGAGCGCGACCTTGCCGCCTTCTCGGGCAAAACAGGGCACTACATCCTCGTCTCGTCGGCCTGCGTCTACGACAAGCGCAACGCCCGTCTGCCCCTTACGGAAGAGGCCCCGGTCGAGAACAGCCTCTGGTCCTATGCGCAACGGAAGATCGCCTGCGAGCGCGCGCTTCAGGATCAGCACCGGCTCGCCTTCACCATCGTTCGGCCGGCCCATACCATCAGGGCGAGGCTGCCGACGATGATGGCCGAGGGCGATGTGATCGGGCATCGCATGCTCGCCGGACGACCCATCCTCGTCGCGGACGACGGGCAGGTCCCCTGGACACTGACCCGCGCCGCCGATTTCGCCGTGCCGTTCGTGCGGCTGTTTGGCCGATCAGACGCCTTCGGCGAGGCAGTTCACATCGCCTCCGGAAAGGGGCACGGCTGGGACGACATCTACCTGGCGCTGGCGCGCGCGCTGGGCGTGGAAGCGCGGATCGTGCACGTGCCAGCCGAGACGCTGGCAGAGCACAACATCGAATGGCGTGGCCCGCTCCTCGGCGACAAGGTCTGGCCGACCGTCTTCGACAATTCGAAGATCAGGCGCCTCGTCGGCGATTTCGAAGCGGCCGACGATCTGGATGAAATCCTCTACGGACCGGTCGCGCATTTTCGCGGGCGTGCCTCCGGCGCGCGCCAGGACGATTCCGCGATCGACGGCCTTATCGATCGAATCGTCGAGAGCCGAATGCGGCCTCGCTGATTCCAGTGCGGATTGAGATGGCTGCCGAGGTTCCATCCTTGCTGGTCCTGCCCACACGCGCAACAGCGGCGGCAGGTGCGACGATGCATCGCTTGCCGGAGTCCAGGTGAACTCGTCGGCAGCCGAGCGGCAATTACTGCGCGCCGCTTCGTCAAGATGGAGGTCCAGACGGCGCGGGCGGTGAAGGCGGCCAGCCTGATTCAAACACTTTTAGTCTACGCAGCAAGTTTGGAGATCTGGCGCTCAACCAATCGCAGGAATCGGGTGTTGCGAGCCCCCGCAACCAACCACAAGATATCGTCGGCATAGGCCATTCAGGGCGCCCAAGAGGCGCCTTTTTTGCGTTGCGATACAGATCGGCGCATTCCCCCTGATAGCCCCTATGCCGTCGCAACCATCCGCGATCGCTCTGTGCAACACCAACGCGATACGGGATAGGCCCTCAACCGTGAGGACGAGTACAGTCACGGCACATGACGCTTTTTGATCCTGATCAACGCGCGTTCCCCAACTCCCTCTACCGTTCAAAGCTGTGCCGTGTGGCTCGGAAGGAGCATATGATGGACAAGGATCGGGTGATCGGTTCCGCGAAAGTCGTCAAGGGAAAGGTCAAGGAAGCTGTCGGCAAGGTGGTCGGTGATGCCAAGCTTGAGGCTGAGGGCAAAGCTGACAAGGTCGAAGGCAAGATCCAGAACGCCGTTGGCGGCGTGAAAGATGTGTTGCGTGGCAAATAGCTCGCAGGGCGTCGCGTCGCGGCACCTGCGTTTGTGCCGCGATGCAGTGGCCGCGAAATTTTCAGCGTGCAGCCAACAGGCGTCAGGTCGCGCAATAGGTCGGGTGCAATGAGTCGCAACGCTCTTTACTTAGTGATCGGCCTGCTCGTCGCAGGTGTCGTCGTTGTCGGCTACCTTTATTACCAGGAGAGTCGCAGCGGCATCGACATCAAGATCGGCGAGGACGGCATCACGATAGACGGGAACTAGCCGACCCGGTTTCTAAATGGCGACCGGTGGAGTGCATCCCCGAGGACAGGCCATCAGCCGGGTCGCTGTCGGGATTGGTCAACAGATCGGCAGGGTTCTGCCAACGGAGAGAATGTCATGTCACTCGGTACCATTCTTCTCATCCTTCTCGTCATCTTCCTCCTCGGTGGCTTCAGCGGTCGCTTCGGCGGATATGGCTACGGCTTCGGGCATGGCGGGGTCGGCGTGATCGGGGTCCTGATCATTATCCTGCTTGTACTGGTCCTCACCGGACGCCTCTGAGCCACCAAGGCTCAGCTTCGCGGCGGGGGCAGCTCATCGGTGCGCGCCAGCACGGTATCTGGAACCTCGCCGGCATGCCGCAGCCTTCGCTAGGTCATCCCAGCCGAATGGCGGGCGCTTGCGACGCGTTTCCGGTGGTCAAGGACCTGAAGGCCGCAGGATCAAATCTCGCCCCGCAATTGAATATGAAATCGGCCCGCCTCGTGCGGGCCGTTTGCGTTTTGGGATCCGGTCACCCCGGCGCTTCGGCGAAAGCGTCAGATCGTCCAGGCCGCGCCCGCCTTCGCCCGCTCGCAAAAGGCGCGGGCGCTTTCGCGGGCCTGGTCGGCCACGAGCTGGATGATCTTCTGGTGGGTCGATGATTGGTAAGTCGCGACGATCGGCATCGGCGGGAACCATTTCGACACGTTCATCGGTACCAGCAGCCCGGTCTTGAGCTCGCGGTCGATGGTGACGGTTGGCAGCGCGGCCACGCCGAAACCGTCGATCACCAGATTGATGATCGCAAACAGCGAATTGGAGCTCGTCATCTTCGAGGCGAGCACGCGCTCGTCCTGGAAGTAGGGCGCGATCTGGCGGTAGGGCGGCGTATCGCGCGGAAAGGTGATGATCGGCATACGCGCCAGATCGTCGACACTGTACGTCGCATGCTCGTCGATCAGTTTCGGCGCTCCGGCCCAGATCATCTGCCAGATGCAGGCGACGAAGCTGCGGAACCCGTCGCCGATCGCCGGATCGAGGCAGAAGATCAGGTCGAACTTGCCCTTGCCCATGTCGTGGACGAGGTCCTTGGTGCCGTCGACCGTCAGTTCGATGCGCAGGTTTGGCGCGATGTCGCGCAGCGTCTCGATCAGATGCGGCATCCAGGTCGAGGCGACCGAATCGATGGCGCCGATGCGCACATTCGCCATCTGGCCGACATAGCCCGCCTTCAGCTCCGCCTCGAGATCCTGCAGGCTTTCGACGACGCGCTGAAAGACCTCCAGCACGCGCTCGCCTTCGGGCGTCAAGCGAAATTCGCGGTCGCCGCGGTGAATGAGCTTGCAGCCATATTCGGACTCAAGCTGCGAGAGACGCGAGGAAATCGCGGGCTGGGTCGTGTTGAGCTCCTGCGCGGTGCGGCCGAAATGCCGATTCCGAGCGAGGACGAGAAACGTCATCATGTCGAGCGTGCGCATGATGGACGCTCTACCAGCAACTCTCTTCCGGCGCAGTACCTTGCCGGTCATGGGAGTGCTCCCCGACTTAGCGGGCGAGAACCCGGATTCTCTCCGGTGCGATCGTCAGCGTCACGCGCTGGCCAGGCTCGAAGACCGTGTCGTTCGGCGCGAGGACACGGACCGTCTGGCCGGCGAGCGACACCACGTAGCGGCTGCGTGCACCGAGATAGACGCGCGTGCGGACCTCAGCGTCGGGTCCGTCTCCGGCGATAGCCAGGTGGATGTCCTCCTGACGGAGCGCGAGGCGGACGTCGCCGCGGGCCGGCTCGTCCGTCGCGAGCGGCAGGCGCTGTCCGTCGGCGAGGACCGCGACCGGCGTTCCGCCCAAACCCTCGATCAGCGCCGGCAGGATGTTCGCCGAACCGAGGAAGTTCGAGGCGAATTCCGTTGCCGGCCTGTCGTAGATCGCATCCGGCGCACCTTCCTGCTCGATGCGGCCGTTGTTGAGCAGCACGATACGGTCGGAAAGGCTGAGTGCTTCTTCCTGGTCGTGGGTGACGAAGATTGTCGTCAGTCCGAGCCGCTTGTGGATCTCGATCAGTTCGACCTGCATGTCCTCGCGCAAGCGCGCATCGAGATTGGACAGCGGCTCGTCGAGCAGCAGCACTTTCGGGTTCGAGACGATAGCACGCGCCAGCGCCACTCGCTGCTGCTGGCCGCCCGAGAGCTGGCGCGGCCGGCGCTCGGCGAGGTGGCCGAGCTGGACGGTCTCCAGCACCTTCTTGACGCGCTCGTCCTGTTCCTCGCGGGAGCCGATGCGGCGCATGCGCAAGGGGAAGCGAACATTCTCCGAGACGGACAGATGCGGCAGCAGTGCATAGGACTGGAACATCATGGCGATGTCCCTGTCCTCAGGCGGCAGGCCTGTGACGTCGTGGCCGTCGATGTGGACGCTGCCGGACGTGGTGCTCTCCAGTCCGGCGACGATGCGCAGCAATGTCGTCTTGCCGCAGCCCGAAGCGCCGAGCAGGCTGACGAATTCGCCCGGCTCGACATCGAGCGTAATACCGTGCAGCACGGCCACCTTGCCGAACGACTTGCGGATCGCGTCGAGTTTTACTGCAGGCAAGGTCAAGTCTCCGCGAAGTTCCTGATGCCGAGCAGCCGATCGATGCCGAAGATCAGGATGACGGTGATGGCGATCATGATCGTCGAAACGGCCGCGACCGAAGGGTCGGGGCTGAATTCGAGCTGGCCGTAGATCTGGACGGGAAGCGTCGTCAGCCCCGGCTTGCGCAGGAACAGCGACAGGACGGCTTCGTCGAACGACACGTTGAAGGCGAAGAAGGCGCCGGCGGCGAGGCCGGGCGTGCATTGCGGCACGACGACCAGCCACAGCCGCTGCAGGCGCCTGGCGCCCATGGTGCGCGCCGCCTCCTCGAGGAAGGGGTCGGACTCGGACAGGACGGCGAGCGTGGTGCGGATGACGTAGGGAATGGCGACGACCGTATGTCCGAGCCACAGGGTCAGGAAATTCACCGGTCCGAAGAGCGAGCTCCACAGCATCAGCATGCCGATGGCGTAGATGATGGTCGGCAGGACCAGCGGCGACAGGAACACCGCGGACAGCACCTGCGAGCCGGGCAGTTGTCTGCGGTGGATGGCGATCGCGGCTGCGCCGCCGGTCAGCGTCGCGCTCACGGTGACCAGAAGCGCGATCTTCAAGCTCGTCCAGCCGGCCGAAAGATACTCGGGCGAGGACAGCACCTTGCGATACCACTCGAGCGACAGCCCGTCCGGTGGGAACTGGACGAACTGGCTGGCACTGAACGACGCGCCGGCGACCACGACGAGCGGCGCCAGGAGGATCAGCGCCGTGAGGATCAGGAAGACGACGCTCGCTGCCCTAAGCCAGGTGGGAACGGCTCTAACCATGACTGCGCCCTGTCACCTTCATGTAGGGGATCAGCACGAGAATGACGCCGACGAAGAGGATGACGGCCTGCGCCGCGGCGAACGGCCAATCGAGCGTCTGCGTCACCGAACTGTAGATCGACGCGGCTAGCACCTCGATGCGCGATCCGCCGAGCAGGCTCGGCGTCACGAAGGAACTGGCCGACAGCGTGAAGGCCAGCAACGAGCCGGCGACGATGCCCGGCAGCGCCAGCGGCAGGATCACCGTCCGCAGCGTCTGGAGGAAAGAGCAGCCCATGGTGCGCGCCGCCTCCTCGAGCCGCGGATCGATGCGTGTGATCACGCCGAGGATCGACAACGCCATGAACGGCAGCAACACCTGGACCATGCCGATGATGATGGCCGTCTCGGTCTGCATCAGCGAGAAATTGCGCCGGACGAGACCGAGGTCGCGCAGCAGTTCGGGTACCAGGCCAGAGCGCGACAACAGCACCATCCAGCCGAAAGTGCGCACCACGACGCTGGTCATCAGCGGCAGGATGACGATGACGATGAGCCACAGCCGCAGTCGTGGTCCGACGCGCGCCATGATGTAGGCGAGAGGGAAGCCGATGATCGCGCAGATGGCCGTGATGATCAGCGACAGGCGCACGGTGCGCCACAGGATGCCGAGGTAATAGGGATCGCCCAGGAAGCGGGCGAAATGGGCGAGCGTCGGACCATCCGGCCCGGCGACGCTGAGCGCGAGCATCTGGAAGATCGGCAGGAAGAACGCCAATGCCAGAAGCAGAAGCCCGGGCAGGATGAGCAACAGGTTTTCAGTACGATCGCTCACCCGCCCGGGCTCCTTCAATGCTTACTGCGCGATGGTCTTCTTCCAGGCCTCGACCCAGGCGGCGCGATTCGCCTCGATCACCTTGGGGTCGAAGCGGATCAGACCCTTAACGCTGTCTTCGCCATAGGCAACGTCCGCGGCCACTTCCGGCGACAGCTCAGCCTTCGAATTGGTCGGCGTATAGCGCAAAGCGTCGGCGAAACAGGTCTGGGCGGCCGGCGAGATCGACATGTCGATGAACTTCAGCGCCAGATCGGTATTCGGCCGGTTCGCGACCAGGCTGGCGGTGATGTAGCTGGCTGGCGTCCCTTCCGAGCCCTGGACGAACTTGGCCGGAAGTCCCGCCTTGCGCAGCGTGTATGCGTAGTCGGACGCATAGGGCGCGACCCAGGCGTCGTTCTGGGCGAACTCCTGCTGGATCTCAGGCGACTTCGACACGACGACCGCGCCGGCGTCGATCAGCTTCTTCACCGTGTCGAGGCCGGGCTGGATGTTGGCGAGATCGCCGCCCTGGACCTGGTTGAGCATCAGGAAGCCCAGCATGCCGTAGCCGTTCGAGATGTCGGTCAACACCAGGTGCTCGCCGATGGCGGGGTCGAGCAGGTCCTTCCAGCTGGTCGGCGCCTTCGGTGATTTCTCGGAATTGTAGACCAGCCCGATGGCCGCGATCGAATAGGCCGGGCCTTCGCCCTTGGCGAGGTTGGCCTTGGCGAAGTCGTAGAGGTCGCCGGCATTGGAGAGCTTGGCGGCATCGATCGGCGCGAGCAGGCCTTCTGCGGCGCCGACGATCTCCTGGCCGCCGGAGAAGTGGATGACGTCGAACTGCGGCGCGTCCTTCTGGGCGCGCAGCTGCGCGAACGCGTCGGCCGAATAGGCCGTGACGATCTGCACCTTCGCGCCGGTCTCCTGCTCGAACGGCGTGATGATGCACTTCTTGTGCGCTTCCTCGTAGGCGCCGCCGAACGAGTTGATCGTCAGCGTCTTGTCCTGGGCGAGTGCCGCGCCGGCGGTGAGAGCGATAGCCGACACGCCGAGAATGGTGGTCTTGAATGCTGATTTCATGGAATTCCCCTTTCTTGCTTCTATCGTATCTAGGACAGGCGGCCGATTTCGACGACCTTTGCGCCTTCGGTGCGGATGAGGCGGCATTGCGCGGCAATGCCGTCGAGATTTTCGGTCATGCGGCCGAAATAGGTGCAGGAGATCCAGCCGGTCGGGCCGAAGGTGCGTCCGCCCGCGGCGTAGAACAGGCCGATTTCCCAGAACTCGGTCGGATCGATCTTGAAGAAGTTCTTCGGCTGATAGAACCACAAGAGCTCGCCGGGATCGGGAAGAACCGTCTGGTTCTCCGGCGGCAGCTTGGTCGGGTCGAAATTGCGGTTCTCTTCCGGCAGGCCCATCATGATTTCCGGACCGGAGAACATGGCGTGAGTGGCAGGCCAGCGGACCGGCTTCTCCAGAGCGCCCCAAAGCGCCTTGCAGGTCTCGGGGGCATTGTCCCAATAAAGAGTTATGATGCCCGTGACGTCGCTGTCCACGAATTTGAGGTAGAGCTTCCGATCTGGCATTGGCCTTCCCATGCGTTGCAGAAGGCGGCATTTCCGGGCACTTCCGTGGAGTTGTCCAATTCCAAATCGGAATTTTGGATATCAAGTATTTTTATCGTGAACATTGGCCCCTCCCCATGACCGGCGGAGTGAGCCTGCAACGCGGCCGTGCCTGATCGACGGCGGCGACCCGCTGCGCGAGGTCACCTTGTGCCGCGACAGGGCTTGCGCCGGTTGTCCGCCGGGCTACCTTGGGCTCAGGAGACTGCCCATGACCGAGCCGACCGACGAGACGAAACTCACCCGCACCAAGCGCAAATGGGCTGCCGAAGGGAAGTTCCTGACCGGCAAGGTCGTGCGCGGCGAGCATGAGCGGCTGCCACCCGGCCAACATCTGGTGCGCGATTGGCCGATCCTCGACCTCGGCACCATGCCGCGGGTTTCGGAGGACAATTTCCGGCTGGACGTCACCGGCGCCGTCGAATATCCGGCGAGCTGGAATTTCTCCCAGTTCAAGTCGCAGCCGCAGTCCGACTTCGTCACCGACATCCACTGCGTGACGACCTGGTCGCGCTACGACAACCGCTGGCAGGGCGTGTCGACGCGAGACCTCCTCGACATCGTCATGCCGCGGCCGGAGGCGCATTTCGTCGAGCTGTATTCCAGCGACGGCTACACGACCAACCTGACCATCGAGGACTTCGCCGCCGAGGACGCGATCATCGCCCACAGTTGGGAGGGCAAGCCGCTGACGCGCGATCATGGCGGACCCGTCAGGCTGGTCGTGCCCCACCTCTATTTCTGGAAGAGCGCGAAATGGCTCAACCGGATCCACTTCCTCGATCGCAACAAGCCCGGCTTCTGGGAACGCAACGGCTATCACGACCGCGGCGACCCGTGGGAAGAGGAGCGCTATTCGTGACGCCCGCCGAGTGGTACCGGGTGTCGGATGCCGGCCACGGCGTCACCCGCATCACCGAGCCTTTCGTCGATCCCTATTACAGCGCCAACCTCTATTTCGTGCGCGGCCGCGACCGCGATCTGCTGGTCGACGCCGGAATGGGCATTCTGCCGCTCAGGCCGGTCCTGCCGCTGACCGAGGGCAAGCCGGTGCTGGCGCTGGCCACCCATATCCATGTCGATCATGTCGGCGCGTTGCACGAATTTGCCGACCGCGCAGGCTTGGCCGCTGAAGCCGCGCTCTACGAGACGATGCCCGACGCGGCGACCTATGCCGAGGAGTATCGCGAGCGGGAGATGCCCGTGACGAGGTCGCCTTCCCCGGGCTGGAAGATTGCGGACTATCGCCTGAAACCGGCGCCGCTGACCGAGCTCCTGAGAGAGGGCGATACCGTCGACCTCGGCGACCGGTCGTTTGCCGTGCTCGAACTGCCGGGCCATTCCCCCTGCATCGCGCTGTTCGACGCCGAAAACGGCGTGCTGTTTGCCGGCGATGCGATCTATGACGACCAGCTTCTCGACGACATGCCGTGCAGCGACAGGGCCGCCTACCGCGCGACCATGCGCCGCCTGATCGACGAGATCGACGCGAGGATCGTTTTCGGCGGCCATGGCGAGCCGTTCGACGGGGAGCGGATGCGGGAAATCGCGCGAGGGTATCTGGGGCAGACGGGTGGAGCCTGACGGCACGCCGGAAAGTCCTTTACATCTTGGCCGCGCGAAGGATTTATCCTTGCGTTCAACGCGAGGAGTTCTCCCATGGCAATCGAAACCTGGCTCGCCTTCGCTGCCGCCTCGGCAGTGCTGCTGGTCATTCCCGGCCCGACGATCCTGCTGGTCGTTTCCTATGCGCTGGGGCAGGGCTGGCGCACGGCGCTGCCGATGGCCGTCGGCGTCGCGCTTGGCGACTTCACTGCGATGACGCTCTCCATGCTCGGCATCGGCGCGCTGCTGATGGCGTCGGCTACGCTGTTCACCGTGCTGAAGTGGATGGGTGCCGCCTATCTGATCTGGCTGGGGATCAAGCTGTTCCGCGCCGGCGGGACGCTGGGCGCCGAGCCGCGGCGCGACGCGGCGAGTGCCGCGAAGATGCTGGCGCATGCCTGGCTGGTGACGGCGCTGAACCCCAAGAGCATCACCTTCTTCGTCGCCTTCCTGCCGCAGTTCCTCGACCGGAACGCCGGCTTCTGGACGCAGATGGCCATCTTCGAGGCGACGTTCCTCGTACTCGCCTTCTGCAACGCCTTCGGCTACGCGCTGGTGGCGGCCCGCGCCCGCAGCGTGTTCGCCAGTGAGCGCGCGATCCGCATCTTCAACCGCACCGGCGGCTCGCTGCTGATCGGTGCCGGCGTGGCTACCGTGGCAATGCGCTCGGGAAACTGAGGAGGCGGTCGTGCCGGAACTCTTCGCACATACGCGCACCGAGAAGTTCGATCTCGGGTCGGTAGCAATTCATGCGCGGATCGGGGGCGAAGGTCCGCCGCTGCTCCTGCTGCACGGCTTTCCGCAGACGCATCTGATGTGGCATCCGATCGCGCCGGACCTGATGGAGCGCTTCACCTGCGTCATGCCGGACCTGCGAGGCTACGGCGGATCGTCCTGTCCGCCGAACACTGCGGATAATTCGGCCTATTCCAAGCGGGAGATGGCGAAGGACATGGTGGCCGTGATGGCGAAGCTCGGTTTCGAGCGCTTCGCGATGGTCGGCCACGATCGCGGCGGGCGCGTGTCCTACCGGATGGCGCTCGATCGGCCGGATGTGGTGAAATGCCTAGCCGTCCTCGACATTGTGCCGACGCATGCGATGTGGTCCGGCATGGATGCGAAGCTCGCGATGAAGGCCTATCACTGGCTTTTTCTCGCGCAGCCCTATCCGCTGCCCGAAATGCTGCTCGAGAAGTCGGCGGTCAACTATGTCGACTACACGCTTGCGGCATGGACGGCGTCTAAGGATCTGTCCGCCTTCCATCCCCAAGCGCTGGCCGAGTATCGCCAGATGGCGGCGCAGAAGGACCATGTCCACGCCCTGTGCAACGACTATCGCGCCGGCGCGACCTACGATCTCGAGGCCGATGCAGCGGACCTCGCCGCAGGCCGCAGGATCAGCTCGCCGACCCTGGCTCTCTGGGGGCAGTCCGGCTTTCCCAGCCAGACGACCGGACCGTTGGCGGCGTGGGAAAAATGGTGCGTGACTGTCGAAGGGCATGGCATCTCGGCGGGCCACTTCATCGTGGAGGAAAATCCCCGCGACACTTTAGCCGCGCTGTTGCCGTTCCTCGACCGTCACGGACGCTGAGACTATAGTTCGCCAGTCAGGTGGGATCCGTCCAATCGCCTGGAAATCGGCAGGTGTCCAGAATGCTCGAATACAGGGTCGAAGCACGGCGGGTCGACGCGCATGGCAGTGCGGCGACGACGAAGAGCGCCGAGATTGTCATGGACACCGACGTCAAGGGACGACCGGATGCGTTCAATCCGGCCGAACTGCTGCTCGCCGCGGTCGCTGCCTGCATGATCAAGGGTGTCGAGCGCGTCGCCCCGATGATCCATTTCACGTTCTCCGGCGTCGACATCCGGCTGCACGCGGTGCGTCAGGACGCACCGCCGAAAATCGTCTCGATCGACTACGAGATCGTCGTCGACACGGACGAGGACGATCGCCGGCTCGATCTCCTGCATACCAATATCCGCAAATATGGCACGATCTCGAACACGGTCGCGGCGGCGACGAAGCTCGAAGGCACCATCCGACGCAAGGTCTAGGCGCCGCGTCGCTGGCGCGGGCCAATATGTGGGTCTACATTTTCTCTAAGACGAGCGTGAGGCAAATGCGATGAAGGATAGGCTCGGACTGGAATTGACAGGCGCGAACGAGGCATCGCTCGGGCACTACGAGCGCGGGCTGCGGCAGTTGCAGATCTTCGCCGGCGATCCGGTGGCTTCGGCGAACGCCGCCATCGAGGAGACGCCCGACTTCGTCATGGCGCAGATGCTTAAGGGTTGGCTCTACGGGCTGTCGACCGACAGGGCGGCGATGGATGTCGCACGCGGGATTCACGCCTCGATCAAGGATCTGGACATGACCGTGCGCGAGGCGGGGCATGTCGCCGCACTCGGGCGCCTGGTCGGCGGCGAATGGAACGGTGCGGGCGAGACGCTCGCGGCGGTCGCGCAAGACTATCCGCGCGACGCACTGGCTCTGCAGGCGGGCCACCAGATCGACTTCTTCACCGGCAACGCACCGATGCTGCGCGACCGCATCGCGAACGCGCTGCCCCAGTGGGACGCCTCGATGCCCGGCTATCACGCCATGCTGGCCGCGCATGCGTTCGGCCTGGAAGAGACCGGCGACTACGCTGCCGCCGAGGCGGCCGGCCGCCGCTCGGTCGAGCTCGAGCCGCATGACGGCTGGGGCCAGCATGCGGTGGCGCACGTGATGGAGATGCAGTGCCGCCAGGCCGACGGCATAGGCTGGATGAATACGGCGTTTGCCAACGGCGCGGACGACAGTTTCATGAAGGTGCACAACTGGTGGCACCTGGCGCTGTTTCACTACGATCTCGGCCTGCATGACGAGGTGTTCCGGCTCTACGACGGGCCGATCTACGGCGACCGTTCGACGCTCGCGCTCAACATGGTCGATGCGTCTGCGCTTTTGTGGCGGCTACATCTGGGCGGGGTCGAGGCGGGCGAGCGATGGCAGGTTCTTGCCGACAACTGGACGCCGCTGGCCAGCGATGGCACCTATGCCTTCAACGACATGCACGCGATGATGGCGTTCGCCGCCGCCGGCCGGACCGATGCGGCGCGGACGCTGCTGGCGACGCAGGAGGCGGCGGTCGAGGCGGGCGGCGACAATGCCGGTTTCACCCGTGACATCGGCCTGCCGGCGACGCGCGGCATCCTCGCCTTCCAGGATGGCGACTACAAAACGGCGGCCGAACTGCTCGGACCAATCCGCGCCATCGCCCATCGTTTCGGCGGCAGCCATGCCCAGCGCGACGTGATCGACCTGACGCTCATCGAGGCGGCGATCCGGTCGGGCGATGCGGCAAAGGCGCAGAAACTGGCGGAGGAGCGCATGGTCGCGCGGCCGCACAGCCCGCTGTCGACGGTCATCCGCAACCGCGCGCAGGGCCTTGCCACGCACTGATTCCACCCGGCAGGTCCAGTGCCGGGCACACTGGCCGGACCAGAATTATTCCGAGCCACGAAAAAATTCGGTTCAATTTCCCGCCGCATCTGGTATTGAGTGAGCCGGCGCGTAAGCGTCTGGCCGGCATCAAGGGACGTGCACAGCACGCGCATCCGGCCGGGAGGACAAGGACACATGTATCTCGGACTGGATCTCGGTACGTCCGGCGTCAAGGCGCTGCTGATCGACGGCGACCAGCGTGTCGTCGCGTCGGCGACGGGGCATCTCGACGTGTCGCGGCCGCATCCCGGCTGGTCGGAGCAGGCGCCGGCCGACTGGGTTCGCGCGACCGAGGGCGCGATGCTGGCGCTGAAGGCCAGCCATCCGAAGGAACTGGCAGCGGTCAAGGGCATCGGCCTGTCGGGGCAGATGCACGGCGCGACGCTCTTGGGCGCGGCCGACGAGGTGCTGCGGACCTGCATCTTGTGGAACGACACGAGGAGCTTCAGGGAAGCCGCCGCGCTCGATGCCGATCCGAGGTTCCGGAAGATCTCCGGCAACATCGTCTTCCCCGGCTTCACCGCGCCGAAGCTCGCCTGGGTGAAGGCGAACGAGCCGAAGCTCTTCGCGCAGGTGCGCAAGGTGCTGCTGCCCAAGGATTATCTCCGGCTCTGGCTGACCGGCGAGCACATTTCCGAAATGTCGGATTCGGCCGGCACGTCCTGGCTCGATACCGGCGTGCGGCGCTGGTCGATGGACCTGCTCGCCGCGACCGACCTCGACGAGAGCCACATGCCGGCGCTGGTCGAAGGCACCGCGCCCGGCGGCCTGTTACGCGGTGCACTCGCGGCCCGCTGGGGCATGGGCGGCCATGTCGTGGTCGCGGGCGGGGCAGGGGACAATGCGGCGTCCGCGATCGGCATGGGCACCGTGGCTGAGGGCCGCGCCTTCGTCTCGCTCGGCACGTCCGGCGTGCTGTTTGCGGCGAACTCCGCCTATCTGCCGAACCCGCAGAGCGCGGTGCACACGTTCTGCCACGCGCTGCCGGGCACCTGGCACCAGATGGGTGTCATCCTGTCGGCGACGGATTCGCTCAACTGGCTCTGCGAGATCACGGGGCGCGACGCGCAGCATCTGACCGATGAACTCGGTGACGCGCCGAAGGGCCCGGGCACGGTCGCTTTCCTCCCCTATCTCTCCGGCGAGCGCACGCCCCACAACGATGCCGCGATCCGCGGCGCCTTCGCCGGCCTCGGCCACGAAAGCGGCCGCGCCGCACTCACGCAGGCGGTGCTTGAGGGCGTGGCGTTTGCGCTGCGCGACAATCTGGAAGCGCTGCGCGCGGCGGGCACGGAGCTCACGCGCGTCACCGCCATCGGCGGCGGCTCGCGCTCGCGCTACTGGCTCGGCGTCATCGCCAACAGCCTCGGCATCGCGGTCGACATCCCCGCCGATGGCGATTTCGGCGCCGCCTTCGGCGCGGCGCGACTCGGCCTGATTGCGGCCACCGGCGCCGATCCGCTCGCCGTCTGCACGCCGCCGGCGACGTCGGCCACCATCGACCCCGACAGCGCGCTTACCGCCGCCTACCAGGATGCCTGGCGGCGCTGGCGCGACCTCTATCCTGCCATCAAGGGAGCAACCACGTGACCACGGGATTTTTCGGCGACATCAAGCCGGTCAAGTATGAAGGTCCGGATTCGACCAATCCGCTCGCCTACCGCTTCTACAATCCCGACGAGGTGGTCGCCGGCAAGCGAATGGAGGATCATCTGCGGTTCGCCATCGCCTACTGGCACTCCTTCGCCTGGGAGGGCGGCGATCCGTTCGGCGGGCGCACCTTCGACCGGCCGTGGTTCGGCGAGACGATGGAGGCGGCCAAGCTCAAGGCCGACGTCGCCTTCGAGATGTTCACGCTGCTCGGCACGCCCTACTACTGCTTCCACGACGCCGACGTGCGGCCCGAGGGCAAGACCTTCTCTGAAAGCCTTGGCCGTTTCGAGGAGATCGTCGAGGTCTTCGCGGCCAAGCAGAAGCAGACCGGCGTCAAGCTGCTGTGGGGCACGGCGAACCTGTTCTCCAACCGCCGCTACATGTCGGGGGCTGCGACCAATCCCGACCCGGACGTCTTTGCCTACGCGGCGGCGACCGTGAAGGCCTGCCTCGACGCGACGAAGAAGCTCAAGGGCGAGAACTATGTGCTATGGGGCGGTCGCGAGGGCTACGAGACGCTGCTCAACACCGACCTCAAGCGCGAGCGCGAGCAGGCGGGACGCTTCCTGTCGATGGTCGTCGACTACAAGCACCGCATCGGCTTCAAGGGCACGATCCTGATCGAGCCGAAGCCGCAGGAGCCGACCAAGCACCAGTACGACTACGACGTCGCCACCGTCTACGGCTTCCTCAAGGAGTTCGGGCTGGAGAAGGAGGTCAAGGTCAACATCGAGCAGGGTCATGCGATCCTGGCCGGCCATTCCTTCGAGCACGAGCTGGCGCTCGCCAATGCGCTTGGCATCTTCGGCTCGATCGACATGAACCGCAACGACTACCAGTCCGGCTGGGACACCGACCAGTTTCCGAACAACGTGCCGGAGATGGCGCTGGCGTACTATCACGTGCTGCAGGCGGGCGGCTTCAAGACGGGCGGCACCAATTTCGACGCCAAGCTGCGCCGCCAGTCGCTCGACCCGCAGGACCTGTTGATTGCCCATATCGGCGGCATGGACTGCTGCGCGCGCGGCCTGAAGGCGGCGGCGAAGATGATCGAGGACAAGGCGCTGTCCGGCCCGCTGGAAGAACGCTACGCCGGCTGGAAATCCGCCGAAGGCAAGGCGATCCTCTCCGGCAAGCGCACGCTGGAGGACTTGTCCGAGCGGGTGATCAAGAAGAAGATCGAGCCGCAGCCGAGGTCGGGCCGGCAAGAGCTGCTGGAGAACGTGGTCAATCGCTACGTGTGAGGGAAGGTAGAGACAGGCCGCCGGAGGTCCTGTCGCATCTACACCTTTGCTGCCTTCAGTATCTCGTTCATCCGGCCCTGCCACCCCGGCCCGGTTGCCTTGAATTTCTCGATGACGTCCGGGTCCAGGCGAATGGAAATCTGCTGGCGCGGATTGTCCGCGCGAGGACGGCCGCGTGATCGCCTGATGCTCTCCGCGAGCGCCGGAAAGGCCTCCGCGAACGGCTTCGCCTTCGCCATCTGTTCGTTCGTCGCTTCAGGCGCATCGGGATCCGAGGCGATCATCCGCTGAATTTCGTTCTCTTCTTCCCGGGAAAGGGGGCGCCTGGCGCTAAACTTGGTACTCATTTCAACTTCCTTTCTCTGGTGCTGGCCGGGCGCATGGAGATGATCGAGATGGCTTCGGAGCCAAGCGGACGGAAGACGACCGCAACGATTATCATCCCCTGAAACTCGCCAATGGCCATGAACCGGTCTGCCTTCGCCGGGATGACGGTCGACGCCGCGAAGAACTCGGGATCGAGGTCGGCAAAGTCCAAACCGTGCTTGGCGAGGTTGGTCAGCCGCTTATTCTCATCGTAGACCAGCTCCATGGGAATAGATGTATCACATTTATTCCCGACAGCAATGCGCTCCGGAATGAATTCCCGTCCGCCTTGACCCGCTTCCGCAAAACTACCATACAAGTTTGCGCGAGTGGAGGAGAGCGATGCGGCAGACGTGGCGGTGGTTCGGGCCGAAGGACAAGGTCTCGGTCGAGGACGCCCGCCAGGCGGGCGTCGAGGGCATCGTCACCGCTCTGCATCACGTGCCCACGGGAGAAGTGTGGCGTCCCGAGGACATCGAACAGCGCCAGCGCGAGGTCGCCTTCCTGCCCAACGGCTCGATGAGTGGCCTCAAGTGGGAAGTGGTCGAGAGCCTGCCCGTCTCCGAGGCGATCAAGACGCAGACCGGGCATTTCAAGGCGCATGTCGAGCACTACAAGCGCAGCCTCGCGAATCTGGCGGCCGCCGGCATCGAGGTGATCTGCTACAATTTCATGCCGGTGCTGGACTGGACGCGCACGGACCTTTCCTGGCGGGTGGCGCATGGCGGACGCGCGATGCGGTTCGACCTGTCCGACTTCGCCGCCTTCGACATCCACATCTTGAAGCGCAAGGGCGCCGCCGAGGGCTTTCCGCCACATGTCGTCGAGGAGGCGAAAAAGCGTTTTGCCGCGATGAGCGCGGATCGCAAGCGGCAGCTCACCGCCAATGTCACCGCCGGCCTGCCTGGTGCCGTCGAGAGCTGGTCGCTGCCGGAGCTCTCGGCGCATCTGGCCACCTATGGCGGCATCTCGCCGGAGCGGCTGCGGCAGAACCTGATCGACTTCCTTGCCGAAGTCTCGCCGGTGGCGCAGGAGCTCGGCGTCCGCCTGTGCTGCCATCCCGACGACCCGCCGTTTCCCCTGCTCGGCCTGCCGCGCATCATGTCGACCGAGGCCGACTACAGGGCCGTGCTGGAGGCGGTCGATGTGCCAGCCAACGGCGTGACCTTCTGCACCGGCTCGCTCGGCGCGCGGCCGGACAACGATCTTCCGGCGATGGCACGCGCGCTGGCCGATCGGATCCACTTCGTCCACCTGCGCAACGTTCGTCGGGACACGGAGGAAGTGCCGTGCTCGTTCTTCGAGGACGAGCATCTCGCCGGCCAGACCGATATGGTCGCGGTGGTCGCGGAACTGTTGGCCGAGGAGAAGCGGCGGCGCGCCGCCGGGCGCAGGGATGCGGAGATCCCGATGCGGCCGGACCACGGCCAGGACATTCTCGACGACCTCAAGCGCGGCGCGCAGCCGGGCTATCCGGCGATCGGCCGGCTGAAGGGACTGGCTGAGCTGCGCGGGGTTATGGCGGCGCTGCGCCACCCCGTGGCGGGGAGGGTGTGATGAGCCGCCTCTCGGCTGCGTCCGTCCTGCCCTCCACGGTCCGCTCTCCCGCCTATGACCGCGCTGCCCGCGGGTGCGGCATCGTGCATCTCGGCACCGGGGCGTTCCACAAGGCGCATCAGGCGGTCTACACCGACGATGCGCTGGCCGAGGGCGGCGACTGGACGATCACCGGCGTCTCGCTGCGCTCGGGCGACGTCGCCGACGCGCTCAATCCGCAGGACGGGCTCTACACGCTGGTGGTGCGCGGGCAGGAGGGCACGACAGCGCGGGTGATCGGCTCGATCGTGCGCGTCCTGGTCGCGCCGCGCGAGCCGGATACGGTGATGGACGCGTTGACGGCACCTCAGACGAAGATCGTCAGCCTGACCATCACCGAGAAGGGCTACGGCGTCGACCCGAAGACCGGCGGACTCGACCGGACACACGCCTCGATCGCGCCGGACCTCGCAGACCCGCGCCGGCCGACGGGCGCGGTGGGCTATCTCGTGGAAGCGCTGCGGCTGCGGCGAGAGCGGGGGATCGCCCCCTTCACCGCACTCTGTTGCGACAACCTCCCGCACAACGGCAAGGTGCTGAAACGGCTGGTGAGCGAGTTCGCCGCCATTGTCGATCCCGATCTTGGCGTATGGATCGATGCGAACGTCACCTTCCCCTCCACAATGGTCGACCGGATCACGCCGGCCAGCACCGAAACCACCTTCTCCGACGCGCTGCGGCTGACCGGCTTTGAGGACCGCGCGGCGGTGGAGACGGAGCCGTTCACGCAGTGGGTGATCGAGGACGATTTCGTCGCCGGCCGGCCGCGCTGGGAGGCCGGCGGGGCGATCTTCGCCAAGGACGTCGCCCCTTACGAAAAGATGAAGCTGAGGATGCTCAACGGCGCACATTCGATGCTCGCCTATTCTGGCTACATCGCCGGCCATGCCTTTGTCCGGGACGTGATGAAGGACGCGGCGCTGGCCATGCTCGTTACCCGCCAGATGGACGCCGCCGCGCGCACGCTCGATCCGGTGCCGGGCGTCGATCTCGCGGCCTACAAGTCCGACCTGCTCGCGCGATTCGCAAATCCGGCGATCGCGCACCAGACCTACCAGATCGCCATGGACGGGACGCAAAAACTGCCCCAACGACTGATCGAACCGGCAATGGCGACGCTGCGCGCGGGCGGTTCGATGGATGCCTATGCCTTCGCTGTGGCGGCCTGGATGCGGTACTGTCTGGGCATGGACGAACAGGGCCGGACATATGCGCTGAGAGACCCGCGCGAGGCGGAGATCGCCACGCTGCTGGGCGAGGCGGGAAACGATACCGCGTCGATCGTCGACCGGCTTCTCGATCTGCCCGGCCTGTTCCCGGCCGACCTCGCCGCTGCCCCGGAGTGGCGAAAGGCCGTGCAAACGCGGTTGGAGACAATGCTCGCGGAAGGGATGCGCAAGGCGATCGAGCGCGAGGCGCGGGCAGCTTAGACTACTGCACCACGAAGTAACCCTCGATCCGCTCCGCCGCGTCCCGCAGCACCGGCAGCATGTCGCGGCGCATCTCTTCGACCGAATGGCGCGCCGCCTGGGTCGAGACGTTGATCGCTGCGACGGTACGGCCCGTCCGGTCGCGGATCGGCACGGCGATGGAGCGCAGGCCGAGTTCGAGTTCCTCGTCGACCAGCACATAGCCATCGGCGCGCGCCTGACGGATCGCGGCGGCGAGCGTGGCAGGATCCGTCACCGATTTCGGCGTCAGTGGTTTCGGAGCAGACCGGCGGGCGAAGCCGTCGATCTCCGCGTCGGGCAGTCCGGCGGCGAGCACCCGGCCCATCGAGGTGCACCAGGCCGGCAGGCGCGTGCCGACGTGAAGCGCCACCGAGAGGATACGGGTCGAGCCGACGCGGGCGACATAGACCACGTCGAGATCGGACAGGACAGCCGCCGAGCAGGATTCGTTCAGCTTTGCCGAAACCTCGCGCATGAAGGGCTCGGCGAAGGTCCAGAGCGAGGCGCCGCCGATCCAGCTCCGCGCGACGGAGAGCAGGCGCGGCGACAGGCGGAAGGTCCGGCCGTCCTGCAGCGCATAGCCGGAAGCGACGAGCGTCAGCAGGAAGCGCCGCGCGCCGGCGCGGGTCAGCCCCGCCGCCTCGGCCATTTCGGTCAGCGTCATGCCGTCGGGATGCGCCGCGAGAATTTCCATCACGCCGAGACCCTTCTCCAGCGCGCCGACGCGATCGCGGTCGTGCGCGGCGTCGGGTGCGGTTGACTCGGTTCGAGCGTTCATCTATTCAGTATCGCATACGAAACTTATGTTCGCAATGCGAACTTTTTCGAGATCAGTGGCGGGAGCGGGAATGGCGAGGATTTATCCCAGCATCGACAGCGCGCTCGACTGCATCGAGGACGGCATGTCCGTCATGATCGGCGGCTTCGGCGGGGCGGGCGCACCGATCGAGCTGATCCATGCGCTGGTCGACCGCTACAAGGCGACCGGATCGCCCGGCAACCTCACCGTCATCAACAACAATGCCGGCAACGGCGCGGTCGGCATCGCGGCGATGATCTATGCCGGCATGGTCTCCAAGATGGTCTGCTCGTTCCCGCGCTCGACCGACCCGAAGGCGTTCACCGACGCCTATCTCGCCGGCAAGATCGGGCTGGAACTGGTGCCGCAGGGCACGCTCGCCGAGCGCATCCGCGCCGGCGGAGCGGGCATTCCCGCCTTCTACACGCCGACCAGCTATGGCACGCAGGTCGCCGAGGGAAAGCCGCAGGCCGAATTCGACGGGCGAATGTACGTGCAGGAGCGCTGGCTCAAGGCCGACGTCGCTTTGATCAAGGCCGACCTTGCCGACCGCAAGGGCAACCTCACCTACCGCAAGGCGGCACGCAATTTTTCGCCGCTGATGGCGATGGCGGCGAAGACGACGATCGTGCAGGCGAGCCGGGTGGTGGAACCGGGCGGGATCGATCCGGAGCAGGTCATCACGCCCGGCATCTTCGTGAACCGGATCGTCGAGGTGCCGAACCCGGTCCAGGAAGAGGCGCTGCTGCGCGGAGGAGCAAGGTGATGAAGAAGCTCTCCAACGCACAGATCGCCTGGCGCGCGGCGCAGGACCTGCCCGACGGCGCCTATGTCAATCTCGGCATCGGCTTTCCCGAAATGATCGCGAAGTTCAAGCCCAAGGGCCGCGAGGTGGTCTACCACACCGAAAACGGCATCCTCGACTTCGGCGAGGCGCCGCCGGCCGGCGAGGAAGACTGGGACCTGATCAATGCCGGCAAGAAGGCGGTGACGCTGAACCCTGGAGCTTCGTTCTTCCACCATGCGGATTCCTTCGCGATGGTGCGCGGCGGACATTTGGACGTCGCGGTGCTCGGTGCCTACGAGGTGGCGGAGAATGGCGACCTCGCCAACTGGAGCACGGGGCCTGGCTCGGTACCGGCCGTCGGCGGCGCGATGGATCTCGTCCATGGTGCCAAGCAGGTCTGGGTCGTTACCGACCACACAACCAAGGACGGCAAGCCGAAGCTCCTGAAGCAGTGCCGTCTGCCGCTGACGGGCGTCGGCTGCGTGACGACGGTTTATACCAGCATGGCGGTGATCGACATCGTCGGGGGCAAGTTTCACCTTCGTGAAAAGCTGCCGGGGATGAGCCTGGACGAGTTGCAGGCCTTGACCGAGGCGACGCTGAGGGTCAATGGCACGCCGAAAGACCTGATCGTACCGGAGCTCTGAGACCATGACCGAAGCGTATATCTGCGACTACATCCGCACGCCGATCGGCCGCTTCGGCGGCTCGCTCTCTTCCGTCCGCGCCGATGATCTCGCCGCGGTGCCGCTCAGGGCGCTGGTGGAGCGCAATCCGGGCGTCGACTGGGGCGCGGTGGACGACGCGATCTACGGCTGCGCCAACCAGGCGGGCGAGGACAACCGTAACGTCGCGCGCATGGCGCTGCTTTTGGCTGGCTTGCCGAAGGAGATCCCCGGCTCGACG
>NZ_JANJTZ010000030.1 GCF_024710845.1 Mesorhizobium sp.
GATGAAGGCGGAGGACCCGCTGTTCATCCTCTACACCTCCGGCTCGACCGGCAAGCCGAAGGGTGTGCTGCACACCACCGGCGGATACCTCGTCTTCGCCTCGATGACGCACAAATACGTCTTCGACTACCAGGACGGGGATGTCTACTGGTGCACCGCCGACGTCGGCTGGGTCACCGGCCACAGCTACATCGTCTACGGTCCGCTCGCCAACGGCGCCACCACGCTGATGTTCGAGGGCGTGCCCAACTATCCGTCCGTCTCCCGTTTCTGGGAGGTCGTCGACAAGCACAAGGTCAACATCTTCTACACGGCGCCGACCGCGATCCGCGCCCTGATGGGCTCCGGCGACGGTCCGGTGAAGAAGACCTCGCGCAAGAGCCTGCGCGTGCTGGGTTCGGTCGGCGAGCCGATCAACCCCGAAGCCTGGGAATGGTATTTCAACGTTGTCGGCGAAAAGAAGGTCCCGATCGTCGACACCTGGTGGCAGACCGAGACCGGCGGCATCCTGATCACCCCGCTGCCGGGCGCGACCGACCTCAAGCCCGGCTCGGCGACGCGCCCCTTCTTCGGCGTCAAGCCCGAGCTCGTCGACAACGAGGGCAACGTGCTGGAAGGTGCTGCCGACGGTAACCTCTGCATCACCGACTCGTGGCCCGGCCAGATGCGCACCGTCTATGGCGACCACGAGCGCTTCATCCAGACCTACTTCTCCACCTACAAGGGCAAGTATTTCACCGGCGACGGCTGCCGACGCGACGAGGACGGCTACTACTGGATCACCGGCCGCGTCGACGACGTCATCAACGTCTCCGGCCACCGCATGGGCACGGCCGAGGTCGAATCCGCGCTCGTCGCGCATGACAAGGTCTCGGAAGCCGCCGTCGTCGGCTATCCGCACGACATCAAGGGCCAGGGCATCTACTGCTACGTCACCCTGATGGCGGGCGTCGAGCCGACCGACGACCTGCGCAAGGAGCTCGTCGCCTTCGTCCGCAAGGAAATCGGCGCCATCGCCTCCCCCGACAAGATCCAGTTCGCCCCCGGCCTGCCCAAGACCCGCTCCGGCAAGATCATGCGCCGCATCCTGCGCAAGATCGCCGAGGACGATTTTGCCGCACTGGGCGATACGTCAACGCTCGCCGACCCGGCGGTGGTGGACGACCTGATCGGGAACAGGCAGAACAAGAAGGCTTAGGTTGGCGAAGGCGTCCCACCAAGCACGCCGTCATCCTCGGGCTTGACCCGAGGATCTGCTGCCCGTCGCGGGCGCGCGACGACGGTGCCGCCGACCGGCCGAGGTTGGTAGATCCTGGGGTCAAGCCCGAGGATGACGGCAGTGTGTCGGGAAAGATCGTCGGATGCTCTCCCGCTCTGCGAAAGCTGTCGCGGTGGCAAAACAGCGCCCTCACTGTCTCGGGCTTCGCCCGATCTACCTCTCCCCCCATGGGGGCGAGGAGTGGCAGCGTCGGCGTAGCGCCTCGGCGATTGGCGTCTCCTCCCCCCCGGGCAGGGGGAGAGGTGGCCCGGCGAAGCCGGGTCGGTGAGGGGGTGATTACAAGGTCCAGCAAACCTTCCAAGGGTGCAAACGCCCGGAGCCATAGCGGAGGGCCGGCCGACCTGCCCGGCGACGACCTCTCCCTTCCGGTCGTCATACCGGCGGCCAAAGCCAGCCGGTATCCATTCTTCTTCGCGATCAGCCCCGTCTTGCGCCAGCATCCCAACGGCCAATGGCTCCCGGCCGACCTCCGGCCGCCGGGATGACGTCGCGCTCTATCTTCCAGCGGCGAGAAGAATCAAATCGCGCCCCTGACCCCGCCATCATCGCTCCCGCAATCAGCCTGGCTTTCCCCAAACGACCATCCAGTTCCGGTCGAACGGCGGTAACACCAATTTCTCTCTCCATCCGACGAAGAAGCCCGGCAACCGTTCGAGAGCAGCTACGACATCGTCAAACCCGGCGACTTCTTCGTGCCGCGTCCAAAAGCTTCCGTCTGCCATCCTGAGTTCGAAGCAGATCAGGTCCGTAACGACCTCGTCACGCTTGTAGGCAGCGATTTCCACGATGTCGGAAATTGGCCACCGATGCTGGGATAAGCTGTGATCCGACAGGACAATGGGGTTTTCGTCGACAGTCAAGGAGGGAGAAGATTGCCTCAACACTCCTCAGAATCCCTGCTGGAGAAAATCGACCGCAGCGACGATCTCGTCGCGATGATCCGCCAGATTGGCGACCGGCTTTTTCAATTGTTGTGCGCGTATGGCGCTCATGAGCGGTGTCGCCATGAGCATCGAGCGGCCTTCGATATCGAAGACGGGATACAGTCTTCTCACGGCCGGCGGGCTTCCCTTCACCGGCATCAGCGGAACCACAACCCGGGTGTCCAGATGGTCAAGTGCGTCGTTTTGAATATCCAGCAGAAGGAGATCCGGATGATCGCCCTGATAGACATCGAAACGCGCCATCAAAACAGCCTATGCTTCTCGAGGGGCAATCCGTTTTCGCGGACCCAGTCGTTCCAGGATTCGAGCGCCTCGCGGTTCTCTTCCTTCCAGCGACGGTTCTTCTCCGCCCGCACGGCGTCGGTAATCGCCTGCTCGGCAATCCGCGACACATTGAGCTCTAGTTCCTTCGCCTCGGCGACCAGCCGCTGATCCAGCGACAGGTTCGTCGCCTTGCGCTGCGGCTTGGGTGTTTTCGTCAACATGTGCATCTCCAATGCGCATAGACTATGCGCACCCAGTCGGGCCCGCAAGCACGGAGACGGTGCGGCCCAAGCCGCCCCGTGGATCGATTTCCGCTTCTTGCCAAATCTTTCCTCGCCAACCCCTTGTCCCCACTCGCCATTCGCCACTCCCCACTCGCTTCTCGATCCACCTCCCTCCGCGCCTCGTCCACACTGTGAGCGAAAGGAGCCGGGTAGTGCATCGGAGGGCTAAGAAAAGGACAGACGTGTTGGACAGCATCGCTGCGACGCTGCTGGCGCTTGCCGTCCTGGCCGAGCAGACAGCCGGCGGTTCCTCTTTAGCCCGCTGGAACACACTCTGGTACATCTGGCAGGCCGATGCGGTGGTTCGGGAATTCGTCGCCGGCTCCACCTGGAATCCCGCCGGCCGCCTATGGTCACCTGCCCTGCCGCCGGTCCGCTACGGCACCGGTCCCGCCGACGCGTTTGCCCTCGCCGTCTCGCTCCGCGCCCTCGCGCTCGTGGTGCTGAACATGGCGGCGCAATGCAGCCGCTCGTCGCACGGGCAGTCCGGTAACGCCTTCGGCGAGGCCGTCCGCGTCTGCGGCATCCTGCATATCGAAGCTTCCGTCCCCAGGGACACTGATTGGTCGGCGGTTGAACTCCGCGACACGTCCTAGATCCGGCCGAATGCGCTTCTGCTCTCGCTTCCGACGACGGTTCGTTTCCGGCGATCGTCCCCGCGCGCCCTTCGCTACCCCTCGATCTCCTCGCGCAACATCTCCAGCTCCAGCCATTCCTCCTCCATCGCATGGAGTCCGGCGCGTTCGGCGTCGAGGGTGGCGGCGATTTTCTGGAAGCCGGCGGGGTCCTTGGAAAACAGCGTCGGGTCGGCAAGCCTTTTCTCCAGCGTCGCGATCTTCGCGTTCGCCTCCTCCATCTTCTTCGGCAGGCTCTCCAGCGCGAACTTCTGCTTGTAGGACAGCTTCTTCGACGACGGCTTGGGCGGCGCGGCCGCCTGCGCCTTCGGAGCGGACGCCTCCGCCTCCTCGCTCTTGCGGCTCCTGCGCTCGAACCGCTTCGAGCCGCGCTGGATCAGCATGTCGGCATAGCCGCCGGCATATTCGACCCACTTGCCGTCGCCGTCGGGCGCGATCGTCGAGGTCACGGTGCGATCGAGAAAGTCGCGGTCGTGGCTGACGAGGATGACCGTGCCGGGAAACCCCGCGACCAGTTCCTGCAAGAGGTCCAGCGTCTCCATGTCGAGGTCGTTGGTCGGCTCGTCCAGCACCAGAAGGTTGGCCGGCTGGGCGAGGATGCGGGCCAGGATCAGCCGCGCCCGCTCGCCCCCCGAAAGCTCGCGCACCGGCGTGCGCATCTGCTCCGGCTTGAACAGGAAATCCTTCATGTAGGACGCGACGTGCTTCTCCTGCCCGTTGATCGTCAGGCTGTCGCCGCGCCCGCGCGTCAGGAAATGGCCGAGCGTCTCTTCGGGATCGACCTTCTCGCGCTTCTGGTCCAGCGTCGCGATGTCCAGGTTCACCCCGAGACGGATGGTCCCAGAGTCGGGCGCGAGTTCGCCGGTCAGCATCTTCAGGAGCGTCGTCTTGCCCGCCCCGTTCGGGCCGACCAAGCCGATGCGGTCGCCGCGGTTGATGCGGATCGAAAAGTTCTTCACCACCTCCAGGTCGCCGAAGCTCTTCGAGATGTTCTTCGCTTCCACCACCAGCTTGCCGCTCTCGGCCGCGTCGCTGGCGGCCATCTTCGCCAGGCCTTCGGCGCCCCGATGGCTGCGGTGCTTCTGCCGCATCGACTGCAGCTCGCCCAGCCTTCGCATGTTGCGCTTGCGCCTGGCGGTGACGCCGTAGCGCAGCCAGTGCTCCTCGCGCACGATCTGGCGGCCGAGCTTGTGCTGGTCGCGCTCCTCCTCTTCCAGCACCTGGTCGCGCCATTCCTCGAAATGCGCAAAGCCGCGGTCGAGCCGTTTCGTCTGGCCCCGGTCGAGCCACACCGTCGCCTGACTCACCCGCTCGAGAAAGCGCCGGTCGTGCGAGATCAGGATGATCGCCGACGACGAGCGCAGCAGCTCGTCCTCCAGCCATTCGATGGTGGCGAGGTCGAGATGATTGGTCGGCTCGTCGAGCAGCAGGATGTCCGGTTCGGGCGCCAGCACGCGGGCGAGTGCAGCGCGCCGCGCCTCGCCGCCCGACAGCGTGTCAGGATGTTCGTCGCCGGTCAGCCCCAGATGCTCGATCAGGTAGGTGACGCGGTGCGGATCGTCCGCCGGCCCCCGGCCCGCCTCGACATAGGCGCGCACCGTCTCGAACCCCTCCATGTCGGGCATCTGCGCCAGGTAGCGGATCGTCGCCGAGGGGTGGCGGAACACCTCGCCCTCCTGCGCCTCGACCAGGCCCGCGGCAATCTTGAGCAGGGTCGACTTGCCCGAGCCGTTGCGGCCGACGAGCGCGATCTTGTCGCCCGCGGTCACCGACAGGTCTGCCCCGTCCAAGAGCGGCGTACCGCCGAAGGTGAGGCGTATGCCGTCGAGCTTGAGAAGCGGTGGTGCCATCAGGAACGATCCAGGGTTTGCGCGACCAGCAGCGCCCGTCCGCGGCCGAGCGAAACGGTCAGCGGTCCGACCGCCCGGTTGGAGATGGTGAGGGACGAGCCGAATTCCATGTGGATTCGGTCGAGCGGCCATTCGGCACCCTCGATGCTCAGCCCGTCGAGATCGGTGAAGCCGAGGATCGAGAACAAGGTCCCGTATTCGACATCGAACGACCGGCTGCCCGGCAGGAGCGGCCAGCCTTCCTGCCGGCCGCTCGACAGCGTCACGTCGACCCCCCGCTCGGCAAGCCGCACGGCCAGTGCGAGGTGCAGGAACTCGTGGTCGGCGCGCTCTCCGCCGAACGCACCAAGGATGAGCAGCGACGTGGCGCCACGCGCGATGGCGATGTCGATTGCGAGTTCGCCGTCGGTCTTGTCCTTGGCGGCGGGAAACGTCTCGCGCGGCACGTCCCGGTGCGCCTCGAAATCGTCGGCGGACGAGGAATCGAAATCGCCCACCCACAGCTCGGGCACGACCCTCAGCGCCGCCGCGTGGCGGATGCCGGAATCCGCCGCGATGGCGCGCGACCCGGCCGCAAGCCGGGCGAGGCGCGGCGTCACAGTCAGCGCGCCGCCGAGAAGGATGGAGAAGAGGCTCATGGCGGCGCGTCTAACAGACCTTGGCCAGCGGCGAAAGCGCGCGGGATCGGACACGCCGCGGAACATACGTGGCCTTGTTGACGTTGAATTCCATTGTCACGCTGAGGGGCGTCCCATGGAATCTCTTGCCGCCGAGTTCGGTCATCCGACCTTCACGCCGTTCCCGGTCGTCGTTGCCCGGCTGCTCCTGGCGACGCTGTTCGGCGCGGCCATCGGCTTCGAGCGCGAATCGCGCGCCAGGTCTGCCGGGCTGCGCACACACATCCTCGTCTGCGTGGCGGCGGCCTCCTTCGCGATCCTGACCATCGAGATCGTCCACGCGCCGATGTTCGCCGCCGAGGCGATCAAGGATTCAGTCAAGGTCGACCCGATCCGCATCGTCGAAGCGGTGACCGCCGGCGTCGCCTTCCTGGCGGCGGGCGTGGTGATCTTCACCAAGGGCGAGGTGCACGGGCTGACCACCGGCGCAGGCATGTGGCTCGCGGGCGCGATCGGCGTCGCCTGCGGCCTCGGCCTTTGGCAGATCGGCCTCCTGGCGACGCTCATCGCGCTCATCGTGCTGGGCCTGCTGCATGCATTGCAGACGAAACTCGATCTCAGGGGCGAAGACACCGCGACTGAAGGTGCCACGAAGCCGAAAAACAGAGCCAAGAGCGACGATCCGACCCGCAACGAGCCGCCGCGCTGAGCGAATCGATCAATTGCCGAAATTCGCGCGTGGTGGTATGAGCCGCCGCATGGAACGCCTGTTCGGCAACCCGAGCTATCGCCACTTCACGCTGCAGGACCGCAAGCGCCTGCCGGCGCGCTTCTTCGCGGCGATCTCCGGCGCCAGGACCGCGCGACTTCGCTGACCGGCCGCGGCCCCGCCCGCCAGTCATCGATTTCAAGAGCTCCAGCCACGGATCAAAAGCCATGAGCGCACCGCGCACCCTCTACGACAAGATTTTCGATGAGCACGTCGTCCAACGCGACCCGGACGGCACCTGTCTTCTCTACATCGACCGCCACCTCGTCCACGAGGTCACCAGCCCGCAGGCATTCGAGGGCCTGCGCATGGCCGGCCGCAAGGTCCGGCACCCGGAAAAGACTCTGGCCGTGGTCGACCACAACGTCCCGACTTCGAAAGATCGCGTCAACGGCATCAAGAACGAGGAAAGCCGCATTCAGGTCGAAGCGCTGGCCACCAACGCCGCCGATTTCGGCGTCGAATACTATTCCGAGAAGGACCGCCGCCAGGGCATCGTCCACATCATCGGGCCCGAGCAGGGCTTTACGCTGCCCGGCATGACGATCGTCTGCGGCGACAGCCACACCTCGACCCATGGCGCCTTCGGCGCGCTGGCCCACGGCATCGGCACGTCCGAGGTCGAGCACGTTCTCGCCACCCAGACGCTGATCCAGCGCAAGGCCAAGAACATGCTGGTCCAGGTCGACGGCAAGTTGCCGGACGGCGTCACCGCAAAGGACATCATCCTCGCCATCATCGGCGAGATCGGCACCGCCGGCGGCACCGGCTACGTCATTGAATATGCAGGCGAGGCGATCCGCGCGCTGTCGATGGAAGGCCGCATGACGATCTGCAACATGTCCATCGAGGGCGGCGCCCGCGCCGGCCTGATCGCACCCGACGAGACCACCTTCGCCTACGTCAAGGACAAGCCCCGCGCGCCGAAGGGCGCGGCGTGGGACATGGCGCTCGACTACTGGAAGACGCTGAAATCCGACGAGGGCGCGCATTTCGACCGCATCGTCAAGCTCGACGCAGCCAAGCTGCCGCCGATCGTCACTTGGGGTTCCTCGCCCGAGGACGTCGTCTCCGTCACCGGCGAGGTGCCGGATCCGGCGCTGATCGAGGACGAGAACAAGCGCACCTCGAAATACCGCGCGCTCGACTATATGGGGTTGAAGCCCGGCACGAAGATGACCGACATTGCGATCGACCGCGTCTTCATCGGCTCCTGCACCAATGGCCGCATCGAGGATCTGAGGCAGGTCGCCAAGGTCGTCGAGGGCAAGAAAGTCAGCCCGCACGTCAGCGCCATGATCGTGCCGGGCTCAGGCCTGGTGAAGGCGCAGGCCGAAGCCGAGGGTCTCGACAAGATCTTCATCGCTGCCGGCTTCGACTGGCGCGAGCCGGGCTGCTCGATGTGCCTGGCGATGAACGACGACCGGCTGGCACCGCACGAGCGCTGCGCCTCGACCTCGAATCGCAACTTCGAAGGCCGCCAGGGCTTCAAGGGCCGCACTCACCTCGTCTCGCCCGCTATGGCGGGGGCCGCGGCGATCGCCGGCCATTTCGTCGACATCCGCGACTGGCACTGAACCGGTCGAGAACGCACCGGAAGGCAAGAGGCCCGGCACGTCCGGGCCTCTTTCGTTTGACGACTACCGCCTGACGAGCTCGTACCACGAATCGCGGACGCCCGGCTGGTCCTTGGCGACGACGAGCGCGAGCTGCTCCTTGTCGAAAACCTCGAACCATTCGCTCCATTCCACCAGTTCGCGCCCGCCGGAACTCTGCGCGCGATCGGCCTGGTCCTGGTCCTGGTAGGCGATCTGGTCGAACGCGATCACCAGCATCGGCTGTGTGCCCCCGGCCGGCGAGACATCGACGATCGCGGGAGTGCCCATGCGGGCGGCGGCCCAGTCGCGGACCGCGTCGTGTTCGGTGAGGGTGACGGTTTCTGTCATGCTTTTTCTCCTGAACGAGGCTGGAACTGTCCGCCTCTTATTGTGGTTCCTGCCGGCAGTTAACCGGATGTTCGTTCGCCGGATTCTAGAAACGGGATCGATGCGAAGGATGCCATGACCAGCGCCGTTTTCATTCTGATGATCAATCTCAGCGTCTCGGCGCTGCTGGCGATCTCGTTTCTGGCGATTGCCACCTACGACAGATCCCTGGCCTCCGCCCGCTGGATCAGCGCCGCCTATGCATTCGGCATCGCCTACTCCGGTTTCGAACTCCTCATATCGTATTGGCCGACATCGACAATAGTGGCGACGACAGCCTATTCGACTCTCCTCCTTGCACTGGCGTCCTATTCCGTCGGCATCGCGCGGAAATACCAAGTCAGGCCGCCCTGGCGACTGCTCGGCATCCTCGTGGTCGCCTCGGTGCTGCTGAACCTCTACACGCAGACCCTGCCGCGCGATTTGATCTCACGCAATGTCCTGTGGCAGGCGCCCTACGGGGTGCTGCAGGCGGTGTCGGTTTGGATATTGCTGCGCGCCCGCAGGTTGGGCGCCTTGGACAAAGCCTTGCTGGCAATACTCGCCCTAAGCGCCGCATACTTCGTGATCAAGCCCCTGATCGCGGTCGAGGCCGGAGGACCCGGCAGCAGCCCGGCATCCTATCTTAATACGGCATATGCGCTCTTCTCTCAGTCCACGGGCATCATCCTCGCCGTCGCCGTAGCCCTCATGACGTTTGCCGTCTATGTGAACAGGATGCTCTCGGATGCGAATCTGAGATCCGAAACCGACACATTGTCGGGCCTCCTCAACCGGCGAGGATTCGTCGAGCGGGCTGATGAGACCTTGCGTATCGCCGACCGTTCGGGCGGCCCGGTCACGCTCGTCCTCGCCGACATCGACCATTTCAAGACGGTCAACGACACCTATGGCCACGAAGCCGGAGATCGTGTCGTCCAGGTCTTTTCCGAGGTGATGAGGCAAGTGGCGGGGGACAATGCTATCGGTCGCATCGGCGGTGACGAGTTTGCGATCCTCCTCTCTGGCACCGAGCTTGCGACCGCGCGCCTCATCGCCGAAGGCGCCCGGGTCGCGTTCTCGCAATCCGTGATCGGCGGCCTGGCGTCGGGTTACGGCTGCACGGCGACGTTCGGCGTCGCCCAGCGTCACGGCCGTGAGACCTATGATGAATTGCTGCGCCGCGCCGACCTGGCTCTCTACGAGGCCAAGAACGCCGGGCGCGACTGCGTTCGGGTCGCCCCGCCGATGGTCCACCCGAACGGCAACGGCAACGGCGCAGAAAGCCGCCGCGCGTTCCGCGACAAGCGGTAGTCCCGCGGGATCAACTCAGTCGCAAATCCGCCGCGCCGGAGTCGGCACCACTCCGTCCGGCAGACCGTACATATAGCTGCGGCCCTTGAACATGCCGGGCACGGTGTAGCAGTGGCGGTAGGCATGGCTTTCGACGGCGGGGCCGTCGTCCTCGTAGCCCTGCGGCTCGGCGGCGGCCTGGGCCTCATACTCCGCCAGCACATGGCCCTGGCCGACGATGATGCGCTTGTAGCCCGCCGGGCTGTAGACGATCAGATTGCCGAACGAATCGGCGTGATACCTCTCGCCATAGGAATCTGCGGCCACGGCCGGCGCGGCGGCGACGAACACTCCCGCCGCGAGCGGCACGGCGCTCAGTATTTTCGCGATCGAACGCATGGCCTGTCCTTTCCGGGCAAGGGCCCGAGCCTTTTCCAGAGACGAGGATTAACCATTTATTAACCTTTGTCACGGCTAGGCGGTCCCCCGCGGCGCGGCGATTAAGAAACATGGTTAACGAAGCGGGCGCCGGCTTGAAAAACATCCCGACAGGAGGCTAGCTATCGCGATGGGGGCAATCTTCCGAAAAAGCTCGCACGGGGCTCTCCTTGCGGCAATGTTGGCCTCGGCGTGCCTGATGGCCGGCTGCGCATCGGATGGCGCGTCGCCCGCCACCATGTCCTTGGCGCCCGGCGCGTCTGCATCCGCCGCGGACATCGCCGATGCGGGCAGCGATGCGGCGGGGGCCGTCGCCTATGAGGACAATGCGCTTTATGCCGGCCGCTCGACCTATCGTTGCGACAATGGCGAGAGCCTCGAGGTGGACAACACCGTCACGCAGGTGGCGCTCGGCCTTGCCGACGGCTCGGTGATGGAACTGCCGGCCTCTCCCGCCGATTCGCACACCCGCTATGTCAAGGGTCAATACGCCTTCGTCTTCGACGGCACGGAAGCGCTTTTCTTCCGCCCCAAGGCAGCTCCCGCCACCTGCAGGCGCTGAGAACCGTCGAGAGGCCGGAAATCTTCAATCGATTGAAGCATCCCGCATCACTTTTCATGTACTAAATACCGCACTTGGCACGCTTTTCCGGCTTTGACGCGCTGCAAAAACCGCACTAGAACGCTGGCACGAAAAAGTCGCATTTCGGCCAGCCTGATGCCGCCCGCGGGATAAGGCCTAGCCACCCTCGGGGGAGCCATGTCCGCACCAGCCACCCGCCTGAAGCCACGGCCGCTGTCGCCGCATCTGCAGATCTACAAGCCGATCCCGACGATGGTCATGTCCATCGCTCACCGCATCACCGGTGGCGCTCTTTATTTCGGCACGTTGATCGTCGCCTGGTGGATCACCGCCGCGGCGGGTTCCGAAAACTACTACAATTTCGTCAGCGGCATCATTGGATCCTGGCTCGGCCAGCTGATCCTGTTCGGCTACACTTGGGCGCTGATGTTCCACATGCTCGGTGGCATCCGGCACTTCGTCTGGGACACCGCCTCCTACATGGAGAAGCATACGGCCACCAAGCTCGCCTGGGCGACGCTGATCGGCTCGATCGTTCTGACGATCCTCATCTGGATTGCCGTTTTCGCCCTGAGGAGCCCAGCATGAGCAAGTCGCCCGGAATGCGCACCGCGCTCGGCCGCGTACGCGGCCTCGGCTCCGCCAGGGAAGGAACCGACCATTTCTGGCGCCAGCGGCTGACGGCGGTGGCCAACGTGCCGCTGATCCTGTTCTTCGTCGGTCTGGTCGTGTCGCTCAACGGCGCGAGCTATGCCGAGGTGCGCGAGACGCTCGCCAATCCGCTGGTGGCGCTGCTGACGATCCTCATCCTCGCTTCGGCGCTCTACCACATGAAGCTCGGCATGCAGTCGATCATCGAGGACTACATCCACGGCGAAGGCCTGAAGATCGTCCTCGTCATGCTCAACATCTTCTTCCCCATCGTCATCGGCGCGGTCTCGCTCTTCGCGCTTTTGAAGATCGCATTCGGAGTCTAAGACCTTGGCCAAGGCAACATCCTCACCCGCGGCCAACGGCAAGGCCTATACCTATGTCGACCACAAGTTCGACGTCGTCGTCGTCGGCGCCGGCGGCGCCGGCCTGCGCGCCACATTAGGCATGGCCGAGCAGGGCCTGAAGACCGCTTGCATCACCAAGGTGTTCCCGACCCGCTCGCACACGGTCGCAGCCCAGGGCGGCATCGCCGCGTCGCTCGCCAATATGGGGCCGGATTCGTGGCAATGGCACATGTTCGACACCGTCAAGGGATCGGACTGGCTCGGCGACACCGATGCGCAGGAATATATGGTCCGCGAAGCGCCGGCCGCCGTCTATGAACTCGAGCACTACGGCGTGCCTTTCAGCCGCACCGAAGACGGCAAGATCTACCAGCGTCCGTTCGGCGGAATGATGATGAATTACGGCGACGGCCCGCCCGTGCAGCGCACCTGCGCCGCCGCCGACCGTACCGGCCACGCCATCCTGCACACGCTCTACGGCCAGTCGCTAAGGCACTCGGCACAGTTCTTCGTCGAGTATTTCGCCCTCGACCTGATCATCGAGGACGGCCGCTGCACCGGCGTCGTCGCCTGGAACCTCGACGACGGCACCATCCACCGCTTCTCGGCCAAGATGGTCGTGCTGGCGACCGGCGGCTACGGCCGCGCCTTCTTCTCCGCCACGTCGGCGCACACCTGCACCGGCGACGGCAACGGCATGGTCGCCCGCGCCGGCCTGCCGCTGCAGGACATGGAGTTCGTGCAATTCCACCCGACCGGCATCTACGGCGCCGGCTGCCTGATCACCGAAGGGGCGCGCGGCGAGGGCGGCTATCTCGTCAACTCGCAGGGCGAGCGCTTCATGGAGCGCTATGCGCCCTCGGCCAAGGACCTCGCTTCCCGCGACGTCGTGTCGCGCTGCATGACGATGGAAATCCGCGAAGGCCGTGGCGTCGGCAAGAACAAGGACCACATCTTCCTGCACCTCGACCATCTCGATCCGGCCGTACTGAACGAGCGGCTGCCCGGCATCTCGGAGAGCGCCAAGATCTTCGCCGGCGTCGACGTGACGAAGGAGCCGATCCCGGTTCTGCCGACGGTGCACTACAACATGGGCGGCATCCCGACCAACTATTACGGCGAAGTGCTGAACCCGACGCCCGAGAACCCGGACGCGGTGTTCCCCGGCCTGATGGCCGTGGGCGAGGCCGGCTGCGCCTCGGTGCATGGCGCGAACCGCCTCGGTTCCAACTCGCTGATCGATCTGGTCGTCTTCGGCCGCGCCGCGGCGATCCGCGCCGGCCAGGTGGTGGACCGCGAGGCGGCGGTGCCGTCGGCCAACGCGGCCGCCGTCGACAAGATCATGGACCGCTTCGACCGGCTGCGCCACGCCAACGGCGGGACGCCCACGGCGGTGCTGCGCGAGAAGATGCAGCGCGCCATGCAGGAAGACGCAGCTGTCTTCCGCACCCAGGAATCGCTCGAAAGCGGCTGCCGCCGGGTGTCGGCGATCTGGGGCGAACTGAAGGACCTGAAGGTCCACGACCGCTCGATGATCTGGAACTCCGATCTCGTCGAGACACTGGAGCTGGAAAACCTGATGGCCAACGCCATCACCACCGTCCACGGCGCGGAAGCCCGCAAGGAAAGCCGCGGCGCGCATGCGCGCGAGGATTTCAGCGCGCGCGACGACGCCAACTGGCGCAAGCACACGTTGGCCTGGGTCGACGAGGACGGCAAGGTGACGCTCCGCTACCGGCCGGTGCATACGGAGACGATGCTGCCGGTGAACCAGGGTGGTATCGACCCAGCCAAGATCGCGCCCAAGGCGCGGGTCTACTGAGGAAGGAAAGATCATGGTTGAACTCACCCTTCCCCGGAACTCCAAGATCAATCCCGGCAAGACCTGGCCGAAGCCCGAGGGCGCGACGAATCTGCGCGAATACCGCATCTATCGCTGGTCGCCCGACGACGACCAGAACCCACGTCTCGACACCTACTACGTCGACCTCGACGATTGCGGGCCGATGGTTCTCGATGGCCTGCTGTGGATCAAGAACAAGATCGACCCGACGCTGACGCTGCGCCGCTCCTGCCGCGAAGGCATCTGCGGCTCCTGCGCGATGAACATCGACGGCACCAACACGCTGGCCTGCACCAAGGGCATGGAGGAGATCTCCGGAGCGGTGCGCGTCTATCCGCTGCCGCACATGCCGGTGGTGAAGGATCTGGTGCCGGACCTGACCGTGCCCTACGCCCAGCTGACCTCGATCGAGCCCTGGCTGCAGACGGTGTCGCCGGAGCCGGCGAAGGAATGGCTGCAGAGCCATGAGGACCGCCAGAAGCTCGACGGGCTTTACGAGTGCATCCTCTGCTTCTGCTGCCAGACCTCCTGCCCGAGCTACTGGTGGAACGGCGAGAAATATCTCGGCCCAGCCGTGCTCTTGCAGGCCTATCGCTGGATCATCGATTCGCGGGACGAGGCGACCGGGGAGCGGCTCGACAATCTCGAGGATCCGTTCCGCCTCTACCGCTGCCACACGATCATGAACTGCACCCAGGCCTGCCCCAAGGGTCTGAACCCGGCCAAGGCCATCGCCGAGATCAAGAAGATGATGGTGGAGCGGAGGGTTTAGCCCTCCCCTCGGTCGTCATCCTCGGGCTTGACCCGAGGATCTACGAGCGCTGGCAATCCCGCGCCGACGCCTCCGCACAAATTGCGGCGACCGCAGATGCTCGGGTCAAGCCCGAGCATGACGGCGCAGTAGCAGCAGCAGTCCCCTTGCCCCCCGATCCCGCCTTTGCCACATAGGCGTCATGGATACTCCCGCTCTCCCCCTCCTCAACGCCATCGAAGCCCGCGTGCTCGGCTCCCTCATCGAGAAGAAGGAGCTGACGCCCGACGTCTACCCGCTGACGCTCAACGCCGCGCAGGTCGCCGCCAACCAGAAGACCGCGCGCGAGCCGGTGATGGCGCTGGAGCCGTCCGACATCCACCGCGCGTTCAAGTCGCTGCAGGAAAAGGGGCTCGTGCGCCAGGTCTCCGGCTCGCGCGTCGAGCGCTACGAAGAGCAACTGTCGCGGCGCTTCTCGCTGACGCGCGGACAGACGTCGCTCCTCGGCCTGATGATGCTGCGCGGGCCACAGACGACCCACGAGCTCTTGGCGCGCAGCGAGCGCATGGCGCAGTACGGATCGGTGGACGACCTCGTCTCCGATCTCGACCTGCTGATCGGCCGCCGGCCGCCGCTGGTGCAACTCGTCGAGCGCGGCCCTGGCCAGCGCGAGGACCGTTACGCGCATCTGCTCAGCGGCCCCGTCGAGTCACCGGCGCGCTCGGCGCCGGCCGCGTCGTTCCATGCCTCCTCGCCTGACCTGGCAGCCAGGGTCGCGGCGCTCGAAGAGGAAGTCTCCGAGCTGAGGCGGATGGTCGAGAAGCTGGCCGGGAACGACTGACGGAAGGATCACGCTGCCGTCGCGGCGGCTTGATTTGAAACTGCGCCGCCCGCTGCTACGTTCCTCAACAATCGGAGGAATAATCATGCGCCTTGCCGCCGCCGCTTTCGCGACCGCTCTTGCCCTGCAACCCCTCGCCGTATCGTCCGCGGGTGCCGAAACCGCCATCTTCGCCGGCGGCTGCTTCTGGTGCGTGGAATCCGACATGGACCAGGTGCCGGGCGTTACCGAAACGGTCTCCGGCTATTCCGGCGGCACGAAGAAGAACCCCAGCTACTACGATCACGAAGGCCACCGCGAGGTGCTGAAGGTCGAGTTCGACCCGGCGAAGATCAGCTACGAACAGCTGGTGACGACCTTCCTGCGCACCATCGATCCGACCGATGCCGGTGGCCAGTTCTGTGACCGCGGCCACGCCTATACCACGGCGGTCTATGCGGTCGGCGACGCGCAACTGGCGTCCGCTCAGAAAGCCAAGGCAGATGCCGAGGCACAACTCGGCGTCAAGCTTGCGACGGAAGTAGCGCCGGCCTCCGAGTTCACCGAGGCCGAGGACTACCACCAGAACTACTACAACGTGAATCCGGCCAAGTACAAATATTACCGCTTCGCCTGCGGCCGCGACGCCCGCGTCAAGGAAGTCTGGGGCGCGGATGCCTACAAGGGCGTGCCGTCGCATTAGGAACCAGAGCGGTTCCAGGAGTCCCGACGGGATTGATGACGGGCAGGTGACGTCGTAGCCTTCACATGTTTCCGGAGCGGAAGGCTGCCTATGCTGTTCATGATCATCGAACGGTTTCGCGACAACGATATGCTCCCGATCTACAAGCGGGTGCGAGATGAAGGGCGGATGTTTCCCGACGGTCTCGAATACGTCGATAGCTGGGTCGAGCCGAATTTCAGCCGCTGTTTCCAATTGATGCGCTGCGATGACCCGAAACTGCTCCAGGAATGGGTCCTGAAATGGCGAGGTTCGGGAATTACGTTTGAGATTGTCCCCGTACTGACCAGCAAGGAAACGCGCGAGGTCGTCGCTCCGGCTCTGGATGGTATCTAGTCAAAACCACTCCGCCTGCATCGAAAGCGTCGTCTCATCCAGCTTGCCCAGCAGATCGCGCTGCACCCGCGTCTTCGGCAGTTCATAAGCGAAGAAATAGTGGCAGGCGGCGAGCTTGCCGCGCAGGAAGTTCGGATCCCCCTCGCCGGTATCGAGCTTGCGCGCGGCGACCAGCGCCTGCCTCAGCCACATCCAGGCGATGACGACATGACCGAACATGTCGAGATAGATCGTGGCATTAGCCAAGGCTTTGCGCGGGTCCTTCGCCAGTTCCCCGGCGAGCGCGCGGGTCAGCGCGACGGTCTCGGCGAGATGAGCGGACAGGTCCGAAGCATGACCGGAGAGCGACGCGACCGACGACGCCTCCGCCACCGTCTCGCCGATCCGCCCCGCCAGCAACTCCAGCCCGCGCCCGTTCGCCTGCACCACCTTGCGGCCGAGGATGTCCATGCCCTGGATGCCGTGCGTGCCCTCGTGGATCGGGTTCAACCGGTTGTCGCGGTAGAGCCGCTCGACAGGATAGTCGCGCGTGTAGCCGTAGCCGCCGAGCACCTGGATCGCGTGCTTGTTGGCCTCGAGGCAGAACTCAGACGGCCACGATTTGGCAATCGGCGTCAGCAGGTCGAGGAGCAGGTCGTCGTCACGCTTCTTCGCTTCGTCGGTCTGGGTTCGAAGCCCGTCCACCAGCCGCGCGCAATAGAGGATCAGCGCGAAGGCACCTTCGACCGCGCTCTTCTGCGCCAGAAGCAGCCGACGGATGTCCGCGTGCTCGATGATCGGCACCTGCTTCGACGTCGCGTCCTTGCCGTCCGGGTGCCTTCCCTGCGGCCGGTCCTTCGCATAGGCGAGCGCGACCTGGTAGCCGGCCGAAGCGAGCGCGGTGGCGCCGAGACCTACGCCGATGCGCGCCTCGTTCATCATCTGGAACATGTAGCCGAGGCCCTTGTGTGGCTCGCCGACCAGATGGCCGATGCATTCGCCGGCCTCGCCGAAATTCAGCAGCGTGTTGGTGGTGCCGCGATAGCCCATCTTGTGGTTCAGCCCGGCAAGCGTCACGCCGTTACGCGGCCCGATAGAGCCGTGCTCGCCGACCCGGTATTTCGGCACGATGAACAGCGAGATGCCCTTAACCCCGGCCGGCCCGCCCGGAATCTTCGCCAGCACCATGTGGACGATGTTGTCCGACATCTCCTGCTCGCCGCCCGAGATCCACATCTTGCGGCCGGTGATACGATAGGTGCCGTCGCCCAGCGGTTCAGCCCTGGTGACGATGTCCGATAGCGAAGACCCCGCTTGCGGTTCCGACAGGCACATCGTGCCGAAGAAGCGGCCCTCGACCATGGGCGCGAGATACCTCACCTTCTGCTCCTCGCTGCCGAAGCTGGCGATGAGGTTCGCCGCGCCGACGGTCAGGAACGGATAGCCCGCGGTGCCGACATTTGCGGCGGAGAACATGTAGGCGCAGGCGATCCGCACCGTTTCCGGCATCTGCGCGCCGCCCCACTCGTGATCGAAGCCGGCGCCGAAGAAGCCCGCCTCGCGATAGACGCCGAGCGCGGCGCCGACGCGCGGGTCGACGATCGCCTTTCCGTCGACGAACTTCGGCTCATTCTCGTCGACAGCCGCCGCATGCGGCAGGAAGTGATCGATGGCGATACGCTCGGCGGTATCGAGAACATTGTCGATTGCGCTTCGGTCCCAATCGGCGAAACGGCCGGCTTCCCTCAGCCGGTCCGAGTCTAGCAGTTCGAAGAGCTGGAATGAGATGTCGGCCCGATCGATGCGTATCAAGGAACGATTCCCGTCTTTGTGCGTTTGCGAACTTGGCGCGGGAGGGAACGAAACTCTTTCGATCCCGGGAGCGTATCGTTACCGATACGGTTGCCCACTCGCATCCGTAATGGCGAACCAGAACGGATCAAGCAAGACGAGGAGGGTCGGGTGAACGCAGAGGCTGCACGATCTAGTCTCATCCGCGCGGCGATGAACGCGCCCTATCTGGCGCGCGAGGAAGAACACGATCTGGCCGTGCGCTGGAAGGAGCATCGCGACCAGGCCGCGCTCCATCGCATCACGATCGCCCATATGCGACTCGTCATCTCGATGGCGTCGAAGTTCCGCGGTTTCGGCCTGCCGCTCAACGACATGATTCAGGAAGGCCATATCGGCCTGCTGGAGGCCGCCGCCCGGTTTGAACCGGAGCGCGACGTCCGCTTCTCGACCTATGCGACCTGGTGGATTCGCGCTTCGATGCAGGACTACATCCTGCGCAACTGGTCGATCGTGCGCGGCGGCACGAGTTCGACGCAGAAGGCGCTGTTCTTCAATCTGCGGCGCCTGCGCGCGCGGCTGGCGCAGGGCTCAGAAACGCTGTCGAACGATACCGTCTACAGCGAGATCTCGGCGGCGCTCGGGGTCTCCAAGAAAGACGTCGCGATGATGGATTCGCGCCTTTCGGCACCGGACTCGTCCCTCAACGCGCCGATGTCGGACGAAGGAAGCGGGTCGAGCGAACGCATGAACTTCCTCGTCTCGGACGATCCCCTGCCCGACGAAATCGTCGGCGGTGCCATCGACGAGCAGAGGCGCAGCGGCTGGCTGCGGGCGGCGCTTGGCGTTCTCAACGAGCGCGAATTGCGGATCATCCGCGAAAGGCGCCTGCAGGACGAAGGCGCCACGCTGGAACTCCTCGGTGAAAAGCTCGGCATCTCCAAGGAGCGCGTGCGCCAGATCGAAAACCGGGCGCTGGAGAAGCTCAGGGCGGCTCTACTTAAGGACAATCCGGACTTCGCCGCCGCCTGACCCTACTGGTCTGTGATGACCTTCACCTTGTCGCCGGCTGAGACGCTCTCTCCGGCGGAGAGCGCATTGATCAGGCGAAACAGCTCGACCTTGCGGTCGACGCCCCGCATCTGATTGGCGAGCGATTGCACCGTCTCGCCGGAACGCACGGTGCGGACGCGGATCCGCAGCGGCTTTAGCGCCGCCCGCTCGGAAGCCGACAGGATGCGGAAGCTGGCGCTGACCGACTTCGCTACCGATTCGAGCACAGTGCTGGTCAGCGGAGCGGCGGTCAGCAGTCGGTAGACCTGCCCACCCGCGCGCACGACGGTGATGTCGAACTGCCAGCCATCGGCTCGCGCCCGCGCCGTCGCAGCCTCGTTGCCGGCGATCGTCGTTGCAGCGATGGATCCGGGGTCGAGCCCGGCGATCCAACCGCTGCGCAGATATTCCTCCAGCGACATCGCAGGCGCCACCTTGACGCCATCGAAGCGCACCGCGACGTCGCCAGGGCCTGCGGCGGTGACGGCGGCCGCCGAATTGTCGATGATGAAACCTTCCGGCACCGTGAAGCCGACGCCCAGCCCCGGATGCAGGAAGGTCCTGCCCCGCACGAAGCCTTCCTGCGGCGTATCGCCGAACATCAGCCCGTCGATGCCGGCGAGCAGCCAGTCGCGGTCGCGGGTGCCGACACCCGGCGCGCCGAAGGCGCGCGCATGCCCGAGCGCGAGATCGATGCGCTGGGGTGCGGCCGGATGGCTGGCGAGAAAGTCGAGGCTGGCATCCGACGCACCGCTGACACTGCGGAAGTCCGCATAGGAGGACATCGACTGGAGGAAGCGCGCCGCCGCGAACGGGTCGTATCCGGCGCGGCCGATGGCACGGATGCCGATCGCGTCGGCCTCCAGTTCCTGGTTGCGCGAGAACTGCGCGAGGCTGAGCTTGCCGCGGATCAGCGCCGCCTTCGCAGCCGCATCTCCTTCGAGCACGTCGCTCACAACGCGCGCGGCGAGCACTTCGTCAGCCTCGCGCTGCTGGCGCTGCACGCCGTGATTGGCCGTCACGTGGCCCATCTCGTGAGCGATGACGGCGGCAAGCTCGGCCGAATCGTTGGCAAGCGCGAGAAGGCCGCGCGTGATGTAGAGATAGCCGCCCGGCAGCGCGAACGCATTGACGTTCGGCGAATTGAGGATGGTGATGCGATAAGTCTGGTTTGGATTGTCCGGGTCGAGCGTCAGGCTGCCGACGACCTTGGCGACCGCCCGCTCCAGCTTGGCGTCGGAATATTCCCCGCCATAGGTGGCCAGGATGCGCGGATGCTGCTGGCGCGCGATCTCTGCGAATTTGTCGTTGCGGCCGACCGTGTCGACCGTCACCGGGTTGGGCGACGGCTTGAGATCGGACGTCGTCGACGTGTCGATCATCTGGCAGCTGGACAACAGCATAGCCAGGCCCGTCGCGGCAACGGCGCGGCGAACCCGGAATCGGCTTTTCGCCGTCCGCTGAAGGGCTGCACTCATTCTGTCGGAACCTATGAGCAGGCTTATTCCTCGAAACTGTCGGGCGCGTCGAATCCCAGTCCGGCAGGCCTTGGACGTCGCGACTTAGAACCCCCGCAATGCCGTGACAAGGACGCCGATGCCACACCTTGGCCATATCCGGTAAATGTGTCGCATTGCGGGCAATTTATCGTGAACGGCTCTGTCCGACATAGGCGCGGACGGCTTCCGGCCCCCCATGCCCGAGGAGGTGTTGCGTCGGTCCGTCGGCCGCGATCCTGCCCGCATCGACGAAAACCATGCGCGGCGCGAGCGCCAGCGCATCCTCTGGCGAATGCGTCACCACGAGGATCGTCATACCGGTCTCGCGATGGAGATCGCCGACCAGTTCCGCCATCTCGGCGCGCAGCCCGGGACCGAGCGAGGCGAACGGCTCGTCCATCAAGAGCACCGGGCGCCGCCGCACCAGGGCGCGGGCGAGCGCCGCGCGCTGCCGTTCGCCGCCCGAGAGTTCGCGCGGGCGGCGCGCTTCCTTGCCGGCCAGTCCCACGCGCGACAGCGCGTCGAGCGTCGCGGCACGATCCTCGGCCGAGAGCCGCAGCGCCGGGCTGCGGCCGAGAGCGACATTGGAGAACAGGTCGAGATGAGCGAAGAGATTGTTCTCCTGGAAGATCATCGACACCGGGCGTTGCGACGGCGGATCGGCCGTGACGTCCCGGTCGCCGACCAGGATCCGGCCCTTCGATGGCGTCTCGAAGCCGGCGATGAGATTGAGCATCGTCGTCTTGCCCGAACCGCTAGGCCCCATGACCGCGACGATCTCGGACGCGGCGACGGAAACATCGAACGACATCATCGTCTCGCCATAGGCGAAGCCGACGCCGTCGAGCCGTAGCGGAACACCGAGGTTCATGGCTTCTCCCTTCCGAGGCGTTCGGCGAGCCACATCAACGCGAGGCAGAGCAGACCGAGAAGCAAGGCGAGCCCAGCGGCGTCCTGCGTGCGGTAGCTGCCCATGCGCGAATAGAGGAGGTACGGCAGCGTCTGGACGCTGTCGCTGCCGAACAGCGCGATGACGCCGAGATCCCCAAGCGACAGCGCCATGGCGAAGGCAAAGCCGGTGGCGAGTGGCCGGCGCAGCTCCGGCCAGTCGATCAGCCGCGCCCGCGTGGCGCCGGAAATGCCGAGTTGCGCGCAAAGCCGATCGTTGCGGATGGCGGCGGCATCATAGGCAGGGCGGATGGCGCGGGTGGCGAAGGGCATCGCCATCACGGCGTTGACCGTCACGACCATTATGGGCGCCACCGAAAAGACCCCGCCGGTGTTGCGCAGCAGCACGAACCAGCCGGCGCCGATAACGATCGGCGGGATCACGAGAACCAGGCTCGCTCCCGTTCCGGCGAGCGTTTCGAGGATCGATCGCCGCCCGCCCTTTCGCGCCGTCTCGAGCTTTCGGCGCATGGCGACCAGCGAAAGCGAAAGAAGAACCGACAGGAACGCTGCGCCGACAGCGAAAACGAGGCTCTGGGCGGTCGCCTTGAGCACAGCCGGTTCGGTGGCAAGTCGTCCGAGATCGGCCTGAAGGCCGGACGCGACGATCGCCGCCATCGGGCCCAGCACCAGTGCTGCGGCAAGGGCAATCATTGTCGCGTTGAGGAGAGTCTCCATCCTCTCGGTGGCGCGTGGGCGGCTACCGGCGACCGGCAGGTTGGCGTCGCCGGTCACATCGGCACCGAGGCGCGACAGGACAAAGACCGCGGCGACGGTGAGCGCGATCTGCACCACCGTCAGCGCCACTGCCCGCGCCGGCTCGAAGTCGAAGCGCAGCGACTGGTAGATCGCAACTTCCAGCGTGGTGGCACCCGGTCCACCGCCAAGCGTGAGGACGAGCGTGAACGACGTGACGCACAGCATGAACACCAGCGCCGCCACGCCCGGGATCGCAGTGCGCAGCGCGGGCCACTCGATCAGCCGGAACACCGCGCCTGAGCGCATGCCGAGCTGGCTCGCCAACCGCCACTGGTCGGGCGGCACTGTCTCCAGCGCTGCGAGCAGCAACCGGGTCGCCAGCGGCAGGTTGAAGAAGACATGCGCGACGAGGATGCCGCTGAGGCCGTAGATGCCCGGCCATCGGCCGGCGCCGGCTGCTGACACAATGTCCGCCAGGAAACCGGCGCGGCCGTAGAGCGCCAGCAGGCCGAGTGCCGCGACGATCGCCGGCAGGCCGAGAGGCACGGCGAACAGCCTCAGCAGCAGGCCGCGGCCGGGAAAGTCAGGATGCCGCGACAGCGCTCGCGCCACGAGGATCGCTGGCGCGACCGAAAGCACGGTCGACAGCGCCGCCTGCCACAGCGTGAAGCCCGCAATACGCAACATGCCGGCGTCGAAGGCCGCCGTCGCGCCCGACCAGTCACGCGCCGCCTCGACGGCGAGGCCCGCGAAGGCCCCGCCGATGAGGAGTGCGATGAAGCCGAGCGCGAAGAGGCCGGGGCGCGTCATCCTATCTGCTCATCGCCGCCGTCCACTCGTCCACCCAGGCCTTGCGGTTGGCGGCAACCTCCTCGGGCGGGAACAGCAGCGCCTTCGCCGGCTTCACCAGCGCATCGAATGCCGGATCGAGCGGCTTCGACATCTTGGCGGCGGGGAACATCCAGTTCGTTTCCGGAATCGCATCCTGGAAGGCAGGGCTCGTCATGAAGGCGAGAAACTTCGCCGACAGCGGGTTCCCTGCACCCTTCTTCGTCATGCCAGCGACCTCGATCTGCATGTAGTGGCCTTCCGAAAAGGCGGCCGCCTTGTAGCGCTCGGTCTTTTCGGCGATGACGTGGTATGCCGGCGACGTCGTGTAGGACAGGACCATCGGCGCCTCGCCCTTGGTGAACAGGCCGTAGGCCTCGCTCCAGCCGGGCGTGACGGTCAGCACGCGGCCCTTGAGCTTCGCCCAGGCCTCGCCTGCCTTGTCGCCATAGACCGACTTCACCCACAGCACGAGACCGAGGCCGGGCGTCGAGGTGCGCGGGTCCTGGATGACGATCTTGTCCTCGGGGTTGCCCTCGACGAGGTCCTTCAGGCTCGTCGGCGGCGTCTTCAGCGCCTCGCTGTCGTAGACGACGGCGAAATAGCCGTAGTCGAAGGGCAGGAAGGTCGTGTCGGTCCAGCCGCCGGGCACAGTGAGATCCGCCGGCGCCAGACCATGTGGCGCGAACAAGCCGGTGTCGGAGGCTTCCTTCGTCAGGTTGGTGTCGAGCCCCAGCACCACATCCGCCTTGCCCGACGCGCCTTCCAGCCTGACGCGGTTGAGCAACGCCACACCGTCGGCGACCGAGACAAATTCGACGTCGCAGCCGCATTCGGCCTCGAACGCCTTCTCGACGATTGGTCCGGGACCCCACTCGGCGGTGAAGCTCTCGTAGGTGTAGACGGTGAGCTTGCCCTCGGCCGCGGCAGGCGAGACAAGAGCGAATGTGGCGAGAAGTATGGGTATCGTCGTGCGCATCTGGCGCCTCCTTCATTCGAGTGAAAGGGAAGATGCGCCGTGAGCCGAACGCGTCTAATCCCTCCGCCGGTACAAACCGGATCAGGTTCAGCGGGTTGGCTTTCGCCTCTCAGCCGTGTCGCGATCTCTCGCTTGCGGCACCCCGTTAGAGCGCGGCGAACATAGGACGGTCGCTTTGCCGGCGCAAGCGCCTCGCCTGCAGTTGACGCTGGTGCCGAACGCGTGGTGAGGATGGCGCATGCTCGACAAGCTCGAAGCCTTCATCGCGCTGTCCCGCGCGCAGCAGTTCGGCAAGGCGGCCGAGGATCTGGGCGTCACCCAGCCGACGCTGTCGGCCGCCATCAAGCAGTTGGAGGGCGAACTCGGCGTGATGCTGGTCAAGCGCGGCTCGCGCTACCAGGGCCTGACCGCCGAGGGCGAGCAGGTGCTTGCCTGGGCGCGGCGAATCTCGGGCGACGCGCGCGCGATGAAGGAGGAGATGCGCGCCGCCCGCCACGGCCTGTCGGGCCGCATCCGCATCGCCGCCATCCCCACCGCGCTCGCAATGGTGGCCAAGCTCACCACGCCGCTGCGCGAACGCCATCCCGGCATCACCTTCTCGATCCTGTCACGCACGTCGATCGAGGTTCTGTCCCTGCTTGGCAACTTCGATATCGATGCCGGCATCACCTATCTTGACAACGAACCGCTCGGACGCGTGCTGTCGGTGCCGCTCTATGCCGAGCGCTACCAGCTGATCACAGCCGCGGGGAACCCTTATTCCGACCGCGCCACCGTCACCTGGGCGGAAGTGTCGGAACTGCCGCTCTGCCTTCTGACGCCCGACATGCAGAACCGGCGCATCATCGACTATCACTTGGCGGAGGCGGGCGTCTCGGTGCGCCCGTCGCTTGAATCCAACTCGATGATCGTGCTCTATTCCCACATCCGCACGGGCAAATGGTCGTCGATCATGCCGCTGAACTTGGCCGAAACCTTCGGCTTCGCCGAGCCGATCCGCGCGATCCCTATCGTCGAGCCGGACGCCAGCCATACCGTCGGCCTCGTCGTCCAGCCGCGCGAGCCGCACACGCCGCTGGTCAAGGCGCTTCTGGACGAGGCGACGGCGCTGGCGGGCGATTTTGCCGGCGGTCTAATGCGTTAGAAAGACCTAAAGCCAGACGTCAATAGAATTTTTCTATCAAGCGACGATTCCGCTTTATTGATTTCCGGCCTTTTGTCGGGCTTCATTGATAAATGGCGCGTGATGGCGCCGATCCAGGGAGGAGCGCTGCCTTGCAGCTGTCGGGTAACCAGATTGAGGTCGCTGATGTCGCCGCGCGCACGGCCGCGGTGATCGCCAGCCATGCGCATCTCGAAGGGCCGCTGCTGCCCATCCTGCATGCCGTGCAGGAGGAATTCGGCTTCGTGCCGACCGAGAGCCTGCCGGTGATCGCCGAGGCGCTGAACATATCGAACGCCGAAGCCCACGGCGTTGTAACCTTCTACCACGACTATCGTCGCGCACCGGCGGGACGCCACGTGCTGAAGCTCTGCCAGGCCGAGGCTTGCCAGTCGATGGGCTCGGACAAGGTCGCCGAAATGGTGAAGTCCGCGCTCGGCATCGGCTTCCATGAAACGGCGCCGGACGGCTCGGTGACGCTGGAACCGGTGTACTGCCTCGGCCTCTGCGCCTGCGCGCCTGCGGCCATGCTCGACGCCGAGGTGATCGGACGGCTCGACGCCGAGGCCGTTGACGAGATCGTCGCGGAGGTGCGGCGATGACCCCGGTGATCTACATCCCCAAGGATTCCGGCGCTCTGGCGATGGGCGCGGAAAAGGTCGCAAAGGCGATCGAAACCGAGCTGAAGGCGCGCGGCGAAACCGCTCGCATCGTCCGCACCGGTTCGCGCGGGCTCTACTGGCTGGAGCCGATGGTCGAAGTGCTCACCGAGAAAGGCCGCGTTGCCTATGGACCGGTGAAGACGAAGGACGTGAGGTCGCTGTTCGACGCCGGGTTCCTCTCGGGGGACCAGCATCATCTCTGGCTGGGAAAGCCGGAGACTATCCCCTTCCTGGCGAAGCAGACGCGCCTCACCTTCGCCCGCTGCGGCATCACCGACCCGCTGTCGCTGGCAGACTACGAGGCGCATGGAGGTCTTGCCGGCCTCAGGAAAGCGCTGGCGATTACGCCGGCCGACATCGTCAGGACCGTCACCGAGTCCGGCCTGCGGGGCCGTGGCGGCGCCGGCTTCCCGACCGGCATCAAGTGGAAGACCGTCCTCGACCAGGTCGCGGAGCGCAAGTATATCGTCTGCAACGCCGACGAAGGCGACAGCGCCACCTTCGCCGACCGGATGATCATGGAAGGCGACCCCTTCGTCCTCATCGAGGGCATGGCCATCGCCGGCATCGCCACTGGCGCCACCAAGGGCTACGTCTACATCCGCTCGGAATATCCGCACGCGGTCGTCGCGATGCAGGCCGCGATCGATGTCGCGCGCAAGGCGAACGTGCTCGGCACCGCGATCCTGGGCTCGCCCAACGCCTTCGAAATGGAGGTGCGCGTCGGCGCCGGCGCCTATGTCTGCGGCGAGGAGACGTCGCTTCTCAACTCGCTCGAAGGCAAGCGCGGCATCGTCCGGGCCAAACCGCCGCTGCCGGCCATCCAGGGCCTGTTCGGCAAGCCGACGATGATCAACAACGTCATCTCGCTCGCCTCCGTTCCGGTTATCCTCGACAAGGGCGCTACGCACTACAAGGATTTCGGCATGGGCCGCTCGCGCGGCACGATCCCGATCCAGATCGCCGGCAACGTCAGGCATGGCGGCCTGTTCGAGGCGGCCTTCGGCATGACGCTGGGCGAGATCGTCAACGACATCGGCGGCGGCACCGCGACCGGCCGGCCGGTGAAGGCCGTGCAGGTCGGCGGCCCTCTTGGCGCCTATTTCCCGCCGTCGCTGTTCGACACGCCCTTCGACTACGAGGCCTTCGCCGCAAAGGACGGGCTGATCGGCCACGCCGGTATCACGGTCTTCGACGACACCGCCGACATGCTGAAGCAGGCGCGCTTCGCGATGGAGTTCTGCGCCATCGAAAGCTGCGGCAAGTGCACCCCCTGCCGCATCGGCTCGACGCGCGGCGTCGAGACGATCGACAAGATCTCCGCCGGAATAGAGCCGGCAAAGAACCTCGCACTGGTCACCGACCTGTGCAACACGATGAAGTTCGGCTCGCTCTGCGCACTCGGCGGCTTCACGCCTTATCCGGTGATGAGCGCGATCAACCACTTCCCGCAGGACTTCGCGCCGAGGCCCGTGCAGGAGGCGGCGGAATGACCGAAAAAGTCAAAGGCCCCGCCTCCTACTTTCCGTCGATCGAGAAGACCTACGGCAAGCCGATCGAACACTGGAAGGCGCTCATTCGCGGCCAATCCGGTCGGAAGCACATGGAAATCGTGAACTGGCTGAAAGCCGAGCACAAGCTCGGGCATGGTCACGCCAACGCGCTCGTCGCGCATACGCTGGCGGAGAAGACCTGATGGGCCGGTTCGTGCTCCCCGCAGCAGAGATTGCTTACGTCCGTCCTCTTGGCGCCGCTTTCGCGCGCTATGATTCCGTTTCAGGAGCCTGACCATGGGTCTCGTCCACGAAATCGACTACGGCACACCGGCCTCGAAATCCGAGCGTCAGGTGACGCTCACCGTCGACGGCTTCACGGTCACGGTGCCGGAAGGCACGTCGATCATGCGCGCCTCAATGGAAGCGGGCATCCAGATCCCCAAGCTCTGCGCCACCGACATGGTCGACGCCTTCGGCTCCTGCCGGCTCTGCCTGGTCGAGATCGAGGGCCGCAACGGCACGCCATCCTCCTGCACGACGCCTGTCGCGCCCGGCATGGTCGTCCACACCCAGACCGGACGCCTGAAGGACATCCGCAAGGGCGTCATGGAGCTCTACATCTCCGACCATCCGCTCGACTGCCTGACCTGCGCGGCCAACGGCGACTGCGAACTGCAGGACATGGCGGGCGCCGTCGGCCTGCGCGACGTGCGCTACGGCTACGAGGGCGAGAACCACGTCTTCAAGCGGAAGACCGGCGAACTGAGTGCCGGTGCCGCCAACTTCAACTGGATGCCGAAGGACGAGTCGAACCCCTATTTCACCTACGACCCGTCCAAGTGCATCGTCTGCTCGCGCTGCGTTCGCGCCTGCGAGGAGGTGCAGGGCACTTTTGCGCTGACCATCGAGGGCCGCGGCTTCGGCAGCCGCGTCTCGCCCGGCATGCACCAGGACTTCCTTTCCTCCGAATGCGTCTCCTGCGGCGCCTGCGTGCAGGCCTGCCCGACCGCGACGCTGACCGAGAAATCGGTCATCGAGATCGGCCAGCCCGAGCATTCGGTCGTCACTACCTGCGCCTATTGCGGCGTCGGCTGCTCGTTCAAGGCCGAGATGCGCGGCGAGGAACTGGTGCGCATGGTGCCGTGGAAGGACGGCAAGGCCAATCGCGGCCATTCCTGCGTCAAGGGCCGCTTCGCCTATGGCTACGCCACGCACAAGGAGCGCATCCTCAACCCGATGATCCGCGCGAACATCTCGGACCCGTGGCGCGAGGTGTCCTGGGAAGAGGCCTTCTCCCACATCAATTCCGAGTTCCGCCGCATCCAGTACCAGTACGGCCGCGGCTCCATCGGCGGCATCACCTCCTCGCGCTGCACCAACGAGGAGACCTATCTCGTCCAGAAGCTGATCCGTCAGGGTTTCGGCAACAACAACGTCGACACCTGCGCCCGTGTCTGCCACTCGCCAACGGGCTATGGCCTCGGCCAGACCTACGGCACGTCGGCGGGCACGCAGGATTTTGATTCCGTCGAGGAGTCGGACGTCATCATGGTGATCGGCGCCAATCCGTCGGCGGCGCACCCGGTCTTCGCCTCGCGCATGAAGAAGCGCATCCGCCAGGGGGCCAAGCTGATCGTGCTCGACCCGCGCGAGACCGAGACAGTCACCTCCGTCCACGCCAGGGCCGACTACCACCTGCCGCTGAAGCCCGGCACCAATGTCGCCGTCATCACCGCGCTCGCCCATGTCATCGTCACCGAGGGCCTGTTCGACGAGGCCTTCATCCGTGAGCGCTGCGACTGGTCCGAGTTCGAGGACTGGGCCGCCTTCGTCGCCGAGGAGCGCAATTCGCCCGAAGTCATCGGCAAGCTGGCCGGGGTCGATCCGGAGGTCATCCGAGGTGCGGCGCGCCTCTACGCTACGGGCGGCAACGGGGCGATCTATTACGGCCTCGGCGTCACCGAGCACAGCCAGGGCTCGACCACGGTCATCGCGATCGCAAACCTCGCCATGGCGACCGGCAATATCGGCCGCCGCGGCGTCGGCGTGAACCCGCTGCGTGGCCAGAACAACGTCCAGGGTTCCTGCGACATGGGCTCGTTCCCGCACGAGCTTCCGGGCTACCGTCACATCTCCGGCGACGCTGTGCGCGACATCTACGAGACGTTATGGGGCGTGAAGCTCGACAACGAGCCCGGCCTGCGCATTCCCAACATGCTCGACGCCGCCGTCGAAGGCACGTTCAAGGGCATCTACATCCAGGGCGAGGACATCCTCCAGTCCGACCCGGACACCAAGCATGTGTCGGCCGGGCTCGCCGCGATGGAATGCGTCATCGTGCACGACCTCTTCCTCAACGAGACGGCCAACTACGCCCATGTCTTCCTGCCGGGCTCGACCTTCCTCGAGAAGGACGGCACCTTCACCAATGCCGAGCGCCGTATCAACCGCGTCCGCAAGGTGATGAGCCCGAAGAACGGCCTCGCCGACTGGGAAGTGACGCAGAGACTCGCGCAGGCGATGGGACTGAACTGGGCCTACACGCATCCGTCCGAGATCATGGACGAGATCGCCCAGACGACGCCGTCCTTCGCGATGGTCTCCTACGACTATCTCGACAAGATGGGCTCCGTGCAGTGGCCGTGCAACGAGAAGGCGCCGGAAGGCACGCCGATCATGCATGTCGACGGCTTCGTGCGCGGCAAGGGCAAGTTCATCCGTACCGAATACGTGCCCACCGACGAGAAGACCGGGCCGCGTTTCCCGCTGCTGCTCACGACCGGCCGCATCCTCAGCCAGTACAATGTCGGCGCGCAGACACGGCGCACCGCAAACGTCGTCTGGCATTCCGAGGACGTGCTGGAGATCCACCCGCACGACGCCGAGCAGCGCGGCATCCGCGACGGCGACTGGGTTCGCCTTGCCTCCCGCTCCGGGGAGACCACGCTGCGCGCGGACGTCACCGACAGGGTGGCGCCGGGCGTGGTCTACACGACCTTCCACCACCCGGACACGCAGGCCAACGTCATCACGACCGACTACTCCGACTGGGCGACCAACTGCCCCGAATACAAGGTCACCGCCGTGCAGGTCTCGCCGTCCAACGGCCCGAGCGCCTGGCAGGAGGAATACGAGGAACTGTCGAAGCGGAGCAGACGGATCGAGGGCCACCTGGAGGCGGCTGAGTAGGTCGAATGACCCGCCCGCCCCTGACCTCCACCACCCGTATCGCCCGCCGCGCCAATGGCACGGCCGCCGCCGCGCGCATTGTGCCGGAGGAGACGCCGGTGGCGCTGAGCTTTGCCGGCACGACCCATGCGGTGATGATGGCCTCGCCTGCCGACCTGGAGGATTTCGCGCTCGGCTTTTCGCTGACGGAAGGCATCGTCGCTTCGCCGGACGAGGTTGATGACATCGAGATCGTCGCGGATGCCGGCGAGGGAATCGATATCCAGATCCGTCTCAAGGACAACGCCAATACCCGCTTCGAGGCACGCCGCCGCCGCCTCGCCGGCCCCGTGGGCTGCGGCCTCTGCGGCATCGAATCGATCGACGAGGCGCTGCGCGCGGTGCAGCATATCGGTCAGTCACCACTTACATTTGCTGCGCAGCAAATCACCGAGTCAGTCCGGCTTCTTTCCAAGGCTCAGCCGATGCACGCCGAAACGGGTGCAGTCCACGCCGCTGGCTTCTACGTCCCCGGCAAGGGCATCGTCTTGGCGCGCGAGGATGTCGGCCGCCACAATGCGCTGGACAAGCTGGCCGGCGCACTGGCCAAGTCCGGCATTGACGGGGCGTCGGGCGCCGTCGTCGTGACCTCCCGCGTCTCGGTCGAGATGGTGCAGAAGTCCGCGGCCATCGGCGCGCCTGTGATCATAGCCGTCTCGGCGCCCACCGCGCTCGCCATCCGCACCGCTGACGAGGCCGGCATGACGCTCGTCGCCCTCGTGCGCGGCGACGAATTCGACATCTTCACGCATCCCGAGCGCGTGACCGACGGAGCACAACGCCATGTCGCCTGACCAGGATCATGCAACCGACGTCATCGCCAAGATCGTCCGCATGGCGAACCAGATCGGCACCTTCTTCGCCTCCAAGCCGCATGACGAAGGCGTCGCCGGCGTCGCCGAGCATATCAACAAGTTCTGGGAGCCGCGCATGCGCCGCCACTTCTTCGAAGTGTTCGACGCAGGCGGCGAGGGCCTCTCGCCGATCGTGAAGGAAGCCGCCGCCGCAATCCGCCGGCCGGCGGAAGCGCCGCATCCGGGCGCCAATGCCGGCGCGCCGGGCGGCAAGGGTGTCGCGGCCGGTGAATCGAAGGCAGAGATCGCCGCGTCTCAAGGGTAGGGCGCGGTCGACTCCCGTTGCCATGCTTGTATGCTTCATCTCCTTGGGGAGGAGCATGCAATGTCAGCCTATGTGATCTTCGACGTCGAGATCCGCGATCCGGCGCGGTACCGGGAATTCATGGCCGGCGTGAAACCCGCGCTTGAGGCGGCCGGCGCGAAATACCTGGCACGTGGCGGCGCCCACAAGGTCTATGAAGGCGATTGGCAACCGCGCCGCATCGTGTTGCTGGAGTTCCCCTCCGTCGAAGCGTGGGAAATGTTCTATCTCGGCCCGGTGTACCAAGGGCTGAAGTCGATCCGCGACGAGTGCAGTTCGGCGCGTCTGGTCAGCGTCGAGGGCCTGTGATCTCTCGGATGACCTACGCGCTGCGTCCTCCTGTGCCGCCGCGCAGCATGTAGATCGCCGTCGCGGCGCCTACCGCGACATAGATGCCGAGATAGATCCACTGCCCCGGCCGGCCGGTCAGATCGAACACGCCGATGAAGGCCAGCGCCGCCAGCGTGATGAACAGGATCAGTCCCCAGCTCAGATACATGTGGGTCAGCGCGGAATCGACGCCGCGCACGACGAGCAGGGTCAGCGGCCCAAGCGCTACCGACAGATAGAAGGCGCCGAAGGCCCGCAGGCTGAACGGGGTGAGGATCTCGGGGAAGATCCCACCGTGCAGGCCCCGCGCGCCTTGCGGCGCGAGCAGTCCATAGAGCCCCAGAAACGCGACGAGCAGGATGAACACCACGTCGATCGCGATGTCTCGGCCGCTCGTGCGCCCGCCCAGCGTCTCAATCGCAGGTCTTGTCCGCAGCGCATCGCCGATCCACACCGCTGCCTGGACCAGATTGAGCGCGAGCGCCGCGAGATAGAGCCAGGCAAGCCAGTGGCCGAGCTTGAGAACCGGCCAGAAGGCGATCACCACCCCGCTCTGGAAAAGGCCGAACAGGGCGAGATAGACGAGACCGGACACGACGAGCGAAAACCGCCAGCTGCTGGCCACGACATAGGCCGCCCAGGCGTTCCCCAGGCACCAGCCGCCGATCGTCATCGCGACCAGCGGCGACACCTTCCAGGCGAAGTTCGGTGCGGCCCAGTGCGGTGCCAGGAAGAGCAGCAGACCAAGGGCAGCGTATGTCACTGCAACCGCGAATGTCAGCGAGCGCGCACTGGCAGACAGCATCCCCACCCCTCCGGCGGTGATCACTGTCGATCAAAACGCCGGATTGGGCAAGGCTGTCACAACGAGGCGACTATCCCCGCATCGGCTTTAGCGCCGTCGCCCAGCGGTGCAGTTCCGACAGCATCAGCCTAGCGCCCTCGATCAGCGGCTCGTTTGGCACGAAGGCGCCGTCCTGGAGGAATTGCGCGAACATCGGGATCGCGACCGCCTCGGGGATCGGCATCACCTTGACCGTGGTCAGCAGCAGCTTCTCCATCTGCGCCGCGCGCGTACCGGCCGCGACGCCGCCATAGCTGACCAGCGCCGCCGGTTTGTAGGCCCATTCCTTCGCCAGATAGGTGACTGCATTCACGAAGGAGGGCGGCGCGAAGTAATTGTATTCCGGCGTCACGAAGACAAAGGCGTCGGCCGAAGCCACGCTCTCGGCCCAGCGCTTGGTGTGTTCATGCTCGTATTGCCCGAGCCGCGGATGCTTGGGCTCGTCGAAGACCGGCAGTTCGAAGGAGGCGAGGTCGACGGGCACGATGTCGAAGGCGCTGTGCTCCCTGGCGGCGGACACGAACCAGTCCGCGATCTTCGGTCCCATGCGCCCGGGGCGGGTGCTGACTGTAATGACGTTGAGTTTCAAGGACATGGTTCGATCCGGTTTCCAAAGGATACCGAACCTCGCACGTCCGAGGCATCACATCAACAAGGCACCTGCGCGTAACTGGGGTGACGCAGCGTTACATCCCCCATCGCAGCGCCGATGTATGCACCGGCGCATCCCACAGCATCGTCGTCTCGGCGTCCAGCATCGTCACGGTGATCGAGCAGCCGGCCATGTCGAGCGACGTCACGTAGGAGCCGACGAGCGAGCGTGTGATGCGAATCCCCTTCGCTTCCAGCAGCTTTCGCGCCGAATTGTAGACGACGTAGAGCTCCATCGCGGGCGTGCCGCCGAAACCGTTGACGAAGAGCAGCGACTCGCCCTTCGCCATGTCGCCCAGGTCCGCGACGATCGCATGGACGATCTCCTCTGCGATCGCGTCGGCGCTCTTCAGCTTGTCGCGGCGCCGGCCGGGCTCGCCATGGATGCCGACCCCGAACTCCATCTCGTCCTCGCCGATCTCGAAGGTCGGCTTGCCTGCGGCCGGCACCGTGCAGGAGGTCAGCGCCACGCCCATGGAGCGCGTCGCGCCGTTGACCTTCTCGCCCAGCGCCTTGAGCGCCGTGAGGTCGCGCCCCTCCTCGGCCGCCGCGCCGACGATCTTCTCGACCACCAGCGTGCCGGCCACCCCGCGCCGGCCGGTCGTGTAGGACGAGTTCTCAACCGCGACGTCGTCATTGGTGATGACGGTGGCGACGTTGTCCGCCATCTCCGCCGCCATCTCGAAGTTCATGATGTCGCCTTCGTAGTTCTTGACGATGAATAGGCAGCCCGCGCCCGTGTCCACCGCCTGCGCCGCCGCCAGCATCTGGTCCGGCGTCGGCGAAGTGAACACCTGCCCGGGGCAGGCCGCGTCCAGCATGCCGAAGCCGACGAGCCCGCCGTGAAGTGGTTCATGCCCCGACCCGCCGCCCGAGATCAGAGCGACCTTGCCTGGCTTCAGCGCTCTGCGCCGAACGAATTTGTGCTCCTCGCCAAGGACAAGGATGTCACCATGCGCGGCAACGAAACCGTCCAGGCTGTCGGAAAGGATCGTCGCGACCGAGTTCATCAGCTTCTTCATAAGTATCCTCCCATATCACGGCAGATCATCCCTTCCCGGCGATGCTCGTGATCTTCTGGATGAAGTCCAGGACGGCGCGGTCGAGCGCCGCGTTCTGCTTCTCGTCGCCCAGATCCGGCACCGCGAGCGAAATGTGGCGCGTTCGCCGCGTCGCGCTCGACGGCGCCTTGCCGGGATGCGCGATTGCGTAAGCCGTCACGAACGCTTCCCGCTCCGCCGGACTGAAGTGACAGACCGAGAAGATCGCCGGCAGATGCTTGGCGGGGATCGGCATCGAATAGGCCGGGTTGGCGATCTGCGAAACGAAGGAACGGTGTTTGCCCAGCGCATCCGCCAGCCGTTGCCGCGTGCCGGACGGTCGCTGCTCGATCACCGAGGCGAGCACGCTCTTGTAGGCGCGGATCGCGCCCTCGGCGTCGGGCGGCGGATTCTGGTCTGGCGGATGGCCCTTCACAGCGTCACACCGGCTACGGCGGCCTTCGCGGCCGCCAGTTGCGCAGGCGAGGCCGAGAGTTCGCGCAGGCCGGCTTTCAGCAGATGCGGGATCAGCGCCGGGTCGCCGCCCGCGTCGCCACATAGGCTGACGGGAATGCCGTGCGCGGCGCCGAACGCCGCGACTTCCCCAATCAGCCGCAGGACGGCCGGATGCGCCGTGTCGTTGAGGCGTGCGACGGAGGCGTTGTCGCGCGCCGCGGCCATCACGTATTGCGTCAGGTCGTTGGACCCGATCGAGAAGAAAGCGACATCGGAAAAGGCTTGCGGCGCGATCGCCACCGACGGCACCTCGACCATGATGCCGAGCGGTGGGATTCGGTGCACCGTCCCCAGCGTCGAGAGTGCCAGTGCTTCCTCCGCGAACATGGCTTTCGCCCTCGCATATTCGGATTCGACCGCGATCATCGGAAACATGACCTTGAGACTGCCGTGGACGGCCGCCCGCAGCAAGGCGCGGATCTGCACGCGGAAGATGTCAGGCCGTGACAGCGACAGCCTTATGCCGCGCAGGCCGAGGAACGGATTGCCTTCCGCCACCGTGAAGCCCGGCACCGGCTTGTCGCCGCCAGCATCGACGGTTCGGATCGTCACCGGCTTTCCGGCCGCCCATTCGAGAACCTTGCGGTAGGCGCGATACTGCGTCTCCTCGTCGGGCAGGCCGCGCGAGAACAGGAACTCCGTCCGCATCAGCCCGACGCCGTCGCAGGTTGTGATGTCTATCGCATCTACATCCGAGGGATCGGCGACGTTGACATAGGCGAGCACGGGCGTGCCGTCTGCCGTGAGCGCAGGCTTCGAGAGATAGGCAGCCGCGCTGGAGCGCACAGCGGCGAAGGCGGCGGCCGCGGCGCGATGGCGAGCGATGTCGCCCCCCGCAGCGAGGGCCGTTAGCACCCCGGCCTGCGCGTCGAGCAGCACCTCGCCCGACAGCGTCGACAGCGCGTCGCCGAGGCCGACGACCATCGGCACGCCACGCGAGCGGGCGAGCATGGCGACGTGGGAAGCGGAAGAGCCCGCGGCGAGCGCGATGCCGCCGCCGGCCGACCAGTCGGTCTCGAGAAAGCGCGTCGGCGCCAGGTCTTCTCCGGCGAGGATCGCGCCAGGCAGTGTGGCGAGCATATCGGTGCCGACCAGCGCGCGCAGCACGCGGTCGCGGATATCGCCGAGGTCGGCCGATCGGGCGCGAAAATAGTCGTCACCCGAGGCTTCGTAGCCGGCGATCTCCGCATCCAGCACCCGCGCCCAGGCGGACGCGGCATCCGCTCCCTGGCCGATCGCCGCCAGCGCCGGTTCGGCGAGCGTGTCGTCGGAGAGCATGGCGAGCTGGAATTCGAGAATGTCCGCGCTCTCGCCGCTCGAACGCTCTATCAGCGAGGCGACGGCAGCCGAAGCCATGGCGATCGCTCCGTTAAGCGCTTCGATCTCCTCGGTGCTGGTAGCTTTCGGAGTGTAGCTCGCCGTCACTGCGTCAAGCCGGCAGAGCGGCCCGGCCGCGAAACCGGGCGACGCCGCAATGCCTGTCAGCACGATGGGCGAGCGGTTGTTCATGCCCTTCTAAGCGCTCTTGGCATGATCGCCCTCGTCGAAGTCGCGCTCCACCAGTGCAACGAGTGCGCCAACAGCTTCCTCGGCCGCCTGCCCTTCGGCGCGCAGATGGATGGTCGTGCCCTTCGGCGCCTTGGTCGCCATCACCTTGACGATCGACTTCGCATCGATCCACGGACCGTTGGCGTCGAGCGCCATCTCGACCCGCGCCGCAAAAGTCTTGGCGAGCTTGGTGAACTTCACCGACGGACGGGCGTGTAGGCCCACCGCGTGGGTGATCAGGACCGAAGCTGCGGCTGTGGCGCTCATGCGTGTCGTTCCTCAGGCCGGAGCTAATTCATGCGCTGTGGCGACGACTTCGCGCAGCGTGGCCCCGCCGGACGCCTCGGTCGCGGCCATCACCGCGCCCTCCACGATCGGCGCGTTGCACACGACGATCTTCTTCGAGCGCGGCTCACCGATCATCTCGACCGCCACTTCCGAATTGGTCTCCGCCCCGCCGAGATCAACCAGGATCGCGACGCCTGCGTCCGACCAGGCCCGGTCGATCGCCTCCATGATGTCGCCGACCGACGTGCCGAGCCCGCCCTCGGGATTGCCGCCGCACCAGGCGAGCGGCACCTCGTCGCCGACCATCTGGCGGACCATGTCGGCCGTGCCCTCGGCGACCTTGGGCGAATGCGAGACGATGACGATGCCGACGTTCATGCGATCAGGCTCCAAGTGTTTCTGCGACGGTCCGCACCAGAAGCGCGCTCGAGCGGGAGCCCGGGTCCATGTGGCCGATCGACCGGTCGCCGAGGAAGGATGCCCGCCCGCGGAGCGCCTTCATCGGCACGGTTGCTTCGGCGGCCGCATCGGCAACGGCCGCGATCTCCGCCGCCGATCTGCCCGCGGCCAGCGCGTCACGCGCCGGATACAGCACGTCGAGCATGGTCTTCTGCCCGGCTTCCGACTTGCCGCGCGCGGCGACCGCGTCGACCGCCCTGGCAAACGCTGCGGCGAAGGCGGAGCGATCTGGCGATGCCGGCATGTCCTTGCCGAGCGCCATCAGGAACGTCCCGAACAGTGGCCCGGATGCGCCGCCGACCGTCATCACGAGCTTGGTGCCGGCGGCCTTCAGCGCGTCGGGCAGCGGCTTCGCCGCCAAGGCGTCGGCCTCGGCCAGAAGCGCGTCGAAGCCGCGCCTCATGTTGTAGCCGTGGTCGCCGTCGCCGATCGCCTGGTCGAGCGCGGTGAGCTCGTCTGCATGCGCGGAAATCATCGTCGCACAGGCCTCGACCAGCTCCCTGATGTCGATGGATGCGAGCGTGTCGGTCATGCGGCCCTCTTCCAGCCCTTGCGGATGTGTTCGTAGCCCTCGCGGTAGACGGCCTGGGGGCTCTCGGCGAAATCGCGCCAGACCTTGGTCGCGGCGGCAAGGTCCTTCAGGCCGCGGCCGAAGGCCTCGATTGTGAGCCAGCCGTCATAGCCGGACTCCCGGATCGCCTTGAACGTCTTCTTCCACGGGATGTTGCCCCGCCCCGGCACGCCGCGGTCGTTCTCGGAAATATGGACATGGACGATGTTGCGGACATTGTCGGTGAAGGCCGCGAGCGAGTCGGCTTCCTCGATGTTGGCGTGGAACGTGTCGTACATCGCCTTGATGTTCGGGTGACCGACCTCGTCGACGAGCCGCGACAGGTCCTTCATGGTGTTGACCAGATAGCATTCGAAGCGGTTCAGCGCCTCGAGCCCGATCGTGACCTCGTGCTTCGTCGCGTGGTCGCCGATCAGGCGCTGCGTGTCGACGGCACGCTTCCACTCAGCCGGCGTCGGGCCCGCGCCGGAGAAATGGCCGAGCGTCGAGTGCAGCGGGCCGGAGAGGTATTTCGCCCCCAGCGCCTCGGCGCAGTCGATCGTGTGTTTCATATAGGCGACGCCGGCCTTGCGCGCGGCGGCGTCGCCGATCAGGTTCATCGCCGGATCGCCCATCGCCGACACGGCGGTGCGCTCCAGCCCGATCTTGTCGAGCATCTCGCCCAGCCGCTTGTAGTCGTCCGGCGTGCCCTCGAAGATCGGAATTTCGACCCCGTCATAGCCGGTCGCCTTGATGTCCTTCAGCAGCGCACGGTGCTTGGTGGAGACATTCGTCGTCCACAGGAACATGCAGAATCCGATCTTCATGTATTCACCCCTCCCCGGATGCGATTGCCTTCGCCGTCAAAGAACAGCGGGCTGCGCAACCTTATGGTCACCGGGTCGCCCTTTCTCAAGGGTGTGTCGGTGTCGGTGAGCGTGATCAGCTTGCGGTCGGCAAGCGTTACATGCAGGTGGTTCTGGTCGCCGAGATGCTCGACCCAATCGACCCGGCCATCCGCATGGCCGTTGGCCGATCTCTCGATCGTCAGATGTTCGGTGCGCGCGCCGACGGTTATGGCTCCCGCCGGCGCGCCGCCGTCGGGGAGGAGCCCGACGGGGAGGAGGTTGATCGCGGGCTGGCCGAGCCGCGCTGCAACGTGCAGGGTCGCCGGTTCGGTATAGACCTCGCGCGGCGTGCCGATCTGCACCAGGTGCCCTTCGGCCAGGATGCCGATCCGGTCGGCCATCGTCATCGCCTCGATCTGGTCGTGCGTCACGTAGAGCACGGTGGCGCCGAGTTCGGTCTGGATCCGCTTCAGCTCGAGCCTCAGATCGCCGCGCAGCTTGGCGTCGAGCGACGACAGCGGCTCGTCCATCAGGAAGATCGACGGCTTGCGCACCAGCGCGCGCCCGATCGCGACGCGCTGCATCTCGCCGCCCGACAGTTTCGTCGACTTGTTCTCGAGCTTGTGATGGATGCGCACGAGCTTCGCCACGTCTTCCACCCGCCGCCGGATCTGGTCTTCCGGCAGGCGCCGCGCCGGCGAGCGCAGCGGGAAGGCAAGGTTCTCGAACACGGTCAGGTGCGGATAGAGCGAATATTGCTGGAACACGAAGGCGACGTCGCGCGAAGCCGGGTCGAGCCGTGTGACGTCGCGTCCGCCGATATGGATCGTCCCGGCGTCTGGCTTCTCGAGCCCGGCGACCAGCCTCAGCGTCGTCGTCTTTCCCGCACCGGTCGGCCCGAGCAACACGACGAACTCGCCGTCTCGGATCTCGAGGTCGAGCCCCGACACCGCCTGAGTGTCCTTGAACGCCTTGTCTACGCCGCGAATGACGACCTCAGCCATGCGCGTGGCTCCTCAGCGCCTCGTCGTGCAGCGCAGTGCGCAACGCCCGGCCGCTCGCCTTCTCGAACACCGAGAGTCGCGCGCCATTGAGCGCCAGTCCCACCTGCTCGCCGACCTTCACCGTCTGGTCCGCCGGGACGCGCGCCTTGAGCATCCCGTCTGCCGTCTCGACCGCCACGATCTGCGTCGTGCCGAGATACTCGGCGCCATAGACCGCGCCCCGCAGCCGCGAGGCATCGTCGAAGCGGATGTGCTCCGGCCGGATGCCCAGCGCATACTCTGCCTCGCCCGCGTCCTCCCGCAGCTCGGGGATGACGATCTCCGCGCCGCGCACCCCGACCTTGCGGTCGCCTCTCGCGAGCGTCGCGCCGAACTTGAGAAAGTTCATCGGCGGCGAGCCGATGAAGTCGGCGACGAACATGGTCGCAGGCCGGTCGTAGATCTCCTGTGGAGTGCCGAACTGCTCGATGACACCGTGGTTCATCACCGCGATCTTGTCGGCCATCGCCATCGCCTCGTGCTGGTCATGCGTGACATAGACCGTCGTGGCGTGGATGCGGTTGTGCAGCTCGCGCAGCTCGTGGACCATCAGATCGCGGAATTCGGCATCGAGGGTCCCGAGAGGCTCGTCCATTAGGAAGCATTTCGGCCGCCGCACGATGGCGCGGCCTAGCGCCACCCTCTGGCGGTCGCCGCCGGCGAGGCCCGAGACGGGCTTGTCGAGCAGATGGTCGATGCGCAGCAGCCGCGCGACCTCTTCCACCTGCTTCCGGATCTCGGCCTTCTGCATGCCCTGCGCCAGCAGTGGGAAGCCGATGTTTTTGCGCACGTTCATGTGCGGATAGAGCGCGAAAAGCTGGAACACGAAGGCGATGTCGCGCTCGCGCGCCCGTTTCTGCGAGACATCCTCACCGCCCAGCAGGATTCGGCCCGACGTGGGCAGCTCCAGCCCGGCAATCATGCGCAGCGTCGTCGTCTTGCCGCAGCCTGAGGGCCCGAGCATGACGAAGAATTCGCCGTCCTCGACCACGAAGTTCGAGTTCTGGACCGCCGTGAACGATCCGAATTCCTTGCGCAGCTGTTCGACCCGGATCTCGGCCATCGCGCTACTCCGGGAACTTCGATACGACGATGAACATCGCGGTGCCCGCCAGCATGGTGACGAAGGACCAGGTGTAGAGCGCCAGGGCGAAGGGCTGGAACAGCATCAGGAAACCGATGCCGATCAGGGCCGTCGCGATATTCTCCAGCGGGCCGCGACGGAGGATGCGAGGCCAGGAGGGTTTGCGGCTCGTCTGCGCGCTCATTTCCGCACCGCCCCGAACGTGATCCCGCGCAGCAGCTGTTTGCGCAGCAGGATGGTGAAGACGAGGATCGGCACGAGGAAAATCGTCGTGCCGGCTGCCACCGCCGGCCAGTCCTGCCCGCCTTCGCCGATGATCGTCGGGATGAAGGGCGGCGCCGTCTGAGCCGTGCCGGAGGTGAGCAGTGCCGCAAAGGCGTATTCGTTCCAGGCGAAGATCAGGCAGAAAATGGCGGTCGCAGCGATGCCCGTCGTCGCCTGCGGCAGCACCACCTTCCAGAACGACTGCAGCCGCGAATAGCCGTCGATCATCGCCGCCTCCTCGTATTCGCGCGGGATCTCGTCGATGAAGCCCTTGAGCAGCCAGACCGCCAGCGACACGTTCACCGCCGTGTAGAGCAGGATCATGCCGAGCGCCGTGTCCGACAGGCCAAGCTCGCGGTACATCAGGTAGATCGGGATCGCGACGGCGATCGGCGGCATCATCCGTGTCGACAGGATGAAGAACAGCAGATCGTCCGCCAGCGGCACCTTGAAGCGCGAGAAGCCATAGGCCGTCAGCGTGCCGAGGAACACGGCGCAGAAGGTCGAGCCGAAGGCGATGATCAGCGAATTGACGAAGCGCGGCAGGAAATTGGACTGGCCGGCGATCACCATGTTGCGCTTGCGCGTGGTCTCGTCGCAGAAATTGGTCGCCGGCGGCAGCGACTGGATGTACTCCGCCGTCTGCCTTGTGCGCGTCGTGAACAGGTTGCAGTAGCCCTCGATCGAGGGCGTGAACACGACCTTGGGCGGATAGGCGATCGAGTCCGGCGGCGTCTTGAATGAGGTCGCGATGATCCAGAACAGCGGGATCATGGTGATCACCGCGTAGAGGATCACGATCGCGCCGGCGACGCGCTTCGACGTGGCGCTGGGCTCAATGACGGAGTGGGCCGAGGCGCTCATCGGCTCTTCACCTTGTTCAGCACCTTCACGTAGATGTTGGCCAGGCCAAACACCGCGACGAACAGGATGATCGCAAACGCCGACGAGAAGCCGGTGCGCCACTTCTCGAACGCCTCGCGCTTGAGCGTGATCGAGGCAACCTCGGTGGTCGAGCCCGGGCCGCCGCCGGTCAGAAGGTTCACCATGTCGAACATTTTGAAGTTTTCGATGCCGCGGAACAGCACCGCCAGCATGATGAAGGGCAGCGCCATCGGCAGCGTGATCGACCAGAACTGCCGCCACGGCGAGGCGCGGTCGACCTCGGCCGCCTCGTAGATGTAGTCGGGAATCGAGCGCAGCCCGGCGAGGCAGATTAGCATCACATAGGGCGTCCACATCCACGTATCGACGATGATGATCGCCCATGGCGCCAGCTTCACCGACGACAGCATCGCGATCTCCGACGGCGGAATGCCGCTGAAGAAGGAGACGATATAGGTGAAGAGCCCGATCTGCGGCTCGTAGAGGAAGCGCCAGAAATTGCCGACGACAGCAGGCGACAGCATCATCGGCACCAGGATGACTGTCGTCCAGAACGCATGACCGCGGAACTTGCGGTCGATCAGATAGGCGAGCGAGAAGCCGATCAGCGTCTGCAACACGATCGTCCAGAACACGAAATGCGCGGTGGCTTGCATCGCCAGCCAGGTGTCGGAATCGGTCAGGATCCGCTCGTAGTTCTGCAGGCCGACATTCTTGACCGTTTCGTTCGGCCGGTTGGCACGGTAATTGGTGAAGGAGAGCTGGATCGCCCAGATCAGCGGGAAGATGTTGATCGCGAGCAGCAGCACCATCGTCGGCGCGATGAACAGCCAGGCGACCGCGCGGTCCGACAAGGCCCGCACGCGCGTCGCGACCGGCGCGGGCGTAGCCCGGACAGCGGTCTCGGCGGCGCGTTCGAGAAGGGTTGCGTTGGCGTCGGTCACGTTCGAGGTTCGCTTCGCATGTCGGGCGGGATGGAAAACCGTCCCGCGGCATCGCCGACGCCGCGGGACGGGCCTGGGAGGCGGAGATTACATCTTGCCGTCGTCCTCGAACACCTCGGTCCAATCCTTGACTAGGCCGTCGAGGGCTTCCTTGGCAGTGCCCTGGCCGGCGACCACGTAGTCATGGAAGCGCTTCTGCGACGCCTGCAGCAGCGAGGCGTAGCTGGGCTCGGCCCAGAAGTCCTTCACGATCGCCATGGAGTCGAGGAAGGTCTGAGCGTAGGGCTGGCTGGCGGCGAAGCCCGGATCTTCGACAACGGCCTTGAGGCAGGAGAAGCCGCCGAGCGACCACCACTTCTTCTGGACGTCGGCGGTTGCGAACCACTTGATGTATTTGAGCGCCGCTTCCTGCTTGTCGGAATAGGCGACGACCGAAATGCCCTGGCCGCCGAGCTGGGCGAACTGGTCGCCGTCCGGACCCTTGGGATTGGCGAAGAAGCCGACCTTGTCGCCGCCGACCGACTCATCCTTCTGCAGACCGGGCCAGGTGAAGGCGAAGTTCATGTGCATCGCCACCTGGCCGGATTTGAAGGCGTCGATGCCCTCGCCCATGTAGCTGTTGGACGCGCCGGGGGGCGTGCAGCAATCGTAGAGCGCCTTGTAGAATTCGAGGCCGGCAACCGACTTGTCGGAGTTGACGAACCCTTCCATCTCGTAGGGCTTGTCCGGGTTCTCGTATTTGAAGCCATAGGAGTAGAGCACGTCCATGACGCCCATGGTGACGCCCTCAGAGCCGCGTTCAGTGTAGATCGAGGCGCCATAGACGGTCTTGCCGTCGATCTCGCGCTTCTGGAAGAACTCCGCGATGTCCTTCAGCTCGGCGAAGGTCGCGGGCACCGCCAGATCGCGGCCGTACTTCTCCTTGAACGCCTTCTGGATGTCGGGATTGGCGAACCAGTCCTTGCGATAGGTCCAGCCGACGACGTCGCCGAAGGCCGGCAGTGACCAGTAGTTCGGCGTGTTCTTCGGCCACTGCGAATAGCCGACCACGGTCGCGTCGACGAAGTCGCTCATCTTGATCCCTTCCTTGTCGAAGAAATCGTTGAGCTTGACGTAGTGGCCGTTCTCGGCCGAGCCGCCGATCCATTGGCTGTCGCCGATGATCAGGTCGCACAGCTTGCCCTTCGAGTTGAGTTCGTTGAGGAAGCGGTCCGCGTAGTTGGTCCACGGCACGAACTCGAACTTCATGCCGATGCCGGTCTCCTTGGTGAAGTCCTTGCTCAACTCGACCAGCGCGTTGGCGGGGTCCCAAGCGGCCCAGCACAATGTCAGGTCCTCGGCTGCTGCGACGTTCGACAGGGCGGTCGTGGCCAGCAGGCCCGACGCCAGGCCGAACGCAGTCCTGGTGATGCGATTCATGCCTTCCTCCCAAAAAGAGACGCCCGGATCGGCGCCTCGAAGCCCGAAACCCCTCCTCCCGGGGCAGGAACATCCGCAGCGGGGCGAAGCGGCGAATGTTTAGTAATTTGTTTAGTGAAACAGCGATCACTAAACATCGCAAGCCACATTCGTTGTTGCAATGCAGCATGAAACACGCGCCAGACACGCTGGAAATCAGGGAGTTTGGACGAAGCGAGAGCAAAATCCGTCGCGATTCAGCAAGATAGCGGCCGACCTTCGATCGTGCAGCGCACTAGACTTTTTCTCGGCTCAGCTCTCGAAACGGGGGGAGAGGGTCGCGATGCGGTCCACCATGTCGGTGAACTCGGCCGCGATACGGTCGCGGAGCGCCGCGGCGACTTCGGGATATTCTTCCAGGATGCGCCGGAACAGCGTCCGGTTGAGGCGGATCACTTCCGAATCCTCCTCGGCATAAGCACCCGCCTTGCGGCGCGAGTGGACGATCAGCGCCATCTCGTCGAGCGTCTCTCCGGGATCCGCATAGGCGACTGGAACGCGCTCCCCGTCCACCGTCCGGTAGAGCGCGATCCTGCCCTTGGCCACCACATAGGCGCAGTCGGCCGCCGTATCCTCGCGGAACAGGTCGCGGCCCTTGATCAGGCGGATGTTCTCGGCACCAAAGGCCAGCAAACGAAGCTGTTCATGCGTCAGGCCGTCGAAGAGCCGGACGCCGGAGAGTATCCGGATATCGTCTTCCAGCGCCATGCGCGAATGCGGCCCTTCCAGTCCCCCTCCCGCCAGCGCGACTCACTTGCTGGCTATGGAACGAGCTTGTAACCGCCGCTTTCTGTCACAAGAATTTCGGCATTGGAAGGATCGCGCTCGATCTTCTGTCGCAGGCGGTAGACATGGGTCTCGAGCGTATGCGTCGTGACGCCGGAATTGTAGCCCCACACCTCCTCGAGCAGCACGTCGCGCGTCACGACTTTCTGGTCGGCCCGGTAGAGGTATTTGATGATCGAGGCCTCCTTCTCGGTGAGGCGCACCTTGGCGCCCCGCTGGTCGAGAAGCAGCTTCTGGCTCGGCTTGAACGTGTATGGCCCGACCGTGAAGGTCGCATCCTCGCTCTGCTCGTGCTGACGCAGCTGCGCACGGATCCTCGCCAGCAGCACCGCAAACCGGAACGGCTTGGTGACATAGTCGTTGGCTCCGGCTTCGAGCCCGAGGATGGTATCCGAATCGGTGTCGTGGCCCGTCAGCATGATGACCGGCGCCTTGAAGCCGCCCTTGCGCAGCAGCTTGACCGCTTCGCGCCCGTCCATGTCCGGCAGGCCGACATCCATGATGAGCAGGTCGACCACCCCAGCGCGCGCCGCGGCCACGCCCTTGCCGGCCGAGCCTTCCTGGAGCACGTCGAACTCCTCGTAGAGCGACAATTGCTCGACGAGTGTGCTGCGCAGGTCGGTATCGTCGTCGACGATGAGAATGGTCCGGGAGGTCATGATTCAATCCGTGGTCTGGCAATGAATTGGCTGTTGACGTGCCGTCACATATTCGGAACCTGCAAGCGGCGGAAGCCGATCACCGTGATTTGTTCCACCGCGCCCACATCCTCATCAATCCGTGATGCATGGCGATAATGACCGAATTCCGCTCTCGACGCACGATATTTGGTGTCAGGCGCCGGCCTGGCAAGGCCAGCCAGGGGATTCTCTCGCTCGGCGGCCTCACCTTCCGCTGTTCGCTCGGCGAGGGAGGAATCTCCGCACGCAAGCGCGAGGGCGACGGCGCGACGCCCCTGGCGAATCTGCGGGTCCTCGGTGGCTACTTCCGTGCCGGCGGGGCCGCCCGCCGCCGTGACCGCCTCGGCCTCACGCCGATCGGACCGGATCTCGGCTGGTGCGACGCGCCGGGGGATCGCAACTACAACCGGCCGGTGCCGCTTCCCTATCCGGCGAGCCATGAGCGGATGCGCCGGAAGGATCATCTCTACGACATCTGCATCGTGCTCGATTGGAACATCCGCCCGCGGCGCCGAAATCGCGGCAGCGCGATCTTCCTGCACCTTGCCCGGCCGGGCTACCTGCCGACCGAGGGATGCATCGCGCTGTCGCCGCGCGACATGGAGCGCCTCCTGCCGCTTCTGTCGACGGATACGGTGTTCCGGGTGATGCGCTGACTATTCGATCGCGACGCCGCCGAACCAGCCAATCACCGCGCCGATCAGCAGCAGCACGCCGAGCCAATGGCCGCCGTCGATCAGCGTCAGTCCCCAGTCGAAGCCCTGGTAGCGGTGGTTCACGGCGAGCGTGGTGAACACGAAGCCGAACCAGAAGATGAGGCCGAACATCACGCCGGCAACGACCGACGGCTCGCCGAAGGTCAGCGTGCCGAGCAGCATCGAGAAGATGACGGCCATCACGATTTCAGCGACGAAGCTGATGATGAACGGCGCAATCGAGCGCTGCATCGTCGTTGGATCGAGCTTGGCGGCTGCCAGCCACGGCTTGCTCAGCAGCATGTACCACGCTGCCCCGAACAGCCACGCGACGACCGCCGCGGCGATGACGGCGATCCAGTTGATTGAAGAAATATCCATGTTGCCCCTCCAGCTCTCGATGGCGCATGCAACGCCGCGCGCGGCGCGGCGTCAAGAGTAGCGCCACACCCTCGTGCGTTTGACGTCCGAGTCCTCGAGCGCCCGGGTGACGGGAACCTGATATTCCGCCAGTTGCGAGATTCGCGCCTTCGGCAGGTAGGCCCGGCCGGGGTCGCCCAGCAGCACCGTCGCGCCGCGATCGGCCAATGCCGAGAACCAGGGAATGAGCCGTTCGGCGAAAGCACGGTCGTAGAACACGTCTCCTGCGAGGATCACATCCCAGCCCGCGTCGGTTCCCACCATATCGTCGGCCGTGACGTCGACGACGACATTGTTCGCGGCAGCGTTCAGGGCAATCGTTGGCGCGCTGAACGGGTCGATGTCGGCACAGAGCACGTTGGCGGCGCCCGCTCGGGCGGCCGCGATCCCGACCAGCCCGGATCCGGCGGCGAAGTCGAGAACGCGCTTTCCGCTGACGATCTCCGGATTGTCGATTATGTAGCGGGAAAGGCCCTGTCCCCCCGCCCAGGCAAAGGCCCAGAACGGCGGCGGCAGGCCCTTCTCCTCGAGTTGCTCTTCGGTCAGGTGCCAGAGGTCATGCGCCTCGTCGGCGAGATGCAGGACGATCTCCGGCACGTGCGGCGGCGCGATCAGCGCTGTGTTGGCCCGAACGAAGGCTTCGGTGGCTCCGACGCGCCGGCTGTCATTCACCCCTTGAGCCCACCCACGCGGCAGACTTCCGCCCATTCCGCGTCCGTTACCGGCTGCACCGAAAGCCGCGAATTGTTGACCAGCACCATCCCGGCCAGCTTTTCGTTCGCCTTGATATCTTCCAGCGTCACCGGCTTCGGCATGTCCTTCACGGCGCGCAGGTCGACGCATTCCCAGCGCGCATCGTCGGTCGTGGTGTCCTGATGCGCGAGCGCGCAGACCTCGACGATGCCGACGACCTCCTTGCCCTCATTCGAATGATAGAAGAACCCGCGGTCGCCGATCTGCATCGCCCGCATATTGTTGCGAGCCTGGTAGTTGCGCACGCCGTCCCACTGCTGGCCCTTCTCGCCAGCCGCCTTCTGCATCTCCCACGACCATTTCTCGGGTTCGGATTTGAACAGCCAGTGCGCCATCGGGGTCTCCCTAGTTGCCGGCCGGCTTGCCGAAGGTCCAGTTCCACGCCCGCACCTCGGTCGCCGCGAAGAGGCCGACCTTGGCATAGGGGTCGCCGGCCAGGATGTCCCGCGCCGCCTCTATCGTATCGGCTTCGAGCACCAGCATGCTGCCGCAGGGCGTTCCATTGCCATCGATGAAGGGTCCGGCGAGCTTGAGAACGCCCGTGTCATACAGCCCGGTCAGGTAGGCGACGTGATCGGGACGGGTCGCCACCCTGAGATCGAGTTGGCCTGGCTTGTCGGTTCCGGTGAAAGCAAACAGCATCGTCTATCCTTCGTCCTCATTCGTCCTCGGCCCTGAGCGGCCGCGACAGCAGTTCCTCGACCGCCCGGTCGATGCTCAGCGTCCCGGCGATCATCCTGTCCACCGCGTCGGTGATCGGCGCGCGGATGCCGCGCTGCGCGGCGATCGATGCCGCGATGCCAGCCGTCGCCACGCCTTCCGCGAGTTTCATCCCCACCACGCTGTCGCCACGTCCGATCGCCAGCCCATAGGCGAAATTGCGCGATTGCGCAGAACCGCAGGTCAGGACGAGGTCGCCGAGACCGGAAAGTCCCATCAGTGTCTCAGGCCGCGCCCCGAAGGATGCTCCGATGCGGCGCAGCTCGACAAAGCCGCGCGTGACGATGGCCGCCTGGGCGCTCGCGCCCAACCCGGCGCCGATCGCAGCACCTGCGGCGATCGCCAGCACGTTCTTCAGGGCGCCGCCGATCTCGACGCCGACGAGGTCGTCCGACGAATAGCAGCGGAACTGCGGAGCGGAGAGGTGCCGCGCCAGCGTCGCGGCGAGGTCCGCGTCCTCGGCCGCCACAGTGACCGCCGTCGGCAGCCCCCGCGCCACATCGGTCGCAAAGCTCGGCCCGGACAGCGCGGCCGGCACATTGCCGGGCAGGATCTCGCGCACGATCTCCGACAGCCGCTTGCCGGAACTGCGCTCGATCCCCTTGGCGCAGATCACCACCGGCACGTCGGCCCGAATCCGCCCGGCGAGATGCGTCGACAGGTCCCGCAGCGCCTGCGCCGGCGCGACCGCGAGCACGCAGTCGGCGCCGTCGAGCGCCGCGTCGAGATCGTTCGTCGCGCTCAATTCCCGATCGAGCGCGATGCCGGGCAGGTAGCCGGGATTTTCGTGCCGCTCGTTGACCGCGCGCACCGCATCCGCGTCTCGCATCCAGAACGTCGTTGGATTGCCGCCGCGCAGCGAGGTGAGCGCGAGTGCGGTGCCCCAGGCCCCGCCGCCGAGAACCGCGACCTTCATGCCTTGGCTCCGCGCTTGCCGGCACCGATCAGCGGCGCGGCGCTCTCGTCGAGCGGCCAGCGCGAGCGCGGCGCGAAGTGCATCGCCTCGCCCGGCTCGATGCCGGCGCGAAGCCGCTCCAGCCCCGCCCAGGCGATCATCGCCGCATTGTCGGTGCACAGCTTCATCGGCGGCGCGAGGAAACGGAAGCCGTTCCGTCCGCAAACGCGCTCGAGCGCCGTGCGCACCATCCTGTTGGCGGCAACGCCGCCTGCGACGACGAGCGTCGGCGATCCTTCCTGCGGGAACGTCTCCCGGAACCGCGTCAGGCTGCGGGCCACGCGGTCCTGCAGCGTCTCGGCCACCGCCGTCTGGAACGAAGCGCAGATGTCGGCAACGTCCTTCTGCGTCAGCGGCGCAATCGACGTCGCCGCCTGCCGAACGGCCGTCTTCAGGCCGGAGAAGGAGAAATCGGGCCGCGCTTCGCCTTTCAGCGGACGCGGAAAATCGAATCGAGCCGCATCGCCCGCCAGCGCCGTCGTCTCGACATTCGGCCCGCCGGGATAGGGCAGGCCGAGCAGCTTCGCCGTCTTGTCGAAGGCTTCGCCCAGCGCATCGTCGATTGTCGAGGCCCAGCGTTCGTAGTCCCCCACCCCGCGCACGAGGATGATCTGCGTGTGCCCGCCGGAGACCAGAAGCACGAGATAGGGAAACGCGACGTCGTCGACCAGCCGCGCCGCCAGCGCATGGCCTTCGAGATGGTTCACCGGATAGAGCGGCTTGCCGCTCACGCTCGCCAGCGCCTTGCCGGTCATCAGCCCGACGATCAGCCCGCCGATCAGCCCCGGCCCGGCGGTCGCGGCGATGCCCTCCATGTCGGCGAGGCCTTTGCCCGATTCCTGCAGCGCCGCCTCGATGATCCCGTCCAGCGCCTCGACATGGGCGCGCGCGGCGATCTCCGGCACCACGCCACCAAAGGCAGCATGTTCCTCGATCTGGCTCAGCACCACGTTGGAGAGAATCTCCGGGCGGCCATCGGCATCGAGCGCGACCACCGACGCGGCTGTCTCGTCGCAGCTCGTTTCGATGCCGAGCATGAGGCGTGTTGGTTTCACCACCTGCATTGCCGAATTATGGACACCTGGCTAGGGAATGATACTGAGAGGGCCCGGCCGATCCGGACCGGCAGGGGTTATCACGGTCCGCACATCATGCAAACAGAACTGTTCAGGATAGGCACGCGGGGCAGCGCACTGGCGCTGGCGCAGGCGCACGAGACGCGGGCGCTTCTGATGCAGGCCCACGGACTGCCCGAAGAAGCCTTCCCGATCGAGATCATCTCGGTCACCGGCTACCGGATCCAGGACCGGCCGCGTTCGGAAGCCGGCGGCAAGGGCCTGTTCACGAAGGAGATCGAGGAAGCGCTCCTCGACCGGCGAATCGACATCGCCGTGCATTCGTCGAAGGACATGCCGACGCGGCTGCCGCCTGGCCTCGAACTGTCGGCCTTCCTCGAACGCGAGGACCCGCGCGACGCCTTCATCGGGCGCACGGCGCCGACGCTGAGCGAATTGCCACCCGGCGCGGTTATCGGCTCCTCGTCGCTGCGCCGCCAGGCGCTGATCCGCCGCATGCGTCCGGACCTCAAGGTCGTCACCTTCCGCGGCAATGTGCAGACTCGCCTGCGCAAACTTGCGGAGGGGCAGGTCGACGGCACGCTACTCGCCAACGCCGGGCTCAGACGGCTCGGCCTCGCGCACGAGATCACGCAATTGCTGCCGCTCGACGAATTCCCGCCCGCGCCCGGCCAGGGCGCGATCTGCATTGAGCAGCGCTCCGGCGACCTGCGGGCTTCCGCCATGCTCGATCCGATCAACCATCGCGAGACGGCGACGGCGCTGGCCTGCGAGCGTGCCTTCCTCGGTGCCCTCGACGGCTCGTGTCGCACCCCGATCGCCGGCCACGCGCAGATCGAGGGCGATCGGATCTCGTTTTCCGGGCTGATTCTGACGCCGAACGGCACGAAATCGCACGACGTCGCGCTCGACGGCTATGCGTCCGACGCGGATGCCCTTGGCCGCGAGGCAGCCCGGATCGTCCGCGCCCAGGCCGGCGAGGAGTTCTTCGACGGCTGGGCCTGACGCCATGCGCCGCGTGCTCGTCACCCGGCCCGAACCCGGCGCGTCGGCGACGGCGCAGGCGCTGCGCTCCGCCGGCTTCGATCCCGTCGTCCTGCCGCTGACCGAGATCCGTCCGCTTTCAGTCCCCGAAGCCGGCCTCTCGGCCGTCGATGCCATTGCCCTGACCAGTGCCAACGCGATCCGTCACGCCCCGGACCGGCTGCTGGCGGCGATCAGGACAATCCCCCTCCACGCGGTCGGCGCGACGTCGGCCCAGGCGGCCCGCGACGCCGGCTTGGCAAATGTCATCGCTGGACCGGGAGACGCCGCCGGTCTGGCCTCGGCAATGGGCGAGACGCTCGCGCCTGGATCGACCGTCGTCTATTTGTGCGGCAAGGTGCGGAAGCCCGATTTCGAGCTGGGACTCCGCGGCCGCGGTATCCGGGTGATCCCGGTGGAAACCTACGACACCGTACCGATGGTCGTAGCTGACGGCGACCTGAATCGCGTGGAATCGGAAAAGCTCTTTGCAGTGCTTGTGCACTCGGCGCGGGCCGCGAAGGCGCTGGCGGCACTGGCAACCCGCCCAGCTATGGCACACCTCTTCGAAGGCACGCATCTCGTCGCGATCTCGCGGCGTGCCGCGGCGCCTGCGGAAGCGGTTTTCGCGGGCCGGATCGTCGTTGCAAGACAGCCGACGGAGGCTGCGATGATCGAGGCGCTGGCCGCATCCGGCTAGCCGCGCCATACTGCCACCCTTTTCATGAGGTCCAGTAGCCGGTAGACATCGGACCGGTTCCGGTGATTGCCGAAACCGGCCGACGTCATGCGCGGGGAGCTTCAAATGGTCAATTCGCCGAAGATCCGGCATTCCAAGCCGCGCCGCGATCCGGTGACGATCGATCTGGATGCGGAGCCGGTGAAGGCCGAAGCCTCCGCCGAGGCCGCATCCGCTGCAAAGGCCTCGTCGACACCTGCGGACACCGGCGCGCCGGAGAAGGTGGCGGGCAAACCGCCGCTCGACGAGATTGCCCCGAAGGCCTCGAGCGATGCCGGAACCAAGTCGACCTTCGGCCGCGAACAGCCCGCCGCCTCGACGCAGCCGCCGGCTGCGGACAAGACGCCGCCTAAGAGCCCGCCGCCTTCACCGCCGCGCACCGAATCCAGGCGCGGTGGAGTTTCGGCCATTGCCGCCGGCCTCATCGGCGGCGTGGTCGCGCTTGCCGGCGCGGGCGCCCTCCAATATGGCGGCCTGCTGCCCCAGCTCGGCGGCAATTCGGCCGCCACCGCCGAAATCGACGGGCTGCGCGCCGAGATCGCGACGCTTCGCGACCAGGTCGCCGCCGCCCCGGCGCCGGAGAATTTCGCGCCGCGCCTCGACGAGCTTGCCGCCGGGCTGAACGAGACCCGCACGCAGCTCCAGGCCCTGCAGGCCGGCGGCTCGACGTCGCCGGAGGCCGCAGCCGCGCTCGACGAGCGTTTCAAAACCCTGGAAGCTGCCGTCGCGTCGGCGCAGCAAGGCGGTCAGGCCGTCGATCTCGCCCCGTTGAACCAGCGCCTCGATGCACTCGACGCCGCGATTGCCGAGGCGAAACAGGCGGCGGCCGGCGCAACGGCACCGCTGGAAGAGCGTATTGCGTCGCTGGAAGCGAAGGTCCAGGACCTCGGCGGCAAGGTCGCCGAACAGGCCGAGCAGCCGAGCGCGGCGCTGGCCATCGCGGCATCGGCGCTGAAAGCGACCATCGACCGCGGCGATCCGTTCATGACCGAACTCGAAACCTACGCCTCGATCGCACCGCAGTCGGCCGAGATCGAGGCGCTGCGAGGTCTGGCTGCGGCCGGGGTTCCTTCGCGCACGGCGATCGACGATGCCTTCCCTGCCGCCGCCAATGCCATGATCGCGACGGCGAAAGCCGAGGATCCCAACGCGGGCTTCCTCGACCGGTTGATGTCGAGCGCGCAATCGCTGGTTCAGGTGCGCCCCGTGGGCACGGTCGAAGGCGAGGATGCGCCTGCCATCGTGGCGCGCATGGAAGTCGCACTGAAGAAGGGCGACTATTCCGGCGCCGTTGCCGAATACGACAAGCTTGCGGAGCCGGCCAAGGCGGCGGGCGCCGATTTCATCGCCAAGGTCAAGGCGCGTCAGGCGGCCGACGGGCTGATCGGGACGATCCTGTCCGCCGCGCTCAAGGCCTGAGCCAGAGTCCGTTTCCGAGGGTCGATCGATGTTCCGTATCCTGTCCTTCCTGATCCTCGTCTTCGCGCTCGGCCTCGGCTTCGCCTGGCTCGCGGAACGACCCGGCACCATGCTGGTGACCTTCAACGGCTATCAGTACGAGGTCACCCTGATGGTCGCGGCGGCAATCGCGACCACCGCGATCGCGGCCGTGATGATCCTGTGGTGGCTGGTCAAGAGCATCTGGAACAGCCCCTACACGATCTCCCGCTATTTCCGTGTCCGCCGCCGCGACCGCGGCTATCAGGCGCTGTCGACCGGTCTGATCGCCGCCGGCGCAGGCGACGCCGACGCGGCTCGCCGCAAGCACCGCGAGTCCGCCAAGTTGCTGAGCGCAGACAGCGAGCCGCTGCTGCACCTTCTCGAAGCGCAGGCCTCGCTCCTCGACGGAGACCACGCCAGCGCGCGCAAGAAATTCGAGGCGATGCTCGACGATCCCGAGATGCGGCTGATCGGCCTGCGTGGCCTCTATCTGGAGGCCGAGCGGCTGGGAGATCGCGGTGTCGCACGTCACTACGCCGAACAGGCCAGCGCGGCTGCGCCGCAACTGGCCTGGGCGGCGACCGCGACGCTCGAATCGCGCATGCGCGACGGCGACTGGGACGGCGCGCTTCGCCTGCTCGACGCCAGGAAGCCGACGACATCGTCCGAGCGGGAAATGGCCACGAAGAACCGCGCGGTTCTGCTCGCTGCCAAGGCGATCAACCTGTCGCATGTCGATCCGCTGGCGGCGAAGAATGCCGCCGTCGAGGCGAACAGGCTCGACCCGGGCCTCGTGCCGGCCGCTGTCATCGCCGCCAAGTCGCTGTTCAGGCAGGACGATGTCCGCAAGGGCGCGAAGATCCTCGAGGCAGCCTGGAAACTGCAGCCGCATCCCGAGATTGCGGACGTCTACATCCACGCGCGCCACGGCGATTCGGCGCTCGACCGGCTCAAGCGCGCCCGCAAGCTGGCCGAATTGCGCACCAACAATGCGGATTCCTCGCTCGCGGTCGCCAGGGCGGCCCTGGAGGCCGGCGAATTCAAGGCCGCCCGTGAAGCCGCGGAGACGGCGATGCGGCTCGCGCCGCGCGAATCCGTGTTCCTGCTGCTTGCAGACATCGAGGAGGCAGACGGCGGCGAGCAGGGCAAGGTGCGCCAATACCTTGCCCGCGCCCTGAAGGCTCAGCCCGACCCGGCATGGACCGCCGACGGCGTGGTCTCGGAGAAGTGGGCGCCATTCTCCCCCGTGACCGGCCGTATCGGTGCCTTCGAGTGGCGCGTTCCCGTGGAGCGGGTCGGCCACGTGATCGAGCAGGCGCCGCAGATCATCGATGGGCCGGCCCCCGAACCCGAGCGGATCGCGCCTCCGGCGGTCGTCCAACGGTCTGAGCCGGCTCCGGCCCGCGCGGACGCGGTTGAAGCGGAGATCGTTCCGGTGCCGGCCAATGATCGCTACCCGCCGGTTCCGTCTCCCGAGCCTGCTCCCGTGGCGCCCCCCGCGCACGGAGTGTCGGACGCCGCCAAAGCCGCGGTGATCGCCGAGCCCCAACCGGCGAAGGCCGCGCCGCCTTCCCCGGCTCCGGCCGCGCTGGTCGCGGTCGCCGACGAAGCGCCGGTGCCGCCGATTCCCGACGATCCGGGGGTGGACCCCGACTCCGCCGGAGAGAAGGAAGCCCGCCGCTTCCGCCTTTTCTGACGGTTGCTGATTGTCGAGAACGCGTTAGATTTTCCGAAACGCCGATTCGGGCGTCGTAACTCCCTGTTGGTCAAACTCAGCCCATGTTCGAGCGGTTTCTTGCGTTCATAAGAGAACTTGCTGGCGAGGACGACGTCGGCCCCGCATTGGGGGCGGATCACCCGGCCGTGGCCGCCGCTGCGCTTCTGTTCTTCGTGATGGACGCCGACGGCGAGCGCGCTGAATCCGAGCGGAAGATCCTCGAGGAGGAGATCGCCGCGAGCTACGACGTCCACGGCGAGATGCTGGCGCAGGTGATCGCCGCCGGCGAAAAGGCCGAGCAGGAATCCGTCGACCTCTACGCCTTCACCAGCGTCCTCGGCGAGCATCTCGACCGGGAGGGCCGCATCGAGTTCATCGGCATGATGTGGGAGATCGTCTACGCCGACGGCGTGCGCACCGAAGTCGAGGACAACATCGTCTGGCGCGTCGCGGAATTGCTCCACGTCGAAAGGGCCGACAGGATCAGACTGCGGCGTGAGGTCGAACAGCGCCGTCCCGATTCCGTCGGAAAGGGAAATGAAGTCGAGACAGACTGAACCGGCCGGACGGCCCAGAATCCTGACGGTCCTTCACCAGGAGGCGTCGAGCCCCGGCCGCGTCGGCCAGATCCTCGTCGCCAGCGGCTTCGATCTCGACATCCGCAGGCCGCCGCTGGGCGATCCTCTGCCCGAGACACTGGACGGCCATGCCGGCGCGGTGATCTTCGGCGGCCCGATGAGCGCCAACGATCCCGATGAATTCGTCAAGCGCGAGACGGACTGGTTGGCGGTTCCGCTCGCCGAAAACAAGCCGTTTCTCGGCATCTGCCTCGGCGCCCAGATGCTGGTGAACCATCTGGGCGGAAAGGTCGGAGGCCGCGACGACGGCAGGGTCGAGATCGGCTGGTATCCGCTGCGCCCGACCGAGGCGGGCAGGCAGGTCTTCGACTGGCCGGAGATGGTCTACCACTTTCACCGCGAAGGCTTCTCGCTGCCGTCCGGCGCCACGCTGCTCGCCGCCGGTGAGCACTACGAGAACCAGGCGATCCGCTATGGCGACAATGCCTGGGGCATTCAGTTCCACGCCGAACTGACCCGGGCGATGATGCATCGCTGGGTAGTGCGGGGCGCCCACCGTTTCGATCTTCCTGGCGCCCAGCTCGGACGCGACCATCTCGAAGGCCGTATGCTCTGGGACATCCGCCTGCGCGCCTGGCTGGGCGAATTCCTCGAACGCGTCTTCGGCGCGGCGACCCCGGAGCAGGCGATCACCCGGGCAAGGAAAGCCTAGACCCGCCCGTCCAGCCGCCTGACCTTGCGCAGCGCCGGGAACAGGAAAGCCCACAGACCCGCCACCGCGATCGCGCCGACGCCGCCGAACACCACGGCCGGCACGGTCCCGATCAACGCCGCCATCGTGCCGGCGCGGAACTCGCCCAGTTCGTTGGATGCCCCGACGAAGACCATGTTCACCGCGTTGACCCGCCCGCGCACCCGGTCCGGCGTCCACAGCTGGATCAGCGTCTCGCGCACATAGACCGAAATCATGTCGGTCGCGCCGAGCATGGCAAGAGCTGCGATCGACAGCCACGGGATGGTCGATACGCCGAAGACGATGGTGAAGACGCCGAACATCGCCACGAAGAACAGCATGACGAGGCCGGCATGGTCGCGGATCGGATGGCTGGTGAGCCAGACCGCGACCATGATCGCGCCGATGCCGGGCGCGGCGCGCAGCAGGCCGAGCCCCCAGGGTCCGAGTTCGAGGATGTCGCGCGCATAGACCGGGAGCAGGGCGACCGCGCCCGACAAAAGCACGGCGAAGAGGTCGAGCGAGATCGCGCCGAGCACGATCTTCTCCGACCAGATGTAGCGGAAGCCGGCGAAGATGGTCGAGAGAGAGGTCTTCTCCGTCTCCGAATGCTGCGCCGGCTTGGGGATCGACAGGATGAGCGCGCCGGCGGCGAGCATGAAGACCGTCGCGACCGTGTAGGCCGCCTGGGCCGACAGGCCGTAGAGCAGGCCGCCGGCCACAGGCCCAACGATCGTAGCCGTCTGCCAGGCCGACGAGTTCCACGCCACGGCATTGGCGAAGTGCTCCGCCGGGACGAGATTGGCGACAAGCGAAGCCGACGCCGGCGCGAAGAAGGCGCGGGCGATGCCGAACACGAACAGGATCGCGAACACTTCGCCGACGCCCGTGAGGCCGCGCACGGTCAGCAGCAGGATCGCCAGCGCGCACAGCGCCTCCAGGAATGCCGCCAGCGCCATGATCAGCCTGCGCCCGAACCGGTCGGCCACCGAGCCGGTGACGAGCACGAGCAGCAGCGACGGTGCGAACTGGATGATGCCGACGAGCCCGAGATCGAACGGATCGCGCGTCAGGTCGTAGACCTGCCAGCCGACGGCGACGGAAACCACCTGCGTCGCGAACGTGATCAGAAACCGCGCCGTCCAATAGCGCGCGAACGCCGAATGGCGGAAGGCGGCGAAGCGGTGAACGGATGCGGAGGGATCAGGCGGCATTGGGCGGGAGGAGGAATGTCGGCATGGCGCCATCCACTAGACCAGTTCCGCGAGATGCGCGCGCAAAAAATCCGGATCGGACCATTCTTTCCGCGGGCCCTTGCCGTTGGCCAACAAGCCGCCATGATAGCGCGGCAACCATCGAGCCGCATTGCGGAGACACGAAATGCCGCGTCTGATTCTGCTGGTCGTCTGCGCCGTTGCCGGCGTGATTGCGCTCTACAAGCTCTACCTGTTCCTACGCACGCGCCAATGGGACTGGACGGGCGTCGGCGTCGCCATCCTGTTCATCCTGCTCGCCATCTGGCTCCGCCAGGAAACCGGCACGGGCGGACTGTTCGGCTAGTACAGCATCTGGTCAGATGCCGCCCATAGCTTCAGCGTGAAGACGAACGGCCTGCGAAGAGCGCGGCCGCCAGGCCAAGCACGATCAGTCCGACCGCGACGGAGGCTGCGGGATGGGTCTTCACGCTCTCGCCCGCGTGCCGCGCCTGGCGGCGCACCTGTGCCATTGTCGGGGCAAGGGTGTCGCGGATGTCCTCGACCAAGTCGGCAGCGCTTTCCCGCGCATCGGTATAGGACTGCGCGCCGCGCTTCCCCGCCTGGCGCCGCAACGACTTAAGTTCTTCCTGCAGGGAGTGGATCTGGTCCGCAAGGCGGCTTTCGACATCCTTGCGGGCATTCAGGAAGTTTAGGGACATGGCAGCACCTCGCTCGTCGTGACGGTCGTCGCTGCAGAAACGGCAAGGTCGCGATATCGTTCCGTCAAAGTCCGAGAATCAGTGCGACGAGCGCGAGGATCGCAGGCACTGCCTGGACATAGAGAATCTTGATCCCGACCGTCGCCGCCCCGAACAGTCCCGCGACGATCACGCAGCCGAGGAAGAACACCTTCACCGCGAAGCCGGCATCGCCCAGCCACAGGCCCCAGACGAGGCCGGCGACGAGGAAGCCGTTGTAAAGCCCCTGGTTCATGGCCAGCGCCTTCGACGCCGCCGAGAACTCCGGAGTTGTCCCGAACGCCTTGCGGCCGGAGGGCGTGTCCCAGGCGACCATCTCCAGATACATGAAGTAGAGGTGCAGCAGCGCGACCAGGGCGATGAGGACAGTGGCGATCATGGCAGGTTCCCCCGTGATCTCCTCATTGAGCACGACGCGGGCATAACGCGCAACTTTCCGCTTGATCGCCTATTCGTAGCCGGTCGACAGGATGTGTTTCAGCGTCGACAGCGTGTCGAAGCCGGGCAGGCACGGCGCAGGCAGGCGATTGCCGCGCGCGTCGAACCACAGCGACGACGGGCCGCCTCCCTGGAGACCGAATTCGATCCCGAAGCCGAAACCGTCACATTGAACCGCCTCCATATCGTCCGTGGCGGCGAGATCATCGATCTGACGCAGAAGGTTAAGATCGATATCGCCCGCCGCGAGCGCGATGCGGAGAAAGGCGTCTTCGATGGCCGCCTGACCGCCTACATGAACCTTGAGGACGTCCGGGTGGGCGACATCATCGACTGGGCCACAACCATTGTCCGGCGGCCTGCGGTGGCGGTTGACGAGATATTCCAGGCGTTCAAGGTCGAATGGAACGTTCCCGTCTCGCGTTTCCGCATCAAAGTAATGGTACCTCAGGGCAGGCCACTTTTCCACCAAAGCCGCGAGACCGACCTGGAACCCGAGATCCGGTCGGCAGGCGGCTCGACTGCCTATGTGTGGGAACTCATTGACCCGGAACCGATCGCCGACCAGCCGAATGCACCGCCCGACTACCCGGTGCAGGGCATCGTCGAGATCTCCTCGACCAGTGACTGGGCGGATATCGTGGCAGTGACGAAGCCGCACTACGACCTGACGCAGGAACTGCCGGAACAGTTCAGGGAGAGGCTCGCCGCAATCGCCCGGCGCACTTCCGAACCCCAGGATCGCCTCATCGAGGCGCTCCGGCTCGTCCAGGACGACTTGCGCTACATCAGCCTTGCCATGGGCACCGGGACCTACATTCCGCGCTCGCCGATGGAGGTCGTTCGAAGCGGGTTCGGCGATTGCAAGGACAAGTCCATGCTGCTCGCCATTGCACTGCGCACGCTCGGAATCGAAGCGGATGTGGCGCTGACCCACTCGCGGGAAGGTCTTGCGCTTCCCCAGCGCCTTCCCGGCATACCGGTTTTCGACCATGTCATCGTACGGGCGAAGATAGCGGACCGTATCTATTGGCTCGACCCGACGAACTATCTCCAGGGCGGACGAGCCGATACGCTGGTCCCGCCGACCTTCGGCTACGCGCTGCCCCTGGCCGAAGGAACGGCGGCGCTGGAAGCGATCCCGAGGCCGCAGCCGATGGATCCAGCCACAGCCATTCACGAGACGTTCGATTTTCCTAAGGTAGATGGCGATCCGCTCAAACTCACCGTGCTGTCGACCTACAGGGCCGAATCGGCCGATTGGATGCGATACCGGTTGAAGAACGAATCTACGGCCAAGCTCTCGAATGACTACGTCGCGTATTACAATGGTCAGTATCCCGGCATACACAGCGTCGCGCCGCTGGAAGTCGCCGACGATCGCGAACTGAACATCGTCAGGGTGACCGAACGCTACGAGCTCGACACCGCCGACTTAACCGGCGATGGCCTGACCAAGGACTTCCCGCTGAAGGCGGACTTCGCGCTCGGGGATTTTCCGAATCCCAGCCGCGTCGGCCGCACCGCGCCGGTCTGGTTGGGCCGGCCGGTGTTCAAGCAGCACACGGCGTTGGTCCGGAATCTCAAGGCGAGATTCGCGCCGCCCGAGGACACGAAACCCACGTTCGCGGCCTTCGGCGCCCTGACTGCTCAGACGGACGCGACGGACACGAGCTTTCAAGTGGTCTGGACGTTCATGACCCATACCGACCGGATCCCGCCGGGCTACCTGAAAAGCTACTCCAAGACTCTTGACGCGTTCTGGCGCGATACGAAGTGGAACTACGACTTCTCCTACGTCGCGAAGCCCGGCCAGTAACCTACTCCGCCGCGCTCTTGAACGCGTTCGCGCCGGTCTCGAATTGCAGCCGCGCCAGGCGGGCGTAGATGCCGCCCTTGGCGACGAGCGAGGCATGCGTGCCTTCCTCGACGATCTCGCCGCCGTCGAGCACGAGAATGCGGTCGGCCTTGAGCACCGTCGCCAGCCGGTGCGCGATGACCAGCGTCGTGCGTCCCTTCATCAGCCGCTCCAGCGCAGTCTGCACTAGCGTCTCGCTTTCGGCGTCCAGCGCCGAGGTCGCTTCGTCGAGCAGAAGGATCGGCGCGTCGCGCAGGATCGCGCGGGCGATCGCCATGCGCTGGCGCTGTCCGCCCGAGAGCGTGACGCCGCGCTCCCCGACGGTCGCGTCGTAGCCGCCGGGCAGCTTGTCGATGAACTCGGAGGCCAGCGCGTCGAGCGCCGCCCTCTCGATGTCGATCTGGCTGGCGTCGGGGCGGCCGAAGGCGATGTTGTCGCGCACCGAGGCGGCGAAAATGGTTGTGTCCTGCGGAACGATGGCAATCCGCTTTCGCAGTCCCTCCGGATCGGCATCGCGAACGTCCACCCCGTCCACGCGGATGCGGCCCGACTGGGGATCGTAGAAGCGCAGGATCAGCGAGAAGATCGTGCTCTTGCCGGCGCCCGACGGTCCGACGATCGCGACGGTTTCCCCGGGTTCGACGGTGAAAGACACGGAGCGCAGCGATGGCATGTCCGTGCGCGCCGGATAGGCAAAGGAGACGTCTTCGAAAGAGACGCGGCCGAGTGGTGGCGACGGCAGCGCCACGGGATTGGCGGGCGCGGCGATGTCGGGCGTTTCGGCGAGAATCTCGGTCAGCCGCTCGGCGGCGCCCGCCGCCTGGCTGAGTTCGCCCCAGACCTCCGACAGGGCGCCGAGCGCACCCGCCGCGAACACCGAATAGAGCAGGAACTGGCCGAGGGTTCCCGCCGACATCGTGCCCGCCAGCACGTCGCGCGAGCCAAACCAGAGCACGGCGACCACCGAGGAGAAGATGGTGAAGATGGCGAAGAAGGTGAGGATCGAGCGCGCGAATACCGACGACCGGGCGGCCTCGAAGGCGGCGTTCACCGAGCGCTCGAAGCGCGAGACCACCATCCGCTCGGCGGTGAAAGCCTGCATGGTGCGCGGCGCGCCGATCTGCTCGCTGGCATAGGCTGTGGCTTCGGCGAGCGTGTCCTGCGCCATGCGCGACTTGCGCCTGACCGAGCGGCCGAAAGCCACCAGCGGCAGGACGATGAGCGGAATCGCCGCGATCACCAGTCCCGAGAGCTTCGGGCTGGTGACGACCATCATCGCCACCGCGCCCAGCCCCATGATCGCGTTGCGCAGCGCCACGGAGGAGGTTGCGCCGACGGCGGACTTGATTTGCGTCGTGTCGGCGGTCAGCCGCGAGACGATCTCGCCGGATTGCGAGCGGTCGAAGAAGGCGGGCGAGAGCTTCGTCACATGGGCGAAGACATCGCGCCTTATGTCCGAGACCACCCGCTCGCCCAGCGTGATGACGAAATAGTATCGGCAGGCCGACGCAAGCGCGAGCACGGCCGCGATCACCACCAGCATGCTGAAGTAGTTTGCGATGAAGGTGGGATCGCTCTCGCTGAACCCGTTGTCGACCATCCGTCGCACTGCCAGCGGCAGCGTCAGCGTCGTCGCGGCGGCGAGAAGCAGAAAGAAGACCGCGGCTGCGACCATACCGCTGTAGCGACCGAGATAGGGGAAGAGCCGCCCCAGCGGGCGGAGAGAGCGGCGCTTGCGCTCGTCGTCGGATATGGTCTCGCCAGCCATCGCTTCGCGTTCCTCGTCCCGCTTGATCGGGAATATGTTCTCATCGTCCATCTTAGTGCCGCGAAGCCTTGAGGGAGATCAATTCCGACAAAAGCCCCGCTTCCTAAAGCAGAACGACTTCGCCTCACGCCTCGCCCAGCCCGCAAGGAGCACGGAACGTAATGTCGGCAGCGGACTTGTGCTTCGCAGGGTCGTGCTGTATAGGGCACGCCGACCGTTTCCGAAGCCGTAGCCTTCCATGGCCGCGGCTTCAAGCTTTAGTGACCGGGCGCATCGCCGCACCGCCGTTCAGGACGAGACCCATGCAGCAGAAGATCCATCCCGACTACCACATGATCAAGGTCGTCATGACCGACGGCACCGAATACATGACCCGCTCGACCTGGGGCAAGGAAGGGGACACGATGAACCTCGACATCGACCCGACCACGCACCCGGCCTGGACCGGCGGCAACCAGAACCAGCTGGACCGCGGCGGCCGCATCAGCAAGTTCAAGTCCAAGTTCGCGAACCTGGGTATCTAAGCCGGACAGCGCGTCAGGCACGAAACAAGCCCCGCTTCGGCGGGGCTTTTCTTTGTTTGGTTCGGTCTCTCACCCTGCAGGACATCATCCTCGGCCTTGTGCCGAGGATCTACTGTCGCCAGAGAGAAGCGGGCTCGATCGCGGAAACGCAGGTAGATGCTCGGGTCAAGCCCGAGCATGACGGCCGCTTGTGGGGGGGTTGATCGCGTCAGCTTGGACCGTCGTCCGATCTTGCAACCGGCTTGTCGAGATGGCCAAGCTGCTTCTCCGGCCAGGCGTTGTCGCGGACGCGCCGCTTGAGTTCGGCCGCATCCGGAAATCCGCCGTCGCGCTTGCGCTCCCAGATGAGTTCGCCGTCGCAATGGATGTCGAAGATGCCGCCCGTACCCGGCACGAGCGTGACCTCGCCGAGATCGGCGCCGAAGCTCGACAGCAGCTCCTGCGCCATCCAGCCGGCGCGCAGCATCCAGTTGCACTGAGTGCAGTAGGTGATGCGGATGGAGGGCTTCTTCACGCCGCGCTGAGCTTGGCAAGCGTGGCTTCATCGACCTCGAAGTTGGCGTAGACGTTCTGAACGTCGTCGTCGTCCTCGAGGACAGCCACCAGCTTCATTAGCGACTGGGCGCGCTCCTCGTCGACCGGGATGTTGTTCTGCGGCTTCCAGATCGTCTTCACCGATTGGGCTTCGCCGAGCGAGGCTTCGAGCGCGGAGGACACCTCCCCGATGCTTTCGAAGGCGCAGATGATGACATGGCTCTCTTCGTCCGACTGCACGTCGTCCGCGCCGGCCTCGATCGCCGCGTCCATCACCTTGTCCGCGCTGGCGGCGGAGGCCGGATAGACGATCTCGCCGACGCGGTCCCACATGAACGAGACAGAGCCGGTTTCGCCGAGCGCCCCACCCGATTTGGTGAAGGCGGCGCGGACATTGGATGCGGTGCGGTTGCGGTTGTCCGTCAGCGCTTCGACGATCACCGCGACACCGCCCGGACCATAACCCTCGTAGCGCACCTCGTCATAGTTCTCCGCGTCGCCGCCGACCGCCTTGTTGATGGCGCGCTGGATGTTGTCCTTGGGCATCGACTCGGCCTTGGCGTTCTGGATCGCCAGACGCAGGCGCGGATTGAAGTTCGGGTCGGGCGCGCCCATCTTGGCCGCCACGGTGATTTCGCGCGCGAGCTTCGAGAAGGCCTTGGATCGCATCGCGTCCTGGCGGCCCTTGCGGTGCATGATGTTCTTGAACTGGGAATGGCCGGCCATGACGCCCTTCAGGTCTGCGATGGTTGGATTTGGGCGCTGCCTTACACCAGAAGCGCCGCTTTCGTCCAGAACCGGCCCCAAGTCAGGCATCAACAATCTCGCGCAATCGTGATGACCCAATCCGCGCCGGCTTGACGATACTCTCCCGATCGAACGAACCGGGAGATCCGACATGCGCCGCTTCCGCCTCGCAATCGTGGCCGCAGCCTTGGCCGTGTTTCCCATCGGGGCCCGCGCCCAGCAGGAAGACCCGGTCCCCTCGTCCTGCATCGCTATGGCGCAGTCGCTTCCCAACGTCGTCTACGCCAACTTCACCCCGCACCTGGCGCAGGCCGAGGTCGCCAAGGGCGAGGTGACCATCACCTATGTCGGCCACTCGACCTACCTGATCGACACGCCGGGTGGCGTGCGCGTCGCAACCGACTATTCCGGCCGCTATCCCGTGGAGCCGGTGCCTCGAGTGGTCACCATGAACAAGGCGCATTCCGGCCACTTCACCCCAAGCCCCGACCCGTCCATCGAATTCCCGCTGCCCGGCTGGGGCGAGGGTGGCGAGCCGGCCAGGCACCGCGTCGTGGTCGGCGACCTCTACGTGCGCAACGTGCCGACCGATATCCGCACGTGGGAAGGCGGCATGGAAATCAACGGCAATTCGATCTTCGTCTTCGAGGTGGCAGGCCTTTGTATCGGCCATCTCGGTCACCTGCACCACGACCTGACGGACGCGCACTATGCCGCCATCGGCCGGCTCGACGTGCTGATGGTGCCGGTCGACGGCGGCATGACGCAGTCGCTCACCAACATGAGCAGGATCGCCGAACGGCTCTACTCCTCGGTGATCCTTCCGATGCACCGCCATTCGACGCCGATGGGCGAGTTCCTGTCGCTGATGGGCGAAGGCTTTGCGGTCGACTACCGGTCGGAGCGCTCGATCACGCTGTCGCTGTCGACCTTGCCGCGCCAGCCGACGATCGTCATCCTCGACGGGGTCTGAGGTCTATTTCAGGCATTTCACGTAGTCGCCCGCCCTTTGCGCCCGCCGCTCGATGATGTTGGCGATGCGTCGCATGCCGGCCGAAGGCTTGGCGGGATTGCGCAGGATCGGGTTGGGCAAGGCCGCGGTGAGCAGCGCCGCCTCGCGGCGCGACAGGTTCTTCGCCGACTTGCCGAAATGATGCCGCGCCGCCGCCTCGGCGCCGTAGATGTTCGGGCCGAGCTCCGCGATGTTGATGTAGATCTCCATGATCCGGTGTTTGGGCACGACCAGGTCGAAAAACACCGCCAGCGGCAACTCGATCACCTTTCTCACCGTACCGAGCGGACGGTGCCAGAGGAAGAGGTTCTTCACTGTCTGCATGGTGATGGTCGAGGCGCCGCGCGTCGCCTCGCCGGCCATCGCGTCGTCGATGACGGCGCCGAGCTCCCGCAGGTCCACTCCGTAGTGGGAGCAGAACTGGCCGTCCTCCGACATCACGATCGAATGCAGCAGCGGCGGCGCGACCTCCTCCAGCGTCACCCATTGCCGGTCGTAGCCCTGAAAGGTCACGAGATCCTTCAGCATCAGCGTCGACACCGGATGCATGAAAGGCAGGATGTAGAGGAAGGTCAGAACGAAGGGCAGTACAGCAAGGACGACGAGGCCCGTCACGGCGCGCCGGACCCAGGCCCGCCTGCCTTTCCTCGCTCTGATACCTCCCGCGGCCATGTCCGGCTCCGGATCGACGGCGGGAATGCTCGGTTCTGCCGTGCGTCTTGCCATTTGAACCGGCATAAAGGCGCGTTCCGCGGCTGGCAATCTCCCGAAGCCCTTTTCTGGAACGATCTCCGGTCGCTTGACCGCGGCGAGGAATGGCGGCAAGCGTCCCGCCATGGATACGACGGTTCAGGACGGCTTCGAAGAACGGCTTGCCGCGCATGCGGCCAGGGTCGAAGGCGAACTGCGCCGCCTGCTCGACGACCGTGAACGCACGGGCGAAATTGCCCGGCCGCAGCGGCTTATCGCAGCGATGCGCCACGGCGTTCTCAACGGCGGCAAGCGGCTGCGGCCCTTCCTGGTGATCGAAAGCGCGGCCCTGTTCGGCCGTTCCGGCGAGGATGTGCTGGCGACGGCCGCCGCACTCGAATGCGTCCACTGCTATTCGCTGGTCCATGACGATCTGCCCGCAATGGACGACGACGACATGCGCCGCGGCCAGCCTACCGTCCACAAGGCCTATGACGAGGCGACCGCGATTCTGGCGGGCGACAGCCTGTTGACGCTCGCCTTCGACATTCTCTCGACCGAGAGCTCCGATGTCCCCCGCAATGCGATCACGCCGCGCCAGCGCATCGACCTGATCAAGGGCCTCGCCATTGCCTCAGGCGTCGGCGGCATGGCGGGTGGCCAGGCGCTCGACCTCGCGGCGGAGACGGCGAGACCCGACGAGGAAGGCATCATCACGCTGCAGGCGATGAAGACCGGCGCGCTGATCCGTTACGCCTGCGAGGCCGGCGCGATCCTCGGCGGTGCGACCTTCTCCGAGCGCGAACGGCTGGCCGAGTTCGGCTCGGCGATTGGGCTCGCCTTCCAACTCGCCGACGACCTGCTCGACTTGACCGCCGACAGTTCGGCCATGGGCAAGGCGACCGGCAAGGACGCCGCTGCCGGCAAGGCGACCCTGCCCTCCCTGCACGGCACGGACTGGACCCGCAAACAGTTGCGGGGACTCGTCGGCCAGGCGCACGATTTGCTCGAGCCGTTCGGCGCGAAGGCGGGCCTGCTGAAGCAGGCGGCCAGCTTCATCGCCGAGCGGAAGAACTGAGCTACCTGTTCCTGAGCACGATGCACGAACCGCCGGCGTCGCGCAGGTTCCGACAGATGACATCGGCGCTGGCGCGATCGTCGACGCCGATGCGCACCGCATAAACACCGCGCCGGCCGATGGGCGACCGCACGCGGCTGACGACGGGCTCGTAGTCGGCGAGCAGCGGCGACAGCCGCGCCTTCACCCGCTGGTATTGCCGGATCGCCGCGTCGCGACGAAAATTCCCGGCGACCTGGATACCCCAGGGCTTGGTGTGGATGCTGGCCATCGGGATCACCGCGCTCATCGTCGCCGGCATCGCCCGGCAGGCAGCGTCGAATCCGGCCGCCTCGTCAAGAAGTTGCACCTTCCCGCTATAGGCCGGGTCGGCGAACACATCGGCAGGCTCGCCCATGATGTCGAGCACGTAGTTCTCGGTCTCGAGCGGCAGGAAGCCGCCCGAAGAGAGCCACCGCGACACCCGGCTCTCGCCGGAATTGTAGGCGGCGGCCGCCAGCCCCAGATTGCCGAACCTGGTCTTGAGCTCGCCGAGATATTTCGCACTCGCCGGGATCGCGAGATCGGGATCGAAGGCATCGTCGAGTTTCCGCATCGCCGCCGTGCCCGGCATGAACTGGGCGATGCCTTCGGCGCCCGCCGGGCTCACCGCGCCGGGATCGAACCGGCTTTCCTTCCAGATCAGCCGCGCGAAGAAATCTTCAGGCAGGCGGTTCACCCGCGCGTGCACGTAGATGAGATCGCAGATGCGGTCGATCGTGACGGGAGGCTTGACTGGCTCGGCCCGCGCCGGCGCAGCGGCCGCGAGCAGGACGGCGGCGGCAAGCCTACTCAGCCGCCTCACTGCCGGCCTTTCCGAACCGCTGCTCGATATAGGTCGCAACCATCGCCTCGAACTCCGCCGCGATGTTGGCGCCGCGGAGCGTCGCCGCCTTCTTGCCGTCGATGAAGATCGGCGCGGCCGGCGTCTCGCCGGTGCCGGGCAGCGATATGCCGATATCGGCATGCTTGGATTCGCCCGGCCCGTTGACGATGCAGCCCATGACGGCGACCTTGAGCTCCTCGACGCCGGGATACTTTGTCTTCCATGCCGGCATGTTCTTTCTGAGGTCGGCCTGGATCTTCTCGGCCAGCTCCTGGAACACGGTCGATGTCGTGCGCCCGCAGCCGGGGCAGGCCGCCACGATTGGAACGAACTGGCGGAAGCCCATCGTCTGCAGCAGTTCCTGCGCCACCTGCACCTCGCGGGTGCGGTCGCCGCCGGGCTCCGGCGTCAGCGAGATGCGGATCGTGTCGCCGATGCCCTGCTGCAGCAGAATGCCCATTGCGGCGGACGAGGCGACGATGCCCTTGGTGCCCATGCCGGCCTCGGTGAGGCCCAGATGCAGCGCGTGGTCGGAGCGGCGTGCGAGTTCGCCATAGACGGCGATCAGGTCCTGGACGCGGCTGACCTTGGCCGACAGGATGATCTTCGAGCGCGGCAGGCCGATCTCTTCCGCCAGTTCCGCCGACAAGAGCGCCGATTGCACGATCGCCTCGCGGGTGATCTCGTCCGCCGTCATCGGAAAACCGTTCGCCTGGTTCTGGTCCATCAGGCGGGTGAGCAGCTCCTGGTCGAGCGAGCCCCAGTTGACGCCGATGCGCACCGGCTTGTCGTGGCGGATCGCCATCTCCACGATCGCGGCGAACTGCCGGTCCTTCTTCTCCTTGAAGCCGACATTGCCCGGGTTGATGCGGTATTTGGCCAGCGCCTCGGCGCAGGCCGGATGGTCGGCAAGGAGCTTGTGGCCGATGTAATGAAAATCGCCGATCAGCGGCACGAAGACGCCGACGCGCTCCAGCCGTTCGCGGATTCGCGGCACGGCGGCGGCACTCTCGTCGCGGTCGACCGTGATGCGGACGAGTTCGGAGCCGGCCCGATGCAGGGCTGCCACCTGCGCCACGGTCGCATCGACATCGGCCGTATCGGTATTGGTCATCGACTGGACGACGATCGCGGCACCGCCGCCCACCGTCACGCCGCCGACATCCACACCGACGGTGACGCGGCGCGGCGCAGGGCCTGCCTGGCTCGCTGACGGGATCTGGGGGGCGATGGTCATGGGCGGTCTCCGCGACCTGTTTGACTGGCCTTCAGGTGGCGGACGTGCCCCGCCGTGTCAAGCTTGCGGGTGCAAGACGACACTTCTGTGTCAGACACCGCGCCCGCCGGCGATCTGCGACAGCCGCTCCACCAGCATTTTCCGCTCATCCGCACTCAGGATGGCCGTGCCGAAGAGTTTCATGCTCAGCAGACCCTCCATCGCGAAGAACACGACCAGAAGGTCCGTGACATTGGGGGTCTCGGCCTTCAGGCGGTCGAGCAGGCGTCGGCGATGCTGATTGACCGGTTCCAGGAAGTCGGGGTCCTCCGCCATGGCGGAGAAGATCCAGGCTGCCGGTTCGTCCTTCTCGCAGGCTTCCGCCGTCAGCCTCAGATAGGCCGACACCAGGGGCTCTCCACCGGCCACGGCTTCATCCAGCAGCTGCTCGAACTCCTCGACATGGCTCGCCACGAGGCCCTGCATCAGCTTGGCCTTGCTCGGAAAGTTGTAGAGCAGCCCGCCCTTCGACACCCCGGCGCGGTGGGCGACCGCATCGAGCGACAGACTTCCCGGCCCGGTTTCGCGCGCGACCTCGGCCGCGGCAGCCAGTATCCGTTCACGCGAATTTGCTCTCGGGATGCTCATCGGACCTCCTGCATATCATATACACCCGATTGACAATACCGTCCAGACGGTACAGTTACGATCCGATAATCCGTTGCCGAACCCATGCCTTCGGCTGCATAGTCCATCGCCGATCGCTTTTGCCGGAGTGCCCCGTGATCAAGCGTTTCCTCATAGCCATCGTGCTGCTCGTGCTGGTGGTCGGCGGTATCGTCGGCTTCAACATGTTCCGCGACAACGCGATCAGCCAGTTCTTCGCCAACATGCCCGTGGCGGCGTCGCCCGTCTCGACGGTCAAGGTCGAGCCGGTCAAGTGGACGCCGGGCATCCAGGCCATCGGCACGGTGAGCGCGTCGCGCGGCGTGGATCTCACGGTCGAAACGAGCGGCATCGTCAAGGAGATCAGGTTCGACTCGAACCAGCGCGTCGAGGAAGGTGCGCTGCTCGTGCAGCTCGACGACACGCAGCAGCGGGCCGATCTCTCGGCCCAGAGCGCGCAGGCAGCGCTCGACAGGCAGAACCTAGACCGCGCGCTCGAACTGCAGAAGCGCGGCGTAGGCTCCGAGACGACCGTCGAGCAGGCGCAGGCAGCGGCCACCGCGTCCGCTGCCCAGGTTACCAAGCTCGAAGCCGTGCTGGAGCAGAAGCAGCTCACCGCGCCGTTCGCCGGCACGATGGGCATTCCGAGGATCGACCTCGGCCAGTATCTCACCCCCGGCACGACCGTCGCCACCTTGCAGAACCTCGACGTGATGCGGGCCGACTTCTCGGTTCCCGAACAGAGTCTCAACCTCGTCAAGATCGGTCAGCCCGTGCGCTTCGGCGTGACCGAGGCCGACATGCCCTTTGCCGGTTCGATCACCGGCATCGAGCCGAAGGTCGATCCCTCGACGCGGCTCGTCTTGATCCGCGCCGAGATCTCCAATCCGGACGCCAAACTGGCACCAGGCCAGTTCGTGCAGGTGCGTGTCGATCTGCCCGAGGAAGACAATGTCATCGCTGTGCCGCAGACGGCCGTGGTGACCAGCCTCTATGGCGACTTCGTCTATGCGGTCCGCCCGGCGAAACCGGCCGCCGCGACAGCGACGACCGCGGCCGAAGGTGAAACCAAGCCTGCGACCGGAACGCCGGCCGCGACGGAGGCCGCGCCCGGTCTCGTCGCGCAGCAGATCTTCGTGAAGCTCGGTCGCCGCTCCGACGGGCGCGTGGAGATCCTGGACGGTTTGAAGCAAGGCGACGAGATCGTCACGGCCGGCCAGAACCGCCTCTCCAACGGCGGGTCGGTGGTGATCGACAATACCGTCCAGCCGCAGCCGTCCGGCGACGAGAAGGCGGCCGCGAAATGAGCTTCTCCGACATCTTCATCCGCCGGCCCGTCCTGTCGACGGTCCTGGCCTTCATGATCCTGCTGCTTGGCGTGCAGGGCATCTTCAACCTGTCGATCCGCCAGTATCCGGAGGTCGAGGAGACGGTCATCACCGTCACCACCACCTATCCCGGCGCGAGCGCCGACCTGATCCAGGGTTTCATCACCGCCCCGATCTCGGCTGCCGTCTCGACGACGGAGAACATCGACTACGTCACCTCGCAGAGCCGGCCTTCGGCATCGGTCGTTACCGTCCAGATGCGGCTCGGCGCCAATCCCGATGCCGCGCTCACGGAAGTCATCGCCAAGGTCAACCAGGTGCGCGGCCAGCTTCCGTCCGATGCCGACGACCCGGTGATCGTCAAGGGCACCGGCCAGCAGTTCGCCATCATGTATCTGGCGATGCAGAACCCGAACATGACGGGCGAGCAGCTCACCGAATATATCGAGCGCGTCATCCGTCCGCGCATGTCGACGATCGAGGGCGTCGCCGAGGTGCAGGTTCTCGGCGCCAAGGAATATTCGATGCGGGTCTGGATCGACCCGATCAAGCTCGCCTCGCGCGGCATCACCGCCGCCGAAGTGCTGTCGGCGATCAACTCCTCGAACTTCCTCTCCGCCCCCGGCAAGACGCAGAACCAGTTCGTCTCCAGTGCTATCACCGTCCGGTCGACGCTGCAGAACCCGGAAGCCTTCGGCCAATTGCCGCTGAAATCCGATTCGGAGGGCATCGTGCGGCTGAACGAGGTGGCGAAGGTCGAACTCGCGGCGGAGAGCGAGGACACGGTCGTCAACTTCAACGGCCAGGAAGGCACCTTCATCGGCATCTTCCCGACACCGTCGGCCAACCCGCTCGACACCTCGGCCGGCGTGATCGAGCAGTTGCCGATCATCCAGCAGACGCTGCCCGCCGGCATGGAGATCACGCTCGTCTACGATTCCACCGAAACGATCAGCGCCTCCATCGAGGAAGTGTACAAGACCATCGGCGAGGCCGTCCTGATCGTCGTCGTCGTCATCCTGCTCTTCCTCGGTTCGTTCCGCTCCGTACTGATGCCCGTCGTGACGATTCCGCTGTCGCTGGTCGGCGTCTGCTTCTTCCTCTTCCTGATGGGCTATTCGATCAACCTGCTCTCGCTGCTTGCGATGGTGCTGGCGATCGGCCTCGTCGTCGACGACGCCATCGTGGTGGTCGAGAACATCCATCGCCACATGGAGGAAGGCCTGTCGCCCATGCAGGCGGCCTTCAAGGGCATGGCGGAGATCACGACGTCCGTCGTGGCGATGACGATCACCCTCGCCGCCGTCTTCGCGCCGCTGATGTTCACCGGCGGCCTGACCGGCTCGCTGTTCCGCGAATTCGCCTTTACGCTTGCCGGCGCGGTGGTCATCTCCGGCCTGGTCGCCTTGACGATCACGCCGATGATGTCGGCCCGCATTCTGAAATCGGGCAACCACAGCCGTTTCCAGGCGGCGGTCGACCATTTCTTCGACCGCTTCGCCAATGGTTACGAGCGCTGGGTCTCCGGCTCGCTGAACTACCGCCCCGTCACCTTGCTGGTGGTCATCGCGCTGGTCGGTGCGACAGGCTTCATGTTCTTCAAGACGTCCAGCGAACTTGCGCCGGAGGAGGATTCCGGCGCACTCTTCGCCATCGTCAACGCGCCGCGCTACGCGACGTCGGAATACACCCAGCTCTATGTCGACCAGATCCGCGACCTGACGAAGGACATTCCGGAGGTCAAGGCGAACTTCTCGATCGTCGGCTCGGGCGGCCAGACCAATTCCGGCTTCTCCGTCTGGGCGCTGAAGGACTGGGCCGAGCGCACCCGCTCGCAAAAAGAGATTCAGGCCGATATCCAGGCCCGGCTTTCCAAGGTCGCGGGCGTCCAGGCGCTGGTCTTTGCGCCTCCGTCGCTGCCCGGCGCCGGCGGCGGCCTGCCGATCTCGGTCGTCATCCGCTCGACCGGCGAACCGTCCCGCGTCTACGAGGTAGCGGAGCAGATCAGGCTGGAGGCCCAGAAATCCGGCCGCTTCATCGTCGTCCAGAACTCGCTCGCCTTCGACGCGCCCCAGGTCACGGTCACGATCGACCGCGACCGCGCGGCGGCGCTCAACCTGCCGATCCGCGAAATCGGCACGACGCTGGGTCTGCTCGTCGGCGGCGGGGCTGTCGCGCAGTTCGATCGCGATTCGAACAGCTACGACATCATCATGCAGGTGCCGCGGGAATTCCGCGACAACCCCGAAAAGCTGGGCGAATTCTTCATCCGCTCGGTGTCGGGCGACATGGTGCCGCTGTCGGCGGTCGTGTCGATCTCGACCAACTCCTCGCCCGCCTCGATCGAGCAGTTCAACCAGTTGAACTCCGCGACGATCTCGGCCCTGCCGATCCCGACCGTGTCGACCGGCGACGGGCTCGCGGCCATTGAGGAGATCGCCCGGCCGCTGCTGCCGGACGGCTTCTTCATCGACTATTCCGGCCAGTCGCGCCTGGAAAGCCAACAGGGCAACACGATCGTCATCGCCTTCGCGCTCGCCCTGGTGGTGATCTACCTCGTCCTCTCCGCGCAGTTCGAGAGCTTCCGCGACCCGTTGATCATCATGATGTCCGTCCCCCTCTCCATTTTCGGCGCCATTCTGCCGCTGAACCTTGGGCTGGGGACGTTGAATATCTACACGCAGGTCGGTCTCATCACGCTCGTCGGCCTGATCACCAAACACGGCATCCTGCTCGTCGAATTCGCCAACCAGCAGCGCCACACCAACGGGCTGAGCCGCCGCGACGCGATCATCGCCTCGGCCAAGACCCGTCTGCGGCCGATCCTGATGACGACCGCAGCGATGGCGCTCGGCGTCGTGCCGCTCATCCTCGCCTCCGGCGCCGGCGCGGCCGCGCGCTCGGCCATGGGCACGGTGATCTTCTCCGGCATCCTCGTCGGCACGATGTTCACCCTCTTCGTCGTGCCGATGTTCTACACGTTCATTTCCAGGAAGGATCTGCCCGACGAAGCCGAGAAGCCGGCATTCGCCGCCGAGCCTGCGCCGGCGGAGTAGACCAAGATGGTCTAGGTGAAACCACCACCTTGCTTTGATTGTGCGCTGCATTATTTCTGCTGCGGCGCGCAATCCATCCGAAAGGCTCTCCCATGTCAGCACTTGCCCCCAAGGTCGCCGTCGTCACCGGATCGACATCCGGCATCGGCCTCGCCATCGCCGAGGCACTGGCGGGCCTGGGGCATACGGTCGTCGTCAACTCCTTCTCCGACAAGGAGGCCGACCAAGCCGTCGCCAGGGCGATCGCCGAAAAGACCGGGGCGAGGGCCGTCTACCGCAAGGCGGACATGTCAAAGCCGGACGAGTGCCGCGATCTGATTGCATGGACCGCGAAGGAATTCGGCGCTGTCGACATCCTCGTCAACAATGCGGGCATCCAGTACGTCGCCCCGATCGAGGATTTCCCCGTCGAGCAGTGGGACAGGATCATCGCGATCAACCTCACCTCGTCCTTCCACACCACGGCCGCGGCCCTGCCCCACATGAAGGCAGCCGGCTGGGGCCGCATCGTCAACATCGCCTCGGCACACGGCCTGCGCGCCTCGCCGAACAAGTCGGCCTATGTCGCCGCCAAACACGGCGTCGTCGGCCTGACCAAGACGGTGGCGCTGGAGATGGCGAGGCTCGGCATCACCTGCAACGCGGTGTGCCCCGGCTTCGTGCTGACTCCGTTGGTCGAGACGCAGATCGACGACCGGGCGAAGGAACTCGGTCTCGACCGCGAGACGACGATACGCGACGTGATCCTCGAGAAGCAACCGAGCAAGAAGTTCGCCTCGGTGGGCGAGATCGCCGCCGCCACGCTCTATCTCGTCTCCGATGGTGCCGCGTCGGTGACCGGAACGACCATCTCCGTCGACGGCGGATGGACCGCGCAGTGAACCGCAAACCGGTCAATCTGGCGCTTCAGGGCGGCGGCTCGCATGGCGCCTTCACCTGGGGCGTACTGGACCGGCTGCTTGAGGACGGCCGGCTTGACCTCGCCGCGGTGTCGGGCACGAGCGCCGGGGCGATGAACGCCGTAGCCCTTGCCGATGGCTGGATGCGCGGCGGACGCGACGGCGCCCGCGAGTGATTGTCCGCCTTTTGGAAGAGCGTCGCGCGCAAGGGGCGGTTTTCCCCCGTGCAGCGCCTGCCCTGGGACATCCTATGGGGCAACTGGTCGGTGGAGAATTCGCCCGGCTACATGATGTACGACGCTATGTCGCGCGTCTTCTCGCCCTACATCGCCAACCCGCTGAACGTGAACCCGCTCCGGGAGGTGGTCGAGGAGGAGATCGATTTCGGCAATGTCCGCAGCTGCAAGGGGCTCACCGTCTTCGTCTCCGCGACTAACGTGCAGACCGGGCGCCTGCGTGTGTTTTCGGGCGAGGAGCTGAGCGTCGACGCGGTGATGGCGTCCGCCTGCCTGCCGCAGGTCTTCCGTGCCGTGGAGATCGACGGCGAGCCCTATTGGGACGGCGGCTATGGCGGCAATCCGGCGATTTTCCCCTTCTTCTACGCCAACCACGTCGAGGACGTCCTGCTGGTGCAGATCAATCCGGTCACGCGGGAAGGCGCGCCGAGGACGGCGCAGGAGATCCAGAATCGGGTCGACGAGATCACCTTCAACTCCGGCCTGCTGCACGAATTGCGCGCCATCGCCTTCGTTCACAGGCTCATCGACCAAGGCCGGGTCTCGCGCGACGAGTATCGCGACATCCGCATGCATCGCATCGACGCCGACGAGGCGTTCAAGGACTTGTCGGCGTCGTCCAAGGTGAACGCCGAGTGGGCCTTCCTCGAATATCTGCGCGATCTCGGGCGAAGTGCCGCGGAAGACTGGCTCGTTGCGAACTACGATGCCGTGGGCGAACAGGCCACGCTCGATGTCTCCGGCGAGATTTCGGCGACGCCGCGCCTTAGGCCGCGCAGTCTCGGGGCGCGGACGCTCGAGTTCCTGGCGACGCGCCGGAAGCCCGCCGCCTGACGTTCAGTCGGACTCGACCGCCGACGCAACGACGCGCACCACGCTTCGCGACGCCGCGCGCTGTTCATCGACCGTCTCCAGCCGCGCTTTCATGCCCTCGATCGCGTCCCAGAAGAGATTCGCCAGGATCGTCGCCGTGTGCCCCCGCGCCTTCAGGTCGATGCCTTTCGTTGCCGCGGTCCGCTCGATCGCCTCGGCGACGAGACCGGTCATGGTCTCCTTCCACTCCGTCATGATCTCACCGGCAAGCTGTTTCTTCATGTCCAGGATCTCATGGCCGTGCGGCGCCCGGGTGAACTCGTCCATCATGGCGAAGATCGACGTTTCGAGCATCGCGTTCAACCGCTCCTCCAGGGGACCGGAGCCAGCCAGCGCGTCCCGCGCATTGGCGACCGCAGCGTCGAAGTAGCTCTGGGCGAGCGCCTGGTAGATGTCGGTCTTGTTGCGGAAAATGAGATAGAGCGCCGGCCGCGACATGTCCGCTGCCTTCGCGATGTCGTCCATCGTCGTGCGCTGGAAACCATAGGTCAGCAACACCTTGGCGGCGCCGTCAAGAATGCGCTGCCGTCTCAATTGGTCCGTCGTGCCGGTCTGGTCGTTCAAGATAATTTCATCCCGCCTTCTCTCTGTTGACATATTGACGAATTTTGTCAAGATGTATGCGCAAGGCCCCGGACCCACGGTCGTCCGCCCCAGCCAGGAAAGGATGTCGAATGCGCCTCACCGTCGACGGAAAAGACATCGAATTCGACGCCGAGCCCGACATGCCCCTTCTCTGGGCGCTGCGCGACCTCGCCGGCAAGACCGGTCCGAAATTCGGTTGCGGTGTCGCCGCCTGCGGCGCCTGCACCGTCGTCATCGACGGCCAGGCGGTCCGATCCTGCTCCCTCCCGGTCGGCGATGTTACCGGGGCGGTGACCACGATCGAGGGTCTCGCGACCGACGGCAAGCTCCATCCCGTCCAGCAGGCCTGGCTCGACGAGCAGGTCGCCCAGTGCGGCTACTGCCAGGCCGGCCAGATCATGAGTGCCTACGCGCTGCTCGAAGAAATCTCCGACCCGACCGACGAGGACATCGACAACGCCATGGGCGGCAATCTCTGCCGCTGCGGCACCTATCCGCGCATCCGCACGGCCATCAAGAAGGCTGCCTCCCTCAAATTGGCGAGGGCATGACCATGGCCAGCATCGGCAAGATCGCACGGCGCACCTTCCTCTTCGGTATGGCCGCCGTCGCAGGCGGCGTGGCCGTCGGCTACTACTATTACCGCAGGCCCTACCCGAACCCTCTCGAAGGCGAACTGGCCGAGGGCGAGGTGACCTTCAATCCCTATCTGAAGATCGGTTCGGACAACACGATCACGGTGATCGCGCCGCGCGCCGAGATGGGTCAGGGTATCTCGACCACGCTCGCCGCCTTCGTCGCCGAGGAGCTCGACGTGACGCTCGACCGTCTCAAGGTCGAGCACGGGCTGCCGTCATATGCCTACTACAATGCCGCGATGCTCGAAGAAGGCGCCGGGTTCAACTTCTGGGACGATAGCTTCACGGCCGAGACGGTGCGCGGGCTGATGGGCGCGGCAGGCAAGATGCTGGGTCTCCAGGCCACCGGCGGCTCGACAGCCGCACGCGACGGCTTTGACCGGATGCGCCAGGCAGGTGCTGCGGCACGGATCATGCTGATCGAGGCCGCCGCCGCCCGGTTTGATGTCCCGGCGCGAGATCTTACGACCGACAACGGCACGATCGTCCACAAGGCGTCCAACCGCAGCGTCACCTATGGCGAAGTGGCGCTCGACGCCTCGAAACTGGCGCCGCCGTCGAAGGTGACGCTGAAGGAGAAGACTGACTGGAAGCTGCTCGGCAAGCCGCAGAAACGCGTCGACATGCTGGCCAAGGTCACCGGCGCGCCGATCTTCGGCATCGACGTCCGGCAGCCCGACATGCTGTTCGGAACCGTCCGGATGAGCCCGGTCTTCGGCGCGAAACCCGTCCGCTCGGACACCTCGGCGGCTTCGAAGATGCCCGGCGTCGTCAAGATCGTGCCGATCGAATCGAGCTACGGCAGCGGCTTTGGCGTCATCGCCGATAACACCTGGGCCGCGTTCAAGGCTGCCGAGGCGATCGATGTCGAGTGGGGCAAGCCGGATTATCCGCTTTCCAATGACGACATCATGGCCAGGATCGCCGACGCCGCCCGAACCGGCGAGGCGAGCGCGATGCGGGATGACGGCGACGTCGATGTCGCCTTCGCCGACGCGCCACAGGATCGCGTCATCGAGGCGGAATACAGCGTCCCCTATCTGTCGCACGCGCCGATGGAGCCGATGAACTGCACCGCGCGGCTGAAGGACGGCGTGCTCGACGTCTGGGCGCCGAACCAGATGCCCGTGCTGGTGCGCTGGTTCTGCTCCGACATCGCCGGCGTTCCGGGCGACAAAACCAATGTGCATACCACCTCGATGGGCGGCGCCTTCGGCCGCCGCGGCGAGCTGGACTACGCGCTTTACGCGACCATTCTCGCCAAGGAGACCGATGGACGTCCGGTGCAGGTAACCTGGACCCGTGAAGAGGACATGCGGCGCGGGCCGTTCCGGCCGGCATCGGTTGGGAAGTTCCGGGCCCGCATCGGCAATGACGGCCTGCCGGTCGCCGTCGACATGCGGGTGGCGGCGCAGAACATGATGGCCTCGCTGATGAGCCGGACCTTCACCTCTCTGCCTGCCGGCGGCTCTGATCCCTCGATCACCGACGGCTCGCGCAACCAGCCCTACACGATCCCCAACTACCGGGTCTCCGAGATCCAGGTGCCGGATCTGCCGATCCCCGTCACCTTCTGGCGCTCGGTCGGCAATTCCGTGAACGGCTACTTCCACGAATGCTTCATGGACGAGATCGCTCAGGCGGGCGGCATCGATCCGGTCGAGATGCGGCGCAAGCTGATGGCGAACCATCCGGCTGCGCTCGCAGTCGTGAACAAGGTCGCGGAAATGTCCGGCTGGGGCGACTCCCTGCCGGAAGGCAAGGCAAAGGGTTTCGCTTTTACGCTCTCCTTCGGGAGTTGGTGCGGGCAGGTGATTCAGATCGCAGATACCCCTGCGGGTATCAAGCTCGAGAAGATGTGGATCGCCGTCGAGGTTGGCACGGCCCTCGACCCAGGCATCATCGAAACGCAGATGACGTCCGGCGCGGTCTACGGCCTGTCGGCCGCGATGGGCCAGGCGATCACCTTCGAGGACGGCCGGGTCGTCCAGTCGAACTTCCACGATTTCGACGCCATGCGCATCTTCCAGGCGCCCGAATTCGAGGTCGCGATCCTCGAGAATTTCCACCGCATGGGCGGTGCCGGCGAAGTCGGCGTACCGCCGGCAGCACCCGCACTCGCCAATGCGCTCTTCGCCCTCAAGGGTCAGCGCTTCCGCTCGCTGCCGCTGTCCAAGGACGTAACCTTCGCATGAGGGCTGTCTTCACATTGCTGACAACTGCCGCCATCGCCGGACTGGCGATTTCGGCGCTTGCGCAGGAGCCAACGGCACCTGCCGCGGACCCTGCAGCCGGCCTCTCCGAATGGGCCAGGGTCTACGAGGTTTTCGCGCATCCCCGCTGCGCCAACTGCCACGTCGAGGACAACCGCCCGCGCTGGTCCGGCGCGCATTACGGCGTCACGCGGGTCCACGCCTTCAACGTCCAGGGCGGCAGCGACGGCTCGGGTTTCGGCAATCCCGGCCTGCACTGCACGACCTGTCATTTCGATAGCAATTCCAGTGTTTTGCACGGCCCACCCGGTGTCGCTGGCTGGCATCTGGCACCACCCGAGATGGTCTGGTTCGGCAAGTCTTCGGCCGAGGTCTGCGCCCAGATCAAGGATCCGGCCCGCAACGGCAATCGTACCTTGGACGAAGTGGCGATCCATGTCCGCGACGACGCTCTCGTCCGCTGGGGATGGGACCCGGGACCGGGCCGCGAACCCGCTCCCGGATCGGCGCAGGCCACCTACGAGGCCTTGGTCAATTGGGCGGCGGCGGGAGCACCCTGTCCTTCGCCGTGAAGTCAGCGTCAAAAATACTGACTTTTGTGCAATGCAACTTTGGAGTAGATACCGCCGCCCGGAGCGAGTGAGCGTTTCGGTTTGACGACCGACCGGCGCACCCCCATCTGAGTGTTCGGATTTGTCGTGACGTCCCAGGGGCGTCGTTCGCCCTTTGAGGGGATATTCGGAATGGCGAAGTTCAGGTTCCACAAGATCGCGGCCGTCGTCGTGCTGGTCGGGTTCGCAGCATGGATGGGAACGGGCAAGTTCTCGTCCGTCGGCAGCGCGTCGCCGGAGAAAACGGAAACGGCCCAGGGCGAAGTGAAACCCGCGCCGGCTGCCGAGGCCGCGCCCAAGGCGCCGCGCACGGTCGCCGTAGTCGTGCCGCCGCGGGTCCAGCACGAGCGCGCCATCCACCTGTCGGGCCAGACACAGGCCGACAAGCGCGCCGTTCTCGCCACGCGCGCCGCCGGCATCATCGAGCAGCTGCCCGTCAAGCAAGGTGACAAGGTCGAGGCTGGGCAGTTGATCCTGGCTCTGAGCGCCGAGGACAAGCCGGCGATGATCGACACGGCCAAGCAGCTCGTGAAGCAGCGTCAGGCCGAACTCGAGGCCGCGCAGCGCTTGGCCAAAACCGGCACGCTGGCAAAGCTCAGCCTCGACACCGCCGTGTCGGCGCTGGCGCAGGCAGAGTCCCAGCTCAAGGCAGCCGAATCGGATCTCGAGCGGATGACGATCGTCTCGCCCTTTGCCGGCGTCATCGACAGCGTCGATGTCGAGATCGGCAGCGCCGTATCGCAAGGCGCGCAGATCGCCACCCTGCTCAGCCTCGACCCGGTGGTGGTCAAGGGCGAGGTGAGCGAGCGCGACCTTGTCTATATCAAGGCCGGCGACAAGGCCGAGGCGAAGCTCGTCGACGGCGAGAAGGTGACCGGCACGGTCCGCTACATCAGCCGCGAGGCGGCGCCCGCGACGCGCACGTTCCGCGTCGAGGTAGCGATCCCGAATCCTGACGACCGCATTCCCGCCGGCATGACGGCCGAGATTACGGTGCGCGCCGCCCCGTCTGACGCTGTGATCCTGCCGCGCTCGGTGGTGACGCTCAGTGCCAATGGCGATCTCGGCATCCGCGTTGCCGACAAGGACAACAAGATCGTCTTCTACCCGATCGACCTGATGGACGATTTGACCAACGGGCTCGTGCTCGGCGGCGTGCCGAGGGATGCCCGGGTCGTCGTCGCGGGCCAGGACCTCGTCACCGAAGGCGATATCGTCAACCCGGTGGCGGCCGACGAACAGCTGATCAAGAAGCTCGTCGGCGAAGTCGCCGGCACCAACTAGCGGCACCCGGTCATGGATATCGTCAAGCTTGCGATCCGCAATGCGCGGTTGACCCTGTCGGTCCTCGTCTTCCTCATCCTTGCCGGCGCCGTCGCCTATATGTCGGTGCCGAAGGAAGCGGAGCCGGACGTCGCCTTCCCGGTCATCTATGTCAGCCTTGCCTATCAGGGTATCTCGCCGGAGGATTCCGAGCGGCTTCTGCTGCGCCCGGTCGAGACGCAGCTGAAGAGCCTCAAGGGGCTCAAGGAAATGCGCTCGGCCGCATTCCAGGGCGGCGGCTACGTTCTGGTCGAGTTCGATCCCTCGACGAACCTGTCCGACGCGCTGATCGACGTCCGCAACAAGGTTCAGGACGCCAAGCGCGACTTGCCCGCAGGCACCGAAGAGCCGTCGGTGAACGAGGTCAACGTCTCGGAATTCCCGGTCCTCGTCGTGACGCTGTCGGGCGACGTGCCCGAGCGCGCCCTGACCGTCGCCGCCAAGGCGCTGCGCGACAAGATCGAGGAGGTTCCCGGCGTTCTCGAAGGCACGATCCAGGGATCGCGCGAAGAGCTCGTCGAGGCGATCATCGACCCGGTCAAGCTGTCGTCCTATGGATTGCGGCTCGACCAGATCGTGCAGGGCATTGGTGCGTCCAACAGCTTGGTCGCGGCGGGCGCGCTCGAAGGCAGCGAAGGCAAGTATGCGATCAAGGTGCCGGCGCTGATCGAAACGCCGGAGGATGTCGCCAACCTGCCCGTCGTCGCCAACAACAACGCTGTGGTGCGCGTGCAGGACCTCGCCACCGTCCGTTCGACCTTCAAGGACGCCGAGACGATCACCCGCCTCGACGGCAAGCCGGCCATTGCGATCGAGGTCAAGAAACGTACCGGCGCCAACATCGTCGAGACGATCGAGGGCGCGAAGAAGGTCGCCGACGAGTTCGTCAAGGTGGCGCCTCCCGGCATGGAGGTGACCTACACGCAGGACAAGTCGGTCTTCGTCAACCAGCTGCTGAACGATCTGCAGAACCACGTGCTGATCGCCGTGATCCTGGTTTTCATCGTCGTCCTCTACGCGCTGTCGGGCCGCGCCTCGCTGCTGATCGGCCTTGCCATCCCGTCCTCCTTCCTAATGGGCATCCTGCTCCTCGCGCTGATGGGCTACACGATCAACATGGTGGTCCTGTTCTCGCTGATCCTGGCCGTCGGCATGCTGGTCGACGACGCGATCATCGTGACGGAATATGCCGAGCGGCGCATGTCCGAGGGCGCGCCAAAGGAACTCGCCTTCGAGGAAGCCGCCAAACGAATGGCCGGCCCGGTCATCGCCGCGACCATGACCCGCATCGCCGCCTTCTCCCCGCTGCTGTTCTGGCCCGGCGTCATCGGCGACTTCATGAAATACCTGCCGATCACCCTGATCGTCACGCTCGCCGCCTCCATGGCCTATGCGCTGATCTTCGCGCCGGCGCTCGGCTCGCTGGTTGCCAAGGCGCCGCTGCACGACGAGGAAGACCGCCGCGACGGCCTCTACATGGCAGTCGTGAAGAAGGCCGTGCGTTTCCCGATTACTGCGCTGGTCCTGACCCTTGGATTGCTGACGGGCGGCATGTACGCCTATGTCAACTATGGCAACGGCGTCGAGTTCTTCCCCTCGGTCGAGCCGGACTACGGCCTGCTCTACGTCCACGCCCGCGGCAACCTTTCCCTGGCCGAGATGGATGCGGCCACGCGGGAGGCCGAGAACCGGCTTCTCGGATGGCCGGGCGTCAAGTCGGTCTATACCCGCTCCGGCAAGACGCGCGGCGGCGCCCAGGACATTCCCGAGGACGTCGTTGGTGTCATCCAGTACGAATTCGTCGACTGGCGCGAGCGTAAGTCCGCTCATCATATCCTGGACGACCTGCGCGTGGTGATGGCCGGCATTCCCGGCGTCGACGTCGAGGTGCGCGTGCCGGACGCGGGCCCGCCGACGGGCAAGCCGATCCAGGTTCGCCTCGCCGCCGTCGATCCGGCGGGCCTCAACGAATATGCCGGCAAGGTCGCCGCGGCCGTCGCCAAGGTCCCCGGCGTCATCGACGTGTCGGACGGCCTGCCGCCACCCGGAATCGACTGGGCGCTCGAGGTCGACCGCTCCAAGGCGGCCCAGTACGGCATCAGCCCGATGGCGGTCGGCACGGTCGTGCAGCTCGTCACCACAGGTCTCAAGCTCACCGACTACCGCCCCGCCGGCGCCGACGACGCGGTCGACATCCGGCTGCGCCTGCCGGAGGACCGCAGGACGCTTGCCTCGCTCGACCAGTTGCGGATCGAGACCGCGCAAGGGTCCGTGCCGATCTCCAACTTCGTTTCCCGGAAGCCCGAGCGCACTGTCGGTATCCTCAACCGCATCGACGCCAAGCGCACCATCACGGTCCAGGGCAACGTCGCCTCCGGCTTCCAGGTGGCCGCGGTGCAGGCCGAAGTGACGAAGGTCGTGAGCGAGATGGCTCAGCCTGGCATCGAATGGAAACTTGCCGGCTCCAACGAGGACAGCGCCGAGGCCCAGGCCTTCCTGGGCAATGCCTTCGGCGCGGCCATGTTCCTGATCTTCATTGTGCTGCTGGCGCAGTTCAACAAGTTCACCAGCGTGATGCTGGTGCTGGTCACCGTCATCATGGCGGTCATCGGCGCGCTGCTCGGCATGCTGTTGACCGGCCAGGCCTTCGTCATCGTCATGTCGGGCATCGGCATGATCGCGCTGGCCGGCGTGGTCGTGAACAACAACATCGTCCTGATCGATACCTACGACCGGCTGCGCCATGAGGGCTGGAACAAGGCGGAAGCGGTGTTGCAGACCTGTCGCGAGCGGGCGCGCCCGGTCGTGCTGACGGCCCTTTCGGCCATCCTGGGCGTCCTGCCGATCGCCTTCGGCCTCGGGCTGGAGATCTTCCACCACGAGACGACCATCAATGCACCCTCGACGCAATGGTGGATCGCCCTGTCCTCGGCAATCGTTTTCGGTCTTGCCTTCGCCACCGTGCTGACGCTGGTGGTGACGCCTGCCATGCTGATGGTGTTCACGCGATCCAACGACAGCAAGGTCTACGCCTTCTTCCGGCGCCTCTTCCGCATGAAGCCGAAGCAGGCGACGGAACCCTCGGCCGAAGCGACCGACCTGCCGGCGATGCCTTATCCGAAGGCGGCCGAGTAGGCGTCAGGAACGTTGAGAAATCGGGCGCCGGAACCAATTTCGGCGCCCGCGCATTGTGACCCCATTGCAAGACTGTTCTTGGAAGGGGAAGTCACATGACCGTCAGCACGATTCTCATCATCATACTGATCCTGATCCTGCTCGGCGCCATTCCGGCATGGCCGCATTCGCGCGGCTGGGGCTATGGCCCGTCCGGCATCGTCGGCGTCATCCTGGTCGTCCTGCTCATCCTGGTTCTGATGGGACGCATCTGATCCGCACTGAACTGATCCAAAATGAAAGCGCCGCCCGGAAGGTCCGGGCGGCGTTTTCATATCCTCGGCGTTCACCTCAGTCTCAGGCCGGCACGAACTCCAGCGCTACGCCGTTGATGCAGTAGCGCTGGTAGGTCGGCGGCGGGCCGTCGGGGAACACGTGCCCGAGATGGCTGCCGCAGGTGGCGCAGTGGCATTCAGTGCGCACCATCCCGTGGCTGCGGTCCACGGTCGTCTCGACCGAGCCCGGAACCGGATCGTTGAAGCTTGGCCAGCCGGTTCCGCTTTCGAATTTCAGCGTCGACTCGAACAGCGGGCTGTCGCAGCCGACGCATTTGAACGTGCCCGGCCGCTTCTCGTAGAGCAGCGCACAGCTTCCCGGCCGCTCGGTGCCATGCTGGCGCATGATGTAATATTGTTCGGGCGTCAGCCGCGCCTTCCATTCGGCGTCGGTGCGGGTGACGGGGTAGGTGTGGGTGTCCATAGGGGCGGGCTCCGTCAGGCGGTCGTCTGAATATGGCCCTTCGCACCCCGCGCGGCAATAAGCTCTCGCCTCAAGGCTGTTGCCTCCCTGATGGCTTTGGGGCCAACCCTTTGCTGGCTGCAGCGCCGAGCTACCCTCTTCGTTGTCGGCGAGACGCAGTGAATGAGAACAAGGCAGCGCCGAAAGCGTAGGCGACGCAGGCCATGAACGAAATGCCCCCAGCGGAATATGTCACTTCGACAACTTCAAATCTGACAACGAGCAGGGATGAAACGACAACGGTCAGAAGCCCTAGGGTCCGGACTCATAACCAGTAGCTGACTGTCGCTGCGATGCAGACGGCAGCCAGGAAGTTGGTGGCCAGTCGATCGTATCGGGTCGCGATGCGGCGGAAGTCCTTGAGTCTGCAGAACATGCGTTCGATGGCGTTG
>NZ_JANJTZ010000051.1 GCF_024710845.1 Mesorhizobium sp.
AAATGCCATGTGCCAACTCCACGCTCTGCTCGATAGCGAGCCGACGACCTAGCAGGTTGTCGATACTGTCGCTTCTGCCCCAGTACGCATTGATGTGGCTCAAAGCGCATGACTCGCCCTGCGGAGCAAATGCCTCGTGCCATTTCCAACAACTGACGGGAACAAACCCTCGCCTCCGCTCCTTGGGAGCACGCTGATCGATTTCTGTACCGGTGGCATCGAGGCCGCGCTTCACCGCCCGCAGGGCCAGCGCTAGGCGCCACGGCCAGACGGCGCCCGATCGCTCCGTGCATCATCCGCAGCCTTAGGTTGGAACTTTTGCAGCTGTAAGGGGACGCATCGCCGACTCTCGATAGCAGGGTATCCAGGTCTGCTGCACCGAGTTCGGTCGCCGCAACCCACCTCGACACAACGCTTACGATTGCAATGTCGAGACCTGATGCAATGAGGCTACGTGAGCGTCCGCTTTCAGCATGCGGGCGGGCGTTTTCTATCGACCGGAAAGGGGTCGCAAAGCTGCCGCTCGTATCACTCAGGTTGTGATCCTAAGCTCTCGCCGTCTTGAGTGACCGCTATGCGCCCTATGCTCCCGTTGCCTCGCATATGCGCGAACTCGTGTTGGAGCGGCTTCGGTCCGAAGCAGGAGAATAATTTCCCGCCGACTGATGCTCGCGCAAAATCGGTTGCCGAAAAATATCGAGAAAATTTGAATCGACAAAGTCGACGAGGCCGACATCCTTCCGCTGTGGCCGAAGCCGGATCGGGAGGCTACTGACGTCCGTTGGCCGCCGGCCATAGCCTTCGCCGGAGGCATCGCACTGGCGGCCTTCGGGCTTGCGCGGCCGGAACTCGCATTTGGCCTCGTCGTGGTTGTCCTGGCAGGCCTCGGTAGCCTCAACCTCCGCAGATGACCATTGCGGTCGTCATCACTCCCTTCGTCAACAATGCCTCGACCGCGCTCGTGCTGGGGCCAATCGCCCTTGGTATTCCCGCCGCTTCAGGCGTTTCGCCCGAATTGCCCCTGATTGCCGTAGCTCTCGGCGCATCCGTCGACTTCCTCATGCCGATTGGCCACCACAACAACACCGTCGTCATGGGCCTCGCCGGCTATCGGTTCGGCGATTTCCTGAAAGCGGGGTGGCCGGTGACGATCGTCGTGACGGCGACGGCAACAGTCTCTCTCTGGGTATGGTGGATGTAGCGGCAGGTCCCCTCTCTGAACCTTCTGCGAGCAGACGTTCGGGTTGCGGCCCCTTTGAAGTCATTAGTAGGGGACTATTCCGGACCTGCTGCCGCGGCTCATCTCTGTCGCGGAATCGAACCAATTCGTATGAGATACCGTGTGAAACAGCGTACCGCGCCACAAGGTGGTTGTCGCGCTCGGCAAAACGTTCCGACCTCATTTTTCGAGCCGATATTTGCTGTGACAGGCGGTACAAGTTCCAAGCATCATGTGGAACAGATGCTCGGCGGGGATCGCGCTCAGATCTGCCTCACTCCGCAACGGCCTGGCCCCAAGCAGGCTGCCGCCGGACACGCCGGACCCCATGCGCATGTCGGCGCTGATCGCGTTTCCGGAACGTGCGGCCTTCTGATGGAAGGCGGCTGCGAGTTCTTCGAGGCGTGCAGCGATCTTGTCGAATGCCTCCCGCTCGGCAGCGATTTTCTGATCGTCGGCTTCGCTCTTCGCATCTGCGCTTACGGCGAACAGAGCACTTAGCCCCGCGCCGCCATGCGTGACAAAGACCGACGCAGCTTCCTGGAACTTTGTCTTGTCATATGCCTGATCCCCGCTGAACATCGCTGCGATTGTCTTGGCCGCACGGGCCATGTCTTTCATCGCCTGCTGACGGCGCTCAACTGCCGGAGACGGCTGCGCATCGTTGGCGGTGCCGGATGTCAGTTGCAGCAGGACGACCACAGCCGAAACGATAGCGAAACGGCATGACTTCGGCATGGACAGTCCCGCAGCGTTGGATAGCTTCACCTCCGTCACGATATCTGACGACTGCGCCGCTTGTTGGCCCCGTCCACCGCGTGACGAAAATGTCGGGCTGCGTCGTTCGCCATCCGGTTCGTGCACCATTTCGCGTAGAATCCGCCCAGAAGCTGACCGAGCCAACGTGTCCCGAAACGTTGGGGCAGATCGTAGCCGATGAACACCGTCAGTTCCGACGAACCGGGTTCGGGCGCGATTGCGAACCCCATTCGATAGCGACCGATCACCCACAGCGTCGGCTCGATGACGGTGACCCACGTCTTCAATCGAGGCGGGTCGCGTTCCGTTACCATCTCTTCCATTGAGAGCGGAATGCCGAGGAAGCTCCCGGTGAGCCCGAAGGTGGAGCCGACGGAACGCGCTCCGCCTTCGTCGAAGTGGATGTCCATCCTCGATCCCATCATCATCCACGATCTCTGCCCCATGTGAGCGGAGAGACTGCGATGATCGTCGAGAAACGTGAAGACTGCCTCAGGAGATGCGTCCACGACGACTTGGGTTTCTGCCGAAAAAGGATATTCGGGCATTGGTAAGCCTCCTTGCACCGATTGCTCCCTTCACATCATGCCCATCGGCTCCATGAGCTTGTCCGCGGTCGCCTTTTGCGCCTCATCGAGGGCTGCATAGAACGGTTCGACGGCGGCCCTCAGGCGGCGGACCGCTTCCAGGCGGACAGTCAGCGCTCGCTCTCGTGTTTCGAGCACCGAAGGGAGCGTTTGGCCCGACGCCGGCTGCATCATGGGCTCCGACGCGCCTGCGTTGGCTCTCAAAGCCTCGGCGACCGCTGCCCAGAACGGCTCCTGTGCGGGCGTCACCTTGAGTTCGGTGCGGAGGAAGGCGATGCGGCCTTCGATATGTTCCGGCGACATCATCTGCCCCATCCGGCCGCCACCGAACATTCCCTCGCCCGACATCATGCCTCGCATCATGGCGCTTTGGCCCTGCATCATCTCCCGCATCATCGCCATCATATCTGCGCTCATCATCCCACCGCCCATCATGCCGCCTCAGGTCCCGGCATCGCGTCGGGTGCGGACTGTTTCGGGGTGGCCTCCACCGCTTGTGCTTCCTGCGCCGCCGATGGCGGGTGATGCGCGTCTTCGGCAAAGGACATTGCCGGGGTCAGCAGCACGGCCACTGCGGCCAGTGCCTTCAGCAACGTTGTCATGGTCACGTACTTCCAGAGTCACCTTTTTCATTGTCGGTCCTCCCACGTTTCCGTCTTAAATCGCCGTGGCGCCGTAGCGCCGCGGCGGCCGCGGACAGTCACCGCGGCCTGCAGATGTCCTAGGTTCGATAGGCGAAGGTCGACATCATCCCGGTCGCCATGTGGTAGAGGTGGTGGCAGTGGAATGCCCATTGGCCGGGATTGCCGGCATCGACGGCAATCGTTACCGAGCGCATCGGCGGCACCAGCACGGTGTCTCTCACCGCTCCTTCAAAGCGCTTCCCGTCGATCGCGACAACCTGGAAGTGATGGCCGTGAAGGTGCATTGGATGCGCCATCATGCTCATGTTGCGCAGCGTCACTTCCACGCGGTCGCCCGCGTCGACGACGATCGGCTCGTTGGTCGCCAGGCCCCAGCGATAGGCGGCCATGCCGCCGGTGAGCACAATGTCGAACATCTTCTCCGCCTTGCGCGATACAAGTGGCGCAACGGCCCGCAGCTGCGCCTCGAGCGCCAGATCGAGAACCGGGGCGTCGCCATCTGCGAACGTCGCGACCTTCGCCACCGCCGCCCCCGCCGGGCGCAGAATGACGCCTGTCCGTTCCCTGCTCCCCTCGCGCAGCGCCAGGATCGGAAATGAACGGGCTTCGCGCGGCAATTGTACGCGGACATCGATGCGCTGTCCCATCGTCATCGGGAAGCGGCTGCCCTTGACCGGCTCGACATCCTGGCCGTCGACCGCGATCAGTTCGCCTTCGAGTTCGCCGAAATCGATCGTGAACGCGGTCGCGGTCGCGGCGTTGATGATCCGCACGCGTACGCGTCCGCCTGGTTCGACCGACACGATCTCCGGATCGTCCAGAGTCCGGTCGTTGGCCAGATAGGCGTCATACTCGATGTCGTTGAGATCCATGGCCATGCCGCCATGGTTCATTCCGGCCATGGCGCCCGCACCCGCCCCCGACATATTCATGCCGCCATGCCGCATCGGCGCCGCTGCGCTACCTGTCAGGCGGGCCAGCAGTTCCTCCGGCGACGAGAACGAGAAGTCGTGCAGGAGAACGACGACCTCCTGTTCATCCCTCTTATCGTCGTTTGGATCAGCGACGATCAGCGGCGCGGCGAGAAGCGCCTGCTCCTGCAGCGTGTGGGCGTGCATCCAATGGGTGCCCGGCCTGCCGACCGGGAAGTCGTATGCGCGGTCGGCACCGGCGGCAATGAGAGGCAGCGGTGCATCGCCGACGCCGTCGCTCGGCCAGGGCGGCGTCAGCCCGTGCCAGTGGATGATGGTCGACTCGGCGGTCTCGTTGCGGAGCAGGACGTTGAATGCATCACCCGCCCGCAACCGCAGACCTGGAGAGCCGTTCTCGTGTTGCAGGCCGAAGACGCTGGCAGCCTTGCCGTTCACCTCGATCGTGCGGCGGACGACTCTCAGCAGAGTCTGGCCGGCTGGCTGACCGGCGACGGCCGCATTGAGCAAGACTGGCGGTGCCGCGAAAGCCGCGGCGCTGGCGATTGCGACTTTGAGGAATTCCCGGCGTTTCATGATCGTTTCCATCGGTTGTGGGTTTCCGGTTCGGCCAACTCGTCGGCTGAATGTTGACTTGAGGAGAGGCGCGCGATGACCTGTTGCTGGGTGGGGGCCGGTCCTACCGGCGCCCGGTGGCGACGACGTTGTAGATCGACGCGTAGACGACACCCGCGACAAGCCCGACGAGCCCAAGCCCGACGACGCCATAGAGGACGCGACCCGCGCTCATGGGTGCCGTCGTCTTGACCGTGCTGAGATCAAGTCCGTGTGTGAAGGCGCCGAAGAAATCGAGCGTTCGATCCGGCCAGATCGCGAAGGCGAGCGCGCACAGCATGCTCAGAAAGGCGAGCGTTGCGCCCAGCACGACGCCGACAGCAAGAGTACTTAGCTTCCCGTTCATGGAAATTCTCCACCAGATCATGCGCTATCCGAGCCGTTCACACGGCCGATCACGGCTGGCGTGCAAGCGGCACTGAACGCCGGCGCAAGTCTCGCAATTGCTGGCGGAGTGACGAACCTCTCGTCCTGTCAGTCCGGCAATTGCCGAGACCGCGCGGCGCGGTTTCAGGCGTGGCTTCGTGGAGGTCTAAGAAGGGATTCTGGATCGATGCCTGTCAACGAGAATCCGGTGCCAGTGATGCCGCAGGCGGCGATTGTGGTTCGATCGAGAACATTGCCCGCTGCGATGGGTATCGCTGTTGCGCAACAACCCGATGTAGCGGAGCCGGCGCAGTCCATGCGGCAGTCCTGCATGCAACGATCTTGATTGCAGTCGTGACGACCTGCCGCCAATGCCGTTGCTTCGTCTTCTTTGCCCGGCTCGGCAAGCGCCAAAGGGTGACGCGACAAGTTGGTCTCGACGGAGTTAGCCCCAACCGCTCCGCTCAGAAAAGGGGCGGCGCTTGCCACCGCGCTGCCGGCGATCAGGAAGATCGCGGCGAGCAGGACGCGGATGTGAGCCAGCGTGAATTCCATTTTGACAGCCTAGAGGCAATCGCGGCTGTGTTGCTTTGATGCAAATCAACGTCCGTACATGTGCCACCCGTATTGATGATAGATGATACATGGAGCGTGGTCTGGACATGTCCGGACGACGAGGCAGTGGGCACACGAGGCCGAGATGAACGAGCTCAGTTATCGCGGTCAAACGGAGGCCATTTCGGCCCGGCTCAACCGGGATTGTTTCTGCATAAGTCTCGACCGCGCCGCTCTATCGGAGGCACTGGATCGAGAAGCGGGCGAGAAAGGTTTCTGCGAGACCTTCATCGAGTCCCGTCCGCATCTGTTTTCCAATGTCCCGGTCTTCCTCTCCCGCTCTGCCGTCGAGGAAATGCGGGGCATCGTAGAGGCCATCGAGGCGACGACGAGATTGCCGGGCTACCGCGACACCGTCCTCTCCTGGGCTCCCGAAATCGCACAGCAGGACTTCGGTCCCGCCGGAGTGCTGATGGGTTATGATTTTCACCTCGACGACGATGGTCCCCGGCTGATTGAAGTCAACACCAATGCCGGCGGCGCATTTCTCAATGCACTGCTGGCCAAAGCCCAGGAGGCCTGTTGCGCCGAGGTGAAACAGGGTCTTATCGCCACTCAGGAGGACGACTTTGAAGCGCGCATTGTCGCGATGTTCCGGGATGAATGGCGGCGACAGCGAGGCACCGGTTCCCCGCGACGAATCGCGATTATCGACGATCGGCCCGAGGAGCAATACCTCTACCCGGAGTTCGTTCTCGCCAGGCAGTTGTTGATGAAACACGGCTTCGACGCCGTGATCGGCGATGCCGGTGAGCTGCGATATGAGGGTGGTTCGCTTCGGCTCTCCGGCGCCGAAATCGACCTTGTCTACAATCGCCTGGTCGATTTCGCATTGGACGGCCCGGAGCATACGGCACTCAGGGCGGCCTATCGCGACGGCGCTGTGGTGGTCACACCCAATCCGCGTAATCACGCGCTTTTTGCGGCCAAGCGCAACCTGACGCTTCTGTCCGATCCAACGGCGCTTGAAGCCATGGGCCTTTCCCAGGACATGCGTTCGAGGCTTGCCGGCATTCCGACGACCGTGCTCGTCACGCCGGACAACGCGGACGAGCTTTGGCAATCGAGGAAAGAGCTGTTTTTCAAGCCGGTCGCCGGACATGGTGGAAAGGCGGTCTATCGCGGCGACAAGGTAACCAAGGGAGTGTGGGCGGAGATTGCCCGGGGCGGCTACGTGGCCCAGGCTTTTGCCGCACCCGGACAGCGGATGATCGAGATCGACGGGGCGGTCGCGCCGCGCAAGATGGACGTACGGCTCTACACCTACAGCGGCCAGGTCCTGCTCGCGGCCGCGCGCCTCTATCAGGGCCAGACGACCAATTTCAGGACGCCGGGCGGCGGCTTTGCCCCCGTCCTGGTGATATGATGACACTTGGCTCGTCGGTGGCAGATGCTCGGCTCGGGTGGCAAAAAACCACGCCTTCTGACGGCGAAAGCACAAGCCCAACGCCGCGCCATTTCCTCAGCCATGAAGTTGGTGTTGAACGTGCTGCTCGAACTCTTCTGCCGTATGGTCGCTGGGTTTCACCTGACCGGATGCGGTCCAAGACGTTAAAAAGTCTCGTGAACTCGCGGACTGCAATGCTCGACTGGCCGACACATCCACGTCGAAGCGGGATTCCGACTTTGCGCCACCTCGCATAGAGGCGCTCGAGCAGGTCGCGCTTATGGAATCTGGCGACACAGTTCTCACCTGAACGCAGTTGCCCGATCTCCGCTGTCCGAAACTGCGGAACCTGATTCGAGAGAAGGGCCTGGAGCTCGCGGGCAGGGGCGCTATATCGCCACTACCGGTGGCGCCCACGAACTGTCGTTCTTCCCCGGCGAAAGAGATCGTCGCCGATGTCTCAGAGCAACATTGGGTTGTGGGCATCGGATATGTCGCAACCCCAACAGACTTCTTCTATGTCGCCGCCATCCTCGACGCCTGGTCAGGCAACTCGGAGGACTATCCGCCCGTCAGTCTCGGACTACTCGCCCAATGATCGCGATCATCGTCCGGGTGTGGGCAGCTTGCCTGCTCCCGACGCGCGCTTCCCTGTTTAGACCCAGACATTCCCTGCTCGGCGATGGCGAATTCCCTGTTAAGCCCAAACAGGGAATTCGGGCGCAACGCACTGAAGGATCGGGGGTTTTCGGGGCGCCGAGCTCGTTTCCAGGTCCAGAAACCGCAAGATTCCAGTTTATTCCCTGTTATCCGGGGAATCGTATCAGAGATTGGTTCGCTCCGGACTGCGCACACCACCAGCGGATTTTCCCTGACGTCGATCCATATACTGCGTGCGGGAAAGCGCTGTCTTTTTCGTGGCCGGAGGCCGCCTCAGGAGGTCACGCGCTGGTTTCGGCCGTAGACCAGCAACATACCGATGATGACGGACCCATAGATGATCTGCCGGCCGGCTTCAGGCATCTGCATGATCGACAGCACCGAATTGAGCAGGACGATCAGGACGACGCCGACGACCGTGCCGGCATAGCGTCCACGCCCGCCGAGGATGTGGGTTCCGCCCAGCACGACCGCGGCGATGGCGGGCAGCAGGAAGCTGTTGCCCATACCCTGGTAGGCCTTGGCGGAATAGCCGGCGAGCAGGATGCCGGCGGTTGCCGCGCACAGGCCCGAGACGACAAAGGCGCCGACGATGACGAGGCGGGTGCGGATGCCGGACAGGAAGGCCGCGGCCTCGCGCGAGCCGGTGGCGTAGATCGAGCGGCCGAAGCCGGTGCGGGTCAGGATCACCGCAATCACGATCGAGGTCGCGGCCCAGACGAAGATCGCCACGGGGATGCCGAGGATGCGCTCCTTGGCGAGGTAGAGCATCAGCGGCGTCGCCGAATCCTGCGGCGCGAAGCCGCCGGTCTGGGCGACCATCAGGCCGCGCAGCACCGTGTCGACGCCCAGCGTGAAGATCATCGAGGGGATGCGCAGGAAGGCGACGCCGAAGCCGTTGAGGAGGCCGACCGCAAGTCCCACGGCGAGCGCGGTGGGTAGCGCCCAGTCGCCGCCGACCGCCGTCGCCGTCATTGCGGCCGCCGTCAGCGTCCACGGCACCGACAGGTCGATGTGACCGAGCAGGATGACCATCATCATGCCGGCGGCGCAGATGCCCAGGAACGAGCCTGTCTGCAATTGCTGCAGCAGATAGCCCGGCGACAGGAGCGGCGCGGTACCGGTGGTCGACAGCGTGTAGGCGGTGCCGGCGAGCAGGATCGCCACCACGAAGAGGGAGGCGATGACGATCGGCTTGTTTTCCGGCGAGACGGCAATGCGCATGACGGGCTACCTGAACAGATCGAGTTTGTTCTTGACCCGCAATGTGCGGATCGCGCCGAACGACACCGCGACCAGCAGGACCAGGCCTTCGATCAGCGGCTGCAGCAACGGGTCGATGTCGAGGATGCGGAAGTAGAACGAAATGACGCGCAGGATGGCCGCGCCGACGAGGCTGGCCACCGCGCCGCCGACACCGCCGAGCAGGGAGGTGCCGCCGAGCACGACGGCGGCGATGGAGTTGAGCGTGTAGGCGCCGGCCTGCTGGAGATCGGCATTGCCCGACGAGGTCTGGATCGCCAGGTAGAGGCCGCCGCAGGCTGCGAAGAAGCCGCCGAGCGTGAAGGCTGCGATCTTGGCCCGTGCGATCGGCAGGCCCGACATGAAGGCGGCACCCTCGGCCGAGCCGATGGCGTAGACGGTGCGCCCGGTGACGGAGCGGCGGAATGGAACCCAGACCAGGGCGGTCACCAGCAGGACGATGATCAGCGGCACGGGAATGTCGGCGAAGGGCCTGAGCCACCAGGCGTCTCCGCCGTCGGCGAGGCCGTAGGTGTCGGCGAAGTCCCAGACCGAATTGGTGAGCGCCCAGCCGAGGTCGCCGTCGACGTCGCCGCCGGGCTTGGGGCGCACGAGCAGCGCCAGGCCGATGGCGATGGCGCCGGTGGCCAGCGTCGCGATGATCGGCTGGATGCGCCCGTAGACCACGATCAACCCGTTGGCCAGGCCGAAGGCCGTGCCCGACAAAAGGGTGGCGATCATGCCGAAGACGATTTCGGCGGGCGAGCCGTTGACGAGGACGGAAGCGATGCAGGAGGTCAGCGTCATCACGGCGCCGACCGAGAGGTCGAGCCCGCCCGCCAGTACCGGGATCGTCTGCGCCATGGCGACGAACGCGATCGCCGCGGTTTCGTTGGCGTTCTGCACCGCAACGGCGGACGAGAAGCCGCGCGGATGCAGCATGTTGTAGAGGAGATAGATCGCCGCGAGCAGCAGCAGCGCCGAAGCGAAGCCGAGGTTCTGCTGCAGCCACCTCTTCCATGCGGGCTGGTGCATCAGGCGGCCTCGACATCGATGTTGAGCGAGGCGGCGATCAGGCCCTCCTCAGTGAGCTGGTCGCCTTCCTTCTCGCTGACGACGCGGCCGCCATAGAGGACCGAGACGCGGTCGCAGCAGCCGATCAGTTCGGCGTAGTCGGACGAATAGAACAGGATCGCCTTGCCGGCATTGGCGAGCTCGCGCATCAGCCGGTAGATCTCCTGCTTGGTGCCGACGTCGATGCCGCGCGTCGGGTCGTTGAGCAGGATGATGTCGGGATCGATCATCAGCCACTTGGCGATGACGACTTTCTGCTGGTTGCCGCCCGACAGGGTCATCACCGGATCGGCCGCCGAGCCGGCCTTGATCTTGAGCCGCTCAATGCCATCGTCGATCGACTGCCTTGCAAGCGCCGGATCGAGGAACGGCCCGCGCGAGATGCGCGAGAACGACGACGCCAGCAGGTTGTCGCCGATCGACATGCCGAGCATCAGGCCCTCGGTCTTGCGGTCTTCGGGGACCAGAGCAATGCGGGTGCGGCCGGACCTGGCGGCGGCCGGCGAGCGGGGCACGCCTTTCTGGCCGTCGATGACGACCTTGCCCTCGACGTCGCGCAACACGCCGAACAGCGCCAGCAGGAGTTCCTTCTGTCCCTGGCCGTCGAGCCCGCCGAGGCCGACGATCTCGCCTGCCTGGACGGAAAGGTCGATGCCGTTCAGCCGGTTCTGCCAGGCGAGCCCCTCGACGCTGAGCAGCGGCGCGCCGCGCTCCGCCGCCGGAACCGGTGCCGGCTTCGGCGGAAACTGGGCCTCCACGTCGCGGCCGATCATCAGCCGGACGATGTCGCGCTCGCTCTTGTCGCCCTTGGCGAAGGTCTCGATGTGCCGGCCGTTGCGGAACACCGACAGCGTGTCGCAGAGCTGGTCGACCTCGTGCATGCGGTGCGAGATGAACAGGCTCGCGACGCCCTGCGCCTTCAACTCGCCGAGCAGGTCGTAGACGGTCTGCACGTCGCGCGCCGTCAGCGCCGAGGTCGCCTCGTCGAGGATCAGTACCTTCGGGTCGCGGCCGAGCGCCTTGGCGATCTCGACCATCTGGCGCCGCGACAGCGACAGTTCGCGCACCAGCGCATTGGGGTCGATGTCCTCGCAACGCACCCGCGCCAGCAGCGCTTCCGCCCGCGCCACCTGGGCGCGGCGGTCGATCAGCCCGAAGCGGCGCGGCGGCCGGGCAATGGAGATATTGTCGGCGACCGATAGGTCCGGCACCAGCGACAATTCCTGGAACATGCAGACGATGCCGGCGGCTGCGGCAGACTGCGGTTCGGAGAATGAGACGGGACGTCCTTCCAGCAGCATCTCGCCCGCATCGGGGCGCAGCACGCCGGCCATAATCTTGATGAGCGTCGACTTGCCGGCGCCGTTCTCGCCGAGCACGCCATGGATGGAGCCTGCGCGGCAGGAGAAATCGACGTTCTCCAGCGCCCTGACGCCGGCGAAGTATTTCGAGATTCCGCGATATTCGACGATGGGGCTGGACATGCGGGCGTCACTGTCTGCGAAGGAGGGATCGGCCCCGCCGCGAGGCGGGGCCGGGGATGACGCTATCGCTACTTCACGTCCTCTTCGGACTTCGACATGATCGCCGGGCCGGAAACGTTCACGCCGCAGGGCGGGAACTCGTTCACCGTGAAGAAGTTGTCGGGCAGGTCGCTCCAGAAGTTCTCGCCGTCCTTCAGCTGGTCATAGGTGGCGACCGGCAGCGGCACGGAGATGAGCTGCGGCATCACCTGACCCTCGAGCGCCGCGACCGCCGCCTTCATGGCGATGGCGACGAGGCCCGGCGACTGGCCGATGGAGATGCCCTTCAGCCCTTCGCCCGAATGCTTGGCGACCAGCTTGCGGAAGCCGTTCTCGGATTCGCCGGCGATCGGCACCATCGGGTGCTTGGCGTCGATCATCGCCTGCACCACGCCCGTCGTGCCGCCCTGCGCGAGGATGGCGTCGAACTTGCCGTGGACGGCGATGGCGTCGGCGGTCACCTTCTGCGCCGTGCCGTCGTCCCAATTGCCGACGACCTGGACGACTTCCCAATTGCCGCCGGACGCCTTCAGCGTGTCGTTGATGCCGATCGAGCGGTCGCGGTCGACCGAATTGCCCGGCAGGCCGCGGACCTCGAGCACCTTGCCGGAGGTCTTCCCCTGGGCCTTGAGCTCCTTCAGCACGAACTCGGCCCAGGTCCTGCCCATCGCGAGCTGGTCCTCGTTGACCTGCATCACGGCGTCGGTGTCGAGCACGTTGTCGAAAGGAACGATGACGACGTTGTTCTTGTCGGCCAGCCGGATGACGCGGTCGAAGCCGTCGGGCGACACGGCGATGGTGACGATCGCGTCGAAGCCCTGATTGATGAAGTCCTCGATGGCGCCAAGCTGCGCCGGCGCGTCGGTGCCGGTGGATACGACCTTGAACTCCTTGATCTTATCCTTGATGGCCGGATCCTCGGCAAAGGCCTTGGCCGTCTTGATCATCTGGATGCGCCAGGTGTTGCCGACGAAGCCGTTGACGATTGCGATCTTGTAGGGACCGGGCTTGGCCTCCCACTGCATGTATTTGGTGTCCGCCGACCAGGGCGCGAAGCACGCCGGATCGGCTCCGGGGCCCGACACGACGGCGGGACCCGCGAGGGCGAGCTGCGCCGACAGGGCGAGCGCCCCGATCGCGGTGGTGAACTGCAGAAGTCTTCTCATACTGGTTCCTCCCATGGTTCGCGCCAGGTGGCGTGGTGCTTGGGCGGGCTGGCGCCGCTCGCCTCAGCTCTTGCCGGGCCTCCTCCGCCCGGAATCTGTCAGGCCGATGCCTCCATCTCCTCGTTGAAGAACTTGAAGCCGGTCATCAGGTGATTGCGCAGCCGGTACTGGAAGGAGAGCAGGTCGCGCGCGGCCAGCGCGTCGACCACCCCTTCGTGCTCGGCATAGGTCTGCGTCTTGAATGTGCGCCGCGTCTTACCTTTCTGCATGATGCGCAGGACGATCGGCTTCATCACCGAGTAAACGTCCAGAATGGTGTCGTTGCCGAGGATCGAGACCAGCCGCAGGTGGAAGGAGAAATCCACCTCGGACGCCTCCTGCAGGTCCTGAATGCCGGACAGGCGCACATTGATGCGGTGCAGTTCGCCGACGTCGCGATCGCCCAGCCGCTCGATGATGCGGTCGGCCGCTCCCACCTCGATCAGGTCGCGAAAAGCCTGCACGTCGGCGAAGGTCTTGCGCGACACTTCCATGGTGTTGAACGAGAAAAGCTCGAAGGCGCGCGACATGCGGTTGTCGGTGATCGTCGCGCCGACCTTCGGCCTGACCTCGACCATGCCGTAGGCTTTGAGGATGCGCATCGCCTCGCGCACCGTGTTGCGGCTGGCGCTGAAGCGGGCGCAGAGCTCGCGCTCGGTCGGCAGGCTGTCGCCGACCTTGAGCCCTTCGTCGGCAATCAGCTCCCGGATCTGTCGGACCACGACATCCACGGCCGAACCCGCGGCCGGGACGGCATCCGGCTGCCGCAAGGCCTTCGTTCTGCCGGCCATCATCCGCCAGGCTCCATCCCCGAGTTTCCGATCAATGCTTATTTGTCGGACCAGAACTGGTAAAGACGTAGAAAATGGGTGTCAATACGTCAGACGACGACGGCGCCCGGTGGCGCATCTAGTGCGGCCGTTTGACGCTTGGCGACGCTAGTCGGTTGCTCTGCACTCCTCCGACGGCGGCAGGACCGGATTGACTGACAGCCATTCGCAACGCTATTTGTCCAACCAGAACGGCCTCGGCTTTGCCCGAAGCTCAGCCGGCGGGCATTTCAGGGCTGAAGGATCGCGATGAGCTTCTTTGCGCAGGACGAAGATCGGGACGGCGTCTTCGTGGGGCGGGTGTGGTCGCCGGAGGCCGGCGGACCGTCGGTGGTCACGGTCCGCGACGGGGTGGTGGTGGACATCACGGCTTCCGCCGCGCCGACGGTTTCGGATGTCTGCGAGCACACGGCTCCGGACGACTATGTCCGGAGGGCGCCCGGGCGGCCGGTCGGGCCGCTGGCCGAGATCGCGGCCAATCCTCCCGGCGACGCGAAGCGACCGCACTTCCTGGCGCCCTGCGACCTGCAGTCGGTGAAGGCCTGCGGTGTTACCTTTGCCTCTTCCATGGTCGAACGCGTCATCGAGGAGAAGGCGGCCGGCGACCCGGCGAAGGCGCGCGCCGTGCGCGAGCGCGTCGGCGCGGCGATCGGCGGCTCGCTGCGCAATGTCAGGGCGGGCTCCGAGGAGGCGGCGCGGGTCAAGAAGGCGCTGATCGCCGAGGGGCTGTGGAGCCAGTATCTCGAAGTGGGCATCGGCCCTGATGCCGAAGTGTTCTCCAAGGCGCAGATCCTCTCTTCGGTCGGCCCCGGCGCGGATGTCGGCCTGCATCCCATCTCCAGGTGGAACAACCCCGAACCGGAGATCGTGCTGGCGGTGTCGTCGCGCGGACGCATCGTCGGCGCCACGCTCGGCAACGACGTCAATCTGCGCGACGTCGAGGGGCGTTCGGCCCTGCTGCTGTCGAAGGCGAAGGACAACAATGCGAGCTGCGCGATCGGGCCGATGATCCGTCTCTTCGACGGCGCCTTTACGCTCGACGCCGTGCGCGCGGCCGAACTCGAACTGACGGTGACCGGCGAAGACGGCTTCACGCTCAAAGGCCATTCCTCGATGAAGGAGATCAGCCGCGATCCGGAAGACCTCGTCCGCCAGACCATCGGGCGGCACCACCAGTATCCCGACGGGCTGATGCTGTTCCTGGGCACGCTCTTCGCGCCGGTGCAGGATCGCGACGTGCCGGGCGAAGGCTTCACCCATAAGATCGGCGATGTCGTCACCATCGCGTCGCAGGGACTGGGACATCTGCGCAATACGGTGCGACTGTCGACAGAATGTCCGGAGTGGAACTTCGGCACCCGTGCCCTGATGCGCAACCTCGCGGCCCGCGGACTGATCTGAAGGCGTCATTCCGGATCTCCGGTCGGGGCCACGGCGGCGCCCCAGTTCCCGGCAGATGGGCGAAGGACCGGTTCAGGTAGAGGTTCTAGGTCGCCAGTTCGTAGGCGCGGATCGCGTTGCCGCCGAGAATCGCGTCGCGTTCGTCGTCCGTGCAGCCCCGCAGCAGGACATCGGTCGCCTCCAGCCATGAAGCGTAGTCGGCGGCCAGCAGGCAGACGGGCCAGTCGCTGCCCCAGATCAGCCGGTTGGGCCCGAAATACTCGAGCACGAGATCGACGCAAGGACGCAGCGTCTCGACCGACCATCCGGCGCCCGCTTCCGTCACGAGGCCCGAGAGCTTGCAGAAGGCATCGGTCTCGGCGGCCAGTCTTCGCATATCTAGGGCCCAGCCGGCGATGTCGCCGGCCGCGATCGCCGGCTTTGCGCAATGGTCGATGATTGTGCGCATGCCGGGATGGCGGGCGAGCAGGACGGAGAGATTGACGAGATGGCGCGGCAGGACTAGCGCGTCGAAGACGAGCCCGTGCTGGTTCAGCGCGTGGAAGGCGGCATCAAGGTCCGGCCGCAGCATCCAGTCGTCGTCGGGCAGGTCCTGGATCATCGGGCGCAGGCCCTTGAGTATCGGATCGGCGGCAAGCCCGGCGATGCGGGCAGGCGCGTCCGCGGCCTCGAAGTCCGCCCAGCCGACCACGCCCTCGATGAAAGTGCGGTCTCGCGCGAGCGACAGCATGAACTGCGTTTCCGCTTCGGTCGGCGCGGCCTGCACGAGGATCGTCCCAGATATCCCTGCATTCTGGATGAGAGGCTCTAGGTCCTCGGGCATGAAGTCGCGATGGATGGGGCCGAGGGCGGGCGTCAGCCAGCCGTAGTCGCCGCGCGACAGCCGCCAGAAATGCTGGTGCGCGTCGATCCGCCTTGTCGAAACCGGCATTCGCAACATCAGGGCCCCTCCGGCACCGGGGCGTCGCTTCTGAGCAGGCTGGCGCCCTTCAGGTCTGACCATAGTGCGCCGGGCAGCGGACGAGAGAAGATGCCGACATTGGCCTCGACCTCCGCCGCGCTGACGGCGCCGGGGATGACGGTGCGGACGGCGGGATGACCCATCACGAACTGCAAGGCCGCCTCAATCAGCCTCACGCCATGGGCCGCGCAGATCGCCTCGATGCGGCGGACCCGGTCGAGGATCTCCGTCGAGGCCGGCGCATAATTATAGCGCGCGCCCTCGACCGCACCTGTGGCGAGGATGCCGGAATTGTAGGGGCCGCCCAGAATGATGCCGACGTCGCGGCGCACGCAGAGCGGCAGGAAACTTTCGAGGGCTTCCTGCTCCAGCAGCGTATAGCGACCGGCCAGCAGGAAGCAGTCGAAATCGCCGAGACCAAGCAGCCGCTCGCAGACCTGCCATTCGTTCACCCCGGCGCCGATGGCTTTAATCACGCCGGCGTCGCGCAGTTCCGTCAGCGCGCGATAGCCACCGCGCTCGAACAGTTCGCGGACGCGGGCATCGGCCGCCTCCCGACTGCCTTGGGAGAACGTGTCGACGTCGTGCACCAGGAGGATGTCGACGGCATCGACGCCGAGCCTTTTCAGGCTCGCCTCGTGGCTGCGCATCACGCCGTCATAGGAATAGTCGAACACGATGCGTTTCTGCGGCACGTCGACGAAGGCTTCGGGCGTCACCTCGTCCGGTTCGCAGTCGACCAGGAGCCGCCCGATCTTGGTGGACAGCGTCAGCGCCCGGCGGTCCCAGCCCCGAAGCGCCGTGCCGACACGCTGTTCGGACCGGCCGAGGCCGTATTGGGGGGCGGTGTCGAAGTAGCGGATGCCGGCGGCCCACGCCGCCTGGAGCGCACCCTGTGCATCGTCCTCCGAAATCCTGCGGTAGAGATTGCCGAGCGGTGCACCGCCGAACCCCATCCGTGTCAGGGGAACGGGGCGCGCGGCGCGCAGTGAGACGGTGTCGGAAGCCTTCATGCCGGCTTGCCACCCATGCTCTTCCACGCGGCTGCCGCAGTCATGATGCGCCGACGGTGCTGCGGACGCCCGATCCTCCGGAATCCTGGCTGGCGATCACGATGTCCGTATTGGCGAGAAGCCGCCTCACTGCCTTGCGCGCCGCTTCGGGACGCTGCAGGCGGATGCAGCGTTCAATCTCCTCATGCAGGTCCTGCGCATGGCGCAGGTCGTTGACCTCACGGGTGACGAAGACGAACAGGCCTTCCAGGGCCGAGTCGATCAGGGCGCCGAGCGGCAGGAGCAATTCGTTGCCGGCCGCGCGCAGGATCGCCAGATGGAAGCGCGTGTCCGCGGCAGTGCGCTCGCTCAGCGTTCGAGCCGTGCCCATCTCGTGGCAGGCCTTGCTGATCGATTCCATCTGGGATTCGCTGCGCCGCTGGGAGGCGAGCGCGGCGGCTTCCGGCTCGATGATGTAGCGGAACTCCTGCACGGTCTTCAGGAAGGTGCGGCGCTCCGGCGAGGCCGCGTACCAGGTGAGCACTTCGCGGTCGAGCAGGTTCCAGCGCTCCCGCGGCTCCACCCAGCTGCCGATCTTCGGCCGCGACGCAAGCAGGTTCTTGGCCATCAGCATCTTGATCGCCTCGCGCACGACCGAGCGGCCAACCCCGAACATCGCCGACCACTCGGCTTCGTTGGGCAGGATCGTGCCGGGCGGGTAGTCGCCGCGCACGATGCGCTGGCCGATCTCGTTGGCGACGGAGAAATGCACGAAGGTTCCGCCGATGCGCGGGGCCTCCCGTCCGACGATTCGCGGCTTCGTCGCCATTCAATGCTCCAGTTTCGACATGGCGGCGTCAGCTTCCCGGATTGCGGCTCGCCCGAATCCGATCGAACGCGACGGCTGTGATGATGAAGGACCCCACGAACACTCCCTGCCAGAAAGGATTGATCCCGAGAAGGGTCAAAGAGTTGCGGATCATCTCTATCAACACCGCGCCGACGACCGCCCCGAAGGCGGTGCCGCCGCCGCCGGCAAGATTGGCGCCGCCGATGACCACCGCCGCGATGACGACGAGTTCCATGCCGGTGCCCATGCCCGTGGTGATCGTGCCGAGCCAGCCGACCTGGAGGATGCCGGCGATGCCCGCCATCAGCGCAGAAAGCATGTAGACGCTGACCTTGATGCGCTTCACCGGCACGCCGGTCAGCGTCGCGGCGTGCTCGTTGCCGCCGATGGCGAAGATGTGGCGCCCCCAGCGCGTCCAGCGGAAAGTGAAGCCGAATATCAAGGCGAAGATGACGAGGAAGACCGCCGGGTTGGGGACGAAGACGTTCTGCCCGAGCCAGACGAAGAGGCCGCCGAGGCTACTGTCCGGTCCCACGCCGGCTGCCATTGCGTTGAACCAGCCCCGCGTCGAGCCGCCGCCGATCGCCACCATCTCGGCGTGGTCGACGCCGAACTGGTAAACCATCTGGTTGCCCGAGAGCACCATCGCGACGCTGCGCGCGAACGACATCATCGCCAGCGTGACGACGAAGGGCGGCATGCCGACATGGGCGATCAGGAAGCCGTTGACGAAGCCGCAGACGAGCGCGGCTGCAAGCGCGCAGGGGACGGCGATCCAGATCGGATAGTTCCAGCTCATCATCATGCCGGCGACCATGCCGGCGAGGCAGAGCACCGCGCCGACCGAGAGGTCGATGCCGCCAGTGATGATGACCGCCGTCATGCCGAGCCCGATGATGCCGACGAAGGCGCAGTTGCGCGCCACGTTGAACAGGTTCTGCGGCGTGTCGAAGGACGGTGTAGCAAAGGACAGATAGGCGAAGGCGAGCACCGCCGCGAGAAAGACCCAGAACGTCTGGCTCGCCAGCACATGGCCCAGTGCACCGTGCTGCTGCTTGTCGATCGTGTCCTGAAGCGTGACGGCCATGGGTCCGGGCAACTCCTCGCGATGATCAGGCGGTCTCGATCGCGCCGGTGATGAGGCCGGTGACCTCTTCCGGCGACGAGGCCGATATCGGCTTGTCGGCGACCTTGCGGCCGCGCCGCAGCACCGCGACACGGTCGGCGACCGCGAACACGTCCGGCATACGGTGGCTGATCAGCACGACCGCGATGCCGTGATCGCGCAGCCTGCGGATCAGGTTCAGCACTTCCGCCACCTGGCGCACGCTGATCGCCGCGGTCGGCTCGTCCATCAGCACGATCTTGGGCTGCGACAAGCGCGTGCGGGCGATGGCCACCGCCTGGCGCTGGCCGCCGGACATCTGGCGAACGAGGTCACGCGCCCGCGTTTCGGATTTCAGCTCGGCGAAGAGTTCGCCCGCCCGCGCATACATCTGCTTGTAGTCGAGAATCTTGAACGGACCCCAACCTTTCCGCAACTCCCGGCCGAGGAACACGTTCGCGCCGGCCGTCAAATTATTGCACAGCGCCAGGTCCTGGTAGACGATCTCGATGCCGTTTTGGCGCGCGTCGATGGGCTCTGAGAAGTGGACCTCACGATCCTCGATCTGGATCGTCCCGCCGGTCGGCGGGAAGTTGCCTGCGATGATCTTCACCAGCGTCGACTTGCCCGCGCCGTTGTCGCCCATCAGGCCCAGCACCTCGGCCGGCTCGAGAGACAGCGACACGTCGCTGAGCGCGTGGATCGCCCCGAAGTGCTTGGAAATGTTCGTTAGTCTCAGCGCCGTCATGCCCTCACCCGCCGTCGTCGCCCGCACATTTGCAAGCCAAATCCCATCGCGGTCAATAGGCCGAAAAAAGATTTATCGGATTTATCAGACAATATATTGACGCAGGGGCAGGCGCTACGCTTTTATGGGCGCGGGAGGAAACGCATGCTGATCCTGGTCACGGGAGCCACCGGAAAGGTCGGGCGCGCCTTCATCTCGCGGCTGAGGCGCGAGATGCCTGCGCCTGCCATTCGGGCGCTCTGCCACAACCGCAGGCTGCCGGAGGAGGACGGACTGTCTGTCGTCGCCGGCTCGATCGCCGACCGGGCGGTCTGTCGCGAGGCCACGCGCGGGGTCACGCACGTCGTCCATCTCGCCACCTGCAAGGAGACCCCGGACGAGGTCATGGACGTGACGGTCAAGGGTCTGTTCTGGCTCCTCGAGGAGTTCCGTCAGAGCCCGGATGCGAAGCGCTTCGTCCTGATGGGCGGCGACGCCGCGGTGGGCCATTTCTTCCATCGCCATCCGGCGCCGATCACCGAGGACGCGCCGCACATGGCCTATCCGGGCTGCTATGCCCTGTCGAAGGTGCTCGAGGAGGTGATGGTCGAGCAGTACGGCATCCAGTACGGGATCGACTGGTGCTGCCTCAGGGCGCCCTGGATCATGGAGAAGGACGACTTCCGCTATAGCCTGTCCTTCGGCGACGACGTCTTCGGCGGACCGGACTGGAAGACGATGGTGCCGGAGGATGTCGCTGCGCGGTCCCGCCGCGAGGGTGCCGTGCCGCTGCTGCAGGAGGCTGACGGCACGCCCCTGAAGCGCAATTTCGTCCATGTCGACGACCTGGTCGAAGCGATCGTGCTGGCGCTCACCGCGCCGGTGGCGCGCCAGCGCCTCTACAATATCGCGATGGACGAACCGGTGGATTACGGGGCGGTCGCCGCCCACCTCGCCGAGACGCGTGGCCTGCCGGCGACGCCCGTCCGGTCGCCCTATGTCAGCAACTGGTTGGACAACAGCCGCGCCAAGGCCGAGCTCGGCTGGCGCCCGAAATACGATCTTCGACGATTGATCGATTCAGCCTGGGACTATGTCCGGCCGGCCGAAGAGCCGCGGCGGGTCTGGTATCCGGGGTGAGGAAGCGAGGCGGGGCTGTTCCCGCGAAGTGACATCAAGCCAAGGGAGGAATGAAATGAGAAAGACAATGCTTCTGGCCGCGGTCGCGGTCCTTGCCCTGACCACCGGTCAGGCGATCACGCAGGAGAAGAAGACGCTGGCCGTCGTGGTCAAGGGTCTCGACAATCCGTTCTTTACGGTGCTCGGCAATGGCTGCGCGAAGTGGAACGAGAACAACCCGACGTCCGAATACACCTGCCTCTACACCGGCCCGGCGCTGTCGTCGGATGAGGCGGGCGAGGTGCAGCTCGTCGCCGACCTGATCGCAAGGCCTGACGTGGCCGGTATCGCGATCTCGCCGTCCAACGCGCCGGCCATGGCCGCCATGCTGAAGGAGAAGGCGCCGACGATCCCGATCATGACGATCGACGCCGATCTACTCCCCGAGGACAAGGCGCTGCGCAAGACCTATCTCGGCACCTACAATTACGACATGGGCGTCAAGATGGCGGGCCACCTGAAGACGCTGAAGCCCGAGGGCGGCACGGTCTGCCTGCAGCTTGGCAACGTGGCGGCTGCCAACATCAACGAGCGCGCCGCGGGCTTCCGCGACACGGTCAGCGGCGCCAAGGGCACCGAACGGCTGAAGGGAGAGGGCGGCTGGACCGAGATCGACGGCTGCCCGACCTACACCAATGACGACATTCCGACGGCCAACCAGCAGCTCGCCGACGTGACCGGCGCCAATGCCGATCTCGACGCTTTCATCCTGGTCGGCGGCTGGGCTCAGTTCGGTCCCGAAGCCTACAGCCAGACCACGACCGCGCTCGAGCCGCGCCTGAAGAGCAAGGATCTCGTCATCATCGCGGGCGACACGCTGCCGCCGCAGATGGACGCGCTCAAGGCCGGGCACAGCCATGTCCAGGTCGGCCAGCGGCCGTTCGAGATGGGCCTGCGCGCACCCGACGTGCTGATCCAGCTGATCAAGGGCGAGAAGGTCGAAGATCCGATGTTCACCGGTCTCGACGAATGCACGCAGGAGACCGCCGCCACCTGCATCGGCGGCTGATTTCCACAAGCCGCCAGGCTCCGTGCCTGGCGGCATCCATCGACCGGCCTGCCGCGCAGCATGCGCCGTGCGGAGCGGTTGTCTTTGCCCATTCGAAACCGAAGGAGAGTGACATGAGACTGCGATTTTCAACCGTCGCCCTGACGCTCGTCGCCGCGCTGACGGCATCCACCAGCCTTGCCCAGGACAAGAAGGCGATGGCCTTCGTCGTCAACGGCGCGTCCGACTTCTGGAAGCTCGCGGAGGCGGGCGTGAAGAAGGCGCAGGGCGAATTGCCCAACTACGATCTGCAGTTCAAATATCCCGAGCAGGCCGCCGCCGCTGTGCAGCAACGGCTGATGGACGACCTCGTCGCGGCCGGGGTCTCGGCGATCATGGTCAGCGCGGTCGACCCGAAGTCGTCGACCGACGCGCTCAACCGGGTCGGCGGCCAGGTGCCGCTGTTCACCACCGACTCGGACGCGCCGGACACCAACCGCATCGCCTATATCGGCTCGTCCAACGTGGAGGCGGGCAAACAGGCCGGCGAGATCGCACTCAAGGCGCTGCCGGATGGCGGCAAGTGCATCGGCTTCGTCGGCCTGCCGGGGGCCGACAATGCGCGCGAGCGCATCGAAGGCATGAAGGCGACGATCGCAGGCTCGAAGGTCGAGTTGATCGACGTGCGCGGCGACGACATCGACATGACCCGCGCCAAGCGCAATGTCGAGGACGCGCTCGCGGCCAATCCGGATATCGACTGCATGGTGGGCTTCTACTCGTACAACCCGCCGCGCATCTATGAAGTGCTGAAGGAATCCGGCAAACTCGGCCAGGTGACGGTCGTCGCCTTCGACGAGGATCCGATCACGCTCGGCGGCGTCAGGGAAGGTACCATCGCCGGCACGGTCGTGCAGGACCCTTATGAATGGGGCTACCAGGGCATGAAGCTGATGGCGAAGTATCTCGAGGGCGACAAGTCTGTCGTTCCCGAGAACAAGCTGATCATCGTGCCGACCAAAATGATCGACAAGGGCAATGTCGACGCGTTCGAGGCGGAGCTGAAGTCGCGCATCGGCGGCTGACGCCTTGGAGCGAACAGGCCGGTGCGGCCTCCCGGCCGGCCTGTTTGGCGACTGCACGGAGATTGCGACCCAATATGCAACAGCCTTACCTGGAGGTGGTCGGCATCTCGAAGAGCTACCCCGGAGTGAGGGCGCTCAGCGACGTCAATTTCTCGGTCCGAAAGGGAGAAGTCGTCGGACTCGTGGGCGAAAACGGTGCCGGCAAGTCGACTCTGATGAGGATCCTCGGCGGGGTCACCGAGCCGAGTTCGGGCAAGATCATCCTCGACGGCCGCGAACTCACATGCCTGACGGTGGCGGAATCGATGCGCGGCGGCATCGCCTTCGTGCACCAGGAACTCAATCTCTTCGAGAACCTGACGGTCGCTGCCAATATCTTCATCGGCCGCGAGCCCCGGCGGGGAGGGGTTCTGCGTTTGGTCGACGAGGGCGAACTCAACCGCCGTGCGACGCCCCTGCTCACTCAACTTGGCGCGGACTTCGCCGCCGACACGCCGGTCGGTGCGCTGTCGCTGGCTCAGATGCAACTCGTCGAGATCGCCAAGGCGCTGTCGCTGAGGGCGCGTCTCATCATCATGGACGAGCCGACGTCGAGTCTCACAGCGACGGAGACGGAGCGCCTGCTCGCCGTGGTCGCCCGGCTCCGATCGGAAGGTGTGTCGATTATCCTCATCTCGCACAGGCTGGCCGAGATCGAGCACGCCGCGGACCGGGTGGTGGTGCTGCGCGACGGCAAATGCGTCGGGGAGCTCGACCGAGCCGACATCCGCGCCGAGACCATGATCCGGTTGATGATCGGGCGCGATCTGAAGACGCTCTACCGCCAGCCCGCGCGGCCGCCGGGCGAGGCGGTGCTGCAGCTTAAAGACGTTCGTACCTCGTACCGTCCCGAACAGCCGGTCAGCCTCGACGTGCGGCGTGGGGAAATCCTCGGCCTCGCCGGTCTCGTCGGCTCGGGTCGCACCGAACTCGCCCGGGCCATTTTCGGGCTCGATCCGCTCAAAGGCGGCGAGATCCGCATTGCAGGCAAGGCCGTCGCGATCACGTCGCCGCGCGCCGCGATCGGCCACGGCCTCTACCTGATCCCGGAGGATCGCAAGCGCTCAGGCCTCCTGCTCGACTTTCCGATCCGCAGCAATGTGACGCTTGCGAGCATGGATACGCATTCGCGTTTCGGACTGGTGGATCGCCACGCCGAAGAGGCCAGCGCCGAGGAGCAGCGCCGCAGCCTCGACATCCGCACGCCGTCGGTGTCGGTGCTGGCCGGCGCGCTGTCGGGGGGCAACCAGCAGAAGGTCGTGCTGGCGAAATGGCTGTCCATGGCCCCGAAGATCCTGGTGTTCGACGAGCCGACCCGCGGCGTGGACGTCGGTGCCAAGAACGAGATCTACGGCCTGATGCGCGCTCTGTCCGACCGGGGTGTCGGCATCCTGATGATCTCGTCGGACATGGAGGAGGTCATCGGCATCAGCGACCGGGTGGCGGTGATGCACGAGGGCCGGATCGCGGGTTTTCTCGGTCGCGAGGAGCTGAGCGAGCGGGCTATCCTGTCGCTTGCCGTCGGGCGCTTGGCCGCATGAACCGGCTGCTGGGGGAATGAAATGATGATCAGCCGGAAGGACCTGTCGCTGTTGATCCTCATCATCGTCGTGGGGACGGTGGTGGCGATCATCAATCCGCGCTTCCTGTCGCCGATCAACCTGTCGAATACGGCCAACCTGATCGGCCTGTTCGGCATCTTCGCGGTGGCACAGGCCTTCGTGATCATCTCGGGCGGCATCGAGCTCTCGGTCGGATCGATCATCGCGCTGCTCGGCGTGCTCTTCGTCGACCTGGTCGCGGCCGGAACGCTTTCACCCGGCGTCGCTTTCCTCGTCGTCCTGGCTCTCGGCTGCCTGATCGGCCTGCTGCACGGCTTTCTCGTCGCCCGGGTCGGGCTTCAGCCCTTCGTCGTGACGCTGTGCGGCCTTTTGATCTATCGCGGCATCGCGCGCTACTACACCGAGGATGCGACCGCGGGCTTCCCGTTCGGGGCCAGTTTTCCGACGCTCGAATGGCTGGTCGCCGGGCGCCTCTACGGAGTGCCGCACAGCCTGATCGCCTTCCTGCTGATCACCGTGGTGATGGGCGTGGTGCTGCACCGCTCCGTCTACGGGCGGCACCTGTTCGCGGTCGGCAAGAGCGAAGAGGCGGCGCGCTATAGCGGGATCAACACCACGCGCGTCGTGATCTCGGCCTATGTGATCTGCTGCGGGCTGACGGCGATCGCGGCGGTGTTCATCGCAATGTACACGCGCTCGATCTCGCCCTCTTCGCACGGCAATTTCTACGAGCTCTACGCCATCGCGGCGGCGGTGCTGGGCGGCTGTTCGCTTAGGGGCGGCGAGGGGTCGATCCTCGGCGTGGTGCTGGGCACGGTTCTGCTGCAGGTGTTGCAGAACCTCGTCAACCTGCTCGGCATTCCAAGCTCGCTCAACTTCGCCGTGATGGGCTCGGTGATCCTGATCGGGGTGCTGGCGGACCAGCAGTTCTCGAAACGAAAGGTCAGATAGTCCCGGCCGTCGGCGCTTCCGTCGCACGCGTCGCGATGGACGAGAAGGCCGGTTTCATCGGTATTTATTTATCCATAAAAAACAATTTGAAAGCCGAGTTTCAATGGGCTTCTATGGATAAAAGAATAGTGCCGGCGAGAACCACGGTGTTCCGAATGGCCTGTCAGGCCCGCAACCGGCCAAGGGGTGCCATTCATCTGGGGAGGAAGACATGCAGGAAGAGAAGACAAATGACAGACGCAATTTCCTGAAGACGATCGCTCTCGGTTCGGCGGCGGTCGCGGGTGTCGGTGCAGGAATGTTCTCGGCTCCAGGCGACAGGTCGCTCGCGATCGGAGTGCCGCGGGCGCGCGCAGAGGGCACGCGCTACAAGACGGCCTTCATCCAGTGGCAGCCGCACACCGTGCCGGCGGCCTGGTCGAAAGGGATCGAGGAGGTTCTGGGACCGCAGCAGGTCATCGACTACGAACTGCTCGACGGCCAGAACAAGGTCGAAGTGCAGGTCAGCCTCGTTGAGACGCTGATCAGCCAGGGCGCCGCGGTGATCTTCCTTCAGCCGATCGATTCGGTGGCGCTGGCGCCGTCGATCGCCAAGGCGAAACGCGCCGGCATCTCCGTCATCACTCTCAACATCGACGCGACCGAACCGCACGCCTCGCATGTCGAGATGAACCACTATTACGGCGCGATGGACATCGCGAAGGCGATGGGAGATGCGATGGGAGGCAAGGGCAAGGTGGCGATCCTCAACGCGCCTCCGGGCATTATCATTCGCGACCAGCGCACCAACGGCTTCGTCGACGGGCTGAAGAAGCACCATCCCGACATCCAGGTCGTCGCCGATCAGGTCGCCGACTGGGACCGCAAGAAAGCACAGGACGTGCTCAATACGATCCTCGCGGCCAATCCCGATCTCGGCGGCGTCTACGGCGTCAACGATTCCATGGCGCTCGGCGCGGTCGACGTAGCCAAGGAGAAGGGCTTGCTCGGCAAGATCGCGATCTTCGGCAATGACGGCGAGACCGCGGCGCTGGAATCGATCGAAGCCGGCGAACTGACCGGAACGCAGTATACAGATGTGTATCAGCAAGGCAGGCTCGCGGCGCCCGCCGCGACGGTGCTCGCGACCGGCGGCGTGGAGGCGGGAGCCTTCGCCCAGCAGTCACGTCTGCTGATGCCCTATGTGATCGCGACCAAGGCGAATGTCGGTTCGATCCAGCCTTCGCAGCGCTGGTAGATGCTCCCGGACTCGGGGCCGCGGCAGAGCCTGCCGTGGCCTCCTTTTTCCGGATAAGCGCCATCGTGAACATGCGATCTGCGTCCGCGGCGCTCGCGCTCTTCTTCGCCGCCACCATCGTCTTCTTCTGCGTGAGCGCGCCGCGTTTCGCGACGGCGTCGACCGTCGAGAACCTGATGTCCGGGTTCTCGTTCGTCGCCATCCTGGCGATGGGGCAAGCCTTCCCGATCCTGGTGCGCGGCATCGATCTGTCGATCGGCGCGATCGTCGGGCTGGTGGGGATGATCGTGTTCGACCTGTCGCTGATCGGGCAGCTGCCGGGATATCTGATCCTGCCGCTGGCGTTGCTCGCCGGGGCATTGGCGGGCGCGGTCAACGGCGTCCTGGTCGTCCATCTGAGGCTGCAGCCCTTCATCGCCACGCTGGCAACGCTCGCCGCCTACCGCGGGCTCACCTACGCGATCTCCGGCAGGCAACTGGTGCCGGGCCTCACGACCACGCCGATCCGCGATCCGTGGCTGACGGGCATCGAGACCTATTTCGACGTTGGAGGCTGGCTGGGCCTGTCCCGGCTCGTGAACATGCCCTGGGTGCCGCTGTCGTTCGTCATCATGCTCGCCGTGTTCGTGGTGCTGCAGGTCCTGCTGACATCGACGCGTTTCGGCCGCGACATCTACGCAACCGGAGGCAACCATGAAGCGGCCAGGCTTGCGGGGATCCGGGTCAACAACGTGATCATCGCAGCCTACGCCCTAGCGGGCCTGTGCGCGGCCATCGCCGCGCTCATCATGGTCGCACGGTTCACAACGGCTACCGAGGCGCTCGGCGCGGGAATGGAACTGACCGCCATCGCCGCGGCCGTCATCGGCGGCGTCAGCCTCGCCGGCGGCGTCGGCGCCATGTTCGGGCCGGCGCTGGGCGCCTTTCTCCTCGGCGCGATCCTGATCGGCCTGACGCTTCAGGGCGTGCCGCAATTCGTGCAGCAGATCATCACCGGAGCCATCCTCCTCGCGGCCGTGGGATACGACCGCCTGCTCTCCGTGCGGCGCCAGCGCCGGCTGACCGCCGCCTCGACGGCCGCGACATGACCGCGGCCGGCCCCCCTCTTCTGCGTGGCACGGGCCTCGCCAAGACCTATGGCAATCTCGTCGCGCTCGACGATACGGATTTCGTGGTCAATGCCGGCGAGGTTCGCGCCCTTATCGGATCGAACGGCGCCGGCAAGTCGACCCTGATCAAGATCCTGACCGGGGCGGTCACGCCGACGCGCGGCAGCGTGGAAATCTCCGGAGAGATTGCGCCGCTCGGCGATCCCTCGGAGATGATCCGGCGTGGTGTCGCCTGCATCTACCAGCACTCGAACCTCGCGCCGGCCATGTCGGCCCTGGACAACATCTATCTCGGCCGCCAGCCCACGCGCCGCTTCGGCTTCGTCGACACCCGCCGCCAGCGCCTTCAGGCAGAGGAACTGCTCGCGCATCATGGCATCGACATCGATCTCGACGCGCGGGTGGGCACGCTGTCGACGGTCAAACAGAAAGAGGTCGAAATCCTGAAGGCACTGGCGCTGGAGGCGCGCGTGATCCTGATGGACGAGCCGACCGGCTGGCTTGCGGGCGCGGATGTGGTGCGCCTGCACAATACGATCAGGACGTTGAAGGCCCGCGGTGTCGGCATCGTCTATATCAGCCATGTCCTCGACGAGATCTTCGCCGTCTGCGACACCGTCACGATCATGCGTGACGGACGGGTCGTCGCCGAGAGCGCGGTGGCGGACATCGACCGGCCGCGCGTCGTCCACCTGATGGTCGGCGAGAAGCTCGCGCGCGAATCCGCCGATGCGGCGCTTAAGCAGCGTCGTCCGCGCGGCACGGGCGCCGTGCGTCTCAGCGCGCGGGGGCTCGGAAAGAGCGGCGTCTTCGCCGACGTGTCGTTCGACCTTCATGCCGGCGAGATCTTCTGCCTGACGGGGCTAATCGGTTCCAGGCGCACCGAACTGGTCCGCACCCTGTTCGGCTCGGACCGTTTCGACACCGGAACGCTGGAGATCGACGGCCGCGCCGTGGCGCCGCGCACCCCCCTCGACGGCATGTCGCTCGGCATCGGTTTCGTGCCCGAGGACCGGCACCGCGAAGGCCTGATGCTCGACATGAACGTGACGGAAAACCTTGCGATGGCAACCCTCGAGCGCCATTGCCGCGGGCCGCTCCTGAGCCGGAGCGGAATGGTCCGGGCCGGTCGCAGGGCGATCGACGATCTGTCGGTGCAGCCCCGCGACGGCAGCAAGATGGTGCGGCTCCTGTCGGGCGGCAACCAGCAGAAGGTGCTGGTCGGCAAGTGGCTGAGCCGCGGTCCCCGCATCCTCATCCTCGACGAGCCGACCGTCGGCGTCGACGTGGGCGCCAAGGCGGAGATCTACGCGATCCTGCGGCGCGAGCGCGAACAGGGCGCGGCGATACTCATTGTCTCGTCGGACCTCGAGGAGGTGATGACCGTGGCCGACCGGATCGGCGTGATGGTGTCGGGCAGACTGGTCGCCGTGCACGACGCGGGCAGCGTGGGAATGGCGGATATCGTTCGTGAGATCGGCGGAGGTTCGGCGTGAGTGCGCGCAGTCTTTCCATGCCGGCGGCTCTGTCCGCTCATGTCGCGCCGAATGCGCTTCCCATCGCCGTGGCGGTCATCATCGCGATCTTTGCCCTGACCGAGCCGGCATTCCTCAGCACCGACAACCTCGTCGGTATTGCCCGGCAGGTCGCGATCATCGGCATCATGGCCGTCTGCATGACCTTCGTGATCATGACGGGCGGAGTGGATCTCTCGGTGGGTCCGGTCCTCGCGCTGGCGGGACTGGCAGCTTTCTACAGCCTCGACGCAGGGTTTTCCTTGCCGGTCGTGATCCTCGCCGGCCTCTCCGTCGGGGCCGTCGTCGGGCTGGCGAACGGAATGATCGTCGCCTTCCTCCAGCTTCCACCCATCATCGTGACGCTGGCGATGCTGAGCATGGTGCGCGGCACGGCGCTGATCGTCGGAGGCCCGGAACAGCACCTGATCCGCAACGAGCCAGCCTACAGCTTCATCGGCACGGGCAGCATGTTCGGCCTGCCGGTCTCGGTCTACATCTTCGCGGCGGTGGCCGTCATCATGATCCTCGTGCAGTGGCGCACGCCGCTTGGCCTGCTGGTCGCGGCCATCGGCGACAATGAGCGCGCGGCCAGGCTCAGTGGTCACCGGACCCGGTTCACCAAGACGCTCGTCTATGTCATCTGCGGGCTCGGTGCGGCGCTGGCCGGCATCATCCAGTCGTCCCAGGTTCACACCGCGCTGGCGACCTACGGACCTTTCGGAACGGAGCTCGACGTCATCGCCGCCGTGGTGCTCGGCGGCACCAGCATCATGGGCGGCAACGGCTCTATCGCGCGCACTCTGCTCGGCGTCTTCTTCCTCGGCATCCTGAACAACGGGATGAACATCCTCAACGTGCCGATCGACATACAACTCATCGCCAAGGGGGCAATCATCGTCGCGGCCCTCGCTATCGCGGCCAGGCGAGGCTGAGCGACTACTGGCCGGATGTCGAGCGCAGCAGGGTATCGCGCGCTGACGACAGATGCGCCCTGCATGCCAGCTCGACCATGCTGATGTTCCGGCTGAAAAGCGCTTCGATGTAGGTCAGGTGCTCACGGATCGCGACCTCGTTGCGCTGCCGCTCGTCGTGTTTGTTCCACTGGTAGTGGTAGTGAAAGATCACCGTGATGATGTCGTAGAACGAGTCGATGAACCGGTTCGGCGCGGCCGTGCTGATGAGCCGGTGAAACCGGCTGTCGAGATCGGAAAAGTCATGGTAGCGCGTCTCGATCTCGGCGAGCAGCGCCAGATGCTCCTGCCGCAGCGCCTCGAGCTGGCGCCAGTGCTGAGAGCTGTCAGGCAGAGTCGCCAATGCGCGCGCCGAGCGTAGCTCGAACATCTCGCGGATCTCGAAAAGCTCCAGGGCGAAGCTCGTCGTGAAGCCCTTGAACACCCATCCGGCGTTCGGGCGTTTCTCGATCAGCCCGAAGCGCTGGAAGCGGTTCAGAAACTCGCGAATGCCGGTCGTCGCCACACCGAATTTGCGGGCGAGGTCCAACTCGTTGATCGCGGTGCCCGGCCGCGCATTGTCGCGCAGCAGCCATTCCATGAAGCGCTCCTCGACCTGCGCCGCCATCGGCACGGTCTCGTCCTGCGGAAACCTGTGCATCGCTTCGCTCGCGGGGTGCACGTTGCGCTCCCGCCCGGAGCCGGAAACGACCCCACTCGCCCGGAGCGACGCGATGACCTTGCGCACGGTTGTGCGGCTCACGCCCAGGCGGATGCTCAACGTATTCTCCGAAGGAAGCGGTTCGCCGTCCTCCAGCCGCGACACCAGGTCGACGGCATCGTTGAACGCGCGCTTGAACACCGAGTCCGTCTTCAAATCGCCCTCCCAAAGCGTTTCAAGGATGACTTTTAATCGATAAAAAACAATTTGACGAGCGCTTTTGAATGGCTTTTTCTCTATAAGAAACCGATGGGGAGGAGGCCGTGTTGGCCGAGGCAACGAGGGATCCGGACGCAATGTCCGGGGCCCGCGGCAGTGAAGATCGTGCCGGTACTGCGGCGGTGGCGCTCGGCCTGAAGCTGCTGAGCTTCGGTCCGATCCTGATCCTTGCGCTGCTCGTACTGGCCATCAGCCTGCTGACGCCGAACTTCCTCAAGCCCGTCAACATCGGAAACATACTTGCCCAGACGGCCGTCATCGCGATCGTCGCAATGGGACAGCAGCTGGTGATCCTGACGCGCGGCATCGACCTTTCGGTCGGCGCCAATCTCGCGCTCGCGACCGTCATTGGCGGACTGGTCTTCCGCGTGTCGGACTCAGCTTTTCTGGTCGTCCTCGCCATGCTGGCGACAGGCACGCTGGTCGGCTTCATCAACGGCGCGGTCTATGTGTTCGGCCGCCTGCCGCATCCCTTCATCATCACTCTGGCGACCCTCAGCATCTGCAGGGGCCTGGCGCTCGAACTGTCGATCAACCACACGACCATGCGCGGCATGCCCGACGGGGTGAACTATCTCGGCGAGACGTCGTCTCTTGGCGTGCCCAACTCCTTCTTCGTCGTATTCGGCGTCGCGCTACTCGTGCTGGTCATGATGAAATCCATGGTCTGGGGCCGCTGGACCTATGCGGTGGGCGGCAATCCGAAGGCGGCCGTGGAGATGGGCATCCCGGTCAAGTGGGTGCTGGTGTCGACCTATGCCTTCGCCGGCCTCTGCGCCGGCATCGGCGCGGTTGTCCTGTCCGGCCGGACGGGTGCCAGTTCGCCTCTGTACGGAAATCTGCTCGAGCTTGACACGATCGCTGCCGTCATCATCGGAGGTGCCTCCTTCCTCGGCGGACGCGGCCATCTCGGCCACGCGCTGGTCGGCGCGCTGATGATCGGCGTCATCCGCAACGCGCTGAACCTGCTCAACGTCGACGTCTTCTACCAGATGATCGCGATCGGGCTGATCATCGTGCTGGCCGTCGAGGCGGACGTTTTGCGCAACTATCTCGAGGGGCGGGCGCGGGCGAACCAGGCGAGGGCCCAATGAGCGCCGCCCCGGTTCTCTCGGTCCGTGACGGCCACAAGCGCTTCGGCGCGGTGCATGCGCTGAAGGGCGTCAGCCTCGATGCGTATCGCGGCGAAGTCCTGGCGCTTCTGGGCGACAACGGCGCCGGCAAGTCGACGCTGGTGCGCTGCATCAGCGGCGTGCACGCGCTGGACGAAGGGGAGATCCGCCTCGATGGAGACGTAGCATCCCTGTCCACGCCCGCGCTTGCGCGCAGCGCCGGCATCGAGACGGTCTACCAGGACCTCGCGCTGTTCGACAATCTGACGCCGGCGCAGAACTTCTATTGCGGTCGCGAGCTTGCATTTCCGGCGTGGTTGCCGCGCGGCCTCCGCTTCCTGCGTGCCCGCGAGATGGACCGGGAGGCCGCGTCGGTCATCGATCGCCTGAAGGTCAGGCTGCCCAGGTTCGACGCCCCTGTGGCGCTGATGTCGGGCGGCCAGCGGCAGGCGATCGCCGTTGCCCGCGCGACCGTGTTTGCCCGCAAGGTCGTCATCCTCGACGAACCGACCGCTGCACTCGGCGTGCGCGAGTCGCGAAAGGTTCTCGATCTGGTCAGGCAGCTCCGCGACGAGGGCAACGCGGTGATCCTGATCACCCACAACATGGAGCAGGTCATCGACCTCGCGGACCGCGCCGTCGTGCTGAGACAGGGTCGCAAGGTGGGCGAACTGAAGCCGGATCGTGCCAACCAGCAGGAACTGGTGTCGATGATCGTCGGCGCGGAGGTCTGAACGAATTCGCCTCCGGGAAATGGAGGCGATCCAGAGATCGCTCAAGGGGAGCGGTCCACAGAAGAGGGAGGAGCACTGTGAGGTTCCGATCAATACTGGCAGGAGCGGTTGTCGCGTTCAGCGTCGCCGCACCTGCAACCGCAGCCGATGCCGTCAAGATCGGCTTCATCACCAAGTTCCCGGTGCCGTTCTTCGCCACGATGGAGAATGCGGCCAAGGACTACGCGGCAGCCAATCCCGGCATCGAGATCGTCTTTGGACAGGGGGCCTCGGCAACCGACATCGAGGGCCAGATCGCGCAGATCGAGTCGATGGTGACGCAGGGCGTCAAGGGCATTGCCATCACGCCGGTCGATCCGACCGTCGCCACGGCGCTCGACAAGGCCATCGGCGCCGGCGTCAAGGTCGTGCTGATGGACAACGACATCCCCGGCTGGACCGGACGAACGGCGCTGGCCACCACCAACAATTACAACGCCGGCAAGATCGCCGGCGAGTATCTGAAATCGGTCCTGAAGCCCGGTGACACGATGGGCATTCTCGAGGGGGTGCCCGGCGTTCCGTCGCTCGACGATCGCGTCAAGGGCATGAAGGAGGGACTCGGCGGGTTGGACGTCAAGATCGTCGGCACCGGCGCGACCGACTGCACCGAGGAGAAGGGCATCAACGTGGCGCAGGATCTACTCACCGCCAATCCCGACCTGAAGTCCATCTATGCGGCCTGCGGTCCTCCAGCGGCCGGTGCCGCCCAGGCGATCAAGAACGCCAATCTGTCGGGGGAGGTGATCCTGGTGGGCTTCGACTTCTGCTGCGGCGAGGCTGAGGCGCTCGAGGCTGGCATCGAGAATGCCACGGTCGCGCAGTTCCCGACCAAGATGGCGTCGCTGGGCGTCGAGGCGCTGGTCAAGGCGATCCGGGGCGAGAAGGTCGAATCGCTGATCGACTCCGGCGCGGCCCTCGTCACCAAGGCCAACATGGCCGAGTTCAAGTAGCTGATGCGAGGGCCGGCGCGCAGCCGGCCCTCATCTTCCTCCGAGAGTGCGCCCGCCGCACGGACATCGAAAGACACCTACGTGCAGTCCATGGAAGCCCTCGTCTGCGTCGAGCCAGGCAAGCTGATCGTCGAGCAGCGCCCGGCGCCGACACCGGATCCGTCCCACGCGCTGGTGCGCCCCCGCCGCGTCGGCATATGCGGAACCGACTATCATATCTTCGAGGGCAAGCATCCGTTTCTGCAGTATCCGCGGATCATGGGCCACGAACTCGCCGTCGAGGTCGTGCACGCGCCGGCCGGCTCCGGGATCGAGCCCGGTCGGAGCTTCGCGGTCAACCCGTACCTGTCCTGCGGCAAATGCATTGCCTGCCGGCGCGGCAAACCGAATTGCTGCGTGCGCGTCTCCGTGCTGGGGGTGCACCAGGACGGCGGCATGGCGAGCCTGCTGGCGGTTCCGCCAGGAAACCTGATCCCGATCGACGGCCTGTCGCTCGACCAGGCGGCGACCGTCGAGTTCCTCGCGATCGGCGCGCATGCCGTGCGCCGTGCCGCGGTGACGGCAGAGGACCGGGTGCTCGTCGTCGGGACCGGCCCGATCGGGCTCGGCGTAGCCCTCTTCTCGCGGCTCTCCGGCGGCACTGTCGCCGTGCTCGATCGCGAGACGGATCGCGCACGCGCCACGGCCGCCATCCTCGGCGTCACGCCGTTCGCAGCCGATGCCGACGGATCGCAGGCGCTCGACCAGTTCACCTCGGGCGAAGGGTTCGACGTGGTCTTCGATGCGACAGGCAGTTCGAGCGCGATGGAACGGGGCTTCGAATATACCGCGCACGGTGGCCGCTATGTGCTCGTCAGCGTGGTGAAGGAACAAATCCGGTTCATGGATCCCGACTTCCACAGGAAGGAACTGACGCTCCTCGGCAGCCGCAACGCGACGGCGGAGGATTTCGAGCGTGTCATCGAGGCAATGCGGCAGGGTGCGGTGCCGGTGGACCGGCTGATTACGCACCGGACCGACCTGAAAGGGGCAGTGCGCGACATTCCCCACTGGACAAACGAGAAGGCCGGACTGATCAAGGCGATTGTGGAAATCGGCTGATCGTCGAAGTCTCGGAAGCCGCGCATCCTTCCGGCTTCGAGGTTCAGCGCTCAGGGAGGGAGGTCAGATTGCCCGCCATCGACTACGAGGTTCGCGACGACCGTTTCGGCCGCCTGATCCACCAGAACGCAGGTCCCGAAATCCTCTGGCAGGGAGGCCGCTGGTGCGAAGGCCCCGCCTACTTCGCGGCCGGCCGCTATCTGATCTGGTCGGACATCCCCAACGACCGCATCCTGCGCTGGGACGAGATGAACGGCGAGGTTGCGACCTTCGAGCAGCCGTGCCGCAACCAGAACGGCCATACGGTGGACCGGATGGGCCGCCTCGTCGCCTGCGAACACCGCGGACGCTGCGTGAGCCGATACGAGATCGACGGCACCCGCACCGTTCTGGCCGACAGTTTCGCCGGCAAGCGCCTCAACTCGCCCAACGACGTCGTGGTCAAGTCCGACGGATCGATCTGGTTCACCGATCCGTCCTACGGGATCGACAGCGACTATGAGGGCGATGCGGCGCCGATGGAGCAGGACGGCCGCCATGTCTTCAGGATCGACGCCGGAGGCGGCGTCACGCGGGTGGTCGCCGACATGAAGCAGCCGAACGGGCTGGCGTTTTCCCCCGACGAGGCCTTTCTCTACGTCGCTGACACCGGCAGATCGCATTTCCCGGACTGCGTCCCGAAGATACGCCGCTACACCGTGTCGCCCGACGGAGCGTCGCTCGCAGACGGTGTCGATTTCGCTGCCTGCGACGCCGGCATGTTCGACGGGTTCAGGGTCGATACCGAGGGCCGCATCTGGTCGTCGGCCGGCGACGGGGTGCACTGCTTCGCGCCCGACGGCACGCTCCTCGGCAAGATCCTCATCGACGAGGTCGTCGCCAATGTCTGCTTCGGCGGCCCGAAGCGCAATCGCCTGTTCATCTGCGCGACCACGACGCTGCGGTCGGTCTACGTCAACGCGCGGGGTTGCGCCTAGAGGCAGGCGATTTCGAATTGCGTCCAACGCTTCCGTCGATGCTAACTCTGACGGTCGGCAACACCGGGTAGAGCCTGTTCCTGCGTGTTCCCCGCGATGGCGGACCAGCACATCTCGGCGATCTGCCGGTGCTCCGCCTCGGTCAGTGGAGAGCCGTTCGCGCGACGCCATTTGAGCGTATTGCGGATGCCGCCGCCAACATAGGCGCCCATGACGTTGGGATCGAAATCGCGCAGCACGCCCGCGGCGCGCGCCTCGGTGAACACCTTGGCGGTGAAGTCCGTGACCGGCGCGAACAGCCGCCGCAATTCGCCCGGCGGAAGCAGCGGCACGTTGGACAGATATTCGAACAGGATCGCCCGCGCCGGGTCGGCCCAGATGAGGCCGATGTAGTCGTCGATGTAGCGGCGAACCCTCGCCTCGTGCGAGACGTCGGGCCCGTGCTCCACGATAAGCGAGGCGCCGACCTTCGCCGTCAGCCTCTGATAAACGCCGCGGACCATCTCCTCCTTCGAGGAGAAGTAGATGTAGAGCGTGCCCGTCGCGACCCCGGCCGTCTGGGCAATCTCGGCCATCGAACATTGCAGCCCGTTTTTCACAATCAGGTCAGACGCAGCTGCCAGAATGCGCTCGCGCTTGTCGTTGACTATGGCGTCCACAGGCTTCCCCAAGAGTGAATGAACATTCATTCACCTGTCACACTTAGCAGCTACCCGTCACGTCGTCAAAGCGCAAGCGCCGTGTCCGAGACCGGACCGCACAGGGAGCTATCGATGGCCGACGCCCTCACATTCGTTCATATCACCGACCTGCACATCGGAAACCCGGCCGTCCAGGACGACCATCTCTACACGGACACGTCGCAGACCCTGCGGGCGATCCTGGCCGACGTGAAGCGGCTCGTGCCGCAGCCCCGCTTCATCGTCGCCAGCGGCGACCTGACCAATACCGGGGACCAGGAGAGCTACGAGCAGCTGAAGGCGATCATCGCCGACGCCGAGCTGGATCTGCCGATCCTCTACACTCTCGGCAATCACGACAAGCGCTCGGGCTTCTATCCCGTCATGCTCGGGCAGACCGAGAACGTCGACAAGCCGTACGATCATTCGGCTGTCATCGACGGTATCCACGTCGTCCTGGTCGATACCAGCGTGGCGTTCAAGATCGGCGGGCATTTCGAGCCGGGCCAGATCGAATGGCTGGCGGCGGAACTGGACCGGCACCCCGACTTGCCGAAGCTGATCGTGATGCACCACGCGCCGGCGCTCGACTTCGATCACCCGAGCCTGGAATGGGAATCTCTCTCCTTCGAGGGAACCGAGGCGTTGCGCAGCCTCCTCGACGGACGTGACGACATCCTTGGCATCCTGTCCGGGCACATCCACTACGATCGCGTCAGCCATTGGTACGGCATCCCCGTCGTCGTCGGCATCGGCCAGCACGCGGCCACCGACGTTCTCTATCTGCACGAGGGCCTGCGGATGGTCGCCGGTGCGTCGTTCGCGCTGGGCACGATCCGCGAGTCGGGCCTCAGCATCTCCTTCGTGCCGCAGCCGGCGGATCGCCGCGAACTGAAGGTGCATACCTTCGACGGCATGTCCGAGCTGATCAAGCACTACGAAACCGACGCGGCAGCCGCCGCGCTGGCAGCCGAGTAAACCAGGGACACATCCAATGAACCGCAAGACTTTCCTGACCGGCGCCGTCGCGCTGGCCACGGTGGGCCTGTCGATGCCCGCCTTCGCGCAGGCGATCCCCGCTACGGTCGATCAGTCGGTGACGATCACCTACTACAATTACAACCTCGCCTCGGCCGGCAACGGCGCTGAGGCGACCAAGAAGATGATCGCCGACTTCGAGAAGGCGAATCCCAACATCAAGGTCGAAGGCATCGGCGCCAGCTCGGCCGACATTACCAGCCGCATCCAGGCCGACGTCGCCGCCGGCCGCATCCCCGACGTGGTGCAGATGGTCTTCTCCGACCTCAACTTCACCGTCGATAATCTCGGTGCGGCCGCGCTCGAGGACATCGTTCCCGCCGACGAACTGGCGGCCCATTTCGAAGGCATCACGCCGAACGGCCTCAAGCTCGGCGTCGTCAACGGCAAGACCTATGGCCTCGCCTACACCTTCTCGACGCCGGTGCTGTTCTACAATGCGGATCTCTTCCGCGCGGCCGGGCTCGATCCGGAAAACCCACCGAAGACCTGGGCGGACGTGAAGACGGCTGCTCTGACGATCGTCGACAAGACCGACGCCGAGGGCATCGCCACCGGCATCTTCGGACCGTCGGCCGGCGACTGGCTGTTCCAGGGCGTGCTGCGCTCCAACAATGGCGGGATCATCTCGGCCGATCGAAAGCAGCTCACCTTCGCCGAGCCTGCCTCGGTCGAGGCGGTGGCCATGCTGCGCGATCTCTACGACAGCGGCGCCTATACGAATGTGGAGGTTCAGGCCGCCATGGAAGGCATGGCATCCGGCAAGATCGGCATGTATCTGCAGACCTCTGCGATCCAGGGCTTCCTGGTGAAGGGCGCGGAAGGCAAGTTCGACCTGCGCGCCACGACCATGCCCCGCTTCGGCGAAAAGCCGCAGCGGCCAAACAATTCCGGCAGCGCGCTGGTGATCCTGAGCAAGGATCCGCTCAAGCAGCGCGCGGCCTGGGAGTTGATGAAGGCCATGACCTCGAAGGAGGCTTACACCGTCATCACGTCCCAGATCGGCTACCTGCCGCTGCGCACCGACATCGTCGACGATCCGAAATATCTCGGCGAGTGGGTGAAGAAGCATCCGCTGATCAAGCCGAACCTCGAGCAGCTCGCGATCCTCGAGCGCTGGGAATCCTTCCCGGGGGCGAACTACCGCCAGATCCAGAAGACCATGATGGAAGGCGCGGAGCTCGCGGTGTTCGGCGGGGTCGATCCGGCCGAGGCGATGAAAGCCGCGCAGGACAACGGCCAGGCCCTGATGCCGAAGTGACAGGCAAGGCGGCCTGCCCAACCCCGGGCGGGCCGCCTTCTTCCTCACCAGCCGAGGCTCGACATGACCGCCATCGCACTCGATATCCAGGCCCGGCCAATGGCGAAGCGCGCGGCGCTCCGGTGGCAGATCGCGCCCTGGCTCTACCTCGCGCCGGCCGCCGCGACGCTGGCGCTCTGGATCTACTGGCCGCTGCTGGATGCGCTCAGGCTCAGCTTCTACGAATGGAACATGCTGCCGAATTCACCGATGAATTTCGTCGGCTGGCAGAACTACGCCAACATCTTCGCACTGCCGAAGTTCTGGCAGGCGCTGCGCAATACCGGCATCTACGTTCTCGGGCTTTTGCCGCTCGCGGTCGCGATCCCGCTGGCGATCGCGATCTACACCCACGACCTGCCGGCGCGCTCTCGCAACGTCTATCGCGCGATCATCTTCGTCCCGATGATCATCGCACCGGTGGTCGCAGCCGCCGTCTGGCGCTGGCTGCTCGATCCCGGCCACGGAATGATCAACGAGATCATCGGATTAGCCGGCTATCGTCCGGTGCGGTTTCTGCAGGACCCGAAGATCGCGATCTGGACCATCATCGTGCTGACCGGCTGGAAGCTGATCGGCTTCTCGACGCTCATCCTGTCGGCGGCGAACGCCAACATCAACCCGTCGCTGATCGAGGCCGCGCGCATGGACGGCGCGTCGCGCTGGGAGATCATCCGCGACATCCGGTTGCCCCTGCTGCGTTCGACGGTCCTGTTCCTGACGCTGATGACGATCCTGCTCGGCGCCCAGTGGAGCTTCTCCTACATCCACGTGCTCACCGGCGGCGGGCCTCTCGGAACGACGACAAACATCTTCTACATCCTGTGGGATTTCGGCTTCTCGACGCTTTCGGTCGGCTGGAGTTCCGCCGCGGCCATCATCCTGTTCCTCGGCTTCGGGGTGCTGGCGTTCGTGCTGTTCCGGCTGATGGACAGGTATTCGTTCCATGACAACTGATACGTTCCGAACAGTGCATGCGCCCCGATCGGCTGCACTCCGCAGCGCGCCTCGTCGCCGAAGGCAGCGGGCATCCCGCAACGACAACGCGGTGGGACACTTGCTGATGGTCGTTCTGTCGGTCTTCTGCCTGTTCCCGGTCTACTGGATGGTCGTCACCTCGTTCCGTCCGGCGAATGCGATCTTCGAGACCAGCCTGTGGCCTACGGCGGCGTCGCTCGATAATTATGTCTATGCGCTGAACGCGATCCCGATCGGCCGGATGCTCGTCAACACGCTCCTCGTTTCGGCGATGGTGACGGTCGCCCAGCTTCTGACCGGGCTGCTCGCGGCCTACGCCTTCGCGCGCTGGCGGTTTCCGTTCGACAAGATCGTCTACACGCTGATCGCGCTGACCTGGCTGGTGCCGTTCCAGGTGGTGATGATTCCCAATTACCTGCTCGTCGCCAATCTGGGGCTGCTGGACAGCCTGGCCGCGCTGATCCTGCCGCATTTTGCCGGCGCGCTCGCAGTGCTTCTGCTGGCACAGGCGATGCGGTCGTTCCCGACCGAGGTCATCGAGGCGGCGCGCATGGACGGCGCCAGGAGCTGGCGCATCCTGTGGGAGGTGCTGACGCCGAACCTTCGCGGCACGATCGCCTCGCTGGCGATCCTGATCTTCATCTCGACCTGGAACGAGTATTTCTGGCCGCTGCTTCTGTCGCGCACGCCGGAGAACAGCGTCATCCAGATCGGCATCCAGATGTTCATGACCTCCGAGGGAACGGCCTGGGGGCCCCTGATGGCGGCCGCGACGCTGGCCAGCCTGCCGATCCTCGCCATCTACGTCCTGCTGCAGCAGCAGGTCATCCAGTCCTTCACGAAATCGGGTATCCGGTGATGCACATGCCATTTGAGCGCCGCCTGGCGATAGCCGGAACGTTCAACATCCGCGACCTGGGAGGCTACGGCCTCGCGGACGGGTCTACGGGCTGGCGTCGGGTCCTGCGCGGCGACGGACTGCACCGGCTGGACGCGGACGGCGTCGCCGCGTTGAAAGGCGCCGGCGTTTCCACCGTCATCGACCTTCGCCGCGCGGAGGAGCTGGATCAGCATCCGAATCCGCTCACCGGCGAGCCGGACGTCACCTATGTCAACATTTCGCTCTTCGACGAGCTCGCGCCGTCGGCCATGGCCGCGGACGATGTACTCTACGACCTCTACATCCAGGCGCTGACGAGCCGCGGCGACCGGATTGTCGACGTCCTGACCACAATCGCCGACGCCCCGGACGGGATCGTCCTGTTCCACTGCACGGCCGGCAAGGACCGCACCGGCCTGATCGCCGCGCTGCTGCTTGCCCTGGCCGGCGTCGAGGACGACCAGATCGTCGAGGACTACGCCCTGACGAAGACGTACCTCGAGCCGGCGATTGCCGGCTTCGTCACTGACGCCGCCGCGCGCGGGGTCGATGTCGAGAGCTTCCGACCGCTTCTGGCCTGCGAACCCGAGACGATGGCTCGGACGCTTGCCTTCCTCGCCGGACGCCATGGCTCCGTCGCGGCGTATCTTTCCGCCATCGGCCTTCAGGAAACCTCCGCGGAACGCCTCAGGGCCCGCCTTTCGGAGAACACATGATGTCCCAGCTCTCGATCCGCCAGCTGAAGAAGCGCTACGAGGGAAAGCAGGTCCTCCACGGCGTCGACATCGAGATCGAACACGGCCAGTTCGTCGTCATCGTCGGCCCGTCGGGATGCGGGAAGTCGACGCTGCTGCGCATAATTGCGGGACTGGAAGACGTGACCGAGGGCGAGATCTCGATCGATGGAGAGAGGGTCGACGATCTCGACCCGGCTGATCGCGGCTGCGCGATGGTGTTCCAGAACTATGCGCTCTATCCGCACATGACCGTGCGCGAAAACATGGCCTATCCGCTGAAGATAGCGCGGATGGCGAAGGCCGAGCGGGAGAAGCGCGTCGGCGAGGCCGCGGACATGCTCGATCTGACGGCCTATCTCGATCGCCGGCCGGCGCAATTGTCGGGCGGACAGCGCCAGCGCGTGGCGATGGGCCGCGCACTGGTGCGCGAGCCGCGCGTCTTCCTCTTCGACGAGCCGCTGTCCAATCTCGACGCCAAGCTGCGCGTGACCATGCGTATCGAGATCAAGCGCCTGCACCGCCGCCTCAAGGCCACCTCGATCTTCGTCACGCACGACCAGATCGAGGCAATGACGCTCGCCGACAGGCTGATCGTGATGAATGCCGGACTGATCGAACAGATAGGCTCACCCGTGGACATCTACCGCCAACCCGCCTCGACTTTCGTCGCCGGCTTCATGGGTGCGCCTGCCATGAACCTCATGCCGGCCCGGCTTGCCGGAACGCGCGCGACGCTGGAGCGCGTGTCCGACTACGCCGTCGAGACGGGCAGCTTCGGACCCGGGCGCGACGCGATCACGCTCGGGATCCGGCCCGAGGACATCGTCGTGTCACGGGACGCAAGAGTCGGCCTGTTGGCTCGGATCGACCTGATCGAGGAACTCGGCGGAAGCCGGATCGCCTATTGCTCGGTGGGCGAGCAGGAAATCGCGGTCGTTCTGCCGAAGGCCGTCAGCTTTCGCGAAGGCGACAGGCTCTCGCTGGACTTTCCCGCCCCTGCACTCCACGCCTTCGATCGCGAGACCGGCCTGCGTCTGACTGCTATGAACGCCGCCAGACAGGAAGTCGCCAACCCGCTCGTGACCGCCTGACGGGGAGCAAACGCCATCGTCGCCGACGCTCCCTAGGTCTGTGCTACTCCGCGGCCTCGGCGAACGGTACCGGGACATAGTTGAGGATCGGGCCGAGCCAGCGCTCGACCTCATCCACCGACATGCCCTTGCGCGCGGCGTAGTCCTCGACCTGGTCGCGCTCGACCTTGGCGACGCCGAAATAGTAGCTGTCGGGATGCGAGAGGTAGAGACCGGAGACCGAGGAACCCGGCCACATCGCCATGCTCTCGGTGAGGCGAACGCCGGCGTTGCGCTCCGCGTCGAGCAGGCGGAATAGCGTCACCTTCTCGGTATGGTCCGGCTGCGCGGGGTAGCCGGGGGCAGGGCGGATGCCGCGGTAGGTTTCGCCGATCAGGTCCTCGGGCGACAGGTTCTCGTACGGGGCATAGCCCCAGAATTCGGTGCGGACCTTCTCGTGCATGCGCTCGGCAAAGGCTTCGGCGAAACGGTCGGCGAGTGCCTTCACCATGATCGAGGAGTAGTCGTCGTTGGCGCGTTCGAAGCGCTCGGCGATGGCGACCTCCTCGATGCCCGCGGTGACGACGAAACCGCCGACATAGTCTACCTTGCCGCTGTCCAGTGGCGCGACGAAATCCGACAGCGCGACGTTGGGCTTGCCGTCGCGCTTGGCGAGCTGCTGGCGCAGGGTGAAGAAGGTTGCGAGTTCCCCAGACCGGCTTTCGTCGGCGAAGAGCCGGATGTCGTCGCCGACCGTGTTGGCCGGCCAGAAGCCGATGACGGCCTTCGGCGCGAACCAATTCTCCTCGATGATCTTCGTCAGCATCGCCTGCGCGTCCCCGAACAGCTGGCGTGCGGCCAGTCCCTGCTTCTCGTCCTCCAGGATCTTCGGATAGCGACCCTTCAGCTCCCAGGTCTGGAAGAATGGCGTCCAGTCGATGTAGCGGGCGAGTTCGGCGAGATCCCAGCTCTCGAACACTCTCGTGCCGAGGAAGGACGGCCGGGGCGGCTCGTAGTCATCCCAGGCGATGCGGTGGGCGTTGGCGCGGGCCTTGGCGAGCGGCAGCCTCAGCTTGTCGCGCTCGGATCGTTCGTGGGCGTCGGTCACCTTGCGGTATTCGGCGCGAACCGTCTCGATGTAGCCGGGGCGGCTCTCGTTGGAGAGCAGGCTGGAGACGACGCCGACGGCGCGGCTCGCATCCGTCACATAGACGGCCTGGCTGCGCTTGTAGCGCGGATGGATCTTCACCGCCGTATGCACCCGGCTCGTGGTTGCACCGCCGATCAAGAGCGGAATGTCGAAGCCTTCCCGTTCCATTTCGGACGCGACATGAACCATCTCGTCGAGCGACGGCGTGATCAGCCCGCTGAGGCCGATGATGTCGACCTTCTCGTCGCGCGCCGTCTGCAGGATCTTGGTCGCCGGCACCATGACGCCGAGGTCGATGATCTCGTAATTGTTGCAGGCCAGCACGACGCCGACGATGTTCTTGCCGATGTCGTGGACGTCGCCCTTGACGGTCGCCATCAGAATCTTGCCGGCGGTCTTGCGCTCGCCGTTTTCGATGCCCGCTGCCGCATTGGCGAGCTTCTCCGCCTCCATGTGCGGCAGCAGCCCGGCGACCGCCTGTTTCATGACGCGGGCGGACTTGACCACCTGCGGCAGGAACATCTTGCCCGCCCCGAACAGGTCGCCGACGATGTTCATGCCGGCCATCAGCGGGCCTTCGATGACATGCAGCGGCCGCTCCGCGTTGAGCCGCGCCTCTTCGGTGTCGGCATCGATAAACTCGGTGATGCCGTTGACCAGCGCGTGGCTGATCCGCTGTTCGACCGGCCAGTCGCGCCAGGCGAGATCGCGCTCCTTCGCCTCCTTGCCCGCGGTGCCCTTGAAGCGCTCGGCGATCTCCAGCAGGCGTTCGGTCGCGGTGCCGCCGGCCTTGGGCGCGCGATTGAGAACGACATCCTCGCACGCCTCGCGCAGTTCCGGTTCGATCGAGTCGTAGACCGCGAGCTGGCCGGCATTGACGATGCCCATGTCCATGCCGCGCTGGATGGCGTGATAGAGGAACACCGCGTGCATCGCCTCGCGCACCGGCTCGTTGCCGCGGAACGAGAAGGACAGGTTAGACACGCCGCCCGAAATGTGGACATGCGGCAGGGTCGAGGTGATCTCGCCCGCCGCCTCGATGAAGTCGACGCCGTAATTGTCGTGCTCCTCGATGCCGGTCGCCACCGCGAAGACGTTCGGGTCGAAGATGATATCCTCCGGCGCGAATCCGGCCTGCTCGGTCAGTAGCCTGTAGGCGCGGGTGCAGATCTCGACCTTGCGGGCTTTCGTGTCGGCCTGGCCCTGTTCGTCGAAGGCCATGACGACGACGGCAGCGCCGTACATGCGGCAGAGCCGGGCATATTTCAGGAAGGCCTCCTCGCCCTCCTTCATCGAGATCGAGTTGACGATCGGCTTGCCCTGCACGCATTTCAGCCCGGCCTCAATGACCTCCCACTTGGAAGAGTCGATCATGACCGGCACCCTGGCGATGTCAGGCTCGGCGGCGATGAGGTTGAGGTACTCGACCATCGCCTTCTTCGAATCGATCAGGCCCTCGTCCATGTTGACGTCGATGATCTGCGCGCCATTGGCGACCTGGTCGCGCGCCACGTCGAGGGCAGCCGCGTAGTCGCCGGCGGTGATCAGCTTCCTGAACTTGGCGGAGCCGGTGACGTTGGTGCGCTCGCCGACATTGACGAAGGGGATGTCCTGCGTGAGCGTAAAGGGCTCGAGACCCGACAGCATCATCAGCGGCCGACGCTCCGGCACTACGCGTGGCGCATGGCGCGAAACCGCCTCGGCGATGGCGCGGATGTGCTCGGGCGTGGAACCGCAGCAGCCGCCGACGACGTTGACGAGGCCCTCGCGCGCGAACTCCTCGACCTGAGAGGCCATGAACTCGGGGCTCTCGTCATACTGGCCGAAGGCGTTGGGAAGGCCGGCATTGGGATAGGCGCAGGTGAAGGTATCGGCTGCCGCCGACAGCTCTGCCAGGTGGGGACGCATGGCGGCGGCGCCGAGCGCGCAGTTGAGGCCGATGCTGAACGGTGCCGCATGGCGGATCGAGTGCCAGAACGCGGTCGGTGTCTGGCCGGACAGCGTGCGGCCGGACAGGTCGGTGATCGTGCCGGAGATCATGACCGGAAGGCGGATGCCCTTCTCCTCGAACACCTCTTCGGTCGCGAAGATCGCCGCCTTGGCGTTGAGCGTGTCGAAGATGGTCTCGATCAGCACGATGTCGGACCCGCCGTCGATCAGGCCGCGCAACTGCTCCGCATAGGCGATGCGCAAATCGTCGAAGGTGACGGCGCGGTAGCCGGGATTGTTGACGTCGGGCGAGATCGAGGCGGTGCGGTTGGTCGGGCCGAGAGCGCCGGCGACGAAGCGGCGACGGCCGTCTTCCTGCTCGGCGCGGCGGACCGCCCGCTTGGCGAGGCGCGCGCCGTCGCGGTTGAGTTCATAGACCATCTCCTCCATGCCGTAGTCGGCCTGGGCGATCGTGGTGGAGGAGAAGGTGTTGGTCTCGACGATGTCGGCGCCGGCAATGGCGTATTGGTAGTGGATCTCCTCGATCGCCTTCGGCTGCGTCAGGATCAGGAGATCGTTGTTGCCCTGCTGGTGGCAGGCGCAGCCGCCGAAGCGGTCGCCGCGGAAATGGTCCTCGCCGAATCCGAGGCCCTGGATCTGCGTGCCCATCGCTCCGTCGAGGACGAGAATCCGTTCGCGCGCGGCGGAGCGCAGGGCGGCGGCGATCTCCGCGCCGTCGGGCCGAGGGGCGGTCGCGCCGAACAGCGCATCGGAGACACTTTTTTGCGACATGACCTGTCCTTAATGCGACGAAGTCTTCGTCACATAAAGACATCTTTATGTCAACATGCGAATAGCTTCTAGAGCGTTGGCGCCCGGAGCAATCGGCTTTGCCGGCTCTTTTTTAGCCGCGCTAAAATTCCGCTTGACGCCAAGCCGATCCTGCCCCTAGATTTTTAGCAATACTAAAACAGGGAACGGATCCTTGGACGATCAGTCTGTCGAAGACGGCGTCCGCGGCTTGGACCACGACGCGTTCGGGGAGCGACTCCGCACGCGCCGTCGAGAGCTCGGGCTGACGCTGAAGGAAGTCGCCGACGGCGCGGGCCTGTCGGTCGGCTTCATCTCGCAGATCGAGCGCGGCATCACCACGCCGTCGCTGTCCTCGCTCACTAACGTGTCGCGCGTCCTGGGGCTGCATGTCACCGAATTCCTGTCGCAGCCAAGGGGCCTGGCGCCGACGACGCGCCACGACCAGCGACCGCACTACGCCGTCGGCTCCAATTCCCTCGTCTACGAGCGGCTGTCGGCCTCTTTCCCGGGCAACGTGCTGAACACCGTCATCATCCACGAGCCGCCGGGCTACCGGTCGGAGCCCATCGCGCATGAAGGGGAGGAGATCTTCTACGTGCTGGAAGGCGGGATCACCGTCGAGGTCGAGGGCGAAACCCATGTCCTCGGCGCCGGCGACTCGCTGCACTTCCCGTCGACGAAGGTGCACTCGTCCTGGAACCACATGGCGACGCCCTCGACCATCCTGCACACCTGCACGATGGACGTGTTCGGCGACCGCGAAAGGGACGGCTCGTTCCGGCCGGACGCGACAAGAGCGCCGGCTCCCAAGCCTAAGACCATAAGTAAAGCAAAAAAGGGGAAGTCATCATGAAGAGTATATTGAAGACCTTCGCCGCGGCCCTCGTCGCCGCGAGCGCACTGACCGCGGTGACGGCAGCCACCGCCACCGTCGCATCGGCCGAAACCGTGCTGAGGCTGGACGAGGTCGCCGTCGGCGAGCTCGATCCGGGCAAGGCCTCGGACTATGCCGACTCTATCCTGATGTTCAACGTCTACGACACGCTGGTCATACCGAACCAGGGCGCGCCGGGACATCAGGGGCATCTCGCCGAAAGCTGGACGGCCGACGGCAACGCCTTCACGTTCAAGCTGCGTCCCGGCGTGAAGTTCCACAGCGGCAATCCGCTCACCGCCGAGGACGTGGTCTTCTCGCTCGACCGCATGAAGGCCCTGGGATCGGGCCTGTCCTATCTCTTCGAGATCGTCGACAAGGCGGAAGCCGTCGACGAAGGCACAGTCAAGATCACCCTCAAGAGCGCCTATTCGCCCTTCGTCGCTTCGCTGGTTCGCCTGCCCATCGTCGACAAGAAGCTGGTCATGGCCAATCTCGGCGCCGGCGACGGCGAGATGAAGGACTGGGGCCAGGCGTTCCTCTCCGGCAACGACGCGGGCAGCGGCGCCTACAAGGTGACGTCGCACAATCCGCAGCAGGAAACGGTCATGGCCAAGAACGCCGACTATTTCCTCGGCGCCGGCGCCAAGGCACCTGATACGGTGCGCCTGCGCTACGGACTTGAGGCCGCGACAGTTCGCACTCTGATCGCGCAGGGCGAGCACGACATCTCCTCGCAGTGGCTGCCGCCGGAGGTGCTGAAGTCGCTCGCCGGTGACGGCGCGCAGCTGCTCACTGAATCGGGCACGTCGGGCTTCTACATCAAGATGAACACGACCAAGGCACCGCTGGACGACGTCGAGTGCCGTCTGGCTCTCGCCAACGCCTTTGACTACGACGCCGGCATCAAGATGGTGGCGATCAACGACACCGTCTCGCAGGGCAAGCCGTCGACCGGCGCGATCCTGGTCGGCATGCTCGGCGCAAACCCGGCCGAGATGGCAAACAAGCGCGACCTCGACGCCGCCAAGGCGCATCTGGCGAAGTGCAAGTACAAGCCCGAGGACATCAATCTCGAACTGTCCTGGATCGGCGAAGTACCGCTCGAGGAACGCTTCGCGCTTCTGATGCAGGCGAACTTCGCCGAGATCGGCGTCAAGTCCGAGATCAAGAAGCTGCCCTGGGCCCTGTTCTCCGAACAGGTGTCGAAGCCCGAGAACACGCCTAATATCTCGCAGCTCTTCGTGTCCTCGGTTACGGGTGACCCGGACACGCTGCTCTACGGCATGTATCACTCGTCGGCCAAGGGCACATGGCAGTCGCCGGAATATCTGCAGGACGCCGAGGTCGACAAATATCTCGACGAGGGCCGGACGGCCACCGACGACGCCGGCCGGGGCGCTGCCTATTCAGCGCTGAACAAGCGGCTCGTCGAGATCGCACCATCGATCTACGCGTACGACCAGGTGGCGGTGTTCGCCGCGTCGAAGCGCGTCTCGGTGCCGGCGCTGACGGATCCCGCCAAGGCGTTCAACCTGTCGGGCTTCGGCTTCACCTTCCGGCTGATGGAAATGAACGAGTAGCGGCCGGACCGCTTCGCCTCCGGCCGGCGGCAGTGTCGCCGGCCGGGATTTCCTTCAATCGAGCGGATCTGCCATGCCGCCTGTCCTCCGCCTTCTTGCGAAGCGGCTGGGAACCTCGCTGATCGTCCTGATCGGCGTCTCCCTGCTGATTTTCGCCATCGCCCGGGTGATCCCCGGCGATCCGGCGCGCATCGCGCTCGGCCCGAACGCGACGGCCGAGGCGATCGCGGCGCTGCGCGAGCGGCTGCATCTCGATGACCCGTTCGTCTTGCAATACGGCTATTTCCTCGCCGATCTGGCGCGCGGCGACCTCGGCATCTCGCTCTATACCAACCGGCCGGTGACGCGGGACATCGCCGATTACCTGCCGGCGACGCTGGAACTGGTGATCGTCTCGGGCATCATGATGGTCGCGCTCGGCTTGCCGCTCGGCGTGCTGTCGGCGCGATATCGCGGCTCCTGGATCGACCACGTGGTGCGTATGGTGACGCTGCTCGGGGTCTCCGCGCCGAGCTTCGTCTGGGCGGTGATCCTGATGCTGGTCTTCGCCTTCTACCTGCCGCTGTTCCCGATCGCCGGCCGCATCTCGGATTCCTATACGATCTCGTCCGTTACCGGCTTCCTACTCGTCGACACGCTGATTGCGGGCGACGTCAAGGCCTTCGGCAATGCCGCCTGGCACATCGTGCTGCCGGCCTTCGCGCTGGCGCTGTCGGGTATCGCCCAGGCGGCGCGGCTCACCCGCTCGAACATGGTCGAGACCTATGAGCGGCCCTACATAGAGATGGCGAAGTCCTACGGCTTCCCCGAGAAGCGCATTGCCTGGCGCTATGCGTTCAAGCCGTCGCTGATCCCGTCGATGACGATCATCGGCCTCGACTTTGCGGCGATGCTCGGCAATGCCTTCCTGGTCGAGGCGGTGTTCGCTTGGCCCGGCCTGTCGCGCTACGGCGTTGCGGTCATCCTGCGCAAGGATCTGAACGCGATCGTCGGAACGGTGCTGATCATCTCGGCGATGTTCCTGATCGTCAACGTCATCGTCGACCTGCTGATCGCCTTCATCAATCCGCGCATCCGCTATTCGCAGAGGGCGTCATGAGACGCACCTTCTCCATCCTGCTGCGTAACCCGCTGTCGCTGCTCGGGCTGATCCTGGTCTCGGCGGTGGTCCTGTCGGCGGTCTTCGCGGATTTCATCGCGCCGTTCCCACTGCATCGCGGCGCGGTGGTGGATTTCGCGAACTTCAACAAGCCGCCGGAGTGGCCCTACATCTTCGGCACGGATCTGGTCGGCCGCGACCTGTTTTCCCGCATCCTCTACGCCTACCGCATCTCACTGATCCTCGGCGTGGTGGTGCTGGCGATCGCGGTGCCGATCGGCGTCGCGATCGGCTTGTTTGCCGGCTATCTCGGCGGCTGGACCGAATATGTGCTGATGCGCATCACCGACGTTTTTCTGTCGATCCCGCCGCTGGTGCTCGCGATGTCGATGATGGGCCTGCTCGAGCCGACGCTCACCAACGGCATGATCGCGGTGACCGCCATGTGGTGGCCCTGGTACACGCGCCTCGTCTACAACCTCGCCCGCTCCGAAAAGGAGGAGGGCTATGTGCTCGCCGCCGAGGTGATCGGCGCGTCGAAGCTGCACGTCATGTTCCGCGAGATCCTGCCGAACTGCGTGCCCTCGATCCTGACCAAGATGACGCTCGACCTCGGCTTCGTCATCCTGATCGCCTCGTCGCTCTCCTTCCTCGGCCTTGGCGTCCAGCCGCCGACGCCGGACCTCGGCTCGATGGTGGCCGACGGCGCGAAATACCTGCCCGACTCCTGGTGGCTGACCGTGTTCCCGGGCCTGGCGATCCTGGTCGCGGTGTTCGGCTTCAATCTCATCGGCGACGCGCTGCGCGAGATCCTGGGGGCGGAGCAATGAACACGCTGCGCATTCGCGATCTCACCCTCGGCTTCAAGGGCTGGTCCGGCACGGTCGAGGTGCTGCACGGCATATCGCTGCACATCGGCCGCGGCGAGCGCGTGGCGCTGGTCGGCGAAAGCGGGTCGGGCAAGTCGGTGACGGCGCGCATCGTGCTCGGCCTGCTGCAGTCACTGCGCTCGACCCGCCTCTCCGGCCTGGTCGAGTTCGAGGGGAGAGACCTGTCGAAACTCAGCGAACGCGAGCGCCATGCCCTGCGCGGCACGAAGATGTCGATGATCTTCCAGGACCCGACCTCTTCGCTCAATCCGGTCTATCCGATCCTGACGCAGTTCCACGAAGTCTTGAGGCGGGCAGACCCTGCGATCAATCTGACGGGGGCGAGGGCGCGGGCGGAAAAGGCGCTGGCCGACGTTTCGATCACGGACCCGTCCCGGGCACTCGACTCCTATCCGTTCCAGCTCTCGGGCGGGATGAACCAGCGCGTGATGATCGCCATGGCGCTGGCCAACGATCCGTCGTTGCTGATCGCCGACGAGCCGGGCACAGCGCTCGACGTCACCGTGCAGGCGCAGACGCTGAGGCTGATGCGCGAGCAGGTGGAGCGCCACGGCACGTCGGTGCTGTTCATCTCGCACAATCTCGGCGTGGTGCGCGAATTCGCCGACCGGGTCTACGTCATCTACAAGGGCCGCATCGCCGAACAGGGGCCGACAGCGGCGCTGTTCGAGGATCCGCGCCATCCTTACACGCGTGCGCTGCTGGATGCCGTGCCGCGCATCACCGGCGACGGCATCCCGGAGATCGAGGACGCTTCCGACGCCTATTTCGCGCCGACCGAGGTGCATGAAGGATATGGCGAGCCGGAGGGCGCGGCATGACGCACCCGCTTCTGTCGCTCCGCGCCGTCTCCAAGACCTTCCACTCCGGTGGTCGCGAGGTGAAAGCCGTCGACAACGTCTCCTTCGACGTAGCCGAGGGCGAATGCCTCGCCGTGGTGGGCGAGAGCGGGTCGGGCAAGTCGACCATCGCCAACATGATCCTCGGCATCTATCCGCAGACGCTGGGGGAGATCGCCTTCAAGGGGGCGGCGCTGCCCGGCCGGCGCGATCTCGCGCATCGCCGCGCGATCCAGCTCGTGCAGCAGAACCCGCTGTCCTCGCTCAATCCGCGCCGCACGATCGGCGCCTCGCTCAGGCTCGCGCTCGACGTTCACGGCATCGGCGAGAAGGCGGGCCGCGCCGAGCGGACCGGGCAATTGCTGGAAGAGGTCGGCCTGCCCGCGGATTTCCGCACGCGCCCGCCCGCCGCGCTTTCCGGCGGCCAGCGCCAGCGCGTGGCAATCGCGCGGGCGCTCGCCTGCCAGTCGGAGCTCGTCGTGCTGGACGAGCCGACCTCGGCGCTCGACGTGCTGGTCCAGGCGCGCGTTCTGAAGCTCCTGGCGGATCTGAGGAAGAGCCGCGGCTTGACCTATCTCTTCATCACCCACGATCTGTCGGTGGTGCGCAACATCGCCGACCGCGTCGCGGTCTTCGAGAAGGGCCGGCTCGTCGAGATCGGCCCGACCGCCTCGGTGTTCGAGGCCCCAACCCATGCCTATACGCGCAGGCTGATCTCCGCGGTGCCGGTCGTCACGGTGGCCGAGGCGGCGCTGCGCCAACGCCTTACGGAGGATGCAGATGCACATGCCTGACTACTCGGCCTTCACCGCGGCCCTGGCTACGGGACACGGGCCGCGGGACGCGTTCGACGCGCTTTGCGCGCTGACCCGCGACGTGGTGGGCGTCAAGCTCTTCACCGTGATGACGCACGATTCCCGCACCGGCATGGCCGGGCGCATCTACTCCAACATGCCTGACGCCTATCCGGTCTCCGGCACCAAACCTGCGAACGAGACAGACTGGTCGCGGCAGGTGATCAAGGAGAAACGCACCTTCGTCGCCAACACGATCGAGGACATCGCCGAGGTCTTCTACGACCACGAACTGATCAAGTCGCTCGGCTGCGAGAGCGTCATCAACGTGCCGATCATCGTTGCCGGGCAGTTCAAGGGCACGATCAACTGCCTTCACGAGGCAGGATACTACACGCCCGAGCGGGTCGCGGCGGCCGAGGCGCTGAAGCTGCCTGGCGCGGTCTGCCTGCTGCTCAACGAACTCGACGCCAAGGGAGAGCTCTGATGGCCGACACAACGATCCGGGTCGCGACCGACGTCGGCGGCACGTTTACCGACCTCGTCTGTTTCGAGACGAACCACAAGACCGGTGAGTCGCGCATCGTCACGGCCAAGTCCGACACGACGCCGCCCAATTTCGAGCAGGGTGTGCTCAACGTGCTCGCCAAGGGCGGCGTCGATCCGAAGAATGTCGACTTCCTGGCGCATGGCACGACCGTCGTCATCAACGCGCTGACCGAGCGCAAGGGCGTCAAGGTCGGGCTGATCACGACGGAAGGCTTCCGCGACACGCTGGAGATCGCCCGCGGCAACCGCCCCGACTTCTTCAACCTGCACTACGAGAAGCCGAAGCCCTTCGTGCCGCGCCACCTGCGCAAGGAACTGCCGGGCCGCATGACCTACAAGGGCGAGGAGCTGAAGCCGCTCGACCTGTCCGGCCTGCCGGCGATCCTCGACGGGTTCAAGGCGGAAGGGGTCCAGGCCATCGCCATCTGCTTCCTGCATTCCTATGCCAACATGGCGCACGAGCAGGCAGCCGTCGACGCCGTCAAGAAGCTCTGGCCGGAGGTTTCGGTCGTCGCCTCGCACCAGATCACGCGCGAATGGCGCGAATACGAACGCACCAACACCGCCGTGCTTTCGGCCTATGTGCAGCCGACGGCCGAGCGCTATCTGTCGCGGCTGGCCGGCGGGCTGAAGGAGAAGGGGCTGAAGGGCAGCCCCTACATCATGCAGTCCAACTGCGGCGTCGACTCGCTGGAATCCGTGTCGAAGATTCCAATCACGATGGTCGAGTCCGGCCCGGCGTCCGGTTTCTGGGGTGCGGCGGAACTCGGCAAGCTGATCGGCGAGCCCAACGTGCTGGCCCTCGACATCGGGGGCACGACGGCCAAGTGCTCGCTGATCGAGAACGGCGAGGTGAAGATCAAGACCGACTACTGGATCGAGCGCGACCGCACCTCGGCCGGCTATCCGATCATGGTCCCGGTGGTCGACCTGGTCGAGATCGGCAATGGCGGTGGCTCGATCGCCTGGGTGGACGATTTCGCCAAGCTGCATGTCGGGCCGCAATCGGCGGGAGCCATGCCGGGGCCGGCGGCCTATGGGCGCGGCGGCACAAAGGCGACCACGACCGACGCCAATCTCTGGCTCGGCCGCATCAACCGCGACTATTTCTGCGGCGGCGAGGTGATCGCCGACATGAAGGCCGCTGAGACGGCGCTGTCTGACGTTGCCGGGCGGCTCGGCGTATCGGTCGACGAGGCGGCACGCGGCATCATCCGCATCGCCAACAACAATATGGTCAACGCGCTGAAGCTCGTCTCGCTCAACCGCGGCCACGACCCGCGCGACTTCACCCTCGTCGTGTTCGGCGGCGGCGGGGCGATGCACGGCGTAGCGCTCGGAATGGAGCTCGGCGTCAAGAAGGTCGTGGTGCCTGCCGGCGCCTCGGTCTTCTCCGCCTGGGGCATGATGATGTCCGACCTCAGACGCGACTATTTCGTCACCAAGCTCGCCGACCTGAAGAAGGGTGCGGCGGAAGCCATCGAGGCGGTGTTCGCCGAGAGCGAGGACCGGGCGCGCGCCCAGTTCGCGGCCGAGGGGGTGGACGCGTCGAAGATCCGGTTCCTGCGCTACGGCAAGTTCCGCTACCAGAACCAGGAGCACACGACGGAAGTGCTGATCGAGGGCGGCAGGATCACCGACGCACGGCTGTCGGAGATCGAGAAGGCGTTCCACGAGACCTACGAGCGCGAATACACCTACCGCCTCGACGCGCCGGTCGAGATGGTCGGCATCCACCTGGTCGCCTCGGCCGAGGTCGGCAAGCTCACCATGAAGAAGCACGCGCCGAGCGGCACGAAGGCCGACGTCGCGCTGAAGGGCCATCGCGACGTCGACTATGCGCTCGAGGGCGTGAAGAAGGCCGCGATCTATGACGGCACGAAGCTGGAACCCGGCATGACCTTCACCGGTCCGGCGATCGTCGAGGATCCCGGCACGACCGTGGTCGTTCATCCGGGCAATACCGTCGAAATCGACGGCTACGGCAACATCCACATCAAGCTGGCGTGAGGAGGCGAACATGACGACCAAGGTCAACGACCCGATCACGCTGGAGATCATCCAGAACTCGCTGCAGGCGACCGCAGACGAGATGTTCGCCGTGATGAAGAAGACGGCGATGAGCTCGATCATCTACGAGGTGCTCGACATGGGCACCGGCATCACCGACGCCAGGGGCGCGCTGGCGTCGTCCGGCGCGGGAATCCCGGCCTTCGTCGGCGTGCTCGACAAGGCGGTCAAGGTCGTCGTCGCGAAGTTCGACAAGCCGGGCGACGTCGAGCCGGGCGACGTCTTCGCCACCAACGACCCGTATTACGGCGGCGTTACGCATCTGAACGACATAATCGTCATGATGCCTGTTTTCGCCAGCGGTCGCATCATCGCCTGGACCGCCAACATCGCCCACAATTCCGACGTCGGCGGCATGGCGCCCGGCTCGCTGACCGGCGAGGCGACAGAAATCTTCCAGGAGGGCTTGCGGCTGCCGGCGATCAAGATCATCTCGAAGGGCGAGCCGATCCGCCCGGTGATGGACATCATCAAGGTCAATTCGCGCATGCCCGACGTGTTGGAAGGCGACGTCTGGGCGGCGATCGCCTCGGTGCGCATCGGCGCGAAACGGCTGGTGGAGATTGCGGAGAAATACGGCGTCGAGACATTCGAGAACGCCATGACCTCGTTCATGGATTTCGGCGAGCAGGTGTCGCTGAAGGAACTGTCGAAGCTGCCGAAGGGCACGTTCGAACTGTCCGAGGAACAGGACGACGGCCGCATTTTCAACGTCAAGATCACCATCTCCGACACCGAGTTCCTGGTCGACCTGCGCGACAATCCGGACCAGTCGAAGAATCCGGTCAATACCAGCCGCGATGGCGTGATGGTTTGCGCGCAGATGATCTTCAAGTCGATGACGGATCCCTATTCGCCGGCAAACGAGGGCTCGTTCCGGCCGATCAGGCTGCTCACCCGGCCCGGCTCCGTCTTCGAAGCGGCCGAGCCCGCGCCGCTCGGCTTCTACTACGAGATCGAGCTGCGCGTGTACGACATCATGTGGCGCTGCCTGGCGCAGCACATGCCCGACCGGCTCGCGGCTGGCCATTTCGCCTCGGTCTGCGGCACGTTTATCGGCGGTATCCACCCCGACACAGGACGGCAGTACACCATCATCGAGCCGCAGATCGGCGGCTGGGGCGGCAGCCGCACCGGCGACGGCAACAGCGCCATCTTCTGCGGCTTCCACGGCGAGACCTACAACTGCCCGGCCGAGATCAACGAGGCGCGCAACGGGCTCTATGTCGACCGCATGGAGCTCAACATGGAGCCGGGCGGGGAGGGCAAGTATCGCGGCGGGCGTGGCATCGTGATGGACTATCGCATCCGAGGCGACAACGGCTTCCTCACCGCCGGCTACACGCGCTCCAAGTTCCCCGCCTGGGCGCTCGACGGCGGCAACGAAGGCACGCCCAACTATGTCCGCTATCTCGGCAAGGACGGAACGGACCAGCGCTACGCCTTCGTCTCAGGGCTGACGACGCACACTGGCGACGTGATCCGCGTCGTCACCGGCAATGGCGGCGGCATCGGCAATCCGAAGGAGCGCGACCGCAAGCTGATCGAGGAGGATCTGAAGAACGGCCTGATCACGCCCGAGCGGGCGCGCGAGGTCTACGGCTACGGGGTCTGATCAGGACATGGCTGCTGCCCGGACTGGGGGGCCGGGCAGGCGAGGGGTGTTCGCAGCGTTTCGAAGAAGAGGAGACTTCATCATGACCGACAGACCGCTCAAGATCATGTATCTCAACCCGGTCGGAACGTCCGGCTACGACCATGTGTTCGCCGATATGGCGCGGCAGCACAAGCTGCCGCAGACCGAAGTGCACATTGCCTCGCTTCCGCCGTCGACCGGCGGCTTCACCCATATCGAGTTTCGCTCCTACGAGGCGATCGTCACGCGCGGCATCGTCCGCGCCGCCCGCGCGGCGGCGAAGGAAGGCTTCGACGCCTTCGCGATCGGCTGCTTCTACGACACGGCGCTGCACGATGCGCGCGAGGTGTCGGGAGACATGGTCGTCACCGCCCCCTGCGTCGCCTCCTGCGAGATCGCGGCCAGCCTGTCGAACCGGTTCGGCGTTATCGTCGGCCGGCGCAAATGGGTGCACCAGATGCATTCGACCGTGCGCGAGCACGGCCACGAGCACCGCCTGTCCGGCTTCTACCACGTCGAGCTCGGCGTCGACGACTTCCAGAAGGACCATGTGGAGACGGAACGCCGGCTGATCGCGGCAGGGCGCAAGGCGGTGGAGGAGGAGTTCGCCGAGGCGCTCATCCTCGGTTGCACGCTCGAGGTCGGCTTCTACCGCGACGTTGAGAAGGCGCTCGGCGTGCCGGTGATCGATCCGTCCATCGCAGCCCTCAAGCGGGCGGAATATGCTGCGGTGCTGAAGCACGATTGCGGCTGGAAGCCGAGCCGGCGCTGGTCGTCCGAGGCACCGCCCGAGGAGGAGATCGCGCGTTTCGGGGGTTTCGACGACGGCGAGATCTTCGGCAACCGCATCGTCGTACCGGCAGGGCCGCCGCAGCCGGCGCGCAGGGCGGCGTGAGATCAAGCAGTGCCCCCTCCACCGCCTTCGGCGGTCCCCCTCCCCCGTGAACGGGGGAGGATCGGAGCGAGGCCGCGCCGCCATATCCTCCCCTGCGAAGGGGGGGAGGGGGACCACGTAGTGGTGGAGGGGGCGCGAGCATGAATAGCAAAGAAAAAAGGAACTAACGCATGATCGTCGACACCAAAGCCAGGCTCGCCGCGTTGCGCGGGCGGATGAAGGCGACCGGCACGGACCTCGTCGCCGTCGCGCCCGGCTCGCATATGGACTGGTTGCTCGGCTTCCATCCCCATCCCGACGAGCGGCCCTGCCTGCTGATGGTCGGGCCGGAGCGCGAAGCCTTCCTGATGCCGGTGCTCAATGCCGAGGGAACGCGGGAATCGACCGACATCGCTTTCCATACCTGGGCCGACGCGGAAGGTCCCGACGCCGCACTCGCGGCCGCGCTCGCCGACGTCGGTGCTGCGTCGGCTAAGAAGGTCGCGCTCGATGAGACGATGCGCGCCGATTTTGCACTGTTGCTTCTCGGCGCGTTGCCGGGTGCTGCGCACGCGTTCACGGCCGAGACGGTCGGGGCGCTGCGCATGCGCAAGGACGCCACCGAATACAAGGCGCTGAAGATGAACGCCTCGATCGCCGACCGCGCGATGCAGAGAGCCTTCGCCTCAATTCGCGCCGGCATGACGGAGAAGGAACTGGCCGCCATCATCCGCGAGCACTTCGCCTCCGAAGGCGCGACGCCCGCCTTCTGGATTGTCGGCGCCGGTTCGAACGGCGCCTTCCCGCACCACCAGACGGGCGAACGCAAGCTGGCCGAAGGCGATGCGATCGTCATCGATATCGGCGGTCGCAAGGGCGGCTTTCCCAGCGACATCACGCGAATGGCCGTCATCGGCCAGCCGCCGGAGGGCTACGGCCAGATCCACGGCATCGTCGAGAAGGCCGTGCAGGCGGCATTGAAGGCGGCAAAGCCTGGCGTGCTCGCCAAGGAGGTCGACGCGGCGGCGCGCAACGTCATCGCGGATGCCGGCTATGGCGAGTTCTTCGTGCATCGCACGGGCCATGGGCTCGGCATCGACGGCCACGAACCGCCCTACATCACCGCGACCTCCGAGGCCGTGCTCGAGGAAGGCATGGTGTTCTCCATCGAGCCCGGGATCTACCTGCCCGGCCGCTTCGGCATAAGACTGGAGGAGATCGTCATCCTCCGGGCCGACGGACCCGAGATCCTGTCCGATCTGCCCCGCGACCTCCACGTCGTGCGGGTGTGAAGGCACTGCAGATGGGCCGCTCCGCCGATCCCTTCACGCTCTCTGTCATCCAGGCGTCGCTGACGGCGGCGGCCGACGAGATGTTCGCGGTGCTGAAGAAGACCGCGATGAGCCCGATCATCTATGAGGTGCTGGATGTCGGCACCGGGGTGACGGATGCGCAGGGGCGTCTGGTCAGTTCCGGCGCGGGAATCCCAACCTTCGTCGGCGTGCTCGACAAGGCGGTGAAGCGGATCGTCGAGATTCACGGGCTGGCGACCATCCGCGACGGCGACTGCTTCATCACCAACGATCCGTCCTATGGCGGCGTCACCCACCTCAATGACGTGGTCGTAGCCATGCCGGTCTTCGCCGGCGGGCGCTGCGTCGCGTGGGCGGCCTCGATCGCACACTGGAACGATATCGGCGGCAAGACGCCGGGCTCGATGGCGGTGGATGTCTCGGAGATCTTCCAGGAGGGGCTCAGGCTGCCGGCGGTGCGGCTGATGCAGGACGGCAAGCCGATCGGCGCGGTGTTCGACATCATCATGGCCAATTCGCGCCTGCCTGATTTCGTCAAAGGCGACCTCTGGGCGCAGGTCGCGGCGAGCCGCAAGGCGATGACCCGCATCCGCGAACTTGCGGACGCCTACGGGCCGGACGCCTACGACGCGGCGGTGGAGGCGATCTTCGAGGAAGGCGAGCGGCGCGCGCTCGCCGGCCTCGCCACCCTGCCCGAGGGCACTTACGCGATCGAGGAGGAACAGGACGACGGCGCGATCTGGCGCGTGGCGATCAGCGTGTCGCGCGACCGATTCGTGGTCGACCTCAGGGGCAATCCGAAACAGCGCGCCGCGCCCTACAACACCAGCCGCGACGGGGCTGTGATCTCCTGCCAGATGATCTTCAAGGCGCTGACCGACCCGGCGCTGTTCGCCAGCGAGGGCTCGTTCCGGCCATTGGAGGTGGTGACCGAGCCGGGCACCATCTTCCACGCCGAGGGCAACGCTCCGCACGGCTATTATTTCGAGACCCGCATCCGGCTCTACGACATGATGTGGCGCTGCATGGCGCAGGCGCTTCCGGAAAGACTGCCCGCCGGCCATTTCGCCTCGATCTGCGGCACGGTGATCGCCGGCGACCACCCCGACACCGGTCGGCGCTTCACCATGGTCGAACCGCAGATGGGCGGCTGGGGTGCAACGTCTGCCCGCGACGGGCTCGATGCGATGTATTCGGCCAGCCACGGCGAGACGTTCAACTGTCCTGTCGAGATCTGCGAGACGCGCTACGGGCTCGACGTCGGCTACCGGCGGATGAGCGAGTCCGACGCGGGCAAGGGTCTGCATTCGGGCGGCAAGGGTCTGGAGATCAGCTACCGGCTGCGCGGGCCGGCGGTGCTGTCCGTCGGTTACAGCCGCGCCCGCCAGCCGGTCTGGGGCTCGTCTGGCGGGGAGCCGGGCGGGGTCAATGGCGTATCGCTGCGCCGGCTCGACGGGCGACGCGACGAACTGACATTCGCCAGCGGCGTCTTGCTGAGCCCGGGCGACGAGATCATCATCACCACGGCGAACGGCGGCGGCTGGGGCGCGCCGGCCCCGCAATAGGGAGCGGGCACCGGTTCGCCTGCCGCCCGGCCCTCAGCCGAGCTTCACCGTCCTCAGCCGCAGGGCATTGGCGATGACGGAGACCGAGGACAGGCTCATGGCCGCCGCGGCGATCATCGGCGACAGGAGCGTGCCGAAGACGGGATAGAGCACGCCCGCCGCGACGGGAACGCCGAGCGCGTTGTAGACGAAGGCGAAGAACAGGTTCTCCTTGATGTTGCGGATCGTCGCCTGGGCCAGCGTGCGGGCGCGGACGATGCCGTTGAGGTCGCCCTTCACCAGCGTGATGCCGGCGCTCTCGACCGCAACGTCGGCACCGGTGCCCATGGCGATGCCGACATCGGCGGCGGCGAGAGCCGGCGCATCGTTCACGCCGTCGCCCGCCATTGCGACCTTGGCGCCGCCGGCGCGAAGCTCCTCGATCAGCTTCTGCTTGCTCTCCGGCAGCATGTCGGCGCGGACCTCGTCGATGCCGAGCCTGCCGGCGACGGCCATCGCCGTCCGTTCGTTGTCGCCTGTCGCCATGATGATCCGCAGACCGCGCTCGTGCAGCGCCCTGATCGCCTCGACGGTCGTCGCCTTGACCGGATCGGCGACCGCAACGATGCCGGCGGCCCGACCGTCGGCAGCCACGAACATGGCGGTCTTGCCTTCGCTGCGCAGATCATCCGCGCGCTTCGTCAGCGCGGATATGTCGGTTCCGAGGTCCGCCATCATCGCGGCGTTGCCGAGCGCGACCTTGCGACCATTGACGACACCCGCAACGCCCTTGCCCGTCACTGCCTCGAACGCGGAAGTATCGGAGAGGCTCACGCCTCGCTGCTGGGCGCCCTCGACGATAGCCTCGGCGAGCGGATGCTCCGAGCCGCGCTCGAGGCTTGCGGCGAGCGACAGGAGTTCGTTCTCTTCGAACCCCTCGGCAGCGATGACATCAGTCAGTCTTGGCTTACCTTCTGTCAGAGTTCCGGTCTTGTCGACGATCAGCGTGTCGACCTTGGCGAAGCGCTCCAGCGCCTCGGCGTCCTTGATCAGCACGCCCGCCTGCGCGCCGCGCCCGGTGGCGGTCATGATCGACATCGGCGTCGCCAGTCCGAGCGCGCAGGGACAGGCGATGATCAGCACCGAGACGGCCGACACGATCGCGAACACCATGCTGGGATCCGGCCCGAACATCGCCCAGACGACGAAGGCGACGATAGCGACCAGCACGACCGTCGGCACGAAGAAGTAGGATACGCGGTCGGCCAGCCCCTGGATCGGCGCGCGCGAGCGCTGGGCCTTGGCGACCATCTCGACAATGCGCGACAGCATGGTCTCGGCGCCGACGCGCTCGGCGCGGATGATCAGCGTGCCGTTTCGGTTGAGCGTGCCGCCGGTCACGGTGTCGCCTTCGGTCTTCTCGACCGGGACCGGTTCGCCCGTGATCATCGATTCATCGATGGAGGTGCGTCCCTCCTCGACCACGCCGTCGACCGGAACGCTGTCGCCCGGCCGGACGCGCAGACGGTCGCCCTTTCTGACCTGGTCGAGCGGAACGTCCAGCTCGTCGCCGTTGGCCGAAAGCCGCCGTGCCGTCTTCGGCGCGAGGTCGAGCAGCGCGCGGATCGCCGAACCGGTGCGCTCGCGCGCCCTGAGTTCGAGCACCTGGCCGAGGAAGACCAGCGCCACGATGACGGCGGCGGCTTCGAAATAGACCGGGACCGACCCGCCGTGGCCGCGGAACTGATGCGGGAACAGGTCGGGGAAGAGCGTGGCGATGACGCTGTAGACATAGGCGGTGCCGACCCCGATCGAGATCAGGGTCCACATGTTCGGGCTGCGGTTGACGAAGGAGTCGTAGCCGCGCCGGAAGAAGGGGATCGCCGCCCAGACCACCACGGGCGTCGCGAGGGCGAATTCCAGCCAGGCGGCGACGCGGTCGCCGATCCAGTCACGGACCGGCAGGCCGAGCATCGGCCCCATGGTGATGAGGAGCAGCGGCAGGGAGAGGATCGCGCTCACCCAGAACCGCCGGGTGAAATCGACCAGTTCGGGGTTTGGACCCTCGTCGCCGGTTGGCACCCCCATCGGCTCCAGCGCCATGCCGCAGATCGGGCAGGATCCCGGCTGGTCGCGCACGATCTCCGGATGCATGGGGCAGGTGTATTTGATGCCCTTGGGCATCGGCTCGGGGGCGGGGCGTCCTGCGGCGTATTTCGCCGGTTCGGCCTTGAACTTTGTCTCGCAGGCGTCGGAGCAGAAGTAGTAGCCGCTGCCTTCATGGCGGACGAAGTGCTTTGCCGATGCCCTGTCCACCTCCATGCCGCAGACCGGGTCCTCGGCCGTCAGGTAAGTGTCCGGGTCGGCGAGGAATTTCGACCGGCATCGCTCGGAGCAGAAGTGGTAGGCGTGTCCGCGATGCTCGGCGGTCGGCTTTCCCGCCGACGGATCGACGGTCATGCCGCAGACCGGATCGCGCACGGTTTGGGTATCGCCTTCCGTGACAGGTGTCGGGGCGTGATGCCGGTGATCGTGATCATGCGTGCTCATGGCGGCGACCCTCGTTGCAGGTATCCGACACAACTGACGCTTCCAGCAACTGGAAGGTCAAGCCCCTATCTTCGTTCCCGGTCGAGACCCTTCAGAAGGCGCGGAAGCCGCGTTCGATGCCGCAGGCCTTGCAATAGGCGTCGTGCACGGGTCCGCGTCCGAGGTGATGCCTGAACCCCTTCATTTCGGTGAAATAGGGGATCGGAGCGCGAACCGGGCGCTCCGGCGCATCGGTGAAGTCGTCGAACAGCGTCTGGATGGTGACGACGACGCGTTCGGCGTCGTTCCAGTCGCGGTATTCGCCGAGGTCGATCTTGTACGACGCTTCCAGATAGTCCATGCCCTGTTCCCAAAGCGGACGCGCCTTGCCGGTGACATACTGGAGATAGTCGCGCATCCGGCGCACGTCGTCCTTGGTCGAGATCGGTCCGTGACCCGCCACCACCGTCTCGACGTCCATGTCGAGGACCATGTCACAGACATTGATCCAGCGGTAGACCGGCCCGTACCAGGCGATCGGCGTGCCCTCGGTGAACAGGATGTCGCCCGTGAAGAGCACCTTGTCGTCGGGCACATAGACCAGCGCGTCGCCGAGCGAGTGCGAAGGGCCGACCTCTATCAACTGAACCTTCTTGTCACCGACCATGATGTCGAGCGTGCCGGAGAATACTTCCGTCGGCGGTGTGAGTTCGATCCCGGAAAAGTCGAACGGCCGGAAGCACTCCTGCATGAAGACGCCGGCGCTGCCGAACTGCTCGGCATTGAGGTTGACCTTTTGAAGGATGGCGGGGTCGAAGCGCATAAAGTCGTCGACCGTGCCCTGCGTGCCGATGATGCGCGCGTCCTTCACCAGCTGATTGCCAAAGGTGTGGTCGCCATCGGCGTGGGTGTTGACGAGGATGCCGATGTCCTTCGCGGCCGGAATCGAGGCGCGGTAGGTCTCCAGCATCTCGGCGGTGAGCTTGAGATCGAACAGCGTGTCGACCATCAGCGTCGCGTCGCCGTCGACGATCAGCCCGGCGTTCGACCAGCCCCAGCTGCCGTCGGGCAGCAGATAGGCGTAGCAGCCGTTGCCGAGATCGTGGATGCCTTTTGTGTATTGCCATCTGGCCATTGCATGCTTCCCGAAGAACTAGACGAGAGCCGTGGCGAGCCACGGGAACAGGAACACGAGGATGAGCACGAAGAGCATCATCGCGGCGAAGGGCGTGGCGCCGGCGAAGATCTCGCCGAGCGTGATCTTGCTGTCGGGGCCGAGCGTCGCTTTCACCACAAACACGGCGATACCGAAGGGCGGCGTCAGAAGGCCGATCTCGACGGCGAGCACCATCAGGACGCCGAGCCATATCAGGTCGACATTCATGCCGGTGAGGATCGGGATCGCGATCGGCAGCGTCAGAAGCATGATCGAGGCCGAGTCGAGGATGGTGCCCAGCGCGATGACAACGAGCATCAGGGCAAGGACGATGCCGGTGACGCCCAGACCCGAATCCACCACCCAGGTGCCGAGCCATCCGGGCATGCCGGACATGGCGAGCATGCGCGAATAGAGGCTGGCGCCGATGATCAGGAAGCAGATCGACGATGTGGTATGCCCGGTCTGCACGAGGACCTGCCAGAAACTCGCCCAGGTCAGGCGCCGCTTGGCGAGCGAGATGAGAAGGGCTCCGAGCGCACCAGCGGCGCCGGCTTCGGTCGGCGTGAAATAGCCCCCATAGGTGCCGCCGAGCACGAGGCCGATCAGGATGACGATCGGCGCGATTTTGTTGGCCATCTCGGCGACGCTCATGTCATTGGCAGTGTCGTAGCTGGCTGCCTTGCGCCCGCCGATGAACGAAGGCCACCACCTGCCCATCGCGAAGATGCCGATGCAGTAAACGACGGAGAGCAGGACGCCGGGGATGACGCCGGCAATGAAGAGCGAGCCGACCGACTGTTCGGTGAGCACGCCATAGAGGATGAAGAGCAGGCTGGGCGGAATGAGCATGCCAAGCACCGAGGAGCCGGCCACCACGCCGACTGCAAAGCGTGCCGTGTAGCCGTGGCGGATCATCTCCGGCACCGCAACCTTGGTGAACACGGCGGCCGAGGCGATCGAGATGCCGGTGATCGCCGCAAAGACGGCATTGGCGGCAACCGTTGCGATGCCGAGACCGCCGAGGACGCGCCTGAACAGTTGCGCCGCCACCTCGAACGTATCGCGGCCGATGCCGGCGACGGCGACCAGCAGGCCCATCAGCACGAACAGCGGCACGACGCCGAACAGATAGTCGCTGATCGAATCCTTGAAGGCGATGACCAGCATGTTCGAGGCGATGTCGAAATTGCCTCGCAGCAGCCAGACGCCGCAGAACGACAGCAGGATCAGTGCGATGGCGACATGCATGCCCGAATAGATCAGGATCAGCATTGTCGCGATGGAGAGGAAGGCGATGCCGACGCCGCTCATCGCACAGGCTCCTGCGCCGCGCGGGCGTCGTTCCACGACAGAATGAAGAACTGGATCGCGGTCGCGCCGATGCCGAGGAAGACGAGAACGAACAGCGGCCACTGCGGGATGGTGAAGAAGCCGGGATTGCCCATGAAGTTCCGCTCGGGGTGCAGCCAGGCCGCGACTACGCTCGGCCAGTATTTCCAGGCGATCATCAGCATCAGCAGACCGCCGACGAGGTGGAAGACCGCGAGCAGCGCGAAGCGGACGCGAGGCGCACGGTGCTCGAGCACACCCAGGAGAACATCGGAACGCGTCATCGCCCCTGAACGCAGAGTGTGGGCGAGCTGCAGGAAGACGATGCCGACGATCGAGAAAGAGACGAGCTCAGGCACGCCGGCAATCGGATTCGACAGGAAACTGCGTCCGAAGATGTCGGCATTGATGAGGAGCATGAGCCCGATGATCCACACAGTGCCCATCGCATTCATGACGCCGATGACCCGCGCGAAGGGGCCGCCCGGAGCGGCGGGCGGTGGCTCGCCGTCAAGGGGAATTGCGGTCTCGCCCGCCATGGCGTTACCTCCAGTGTGGGATTTTCATCGGGACTGCCGGATCCCCTCCGACCGGGGAGGGGATCCGGTTGCCCGGCTGACGCCGCCGGGCGGGAGGATTACTCCGCCAGGTAGTCGCGCTCGAAGGTGAAGCCCGATGCCTTCAGATTGTCGCGATAGGCTTCCAATACTTTCTTAGCCGGCTCGCCCCTGGCTTCTGCTGCCTTGGCCCAGGCCGCGGTCGGGTTCGGAAGGGCCTTGATCCAGGCGCTGCGCTCTGCGGGATCGAACTCGACGATCTTGCCGCCGCTGTCGACCAGCTTCTTCTTGGCCGCTTCGTAGCGAGCCTCCTGTTCGTCGAAATAGGCCTTCGTGTAGGCGGCGGCGGCCGTCTTGAACGCTGCCTTGGTCTCGTCCGAGAACGTGTCCCAGATCTGCTTCGAGACGCCCATTCCGCCGATATACATCGCGCCGAAATGGGTCTGGTTCCAGTTGGGCGCCACTTCGTAGAGCTTGGCCGGCACGTTCGCGGTCATCCAGCCGATATTGCCGTCGTACACGCCGGTCTTGATGTCGTTGTAGAAGGAGACATAGCTGCCCTGGACGCCGACGGCGCCGGTTCCGGCGAGCCAGGCGAGGTTGGGTCCCGCGCCGCCGATCTTGACGCCGTTCAAGTCGGCGATCTTGGACAGTTCCTTGGTCGAGGCGATGTTGTAGTCGTCGATGGCGATACCGCCGCCGATATAGACGACGCCGGTCGCTTCCTCGAGCTTCGCCAGCGCGCCTTCGGTCTCCATCAACGCCTTCTCGACGGCGGTGGTGACGCCGCGCGCGTCCGGCGGGCCGAAGGGCATGGCATAGGTCAGGTTGAGCAGGCCCATCGTGGCCGGATTGAACACGCCGCTCATCTGGCCGACGTCGATGATGCCCTGCTGGAAGGCATCCACCTCGGAGCCGAGCTTGACGATGGTGCCACCATAGCCTTGCGTCCAGTTGATCTTGACCTTGCCGGTCTTGGCGAGTTCGGCGTCGACCGTCGGCACGAAGGTCTCCTTCAGGTGCTTCACCCAGAGGAAGACCTCCGGATGGCCCGCCGCCACGGTCAGGTTGAGCGTTTCCTGCGACAGCGCCGGCGCCGAGCCGAACGCGACGGCAATGGCGGCTGCGCCGCCAAGCAAAGCATTGCGATACATTCACATCCTCCCTGTTCGGACGGCGGCTCTCTCCCTGCCGATCCCGTCATTGCATGAACGGTAGCATATTTGAACAAGTTGACAAGAACTTTGATATGCCGTTCAATTCAATCATGGCGGAGGAGGAACACATGGTCCGCCATGGCCCATGACGAAAATGGCAAGATCAGAAAAAAGCGAACCGGATCATAAGGTTGGGGTGGCCGATGCACCGCATCGCAGTGCCGCGGCGACGCGTGCGCGCATCCTGGAGTCGGCCGAGGCGGAGTTCGCGGACCACGGCTTCGACGGCGTCTCGGTCCGCCAGATCGCGCTGCGGGCCGAGGTGCCGGTCGCGCTAATCAACTACCACTATGGCAGCAAGGAAGGCCTCTATCGCGCGATCTTCGAGATGCGCGCTCCGATGATCGTCGATCAGCGTCTCGCCGGCCTTCGGCTGGCGGAGATGGAGCCCGACCAGGAGCGGAAGGTCGAGATGATCGTCAAGGCGGTCCTGGTGCCCAATCTGCACATGCGCAGCGCGGAGAAGAATTCCAGCTATGCGCGGATCCTTGCACGCGAAGTGTCGGACCCGAAGTCGCACGACCGAAAGGTCATCCAGGAGTTCTTCGATCCGATTGCCTACAAGGTCACCGAGGCGCTGCAGAAGGCAATGCCCGACCGTACCATCGAGGAAATCCACTGGGGCTATCAGGCGATGCTCGGCGTCATGGTCTACACGATGGCCGACACCGGACGCATCAGCCGCCTCTCCGGCGGGCGATGCGATCCGGAGGAGGAGATGGCGACGTCAACCCATCTGGTGGCGCTGATGAAAGCAGCGCTGCTCTACGGCCGCGTGCCGAAGAAGGAATGACCGGCGGCGACTGCCGCGGCAATAAGGCTCAACGGGAGGAGACCAATGAAGCTCGTAACCTATGAACGGAAGGGAAAGCCGCGCGCCGGCGCCTTCGTCGACGGCGACCGCAAGATCGTCGACCTCGCGGATGCGCACAAGGAGGCTTTCGGCAAGAGCTATTCAGCCTTCGCATCCGTGCAGGCGATGATCGAGGCCGGCGATGCCGCGCTCGACCGCGCCTACGAGACCGTGAAGAAGGGGCGCAAGGGCGCCTTCGCCCGCAAGGACGTGCGGCTCCTCGCACCAGTGCCGGTGCCGGTCCAGATGCGCGACTGCCTCTGCTTCGAGACCCATCTCAAGCAGTCCTTCGCCGCCGCCCGGCGCGTTCGCGCCAATGCGACTCCGGACCCCGAGGCCGCGATGAAGGAGTTCGAGCGCACCGGCGTGCTGTCGATCCCCAAGATCTTCTACGAGCAGCCGATCTACTACAAGGCCAACCGCTTCTCGGTGATCGGCACCGACCAGGACGTGCTGTGGCCGAGTTACTCGAAGCTGATGGATTTCGAACTGGAGTTCGGCTTCTACGTGCGCAAGAAGGGCGTCGACATCGCCCGCGACAAGGCGCGCGACTACATCTACGGCTACACCATCTTCAACGACTTCTCGGCCCGCGACGCCCAGACGGTGGAGATGGGCGGCCAACTCGGGCCGGCCAAGGGCAAGGACTTCGACTACGGCAATGCGATGGGCCCGTGCCTCGTCACCGCCGACGAGATGAAGGATCCCTACAACCTGACCATGATCGCGCGCGTCAACGGCGAGGAGTGGGGTCGCGGCAACTCGTCGTCGATGCACTGGAAGTTCGAGGACCTGATCGCGCATGTCTCGCAGTCGGAGACCATCTATCCCGGCGAGTTCTTCGGCTCCGGCACGGTCGGCAACGGATGCGGCCTCGAGCACATGAAGTTCCTGAAGCACGGCGACGTGGTCGAACTGGAGGTCGAGGGTATCGGCATCCTGCGCAACCGCGTGCTGACCCGGGCGAACTGAGGGAGGAAACCATGTCAATCAGCAAGATCAAGCGCTACGTCACCGGCCACAACAAGGACGGCAAGGCGATCGTGACCTATGACGACTTTGCGCCGAACGCCGTGCCGCTGAAGGGCTGGCCGGGCGCGGGCGTCACCGAGATCTGGGTCACCGGCGAAATGCCGGTCAACAACATGGGCCAGAGCGACCAGTCGCTGCGCCCGCTGCAGCACGACCCTGTTCGCAACGGCACCATCTTCCGAGTCGTCGAGATCCCGCCGGAGAGCAAGTCGGCCATCGACACCGAGGCGACTTTCGCCCAGCTGGGTTCGGGCAACAAGCCGAGAGACGAGGACAAGGCCAAGCACCCGACCATGCACAAGACCAATTCGGTCGACTATCTCGTCGTGATTTCGGGCGAGATGTGGATGATCATGGAGGAAGGCGAAGTGCTGCTGAAGGCCGGCGACTGTATCGTCCAGCGCGGGACCAACCACGCCTGGAAGAACACGAGCGACAAGCCATGCCTGCTCGCCGCGGTGCTCGTGGACGCGCATCCGGCTCCTTAGGGCTAGCATTGCGCGTCCCGCACCGGCGCGGGATACTGAACCGTCCCGCGCAATGCGCGCGGGACCGGTCCGGTCATTCGAGCAACTCTCATCCAGGCGGACAGGAGTCCCATGAACGTCTATTCGATGCTCACCGACGCTATCCGTCGACGCAGGGGCGAGGTCGCCGTCGCTTTTGGTAAGCATCAGCTTACTTATGCAGATTTCGACGGAATCTGCGCAGCATTCGGCGAATGGCTTGGCCGACAAGGCTGTGAGCGTGGCGACCGGGTGCTGCTGTTCCTCAAGAACGGTTTCGAGTTCCCGGTCCTGCTGATGGCGATCATGCGCGCGGGGCTCGTCGTGGTCCCCACGAATGCCAAGCTGCACCCGCGCGAGGTCGCCTGGATTGCCGGCGACGCCGGGCCGAAGCTCATTTTCACGCATGGCGAGCATGTCGAGGCCCTGGGCGCGGCACTGGAGGGAGATATAAAGCCCCGGATCGTCGCGATCGAGGATTTCGCACTGCCGCAGCCGCTCTCCCATGCGCCGGCGGCCGCCAAGGTCGATCCCGACGATCCGGCGTGGATCTTCTACACGTCCGGTACGACGGGTAAGCCCAAGGGCGCGACGCTGTCGCACCGCAACCTGATCGCCGCCTCGGTCAATTGTCTGGCCGATGTGTTCGCCTTCCAGGAAGGCGACCGTGTGCTGCATGTCGCGCCGCTGTCGCACGGCAGCGGGCTCTACCTGATCCCCTCGCTGGCGCGCGGCGCGCGCAACCTCATCTATGACCGGGCGAATTTCCGACCGGACGAGGTGTTCGACACGATCGCGCGGGAGGGCATCACGGTCATCGCCTTCGTTGCGCCGACCATGATCGTGCGTTTCCTGGAAGCAGCGCCGCGTAGCGATATCGCAACATTGCGCGGCGTCATCTACGGCGGGGCGACGATCCACCTGGAACATATCCGCGCCGCAGTGGCGCGCTTCGGCCCGATCTTCCACCAGCTCTACGGGCAGGGCGAAGCTCCGATGACGATCTCGTACCTGCCGGGCGCGGCTCATCTCGGCGCCGACGACGAGACGCTGGTGTCGGCCGGCTATGTCCGCAGCGGGGTCGAGGTGCGCCTCGTCGACGAGGACGACTGCGACGTGTTGCCCGGTGGCGACGGCGAGATCTGCGTGCGCGGCGACGTCGTGATGAAGGGCTACTGGCGCAATCCGGACGCCACCGCGAAGGCGCTCAAGGGCGGCTGGCTACACACCGGCGACATCGGCCATTTCGATTCCGGCGGCCGGCTGCGCGTTCTCGACCGGCGCCACGACACGATCATCTCCGGCGGCACCAACATCTATCCGAAGGAGATCGAGGACGTGCTTGCGGCGCATCCGTCCGTCCGCGAAGTCATCGCCTTCGGTCTGCCAGACAGCGAATGGGGCGAGTCGGTCGCCGTTGCCCTGGTGGCCGAGGCTGGCATGACTGAGGCGGTCGTGCTCGACTTCTGCCGCGACCAACTGGCGCGTTTCAAGAAGCCGAAACACGTCTTCTTTCTCGAGGAATTGCCGAAGAACGCCTACGGGAAGGTGCTGCGCCGGACGCTCAGGGAGCGGTTTGCGCCGCCGCGGTAGGCTTCGTCCGCGCCGGGCAGCATCGTGTATGGGCGACCCGGCGTTTGCGCTCACGGCTCCTTCATAAGCAGGGCGAATTACGGTTGTGGGAAGGTGCCGTGATCCATTGCCATTGCTTCCCGCCCACCGCATCCTGCACGCCAGCCTGCCAATGAACGGACGATCCTCTCCATGAACCCCGACGATTCCAGGCCCTTCGCCCTGATCGGCGCTGGCCCGACAGGTCTGGCCGCAGCCAAGACGCTCATCGAACAGGGTGTTCCCTTCCAGGGTTTCGAACTTCATTCGGACGTCGGCGGCCTGTGGGACATCGAGGGCGACCGCTCGACCATGTACGAGACCGCGCATCTGATCTCGTCGAAGCGGATGACCGAGTTCACCGACTTCCCGATGGCGGAGGACGTGGCGGACTATCCCTCGCATCGCGAGCTGAAGCGCTATTTCCGCGCCTTCGCCGACCGGTTCGATCTGCGCCGGCATTTCAGGTTCAACGCCGAGGTCGTGAAGGCCGAGCCGCTGGGCGGCTCGGGCGAAGGCTGGCGCATCACCTGGCGCGACGCCATCGGCGCGACGCATGAGGAGAATTTCGTCGGCCTGATCATCGCCAACGGCACACTCTCGGAGCCGAACATGCCGCGCTTCGAGGGCGCGTTCTCCGGCGAGCTGATCCACTCGGCAGCCTACCGGTCACCACGGCAGTTCGCCGGCAAGCGGGTGCTGATCGTCGGCGCGGGAAATTCTGGCTGCGACATCGCGATCGACGCGGTGCATCACGCCGCGAGCTGCGACATCTCGGTAAGGCGCGGCTATCATTTCGTGCCGAAATATATCTTCGGCAAGCCGGCCGACACGATCGGGGGGGCGATCAAGCTGCCAATGTGGTTGAAGCGTCGCATCGACGGCACGATCCTCAAATGGTTCACCGGCGACCCGCAGCGCTACGGCTTTCCGAAGCCCGATCACGCGCTCTACGAGTCGCATCCGATCGTCAATTCGCTGGTGCTGTTTTATGCGGGCCACGGCGACATCAAGGTGCGGCCGGACATCGCCCGGTTCGACGGCTCGACCGTCCACTTCAAGGACGGCAGCTTCGCCGACTATGACCTGGTGCTCGCCGCGACGGGCTACAAGCTGCACTATCCGTTCATCGAGCGCGAACTACTGAACTGGCGGGGCGACGCGCCGCATCTCTTCCTCAACGCCATGCACCCGCAACGCGACGACCTGTTCGTGCTCGGCATGGTCGAGGCGTCTGGCCTCGGCTGGCAAGGCAGGCACGAGCAGGCGGAGATGGTCGCCCGCTACCTGCGCGGACTGAGGGACGGAAATGCTGCCGCGCTGGCCATCCGGGAGGAAAAGGCGAAAGGGTTCGAACGGCTCACCGGCGGCGTCGACTACATAAAGCTCCCGCGCATGGCCTACTATGTCGAGAAAACGGCCTTCAGGCGGGCGGTCAACGAGCGCATCAGCGCCATGAAGGGAGGCAAGGCATGAGGGATATCGACGACATCGTCCTGAACTTCAGTCCAGCGTCGCTGACGCTTCTGAACGCGATCCTGTGCCTGGTGATGTTCGCCATCGCGCTGGACCTGCGCGTCGACGATTTCAGGGCGATCTCGAGGAATCCGAAGGCGTTCGTCGTCGGGATGGTGTCGCAGTTCATCGCACTGCCAGCGCTGACCTATGTGCTGGTCGTGCTCATCGAGCCGCGGCCGAGCATCGCGCTCGGGCTGATCCTTGTCGCGGCCTGCCCGGGCGGCAATATATCGAACTTCCTCACCCATCGGGCGAAGGGCAATCTGGCGCTGTCGGTATCGATGACGGCGGTGTCCACAGTGATCTGCCCGATCGCCACGCCGCTCAACATCGCCTTCTGGGGCAGCCTCTATCCGCCGACCCGCGAGATCCTGCGGGAGACCGAGATCGATCCGTTCTCGGTGCTCTACACCGTGCTTCTGCTGCTCATCCTGCCGATGGCCCTCGGGATGCTGCTCAACGCGCGACGGCCCGACATTGCGGCGCGGCTGCGCCGGCCGCTGCAGATCGTGTCCATGGTCATCTTCATCGCCTTCGTCGCAGCGGCGCTGGCTGCCAACTGGAACTTCTTCCTCGGCTATGTCGGACAAGTCGCGGTGCTCGTGGTGCTGCACAATTCGATCGCGCTCGGCACCGGCTTCACGCTGGCGACCCTGGCGCGGCTCAGCGACTACGACCGTCGCTCAATCACGATCGAGACCGGCATCCAGAATTCGGGCCTCGGCCTGATCCTGATCTTCGCCTTCTTCGGCGGGCTTGGCGGCATGACGGTCGCCGCCGCCTTCTGGGGCATCTGGCACGCCGTCTCGGGCCTCGCCTTCGCAAGCTGGGTCGGACGCACGGAGCCGGCACGCGCATGAGCCGCATCCTCGTCACGGGAGCGGCGGGGCTGGTTGGCCAGGCGCTGCTCGGCATTGCCGGGCAGGCCGGACACGAAATCGTCGCGGGCGACATCCGCAAGCCGGCGCGCCTGCCCGAGGGCGCCGCGTTCCACCGGTTGGACGTGCGCGGGGGAGATCTGAACCGGATCATCGGCGAGGTCCGCCCCGAGGCGGTCGTCCATCTCGCATCGATCGTCACGCCGCCGAAGGGCTCGACCCGGGAGCTCGAATACGAGGTCGACGTGACCGGCACGCGCAATGTGCTGGACGCCTGCGTCGCCCACGGGGTCAAGCGCCTCGTCGTCACCAGCAGCGGCGCGGCCTATGGCTATTATGCCGACAATCCGGTTCCCCTCACCGAGGACTGCGCGGTGCGGGGCAACGAGGAATTCGCCTATTCGCATCACAAACGTCTCGTCGAGGAGATGCTGGCGGCGGCGAGGGTCGACCATCCAGAGCTCGAACAGGTCGTGCTGCGTGTCGGCACGGTGCTCGGGCCCGGCCTCGACAACCAGATCACCGCCTTGTTCCGCCGCAGACGCCTCCTGGCGATTGCGGGCTCGCCGAGCCCGTTCGTCTTCATCTGGGTCGACGATCTCGCGCGCATCCTGCTGCGCGCTGCGACCGACGGTCCGGCAGGCATCTACAACGTCGCCGGCGACGGGGCACTGGGCGTCGACGACATCGCCGCGCGGCTGGGCAAGGGCGTCCTGCGCCTTCCGGCAGCGTTCTTGAAGGCGGCGCTCGCAGTCGCCAAGCCGCTAGGACTCTCGCGCTACGGACCCGAGCAGGTGCGGTTCCTGCAATACCGGCCGGTGCTCGACAACACCCGGCTGAAGAAAGTGTTCGGCTACGTGCCCGAGAAATCCAGCGCCGACGCCTTCGAGGCCTGGCGAAAGAGCGTCGGGCTGTGAAGACGGCGGTCATCACCGGCGGCGCGGGCGGTCTCGGCCGGGCGCTGACGCAGGATCTCGTTGCGAAGGGCTGGCACGTCGCCGTGCTCGACCTGCCCGGTCCCGAGCTCGATCGCGCGGCCTCGGCGTCGGTCACAGTCCATGCCTGCGACCTGACCGATGCGGAGGCGGTCGCCTCGGTCTGCCGGCGCCTGCGCGAGGACCATGCGTCGATCGACCTGGTCGTCTACAATGCCGGGATCACCCACATCGGCCTCTTCGCCGAGACGACGCTCGCCGCCCACAGGCGGGTGTTTGAGGTCAACTATTTCGGCGCGATCCATGTCGCATCCGCCCTGCTGGAACCGGTCCGCCAATCCCGGGGTGTTCATCTGGCGATCTCGTCCGTCGCGGGGTTTGCGCCGCTTCACCGGCGCTCCGCCTATTCGGCCAGCAAGCATGCGCTGGAGGGCTTCTTCAGGACGCTTCGCGAGGAGGAGCGGGAATTCGGCGTCGACGTGCTGATCGCGGCGCCGTCCTTCGTCGCGACGAATATCGGGGCGCCTCAGGAACACGAAGGCGGCATCGCCCGGCCCGGTTCGGCGCCGGACGGTATCGACTACATGGATCCCGCCGTCGCGGCGAAGATCATCCTGGACGGGGTGGAGCGGCGGCGGACCTTCATCCCGGTCGGGCGGGTCGCCAGGCTCGCCGCGCTGATCAACCGGCTGTCGCCCGGCCTCTATGTGCGGCTGATGATGCGCAGCATCCGCAAGGGCGGAGCGCAGTCGCGCGGCTAGCCGGAGGCCCTGCTCGGGCTCGGACTTGCGACGTCGAAGCGCGGCGCCTATGCCTTTCCGGCGGGCAAGAGCTTCGCAGGCGCGCTTGCGGCGTTTGCGCCAGAGGCTGAACCCGCCTTGACCGCCGGCCACACGATGACACCCACCATCAGAACGCTTTCCCTCGCCGAAATCGGAACGCTCGTCGACTGGGCCGCCGGTGAAGGCTGGAACCCCGGCCGTCACGATGCAGCCGCGTTCCACGCCGCCGATCCGGACGGCTTCCTTGGCGCCTTCGTCGGCGACGAAATGGTCGCGGGCATCGCCGCCGTCGCCTATGGCGAGGACTTCGGCTTCATCGGCCTCTACATCTGCCGGCCGGACTTGCGCGGCAAGGGCTACGGCAAGGCGGTGTGGAATGCCGGCATGGCGCATCTTTCCGGGCGGACGGTCGGGCTCGACGGCGTGCCGGCGCAGCAGGCCAACTACCGCAGCATGGGCTTCGTCGACGACTACCAGACATTTCGCTTTTCGGGCCGCTTTGCCGGGGCGGCATCGTCCGATCCGGTCCGGCCGATGTCGGTCGACCTCTTCCAGAGCGTGGCCGCATTCGACCGTATGCATTTTCCGGCGCCGCGAGCCGCCTTTCTCAAGCGCTGGATCGCCCCGCCGCATCTGGCGCTCGTCTGCATGGACGGCGACACGGTGCGCGGCTACGGCGTCGCCCGCGCCTGCCGCGAAGGCTTCAAGGTCGGGCCGCTCTTTGCGAACGACATCGATGTCGCGATCACCTTGTGCGCGTCGCTGGCCGACGCCTGCGGCGGCGACATCCATATCGACGTGCCGGGTGGGCAAGAGGAATTCTCCACCTTGCTCGAGGCCGCGGGTCTATCGCGCGGCTTCGAGACGGCGCGGATGTACCGCGCACCGGCGCCCGCCATTCGGATCGGCGGCGTCTACGGAGTGACGAGCCTGGAGCTCGGCTGAGGCGCCGGTAGGTTCGCAGCGCCCTTTCGTCAGGTCATCAGCCGGAACAGGCGCAACACCCGCTCGAATGACGCCCCGTAGGGCGGGCGCAGCATGCCGCCCGCCGAGAGCGGCGACTGGATGAAGATGGGCTTCTCCTTACTGAAGGTGCGGAAACCCCATTCGCCGTGATAGGCGCCCATGCCGCTGGCGCCCACGCCGCCGAAGGGCTGGTCCTCCTGGGCGATGTGCATCAGGCAGTCGTTGATGGTCACGCCGCCCGCGACCGTCTCGCACAACACCCTGCGCCGGGTGGCGGCGTCCTTGCCGAACCAGTAGAGCGCCAGCGGCCGGTCTCGCTCGTTGATATAGGCGATGGCCGCGCCGACCTCGCCGTATTCGACGATCGGCAGGATCGGCCCGAAGATCTCCTCGCACATCAACCTGGCGTCCGGATCGGCGTTGAGGACGATCGCGGGCGCGAGCTTGCGCGTATTGCCGAAGGTTTCGCCGGCGGGGTTGACCTCGATCACCTCGGCGCCGCGCGTGCGGACCTCCTCGACCATTCCTTTCAGCCGCGCATGATGGCGGTCCGAGATGATCGCGGTGTAGTCGGGATTGCCGGCGAAGCTCGGATATAGCTTGGTCATCGCGTCTGCGACCTTGCGGGCGATGTCTTTGCCCTTGCCGGCGGGCACCAACAGGTAATCCGGCGCGATGCATGTCTGCCCGGCGTTGAGCAGTTTGCCATAGGCGACGCTCGCGACAGCCTTGTCGAGATCGCAGGAGGGATCGAGGATCGCGGGCGACTTGCCGCCCAGTTCGAGCGTGACCGGCGTCAGGTTGGCGGCAGCGGCGACAGCCACCTGGCGTCCGACCGAGGTCGAGCCGGTGAAGAGCAGATGGTCGAACGGCATGGCGACGAAGGCCTTGCCGACTTCGGCATCGCCGAGGACGATGCTCAGCTGGTCGGCGGCGAAGTGCTTTGCCGCGAGCGAGGCGAGCAGCTCGGAAAACCGCGGCGTCAGCTCGGACGGCTTGATCAGCACGCGGTTGCCGGCGGCAAGCGCGGCCGTCGCTGGTGCCAGCGCCAGCTGGAACGGATAGTTCCAGGGCGAAACGATGCCGACGACGCCGAGCGGCTGCGGCAGGAGGCGGTTCTTCGCCGGCCAGAAGGGCATCGCCGTCGGCATGCGCTTCTCGGCCATCCAGGAGGACAGGCGCGACAGCGCGTGGCGGATGCCCGCGCGAACGACGACGATCTCGGCGAGCCGCGTCTCATGCGCCGAGCGGCCGCCGAAATCGGCGTCGATCGCCGCGCAGAACTCGGACTCGTAATTCTCGGTCAGGGCCAGAAGCTGGCGGAGGTTCGCGCGGCGGGCATCCAGTCCGGGGAACGGGTCGCGCGCCGCCGCCGCCTTCTGCGTCTCGAAAGCGGTCGTCAAGGATTGCTGGCTGGCCTGAAGCATGGTCGCGAACTCCGATGTGCTGCCACGCTAACAGACGCCTGAAGTCCCTGCCAGCCAGGCCATAGCAGCCATAGCGAAGCGGCCCGGCTGATGGCTCAGCCGGGCCGCGTTCAGATCAGGGTCTTGCCGGCGCTAGCGCCGACTTCAGAAATCAGGCCGCCGCCTTCTTGTAGGCCTCGGTCGGGACCTCGGATATCGTCTTCAGCACGACCGAGGCGATCTGGTAGGGGTCGCCCTGCGAGTTCGGACGGCGATCCTCGAGATAGCCCTTGTAGTCGTTCTTGATGAAGGAGTGCGGCACGCGGATCGAGGCGCCGCGGTCGGCCACGCCGTAGGAGAACTTGTTCCACGGAGCGGTCTCGTGCTTGCCGGTCAGGCGCTTGTCGTTGTCCGGACCGTAGACGCCGATGTGATCCATCAGGTTCTTTTCGAAGGCGCCCATCAGGGCCTCGAAATAGGCCTTGCCGCCGACTTCGCGCATGAAGGTGGTCGAGAAGTTGCAATGCATGCCCGAGCCGTTCCAGTCGGTGTCGCCGAGCGGCTTGCAGTGGAATTCGACGTCGATGCAGTATTTCTCGCAGAGACGCAGCAGCAGGTAGCGCGCCATCCAGATCTGGTCGGCAGCCTTCTTGGAACCCTTGCCGAAGATCTGGAATTCCCACTGGCCCTTCGCCACTTCGGCGTTGATGCCTTCATGGTTGATGCCGGCCTCGAGGCAGAGTTCGAGGTGCTCCTCGACGATCGTGCGGGCGATATCGCCGACGTTCCTGTAGCCGACGCCGGTGTAGTAGGGACCCTGCGGGGCCGGATAGCCGTGCTCCGGGAAGCCGAGCGGGCGGCCGTCCTTGTAGAAGAAGTATTCCTGCTCAAAGCCGAACCAGGCGCCCTCGTCGTCGAGGATGGTCGCGCGCATGTTCGACGCATGCGGGGTGACGCCGTCGGGCATCATGACCTCGCACATGACCAGCACGCCGTTCTTGCGCGCCGGATCCGGGTAGAGAGCGACCGGCTTCAGCACGCAGTCGGAAGAGCGGCCTTCCGCCTGCATCGTCGACGAGCCGTCGAAGCCCCAGAGCGGAAGCTCGTCGAGCGAGGGGAATCGGTCGAATTCCTTGATCTGCGTCTTTCCGCGGAGGTTCGGAACAGGGGTATAGCCGTCGAGCCAGATATACTCCAACTTGTACTTGGTCATTTCGCCTCTCTTACGAAGTTGCGTCGAACTGTGATCGCCCGGCCAATCCGCCGTGCGCATGCCGCATGGTGCGATGCAACAGGCGTGCCAGTTGGGGTTAACGCTTCGCTTACGAAAGGGCACTTCGCGGCCCGCAATAGGCCGAATCAGGGTGGGCATCCCGCAAGCGGCGAAAAATGCAGCATTTTCCGCGGTTGCCTGCGGTTTCGACAATGGCAGCCGCGAGGGGCAGGAACCGGACCCCAATTGGCGCATTAGCGTGCAGAAAGCGCTTCGCCTCGAGGTGTGCTTAAAAAATGACTACAAAAAAGGCATCTTGATTAAATTGAGTGCAGCACCCACTTGGGTTATACTGATGTTCGGCATCAGGCGGAGTAGAGATGATGACCAACACGCAGAATGGCCAGGGCGCCACGATCCTTCAGTTTCCCCTCGGCGGTCGCGCCGGCTTTCTAGCGCGCCACGAGCCCCTCGTGCCGGCGCCGCAAGCCCCTGTCGTCGATGTGAACGGCTGGTACCACGAGGAAGCCATCCGCGAGGCGGAGCAGCCCAAGAAGCACTGACGGTTGTTTTCACTGCGCGTCCGGACTTTCCGGACGCTCTTCCTATCATGATGCTTTGACGGGCGGTCCGAATGAGGGCCGCCCGAACTGTATGAGGGGGTGTACCCTCAAGCCATCATCTTGCGCGCGGTTGCCGGATCCAGCGCCGCCGGTCGCTCGCAGGTGGTCGTGAGATTGACGAACCTGCCGGTCTCGCCCGACTGCAGGATCGCGGTCATGATGTCGATTGCGTGGAGCGCAAAGTCGAGCGAGCAGCGATGCGGGCGATCCTCGAGGATTCCCAGCGCCATGTCTGCCAGGCCGATGGTGCGGTAATTTGCCAGCGGCCCACGCGGCGATTGCTGGTTGGGCACGCCGAGCGGGTGCTTCCACGCCGGCAGTTTCGCTAGCGGTTTATCCTGCCGGGTGAGGCCGACCGTGCCGCCGAAGAAGTTCGGATCCGGCACCAGCATCGTGCCGTTCTCGCCATAGAGCTCGATCGGCGCGTGGCCGTGCGACCAGACATCCCATGACGCATTGAGCGTGACGACCGCGCCATTGGCGAAATGCAGCAGCGCGTGGATCGTCGTCGGCGTGGCGACAGGCACCGTCTCGCCCGTGCGCGGTCCGTTGGAGATCGTCCGCTCAGCCTGGGGGATGGAGGTGAGTGCCGCGACCCTCGTCACCGGCCCGATCAGCTGAACGAGACTGGAGACATAGTATGGCCCGAGGTCGAGGATCGGACCTCCGCCCGGCGCGTAGAAGAAGTCCGGGTTCGGGTGCCAGTGTTCCATGCCGTGGTTCATCACGTGGCAGACGCCCGAGGTGACCTTGCCGATCTTGCCGACATCGAGCAGCGCACGGGCCTGCTGATGCGCTCCGCCGAGGAACGTGTCCGGCGCCGATCCGATGCGAAGTCCCTTCTTCTCCGCCCGCTTCTTCAGGTCGAGCCCTTCCTTGAGCGACAGGACGAAGGGCTTTTCCGAGTAGACGTGCTTGCCGGCGTCGAGTGCGGCCTTGGAGATCGGATAGTGCGCCGCCGGGATCGTCAGGTTGACGACGATGTCGATCTCCTTGTCGGCAATGAGTTCGTCCACCGTCATCGCCTGCAGGCCGAAGGCCTTCGCCTGGGCGGCGGCCAGTTCCGGCTTGAGGTCGGCGCAGGCCACCATGCGCACGCCCTTGAACAGGGGCGCGAGGCGGAAATAGGCCGTCGAGATGTTGCCGCAGCCGACGACGCCGACCCGCAGTTTCTTTTTTCCAGCCATCTGGCGGCCTCTCAGTAGGATTTGACCGATGCGATGGATCGGCGCGCGAAGCGCTCGACGTCGGATGGGTTGTCGTGTTCCATGATGTAGACCTTCGCCGGCGTTTTCGCGCGCAGTTCGGCCATCAGCGATTTCCAGGCGACGGTGCCGTGGCCCACATCGGCCCAGCCGTCCTCATTGGCGTTCTCGCCCGCTGCTGCGATATCCTTGACGTGGACAGCGAGGATACGGCCCGCATAGTCCGCGATCCATTTCGCCGGATCGGCGCCACCCCGCACCACCCAGGCGATGTCGAGTTCAAGGCCGATCGATGGCGCGGCGTCGAGGATGAGCTTTTGCGGCAACGAGCCGTCGGGCAGTGCCTTGAACTCGAAATCGTGGTTGTGCCACGCGAAGCCGTAGCCGGCCGCCTTTGCCTTGTCGCCGACAGCGGCGAGCCGCGCGCCGAAAGCGCGCCAGCCGGCAGCATCCGCCGGGCGCTTGTCGGGGATCAGATAGGGGCAGACGAGCAGCGTTACGCCGAGCGTGTCGGCGATGCGGCGCACGCCGTCGAAGTCGCCCTCCAGCGCATCGATCGAGAAATGGGCCGAGGGCATCGTCAGGCCATTGCGGTCCATCTCGGCGCGCAGACCAGCGACGTCGTCATATACCCCGCCGAAGCCCTCGACCTGCGTATAGCCGTTCCGGGCGAGCATTTTCAGCACGTCGGCCCATGGCTTGAAGTTGCGTGCGCTGTACAGCTGGAAAGACCAGTTCATGCCCATGTCCCGTCAGTTCGCTCGAGAGATTTGATCACAGCCGGCCACCGTCGCCGGAATCGAAGATGGATGCGCGCATCGGGTCGAAACCGATGTCGACCATGTCGCCGCTGGCCGGCATGCGCTCCGTCGGGACGCGCACCGCCAGATTGTGGCTGCCGAGTTTCGTCCAGACAAGCGTGTCCGATCCCATCGGCTCGACGACGTCAACTTTCACGCGGGCCGAGAACGGCCAGTCCGCGCCGCTGTTCAGCGCGACATGCTCGGGGCGGATGCCGAAGCCGACAGCCTGGCCGGCCGCAGGCTGCCTGGCAAACTCGTAGCGGGCCAGGGGTATATCCACCCCGTCGGCGCTGAAGGTCGAGCCGGCCGCGATCGATCCTTCCAGGAAATTCATGCCGGGCGAGCCGATGAAGCCGGCGACGAAACGGTTGACCGGCTTGTTGTAGATCGCCTGCGGCGAATCGAACTGCTGGATGAGCCCGCCGCGCATCACGGCGATCCGGTCGGCCAGCGTCATGGCCTCGATCTGGTCGTGGGTCACGTAGATCATCGTGTTGGCGAGCTGTTGATGCAGGCGCTTGATCTCGACGCGCAGTTCGGCGCGCAGCTTGGCGTCGAGGTTCGACAGCGGTTCGTCGAAGAGGAAGACGTCGACGTCGCGTACCAGGGCGCGGCCGATCGCGACGCGCTGGCGCTGGCCGCCCGAAAGTGCCGCCGGTTTGCGCTGCAGCAGAGGCTCGATCTGCAGGATCTCGGCGGCGCGGGCGATACGCTTGGCGATCTCGTCTTTCGGCAGCCGCGCGTTCTTCAGGCCGAACGAGAGGTTTCCCTCCACGGTCATCTGCGGATAGAGCGCGTAGGACTGGAACACCATGCCGATGCCGCGGTCCTTGGGCTCTTCCCAGGTCACGTTCTTGCCGTTGATGAAGATCTGCCCGGTCGACACGTCGAGCAGACCGGCGATGCAGTTGAGCAAGGTCGACTTGCCGCAGCCGGACGGCCCGAGAAGCACGACGAACTCGCCCTGCTGGACATCGAGGTTGAGTTTCTTCAGCACCTCGACGGCGCCAAAATTCAGTGAGAGATCCTTGACGAGAACACTGGTCACCCGGTTACCCCTTCACCGCGCCGGCGGCGATGCCGCGGACGAATAGCTTGCCAGAGATGAAGTAGACGATCAGCGGGACGAGCCCCGTGAGCAGCGTGGCTGCCATGTTGACGTTGTACTCCTTCACGCCCTGGACCGAATTGACGATATTGTTGAGCTGGACCGTCATCGGGTAGGTCTCGGGCCTGGTGTAGACCACGCCGAACAGGAAGTCGTTCCAGATGCCGGTGACCTGGATGATCATGGCGACGACGAAGATCGGCAGCGACATCGGCAGCATGATGCGGAAGTAGATGCCCCAGAAGCCGGCACCGTCGACGCGGGCGGCCTTGAACAATTCCTCCGGCACGGAGGCGAAGTAGTTGCGGAAGAGCAGCGTGTTGATCGGCATGCCGAAGATCGTGTGAACGAGGACCAGGCCGGTCAGCGTGCCGTAGATGCCCATCTCGCGCAGGATGATCACGATCGGATAGATCATCACCTGGTAGGGGATGAAGGCGCCGACGATGAGGATCGTGAAGAAGATGTTGGCGCCCTTGAAGCGCCAGTTGGCGAGAGCGTAGCCATTGATCGAGGCGATCGCGATCGAGACGATCACGCTCGGCACGGTGATGCGCACCGAATTCCAGAAGCCGCGCGACAGGCCCTCGCAGTTGAGTCCTGTGCAGGCCGTCGACCACGCCTTGACCCAGGGCTCGAATGTGATTTCCAGCGGCGGCGCGAAGACGTTGCCGAAACGGATCTCGGGCATCCCTTTCAGGGAGGTCACGATCATCACGTAGAGCGGCAGCAGGTAGTAGAGCGACACTATGATCAGCGTGCCGTAGAGGAAGATGTTGCGCCGCGAGAAGACCCGCCGCGGCTTGGGCCCGAAGGGCTCGACGCCGGCCGCAGGGTGAGAGGTGAGGACCGCGTCAGCCACGCTTGTTCCTCCCGCCGAATTCGAGGTAGGCCCACGGCACGACGACGATCAACACGGTCAGCAGCATCATGGTCGAGGCGGCGAAGCCCTGGCCAAGGTTCTGCGCGGAGAACATGTAATCGTAGACGTATTTGGCCGGCACTTCCGAGGCATGGCCAGGCCCGCCGGAGGTCTGCGCCACGACGAGGTCGTAGACGCGCACGATGCCCGAGGCGATGATGACCAGCGTGGTGACGAAAACCGGCCGCATCATCGGAATGACGATGAACAGATAGGTCTTCCACATTGGAATGCCGTCGATTCGCGCCGCCTTCCAGATGTCCTCGTCGATGCCGCGCAGCCCGGCGAGCATGAGGCACATCACAAGGCCTGTGCCCTGCCACAGGGCGGCAATGAGAATGCCGTAGATGACGATCGACTGGTCGTAGAGCGGATTGAAGGTGAAGCTCTCCCAGCCGAGGCCGCGCACGAAGTGCTGCACGCCAAAGTCGGGATTGAGCAGCCACTGCCAGACCAGGCCTGTGACGATGAATGAGAGGGCGAACGGATACAGGATAATGGTCCTGAACGCGCTCTCGAAACGGATCTTCTGGTCGAGAAGTGCGGCGAGCACGAAGCCGATGGTCAGCGAGAAGATCAGCGACAGCACGCCGTAGATCATCAGGTTCTCGATCGACGCCAGCCATCGCGGCGTGGACCAAAGTCGCTCGTACTGATCGAGCCCTACGAACTGAAGCCGGGGCAAGAGCCGAGAATTGGTGAAGGAGTAGACGACTGTCCAGACCGTGCCCCCAACGAAGACGACCAGTGCGGTCAGGATCATCGGGATGGATGCAATCTTCGCGTTGAGATTGCGGAACAGGGAGTTCGGCCGCTTGGATATTTCTGTCGCCATGGTCGTCGTCCGGATGCTTGGCGAACGGTCGCCGTCCGCCGGGCCTCGCGGACCCGGCGGCGGCGTGCACGCGGAGGGGGCTCAGTCGGCCTTGGCGATGATGTCGGCGTAGCGCTTCTGCGCGTCTTCCGGTGTCATCGACGGCGTGGCGAAGAACTCCACAAAGAGGTCGTTGAGCTGGTTGTTGGTGTCCTCGGTGTTGAGACGCGGCGGATCGGGGATCGTGTTGCCCTTGGCGAGGATGTCGAGGCCCTTCTTCATGCAGTCGTTGGCAGCCGCGAGGTCGACGTCGCCGCGAACCGGCACCGAGCCTTTCTTGAGGTTAAAGGCGACCTGTGTCGGCGCGCTCAGCATCACCGAGGCCAGGGTCTCCTGCGCCTTGGTCTTCTCTTCGTCCTTGAGCTTGGGGAAGTAGAAGGCGTCGCCGCCGACCGAGATCAGTTCGTTGACGCCAAGCCCGGGCAGGCAGGAATAGTCCTTGCCGGCAACCTGGCCGGCGACCTGGAATTCGCCCTGCGCCCAATCGCCCATGATCTGGCCGCCGGCTTTGCCGGTGATGACGAGATTGGTCGCCTGGTTCCAGTCTTGCACGTTCGAGTTTGCAGCCATGCGGCGTGCGTCGTCGGCGGCCTTGAAGACCTTGGCGATCTCGGGTCCCGCGGCGACCGCCTCATCCTTGTCCTGGTAGACCTTGAGGAAGGTCTCCTTGCCGGCGATCGCCGGGATGAGCACGTTGAACGCGCCGGTCCTCTGCCAGGGCTGGCCGCCGATCGCGAGCGGCACTATGCCGGCCTTCTCGAGCGCGGGCGCCGCCGCCACGAATTCGTCCCAGTTCTTCGGAACCGGCACGCCGGCATCGGCGAACGCCTTGTGTGAGAGCCACAGCCACTGCCACGAATGGATGTTGATCGGCACGCAGTAGATCTTGCCGTCGACCGTGCAGCCGTCGAGCAAGCTGACCGGGCGGACAAAATTCTTCCAGCCTTCCTTTTCGGCCAGTTCGGTGAAGTCGCGCATCAGGCCCGCCTGGACCAGCTCCTCGGCCTGGCGGCCGTGGTTGAACTGGGTGGCGGCCATCGGGTCGCCGCCGGTGATGCGGCTGATGAAGACAGGGCGTGCTGTGTTGCCGCCGCCGGCGATGGCGCCGTCGACCCATTTATTGCCGGTCGCGTCGAAGGCCTTGGCGAATTCGGCGACGGCCGCAGCTTCGCCGCCAGACGTCCACCAGTGCGTGACTTCGAGGTCGGTGGCGCTTGCTAGTGAGGTGAAAGAAACCGAGGCAAGGGCCGCGGCGAGAAACCGTAAACGCATTACATCTCCTCCCTGATCTGTAACGTTACAGTTAGCACGATATGTCATGCGATGGCAGGAAGCAATGCCCTGCCGGCACTTTTTTCGAGACCCGAAATTATCATTGCTTGGCCAGGGGCCCTCGCTGCAACGCCGAAGAACCGCGCTGCAATGCGAAAAACTGCGCTGGTCCTTGCGTCAAGACGCTGATTTCTCTTAAGGGTGCATTGCAGCGAAGCTCTTCAGGGCCGTCGTTTCCCGAGGGGAGGTCACGATGCTTCGGCCGGAGGTGACATTCTCAAGCTGTAACGTTACAACTAGTCGAATCGAGCCGTCATAGCGATACTTCTCCCTGGAGTCGGCTCTATCGTGTCGTCGGAAGGATGTCGGGCATGGACGGACAGGGCGACAGCGACGAGACGCGACGCGGCGAGCCCGCCCGTCCGACCCTGAAATCCATCGCCTTCATGACCGGCCTCGGTGTTACCACCGTGTCGCGGGCGTTGAAGGATGCCCCGGAGATCGGCGAGGAGACACGGCGCCGCGTGCAACTCGTGGCGCGACAGGTCGGCTACCGGCCCAACCGCGCCGGCGTCAGGCTGCGCACCGGCAAGACCAATGTGATCAGCCTCGTCCTCGACACCGAAGACGATGTCACCGGCTTCGTGTCGGACATCATCTACGGTATTTCGGACGGTATCGCGGACACGTCCTACCATCTCGTGGTGACGCCCTATTCGCGGCGCAAGGATCCCATGGAGCCCATCCGCTACGTGGTCGAGACCGGGTCGGCGGACGGGATCATCATCTCCCGCACCACGCCGAACGATCCGCGCGTGCTCTATCTCCTCGAACATGGCTTTCCGTTCGCCGCGCATGGGCGCACGAACATGGGCCAGGCCCATCCGTTCCACGATTTCGACAACGAGGCCTTCGGCCGGATGGCCGTCGAGGCGCTGGTGGCCAAGGGGCGGCGCCGCATGGCGCTGCTGCCGCCGCCGCCCGCGCTCACCTATCATCGCCACATGCGCAAGGGCTTCGCCGATGCCCTGGCGGAGGCCGGATTGCAGGAATACTCCCTCGGCGACCTGTCGATCGACGATTCGATCGACACCGTCCGCGACCGGATCGCGGCGGTGGCCGCCCGATCCGGTGCGCCCGATGGCTATGTCTGCGCCAGCGGCGGCGCGGCGTTTGCCCTGGTGGCTGGGCTTGAAGCGGCGGGGCTCGCGCTCGGCCGGGAGGTCGACGTCGTGACGAAGCAATCGTCCAAGCTGCTGCGCTGGTTCCGGCCGGACCTGCAGCTGGTCGAGGAGGACTTCCGACTGGCGGGCCGGCAACTCGCCCTGGCGGTGATGGGCGCCATCGCCGGCAAGAGCGCGTCCGAGCTGCAGACGATCGCCGTTCCCGCCGGTGGCAAGCCATCCTCGTCCCGGCCTTGAGGCGCGGCGATTTCCCCTTGCCGCTTGCATCCACCGGCAATGTGGTGGTGGAGGTTTCCCTAACGTCCTGCTAGCGTTAGTCTGACAAAGGGGCCGACGCATCGCGGGGCGTGTTGCGGCGGAGAGGCAAGCGAACATCGTCGGGTCGACCGGACGGGCGACCTGCGCCGGCAGGAAGGGCAGACCCGCGGCATGGCTGCTCGGCGGTACATCCGACAGCTCGCGACGATCGTTTCGATCGACGCGGCTGGTTTCTCGCGCCTGATGGGCATGGACGACGAAGCGGCGCTGTCGGCCTTCGAAGAACGGCGCGACATCATCGTCGAGCGCTGCGGCGCGCATGGCGGGCGAACCTTCGGCGACGCCGGCGACTCGATCATGGCGGAGTTCGGCAATCCCGCCGAAGCGCTGCTGGCGGCATTCGACTTCCAGGAGCGAATCTCGACGCTCAACGAGGCCGCGCCCGTCAACCGCCGGATGCCCTTCCGCGCGGGCATCAATACCGGCGACGTGATCGCCCACGAAGGGCGGCTCTACGGCGACGACGTCAACATCGCGGCGCGAATCCAGGAGTTCGCGCCGCATGGCGGGCTGACGATCTCGGAGACGACCTGGCATCACGTCAAGGACAAGACGGCGGCCGAGTTCACCGATCTCGGCGTGCTGTCGCTCAAGAACATCGCGCTGCCGGTGCGCGTCTTCGCGGCGGGGCGCGGCCCAGCTTCTCCTGAGGGGGCTGCGCCGGCCAGTCTGCCGATTGGATTGCTCAAGCATCTGTCGACGTCGCAAGGCCCGCCCGCCATCGCGGTGCTCCCCTTCCGCGACGGCGGAGAGAGAGAACTTGCCTACCTCGCAGACGGCATCGCCGAGGAGATCGGCCGCGGCCTCTCCAACGTGCGCTGGCTGTCGGTCATCGCCATGGGCTCGTCCTCGCAGTTTCGCGACGATGCGCTCGACATAAGGCTCGCCGGCAACGCGCTGGGCGCGCGCTACGTGGTTCGCGGAACGATCGCGCGCAACGGCGCCGAGATCCGAATCTCCGTCGCCCTCGTCGATGCCTCGAACGGGCGGCTGGTCTGGTCACGCCGCTTCGACCGGCATTTCGCGGATGTCTTCGCTCTGCAGAACGAGATCGGCAGCGAGATCGTCTCGATCCTGGAAAAGGAAGTCGATCGCGTCGAGCAGGCGCGAACGTTCCAGGTGCCGTGGGAGAGCCTCGAGACGTGGCAACTGGTGCTACGCGGCCGCTGGCACATGGCCCGGCGCACCAGCCAGGACACCGAACTCGCTTACGAACTCTTCAGCAAGGCCTACGGCCAGGACCCGAACTCCAGCGCCGTGCTGAACGAGCTGGCCTGGTGGTGGTTCTGGCGGGCGTGGCTGCGCTTCGGCGACAACGAGGATCTCGACCAAGTCGCGCAGTTCGCGCACAAGGCGCTTCTGATGGACAGCCAGGATTCGCGGCCGCACGCCAATCTCGGCGCGGTGGAGATTATGCGCGGGCGGCCGGCGCGCGCGGCCGAGCATCTCGAGGTGGCGCTTCATATCAATCCGAGCTTCGCCTTCGCCCGCTCGGCCATGGGCAGCGCCCGCCTGCTGCTCAACGATCCGGCGGCGGCCATTCCGCTGTTCAAGGATACGGAGCGGCTCAGCCCGTTCGACATCTACAGCTTCCACAATCTCGGCGAAATGGCCGCCGCCTACAGCCTGCTCGAGGACTGGCCGGCGGTCATCGAAACGGCGCAGCGGTCGCTGGCGCTTTCGCCGGGCTATTTCTATGCGCGGTTCCTGAAGATCGGAGCGCTGGCGCGCATCGAGCGCATGGACGAGGCGTTGCGGGAGCGGCAGATCTTCGACACGCGGCATCCCGACTTCACGGTGCAGCGGGTTCGCTGGATACCCTTCGTCGACAGGACGGCAAACGATTTCCTGATTGCCAACTTCCAACTGACACAACCCTGACGATATGATCGATCGACCGCTTGCGCGCAGGATGTATGAACTAGGTCACAGACTTCGCGGGCGCGACCCTAGACAGTGGCGCCAATCCGCATCGAAATCGAGCCAAGGTGAGCGAGGCTCCGGGACGGCCTGAGGATGATTTCGCATCCAACCTCGTTGATCCCGATGCCGACTGGCGAGCGCGCCTGCTCCAGGCAACTGATGGTTCGATACGGTTCCGTTTCATTTAGGCTTTCAGTTCTGGAGCGGGGGCTCCCTCGACAATGATCAAGACCAAATATTTCGACGGCGTGCGCAAGGCGCAGGCCGAACAGGGGCCTGTCTCCGGCATGCCGCCTTTCGATATCGGCCGGCTGCGGTCGAAGGGCGGCATAGGCGACTGGGTCAAGGACCTCTTCTTCGAGGATCCGCGCTGGTGGCTGAAGGTCGTCCGCCGCTGGTGGCCGACCCCGCGCATCGGCGGATTCGCGCTCGTGACGCGCGACGCGGACGTGCGCGAGGTGCTCGAGCGCGAGAGCGAATTCATCACGCCCTACGGGCTCGAGATGACCGAGATGGCGGGTGGGGCGAACTTCGTGCTCGGCATGCAGGACGGGCCGGACTACCGCAAGCTGAAGAAGCCGCTGCTGAGCGCCTTTCCACCGGACGAGGTGGAAGCGCGCGTCCGGCCGATCGCCGCCCGACATGCGCGCGAGATCATGGATCGGGCGTGGCCGGGGTTCGACGCCATCGCCGGGCTGATGAAGGTCGTGCCGGCCAGGATCTGCCGCGAATATTTCGGCATGATCGTCGATGACGAGAATGAGTTCACGGATTGGTCGATCGCACTCAGCTCGATCTTCTTCTCCGACCCGACCGCCAGCAAGGTCACGCGCGAACTCGCCGTGGTCGCCGCCGACCGGATGGTCAAGGCCGTCGACCGCTCGATCGCCGCTATCCGCGAAGGCTCGGCGCTGCCCGACACGCCGCTCTCGCGCATGGTCGCGATGATGGACAAGGGCGTGCTCGAGCTGAAGGAGGTCCATTCTGTGATGCTGGGGATGATCTCCGGCTTCGCGCCGACGAACCTCCTGGCGGGCGGCAACTGCCTTGACGTCATCCTGTCGAAACCGGAGGCCCAGCAGGCGGTCAGGGCGGCGATCGGGGCCGGCGACACCGAAGCGCTGGACAAGGCGGTGATGGAAGCCATGCGGTTCAAGCCGATCTGGATCGGCCCCTGGCGCTATGCCTCGGCCGACCTGCGCATCGCCGCCGGGACGAAGCGCGAAAAGCTGATCCCGCAAGGCACGACGGTGATGCCGGCGACGCTCTCGGCCATGTTCGATCCCGACGTGGTCGAGCGTCCCGACGAGTTCGACCCGGAGCGGCCGCGCAAGACCTACATGGTCTACGGCCACGGCATCCATGTCTGCATCGGCGCCGAGGTGGCGCGCGTGCAGATCGGCGAATGCCTTCGCGCGATTTTCGCGAAGAAAGGCGTTCGCCGCATGCCGGGGCGTTCCGGCAAGATGACGCGACTCGGCGCCTTCCCGGAGCATCTGAGAATCGATTTCGAGCGCGAGCCGCTCGAACGGATCACGACCCAGTCTCTGGTGACGGTGGTCCTTCCGGCCAGGCGGGGCGTGGATCTCAAGACCGTCCGCGACGGGGTCACGAGGCTCGGCAATCCCGCTGGTCCTGACATGAAAGCGGCGCTGGATGCGACGGAGACCATCCATTTTGCCAGCATCGCGGTCGCCGAAACAGGAAAGACCGATCCCGCGACCGGCACGCCCGAGGCGATGATCGTGCTGGAGATGTCGGGCGATGGCGACAGCCGCCAGGTCATCAGCGCCTTCGCGCACCACGCCGGACCAATCGTCCGGCCTGTCCTGGAAGATGCCTGCGATATCCCTTCCGGCAGCGACCTCGAACAGCTCTTCCTCGAGAGGAACATCGAGATATCGCCGTCCTTCGGCAGCACGGCGGGTCTGGTCTTTGCCGGCACGCCCGGCCATTCCGTGCGACGGATCAAGGCGGAAGCGCGTCTCGCCGATCTCGTTCACGGTATCGTCGAGACGCCGCGCCCGGCGGATCCGAAGGGGGCGGCCGCCGTTCTCGCCGAAGCCCGAAAGAAGCTGAAGGAGGAGGGCCTCTACGACTGGGCCTTCCGCTCCGCCGATAGCCTGCTGGAGCGTCCCCCCGGCTCGGCGTGGCGTGCGATCCAGGCGACGCTGATGGCGCCCTATGTGGCAGTTCTCGCTGTGGGACTCCTCCTGATCGGCGGCTGGCTCACCTATCTGAACGTCTTCGGCTCGTTCGGTGGGCCGGGCAGCCTCAGCTATTCCGTCTTCTCCTTCCTCCTCGGCATTCTCGGGTTGGCCGTGGCGGCCGGTGTCGTGGGCGGCGGCTTGGTCCTGCTCCTGCAGGGCAAGGGGGGCGGGGACGCGGCCGACGCCTCGCCATTGGGCAGAGGTGCCGCCGCTCTGCTCGCCGTGGCCCTGGTCCTGGCCGGCGGCGTGCTCGTCTGGGCCTATGCGGTCGGTCCGTTCGACGATCCGCTGCGCAACATCTTTGTCACGGGCGCCTCGCTCATTCTCGCACTCATCGGCCTGCTGATCATCGGCGCCGCGCTGATCGGCGGCGTCGCCTGGCTGCTGCAACGGTGGGAAAACCGCGACAAGAGGACCATCGAATCGATCAAACTGGCGGATCTTGTGCCAATCCAGGAGCGGGAAGACCACAGCGCCCAGAACCACCTCACGGCGATCTCGGTGATGAAGGCCGGCAGGCTGCGGCGGTTGGCGCTGCGGCTGGCTTTCTACGTCATATCCATTGCCGCGCAGAAAGTGTTCCGGCCGGGCTTTCTCGGCACCATCAACACCATTCACTTCGCCCGCTGGATACTGCTTCCCGGAACCGACCGGCTGATGTTCTTTTCGAACTACGGGGGAAGCTGGGAGAGCTATCTCGAGGACTTCATCACCAAGGCGTCGGAAGGCCTGACGGGCGTCTGGAGCAATACCGAGGGCTTCCCTCGAGCGAAATGGCTGTTCTTCGACGGCGCCAGGGACGGCGACCGGTTCAAGCGCTGGGCACGGCGCCAGCAGGTGCCGACGCTGTTCTGGTATTCGGCTTATCCCGACCTCAACACGCAGCGGATCCGCATCAACTCGCGCATCCGGCGCGGCATCTGCCGCGCGCCCGACAGCGAGGCGCGGGACTGGCTGAGCCTGTTCGGCTCGAGGCCACGTCCGCGCATCTCGCAGGAACTGGTCAATGCGGACGCCAAGCCCGTGCTGCCGCCGCCGCCCGAACCGCTGGAGAGCGGCGAGATCCAGTCGATCTTCTTCAACGCCTTCGGTGCGCTCGACTACGGCCACCTGTTGGCATTGGCCGTACCGGACGGCTTGAGGCGCGACGCCCGCCGGCAATGGCTGGAGTTCCTGACCGCGCAGACCAGCTTCGGCGATCCGACCCCGCGCGTCAGCGCGATGACCATCGGCTTCGGTCCGGACGGCTTGCGACGCCTTGGACTGGATGCGGGAGCGGGCGAGGAGGCGCTGAGGCGTTTCCCCAACGCCTTCCTGCAGGGCATGGGTCATCGCGAGCGCAGTCGCATCCTCGACGACGTCGGCGAGAGCGAGCCCGCGAAATGGCGCTGGGGCGCGCCGCAAAATCCGGCCGACATGATCGTCGTCTGCTATGCCAAGGAGAAGCGGCTTCTCGGGAGGATCGTTGCCGAGGTGAAGAAGCGGGCGAAGAGCGCGGGGTTGTCGCCGCCGGTGTTCGAGCTACCGCTCGAGACCAAGCGCCGGGAGAAACCGGAAGCCGGACAGGACGGAGATGCGAAAAGCGGATCCCGGCGACCTCAGGCGATCGAGCATTTCGGCTTCGCCGACGGGATTTCGCAGCCGGCCGCGCGCGGAACGGCGCGCGTCAACGCCGGGGCGCCGGACGCCAATGTGGTCGCGGCCGGCGAGTTCCTGTTCGGCTACCGCGACGAGCACGGGTTCTATCCGGTGTCGCCGGCAGTGAAAGCCGGCCACGACCCCTCGGGCATCCTGCCTGCACTCCGCTTCCGGCGCGGCGCGGACGGCACGAACGACGCCTTGCGTGATTTCGGCCGCAACGGTTCGTTCCTGGTGGTCCGCCAGTTCGAACAGCATGTCGACGAGTTCGCGGCCTACTGCTCCCTCGCCGCCCGGACGAAGGCCGCCCAACACGACGACCCCTCGATCACGCCGGACTGGATCGCGGCCAAGATGATGGGGCGCTGGCAGGACGGTTCGTCGCTGGTGCGCAACCCCGAGCACCGGCCCGATCGGCCGGTCGACAACTCCTTCTCCTACGGGGTCGAGGATCCGCAGGGGCTGCGCTGTCCGTTCGGGGCACATATCCGCCGGTCGAATCCCCGCGACTCGCTCGGCGACGACCATGCGACCCAGGTGCGGATCGGCAAGCGGCATAGGATCCTGCGCGTCGGGCGCACCTACGAGACCGGAAAAGGCGAAAAAGGTCTGCTCTTCATGTGTCTCAATGCCGACATCGAGCGCCAGTACGAGTTCATGCAGCAGACTTGGGTGTCGGCGCCATCGTTCCACGGCCTTCCCCGGGAGAAGGATCCGGCGATCGGCGCGAACGAGGGCAAGGGGCGGTTCACGATCCCCAGGTGGGAAGGCAGCGTTGTTCTGAAGGACATGCCGAGCTTCGTGACGACGCGCGGTGGCGGCTACTTCTTCATGCCGGGCCGAGCGGCCCTGCGCTACATGATCTCGCGGCTGTAGGGCAAGACTCCGGCAAAAAGCGTCGCGGTCTTGCGCGCGGTTTTGCCGGAGGAAAGGTCAGTCGTCCTCGCCGGCGGCGGCGATGTGGCGAAGGCGCGGCGCGCTCATTACGCGCACGCCGCCGCGGCGCAGTTCGATGACGCCCTTCGAGCGCCAGTCGTTGAGCGTCTTGTTGACGGATTCGCGAGTGGCGCCAAGGAATTCGGCGAGTTCGGCCTGCGAAATCTCGATCCAGCCGTCCTTGTCAGCATTGATGCTCGACAGCAGTGCGAGGCGCTTGGCGAGCCGTGCCTCGATGGCGAAGAAGGCCAGGTCTCCCATCTCGCCGCTCACCCAGCGCAGCCGAGCACAGAGGAGCTCGATCATCGCGCGGGCGAGTGTCGGATGCCGCTCCATGCGCTCAAAGAGCTGGGCGCGGCTTAGCGAAACGAGCTCGCAAGGCGTGAGGCAGATCGCGGTGGCGGTGCGGGTGCCGCCGTCCAGTGCGCCAATCTCGCCGACAAGGCTGTGGTGCAGTTCGATGTTGGCCACCAGCTTCTGCCCGCCTGGAGAGTAGAGCGAGATTTCGACGGTTCCCGAGATGACGCCGTAGATCCGGTCGGAGGCATCTTCCTGGACGAAGAGGTGCTGGCCGGCGGCGCAGCGCTCCACGCGGCATCCCTTGAACAGCAGGTCGAAGAGATCCGGGCCGATGCGAACCGGCGCGCCATTGCCCGCTTCGTTTGCGGCGTGGGTCATCGGGACGCTCCGCTCGCGGCGACTTGCATCTCTGTACGACAGGTCGATCAGCGTGGGAAGCATGGCTTGATACTCACTCGAAAGATGCGAAGGCAACGGGCCGTTCGGCGCGCACGCCCAGCAGTCTGGGTATCGGCCGGGGCGGCAGGAAAGGTGTCGCGGAGCGCGGCTGGCCGTCTGCGCGGACGGCGGGAGGAACCGCCCGCGCAGACGACGACAATGAAAAGTGCTTAGACATGAGTGAACGATGCGGGCCGCGAAGACCGCTCCTTTCCATTGGGCTCAAGGCCCGATTCGGCCTTGCCGTTGGGGAAAGTCTCCGAATTCGCGACGATCGTCTGTGAGGTGATTCACATGCGGGCGAAGCGCGAGCTCAGGCAAGCGACGCGTTCTCCGCGATGTTCTCGCGATGGCGATTGAACTCGTCGCAAACTTCTGCTTGTATACAATTCCCATTTGCATATCGCACGCACGATCAGGGAGGATCGAAGAATGGCATCGAATAGCCTGGAAACCGTCATAAACTCGGGTCGAAATATCGTCGACACCCTTAGAAATTCGCGTATCGGAAGCTATGTGTATCCAGTCGTAGCCGCCGAGTTCGCCAACTGGCGCGACGAACAGCGCGCCTGGCGCGACTCCGCGGTGCTGTTCGACCAGTCGCACCACATGGCGGAGCTGACCGTCGAGGGGCCGGACGCGGGCCGTTTCCTCGAGAGCCTCGCGATCAACAGTTTCAAGAACTTCCCGGTCGACCGCGCCAAGCACTACGTGCCTGTGAGCCCCGAGGGCTATGTCATCGGCGACGTGATCCTGTTTCACCTCGAAGAGGACCAGTATCTCCTGGTCGGGCGCGCCCCGACCGTGAACTGGATCGAATACAACGCGCAGAAGGGTGGCCACTCGCTCAAGACCATCCGCGACGACCGCTCGCCGTCGCGCCCCGACGGCAAGGAGGTCAAGCGGCGCCACTACCGGTTCCAGATTCAGGGGCCGAACGCGCCGCAGATCCTCGAGAAGCTCAATGGCGGGCCGGTGCCGGAGATCAAGTTCTTCCACATGGACCGCATCAACATCGCCGGCCGCAAGGTGAGGGCGCTGCGTCACGGCATGGCCGGTGCACCGGGGCTCGAGGTCTTCGGTCCCTACGCCGAAAAGGACGAGATCCGCGCCGCGATCCTGGAGGCCGGCAAGGAATTCGACCTCTATCAGGTCGGCAGCCGCGCCTATTCGACGAACACCCTCGAATCCGGGTGGATTCCTTCACCTCTTCCGGCTGTCTACACAGGCGACGAAATCAAGGCCTATCGCGAATGGCTGCCTGCCGAAGGCTATGAGGCGACCGGGTCCATCGGTGGATCGTACGTGTCGGACGATATTCGCGACTATTATTCGACGCCGTGGGAACTCGGATACGGGTTCTACATCAAGAACGACCACGACTTCGTCGGGCGCGCGGCGCTCGAGAAAATGCAGGGCCGCAAGCACCGCAAGAAGGTGACGTTCGAGTGGAACGGCGACGACGTGCAGAAGGTCCTCGCGTCCGGGTTCCAGCGGGATGAACTTCCCTACAAGTGGATCGATTTCCCGGTCGCCAACTATGCCTCCTCGTCCTTCGACAGGATCATGCACGGCAACCGGGTTGTCGGGCTCTCGATGTTCTCGGGCTACAGCTTCAACGAGCGCTGCATGCTGTCGCTCGGCGTCGTCGAAGACGATGTCCAGATCGGCGACATCCTGACGCTCGTCTGGGGCGAGCCCGACGGCGGGACGGACAAGACCGCGACGGAAAAGCACCGTCAGGCTGAAATCCGGGTGCGCGTGTCGGCGGCGCCTTATGCGCGGGAAGCCCGCGAAAACTATGTCGAAAGCTGGCGCACCCGTGCGGCCTGAGGCACAGTAGTCCGCGAGGGACGTTCCGATCGGTCCCGAATGACCGATCGGACCGCCGGGGGGAGGACGCGATGAGTGACAAGGAAGCGTCGCAGTCGCTCAAGGCGCTGCTGGGCATTCGCGACCTGATCCTCGGCGGCCGGCTCGCGGCCGGCGAGCGGCTCTCCGAAATCCCGCTCGCCGAGCAGTTGGGGATCTCCCGCACGCCGGTCAGGGCAGCGCTCGCCAGGCTCGAACAGGAAGGCCTGCTGGAGAAGAGCCCGTCCGGCAGCTACTTCGCCCGCGCCTTCACGATCGACGAGGTGATGGACGCAATCGAGCTTCGCGGCGTGCTGGAAGGCACCGCCGCGCGTCTCGCGGCGGAGCGGGGAGCCGATCCGCGCAAGCTCTCCGACATCGCCCGCGTCGTGGACGCCATCGGCGAAACGCTGGCGCCAGGCCCGCTCGACATGGATTTCGAGGCCTATGTGCAGCGCAACGACGAGTTCCACCGGCTATTGGCCGGTCTCGCGGGCAGCGAGACGATCCGGCGCGAGATCGAACGCACTGTGCGGCTGCCCTTCGCATCGCCGAGCGCCTTCCTCGAGAAGCAGGAGGACGTTCCGGTCTTTCGACAGTCTCTCGTCGGCGCGCAGGAACAGCATCGCGCCATCGTCGAGGCGATCGAGAAGCGCGAAGGCGCGCGCGCTGAGGCGATCGCCCGCGAGCATGCCCGGCTAGCCAGGCGCAATCTGGAATATGTGCTGTATCGCGATCCGAGCCTGATGCAGCGCATCCCGGCGCTGACGCTCGTTCGCCCGGAGGAGGAAGCCGAGGGAGGCTATCGCCCTGCCGACTGGATGTCGTCGGCCTTCCGGCGGGTCTAGCGCCTCAGCCGCAGTTTTGATCGGCGCGCCGGGATTTGCGTCTTTGATCCGTGACAATGACGATGCAGGCTCCTCCGCCTAGGTCGTCGGCGGAGAGAGGGTGACGCATGACCATCAGAAACCTCGAATTCGCCGCCAGACCGCGCTCGGTCGCCGTCGTCGGCGCTTCGCAGCGGGAAGGGTCGGTCGGGCGCGTCGTGCTCGACAACATCCTCGACGGCGGGTTCGAAGGCCCGGTCTGGCCGATCAACCCGAAATACCGCGAACTTCGCGGGCTTGCCTGCTTCGCGCACGCGGGCGATCTGCCGGCCGTTCCGGACGTGGCTGTGATCGTCACGCCTGCTGAGACCGTGCCAGGGATCATTTCCGACCTGGGCGAGAAAGGCTGCAGGGCGGCGGTCGTGATCACGGCGGGCCTGACCCGAGAGAACGGGCTGCGTCAGGCGATGCTCGATGCAGCGCGGCCGCATCTGTTGCGCATCATCGGGCCGAATACGGTCGGGCTGATGATCCCGCCGTTCAAGCTGAACGCGGGCTTTGCGCATATGGCGGCAAAACCAGGCAAAATCGCGCTTCTGTCGCAGTCGGGCGCGATCGCTACCTCGCTGATCGACTGGGCGGCCGACAACAATGTCGGCTTCTCCCACATCGTCTCGCTCGGCGACATGGCCGATGTCGACGTCGGCGACTGGCTCGACCTGCTCGCCGGCGACCCGACGGCGAAGGCGGTGGTCATGTATCTCGAATCGGTAACGAACCCGCGCAAGTTCATGTCCGCCGCACGCGCCGCGGCACGTATCAAGCCGGTCATCGCGATCAAGTCCGGCCGTCACGCGCAGGCGGCGAAGGCGGCAGCCACCCACACCGGTGCGCTGTCCGGAGCCGACCGCGTCGTCGACGCGGCGCTGCGGCGGGCCGGCATCCTGCGGGTCGGCGGACTTGCGGAACTGATCGACGCGGCAGAGATCACGTCGAGGTTCCCGCCACTCCAGCGTGCCCGCATCGGGATCGTGACGAATGGCGGCGGGGCGGGCGTTCTTGCCGTGGACGAACTGATGGCCTGCGGCGGAGAACTCGCGGAGTTGTCCGCAGACACGCTTGCCGAACTCGATCGCGCCCTGCCGGAGACATGGTCGAAGGGAAATCCGGTCGACGTCATCGGCGACGCGCCGCCGGAACGGTATCGCCTCGCGGTATCGGCCGTCGCGGCCGATCCAGGCGTCGATGCGGTGATGGTGTTCAACTGCCCGACGGGCCTCGCCTCGCCGATCGAGGCCGCGAAGGCCGTCGCCGATCTCGCGAGCAAAGGGCATATTGCAGGCAAGCCGGTGCTGACCTGCTGGTTGGGGGAACATACCGCGAGAATCGGCCGTCACGTCCTCCAGGAGGCAGGACTGGCGAGTTTCGAGATGCCGGCCGATACGGCACGCGCAGCGTCCTATCTCGCCGACTGGGCGAAGGCGCAGATCGCACTCGGCCGGGTGCCGTCCGCGCGCAGCGAAGACGTCAACGGCAACCGGGACCTGGTGCTCGACATCCTTCGCGAGGCGGCGCGCGAGGGCAGGCGCATGCTGACCGAGCCGGAAGCCAAGAGCGTGATCAGGGCTTACGGCATAGACGCGCCCGAAGTGATCGTCGCCCGTTCGGCAAAGGACGTTTCCGTTGCCGCGCGCAAGCTGCTCGGCAAGGGGGGACAGGTCGCGGTGAAGCTCCTTTCGACATCGATCTCGCACAAATCCGATGTCGGCGGCGTGGTGCTCGGACTGGATACGGTGAAGGCGGCGGCCGAGGCAGCGCGGACGATCGAGAAGCGCGTCGCGAAGCTGCGGCCGGACGCGACGATCGAGGGTTTCGCGGTGCAGCCGATGGTCGTGCGCAAGCAGGCGCACGAACTCATCCTCGGCATGAGCCGAGATCCGATCTTCGGTCCGGTCATCCTGTTTGGCGCCGGCGGCGTCGCCGTCGAACTGACCGACGATACGGCGGTCGCGCTGCCGCCGATGGACGACGTGCTCGCCGGCGACCTGATCGACCGAACCAGGATCGGGCGCCTGCTCGCCGGCTACAGGGATCGCAAGCCGGCGAACCGCGCCGCGATCGTCTCGGCGCTCAACGGGCTGTCGCAACTCGTCATCGACTTTCCCTGCATCGACGGGATCGACGTCAATCCGCTGCTGGCGGATGCAGGAGGCGCGATCGCGCTCGATGCCCGCATCGAGATCGATCCTGCCCGGGTCGAGGAACGGGGGCCGGAAAAGGCCCTCGTCATCCGGCCCTATCCGACAGGATGGGACACGACCGTCTCGGGCAGCAAAGGCGAATTCCGGATCCGGCCTATCAAGCCCGCCGATGTCGGGCTCTATCCCGACTTCCTTGCCAAGGTGTCGCCCGACGACATCCGGCTCCGCTTCCTCGCGCAGCGCAGGGAGTTTCCGGACGAGATGCTGAAGCGGCTGACGCAGCTCGACTACGACCGGGAAATCGCCTTCGTCGCGCTGCGAGGCGAGGGAGACCTCGCCGCGATCGGCCGCCTGTCCGCCGATCCGGACCATGTGAAAGCCGAATACGCGCTCCTGGTTCGCACCGACATGCAGGGAAAGGGACTGGGCTGGGCGATGCTGCGCCATCTGATCGACTATGCGCGCGCCGACGGCATCAAGCAGATCGAAGGCCTGATCCTGGCGGAGAACACGCGTATGCTGTCGATGTGCCGGGAGTTCGGCTTCGATGTGGGGCACCATCCGGAGGAACCCGGCCTGATGCTGGCGACGCTCAATCTCGCCTGAGATGCGCAAAGAGTCTCGGCCGCCGCGGCATTTCTTTGACATTTGCCAATCGATGTGAAATATGTCGCCATTGCCTTTTAGCGGTGAGGAGCAATGGCGAAGGCGCAGGCGGACCGGATCGTCCACAAAGCCGCATGGCTTTATTATACGCACGGCCTGCGCCAGGACGAAGTGGCGCAGCGGCTGAACATTTCGCGCGCGTCGGTCGCGCTCTATCTGCGCCGGGCCCGCGAAAGCGGCATCGTCACCATCGCCACCGCGACCTATCTCTTTCGCGGCGAACAGCTGTCGCGGGAAGTCGAGGACAGGTTCGGACTGGAAGCCGTCTGGATCGCGGGAGAGGACCTCGCCGCCGACGACGAGGAGGCGGAGATCCCCCCGCTCGCGGCAAGCGTCTTCCTCGAAATGGTCGGTCGTGGCCAGCGTGTCGGCATCGCCTGGGGGCGGACCGTCTATGCCATCGCCGACGTCATGTCCTTCGCCGACCTCGAGGGCGTCACCGTCGTTCAGCTCTGCGGCAATCTCGGCGCGCCCTATTCCTACCGGCCGGATCAGTGCACGATGGAGATAGCCCGACGCCTCAACGCGCGCGGCCTCAACTTCTATGCGCCGCTGGTGCTCTCGACCCCGGATCTCGCCGATGCGCTGCGCGACGAGCCGGTGATCCACGAACAGCTCGACAGCGTCTCCGGCTGCGACCTGTCGCTCTATTCCGTCGGCACGCTCGATGAGGACAGCCATGTGGTGAAGTGCGGCGCGCTGACCACATCCGAACTCGCGCAACTCAAGACGCAGGGCGCGGCCGGCGTCATCGCCGGTCAGGTCATCGACCGGAACGGCCTCTTGCTCGACTGCGACTACAACCGCCGGGTCATCTCGGCGGACCTGGAAAGCCTGAAAGCGATCCCGCGCCGGCTGCTGGTGGTGCAGGAGGAGAGCAAGCTCGAACCCCTGCGCGCGGCCCTTGCCGGGGGCTTCTGCAGCCATCTCGTCGCAACTGCCACGATCGCCCGCGACCTGCTCGCAGGCGACTGACGGACCAGCCACCATCTCGATACGGAAGACCGACATGAAGAATCTCTGGAACGACCAGGAGGCCGAGCGCCTCGTCGCCGAATACGCCGCCAAGGGCGTCGGGCGCGATCTGGCGCTTCGAGTCTACACGACGCGGCTGCTCGGTGGCGAGCCGCGGCTGGTGCTGCATGGCGGCGGCAACACCTCGGTCAAGGGACAGGCGACGGACCTCGTCGGTGACACCTACGAGGTGCTTCACGTCAAGGGCTCGGGGTGGGACATGGCTGTCATCGAGCCAGCTGGCCTGCCGGCGGTCAAGATGGCGCCGCTCTTGAAGGCGCGGGCGAAGGACGCGCTGTCGGACGAGGACATGGTGGCGCTGCAGCGCGCCAACCTGATCGACCCGTCCTCGCCCAATCCCTCTGTCGAGACGCTGCTGCACGCCTTCCTGCCACACAAGTTCGTCGACCACACGCACTCGACGGCGGTGCTCGCCATCGTCGATCAGGGGACCGACAGCATCGAGACGATCGCGAAGGTGTTCGGCCCGATGATGGGCTACGTGCCCTACATCAAGCCGGGTTTCGACCTCGCCAAGGCGGCGGCCGTAGTGTTCGAGCAGGACACGACCGTCGAAGGACTGATCCTCGACAAGCACGGCATATTCACCTTCGCCGAGACGGCGAAGGAGGCTTATGACCGGATGATCCAGTGGGTCACGGTCGCCGAGGACTATGTCGCGAAGAACGGCAGGCCGCCGGCGAAGAAGGCCGCTCTGCCGGCGACGCTCGCCGCACCCGCTGACATCGCTTCGTCGCTGCGCGGCGCGGTGGCGGTCGATCTCGGCGAAGGCCGGTTCGACCGGATGGTGTCAGACTTCCGCACTTCGCCGGCCATCCTCGACTTCCTCGCCAACGCCGACCTGCAGCGGTTGGCCGATCGCGGCGTCTCGACACCGGATCTGTCGATCCGCATCAAGACCGGCCCGATGGTGCTGCCGGCGCCGGCCGCGGGCGACGCGGACTACCCGAAGGCGATCCGCGAGAAGGTTGCGGCCTACGTTGCCGACTACACCGACTACTTCCGCACCAACGATGCCCGCGACGACGTCAAGCGCACGATGCTCGATCCGATGCCGCGCCTCAGCCTCGTTCCGGGCGTCGGCATGTTCGGCCACGGCCGCACGCTGAAAGACGCGAAGATCGCCTCCGACGTCGGCGAGGCGTGGATGGACGCGGTGCGCGGGGCTGAGGCGATCGGCGATTTCAGGCCGCTCGCCAAGTCGGACCTGTTCGAGCTCGAATACTGGTCGCTGGAGCAGGCCAAGCTAGCCGGCAACAAGCCGAAGCCGCTGACGGGGCAGATCATGCTTGTCACTGGCGGCGCCGGCGCGATCGGGGCGGCGACGGCGAAGATGTTCGCGGCCAACGGCGCGCATGTCGTCGTTGTCGATCTCGACGAGGCCAGGGCGAAAGAGGTCGCAAAGGCCGCCGGCAACGCTTCGATCGGCGTCGGCGCGGACGTGACGAAGCCGGCCGACGTGCGGGCAGCCTTCGACAAGGCGGTCGCGACCTATGGCGGCGTCGACATCGTCGTCTCCAATGCCGGTGCAGCCTTTGAGGGCGCGATCGGCGAGATCGACGACGCGCTGCTGCGCAAGAGCTTCGAGCTCAACTTCTTCGCCCACCAGTCCGTGGCGCAGAACGCGGTGCGCATCTTCAAGGAGCAGGGGACGGGCGGCTGCCTTCTCTTCAACACGTCCAAGCAGGCAATCAATCCCGGCCCGAAGTTCGGTGCCTACGGGCTTCCGAAGGCGGCCACGCTGTTCCTGTCGCGCCAGTATGCGCTCGACTACGGTTCGATCGGCGTGCGCTCGAACGCCGTCAACGCCGACCGAATCCGCTCGGGGATCCTCACCGACGCGATGATCGCCAGCCGCTCCACCGCCCGCGGCCTGTCGGAGAAGGACTACATGTCCGGCAACCTGCTCGGGCAGGAAGTGACCGCCGACCACGTGGCACAGGCCTTCCTCCACCACGCGCTGGCGGAACGCACGACGGCGGACGTGACGACGGTCGACGGCGGCAACATCGCGGCGACGCTGCGCTAACCGCCAGACCCGGAACGGCGGTTCGCGCCGTTCCCGTCAATGGGTTCGAGTCTTCGATGCGCTGCGCCCCAGAAAGGCGAGGACGAGGGCAGCCGGCATCAAGCCTGCGGCTACCAGGAACGTCGTCGTGAAAGCATCTCCGGTCGCGGTGGTGGAAAGGTCACCGACCTCGCCGGATCCCGCCGCCGCGGCAAACACTGCAGCCATCGCCGACGCGCCTGTCATGAACCCGAGATTGCGTGACAGGCCGAGCAGTGCCGACATCGTGCCGCGCCTGTTTTCCGGCGACGTCATCATCACGGTCGTGTTGTTCGCCGCAAGGAACAATTGGAAGCCGGGCGTCAGGAGAGCAAGTGCCGTGACGTATCCCGCGATACCGAACAAGCGGGGGAGCACTGCCAGACCGATCAGTCCGACAAAGATCGTGAACAGGCCGGCCACGAGAACGCGTTGGGCGCCGAACCGGTCGGTGGCGCGGCCGGCTGGTACGCCGGACAGTGCCGCGATCACCGGGCCGACCGCCATGACAATGCCGACCAGCGACACGTCGAGTCGCAGTGCGAACGACAGAAAGAATGGGCCGACGACAAGAGTCGACATCATGACGGTTGCTACGAGCACGTTCATCGCGAGCGCCGTCCAGGATCCGCGATCAAGCAAGGTCTCCAAGGGTACGAGCGGGGTTTCCGCGCGACGCTCGACAAGGAAGAAGACCGCAAAAGCAAAGATCGCCAGGGGCAGCAGGAGACCGGCGTTCCATCCGGCCATGGCTGCTGCATAGGCAACCAGGGCAGCGCCGAGCAGAGCCGCGCCAGGCCAATCGAGGCGGGTCTTGCGGCGATCCGCTCGGGCCGGCGAGGCAGGTATCGTTGCGAGGCCGACGCCAATCAGCAACACGGCCACGCCGGCGAGCAGGATGAAAGCGGATCGCCAGCCGAAGACCGCGATCAACAGGCCACCCAGGGAAGGTCCGAGCGCGGTCCCGATGGCCGACATGGTGCCGAAAAGACCCATTGCCGTTCCCAGGCGGTCCTTCGCGACAGCTTCCCGCGCGATCGAAAGTGGCAGCGCCATCAGGATTGCGCCGCCGATGCCCTGGACCGCGCGACCGGCGATCAGTGTTCCGAGTGTAGGAACGGCCGCGCACAATACCGAAGAGACCGCGAAGACGCCAAGGCCGGCGATCAGCACGCGGTGATGCCCGTAGAGATCGCCTAGCCATCCGGCGGTGACGATCGTCACCGTCACGGAGATCAGATAGGCGAGCACGACCCACTGGACGTCCTGGATGGATGCGGAAAAGGCGGCGGCCAGCGTGGGCAGCGCCACGGAAGCGATGCTGATGCCGAGCGAAGCAAGCAATGTTGCTCCCGCAAGAGCGGACAGAGCCGGCCATGCAGGTCGGGTCTTGATATCCGCGGGGTGGTCGTTGGCCGTCATTGTCATGGCAGCACCTCTTGCCATTGTTGTTCGTGGCCGCTACCTTTGCCACTTCAAGTCAACTTGAGGTCAAGAGTGAATCTGCTCGATATCGGTGTTCTCTCGGAAAGGAGCGGCGTGCCCGCCTCGACACTGCGCTATTACGAGGAGATCGGGCTGATCGAATCGCTCGGGCGGCGCGGGCTGCGACGACAGTTCGGTCCGGAGGCGTTGACTCAGCTTGCCCTGATATCCATGGGCAAGACGGCGGGTTTCTCCCTGGAAGAGATCAAGAACGCTTTCGGCAAGCGCGGAGTCAGTACGCTGCCGCGCCAGGCACTTCATCGACGCGCCGACGACATAGATGCTCAGATACGCGGGCTGATCACGCTGCGGAACGCGCTGAGGCACGTCGCCGAATGCTCCGCGCCCTCGCATATGGAGTGTCCGAAATTCCGCCGGCTGCTGAGTCTGGCCCCCTACTCGCACGCGCCGACCGAAGCGCAGCCTGGTGCCAGGGCGAAGCGCAAATAGCAGCCCCGGCAAACAGGAAGGGCGGCCGCGCGGCCGCCCTTCCGCATTCCAGCCTTGTGGCCGAAATCACTTCGCGTTCGGGTTCGGCATCCAGGCCGGCATCGCGACGTCGGCATGGGCGAACTGGGGCAGCTTGGCCGAGAGCTCTTCCATGTTCTTGATGTCGTTGTCGTTGAGGTCCTTCTGCGTGATCAGCGTCGGGGGAACGATGACCTGCTTGCCCGGATCCTCGCCGGCCAGAAGCATGGCGAGCGCGCGCACCGAGACCTGGCCGACGACGGCCGGGTTGGTGGCCGCTGTCGCGGCCCAGGCGCTGCCTGCCTCGCGCATCGCCGAGATGTCGGCGGTCGAGATGTCGGCGGAGTAGATCTTCACGCTCGACGACAGTCCGGCCTCGTCAACGGCGATCTTCACGCCCTTGGCGAACTCGTCGTAGGGCGCGAACATGACGGTGATGTCCGGGTTAGCCGTGACGACCGAGCGGGCCTGGTTGGCGACCGAGTTGGCGATCGGGTTGTCGAGCGTGCCGAACATGGCCGCCTCGTTGATGCCCGGATACTTCTTCTTGAACTCGACCCAGGTTTCGTTGCGACGGTCGAGCGGGGCGATGCCGGCGACGTAGACGTAGCCCGCCTTCCAGCTTTCGCCATTGTCCTTGATCGCCTGCTCGAGCGCCAGCCGGGCGAGGTCGCGGTCGGACTGTTCGACCTGCGGGATCTTGTCGTTCTCGACGTTGACGTCGAAGGCGACGACCTTGATGCCGGCGTCGACAGCGCGCTGCGCGGCTTCCTTCATCGATTCCGTTAGGCCGTGCTGGATGATGATGCCCTGGACCCCCAGCGCGATCGCCTGGTCGACCATGTCGGCCTGGAGCGCGGCGTCCTGGCGGCTGTCGAACACCTGCAGCTGCACGCCGAGCGCCTTGGCCTGCGACTCGACGCCGGCGAGATAGGCCTGGAAGAAGTCGCCGGTCGAGAGATAGCGCACCAGCGCGATCTTCACGTCGCCGGGCTTGTCGAAGGGAGCCGGCTTGTCCTCCGCCAGCGCCGGCATGCCGAGAAGGGCCGAGCCGGCGGCGAGTGCCAGTCCGAGCCTGGAGAATGTCCTGCGGTTGATCATGTTGGTTTCCTCCACCTGAGACCTGATTGAATTGTCCGCTACCGGGCGGTCCGACCCGACAGCGAGAACGTGAAGACGAGCGCGACGACGAGCACCGCGCCCTTGACGAAATCCTGCGTGTAGTAGGGGACGTTCATCATCGTCAGGCCCTGCAGAAGCACGCCAACGAATAGCGCGCCGATGGCGGTGCCAAAAGCATTCGGCTTCGAAGCTCCGAGCACGGCGTAGCCGATCAGTGCCGCTGCGACCGCGTCGAGCAGAAGATTGTTCCCGGAGGCGATATCGCCGCGTCCCAGGCGCGCCGCGAGCAGGATTCCGCCGATCGAGGCGAAGACACCGGAGATGATGTAAGCCCAGATCTTGTACGCGCGGACGGGTGCGCCGGCGAACTCCGCCGCGCGAGCATTCGAGCCGACGGCATACATGAGGCGGCCGAAGCGGGTGTACTCGAGGAAGAACCAGATCAGCACCGCCACCACGATCAGCACGACCACCGAGGCGGGCACGAGATCCGGCAGGATGAAGTCAAAGCGGTGTCGACCGAGCGCCAGGAAGGCCGGATCGAACTGACCGGCCGCGGTAGAGCCGTCGGGCATGGTCATGCCGGCGGCGATCGAACGGCCCTCGGTCGGGATACGCTGGAGACCGATCAGCAGGAACATCATGCCGAGCGTCGCCAGAAGGTCGGGCACGCGCAGATAGCAGATGATGATGCCGTTGATCAGGCCGACCAGCGCGCCGATGGCGAGGCAGGCAAGGACGGCGACGAAGGCGTCCTGTTCCAGCACAACCATGACATAGGCCGCGGCCATCATCGCGCTCGTCGCTATCGAGCCGATCGACAGATCGAAGCCGCCAACGACCAGCGTCGCGGTCACACCAAGCGCCAGGATGCCGGTCAGCGAGACGGATTGCAGGATGAACACCGCCGCCTGAGGCGAGGTGAAGCCGTTCGTCGCAAGCGAGAAGAAGATCACCAGCCCGGCAAGCAGTGCGAGGAAGCCGTAGCGGATCGCAGATTCGCGCAGGGTCAAGATAGGCTCTCCAAAGTCTTCATCAGGCGGCCCCGCGCAGGCCGCGTCCGGCCACTTCGGAAAGCAGCCGGTCCATGTCGACGCCGCGGTTGACGTGTTCGCCGACCAGCGTGTGCTCGGACATGACCAGAATGCGATCGGCCGTTTCCAGCGCCTCGTCGAGCTCGGTGACGAAGAGCACGGTGGCGCGGCTGTCGGCGGTGGCGCGTAGCTTCGCGGCGATGTCGTGGCGCGCCGCGATGTCGACGCCCTGGAACGGTTCGTCTAGGATCAGCAGGCGGGACGGCTCAGCGAGCCAGCGGGCCACCATCGCCTTCTGCTGGTTGCCGCCGGACAGCGCAAACATCTCGTCGCGCTCGCTGCGGCAGACGATGCCGAGTTCGGCGATCTGGTCGCGGGCGCGCTGGCGCTCGGCGATGCGCCGGACGATGCCCAGGCTGGACAGCCGTCGCACAAAGGGCAGGCTGACATTGCGCGCCAGGTTGAACTCGGGGACGATGCCGTTGTCGGCGCGGTCCTTCGCCACCAGGAACACCCCGTGCGAGATGGCATCTGCAGGGTTGACGGGAAGATAGGGCCGGCCGTCGAGCTGCATCGTTCCGCCAAACGGCCGGCGCAGGCCGAACAGCGTCTCGGCGAGCGCGGTTTTGCCGACGCCGACGAGGCCGGTGATGGCGACGATCTCGCCTTTGCCGAGGTCGAGACGGAAGGGCTCGGCGCCAGGATGGAGGCGCAAGCCCTCGGCGCGGAAGACCGGTGTGTGCGCGCATCGCGCGTCGACCGCGTCATGACCGGACTTTCGTCCCAGCATGGCGTCGACCGCGCCGGAATAGTCGAGCGGCTTGTCCTCGAACATACCCGCGATCGCGCCATCGCGCAGGCTGACGATTCGGTCGGCGAGGCGGCGGATGTCCGACATGCGGTGCGAGATGTAGAGGATGGCGACGCCGTCGGCGCGCAGCCGATCGATCAGGGCGAACAGGCGGTCGGCCTCGCTCGACGACAGCGACGAGGTCGGCTCGTCGAGGATCAGAACCTGCGGCCGGCGCGCCATGGCCCGAGCGATCGCAACCAGCTGCCGGTCGGCCAACGTCAGGTCGGCGACTTCCCGCGACAGGTCGAGCGACAGACCCATGCGGTCCGCGACCTCGCGCGCCTCGCGGCGGATGCGGCGCGGGTTCAAGAGCAACGGCGCACTCTTGCCGCTCAGCCGGTCGAGGGTGAGGTTGGAGGCCACGTCGAGTGCGGGCACCACGCCGTCATTGATCGCCTGATGAACCGTCACGACCCCGGCGCGCATGGCGTCCGCCGGCGTCGTAGGGGCGAAGGCGGTACCTGCCAGCTCCATCGTGCCACCGCCGGAAGGATGGATGCCGCTGACGATTTTCACGAGGGTCGACTTGCCGGCGCCGTTGGCGCCCATCAGCACGGTCACCTGACCCGGGTGCAAATCGAGGTCGACGCCCCTCAGCACCCGGTTGGGGCCGAACGACTTCATCAAGCCTTTGACGACAAAGACCGGTGTGTCCTGCAATTTCTCCTCCCGGACAGTGACGCTACGAACCAAGCCGTCAAATGTCAACCGGATTGACAATTGCCAGTCTGGCTCCTAGCGTCGCCCGGCTCTCCTCCACTCGGGAGGATCAGGGGAGATGAACCATGACGGATGCGCCCTACCAGGCGTTGACGATAGAAACGCTGCCGGCCCGCCTTGGCGGCGTCGACGCCTTGACCAGCCGCATCGGCCCGCCATCATCCTGGCGTTCGCGCGAGGTCGGCGACGGCAATCTCAATCTGGTCTTCATCGTCGACGGCGAGCGCGGCTCGATCATCGTCAAGCAGGCGCTGCCCTATGTGCGCCTGGTCGGCGAAAGCTGGCCGCTGCCACTGAAGCGCAGCTTCTTTGAGTATCATGCGCTGACACGGCAGGAGGCGCGCGCGGGAAAGGGCACGGTGCCCAACGTCTTCCACTATGACGAGACACAAGCGCTGATCGTCATGGAGTTCCTGACTCCGCATCTCATCCTGCGCCGCGCCCTGATCGAAGGGCGCATGCCGCCGCGCATCGCGAGCGATCTCGGCTTGTTCATGGCCCGCACGCTATTCCGCGGCTCGGACCTGGCGATGACGGCGCGGGAGCGCAAGGCCGACCTCGCGCTCTTCGCCGACAATGTCGAGCTCTGCGACATCACCGAGAACCTGGTCTTCACCGATCCCTATTTCGAGGCGCCGCTCAACCGCCATACCAACCCCGAGCTCGACGGCATCGTCGCCGAACTGCGCGGGGACCGCGACCTCAAGGTCGAGGCACAGGCGCTGAAGCACCTCTTCGCTGCCAAGGCCGAGACGCTTCTGCATGGCGACCTGCATTCCGGCTCGGTCATGGTGACGGACACCGACACGCGTGTCATCGACCCGGAGTTCGCTTTCTACGGGCCGATGGCCTTCGACGTCGGCATGCTGCTTGCCAACTACTGGATGGCATTCTTCGCCGCGCGCGGGCACGAGGGCGGCAACCCCCGCGACGAGATGCGCCGCTGGCTGCTTACTGTCGTCACCGACACGTGGGCCATCTTCCACGACGAATTCTCTCGGCTCTGGCGCACCGAGCGCAAGGGCATGCTCTATGCCTCGACCCTGTTCGAAGACCAGGGCGACCATCTCGGCGCAGAGCAGGCGCTGCAGCGCGTGCTGGGCGACATCTTCACCGACATGCTGGGTTTTGCCGGCGTCGAGATGCACAGGCGCATCCTCGGCCTGGCGCACAATGCCGATTTCGAGGAGATCACTGACCAGGGGTTGCGGGCGCGGTGCGAAACGCGGGCGCTCAAGCTCGGCCGCCATCTCGCGGTCAACCGCCACCACATCCGCTCGCTCGCCGAAGTGAACGCATTGGCGGTGCGCCTCGACGAAGGAGCAGTCGCGTGAAGGTCGGCGACCGCCACTACCGGACGATCTGGCTGAACGAGGACGGCTGGTCGGTCGATATCATCGACCAGCGCAGGCTGCCGCACGAATTCCGGGTCGAGACGGTGCGCGACATGACGGAAATCGCAACTGCGATTCGCGACATGTGGGTGCGTGGCGCGCCGCTGATCGGCGTCGCCGCGGCCTATGGCATGGCGTTGCAGATGCGCGCCGATCCGTCCGACGCCTCGCTCGACGAGGCATGGGAGCGGCTGCACGAGACCCGGCCGACGGCGATCAATCTGCGCTGGGCGCTCGATGCGATGCGCGCCTTTCTCACACCGTTGCCGCCCTTCGAGCGCGAGCAGGCGGCCTATGTGAAGGCGGCAGAGATCGCCGACGAGGACGTCGAGCTCAACCGTTCGATCGGCCGCAACGGGCTGGAGATCATCCGCAAGATCGCCGCCGGAAAGAAACCTGGCGAGCCGGTGAACATCCTCACCCACTGCAATGCCGGCTGGCTCGCCACCGTCGACTACGGCACGGCGACAGCGCCGATCTATCTGGCGGCGGAGGCCGGCATCCCGGTTCATGTCTATGTGGACGAGACGCGGCCGCGCAACCAGGGCGCCTACCTGACCGCCTGGGAATTGGCCGGCCACGGCGTGCCGCACACGCTGATCGTCGACAATGCCGGTGGCCACCTGATGCAGCGCGGCGCGGTCGACATGGTCATCGTCGGCACCGACCGAACCACGGCGCGGGGCGACGTCTGCAACAAGATCGGCACCTATCTCAAGGCGCTCGCGGCGCACGACAACGGCGTGCCGTTCTATGTCGCGCTGCCCTCGCCGACGATCGACTGGACCGTCAGCGACGGCATCGCCGAGATCCCGATCGAAGAACGCTCCGGCGACGAGGTGTCGCTGGTGGCTGGCATGGACGCCGAAGGCGCCATGCGCCTGGTGCGCATTTCGCCGGAAGCGACGCCCGCGGCCAATCCGGCTTTCGATGTGACGCCGGCACGGCTGGTGACCGGCCTGATCACCGAGCGCGGCATCGCCAAGGCGTCGACGGAAGGGCTGGCCGCGCTGTTTCCCGAACGTGTGCGCTGATCAGGCCGCTTGCTCGTTGCCATAGGTTTTCAGCGCCGAGGCGAGCTGCATGGCGAACCGGGCGGAGCCGACCGGCAAGGTGCGGCCGCGCATCTGGCCGAGGATCAGGTTGCCGGGCGGCAGGTCGCGCTCGGAAATCGGCCGGAACACCAGTTGCGGGTCGCCGAAGCCAGTGAGGCCGATGGGGATCTGGAAGCCGATGACCTTCTCGTGCAGGACATAGTGCCGGATCAGTTCGAAGCTCTCCGTCTCCAGGATTGGCGCGACGCGGCGTGAGCCGCGCCGGGCAGCGAAGTCGAGCAGGTGGCGCACGCCGTATTTCGCCGACGGCGCGATATGCGGCGCGTCGAGGCAATCGCGCAGCCGCAGTTCCGGCTTGCCGGCCAGCGGATGGTCGGCGCGCATGACGACATTGACGGCCTGGGGAATGGTCTCGATCACCTGGAAATCCACCAGATAGACGGGCTCGAAGACGAGCGCGAGATCGCTCGAATAGGCCGCCAGCTCCTGCTCTGCCTGGGCGCGGTCGCGGATGTTGACCGAGAAGGTCACGCCGGGATGCTCAGTGCGGTAGCGGGCGATCTGGCGCGGGAGGAAATAGGGTAGCAGCGCCTGCGAGCAGGCGATCGAGACATGGCCGCGACGCTCCCCCGTGAGGTCGGCGACCTGGCTCTGTACGCGGGTCAGATCCGATAGCGTGGCGCGGTAGTGATGCAGCACCAGTTCGCCCGCCGGATTGAGCCGGACGCCGCCGGGCAGGCGCTCGAACAGCTCGGTGCCGAACTCCTCCTCGAAACCGTTGATGCGGCGGTTGAGCGCCGAGGCGGTGATGTTCATGTCCTCGGCGGCGCGGCGCATGGAGCCAGCGCGGGCTACGGCTTCGATCAAGCGGAAATTCTGCAGGTGACGCATGCCGTGTTTTCCTTGGCGTGGTGCGTTTTTTGCATCGCATTGGTGAATTCATAGCATTTTTCGCCAACGCGAAAAGCTGCATTGTTGATTGCAGGGGCGCGGGACGTCGCCCCAGGGGGCGTCAAGAACGATCAATGATCGATGAACTGGCTTTCACGCTGATCGAATTGCGCCGGGCCTATGCCGAAGGGCTCGCCCCACGTGACGTGATCGCGGAGGCGTTTCGCCGGCTCGACGCCGTCGCAGACCCCGGCATCTTCCTTCACGACGCGCGCGAGGCCGCGCTTTCTGCCGCCGAAGCGCTCGATGCCCCCGACGGCCGGCCGCTCTGGGGCATCCCCTTCGCCGTGAAAGACAATATCGACGTGGCCGGCATGCCGACCACGGCCGCCTGTCCCGATTTCGCCTATCTTGCCGACCGGGACGCCTTCGTGGTGGCACGCCTGCGCGAGGCTGGCGCAATCGTGCTCGGCAAGACGAACCTCGACCAATTTGCCACCGGCCTCGTCGGCGTCCGCACGCCGTATCCAGTCCCTCGCAACGCACTCGACCCGGCGATCGTGCCCGGCGGCTCCTCGTCGGGCTCGACCGTCTCAGTCGCGCACGGCATCGCCTGTTTCTCGCTCGGCACCGACACGGCGGGCTCGGGTCGCGTGCCCGCCGCGCTCAATTCGGTCGTAGGGCTGAAGCCGACGCTCGGTGCGCTTTCGGCAACGGGGGTGGTACCGGCCTGCCGCACGCTCGACACGATCTCGATCTTCGCGCAGACGGTCGCCGACGCTTGGGCAGTCCACACGGTCGCGGCCGGATACGACGCCGCCGACGCCTATTCGTGCAAGATCGCGCCCGGTCCATTGTTCGATGCTTCGGCGGTGCGAATCGGCGTGCCCGACCGCCGGTCGCTGGAGACCTTCGGCGACACGGTGCAGGAGGCCGATTTCCGGGCGACGGTCGAGCGCCTGCGGGCCGGTGGCGCTGCAATTCACGAGATCGACTTCGGCCCGTTCTATGCCGTGGCGCGCATGCTCTACGAAGGCGCGTGGCTGGCCGAGCGGGTCGCGGCGGTGGGCAAGCGCCTCACCGAGAGGCCGGAGACGCTGCATCCGACGACGCGCGCGATCTTCGAGCCGGGGCTGAAGCTGACGGCCGTCGACGCCTTCGAGGGCTTCTACAGGCTGAAGGCGTTGCGGACCCAATGCGAGATCCTGCTTGCACAGGTCGATGCGCTGTGCGTGCCGACGATCCCGACCTTCGTCACGCTGGACGAGATCGCAGCCGATCCGATCGGGCCGAACTCGCGACTCGGCACCTATACCAATTTCGTCAACCTGCTCGACCTGTGCGGCATCGCGGTGCCCGCCGGCGTGCGGAGTGACGGCCGGCCCGGCAGCGCCACTCTCCTCGCTTCGGCCGGCCGCGACGCGCTCTGCGCCTCGATCGCCACGACGATCGAGGCGGGTGCGATGGGCGCCACCGACTGGGTCCGGCCTGCGTCGCCGGTTCTCGTGCCGCAGCCTGCGGCGGGTGAAATCGCGCTGGCAGTCTGCGGCGCGCACATGTCCGGTCTGCCGCTCAATCGCGAGCTCGCCGAACGCGGCGGGCGCTTGCTGCGTGTCTGCCGCACGGCGCCGGTCTATCGCCTGCACGCACTCGCCGGCGGGCCGCCGTTCCGCCCAGGCCTGGTGAAACAGGCATCGCGCGGCGCGTCGATCGCGCTCGAGGTCTGGGCGCTGCCGCGCGAACGCTTCGGCGATTTCATCTCCGGCGTGCCGTCGCCGCTCGCGATCGGCACGGTCGAGCTTGAAGACGGCAGCAGCGTGAAGGGTTTCCTGTGCGAGGCGGCCGGGCTCACCGGTGCGGCCGACATCACGGACCTCGGCGGCTGGCGCGCCTATCTGGCGGAGAAGGCCAAGCCGGCCACGGAGGCCGCCGCATGACCACGATCCCCGTCATCGACGTTTCCGCGCTCGCCGGCGGTGATCAAGCAGCGATCGAGAAGGTCGCGGCCGAAATCGGTACCGCCTGCCGCGAGGTCGGCTTCTTCTACGTCGTCGGCCACACTGTCGGGAAAGCGCGGATGGCCGCCGCTTTCGCCGCTTCGCAGTCCTTCTTCACGCAGGGCGAAGCGACGAAGAAGCAGGTCCTCTATACCGCGGCCGGGAACCGCGGCTATGTGCCGATGAAGGGCGAGGCGCTCGATCCCGGCAAGCCGGCGGACCTGAAGGAAGCCTTCAATATCGGCCTCGACCTGCCGGCCGACGACCCGGAGCTTCTCGCCGGACGGATGTTCCGCGCCGAGAACCTTTGGCCCGAGTTGAGCGGCTTTCGCGAGACGATGCTCGACTATTTCGCGGCCTGCCACAGTTTCGGGCTGCTGCTGCATCGCGCCTTCGCGATCGACCTAGGCCTCGCACCGGACTTCTTCGACGACAAGCTCGACCGGCCGATGGCAGTGCTGCGGCTGCTGCACTATCCGCCCGCGCCCGCCCGGAGCGAGGAAGGCCAACTCGGCGCCGGCGAGCACACCGACTACGGTTGCGTGACGCTGCTCGCGACGGACGGGGTCGGCGGGCTGGAGGTGCGCACGCGCGCCGGTGAGTGGGTCAAGGCGCCGCATGTCGAAGGCGCCTTCGTCTGCAACATCGGCGACTGCCTGATGCGCTGGACAAACGACATCTATGTCTCGACGCCGCACCGTGTTGTCAGCCCGGCCGGCAGGGAACGCTATTCGATCGCCTTCTTCCTCGACCCGAACCCGGACGCGGACATCGCCTGCCTGCCGGGATGCGCCACGGCCGAACGCCCCGCGCGCTACGCGCCGATCAGGGGCGATGCCTTCCTGCTCAGCCGCCTGTCGCCGACCTACGAAAAATCCGGCCTCGCGCTCGAAAAGGCGGGGGCCGCATGACCGGCCCGCGCACGCATTCTCTTTCGCAATCCGGGGAAGGGCACGGGCTTTGCCTTTCTCCGCTCGACAAAACGGCCGCCGCAGGCGTCCGGATCCAACCCTCTAGCCGCTGGAGCTTCCAATGATCAGTTCTTCGCTGTCCCGTCGTTCCCTGCTCAAGGCCGGCGCTGCCGGTCTCGCCGCCTCCGCTCTGCCCTTCGGCCTGGCCCGCGCCCAGACGCCGATCGTCCTCGGCGCCGTCTATGTCGGCCCGCGCGACGATTTCGGCTGGAACCAGGCGCACGCGGTGGCCATGGACATCCTCAAGCAGGTGCCGGGCGTTACCGTCGTCGAGGAGGAGAACGTGCCGGAGACGGACGCGGTTTCCAAGTCGATGGAATCGATGATCAATCTCGACGGCGCCAATCTCGTGCTGGCGACCTCGTTTGGCTACTACAAGCCGTTCGTCATCGAGAGCGCCAAGAAGTATCCGGCCGTCCAGTTCCGCCATGCCGCACCGTTGTGGAACAAGGACACCGATCCGGCGAACGCCGGCAGCTATTTCTGCTACCTGAACCAGGCGCATTACGTCGACGGCGTCGCCGCCGGCCTGTCGACCAAGACCAACAAGATCGGTTTCGTCGCCGCCAAGCCGATCCCGTCGGTGCTCTCCAACGTCAATTCGGTTCTGCTCGGCGCCAAGAGCGTCAATCCGAATGCCACGGTGCAGGTGATCTTCACCGGCGAATGGTCGCTGCCGGTGCGCGAGGCCGAGGCCGCGAACGCCCTGATCGATGCCGGTTGCGACGTGATCACCTGCCACGTGGACGGTCCGAAGGTCGTCGTCGAAACCGCCGAGGCGCGCGGCGTGATGACCTGCGGCCACAATGCCAGCCAGGCGCCGCTCGCGCCCAAGGGCTTCATCACCGGCGCCGAATACAAGTGGGAGACCATCTACAAACTCTACGCCGATGCACTCTCCAAGGGCGAAGCGCTGCCCAACTTCACCGTCGGCGGCTACCACAACGACATGATCCGCAACACGGCTTACGGCGCCGGCGCGACGCCCGAGGCGATCAAGGCAGCCGATGCCGCCATCGAAGGCCTCAAGGCCGGCAAGCCGATCTATGTCGGCCCGCTCAAGGACAATACCGGCAAGGTCGTCATCGAGGGCACCAAGGACAACTACGATCCCGAGCTCGACGGCATGAGCTACCTGCTCGAAGGCGTCGTAGGCTCGACGACGTGATGTGAGTCCGGCGGGCGGCCGATGCCGCCCGCCGCTTCCACGACCTCTCAACGGACGGGGACCGAGATGCGCAGATACACATGCCCGAGGCAGCCATGACCGCCGTCGTTTCTCCCGCGCCCATCGCCGCATCCCGTGGTCTCGACCCGCGTGCGATCAGCTCGATCGAGGCGATCCTCATTCCTGTCGGCGCGCTGGTCGCGTCGGCCATCCTGTTCTCGGTCTTTCTCCTCGCGCTGGGCAAGTCGCCGCTCACGTTCTTCTCGCTGGTCTGGACCGGCGGGTTCGGCTCCGCCTTCTCGATCCAGAACTCGCTGCAGCGTGCCGCGCCGCTGATCCTGACCGGCCTCGCGTTTGCGATCCCCGCGCGTATCGGGCTGACGCTGCTGGGTGCAGAGGGCGCGCTCGTGCTGGGCGGGTTTTCGGCGGCGGCGGTGGCCATCCCGCTGGTCACGTTCGGCTTTCCCGCCTTCATCGGCCTGCCGCTGATGGCGCTGGCTGCGATGCTGGCGGGCGGCGTGTGGATCGGGCTTGCCGGCTGGCTTCGGCACTATCGCGGCGTCAACGAAACAATCTCCTCGCTGCTGCTCGGCTACATCGCCATCGCCATCATGAACTTCTTCGTCGAAGGCCTGCTGCGCGATCCGGCTTCGGCCAACAAGCCGTCCACCATGCCGATGGGCGACGCTTACCGTGTCGGCTCCATCCCCGGCACGTCGGTGCACTGGGGGCTGGCCGCAGGCCTGATCCTGGCCGTCGTGCTCTACATCCTGATGACGCGCACCACGTTCGGCTTCGCGGCGCGGATGACCGGCGGCAATGTCCGCGCCGCCAAGGCACAAGGCCTACCCGTCGGCTTTCTGGTGGTGACCTGTTGCGCCATCGCCGGGGCGTGCGCCGGGCTCGCCGGCTTCTACGAGATCGCGGCCATCCACGGCCAGGCCAATGCGTCGCTGGTCGCGGGCTACGGGTTTACCGGCATCCTCGTCGCCTTCCTCGCGCGGCAGAACCCGCTCGCGATCATACCTGTCGCCATCATGTTCGGCGCTCTCGACGCGGCGGGCGGTCTCGTCCAGCGCCGCATGGCGATGCCTGACGCCACCGTGCTGGTGCTGCAGGGGATCATCTTCGTGGTCCTCCTGGTCAGCGAGACGTTCTACGGGCGCATCCCCTTCCTGCAGCCCCGCAAGACCGGAGACCGGACATGAGCGACTCGAGCCTGTTCATCGTCCTCATCGCCATGGTCGGCGGCGCGATCCGCGTCTCGACCCCGTTCATGTTCGTGGCGCTGGGCGAATGCCTGACCGAGAAGTCGGGACGCATCAATCTCGGGCTCGAGGGCAACCTCGTGCTCGGCGCCATGGTCGCCTATGCGGGCTCCTACACGACCGGCAGCCCCTGGCTCGGCGTGCTGTTCGCCGGTCTCTCGGGTCTCGTTCTGGGCGCCATGCACGGCTACATCTGCAAGCTGCCGAAGGTGAACGACATCGCCGTCGGGATCGCCTTCATGAGCTTCGGCACCGGCCTCGCCTTCTTCTTCGGCAAGCCCTACATCCAGCCGACCGCGCCGCGCCTGGAGGCGATCCCGCTCGGCTGGTGGTCGTCCAACCCATCGATCGAACAGGCGCTGCAGGTCAATCCTCTTTTCCTCGTCGGCATCGCGCTCGCGGTCTTCATGTCCTGGGCGCTGGCCAATACGCGCTGGGGCCTGATCGTGCGGATGACGGGCGACAGCGCGGCCTCGGCGCGCGCCATGGGCGTGTCGATCGATCTCGTCCGCCTGCTTGCGACTGCCGCGGGCGGCTTCCTGTCGGGCATCGGCGGCGCGTTCCTGTCGCTCTACTATCCCGGCAGCTGGAACGAGGGCCTGTCGTCCGGCCAGGGCCTGATGGCTGTGGCGCTCGTCATCTTCGCGCGCTGGGACCCGATCCGCTGCGTCTACGCCGCACTGCTGTTCGGCGCCGCCGGTGCCATCGGGCCGTCGCTGCAGTCGGTCGGGATCAGCCAAGGCTACTACTTCTTCAACGCGGCCCCCTACATCCTGACCCTTTTCATCATGATCGCCTCGGCGCGGTCAAAGAGCGCGGCGCGCGAAGCGCCGGGCGAACTCTCCATCGTCAAATGAGGACCGCACCATGAGCCTTGTCGACGAACGCATTGCCGCCGCCCGCGTGCCGAACGGCGTGACGGTCGCGTCCGATCCTTATCCCTGGCCCTTCGACGGCGATTTCGGGCCGCACAACACCGCGCTGGTCGTCATCGACATGCAGACCGACTTCTGCGCGCCGGGCGGTTATGTCGACTCGATGGGCTACGACATCTCGCTGACGCGGGCGCCGATCGGGCCGATCCAGGGTGTGCTCACGGCGATGCGCGCCAAGGGCTATCCGATCATCCACACCCGCGAAGGCCACAAGCCGGATCTCTCGGACCTCCCCGCCAACAAGCGCTGGCGCTCGCAGCGGATCGGAGCAGGCATCGGCGACCAGGGGCCCTGCGGGCGCATCCTGGTGCGTGGCGAGCCCGGCTGGGAGATTATCCCGGAGCTGCAACCGGAGCCTGGCGAGATGATCATCGACAAGCCGGGCAAGGGCACGTTCCTCGCCACCGATTTCGAGCTGGTGTTGCGGATGAAGAACATCCGCAACATCGTCTTCTCGGGCGTCACGACGGACGTCTGCGTGCACACGACGATGCGCGACGCCAACGACCGCGGCTATGAGTGCCTGCTGCTGTCCGACTGCTGCGCGGCGACGAAGGTCGAGAACCACCTCGCCGCCCTCGACATGATCAAGATGCAGGGCGGCGTGTTCGGCGCGGTCGCGACGTCGCGGGACTTCCTGGAGGCTCTGCCATGAACGCCGTGACCCCCATCGCGCCTGCCGCCGCGCTCAGCGGACCCGCGCTGCAGACGGTCGGCATGACGAAAGTGTTCGGTGGGTTCACGGCGTTGGACGACTTGTCGATCGACGTCAAGGCCGGATCCTTCCACGCGCTGCTCGGCGAGAACGGCGCCGGCAAGTCGACGCTCGTGAAATGCATCATGGGTTTCTACACGCCGACGAAGGGCAGCGTGCTCCTCGACGGCCAGGAGAAGACCATCAGGAGCCCGCGCGACGCGCGCGATCTCGGCATCGGCATGGTCTACCAGCAGTTCACGCTGGTGCCGTGCCTGACGGCGGCGGAGAACCTCGTCATCTCGCGCGCGGACGCGCCCGCCATCTTCGACTGGAAGAAGGAGAAGCCGCGGCTCGATGAGTTCATGGACAAAATGCCGTTCCGCGTGCGGCTGAACGAGCAGGTGTCGTCATTGTCGGCCGGCGAGAAGCAGAAGCTGGAGATCCTCAAGCTGCTCTATCTCGAACAGCGGTTCATGATCCTCGACGAGCCGACCTCGGTGCTGACGCCCGGCGAAGCGGACGAGGTGCTCGGCCTGCTGGGCGAGATGGCGCGGCGCGGCGAGGTGACCGTGCTGATGATCAGCCACAAGTTCCGCGAGGTGAAGGCCTTCTGCGATAGTTTCTCGGTGCTGCGGCGCGGCAAGCTCACCGGCGGCGGCGATGCCCAGGCAGCGAGCGTGGCCGAGATGAGCCGGATGATGATCGGCGACACCGAGGTGCGCGACCGCGCCGAGCGCCGCAAGCACAACGACACGCGTGCCGTGCTCGACCTCGCCGGGCTCTGCGCCGAGGACAGCGAGGGCCGCACCGTGGTCAACGCGCTGAACTTGAAGGTCAATGCCGGCGAGATCGTCGGCATCGCCGGCGTGTCCGGCAACGGGCAGAGCGCGCTGGTCGAACTTCTCGCCGGCCAGAAGGAGATCAAGGACGGCGGCATCTTCATCCACGGCAAGCCGTTCGAGCCGAAACGCAAGGATTTCGACCGGTTCAAGGTGTTCGGCCTGCCGGAGGAGCCACTGAAGAACGCCACGGTGCCACGCATGAGCGTGGCCGAGAACATCGCCTTCCGCTCCTACGACAAACCGCCGATCGCGAGCCTCGGCTGGTGGCTGCCGCCCGGGCCGATGCGCAAGAAGGCGGAGGAGTTGATCGATAAATACCGGGTGAAGACCACTTCGCCGGATTCGCCGATCGAGTCGCTGTCGGGCGGCAACGTGCAGCGCGCGGTTCTGGCGCGCGAACTGTCGGGCGACGTGGACGTGCTGATCGTCGCCAATCCGTGCTTCGGGCTCGACTTCGCGTCGGTGGCGGAGATCCGCAGCCAGATCATGGAACAGCGCAACCGTGGGGCGGCCGTGCTGCTGGTAAGCGAGGATCTCGACGAGATTCTGGAACTGTCGGACCGGGTGGCGGTGATGTCGGGCGGGGCGATCAACTACGTCTCGCCGATCGACGCGACCGACCGCAACACGATCGGCCAGCACATGGCGGGACACTGACGATGGCATTTCCCGTTCCCGCCCGTCCATACGACTTCACGCTCGATCCGGCGCATGCCGCGCTCGTGGTCATCGACATGCAACGCGACTTCATCGAGCCGGGCGGCTTCGGCGACGTGCTCGGAAACGACGTGTCGCGGCTGACCGCCATCGTGCCGACGGTGGCCGCCCTGATCGGCCTGTTCCGTAAGCATCGCCTACCGATCGTCCACACCCGCGAGGCGCACCGGCCGGACCTGTCCGATTGCCCGCCGGCTAAGCGGCTGCGGGGCAAGCCGGGCCTCAGGATCGGCGACGAAGGCGCGATGGGACGGATCCTGATCGCCGGCGAGCCGGGCAACCAGATCCTGCCCGTACTGGCGCCGGAGGCCGGTGAGATCGTGATCGACAAGCCCGGCAAGGGCATGTTCTGGGCGACAGGGCTGCACGAGACGCTGGCCGCGAAGGGCATCACGCAGCTCGTCTTCGCCGGCGTCACGACGGAGGTCTGTGTCCAGACCTCAATGCGCGAGGCCAACGACCGCGGCTACGAGTGCCTGCTCATCGAAGATGCGACGGAGAGCTATTTCCCGCAGTTCAAGGCCGGCGCCATCGAGATGATCGTCGCCCAGGGCGGCATCGTCGGCTGGGTGACGCCGCTCGCGGCACTCGAAACCGCGTTCGAGGGCGCGCTGGCCGATGGCTGAGCCCAAAGGGGTAACGGTCGGCCGCTGGGCGGGGCGCAACCCCGGCAAGGACGTGGTGCGCCACGACATCTGGCGCCGACTGGCGAAGGAAGGTGTCGCCGTCGGTCCGGCCTGGAGCATGATCCCCAACTTCGTCGGCGCCGACGTCGCCGCGTGGCGGCTGGCGCAGACGGCCGCCTGGAAGGCGGCGCGGACGATCAAGACCAATCCCGACCACCCGCAGATACCGATCCGCATCCGCGCGCTCTATGAGGGCAAGATCGTCTATACGCCGGTGCCGTATCTGACGCACGACTTCCCCTATCTGAGGCTCGATCCGAAGGTGCTCGCGGACAAGGGCATCTCCTTCGAACTTGCCGCGACCGCGCAAGGGTTTATGGAGCATGGCGAGCGCATCGAGTTCGAGGCGATCGAGCCGCTCGACTTCTGCGTCGTCGGCTCGGTCGCGGTCGGGCGGGCAGGCGGCCGCACCGGCAAGGGTGCCGGCTTCGCTGACCTCGAGACCGGCATTTTTCGCGAACTCGGCATCGTCACCGCCGAAACGCCGATGGCGACGACGGTGCATTCGATCCAGCTCGTGCCCGACGAAGTCGTTGTTATCGAGTCCCACGATTCGCCGCTCGACTTCATCGCCACGGAGGCCGAGCTGATCGAGACGGGCAACACCATGCCGCGTCCCATGGGCGTGTCGTGGGACAAGGTCCGCCGCGACCAGTTCGAAACGATCCCGTTCCTCGCGCAACTGCGCGACAGGATGAATGCGCGCAAGGCCGGCTGAGCATGACGATGGACGATCCCGACACGCTGGCGGAGATCAGCGCGATCTTCATCGCCTACGAAAAGGCGCTGCTGGAGAACGACAGCGCGACGCTGGACGCAATGTTTCTGCATACCTGCACGACGGTGCGCTACGGCGTCGCCGAGGTTCAGTACGGCATCGACGAGGTGCGCGCCTTCCGTTCGGTCCAGCAGCCGTTCGAACGCACTCTCTCGCGCACTCTTATCACCACCTACGGCCGCGACACGGCGGTCGCGTCGACATTGTTCCACCGTCCGGATTTTCCGGGTCAGGTCGGACGTCAGATGCAGACATGGATCCGCACGCCGGACGGGTGGAAGGTCGCCGCCGCCCATGTCAGCATGATGGACGAGGGCGCCTGAGCGACACACTGTTCTCGCATGGCAGACGTGCGCGCCCTTGCGCGCGGCGGCAAGACAGCCGACATGGGCGGGCGAAACAGAGATTCCTCGACGGCCGGGTTCACCTTCTCCATCGAAGCGGCCCGCATGGGTCGCATCATCAGGAGATTCACGTGAAGAAGATCGGCTTCCTGTCGTTCGGGCATTGGTCGCCCTCGTCCCATTCGCAAACGCGCTCGGCATCCGACGCGCTTTTGCAGTCGATCGATCTTGCGGTGGCGGCGGAAGAGCTTGGCGCGGACGGCGCCTATTTCCGCGTCCACCATTTCGCCCGCCAGCTCGGCTCGCCGTTTCCGCTGCTGACGGCGGCCGGCGCCAAGACGAGCAGGATCGAGATCGGCACGGCCGTGATCGACATGCGCTACGAGAACCCGCTCTACATGGCCGAAGATGCCGGTGCGGCCGACCTCATCGCCGGCGGACGGCTGCAGCTCGGCATCAGCCGTGGCTCGCCGGAACAGGTGATCGATGGCTGGCGCTACTTCGGCTACGCGCCGGCCGAAGGCCAGAGCGATGCCGACATGGCCCGCCAGCATACGGAGGTGCTGCTCAACGTCCTGCGCGGCCACGGTTTCGCGCAGCCCAATCCCAGCCCCATGTTCCCCAACCCTCCGGGCCTGCTGCGCCTCGAGCCGCATTCCGAGGGGCTTCTCGACCGGATCTGGTGGGGTGCCGCGACCAATTCGACTGCCGTCTGGGCCGCGAAACTCGGCATGAACCTGCAGAGTTCGACGCTGAAATTCGACGAGACGGGCGAACCGTTCCACATCCAGCAGGCGGCGCAGATCCGTGCCTATCGCGAGGCGTGGAAGCAGGCCGGCCACGCGCGAGAACCGCGCGTGTCGGTCAGCCGCTCGATCTTCGCGCTGGTCAACGACATGGACCGCGCCTATTTCGGCAGCGGCCGGCCCGAGCAGGACCAGTTCGGCTATATCGAGCCCGAAAAGCGCGCCGTGTTCGGCCGCGGCTACACCGCCGAGCCCGAGGAACTGGTGAAGCTGCTGGCCAAGGACGAGGCCATCGCGGAAGCCGACACGCTGCTGCTTACGGTGCCGAACCAGCTCGGTGTCGAATACAACGCCCATGTCATCGAGGCGATCCTGAAACATGTCGCACCGGAGTTGGGCTGGCGGTGACTAGCCGCCGGCCTTGATCAGCCTGAAGTCCGGCAACTCGCGCAACGCGAGTTCGGGTCCGGTGGGCGAATAGACAACGAAGAGCTGCATCGGCCCGTCGCCTGTGTTGAGCGTCGAGTGGAAGCGGCTTTCGGGGACATAGATGGTGCAGCCGGGGCCGACCTTGCGCGTGATCGGGTTGCCTTCCTCGTCTTCGACCATCTGCTCGCCATTGCCGGAGATGACGAAGATGATCTCCTCGGCTCCCGGATGATTGTGCCGCGAATGGCCCTGGCCGCTCGGCAGGTCGACGACGCCGCCGGAGAAGCGTGTCGCGCCATTGACCTCCGGCGCCACGGTCAGCGCCAGCCGGCCCCAGTCGAAGCCGAACGCGTCGACATCCTTCGGATAGACGAAATAGCCGTCAGCTCCGTTCAGCATACAAGATCCTCCCTGTGGTCCAACGTGTTACGAGCGCCGCTTCAGCGGCAGCGCCTTGAAGCTTGCGGTCTGGTCGCGGATCGCGGCTTCGGCCGGGAGCCGCTCCATGGAACTCGCGCCGTAGAAGCCGTGGATACCGTCGCAAGTCTCGAGAATGTAGCGCGCATCGTCGGGCATGGAGATCGGCCCGCCATGGCAGAGCACGATCACGTCCTTGCGCACGCCCCGAGCAGCGGCGGCGATGGCGTCGATCTCGACCGCGCATTGCGCCAGCGACTTGGCCGAGGACGCGCCGATCGTGCCGCCGGTGGTGACGCCCATGTGTGCGACGACGATGTCGGCGCCGGCCCTGGTCATTGCGATCGCCTCGTCCGGGTTGAAGACATAGGGCGTGGTCAGAAGATCGAGCTCATGGGCGGCGGCGATCATGTCGACCTCAAGCCCGTATCCCATGCCGGTTTCCTCGAAGCTCTGGCGCATGACGCCGTCGAAGAGGCCGATGGTCGGGAAGTTCTGCACGCCGGAAAAGCCGAGGCCTTTCAGCTCCGCCAGGAACTGCGGCATCAGGATGAACGGATCGGTGCCATTGACGCCGGCCAGCACCGGCGTGTGCCTGACCACCGGCAGCACCTCGACGGCCATTTCCTTGACGATCTCGTTGGCATTGCCGTAGGCGAGCAGGCCCGCGGCCGAGCCGCGCCCGGCCATGCGATAGCGGCCGGAATTGTAGATGATGATGAGGTCGATACCGCCCGCCTCTTCCGACTTGGCGGACAGGCCCGTGCCCGCGCCGCCGCCGACGATCGGCCGGCCCTCGGCGATCATCGCCCGGAACTTGTCGAGTATGGTCTTGCGGGGGATCGCCGGCATCAGTGCCTCATAGGTTCGAAATGGAGACGAAGGCCGCCACGGCGGCTTTCGCGAATTCCGGATCGTTGATATGCAGCGGCAAGCGGAGGATCCGCCGCCGGTCGGTCTGCTGCACCGTCTGCTCGATCGCTTCGAACAGAGCTGTATCGGCTTCGGGGTCGAAGAAGGCGCCGCCCTCGATGTCCAGCGCCGAGACGCCCTTCTCCGGGATCAGGAACCGCACTTCGCCCTCGCAGGCGTTGAGCTTGCGTCCGATCCATGCGCCGATCTGGCGGCATTCCTCGGCATTCGTGCGCATCAGCGTGACGTTGGGATTGTGCTTGTAAAGGTTGCGGCCTTTGAACGCGCCGGGGACCGTGTCGATGGCCCAGAAGTTCACCATGTCGAGCGCGCCGACCGAGCCGACATAGGGCAGGTGGGTGCGCGCGACCGCGCCGAAACGGACTTCCGTCGCCGGCAGCACGCCTCCGAACAGGAGATCACAGACTTCGGTCGTCGTGATGTCGAGCACGCCTACCAGCAGGCCGGAGTCGGCCAGCTTCTCCATCGTGCGTCCGCCGGTGCCCGTCGCATGGAACACCATGCAGTCATAGTCCGCCTTAAGCCGATCGACGATCGCCATGACGCAGGTCGTGGTGACGCCGAACATGGTGAGCCCGAGCGACGGCTTGCCTTCGCCCGCGACCGCCGGAGTGCGCGCCATGCCGGCGATCGCCTGGGCGGCGTTGTGCAGGATGACGCGCGAAAGGCCGTTCAGCCCCGCCATGTCCGTCACGGACGGCATGAACGCGATGTCCGAGACGTCGACATAGGGCGACACGTCGCCGGAGGCGAGCGTCGAGACCATCAGCTTCGGCACGCCATAGGGCAGGGCGCGCATGCCGGCGGTGACGATCGAGGTGCCGCCGCCGCCGCCCAGCCCGATTACGGCCGCCACATCCATCCGCGCCGAAAGGTATCGCGCGAAGGCTTCGCCCATCGCGGCCACCGCCGTGCCGCGATCCGTCAGGCCGAGGACGGCTGATACTCCCTTGGGATGACTAGCTGCGACCTCCGCGGCGATCACATCGACGTCGGCGGCCGGCGCCTTCGTACCGACGTCTACCTCGGCCACGGCGAGACCCTGCGCGCGGACCAAGCCCGCGAGATAGGCAAGCTCCTCGCCCTTGGTATCGTATGTGCCGACGACGTAGACGCGCTTCACATATCCTCCTCGCGGACGTCTTCGCTCCGCCCGTCCGGCCGCTGTCGCGCGGACGCCGCTTTACAATTATGAGACGCGAGTATCATATTGATATGATCGTCTCACGTCAATCGATCGAGCTCATCGAGGATATCGAACGTGGGGATACGCGAGGCGTCGTCACGACCAGCGCGTCGCCGCCATTCCTTCGTGTTCCAAGAGGCGCATCAACCTTTCGAGCCGCTCGTCCAGCCGCTCCTTTTCGATCCAGAAGGTGAGCGTCGTCGCCTGCGGTCCTGGCATGACAATGCAGCTTGGCGTCGTTCCGGTGCAGGTTCCCCCGAACATGACGGCGTCGCCGAACTCGGAGAAGGGTCCGCTCGGGTCGAGAGGCGGCACGTAGGAGAAAATGATATCGGCTGGCGCGTAGCCCTTGAACGCCCGAGGGACCAGCCAGGGGGCGATCCGGTGGAGCTTGCGGATGACGGCCAGCATGCGCGACGTGAGGAACGGCATCGCGGTCGCTCCGAAGCCGCGCCGTCTGAGGAGCCCCGCAACGGCGGAGATGAAGCTTGCGGGGTCGGACGTGCCGCTGAATTTCAGCAGTTCCGTTCGCGCGTGCAGGAAGCGGTCTTCCTGTCCCCGAAATCGTTGCTGGGGTATGCGCATGTAGATTGCCTTCGCGTTGCCCTCTCCGTTGGCGCCGAGCAGCAACCCCCGTAGGACAAGCGCCAGGAGAAGCGCCGGTACGCCGATGTTGTGCCGATGCGCGGCGATCTTGACCGCGTTCGCGTCAATCGCCAGCGCAGCGAAGCGGAAATCGCCGGCGCTGCGCGTCTCGCGGCTGGCGATCAGCAGATAGCCGACGGCCATCGGCACGGCGGCCAGCCACAGTGCGGCGTTGCGGGCAAACGACATGGGTTGGGTGTCGGTGACGTCGTCCTCGCCCGGATTGACGGCGGGCAGTCCGCTCAGCGTGCGTGCCAGGTCCGCGCCGTCGAATAGCGTATGAGCCAGGGTCATGGACAATAAACTGCGGGTGCCGTGCGAATCAGGCTTCTCGCACGTCTCCCCCCGCGCCCGGAATCCGGGCAGGCCAGCGTTCTCATAGACATCAGGCATGCTCTCCAGGTGCCCGGCCAGCCCCGGACTGAACTCGGCGACCTCGGAATACTGGCAGACCTGATCGAAGCCGCTCGCCATGCCGTCGGGGTCGATCGAGATGCAGCCGGGGTCGCGATGACCGTTGCGGTCGGTGTCGACCGAGAGCCGCAGCCGTGGAGCCAGTCGAACGAAATTCCCGACCAGGGTCAGGAAGTCTTTGCGCGAGATCGGGCGCTTGCATGCCGCCACGAAATGGACGGTCAGGGACGAGAAGGCGAATTTCCACCGCATCGGGCTGAAGGGGGCCGCGTCGGCAGCTTCTGGCTCGCCGGTCCGGGAATCCGGCCGGACGTCAGACATGGCGAAGTGCCTCGGCCGGCAGCATGGAGACGGCCCGCCATGCCGGATAGGCTGCGCCGACGATACAGAGCGGAACGGCGAAGGCGAGCGGCAGCACCAGATCGGAGAGGCGCGGCGTGAACGAGATGATGTCGCCAATAGCAGGGATGGAGCTGAACAGCGACGAGGCCCCGATGCCGACGAGAACGCCGCCGGCACAGCCGAGCACGCCGATGAACAGCCCCTCGATCATGATCAGGGACACCACAAGCCGGTCGTTCCACCCGATCGCGCAGAGCATGCCAATCTCGCGGGTGCGCTCCTGCACCGAAAGAAGCAGGGTTGCCAGCAGGTTCAGCGCCCCCATGACGACGGCCACGATCGAGATCGCCCTCGAAATCGCCTTCAGAATGGTGATGTTGCGATCGCCGCTCAGCCGGTCGGCGATTTCCTGCATGTCCGAGACGACGACGGATAGCTGCTGCTCGATCTTCTTCCGTATCTCCTGTTGCTGAATCTGGCTGAGACCTGCGTCGAGCCGGATCGAGTACGTGCTCACCTGATTCAATCGCAGGGAGGCCTCCTGAAGAACCTTCAGCGGCATCACCGCCACTCCGCGGTTCAATGCCGTCCCGTAGGCCGTTATGCCGACGACTTCGAATTCTTGATCCAGGAGTTCGATCCGGTCGCCGATCTTCGCCCCCAGCGTCTGCGCGATCACATCCCCCAGCATGATCTCCGCCCGGCCGATAACCGGCCGCCGGCCCGAGGCGATCGGCACCGTGGCCCATTTGGACGGACTGTCCGATACGCCTGCCACGGCGACATGGTCACCCTCCAGCGTGCTCGTGAAGACATATAGCTCGCTGGAGACGTCCGCGACACCTTCGATTGCGGCGAGCCCCGCCCCGAGCGTTTCGGGCAGCCGCATTGCCGTGATGTCGACGACATTGCGCGGCGTGACCAGCAGTTCGGAACTACGCTCGGTGAAACCGTCGGCGAGGCTCTCGTGAATTCCGCGGCCAAGCGCCAAAAGGGCGACCGCGGTTCCGATCGCCAGAGCGATCCCTAGAATCGTCAGGAGCGTCCGTGCAGGCCGCCGCATCAGATTGCTGTATGCGAACTTCGTAAGCGTCATGCGGTTCTTGCGCCCCCGGGCCGGTCGTCGCTGACGCGCCCGTCCACGATCGTCACTATGCGCTCGCACTGCCGGGCAAGCGAGGGATCATGGGTCACGATCACCAGCGCCATGCGGCGCTGTCGATGCAGGTCGAACATGAGCGAGGCGACGGCATCGGCGTTGACGCTGTCGAGATTGCCGGTCGGCTCGTCGGCAAACAGGAGCTCGGGCTCCCGGACGAGCGCCCTCGCCAATGCCACCCGCTGGCGCTCACCGCCGGAAAGCTCTCCCGGCAACCGATCCGCCATTTCCGTCAGGCCCACTTGCTCGAGGATCCGGTCGACGCGACCCCTTATGTCTCCGCCGGGTTCGCCGACCAGCGCGAGTTCCACGTTCTGCCGTCCGGTCAGCGTGGGCAGGAGATGGAACTCCTGGAACACGATGCCGATCGACGAATGCCTCAGCGCGGCCCATCGACGACGTCCGGTTACCTCGAGGCCTTTCCAGAGGACGCGGCCCTCGTCCGGCCGGTCCAATCCCGAGGCGATATTGAGGAGGCACGATTTTCCGCTGCCGCTGCGGCCGACCAGCGCCACGCTCTCGCCCATACGCAATGCCAGGTTCACGCCGCTCAGGGCGCGAATCCTGCCGCGGTCGAAGCTGCGGGAAATGTTCTCAAGCCCGAGAAGTGCCTGACGATCGGTCATTTCAGGCTGATCCGCGAGAATTGCTCGATGGCGCGTTCCAGGTTGCCGCCGGTTGCCATCAGCGCGCTTTCGAAATCCGACTTGAATGTGGCCCGCATTCCGCGGCCATCGACGGACAGGTCAAGCGCGGTCCAGGCGAACGCGCCGCCGGGCCTTATCGTCCAGACGACGAGCGTCTCCCGTCCATCCGCCTCGCGAAGCGCCACGGTCATGCGCAGCCCACCCGGAATCTCCCGCACCCGCGCGATCGAAGCGGACGCGGACCCCATTCGCGACAGGAGGTTGACACACTCCCTCGCCAGGCGGCTCACGATGGTCGAAATCAGGCTACCCTTCAACTCGCTTCTGAGCGCGCTCCAGTGCGTGGAAGCGACGGCCTTCGCCACGCCGGACGTATCCAGCACCTGATGGACGAAATCCCGGCAGGCCGATGGACGCTTTCCGTCAGATAATCGTTCCATCGATGTAAGCCGAGCCTGGACTCTCTCGAAGAAGTCGTCGCCCTGCGCGGCATACGCTTGGCCAGCCGACAAAAGAAACACAAGCAAGGCGATTCGAACCATTATGTGCACACCAAGTAGGCGCCAGAGGCTGCCGCAGTCTGTAGTTCCTTGTCGCCCGGACAGGTCCAAGGCCTTGATCTTGCGCAATTCGTCGGCAAGAAACGACAGGCGGTCCGCGTGGGGACCGATCGGCGTGGACGCGGTCGTGGATCCGCGCCTCCCGGCACCAAGGCGGGTTTGGAATTCCCGCTTGTCCAGCCTATTCTCCTGACGCTGCCATTGCACATTTTTGAGACGTCAGTATCGTATTGACATGACCGTCTCACGTCCATCGACCGAACTCACCGATGAAGCCGAACGCGGGCCGCGCGCGCGCACCCGCCGGCTCATGCTGGAGACGGCCACCCGCCTCATGCAGGCGGGCGTCACGCCGTCAGTCAGCGAGGTCGCCGAAGCGGCCGAGGTTTCGAGGGCTACGGCCTACCGCTATTTTCCGAGCCAGGCGGCGCTGGTCGAGGCGGTGGTCGACGAAGCTCTCGGTCCGATCCTGGCGTGGAAATCGGCCTCCCGCGATCCGCAGACGCGCGTTGCGGACCTGCTCGACACTTCGCTACCGCGCATCGATACGTTCGAGGCGACGTTCAGGGCAGCCCTCAGGCTGTCGCTCGAGGAGTGGGCCCAGCGCAAGGCGGGCGCGCCTGCGAGTGAGACGCCCTTCCGGCGCGGTCACCGCGTCGACCTGCTGCGCGAGGCGCTGCAACCGTTGCGCGAAGACCTGACGGCGAAGAAGGTGGAGCGGCTGGCGCAGGCGCTGTCGCTGATCTTCGGTGTCGAGGCGCTGGTGGTGCTCAAGGACATGTGGAAGCTCGGCTCGGATGACACCGAAGACGTCGTCCGCTGGGCGGCGTCGGCCCTGGTGCGGGCGGCGATCGAGGAAGGCTGAGCGCCGCCGTCGACGAGGAGAGCCCGGTTCGAAGCGTCAGTTCTCCAGTTGCGCCTTGAGGCCGTCCAGCGCCTTCTCCGCCGCGGCGCGACCCGCCGCGATCGCCTCGCTGGCGCGGTGGAAATCCATCAGTCTTATATGCGCGACCTGCGGCGAGATCATCGCATGCGGCGGCTCGCCTGCCAGCCGCGAACGGGTGATCCGGTCCTGCATGATGTTCAGCGCATTCGCAAGCACGTCGAAATATCCTGGCGATTTCGGACCGCTCGACAGCAACTGAGGCAATATCCGCGCCGCCTGGTCCCGGAACGGACCGGGCATCTGCGCGACCATCTCCATCAGCCTGCCGCGCTGCGCGGCCGAGGCCTCCTCCGCCGCGGTCGGGCTCAGGCCCGCCGCGCGCTTGGCAAGCATCCCGTCGCCGAGGCCCACCGCGATGACGAAGTCGGCTCCGAGAGCCCGGCAGGTCGAAACCGGAACCTGATTGACCAGGCCGCCATCCGCCAGCCACTTGCCGTCGACAAGCGACGGACTGAAGATACCCGGGAGGGCGATCGAGGCGCGGATCGCCCTATCGACCGGGCCACTCTGCAACCAGATTTCGCGGCCGTCGGCGAGATCGGTCGCCACCGCCGTATATTTCATCGGCAGGTCCTCGATCGGCTTGTCCATGCCCAGGTCGCGCAACACCCGCTGGACGCGTGCTCCGTCGATCAGTCCGCCGTTTGCGACCTTCACGTCGAGCATCGAGGCAATGGTGCGCCAGTCTATCGCCTGGGCCCAGGCCTTCAGGTCCGCGAGGCGCCCGCAGGCATAGGCCGCGCCCACCAGCGCGCCGATCGAAGTGCCTGCCATGACCTTGGGTTCGATGCCGGCGTCCAATAGGGTTTCGAGAACCCCGATATGCGACCAGCCTCGGGCCGCTCCGCCGCCCAGCGCCAGGCCAACCGTATATTTCGTCATGCGCCTTTGTCTCCGCGCTGATGGCGCATATTGAGCCTGCCCACCGATCGCCCTCCGAGGCCGGCGCCCACTGTATCAAGAAATTATGGGCGTCACACAGCATTGAAATGGCCTTTCCGACCTGCTTCGATGCAGAGGTGTCGCACGACACACAGGGAGGAGAGAGATTTGTCCGGACAGAAGACCGCACTCGTCGTCAGCGCGCACGCCGCCGATTTCGTCTGGCGCTGCGGCGGCGCGATCGCACTGCACCAGAGGCTCGGCTACGATGTCACCGTCGCCTGCCTGTCGTTCGGGGAGCGTGGCGAAAGCGCCAAGCTGTGGAAGCAGCAGGGCATGACCCTCGAGCGCGTCAAGGCCGAGCGGCGCAAGGAGGCCGAGGCCGCGGCCACGGTGCTGGACGTGCACGATATTCAGTTTCTTGACCTGGGCGACTATCCGCTGGACTTCGGGCCGGACACGCGCGACCGGATGGTGGATCTGATCCGCGCGGTGCAGCCCGCCTTCATGATGAGCCACTCGCTCTGGGACCCCTACAACACGGACCACATGAACACGACGAAGTTCGTGCTCGAATGCCGCATGATCGCGCAGGCCTGGGGACACAAGCCCGGCCAGAAGGTGCTCGGCGCGCCGCAGCTCTATCTGTTCGAGCCGCACCAGACCGAGCAGATGGCCTGGAAGCCCGACGTGTTTCTCGACATCACGGACGTGTGGGACAAGAAGCGCGCCGCGATTGAATGCATGGTGGGCCAGGAGCACCTCTGGGACTTCTACACCAACGTCGCGGAGAACCGGGGCAATCACTTCCAGCGCAATTCGGGCGGCCAGGCGGGAGGGCGCGCGGCGAAATATGCGGAGGCGTTCCAGTCGATGTTTCCGCGCACGGTGGACGAGCTCTAGGCTTGCGCGCGGGGGATGAAGCGGCCACGCAGGGCCGGGCGTCCGGTATCGCGGCGCCGGCTTTCGCGAAGGCCGACATGAGCGGAGGAGTTTCATGACGATGCCCACCAACCCGTCGGGCGACATCGCCCATCTCGGCCATGTCGAAATGCTGACGGACAGGTTCGACGACAGCCTGGACTTCTTCCTGCGCGTCTTCGGGCTGAAGCTCTCGGGCCGTGACGAGACGAGCGCCTATCTGCGGGCCTGGGACGACTACGAATTCTGTTCGCTGAAGCTGACGCGCGCCTCCACCACAGGGGTCAGGCATATCGCCTATCGCGCCGCATCTCCCGAGGCCCTGGCCAGGCGCGTCAAGCTGATCGAGGCGTCGGGCTACAAGGTGCATGGCTGGAACGATGGCGACATGAGCCATGGCGCGGCCTTCCGCTTCGAGGATCCGTTCGGCCATGTCTTCGAGATCTACTACGACACCAACTGGTATGAGCCCCGGGAGGCGTCCGAACGCCCGGCACTCAAGAACACGGCGTCCGCGTTCACCGGTGCCGCGCCCCGGCGAATCGATCACCTGAACCTGCTCAGCAGCGACGTGACGGAATTCCGCCGCTTCATGGAGACCTGCCTCGGATCGAGGGTCACCGAATATATCCAGCTCGACAACGGCCGCATCGGTGGGTGCTGGTTCACCGTCAACAACAAGACCTACGATCTTGCCTGCACCGAAGAGCATGGCGGCGGCAGCGGCCGTCTGCACCACGTGACCTTTGCCACCGACCAGCGCGAGGACATATTGCGCGCCGCCGACATCTTCCTGCAGAACGGCGTCCATATAGAGACCGGCCCGCACAAGCATGCGATCCAGGGCACCTTCTTCCTCTATGTCTGGGAGCCGGCCGGCAACCGCGTCGAGCTCGCCAATGCCGGCGCGCGGCTCATCCTGGCGCCGGACTGGCAGCCGGTGATGTGGACGGAAACGGACCGCAAGAAGGGCCAGGCCTGGGGGCTCAAGACCATCGAGACCTTCCACTCGCACGGAACGCCGCCCGTTGCGGGCAAGGAGCACGATCGATGAGCATCGTCATGAGGGACATTTTGCGCGCCGACCCGCAGGTTGTCAGCCGTCTAAGCAAGGCGGGTGTCGCCACGGTCCACGAGGCGCAGGGGCGCACGGGCTGCCTCGCCAGCTACATGCGGCCGATCTATGCGGGCGCCCAGATTGCCGGAAGCACGGTGACGATCAGCGCGCCGCCGGGCGACAACTGGATGGTCCACGTCGCCATCGAGCAGCTTCGCGAGGGCGACATCCTCGTCCTCGCCCCCACCTCGCCCTGCGACAATGGCTATTTTGGCGACCTGCTGGCAACGTCCGCCATGTCGCGCGGCTGCCGCGGCCTCGTCATCGACGCCGGCGTCCGCGACGTGCGCGACCTGACGGCGATGGGCTTCCCGGTCTGGTCGAAGGCGGTCAGCGCTCAGGGGACGGTCAAGGAGACGCTCGGCTCCGTCAACGTGCCGGTGGTCTGCGCCGGCCGGCTAGTCGAGGCGGGCGACGTCATCGTGGCCGACGACGACGGCGTCGTGGTCGTCAGGCGCGCTGACGCGGAAGCCGTGGCCGCGGCGGCGGAGAAGCGGCTGGAAGCCGAGGAGGCAAAGCGCCGGCGCCTTGCCGCCGGCGAACTCGGCCTCGACATCTATGACATGCGCCGGCGCCTCGCCGAGAAGGGACTGAAATATGTCTGATCCCGAGGTCGACGGGATCCCCTGCCTGTGGATGAGGGGCGGCACGTCGAAGGGTGCCTATTTCCTTGCCTCTGACCTCCCGTCCGATCGCGCCGCGCTCGACGATCTCCTGTTGCGCATCATGGGCTCGCCCGATACGCGCCAGATCGACGGCATCGGCGGGGCCGATCCGCTGACCTCGAAGGTCGCGATCCTGTCGCCGTCCACCCGGCCGGATGCCGATGTCGACTACCTCTTTCTCCAGGTCTATGTCGACCAGGCGCTGGTGTCCGACGCGCAAGGCTGCGGCAACATCCTGGCCGGCGTCGGCCCTGCTGCGATCGAGCGCGGACTGGTTGCCGCGTCCGAAGGTGAGACGCGCGTCCGCATCCACATGGTCAACACCGGTGAAGTGGCCGTTGCCCAGATCGCCACGCCGGCCGGCCGCGTCACCTATCGCGGCGATGCCCGCATCGACGGCGTCCCGGGATCCCATGCTTCGGTGCCGCTGATGTTCCAGAACATCGCCGGCTCGATGACCGGCGCGCTGCTGCCGACCGGCAACGATGTCGACATCGTCGACGGCGTGGCCTGCACCTTGATCGACAACGGCATGCCGATCGTCGTGATGGATGCTGCCGAGTTTGGCTTGGGCGGGCAGGAGACGCGCGAGGCGCTCGATGCGGACGCGCAGCTCAAGGCGCGGATCGAAGCCATCCGCCTCAAGGTCGGACCGATGATGAATCTGGGCAACGTGACCGACAAGTCCGTGCCGAAAATGACGTTGGTGTCCCGCCCGCTGAACGGCGGGGCGATCGCCACCCGCAGCTTCATTCCGCATCGCTGCCATGCGTCCATCGGCGTCTTCGCCGCCGTCAGCGTCGCGACGGCTTGTACGCTGCGAGACGGGCCGGCGGCGCGGCTGGCCTCGATCCCTGCGGACGGCATCTTCCGGATCGAGCACCCGACGGGTGCAGCGGAAGTCGCGATCCAGCGCGACGAGCGGGGAGCAGTGTGCGCCGCGGGCACGATCCGCACGGCGAGAAAGCTCTTCGATGGCCGTGTCTACCCCGCGCCCCACCGTTCCGCTTAATCCGCCTCAGCGGAAGTGCGGGTTCTTCTCCCGTTCGATGACGGTGCGCACCGCGGGACGTTCGAGCATCTGCTCCTTGTGTCGCGTGTAGCTGGCGAGGTCGCGCATCGGCAGGCCGTTGCTGGTTCCCCAGCCGTAGAAGACGAGCGCGTAGGGATCGACGACCGTGTAGGCGTCGCCCATCAGCCATTGATTGTCCCCGATCAGGGCGTCGATCTCCTGCATGCATTCCCAGTAGCTCGACAGGGCCTTGGCGCGTATGTCGTCATGCACGTCCTCCCGGTCGACGAAGCGATAAGGCCGGAACTTCGCCCGCTGGAAGATGTGCGGCGTGTTCGAGAACCAGGCCATCTGGGCGATGCAGCGCATCCGCTCGACCAGGTCTTCCGGGAGCAGCTCCGCGTCAGGGAAAGCCGTCGCGATCCAGGTGAGGATCGCCGTATTCTCGGTGATCACCTTGCCGTCCACCGCCAGCGCCGGCACGCGGCCGCGCGGGTTGATCGCCAGATATTCCGGCGTCTGATGCTGGTTCTTCGACAACAGCGTCTCGACGGAACGGTAAGGACGGCCGGTCTCCTCCAGCGCGATGTGCGAGGCGAGCGAACAGGCGCCGGGGCTGTAGAAGAGCATGGGAACATCGGCGGATTGCCTGCCGGAGGTCGGAACTGAGTTGGTCATTGGATCGATCCTTCAGTCTCGCGCCGCAGCGCCGGGTCGTTGAAACGGAGGCGCAGGAGGGTCAGCTACCGCGCATCAGTGCTTCGATAATCCTCTCGCGCGTCATCGGCATGTCCCGGATCCGGGTGCCCAGCGCGTGCGCCACGGCATTGCCGATGGCCGCCGCCGCCGGTCCGCCCGCGCATTCGCCCACTCCGAGCGGATCGTGTGCGGACGCGTCGACCAGTTCGACGCGGATCTCGGGAATGTCGCGGAACCGGATCACCGGATAGGTTTGCCAGTCGAGGCTCGCCACGCCGTCCTCGCCGAACCTCGACTCCTCGATCAGCGCCCAGCTGATCGCCTGGATCATGTTGCCTTCGACCTGGTTCGCGACCCCGTCGGGATTGATGACGAGGCCGGCGTCGACCGCGCACCAGACGTCGGTGACGCGCACGGCCTCACCGACCTCGACCGCCGCGACTATTGCCGCATAGGCCGACGCGTTCTTGTATCGGGCGAGCGCGATCCCCGTGCCACGCCCGGCTCCGCCGGGATCACGCTCCGACCACCGCGCCATGTCGCCGACCCTCTCGAGCACCGCGCGGGCGCGGGGATCGGTCAGCAGCGACAGACGGTAGGCGAGCGGATCTTCGCCCGCGCGCGCCGACAATTCGTCCATGAGGCCTTCGATGGCGAAGACATTCAGCGTCGCGCCCAGGCCACGCAGCGACGAGGTCCGGACAGGCACGTCATGGACAAGATGGAAATCGATTCCCTTGGCCGCGATGTCGTAAAGCGGGATCGCATTACGTGTGGCGCCACCGCCTCGTTCCTCCGGTATGTCGAAGGGCTTTCGTTCCGGCGGAGGGGTCTCGAGTGCATCGGCCGCAAGCAAATAGGCGCCGCCGACGCCGGGCCGCTGGCCATGCGCCGCGCTCCATATCTCGGTCGTCCAACCGACTGGCCGCCCATCCGTCCCTACCGATGCATGGACCTCGACCGCCATTGCCGAGGACAGGGGCTCGTAACCGAATTCCTCCTCGCGGCTCCAGCAGAGGCGGATCGGCTTGCCCGGCAGTTCCATCGCCACCAACGCCGCATCGAGCGCGGCGTCGTCCGCGCCGTTGTGGCCGTAGCAGCCGGCGCCTTGCGCGTGGTGGCATGCGACCTTCTCGACCGGCAGACGGAGCGTTGCGGCAATGTTCGCGCGCAAGGGATGCATCCCCTGCGCATGCGACCAGACGGACAGAAGCCCGTCCTGCCACAGCGCCAGCGCGCAGGATGGAGCGATCGACCCGTGCGACAGGAACGGGCGGGAGAAGCGCATCGACACACGGCCGCCATCGCTCTCGGGCATCGGATCGCCGATATGACGGTCGTGCGAGGGCTGGGTGGCGATCCAGCCGGCGCCCGCCTGTTCTGGGCCGAGCCGCCGCGGCCTGTCCCATACGGCTGCCCCCGCAGCGGCCGTTGCGGCCTTGCGCACGGCCGTCTCGTCTTCGCCCGCGAGGGCGACGAAATTCTCCCGCCGCACGATCAGCACGCCGTCGCCGGCCGCGCGCCGGATCGCGTCCTTGTCGAGCAGCAGTAGTGTCGCGCCCCGTCCCGGCTGGCGCAGCGTGCGCGCGTGCAGCATGCCGGGCATGTCGATGTCCTGGATGAAACCGGAGCCTGTGAGCTTTGCCGCCAGATCGAGGCGCGGAATGTCGCGTCCGACGATCCGGTGCTCCGCGACCGGTTTCGGGGCGACGGCGCCGGTCGCCTCCGCGGAGAGGTCTATGTCCGGCGCGACATGCCAGTAGTCCAGGCCGGTCGCGGTGCCGTCCCTGAGGAACTCCCCCTCCAGGACCGAAAGCTCCTCCGGCGCCGCGTTGAGCCGGAGTGCGGCCCGCGCCAGTGCAAGCGCCCTGACCTCGGCCGACACGGCGCGGATCGCGCTGCCGGAATGCTCGACTGACCAGCTCGACGCCGTGTAGCCCTCGCCCGGACCCTCGACGCTGTCGCCCGACATGATCCTTATCTGGTCGACCCGCAGGTCAAGCTCCTCGGCGGCGATCTGGGCCAGCGCGGTCAGGATGCCCTGGCCGAGTTCCACCTTGCCGGTGGCCACGCGCACGGTCCGGTCGGGCTCGAAGCGCAGCCAGCGGTCGAGGCGGGGATTGTCCCGCAGGCTCTGGCTAATGACCATCGCCGGCCCCGCTACGCAACACAGCCGCGGCGCGCGCCACGGCGCGCAGGATGCGCGGATGCGAGCCGCAGCGGCAGACATTCGGGTCGAGCGCTTCGACGATCTCGGCTCGGGTGGGCGACGGATTGCGGTCGAGCAGCGCCTTGGCCGCCATCAGCATGCCCGAAAGGCAGTAGCCGCACTGACCGGCCTGTTCGTCGAGGAACGCCTGTTGCAGAGGATGAAGCGCGCCCGGCGCGCCCAGCCCCTCGACCGTGAGGATCGATCGTCCCTGCAGGGAGCCGGCCTCGCGGCTGCACGAGTAGACCGTCTCGCCATCGACCAGCACCATGCAGGCGCCGCACTGCTCGAGCCCGCAGCCGTAGCGGGAGCCCTTCTGCCCGAGGTGATTGCGCAGCACGTCGAGCAGCGGGGTCGTGCCGGCCGTATCGATCTCGTGGACGTGACCGTTGACGGTCATGGTGAGATGTTTGCTCATCGATTGGATATGGCCGATCGGGCTCGTCTCTTCCACAGCCGAAACGGCGGACCGAGGGCGCGCGGGGACATGAGGGGAAGGGATCGACCGCGGCGGACGGTGGCCCGCCGCGGGAAGCGATGGCTCAGCTCGGCTGCACCAGCCCGGCATCGACCAGAGGTCGGATGCTGGCGATCTCGCGCTCGATCGAGCCGCGCATCTCGTCCGGCGTGTTGACCACGGCTGCGAGGCCGAGCGACTTCAGCTTTTCCTTCGCGGCCGGCGTATCCGTCCACTCCTTGATCGCCGTGTGGATCTTGTCGACGATGTCGGCCGGCATGTCCTTCGGTCCGACCGCCCCGAACCAGAGCGTCTGGTTGAAGCCATCGAAGCCTTGCTCCGCGACGGTCTTCACCTCGGGCATCTCGCCAACCCTTTCGGCCGTGGTGACGGCGACGCCCAGGATCTTTCCGTCCTTGATGTGCGGAAGGTAGTTCGAAGGTGCGTCGAGCGCGAAGTCGATATGGCCGCCGAGCAGGTCGGCCAGGAGGGGCGGCGAGCCCTTGTACGGGATGTGGTTGATCTCCACTCCCGCCTGCATGCCGATCATGGCGGCGCAGATGTGCCCCTTTGTTCCAGCGCCCGGATTGCCGATATTCAACTTGCCGGGGTTCGCCTTGGCGTAGGCGATCAGATCCTGCAACGTCTTGGCCGGTGCGGTCGCGCTTGCCGAAAGCAGCGCGCAGCTCTCGGCAACGACTGTGATCGGCGTGAAGTCGACCTGCGGATCGTAGGCCAGGTTCTTCTGCACCACCTTGTTGGCGGCAATCGGTGCGCTGCCGGAGACCATGATGGTGTAGCCGTCCGGCGCCGAGCGCGCGAGCTTGCCGCCGGCCAGCGCGCCGGCTGCGCCGGCGACGTTCTCGACCACGAACTGTTGCCCGTATTTGGCGGTCAGCAGATCCGCCACGAGACGGGTGATGATGTCGCTTGTGCCGCCGGGCGGATAGGCGGAGATGACCGTGACCTGCTTGGTCGGCCACTCCGCTGCGCGGACGAAGCCGGTCGAAGCCAGCACCGCTGCCGAACCTCCAAGCACAATGAGTTCACGTCTGTTGATCATGGGTTCTTCCTCCCTCCCGTGGATGGAACTTGTCATCGGGTATGGCTCACTGTAGCCCGCCTGGGCGGGCGGTCGTATGAAGGGCTGCGGTCATTTCGTCTAGCGGAATGACCAGTCGCTCCCGCTTCAGTCGGCTCCGGCCAGCCAGCGGTCCTCCCCGGCATGGAAAGCGGCAAGTTCGACGGGGCGGTCATCGCCCAGCAGGTCCGGGTTCACGACGACCCCGCGCGACTGCTGGATCCAAGCCAGGAACTTGTAGGACGGCCGCAGCGTCTCGAGACGCGACCAGTCGACAGGCAGGCGCTCCGACGGGTTGACCGGCTTCATCACGTCCCGCTCGAACAGAACCTCGAAACTCATGAGTTTCCAGACGCCTTCCACGCGGACAGCCCGTGAGAAGAAGCGGCAGAAGACGTGGAAATCGACCTCAACATTATCGAGCCGCGTGCGGCTGAAGATCATCGCCGGGCTCTCGACCGTGGCGCGGTCGCCTGCGATCTGGGCAAAGGCCGGAAAGACCCAGTGCTTGCCGTTGCCGACCCTGCCCATGAACTCGCGCGTAGCCTCGACATAGGCTTCTCCGCCGCGACCGTCGTACCAGCTCGTCCGCACATAGGCGTCAGGATGGAAGCAGTCGCGCATCACGTCGAAGCGGCGCTGGTCCCGCGCAAACCGCTCGCGGCGAACGAGGTCGAAGAGTTCCTCCCGGTCGAGGAGACCTTGCAGTCGGGTGGCAGCATCTTGTGGCATATTGGTTCCCACTGGGATTGGGCGGAGCCGCGCCGGTTCCGACCGGCGTTGCAAGGGATCCCGGCATTCGTCGCTCAGTCCACCTCCTGCAGACCCTCTTCCCGGACCTTGCGGAAATGGGGCGACAGGATCGACATCAGCAGCAGCGCGGTGACGACGAGGATGCCCAGGCTGACCGGGCTGGTGAAGAACACGGTCGCGTCGCCGTGCGAGATCAGGAGCGTGCGGCGCAGGTATTCCTCGGCCATCGGCCCGAGGATCAGCGCGAGGATGAGCGGCGCCGGTTCGGCGCCGACCTTGCGGAAAAAGAAGCCGAGCAGCCCGAACAGCGCCATCAGGTAGACGTCGAAGACGTTATTGTTGATCGAATAGACGCCGATGGCGGTGAACACGCAGATCATGGGGAAAAGATAGCGATAGGGCACGGAGATCAGCTTGGCCCACATGCCGACCAGCGGCAGGTTGAGCAGCAGCAGCAGCAGGTTGCCGATCCACATCGATACGACCAGCCCCCAGAACAGCGCTGGCTGCTGGGTCAGCATCTCGGGGCCGGGCTGAACGCCCTGGACGACGAGCGCGCCGATCATCAGCGCCATCGTGGCCGTGCCGGGCAGACCGAGCGTCAGCATCGGGATGAAGCAGGTCTGCGCCGCGGCATTGTTGGCGGCTTCGGGCGCCGCCACGCCCTCGATCGCGCCCTTGCCGAAATCTTCTGGCCGGCGCGAGATCTTCTTCTCCAGCGCATAGGCCGAGAACGACGCGAGGAGAACGCCGGCACCGGGTAATATGCCCAGCACCACGCCGACGCCGGTACCGCGCAGGATCGGCGCCGTCATCCGCCGCCAGTCCTCCCGGGTCGGGTAGAGCCGGCTCACCGGCGCCACGCTGGCGGCGCGGGCATGCTCGTTCTGCAGGTTGGCGAGCACGTCGCCCAGGCCGAAAACGCCGGTCGCGATCACCACGAAGTCCAGGCCGTCGAGCAGATTCGCCGATCCGAACGTATAGCGGGCGAAGCCCGAATTGACGTCGGTGCCGACCATCCCGAAGGTCATGCCGAGAAGCGCCATGCCGAACGCCGTCAGCAGCGACCCGCTGGTGAGCACCATCGATGTCACGAGGCCGAGGACGATGAGCGAGAAATACTCGGCCGGCCCGAAGGTGAGCGCGAGCCCCGCCAGCAGGGGAGCCGCGACCGCGATGAACACCGTGCCGACGGTGCCGGCAAAGAAGCTGCCGATCGCAGCCGCCGCCAGCGCGCGCCCCGCCTTTCCCTGCTTGGCCATTTCGTGGCCGTCCAGCGTGGTGACCACCGACGAGGCTTCGCCTGGCAGGTTCATCAGGATCGCGGTGGTGGACCCGCCATATTGCGAGCCGTAGAAGATGCCGGCCAGCATGATCAGCGCCGTGTCGACCGGCAGGCCGAAGGTGAACGGCAGAAGCATCGAGATCGTCGCGATCGGGCCGAGACCCGGCAGAACGCCCACCGCCGTGCCGAGGAACACGCCGAAGAAGCAATAGGAGAAGTTCGATAGCGTGGTGGCCGTCGAGAACCCCAGCATCAATCCGTTGAAGATGTCCATCAGCGCCCTCCCGGCGTTGCTCGGTTCAGCCTGAGAACGGCAGCCAGCTGCCGGCGAGCGGTATGGGCAGGCCCAGCACCTTGACGAAGAGAAGCGCGCAGATCGCCGAGAACGCGGCGGCGCCGGCGGCCGCCCTCCAACTGATATCAAGCTTGACGCTGGCCGCCGCCGTGCCGACGACGAGCAGTAACACTGCCAGCGGCAGACCGAGCCGGTCGATCGTCAGGCCGAAGACGACGACCATCAGCGGCACGATGATGACCGGGCGCCAGGTGATGGCCTCCACCAACGGCGAGCCGGCACGGCGGGCGCGCGACAGCGCAGCGATTCCCGTCAGCGTCAGCAACACCGAGATGATCACGGGGAAGAATCCCGGCCCCATGCGGCTGGGCGTGCCGATCGGATAGGTGAGGGCGATCACGCCGGCGACGATGCCGATCGCCGTGAAGAAGACCCCGAGCGCGACGTCCTGGGTGGCTTTCATCCGATCCTCTCCCTTGCTGGCAAACAATATCGCATGATCGGAGACAGGAGCCGGGTGCGGGCTCCGAGGCAAGTCGTTGTCATCGGTCGTCTCCTCCTGCTGCCCGTCCGCGGCTCGACGAAACCGGCGGCATATGCCGGCGCGGGCCGGCTCCTCGATCGGCTCGCAGCCCCGTCGGCACTTCCCCTAGAGGTGGCGTCCCTCGTCGACCGGAACGACGATGCCTGTCGAACTGGTCAGGCTGACGATACACGCCACCACCGCGCGCGCGACATCGTCCGGAACGGTAACCCGGCGAAGGGGGAATTTCTCTGCCGTCCGTTCAAGCTGTTCGCGTGTGCGGTTGGGCACGAAGTCGGTATCGACGCCAGCCGGCGAGACGGAAAAGACCCGAACCTTGGGCGCCAGTACCTTGGCAAGCGCGATCGTCAGCGAGTCCAGCCCACCCTTGGCTGCGAGATAGGCGAGGCTGCTTCCGACGCCGGTTCGCGCCGCGATGGAGGACACGTTGACGATGGCCGCGTTTTCGCCACGCTCCAGCAGCGGGCGCATGGTTCGGGTCACGGCGAAAGGACCGCGCAGGTTGAGCAGGACCGCGCGGTCGAAGATCTCGTCGGTCAGAGCGTCGAGATCGTTGGCCGGAACCGGCGTCGTCGCGCCGCCCGAATTCACCAGCGCGTCCAGATAGCCGAAGCGCTCTTCGAGTGCAGCCCTTGCCGCTTCGATCGACGTGGGGTCTTCGATGGCGATGCGAATGGCGCAGTGGCCCTGTCCGTGCAGTCCGGAGACGACGTCCTCGGCGGCGTCGCTGCGGCTGTTGTAGCCGACCGCCACACGCGATCCCAGTTCCGCCAGACGGGCGACGACGGCGCGGCCGATGCCGCCGCTTCCGCCGGTCACCAGAACCGTGCGCGGCGCGGCGAGCGCGGGCACTTCGATCATTGCCATTGATTGCTTCCTTCCTCCCGGCGCCTCGCCGGTCTGCCCGGTGTTCGTGACACCCCGCGCCGGCGGCGCACCTTTCCCTGCATCTGTCCCGGCGTCAGCCGGCATAGTCCCTGATCACCGCCGCGGCGGCGGAACGGATAAAGCCGTGATCGCTGGAAAAGGCCAGAGCCGTCGCCCCAAGTCCCGTTGCAAACTCGAAGTCGGATCGTCCGGTGGGCAGCATCATCAGCGGAACGTCTGCCTCCCGTGCCGCTGCGGCGACGCGCCGGCTGATCTCGGCCACCTTCGCGCCTGCGTCCGGATCGTCGCCGAAGGATGCCGTGAGATCGCCGCGCCCGATGAACAGGGCGTCGATGCCCTCGACCCGGGCGATATCGCCGGCGAGGTCGACCGCCTGCTGATCCTCGATCATCGCGATCACCGCTACCTGCGAATCCTGCGCCGCCATGTGGGCGACCGCCCCCACGCTGCCCCAATGGCCGGCGCGGGTCAGCCCTGCAAAGCCGCGGCTGCCGCCCTTGTAGCGCGCGCTCCGGGCGATCGCTTGTGCCTTCTCCACCGAGGTCACGTGCGGAACCATGATGCCCATGGCGCCGCAATCCAGCGCGCCCAGAACGAAGGATTCGGTGAACTCCGGAATCCGCACGATCGGCGCGATGTTGGCGGCGCGCGCGGCGAAGATCATCAGGTCGGTGATGCTGCGGTCGAGCGCCGCGTGCTCCTGGTCGATGATGACGAAATCGTAGCCGATCGGCCCGAGGATCTCGATGACCTGCGTCGTGGGCAGCTTGAGGAACGTCCCAAAGAGCCGGGTGCGGGCCAGCAGTCTTTCTCGGAATGTCGCAAAGGGGGGACGGATATCGGGCATGGCGTTTCCAACTGGTCTTCCCCTTCTACCGATACGGACCCGCCCGATGGTCCGCGAATAGACTCTATTTCGCAGGCCGGAACGGACTCGACCGTTTCCCCCGGCGAAACGCCCGCGCATCGGCGTTGCCCTCGCTGCGAACGGAATGCGAGCAACAGCCCCACGCACTCGCTCGTCAGCACTCACTTTTCAAGGGAGCCCGCCGCCTTGGCCGATCCGACCATCATCAGTTGCGCCGTCACCGGCAACATCACGACGCTCCAGCAGACGCCTCATCTGCCGGTCACGCCGGAGCAGATCGCGCAGTCGTGCATCGAGGCGGCACGGGCGGGCGCGGCGATCGTCCACATCCATGTGCGCCATCCGGACGGGCGGCCGAGCATGGATCTCGCGCACTACCGCGAGGTGGTGGAGCGCCTGCGCGCGGCGGAAGAGGATGTGGTGATCAACCTGACGACCGGCCCCGGCCAGCGCTTCGTTCCGAGCGAGGCCGACCCGAGCGTGGCAGCACCGGGGACGACGTTGATGCGTCCCGAGCCCCGGGTGGCCCATGTCCAGGCGTTGCGACCCGAACTGTGCAGCCTCGATCTCAACACGATGTATTCGGGCTCCTCGGTCGTCATCAACACGCCGGCCAACCTCGCGATCATGGCCGATCTGATCGCCGAGGCGGGCGTGAAGCCGGAGCTGGAAGTGTTCGACTCGGGCGACATCCAACTCGGCAATCACTTCATCGAGCAGGGCCGGCTCGCCGCATCGACGCTGTTCCAGATCGTGCTCGGCGTCCGTTACGGCGCAATCGCGACGCCCGAAACGCTGATGTACATGAAGTCGCTTCTGCCGCCGAGCGCTCCGTGGAGCGCGTTTGGTGTCGGCCGTTGGGAATTCCCGATGCTGGCCCAGAGCTGGCTGCTCGGCGGTCACGTGCGCGTCGGCCTGGAGGACAACATCTATCTCGAGAAGGGCGTGCTCGCCGAAAGCAACGCCGCCCTCGTCGCCAAGGCGGCCCGCATCGTCCGCGACCTCGGCGGCGAAATCGCTACGCCGGATGAAGCACGCGCGATCCTCGGCCTCAGGAAGCAGGCGCCCTTGCCCGCCTGAGCGCTGAACCCGAACAGATATCAGAAGGAGGCAGACCATGTACGACCAGAGCGATCCGCGATCCACACTGGCAGGCAGTCCGAAACCGGCGCCCGCGCGAATGCACGAGAGCTTCTTCGGATCCGAACTCGCGCTGTTCTACGAGACGGCGCCGCAGCAGGACGACGCGAACGGCAGGACCTGGATCAGCCGCGGCCAGAACTTCGTGATCGCCTACAGCGAGGCGCAGGAGGGCGGCGTTTTCGCCCGCGCGGACCAGCCGGACGAGTATGCGATCATCGTGCCGGACGCGGAGACCCGCATGGAGATCACAACCACCGAAGGCTCGACCGTCGTGCCGGGCTACTCGGTTGCCTTCGTGCCGCCAGGGAAAAGCACGATCCGGATGCTGACGCCTGGCACGTTGGTCAGGCTATTCACGCCGAAGTCAAAGGATATGGCCGACGCGGCTTCCAATGCGGAGGCCTTCCGCGGCACGCATCCGAACGTGCCGCCGTTCCAGCCCTGGCCCGAGCCTCCCGGCGGGTTGAAGCTGAAATGGTACACGCTCGACGTGCCGGAGGATCCGTCCCGCTTCGGGCGCATCTACCGGTGCACGACGTTCATGATCAACTATCTGACGCCCCGGGTCGGACCCCGCGCGCGCGACAAGGTTTCGCCGCACCACCACGACGATTTCGAGCAGTGCTCGTTGGCGTTGACCGGCACCTTCACGCATCATTTGCGCTGGCCGTGGACGACCAACATGAACGTCTGGCGAGAGGACGAGCATCTGTTCTGCGAGTCGCCCTCGATCTGCGTCATCCCGCCACCCTCGATCCACACGACGACCGCGGAGGGCGAGGGCGTCAACCAGCTGGTCGACATCTTCGCCCCGCCGCGCATGGATTTCTCGATGAAGCCCGGCTGGGTGCTGAACGAGGCGGACTATCCGATGCCCGGGACCTGAACCCGGCGAGGCGACGGATGGGCAGCGCAAGCTGCCCATCCGGAATGCTGCCGCGTCAGGCTCGAGGGTGCGGAACGCCCGCGCCGAGTCCGGCATCCACGACCAGCACGACCTTGCCGATCTGCCGGTTGTCATCGAGGATCGCGTGGGCCGCCTGCACCTGTTCGAAGGGAAGGGCGGCGAATATGCGGGTCGCAATGCGCCCGTCCTCCAGCAAAGGCCAGACGCGCTCGACCAGTTCGCGCGCGAGCCGGCCCTTGTAGTCGGACGGCCGCGGCCTCAGCGTCGAGCCGGTGATCGTCAGCCGCCGGCGGACGATCTGGCGCATGTTGACCTCGGCGAACTCGCCCTGGTGGCTGGCGATGAAGACCAGCCTGCCGTCCTCGTTGAGCAGATCGAGCTGGCGCTGGGTGGCGGGGCCTGCCTGCCCGTCGAGGATGATGTCGACGCCCGACGCCGACAAGTGGCCGCGGATCCGGATGTCCCAGTCGCCCCTGTAGTCGAATGCGGCTTCGGCGCCAGCGTCGCGGCACACCGCGCGCTTCTCCTCGCTGCCGGCTGTTGCCAGGACGCGCGCGCCGAACAGCTGTCGCGCGATCTGGATGGCCGCCATGCCGACGCCGCTGGTGCCGCCATGGACCAGCAGCGTCTCGCCGGGCCTCAGTCCGGCCAGCCAGACGATGTTGTTCCAGGCCGTGAAGAGAACTTCCGGAAGAGATGCCGCCTCGGCGAAACTCAACCCTCGCGGAACGGGCATGCATTGCACCGCCGGCACGATGCAGTAGTCCGCATAGCCGCCGCCATTTGCCAGCGCGCAGACGGCGGCGCCGACCGCAAGGTCTTGGACGCCCGGGCCCGCCGCATGGACGATCCCGGCCACGTCGAGCCCGGGGATGTCGGTGGCGCCCGGCGGCGGGGGATAGAGGCCACGCCGCTGCTGGATGTCGGGGCGGTTGACGCCGGCGGCCGCCACGCGGATCAGAACCTCGCCTTCGCCGGGCGTCGGCACGTCGCGCTCGACGATGCGCAGAACCTCCGGGCCTCCCGGCCGTGCGATTTCGATGACCCGCACGGCGGCTCAGCCGCCGAGGCCGACCAGCCTGGCCGGGTTGGTGGCCACCATGGTGCGCACGTCATCGTCGCTGAACCCCAGCGCCAGGCACAGCTTGATCGCCTGGCGCATGCCCTCGACCGGCGTCGGATTGTCGACCTGGCCGAGGTCGGAGCCGATGGACGAGTGCTCGACGCCTGCGGCCTCGATATGTTCTTTCAGCTCCTGCGGCGAATAGGTGTTGAAGCGGGAGTCGATGTAGAGGCCGGCCGACTGCTCCACCACCGCCCCGAGGCGGGCGAGGTCGCGGATGTCGTCATAGCTGAAATGCAGCCCGTACATCGGGTGGTTGATCAGCAGCCGCTTGACGCCGCGCGCGCGGGCTTCGTCGAACAGCTTCCAGATCTCCCAGACATGGAGATGGCCGGACGACAGGATCGCGTCGAATTCGGCGATCGAGTCGAGGATCTGCTTGACCTCGTCGAGCACGTTGCCCAGCGAATCGAGCGGGCTGAGCAGGGGCGAGGGCTTCAGCTGGACGTTGGAGGCGAGCCGCGTCTTGCGATGCGCGCTGCGCACATGGTTGGCCGCCTGCGCCGTCGGCATCCAGATCAGCTTGGCGCCCATCTTCAGCTGCGCGTCAACGACGTAGGGATCGAGCCCGCCAGTCGAGTTGTTGAGAACCAGTCCGCTGAACATGGCAAAGTCCGGCCGGGCGAGAACACGGTCGAGCAGGGGGATGAACGGCGCCACCGAATAGTGGTGATCCTTGAAGAGAACGCCCCGCATGCCGGCGTCTGCGGCCTCCTGCGCGGCCTGCAGATGGTCGACCTGGCGCGGCATGGTCGACGGGCCGGAATGAACGTGAAGGTCGAGCGCGCCTTTCAGCAGTCGATTGGCTCGCTCATCGCCGATCGTCGCGACCAGCGTCCTGGCCTCCTCGCGATTGCGTTTCGCCTGATCATCCGCAGCCATGCCGTTCATCCTTTTCTCTGCTGCGAAGGGCATAATGATTGACGGTCCACTGCCTCAACCGGTAGTCCCTGCCGTTCCGTAGGACGGAATGGATCAGTCGGGAGGAGAGACCGTGGGCATCCGGGCCATCGAACGCGCCATGAACGTGCTGCAGGAGCTGAACCTTCAGCCGATCAACACGATCGCGCAGCTGCACGCGCGCACGAAGCTCCCGAAACCGACGCTGGTGCGCATCCTCAAGACGCTGGAGGATGCGGGCTATGTCGAAAATGACGTGAGGGAGGGAGGCTACAGGGTCAGCGCACTGGTCACTTCGCTCAGTTCCGGCTTCCACAAGGGACCGCTGGTGGTCGAAGCCGGCCGCGCCTGGGCGGTCGCCATCACGCGCAAGCACAAGTGGCCGACGGCCATCGCCCTTCCCGACTATGACGGCGTCATCATTCGCTTCAGCACGGTGCCCGACAGTCCGGTGTCGCCTTTCCACAGCACCGTCAACCGGCGCCTGAACCTGCTCACCCGCGGCATGGGACTGGCTTACTTCGCCTTCCTCGAAGGTGAAGAAGCCGAACTCATCACGGATGTGCTCAGGCGGTCCGACGATCCCGAGAATGCGCTCAGCCATCATCCCGCGGAACTCGCGCGCCTGGTGCGAAAGATACGCGCCAACGGCTATGCCACGCGATCCTCGCTGGTGGAGCCGCGCAACTCCAACACGATCGCAGTGCCGATCGTCAGCAAGTCGAACAAGGTGCTGGCAAGCCTCGGCCTGACCTATTTCACCTCGGCCTTCTCTTCCGAACAGGAGGCCTGCGCCCGCTATGCGCCGGTCCTGCAATCGGCGGCTTCGGCAATCGCGGACGACCTCGAACGACTGTCCCGCAGCATATCGATCGAGGCGGACAATCCGGCGGCTGTCTAGGCTCAATCAGACTGGTCGAGACGAGCCGATGCGGTGCCTTTTCCGGCGGATTGAGATCCCGTTCATAGCCTCGTCCCGGCGCTCGTGAGCCGGACACTCGCTTCATACCCGGTTCGGCTGCCCGGCCGCGGCGACCTGAGCGTGAGCCTGCTGCCCATACGGTCGGCGATGGTCGAGACGATGGACAGGCCGATGCCGTTCCCGCGGCCCGCCGCGCCGCTGCGTTCGAAGCGGTCCGTCAGCCTCGCAAGAGTCTCTGGAGGCACGACGGGGCCGTCATTGGACACCGTCAGAAGGCCGTCGGGGGAAAGGGCCACCTCGACGGGGGTGGACTGGCTTCCGTGGCGGAGCGCGTTCTCGACCAGATTGCGGCAGAGGATCCCGACCGCATCGGGATCGGCGGCGGACATGACGGGCGTGTCGGGCCGGCTGAGCAATATCCGGCCGGCCGGCTCGTTCCGGCGCATGTCTGCGATCACGACGTCCAGCGTATCGCGCAGGTCGGACTCCCGATCGAGGTTCAGCCGTCCGCCTTCCGCACGCGCGAGCTGCATCAGCCGCTCGGCGCGCGCCGTCAGCCTCTTGAGCGCAGCTTCGATATCGGCTCCACGTTGCGCGGTCTGAGGTTCGGCGGTTTCCTTCTGGATGCGCTGGGCCTGGGCGATCGCTCCGGCGAGCGGAGTCCTGAGTTCGTGGGCTGTATTGGCCGCAAGGCCGCGCTCCGCCTCGAACGCCGCCCGAAGCCTCTCGAGCAGTGCGTTCATGGTGGCGGCCAGCGGTGCGACCTCGCTCGGCAGGTCGCTGGAGGCAACCGGAGCCAGGTCCTTTTCGCTCCGGGTCTCCAGCTGTTCCCGGAAAGCTCGCAAAGGCCGGGTGCTCTGTCTTACCGCGAAGGCGATCGCCGCGAACGCGGCCGGAATCACCAGCAGGACGGGCAGGCCGAGGCCCATCTGCATTTCGCGAACGACCGCGGCCTGATGAGCGAGCGGCTGCGCCATCGTGATGCGGATCGTGCCCTGCAGAGCCTCTTCGCTGTAGAGGCGGTGCGTCGCCGTCCGGCCGAAGCCCGATCCTCCATAAGGCGGGAAAGTGGAGAGGTCGGCCGCGTGCGACTGGAGCAGGACCGTGCCCTTGTCGTCCCGGACGACGTAGGTGAAGAGTTCGTCGTGGTTCCGGATCGCCCCGAGCCTCTGGCTGGCGACGTCTCCGTCCTCCCGTCCGACGATGTCGAGGACCGCGAGCGGAAGCAGGCGCTGAGCGGTCTCCTGCAGCGAGGAATCGAAGACCTCTTCGATCTCGTGCCTCAACAGGACGGCGGTCGCCCAGGCGGCACCGATCCAGAACACGAGCAGGATCGCTCCGAGCGACAGGAGCAACCTGCCCTGGAGGCTTCTGGGAGCCCTCATGCCTGAGCGAGCCTGTAGCCGAGGCCGCGCTCGGTTTCGATCAGGTCCGTGCCGAGCTTCTTTCGCAGGCGGCTCACATGGACCTCGATCGTGTTGCTCTCCACCTCGGCAGCGAAGTCATAGAGCTTCTCCTCGAGCTGGGCCTTTGACAGGAGCTGGCCAGGCCGGGTCAGGAATGCCTCGAGCAACGCCCATTCGCGGGCGGTGAGCTGTACAGGCTTGCCGTCCCGGCCCACGCTCCTGCGGGCGATGTCAATTTCGAGCCCCCGGTGCCGGATGATGGGGTTGGGATTGCCGGAGTATCGCCGGGCGACGGATCCGATGCGCGCCGACAGTTCGTCGAGATCGAAGGGCTTCACGAGGTAGTCGTCCGCTCCCGCCTTCAAACCCTCGATCCGGTCCGACACCTGGTCGAGGGCGGTGAGGATGATCACCGGCGTCACGTCTCTCCCGGCTCTCAGGGCCTTGAGGAAGACGATGCCTCTGCCGTCGGGAAGCATCAGGTCGAGCAGGATCAGGTCGTAGCCCGCGCTCGCCATCGCGTCGCGCGCCGCGTCGATCCGCGTGACCCAGTCGACTGAATAGCCGTCGCCGGCGATCTGGTCGCGCACCGCGGCGCCCAGCACGGCGTCGTCCTCTATGAGCAGGATTCGCATATCCAAGCGCCTTCCGCGGCAATTGGGTCTTTTCTGGTGGGCCAAGCTGACGCTCCGCTGAAGAGGATCCCGAACGAACTTCAGGATGCCGTCAGCTTGGCGGTGCAGGGTCGCCACAAATCCAAGTCAACGGAGTCATGGCCCATGCGGCTCGTCCTGACAATTCTCGCATTCGTCGCGGCCTTCCCGGTCGGCAGCGCTTTTGCCGACGCCGAATGCTTCGTGCCGATGGTCGACTGGAAGCCGAGGGAGGCCGTTGCCGCCCTGGCGGCGCAGAAAGGCTGGACGGTGCGACGGATCAAGATCGACGACGGTTGTTACGAGATCGACGGTACCGATGCCCAGGGCCAAAGAATCGAGGCGACCGTTGATCCGGCCACCCTCGAGATACTGGAGATCGAATACAGGGATGACGACGACCATCAGCGTCGCGAGGGAAAGAACCGCCATGACTGAGGATATCCCTGCCAACACCCGCTCCGAAACCGCGGAGAGCCCTGCCAACTGGGTCAGGGTCTGGGATCCGCTCCTCCGCATCTTCCACTGGACCCTGGTCGTTGCCTTCGCCACGGCATGGCTCACAGCCGACGAGATGCAGTCGGTTCACGAGTTCGCGGGCTACGCGGTCGCGTCACTGATTGGGTTCCGCCTGATCTGGGGCCTCGTCGGGAGCCGCTACGCCCGCTTCTCGCAGTTCGTTTGCGGGCCGGCCGCCACGCTTTCCTATGTCGGTGACATCGCCAAGGGGCGTGAGCGGCGCTTCCTCGGCCATAACCCTGCGGGAGCGGCCATGGTGGTCGCCTTGCTGGTAACGTTGTCGGGAACGGCTTTGACAGGCTGGCTGATGGAAGAGCCCGGTCGCGCCGAGACGGCTGCCCGCCAGTTGCAGTTCGTCGCGCCGGCGTTTGCAGACGACGATGACGACGAAGCGGAGAGTCCACTCAAAGAGGTTCACGAGACGCTTGCGAACGCGATGCTGCTCCTGATTGCCCTCCATCTGGGTGGCGTTGCTCTCGCTTCGTACCGTCACAGGGAGAATCTCGTCCGCGCCATGGTCACGGGGCGTAAGAGACCTCCCGGTCGCGGCGATATCGCCTAATCGAACATCCTGACACGCCGGTGCTTACCAGGGCCTCGCCATAACGGCGGGGCCTTTCGCTTCCTGACGGCAAGCTGAAGCAGAAAGTTCGTTTCCGTCAGGAAGGGATCAGGTGCGGCGTCGAGAACCGTCCTGCAGAAAAGGAGATACTGCCATGAAAAGAACATTTGCCATCCTGTTTGCCTCGACCGCGCTGACCGTCGGCGTCGGCCTTCCAGCCTGGAGCGCGATGCATGACGCAGCGCGGCCGCAGGCCTCGCGCGAGGCCGTCGAGGACGCCTCCGACGAGGGCGCGAACCTGCTGTTCGCCAGCGATGACAGCCGCCGCGACCGGGACCATGGGCGCCGCTTCGGCCGTGGCGACGATGACGACGATCATGACGAAGGCGATGACGACGACAGCGACGACGACGACGACGACGATGATGACGACGGCTACCGGAGCGGTGCCGCGGCCGGACCCGCTCCGGCGGGCACAGTCGCCCCTCCGAACAATGGCCTGTTCGGCAACGGCGCAGCGCCGAAGGTCAAGGTGAACTGAGCCACCCGCCACCTTTCCGCGAATCCTGGAGACTAGATCATGAGAACGATACTCGCCGCCCTGGCGCTCACCACCGCACTCACGCTTCCTGGCATAGCGTTGGCGCGGCCGGTGACGCTGACGACCACCCTGAACAACTATGGCGGCGACGGAGCCTATCTCGCCATCTATGTCACCGATCCAAAGGGCGCCTATGCGGGCACCCTCTGGATGGCGGGAGGTAAGTCCAAATATTACGAGCATCTCAGCGACTGGTACCGCGCGACGCGCGGCAACATCGCCGAGATCAATGGCATAACGGGTGCCAGCGTTGGGGCAGGACGCAAGCTCGAGATCACGCTCGACCTGGCTGACGCACTTTTCGATGCCGGCTATACGCTCCATGTGGACGCCGCGGTCGAGGACATGCGCGACAGCCCCAACGAAGTCGCTGTGCCGCTCACGTCCAAGGGCGCCGGCCAGTCCGTCAAGGGCCGACGCTACGTCGCCAGCTTTGGCTACGGCATGTGAGGGCGGACGCATGATCCGAGCTCTTCACCGCTGGCCGGGGCTTGTGGCTCTGGCCCTGGTCTCCCTGCTCGCGCTCAGCGGGGCCGCCCTTTCCGTCTTCCCGGCGGCAGAGCGGCTGGGCGCGTCTCAGGCTGAAGCAACGATGAGCGTTGCCGATCTCGCGACTCGCATCCAGGTCGTCTATCCGGGGGTGGAGCAGATCAAACGCTCCCCCTCGGGACGCATCACCGCATACTGGTTCGACAACGGAACGCCGGGTTCGGCGGTGGTCGATCCTGCCACGGGGGCGGGTGTCGCCTCCGCCGACCCGAACCCGGTCGAGCGCTGGCTGACGAATCTGCACCGCTCGCTGTTCATGGACGACGCCGGCCGCTTCGTCTCGGCTGCCGGGGCTGTCGCCATGCTCGTCCTTGCCGTCTCGGGAACGATGCTCGTGGCCCGCCGCGCCGGAGGCTGGAGGCGGTGGTTCGCCCCGCTGCGAGGGCCGCTGACGGGACGGATCCATGTCGAGCTTGCGCGTGGGGCCGTGCTCGGCCTCCTGCTGTCCTCCGCGACCGCGATCTGGATGACGGCGTCGACCTTCGGGTTCCTTCCCGACCAGGCCGTTGTCCCGGACGTGCCGTCGACGGTGAGCGGGGAGACGGGCATGCCGCTGGCCTCTATGCCGCTGCTGGCGGCAACGCCGGTCGACGCCCTGCGCGAACTGAGCTTTCCCTATCCCGGCGATGCGACCGACGTGTTCACGCTCAAGACCGATCTCGGCACGGGCTACCTTGACCAGGGCACCGGAGCGACGCTGGGCTGGTCGGACCTCAGCGGCTGGGAGCGCGCGTCCGAAACGATCTACATGCTGCACACCGGAAAAGGTGCCGCATCGCTCGGCCTGCTGCTCGGACTGATGGCGCTCGCGGTTCCGGTGATGGGTGTCACCGGCGCCGTCATGTGGCTGGCGGGACGGCGCGGGCGGCCGCGCATCCGCGACAACATCCCGCCGTCGCGCGCCGAGACCGTCATCCTCGTCGGAAGCGAGGGCGGCAGCACCTGGGGCTTCGCCGCCACGCTGCACGCTGCCTTGACCCGGGCCGGCCAGCAAGTGCACCTCGCGCCCATGTCGGCCTTCGACCCGGCCCGGACCGCCGCCGCGCACCGCTATATCGTCCTTGCGGCAACCTATGGCGACGGCGACGCGCCTTCATCCGCGAAGGGGTTCCTCGACCGGCTGGCTCATCCCGCAGGCGCGCGCGCCGTGTCCATGGCGGTGCTGGGGTTCGGCGACCGCAGCTTCCCGGCCTACTGTGCCTACGCCGAGGCCGTCGAGGCGGCCGCGAGGGCGAAGGGATGGCCGACGCTCCTGCCTTTCGACACGGTGGACCGCCAGTCGCCGCAGGAGTTCGCACGCTGGGGCCGCGAGCTCGGCAACGTGCTCGGCATCGATATCGAACTCGACCATCAGCCCGTTCGCCCCGAGACGACTTCTCTCAGGCTCGTCTCGCGGCGCGACTACGGCCAGGAGGTCCAGGCTCCGACCGCGATCCTGCGCTTCGCCGTCCCGCGCCTGTCCCTTTGGCAGCGCCTCACGCGGAAAGGATTCGCCAGGTTCGAAGCCGGAGACCTGCTCGGCATCGTGCCAGAGGGTTCGACCCTGCCGCGCTTCTATTCGCTGGCGTCGGGCAGCGGCGACGGCTTCATCGAGATCGTGGTGCGCCGGCACGTCGGCGGCCTGTGTTCCGGCGCGTTGATGGCACTCGAGCAGGGTGGGACCGTTGCCGCCTTCGTCCGCCGCAACCCCGGCTTCCACCAGGGCACGGGCCACGCTCCGTTGATCCTCGTCGGGGCAGGCACGGGACTCGGGCCGCTGGCAGGCTTCATCCGGGCCAATGGTGCGCGCAGGCCAATCCACCTGTTCTTCGGCATGCGCCATCCGGACAGCGACTTCCTTTACCGCGAAGATCTCGAGGCCTGGGCGGCCGAGGGCAAGGTCGCGAGCCTCACGACCGCATCGTCACGCGGAGCGCGGCCGCGCTACGTTCAGGATGCACTCGCTTCCCGCCACCCGGAGATCATCCGCGCGATACGCGACGGTGCGCGCGTGATGGTCTGCGGTGGCCGCGAGATGGCCGCCGGGGTTGCCGAAACGATGGCGGGGATTCTGGAACCCCTCGGCATGTCGCCCGCGATGCTCAGGGCGGAGGGACGCTATGTCGAGGACGTCTACTGATCTCGTGCGTCACGCGCTCAACGGCGCGACGATGGGCACGCGCTGGTCGGCCCTGTTCTATGCGCCGCGCGACCTGGAGGCCGATCCCATTCGAGACGCCCTTCAGGCCGCGGTCGACGAAGTCGACGCGCAGATGTCGACATGGAAACCCGACAGCGACCTGAACCGCCTCAACGGCGCCCCTGTGAGAGAATGGGTGGCCGTCCCCGCATCGCTGATGGACGTCCTGCGGCTCGCCCTGGCGGTCGGCAAGGCATCGGCTGGCGCGTTCGACGTCGGCATGGGCGATGCGGTGACGGCCTGGGGCTTCGGCCCGTCCGCCGCCGCGCCCGACCTCATCCGCACGGCCATGGCGGCGCGACGCGTTCCCGCGCATGAGGCGATCGAACTGGGTGACGGGAGCGTGCGCAAGCATGCCCCGCTCGCGCTCGACCTAAACGGCATCGCCAAGGGATACGGTGTCGATCGGCTGGCCGAGACGCTCGGCAGGCTTGGCATCCGCCATGCGCTGGTGGGCATCGACGGCGAGATGCGGGCGATCGGGTCGAAGCCCGACGGCGAGGCCTGGACGGTTGCGGTGGAGCAGCCGGACCCGACGCGCCGCGCGCCGCACTCGATCCTGTCCCTGCGGGACTGTGCGGTGGCAACCTCGGGCGATTACCGGCATTGGGTCGAGGTGCAGGGACGGCGACTGTCGCATACGATGGATCCGCGCAGAGGCGCGCCGCTTCTCGATGCACCCGCCTCCGTCACCGTGCTTGCCCCGACCTGCGCCGACGCCGACGCCTGGGCGACGGCCTTGATGGTGCTCGGCGCCGTAGAAGGTGGCGACCTGGCGTGCAAAGCCGGGATCGACGCGCTGTTCCTGCTTCGAGACAAAGGAGATGGTTTCCGCTCTTGCGGCATCGGGCAGGTGTTCGGGGATGGCCAGACGGCGACCGCGACCGTGGGGAGCTGAGAGGCGGTCGAGTGGTCGCTTGTAGAGAGAGCGAGGTAACCGACCATTAATCTGTCGTCGCCGCAATTTCAGTTGTCGTAACGTAAGGCTCGCCAGTCAAACTCGAATGAGCTATCCTCCAGTTGGTCCCTGCTGTTTGCAATGCCGGCGGGACCGGCATCGGATTTGGTCATTGGAGGTCAACATGCCGCTAGCCTCGCGCATTCTTTCCACCCCCTCGTCGCGTGCCGTTCTTCGCGCGCTGCGCATCGCGGTCATAGTGGCCTTCGCTGCAAGCGCCGGCGCGGCCAATGCGCAGGACTGGATCCTCAACGCCGCTGCGTCGAAATTGACCTACCAGTCCGTGAAGAAGAACACGGTCGTCGAAACCAACAGCATCCGCAACATAGCCGGGACGCTCACGCAGGACGGACAGGCGAAAGTCGTCTTCGACCTCGACTCGGTCGATACGGGCATCGACCTGCGCAATGTGCGCATGCGCTTCCTGTTCTTCGAAACCTTCAAGTTCCCGAAGGCGGAGGTCACTGCGAAGGTCGATCCGGCCGCCTTTGCCGAGCTTCCGTCCAAGCGGCGCATGACATCCAAGCTGCCTTTCGTTCTCAATCTGCACGGCGTCGACAAGACCCTCGAAGCCAATGTCGTAGTGACGATGATTACCGACGATATGGTATCGGTTGCCTCGGAGAGCCCCGTGGCCGTGAACGTCGCGGACTTCGGACTGCTGCCGAACATCGAGAAGCTGCAGACCGCGGCCAACGTCACCAATATCGTCCCGACGGCATCCGTCTCGTTCGACTTCGTGTTCAATGCCGAAGGCTCGGTTGCGCCCGTCGCGGTGACGGCTGCCGCGGCGCCGGCCGCCGATGTCGGGCCGGTCGCAACCGACGCCTCGAAGGCATCGTTCAGCAACGACGAGTGCGTGAACCGCTTCGAGGTCATTTCGCGCACGGGGGCTATCTACTTCCGGACCGCAAGCGCGCAGCTCAACGCCGCGAGCAAGCCCTTGCTCGACGCGGTCGTCGATGTCGTTGGCAAATGCCCCGATCTCAAGATCGAGATATCAGGGCACACCGATTCCGACGGCGCGGACGAGTCCAATCAGCGCCTGTCCGAACGCCGCGCCAAGGCCGTCGCAGAGGCTATCGTCGCGGGCGGGATCCCGGATGCTCAGTTGACCGTTGCCGGTTACGGCGAAGCCAGGCCGGTAGCGCCCAACGATACCGGAAAGAACAAGGCGCTGAACCGGCGCATCGAGTTCCAGGTGGTCAAGGGCATCAACTGAGGAAGGAGACGCGGCCGGTGACTTGCCAGCATTTGATGACACGTCTGATCTGCTGGCTTCTCGTTTCCGTCGCGGCGTTTATCGCAACCGTGTCGGTCGCAAGCGCCGAACGTCGCGTTGCCCTGGTGCTGGGCAACGCCGCCTACCATCATACCCCGAGACTGCTGAACCCGGTTCGCGACGCCGAGTCGATCGCCAACAAGCTGCGGGAACTGGACTTCGAGGTGATCGTCGGCCTCGATCTCGCGACCTCCGAGACAGAGGCGAGAATCGCTCAGTTCGCAAAACAGGTTCGAGGGGCCGACATAGCCTTGTTCTACTATGCCGGACATGCCCTGCAACTTTCCGGCGAGAATTACCTGATCCCGGTGAACGCCGAACTCAAGGACGACACGTCGCTCGATTTCGAGGCGGTCCAGCTGGATTTCATCCTGCGCCAGATGTCGCGCGAGACAGGCGCGCGGCTGGTGTTCCTCGATGCGAGTCTCGCCAATCCACTCGCCGACCGCCTGTCCCAGGCGGGCGGCAACTCGGCGCTCGGGCTTGCCGAGGTCGAGGCGCCGGCCGGCGGCCGCGGCACGCTGATCGCATCGGCAAGCGGACCCAATCAGGTCGTCGAGGAGATCGTCGGCGACCACTCGCCGTTCTCCGGCGCGCTTTTGGCCGCGATCGGGACCGCGAACATGTCGATCGCCGATGCAGTCAGGAAAGCAGCCACCGACGTCGAGGCGGCGACCGGCGGCAAACAGAAGCCATTGGTTGTCAGTTCGCTCGATGGCGATGTCGTGCTTCGTGCCGTCGATCTCAAGGCGCCGTTGATCCTGGGCGAAGAAGCGCCCGCGCCGCCCGCCGCAGCCCAGCCACCAGCGCAAGCGCCGCCTCAGGATCAGGCAGCTCTCGAGGCGTTGCGAGCCAAGATCCCCGACCTTGCCACGGACAGCGCCATCTTCTTCGATATCCCCGTACAGTTCGGTGATCCGGCCATCGACGGGAAGAGCTTCGCGATGCTCATACAGGGCAAGCCGCGATTCAGTCCGGTCGAAGGCCTCGACAAGAAGGTCTGGGACAATCATTGCAGCGCATGCCACCAGTGGACCAAGGAGCGGCTCTGCGAACAGGCCAAGACCTATGTCGCTGCCGATACGTCAGTCCTGAGGCTCGAGCATCCGCTCGGCACGCGCTTCAAGGTCGCGCTCGGCAGATGGGCGAAGAATGACTGCCAGTAGGCGGCGTCAGATGCTGTCGTCCAGGGCCTTGACGATTTCGCCGACGGCCGTCTTGAACTTCTCGAATTCGGGCGACAGCGGCCGATCCTCGACGATGGTGGGGGGCGACTGCGGCGACGTTGCCGGCGTTGTAGCCCTTGCGCCCCGCATTTTCCGCTCCGCCCAGTCGATCACGTAGCTCGCATCCTTTCCCGTCAGGAACCGGTTGGCGCTGATTGCCTGTGCGCCGATGACGTTGATCAGCGGCTCGTTTCTTGGCGCGGAAAGGACCAGATGAGCGCCTTCCATGCCCAGGAAGTGGCACAGGTATAGCCGTCCCGCCGTGATCGCGTGACCGCGCTGCTTCAAGTAGGCCTCGCCCTCCCGCGCCAGGTTCGCGACCATTTCGCGCGAGATCGTCGGATCGAACCGGAGCGCCAGCAACTCGGTCGTGGACAGGGAGCGGGCCAGGTCGGGCCGGTAGGTGTTCATCATCCGGATCCAGGTCTTCGAGATGAACTGGCCGAGGCCGGTCGCAGAGGAATTCGGATTCTTGGCCGTGGCGCTGCCGCCGCTTTCGACATGGATGATGCGGTTGGTGAGGATCTGGACGGCTTCGGCGTCGGATGTGCTCGCCTGCGCAACGACAACGTCGGGCTGAGACCTGGTGGCGACCATCACATTGCCGAGCGGGTCGATCGCTGTGCCGTCCTGATAGACCTCGAAGTGCAGGTGAGGGCCGGTCGACAATCCCGTGGTGCCGACGTACCCAATCACGGTGCCGGCCTTGACGCTGGTCCCGATTTCGACGTTGTCGGCGAAGCGCTGCATGTGTGCATAGCGGGTTTCACGCCCGCCGGCGTGAGAGATCTTGACCAGATTGCCGTATCCGCCGCTGTCGGCACGGTAGATGATCTGCCCGTCGAACGCCGCGAAGATCGGTGACCCGACGGGGGCCTTCCAATCGACCCCCTTGTGCAGTCGCACCGTCTTGAGGATGGGGTGCTTGCGTGGCCCGAACGTCGACGTGAGAACTCCATTGACCGGCGTCGCCATGCCGCTGGCGACTGCCACGGTCTGGACCTGATCGGCTCCGGTCGCACATGTGAAGTCGCCGCCCGGCTGCTGATAGACGTAGCAGTCGAGATTCCTGCTGTTGCCACGCACGGCCACATAGAGCACCCGCCCGGTCATCTTCTCCTTCGAACGGGGCTCTTGCGAATAGACCAGTACAAGCCGATCGCTCTCGTCGGCGAACAGGTTGAGGTCGTTGCCGCGGGACAGGTGCATGATTGCCTCGCCGATGACGCGGGGCGGGACATTGTTGCGCACGGCGGTCGAGTAGATGGCATCGAGCAGGCGGTACTGGCGTTTCAGCGTATCCTGGTCGGGGAGTCCGGAGTAGTTGAAGAGGTCGTTGGACACCCAGGGATCGACGCCCGCCTCGAAGCCCCCCGAGTCGCCGCGCACCAATGTCCCGACATAGGTGCTTCTCGCGTAGACCGAAACCTGCATCAGCGAGAGGCTCGGCGCGTCGCGGCGCGGGCGGTAGCCGCGCATGGCGACCACGAAGCCCTGCTCGAGCTGTTCGCGGCCGAAGACCGACTTCAGCGCCGCCGAGGCGAGGCTGGCGTCTTCCCGGCTGAAGCGCGCGTCGAGTGCAACGCTCTCGAGGGTGCGGTTGCCGAGGATGCGCACGAACGTGTCTTCGGTGGCCTCGAAGCGCTCCGCCTCCTGGACGACGGACAGGACCGTCGTGTTGTTTTCGATCTCGGTCCTCTTGAACGTCGGAAGGGCTTCGCCGTCGCTCTGCTGCAACTCATCCCAGCCTGCGTCGAGATCGGCGTCTGGCGATGTCCCGGCTTCGTCATCCATCTCACCCGAGGGGATGACCGGCTGGTCTTGCTGGTCCTGCACCGCCACGACCGCGCCCGAGCGCTGCGCCTGGAAGAACGCGAAATCCTCCTGATTAGAGGGGATCGTCGTCATGAACTGTTCGCTCGAACTCAGCATTTCGTCGGTCAGAACTTCGAGCTTTGCGGGAACGCCGCTCTCCGCGAGGGCGGCGGGCCGATCGATCACCTTGTTCTTCGCGACCGCCGTCGGGTCGTGTGACAGCGTGATCCACATGGGGTCGCCGGGCAGGTCCACGATGGCCGGGACATAGACCTGCGCATCGGACGGCAGATCCTCGATTCCCTCGGTCACCTGGAGCTCTTCATCGAGGTCGTCGCGCGGCATCCAGGTGTCACGCGCAAGATATGCAGTCGCCCCTAGCGCGCACAGAACGAGGCCGGCGACGCCCATAAAGATCCGGCGCAGGCGCACCTGACGCCGCCATGCGGCGAAGGACTGCTTCCTTTGCCTGAAGCTGGCGTCGATCTGATGTTTCACGGATCGCGTCCGGTCAGAAAGAACGTCCAGCGAATCTGCTCGAGCGTGTCGACTTCGAGGAAGCGGGCGAGGATATGACCGCGCTGCCAGCAGTCGTCGATACCGCGGATCGTGAACCGTCGCTTCTCGACGCACATGCCGGTCGATCCCTCGAGGATCGCATGTCCGAAGACATCCGTCGCGTAGACATAGACGTAACGGTTCGACAGCTCCTCGTGGAGCACGTCGACGCAATGATTGGCGCCGATGGTCCACCAGCCATCGGTCTGAAACGTGCCATCGACGTCCTGGCCGACTGCCAGGTTCACCACGTCCAGCGTCTGGTTGCAGACTGTGAATTCCGCGCGCGCGCTTCCCGCCATCAATGCTGCCGGGAGCGCTCCGGCAACGAGTATGAGGAAGGCCCGGATCCAGAACCGCATAAGCCGGCGGAGAAATGGCCCTGTCGAACTGCGTGTTTTGCCTGTCGACTCCGGGAGCGACGGAAGATCACGGCTCGACCACATCGCCAGCGAGCCTACTGGCCGAGGGTAAAATACTGCGCGGTTGCCGCCAGCGTCTTGCCCTTCGCTTCGATCTCGCCGCGGATTCGCGGGAACAGGTCCGCGGCTGGCGTCGGGCGCGTGAACGACGCCGCGTCGATGCCCCCGATACCGGTGATCGCCACCAGCAATTGCGGCGCGACGCGTCCAGCGGCCTTGTCTGCGGCGCTCAGGGCAATCGGAATGCTGAAGTCCGCCTCAGGCGACAGCGCGTCGATCCGCTCGGTGAGATTGAAGACCAAACCCTTGTGGTCGACGAGATAGAGCACCGTGCCGGGACCGCCTCCGGTGCGAAGCACGCCGGCCAGAGGCGATCCGTCCGACACGTTCGTCTGCTCAAGCGTCAGCCTTGGCTGGCTCAGGTCGCCGGCGGGCGCCGCCTTGAGGAACTCGGTAACGGCACATTGCGTCGGCTCGATCACCTGCATGCGCAGCGCCGGGCGAAGCTTGAACGTATCCTCGAAAGCTGCGCCCATCCGGTCAAGCGCAGCGGCCGCGGTCCCGAGACCCGCGATGGTCACCGCTCCGGGCTCCGCGACGGCGGCATTCGCGTAGAAGCAGCTTCCGTCCTGGTTGTCCCTGATCCAGGAAATCGCCTTGACCGGATCGACAGTTGGAGGCGGAGCGGGCTCCGGCGGCTTGGGCAGCGCCGCGATCTCTTCCTTCACGACCGGCTCCGATTCGGGCGCCGCCGGGGGTTGCGGAGGTGACTGAACGGCAGGTGCCACCGGTTCGGCCGGGGCAGGCGTTTCCGGTTCGGATACGGGAGACGACGTCGTCGGCTGCGGGGCCGGTGTCGCAGGCTCGGCCGTCGCCGGAGGAGCCGGTTGCGTGGTTGGCGCAGCGGCGCCGCTCGGCGTGCCCGGATCAGCCGGAGACGGATCCGCGGGCGCGGGAGTGAGGACTGCGATCGGAGTCTCCGGTTCGCTGTCGCCATCCTGCGGCGTTCCGAAAGAAATCAGGCCCGTGAAGTATGCGCCTGCCGCGCCCAGGACCAGGACCGCGGCGATGGCTGCGAACAGCCCGGCCCGTCCTCCCCCCGCGGGCTTCGCCGGAGCAGGTGTCCGCGCTGCCGGGGTCCCCGCATTGCGCGGTTTCGGCAATTGTGCGGGCGGCCTGTGCGGAACGAAGCTTGGCTTGCCGCCGCTGTCCTTCGACCCGTCGGCGGATGGCGGATGCCGTTCACGATCGCCACCCTTGGCGCTTGCGGCGACATCGGCCTTGAATGCGCCGACGCCGATCAGCATTGCCAGTTCCGCGCTGCTGGGGCGGTCTTTCGGGTCGGGTTGCAGCATGGCCCCGATGATGGGACGAAAATCCTCATCGATCTCGGCAAGATCCGGAACCGCACGGCGCTTTTCGATGATTTCGAGTTGCGAGCCGCTCATCTCGAGAGGCTTGCCGCGCAGCGCCGCCGCCAGCACAAGCCCCAGGCTGTAGATGTCCGATTTGTCGCTGACCTGGCCACCGTTCAGCCCCAGCTGCTCAGGCGAAACGAAATTGTACTTGCCTGCGAACTTGCCGCCGATGAGCGTCTCGCCGCCGACATGCGCGGAACGGGCGATGCCGAAGTCGATGATCTTGGCCCGATCGACCCGACCGCCGGGAAGGATCACATTGTCGGGCGACAGGTCGCGGTGCACCGCCCCCGCGTCGTGAACCGCCGCCAGACCCTGCGACAGGCGGTGGCAGAGTTGCCAGACATCCTGCTTCGACATCGGCCCGCGCTGCATGACGTCGAACAACGCGTCGCCGTCGACGAATTCCATGGCCATGTACGGCCGGCCGAGGCGCGGATCCACCGTGAAGACGTGGTAGCGAACGATCGCATCATGGGACAGATGGTTGAGGATTGATGCTTCCTTGCGGAAGAGCGCCAGGATCGTTGGGTCGCGCGCGAACTCCGGCAGAACGATCTTGACCGCCACCTTGTCGCCGGTTTCGATATTGTGGCCTCGATAGACTTCGCCCATTCCGCCGGTGGCAATGTGCTCGTCGAGTTCGAATATACCGCTCAGCTGCGTTCCGGGGCCGACAACCGCGGCGCCGGGATCGGGTGAGATGCGGGTCCTGTCGTCCATGCGTCAGCTCCGCGTGCCTCTGTCCAGATTGATCGGACTTGCGGTCTGGAGCCGTGCCAGGTCGTCCCGGATGCGCACGATCACCACGGTCACGTTGTCGGTTCCGCCCCGGTCGAGGACCATCGACACCAGTGCTTCGCAAGCCGCTTGAGCGCCGGTCGAATTCACCATCCTCTCGATTTCCTCGTCTGACACATGCGCGGTCAGTCCGTCGGTGCCGAGAACGAATATATCCCCAAGCTGCAATTCACCGTGCTGGTAGTCGATGACGATGTCCTCGCCGACACCGACCGCACGCGTGATGACGTTCTTGCGCGGCCAGTCCCGTGCTTCTGTGGCGTTGATCACACCGCGGTCCAGCAATTCCTGCACCTCTGTGTGATCACGCGAGATCTGCGACATCACTCCGTTGCGCACGAGGTAGACCCTGCTGTCGCCGGACCAGAGGCACGCGAAACGCCCGTCCATGACGAGCAGGGCGGCAACCGTGGACCCGATCGTCACGCCATGCTGCCGGGAGGTCGCACGTATCTCGTCATGGGCCTCGATCAGCCGGTCCTCGAAGCGTTCCCGCAGGTCGGGCGCGGACGTGGCGATCCCGATCGTCGAGAGATGTTCCACGATCGTTGCCGAGGCGAATTCGCCTGCTTCATGCCCGCCCATGCCGTCGGCAACCAGCCACAGGCCGCTGCGAGGCAGGATGAGATAATTGTCTTCGTTATGCTCGCGCACGCGGCCACGATGACTGAGCCCGTAGCTCTCGAATGGCAGGGCAACGTCGTCCATCGACTTGTCAGCGCCGACGAAAGCGCCCCTCTTCGACGGGGTTTCATACCGATGCGCCGAGGAGTGTGCCACATCATTCCCCAAGAGAACACTGGAATTAAACGTTCGGTTCAACGCCGCTTCCGAGGCGGTGCGCGGCCAAATGGGAAAAAGCCAGTAACCTCGATTTTTGCCATCACGGCGACTGCGGACAGCTGAATGACGAAAGCGCCGGCAGCGCGAATGGATTTACGGCCGTTCCGCCATCGAGAACATAGGCGACATCGCGCCCGCCGATCAGGAATCGAAGCTCCGGGTTGGCGCCGTTTTGCGACACCGTCGCGCGATCCAGCAGCCGCTTCAGTGCCCATGGACCTTCGAAGCCGAGGGCCGACTCTCGTCCGGGAAGCTCGGGGCTCAGGCTGAGCCGCGCCGAACCGCTTCGCAAGTCGCCGGGCCAGGTGATCTGAGCCGGCGAACTGCCGGTGTGCAGGCTCTCGACGACCTGTCCGTCGACATCCAGCCGCGCCATGTCCGCTTCGCCGTGGAGGGAAAACGGCGTCAGGGTCAATTGAACCGATGGCAGCGGCTGCCGGGCCGGGAAATAGGCCTCGCGGATCTCCGAGGCCAGTTGAAACTGCTTGAGCGAGGCCTCGGAAATTCCCCGCGCAAGCTGCGTGTCCTGTTTCCACCGCCACGAAGGACCGCTCATGTCCACCATCGACGAGAGTTCCCGGGCAAAGAACAGATCGAGCAGACCGCCAGGCGCAAACACCTTGGCGAAATCCTGCAGCGACAGGTCTTCGGCACTTTCAGCGGCGAACGGATACCGGCCGGCGATCGCCTCGTTGCAGGCCGTGGCCAGTTGATCGAACGATTGGTTGAGCTGGGAGATCGTGGCCTGGAGCGACTGTCCCTCGAGTTCGTCGGCGGCCGCCCGGACCATTCGCGACAACGGTCTCGGCAGTCGGGACGCATTGGCGCGCAGGTTTGAGATCTGCAGCCTGAGGTTGGCGCTGGCCCGGTCGTTCTGGCTGGCGATCGAATCCGCCAGCCGCAGGCTTTGAAGAATATCGCGGAAATTCTGGGTCAGAACGTCGATCGGTCGCTGGCCGGCCGATCCGCTGACCATTGCAACGAAGGGCCTCAACTGGGCCTCGATCGCGGCAACAGGGTTCGCCTCGGCCGTTGCTCCCGATCCGGACCCGGCGCGGTTCTGCGATTTCAAGGCGGCGAACTTCAACCCGATCCGCGCCAGCCCGCGCGCGCGGTCCGCCGCCCGCGACGCCAGTTCGGCCGGCGTGCCGGACGCATCGTCCCCATCCGCAACCCGCTCGCGCGTCAGCACCATTTCACCCGCGGTGGCCTCGAACAGCCGCATGATGGGAGAGTCCGGCGACGCCGCCGCCGACAGGGCAAGATATTCCGGCTTGCCGGCCGCCATATCCCGGAGCTTCAACTTATCCAGCACGGCCTGCCAGGCCGCGACATACTCCTTTGCATAACTGTCCACGAGTTCGGGACCGACGCGCTGCAGGTCGGACTCGATGTCCGCCTGCGCGCCGCCCGCTCCGAAGACCCACCGGTCTTCCACCAGACTCTGCGCGACCTTCGACATTTCCTCCACGAACACCGTGTCGAAGCCCGCCGGCGTGTAGATGCCCGGTATCCGAAGTGCCGAGAGGCTGCTTCCGTCCGTCGTCGCCAGGACAAGTTGCGCTTCGCTGCCGGCGTTCTGTGCGATCGAGAAATCGAACCGGCCGGCCGAATGATAGGCCGACCTGATGATCGCGCCCGCTCGTTCGGCAAGTGTCAATTGCCCCAGGGAGCGTTGCGCGGCTTCGATCAGCGGCTGGTTCGGCGGATAGACCGGCTCATACGCATCGTCGAGCTCCAGCATGGCCCGCAGGTGTTTCTCCAGCTGTTCACGTCCCGACCGGTTCGCCGAACCGGGATAGCGGTTCTGCTCCCAGTCGCGGACGAACCAGGAAACCACGAACGCGTCGTCGGCCTTCGGCGCCTTTCCCCCGAGCATGAGGTAGACCTTCAGCGGCTCATAGACCGAACCTGCGTCGCCCTTCACCTGGTCTATCACCTGTTCCAGCTGGAGCAGGAGGCGCGATCTCAGCATGCGCTCCAGAGCCCGCCTGTATGCCGTATCGGACGCCGATTGCAGCCGCGCACGCTGGCTGAGGCCGAAAGTCTCGGTCACGGGCGTGTCCACGTCGCGGGAGCCGTATCCGGCGGGAAAGTCCCGTATCGCATCGAGCGCCCCGATGACGTTCTCAAGTTCCGTGTCGGCAACCGTCGCGGCGGCCAGATGAGGGGCAGCCAGGGAGCGGTATTGATCTACCGACCGCGCGGTCGAGACGATGAGCGCTTGGTTGCCGAGAAAACTCCAGCCGATCGCACCGAGCGCCGCTACGGCCACAAGTCCTATGGCGGCAAGTCCGGCATAGCGGGCGAGGGTGATGCGGCGCTGGGCCTGCCTGTCCGATGACACCCAGCCGGCCTCAGGAAAGACGACCCGCTGCAAGAGATCGTGGAGGAAGAAGCTCCTGCCGGTGCCCGACATCTGTGCCTGGCCAGGTGTGTCGAAATTCCGCTCCATCGTGCCCAGGAGCTGGTCAATCGGCGTGCCTTGCTGTGTTCCCGAGGAGAAGTAGAAACCACGCAGGGAGGCGTCGATGTGGTGGTGCGCCGGGTCGAACACGCCTTTCAGGAATTTCGTGACCTGGTCTCTCAGACTGGCGAACTGGATCGGAAAGCCGAAGATCGCGATGCGCGCCCGCGGATCGGATTCGTCGTTCAGACGATCGGGCAGGTCCTCCGAGAGGCGCGCGACGAGGGAATCGAACGCGGCTGGTGCCTCGGCGACCATGTTGCGCGTCCGATCGTCGGTCTGGAACGTGGTCCCCCAGACCTGCCTGCGGCGCGCTTCGTCGAAGGCCGCGAAATATTCCATGAAGCCGCTGATGAGGTCGGCCTTGGTGAACACCACGTAGACCGGGAATTCGATCTTCAGAACATCGCGGATCTCCTGAAGGCGATTTCGAATCTCGGTGACATGCGCGCCAAGTTCCTGGCCATCGAGGGTCATCAGATCGTGCAGGCTGATCGCCAGGATGACCCCGTTGAAAGGCTGGGTCGGACGATGCCGCTTGAGGCTGCCAAGAAAGGCGAGCCAACTCGACTTGTCCCTGCGCGCGTCCGAGTCCTGCGTGGTGTAGCGGCCCGCCGTGTCAATCAGCACGGCGTCCTCGGTGAACCACCAGTCGCAGTATCGCGTGCCGCCGACACCGGCGACCGGTTGCGCCGTGCCCGACCCGGCCAGCGGAAAATTCAGACCCGAATTGACCAGCGCGGTCGTCTTGCCGGCGCCCGGCGGGCCAATGATCAGATACCAGGGCAGCTCATGGAGGAAGTTACGCCTCCCGTACCAGGTCTTCAGGACGTCGATGGCCTGCGCCATCCTCTCTTCGAGCACCTGTGAATCGCTCTCGGATTCGCTGCTGCCGGCAATCGCCGCCTCGAGCGCCTTTTGCGCGTTGCGGTCGCGGAGAACGTGAAAGGCATAGTAGACCGAGACCAGCGCCACGGCGGCGCCGATGATGGCGAGGCGGATTCCGTTGCCTTCCAGAATGCGTTCGTCGTTGAAACTGATCAGCGGGCCGGCATACCAGACCGCCGCTGCAAAGCCCGCCAGGGCGGCAACGCCGAAGAGGCGGGCGAGCCATATCATGGGCGCGTTCCGCCGATCCGCGCGGGACTCATTGGCTATCCTCTCGCGCAATCATCAGGTCGACGCGCCGGTTCCTGGCGCGGCCCTCCGGCGTCGCATTGTCAGCGACCGGCTCGTCCTCGCCCTTGCCTTCAACCTCGATACGCCCAGCATCTGCGACCCGCGGGGATAGCAGTTTCTCGACCGCCTTGGCGCGCGCGACGGATAGATCGAAATTGGATTTGAACGCGCTGCCACGGCCCGGCTTGTCACTGTCCGTGTGACCGACGATCCTGATCGCGCCGGACTCGGCCGACAACGCCGCCGCAACCGGCGCGATCAACGCGTCGAAATCGGGCTTCAGCGTTGCCCTGCCGGGCTGGAAGAGCTGGAGATTGTTGATCTCGACGACAATGAACTGGCCTCTGGCGTCGACGGTCAGCTTGCCCGCTGCGATCTCGGCCGACAGGGCTGTCCTGATCCTTTCGAGCTGCTCGTCCCGGCGAGGCAGAACAGCGGGCGCAGGCACGGCGACAGGCGCAGGCTCCACCTCGACCGCCGGCAGCAGCCTCACATGCTGGATGGCAACCGGCTGCGGCGGATCGAGCTCAAGGATTGCGGCCGCCATCGCCTCGCCATCGTCGGTCACCAGCCTGCGCATCTCGAAAAACCCGCCTGCGACGAGCGCGCAAGCCGCGGCGGCGGCGGCCCACAGGGGGATCCGCGCGCGCGGCTTCGCCAGGCCGATCGGCACGCCCTGCCATTGGGGCGAGATGTCTTCGCCAGGTTGAGGTCGGAAGTAGCGAAGCGTCTCGTAGACATCGCGCCTCACCCGATCGAGACCGGCGGCGCCTTCCGGCACCCGGCGGTACTGACCTTCGAACCCCAGCGACAGGCAGGCATGCATGAATTCCAGCAGATCGAGCTGGTCTTCCGGATCCGCAAGGATCCTGTTCAGCGCGTCGAAGAAGCCGACGCCTGCCGCGTCGGCGTGGAAGAAGCGCGACAGCATGCCCTGCGGAAGCCATTCAGACGGGCTGAAGCCCGGCAGATTCTGGGCAATGTCGTCGACCGTTTCGCACAAGACGTAGAGCGCGATGCGCCCGTCGGTCTCGACGACGCCCGCATGGGCGATCTTGCGATCGAAATCCTGCATCATGGTCGCGAGGTGGTCCGCGAGCCGGCCCGGCTGCACCTCCACGGGTATCTGGCGGAGATGGCCAAGCAGCATCAGGACCGGCGCCGCGCCGGCCAGCAGCGGATTGGCGGTTCCGTAGTCGACCTGGTCACTGGCTTCAAACAGCCGGTCGAGCGTCAGGGCGCGGCGGTCGCCGGCGGACGGTCCTTCTGGCTGGTCCCGCGCAAGCATCGTCCGGGCTATCGCCACGCCCTTGGCCGGCCTTCGCTCCAATTTCGGAAGCAGGACCGTGGGATCCACCCTGCGGGTGCGGGGAGGCGCGTGAGCCGAGTCGACGCCACCGCGCCGGCTGGGCGCGTGAGCCGGCTTTACGACTGTCTTCCCATCGGGGCCGAAGGGATCATCCTTCGAACTCATCGCGACGCCTGCATTGAATTGGCCGCTCGGGTTCGGCTGAGCATGGCCTCATGGCCAACCACCGGGACGAAGATAATAAGAACAAAGCGAAGATAGCAAATTCGTGGCAGGCAAAAGCGCACTATTTCACCTTCGCCGCCTTTGAATAGCTTTCGCTGAAATAGTCGAGGAATGCGTCCAGCATGCCGTTTTCATGCCGCTGTTCCTTGGCCTCCCAGGCGGCCACGAAGGCGTCCCAGGCGCGGCTCTTCCTCGAGGTGAAGGACGACGATGCGAGCCGGCCTTCGATGGTCAGGGGCGAGATGTCGTCGAGAAGTCGCGCGAGTGCTGCCTGCATCGCCGAATAGGTCGCGATTTCGTGCGTTTTCAGATCCCGGAACGCTTCCTCCAGGCTCTGCCGCGCGTCGAGATATCCCGGGCTGCGACGGCCGAACATCTTCTCCAGCATCTCCTCGGCGCCGGGGACGAACTTGAGCGGATTGTTGCCCGTGCTGCTGATCATCGTCTGCTGGCTGCTCTTGGCCATTGCCTTCGCGGCCGCGCGCGCCTTCAGCATCGAGGCGAGCTCGTCGACCACGATTCTCAGCACGGCGCCGATCTCCTCGGCCACTTCACGCGGATCGCGCTGCGTGAACGTGTCGGGCGATATGCCTGCGCCGACGGCGATATCGCGCAGGAGCCCAGCCGGATCGGCCGCCCGAGCCGAATTGCCGGAAAGCAGCTGCCGCCCGGATTGCAGCTGAAGGGACGCTCTCGAGTGTCCGGTGGCCCGGGTCTCATCTGGTGGAAAGAAGGGCGCATTCTTTGTCGACACCTCCAGCCGGCGTGCTTGCCCAGCATTCCCGGCCGGGTGGTGGGCCGCGCCCGCGAAACCCTCCCCGCCCTGTTCGATCGACACATTGATCACGTATCTGCCGATGCGGATCGTGTCTCCCGAACTGAGCAGGTGGGCACCCTCGAGGCGCTGGTTCGAACCATTGACGAAAGTGCCGTTGCGGGACAGGTCGTGGAGCCAGAAGCCGCCCCTCTCGAAGCGGATTTCGCAGTGCCGTCCCGAGATGATCAACTGCGGATCTGGAAGGCTCCAGTCTCCGCCATCGCGGCCGATCTCGAAGCTGCGGTCTCTTGTCGAATAGCTGGTCGGGCCGCCATCCGGCAGCCGCTCGACGTTCCCGATCGTCAGACGAATGTCCATCGCGCGTGCGCCCCGCTCCAACTCACTGCGGCGTCCAGATGATTGTAACAGTATCCCCCGAAGCGGCGACAGTGTGAAATCGGCACTTACGCCGACCCGCCGGTCATGCTGGGTTCGCAGATAGACCTATGCTATAGACGCAATGTTGGACGGCGCCCGGAGTGCAGCGGAATGCCTACAAACGCCAAGGCGGTCGCCCGCACGCCTCTGGGTGATACATTCACCTTCACGCGCCTCGACGGACGCGACGAGATCAGTCGCTGCTTTGCCTACACGGTCGTGCTGGTCAGCCGGAACGCAAACGTCGATCCGCTCCAGATGCTCGGCCAGGTGGTTTCGATCGAAGCGGAGGACGAGCCGAAGCGCTGGTTCAGCGGACTGGTTTCCGATTTCCGGCTGATCCGTATCGAAGACGGGCTGGCGCGCTATGAAGCCGTGGTCAGGCCGTGGCTCTGGTTCCTGTCGAACACGACCGACTGCCGCATCTTCCAGAACATGAGCGTGATCGACATCGTCGAGGACATCTTCTCGAAATATGGCATCGCGAAATTCGAGAAGCGGCTGCAGGGCTCCTATCCGCCGCGCGAGTATTGCGTTCAATACGACGAAAGCGACCTCGACTTCGTGCAGCGGCTGCTCGAACACGAAGGCATCTTCTACTTTTTCGAGCACGATGACGGCGAGCACACGCTGATCCTCGCCGATGCCATGAGCAAGCTCAAGCCGGTGCCGGACTACGAGACCGTGGAGTTCAACTACGGTGCGATCGGCAGCCGTCGCGACAAGGAATACATCACCGAGTGGGCGTTCATTTCGACGGTGCGACCCGGCGCCTACGTGCATACTGATTTCGACTTCCAGAAGCCCGGCGCGGATCTCATGTCGCAATCCTCCCAGCCGTTCGGGCACAAGGAGGCGAGCGGCGAGAACTACCGGCAGCCGGGCGCGCATCTCGACACCGGCCGCGGCGATGCCGTCGCAGCCATCCGGCGCGAAGAGCTGCAGGCGGTCCACCAGCGCATCGCGGCGGTCGGCCACGCGCGTGGACTGTTCTCGGGTTGCACGTTCAAGCTCGACTTGTTTCCGCGCGAGGACCAGAATAGGGAATATCTCGTCATCAGTGCCGAGTACCGGATCTTCGACCCGAGCTTCGAGTCCGGCATCCAGGCGGAGGGCGAAACCTACACAGTGCTGCTTGGCGTCGCGCCCACGTCGATCGTCTACCGGCCTCCACGGATCACTCCGCGACCGATCATGCGCGGGCCTCAGACGGCGACCGTCGTCGGACCTTCCGGCGAGGAGATCTACACCGACAAATATGCGCGTGTGAAAGTGCAGTTCCACTGGGACCGCGAAGGTAAGAAGGACCAGAACAGCTCCTGCTTCGTGCGCGTCTCGCAAACCTGGGCCGGCAGCGGCTGGGGGTTCATCCAGATTCCGCGCATCGGCCAGGAGGTGATCGTCGACTTCGTCGAGGGCGATCCGGACCGTCCGATCATCACCGGCCGCGTCTACAACGCCTCGCAGATGCCGCCCTACGGGCTTCCCGCCAACGCCACGCAGTCGGGCTGGAAATCAAATTCGTCGAAGGGCAGCGGCGGCTACAACGAGTTGATGTTCGAGGACAAGGCCGGCTCCGAACTGGTCAACTTCCAGGCCCAGAAGGACCACAACCTTCTGATCAAGAACGACCGCACCAAGCTCGTGCAGCACGACCAGTCGGACCGCATCGACCACGACGCCAAGCATTCCGTCGGCCACAACCTCGACGAGGACGTCGGCAACAATAAGACGGTCAAAGTCGGCGTCGACCAGACTACGAATATCGGCTCGAACGACACCGAAACCGTGGGTTCCAACCGTTCGCTCACCGTCGGCGCCAACGAGACGATCAGCATCGGCAGCAATTCGACCGAAACGATCGGCGCCAATCACACGCAGACGGTGGCGATCATGCAGACGGTGACCGTCGGGGCGGCCGAAACCCGCACCGTGGGCGCCACGCGCTCGGTGACCGTTGGAGTGAGCCAGAGCCATGGCATAGGCACGGACGACAGCTGGGACATCGGCGCGGGCCAAGATGTGAATATAGGGGCGAGCCAGACGGTAGTGATCGGAGCGGCGCAGTCCACCGATGTTGGCGCGGCGAGATCGGCAAGCGTCAAAGCGGACGATACGACAAAAGTGGGCGGGAGTCAGATGATTACCGTCACCGACAATGGCTCGACAAGCATCGGAAAAGACGGATCGTTCAAGATTGGAAAAAATCTGGTCATCGAGGCTGGAGACTCCATTCTCATCAAATGCGGCAGCTCCACAATCTCCATGAAAAAAGATGGAACAATGCTACTGGAGGGCAAGGACATTACGGTCAAAGGCTCCGGCAAGATCAACATCAAGGCGTCGAGCGACGTGATTATCAAAGGGTCGAAGATCAACGAGAATTAGAGGCTGACATGAAAGACGTCCTGCATCGCATCGAAGGGGTGGTGATTGGAGCCTTCCTCGGCTTCGGCGAGGAGTCTGCCCCGCTGGTGGTCTTTCCGGGCAGCCCGGAGGAGACGGCCTTGCCGGCGCGGAGTCTCTGTGAGCTCTCGTCGGACATGATCGGTCAGGAGGTGGCGCTGCTTTTCGAAGAGGGCAATCCGCGAAAGCCACTGATCGTCGGGCGCATCGTCGATCCCGTGCGTCCCGCCACAGCCACGCACCATGTGGTGCGGGACGGCAACCATATTCGCATCAGTGCGGAAGACAGGCTGGAGCTGCGCTGCGGCAAGGCGACGATCATCATGGACAGCGATGGCCGCATCACCATCCGCGGCGGCCATATCACCAGCCATGCCAGCGGCGCGCAGCGCATTCGCGGCGGCTCCATCAACCTGAACTGACGGCTCCTCGCTGATGGCATCGGCGGTCGAACAGCTCTTTGCGCCGCCCCGCCGCATCGCGGCCGAGGCGGTGCGCCAGCACGTCGAACAGGCGGCGTTTCTCTGGGCTCAACGCGACAGCTGGGGCCAGGAGGATCCGCCGGACGAGACGGTGATCCGCGAGATCGCACAACGCGTCGAGGTCAATCTCGACGGCCTGCGGATCGCCGGCGCGGCGGCATGGCCGGCCGCCGAGCGACAGCTGAATGATTTTCCCGACAAGGGCGAGTTCTTCGTCGCCGGCTGGATGGCGATCGAGCAAGGCGACGCCACGCGCGTGGACCAGGTCGTCGCGGCGGCAAAGGAACTGGACCAGCGGCGCGGCCTTGTCGGCGCGCTGGCATGGCACCAGCCGCCGAAGATCGGTCATCTCGTGCGCGACTGGCTGGTCGCGCCGGACGCGTTCAAGCGCTACCTGGCGGTCGGTGCCTGTCTCGAGCACGGGGTCGATCCAAAACAGTCGCTCGCACGTCTGGTCAACGACCCGGATGCGCCGACGCGCGCATTTGCCTTGCGTCTGGCTGGCCGGCTGAAGCGGGCGGACCTCGCGCGCGAGATGGCGTCGGCGCTGGAGGCGGAGGATGACATCGTGCGGCTGTGGGCCGGCTGGGCGCTGACGGAGATTGCCTCCGGCGACCTGGCGCGAGCCGAGTTGCGCAAGGCCGCTGTCGCCGGCGGGGCTGACGCACTGACGGCCCTTCGCGCCGCAATCAGGGTCGGCCCCGAGAAGGACGTGCGCGCCTGGATGGGCGGGCTGATGCAATCGGCCGCCACCGCGCCGCTCGCGGTGCGCGGTATCGGCATGCTGGGCGATCGGTCGGTATTGCCTTGGCTCATCGAGCGGATGAAGGAGCCCTACGTCGCCGTCGCTGCCTGCGCAGCCTTTCTGGAGCTTTTTCCGGAAGCGCGGGAGGAGACGAAGCTGTTTACGGTCGATCCTACCGAATTGGGTCCGGCGTTTGCCAAGCATTTCGAGGATGATGTGGTGCGGGTGGCGCTGCCGGAAAGGGTGGAGGCTTGGTCGAGCGGGAAATCAGGTATTCAGGCATCATGAAGCGGGTGGCCAAAGAAATACCTTTGCCCGACTACGAATCTATCTAGATCGGCATTCTCCAGTATGTCTTCTAGAAGGGCCATGGCCCCTAGAGGATTGGGCACCCTATCTTTGAATGCCGAAGATAGGTTCCAACCGATAGTTGCTTCGAGCTTATGCCGCTGGGCGATAAACACGCCTTGCATCTCTTGAACGCCTTGCTGCGCACGCGACATCATTTCCCGGATTAGTTTCTGTACGCTATAAGGATCTCCCTGCCATAGAGACACATTTCCTGGGTACAAGCCCCTTAGTTCTTCGTATCTACGCACTACCAACAGTTCGAATTCGGTCTGGGCTGGTGCCTGCCGTTCGGCAGGTGGCAGTTGTTTTCGATCAACCAGCTTTTGCAATAGATCCGGGTTTGAATTATATGTAGAAGAGAATTCCGCGATCTGACTGCCGAATGGAACCATAATATCCGCGATAGCTAAGCCTATCTGCGCATGTGTATCTCTACTAACAGAGCGCCTCCAAGCGTTCAGCATGGTAGGAACGAAAGACAGATAACCTGTATTTGCGGCAGCCCTGGCGGCTCCTCCAAGAAATTCTTCGGGGGCCTGATCCAAAATTGAGCGGATTAGGTTCAAATCGCTTTTATTGCCCGCATCGCCAATTAAATTCATGCAGGCATTGGATAAAACGTGATAAAATGTTGGAGAAATCCAATCATAAAGCGTCTCCATCTTGCTGAAATCGCCCGTCTTGGCGAGTTCTAAGGCTCTATAGAATATTTGCCATCCGTATTTTGGTATATCTACAAATAAACGCGGCTTATCGTCATAGTAGAAATAGCCGTTTCTGGCCCATGACGCCGTCCCTCGTAGAAATTCTGGGATGATCATCTGTTCGCTCATATCAGTTACTTTGGCATCCTTAATGCATAAATCTGACCCTGACTTGTTCCAAATTGATGGTCAAGATCAGCGCATGTCTGATCTGTCACCCCGACCGCATTAGGCCCAACAGGACACCCTCCGGCTGCCCTTGGGACTTTGTGCGCTACCATTACTACATTCGAGGCCCCCCACGAAGCCGGCTGTTCTGCGCTGCCTCTTAGATCTTCATATTGCCGATCGATCTTCTCCTTTTCGCCAGGTTCGAGGACATAATATTTGTCGCATTCGGTCTTGGGCGGATCATCTGGCATGTTTCCGGGACACCAAGCCCGCATTGCCTCAACATCCACGTTGACCCGCCGCACGATGGTCTTCTCTCCATCGGTCAAATTTCGCGGTGCCATTATTGGGACGTTGCCCGGTCCTGTGCGCTCTCTTGGGCCAGTCTGCGTAGGATTGTACCACTCTTTCTCGGAGACGCTACGTCCCTCTTCCTGTGCTTTCGAATGTGGCGGATGCTTTTTGCAGCACTGACACCACTTTGTCGGATCGCTTTTATCATCAGCGGCGGCTTCGTTGAGCGTCTCAAGCGGGGGCGCTGGAACAGTCGTTGTCCCGCCTGACGCATGATTGCTGGTGGTAATATCGAAATGCCGGCAGACATTCTTGCCTTCGAACTTCACGTCCATGCACCAGGCCTGGAAGTAGGTCTTGCCGGTGATCTGATGCGTCACGACATTGGCGCCAAAGGTGCGGGTCGCCGCCTCGTCGCCCAGCACCGGCTCCTTGTAGTAGGACTTCTGCGCCAAGGCGGCGCCCTTGCCGCCGATCAAGACGGTGGTCGAGCCGGACTTCAGATTGTTCGAGAACGACGTATCGGGATAGGGGATCGGAATTGGACCGGCCGGCGGCGAAGGCGGCGACATGCACACGTCCGGAAACCGCGCGATCGACTTGTTCATGCCGTTCTCGGCGGCGATTTCCCACATTCCGGCGAAGACGTTCTTGGTCATCCCGCCCTCCTCAAGCCGAGACGATCGCGGCGGCGCGCCCGCCGAAAGCCATTGAGCTGCCGTGCAGCGCGGCCAAGTCTCCAGGGGCGTAGCGGCGGCTGAAGGCTTGCTCCGCCCATGCAAGCTGGATCAGCCCCGCGGCCGCCCCGGTGTCGCCGATACAGTCCGCCGGATGCCACACTGGCTGTTCCGGCCGCGACTGGCGCATGTTGCGAATCTGCGCCAGGACGAGTTCCTCAAAGGCATAGGATTCGCCCGCCACGTCAGTAAGGCGGAAGGCCACTTCCTGCATCTCGGTGCGCGCCTCGGCGAGCGCCGTCTTCAAGGCGCCCGTCAGCCCGTCGGCGCGGAAAGGCTCCTCGCTGATCGCTGTCGCCGTCTCCTCGCCAAGCCCCAGGCCGCGAACCACCACATGGCGCGGTGTCATCGGACGGTGGCTGACGACCGCCAGGCATGCGGCCTCGCCGGGGATCAACCCATCGGTCGTCTCGCTCGTCCTCAGTCGCATGGCGCTGTCGAGCCAGGCCAGCGTGCGTGCATCGATCAGGCTGTCGATCGCCAGCACGAGGCACGCCGGAACGCCTTCGCCCAGCATCTTTCGCGCCAGTGTCAGCGCCGCGAAGGTAGCAGGCTGGCCGGCCGCGATATGCGCCGTGCGCCGCTCGTTCACCGCCGAACCATCGGGAAAACGCAGGTCCGCGAACATGCCGTTCAGCCGCGCGCCCGGGGTTTCCTTGTTACGGGTGCACAGGATCAGCGGCATCTGCGCCCATGGCAGAGCCGCGCCAATGTCGGGCTCGATATGTTCCAGCACCAGCCGCGCAAGCATGCGCAGTCGCTCGCGCCCGCGCCTGGAAGGTGCGATGGCGTCGACGCGGGCGCCCCGGATCGGCATCGCCATGCGGTCGCGATAGTCGAGTTCCTCGAAGGCGGCGATGCCGGCCCGCAGCGCCGCGCAGGTCGCGGCAGCACTATAGCCGACCGGCGAAACGAGGCTGACGCAGCTGACGACCGTCATCGGCGGCGGCCTCGCAGCTTGGAGAGCGCCGCCACCGCCTCGCCAAGGCCGGCATAGTGCGGCTTGGCCTTAGGCTCTTCAGGCGGCGGCCCCACCTGCACCTGCTGCAGCCTCACGAATTTGCGCGGCAGCTTCACCGACGCGCGCCCGACCAGCACGATCCTGCCCTCATGCGGGATGAGATTGAGCGTATCCGGCTGCGCGAACTTGTGCTCCGTGTGATCGTCGAACATGAATCTCAGCGGCACCTTGAACGGCGGCACCTTGACCTTGAACCGGCCCGACGCGTTCATGTTCACGCAGCCGAAAACCATTCCCTCGCTGACCTTCTCGACCCACTGGTCCTGCGGCGCCGCCTGAAAATACCGGTCGTCGAAATCCTGCGGCAGGAATGGCAGGACATTTTCCATCCAGTGCTTGTCGTATGTCCCGGCATAGCGTGCACGCTCCTTGGCGAAACGCGGTACCGGGCCGAACCCGATCGGCTTGGGCCGATCGTTCCAGATGCGTAGCCGCGACTGCGGGTCTTCGATCGACGGCAGCAGAGTGCCGTCGATGTTGCCCTGGCCCACCAGGAAACCGCTGCCGATCGGATTGACCGCGTCGCTGCGGTGCTTGGCGGGATCCGGATCGGTTCGGTCCCAGCCGCCGAACGTCAGGTGCCAGGCCAGCGGCATCGACGTGAACGGTATCGGACTTGAAGACTGGATGCCGAGCCCGCCTCGAAACCAGCGGCGCTGCCCGGTGACGATTGCCCGCTTCTGCAGATTTGGCCCGAACAGGCCGACTTCGACAGCCTGCGCCGGACGTCCGCCGGGCGCCATCGCCATCGCATCGAGAACCACCTCGCAATGGGGCTTCACCGGCACGAAGTCAGACTCGACCCGGATCGAGGTTGTCTCGGGATCGCCGTAATGCGCGTCGGCAAAGACGAACGGCAGTTGTTCCTTCGCCGGGGTGCAGTTGCCTTCATCGTCGACGTCATAGGTCGCGCGAACGACCGCCACGCACCATTTCACGGCATGCTTGTCCGCGTAGGGAAAGGTTTCCGCGAGAAAGGGTGTGGTGTTCTGGCTGACGAACATCGGGGACCCTATCCACTCACCGAAGCATCAGCCATGGAGCCACCCCATCTTCTCGGCGAGCACTGTCATGGCCATGGTCAGGATTCCTCGACGGCGGGAACCTGCCGCATCGCGGGAAGGCCATTGTCGGCGAGATCGTAGATGTCGGCGAAGACCAGTTCGTCCACTTCCCGGTCGTCGGTCCAGAAAGCTATCCGGTCTCCCGACGTGGATTTTCCCGCCGGAGGAAGCTCCTCCAGCCTCTCCTGGATCCGGGTGTTCGACCAGCCCTCTTCAACGCACTGTTCAAGTATCCTGGCGACCGCATCGAACCATGGGTCGGCGGCATCCGGCGGCCGGCCGATCCGCACGATCGCGAACGGATAGCGCCGTCCGACCCTGTCCTCGCTCATCCGCCACGCGCCAGCGCAAGGCTGGTCGCCGAAGATGCCTGCGGGGACCACGAAGCGCCATATGCGGGGATTGAGGTCTCCCGTCTCCGGCCTGTCCCGCAACTCCATCGACATCCAGCGATCCCAGCGTTCGATGAAGATGCGCGGCAGGTTCCAGCTGACGAAATCGCCCGTCGCCGGAATCTTGCCGAACAAGCCCGTCGTCATATCTGCACCGGGCAGGTGAATTTCTTGAACATCTGCAGATTGTAGGGGTTGTCGACGCTCGACGCCTTCAGCCGCAGGTCCGCGAAGTAGCCCCCGGCGCCGAGGCGCACGTTGTAGACATCCGCCAGCGACGTCGCGGTGAAACGCGCGGTGCGCAGCATGCGCAGCCAGGCCCAGCTGCCGGTTTCGCTGACGATGACCTCGGGAGACCCGTCGATCGGCTGGAAGCTGAGCGAAATGGCGCCCGTTCCGTCCTTGCCTGGCCAGGTCATCGCCTGCGGCCGGGTTGCGTTGTTGTAGTAGACGAGTTTCTGACCGTCGAGGTTGAGCGTCACGCGGGTCACGCTCGGCGACAGGTCGATCGGCTCCAGGGTGAAGCTCATGACCGGGCCGGCGCCGCCGGGGAACAGGTCGTCGCGGATGCGGCGGGCTTGCTCGAAGGCGGCGAGAGCGGCCGAGTCGAGGCCGAAATCGGCCCGCCACTTCCACGGCTGTGAGGTCGTGTCGACATAGGTGAGGAGATGGTCGTTGATGAAGGCGTCGATCATTCCGCCCGGTCCGAACAGGCGCGCGAAGTCGCGGACATTGACGTCGACGGCGCTGCCGGCATCGAACGGGTAGCGGTTGTCGAGGGCGGCGTTGCAGAAAGGCAGGATCTCCGCGCGCCATATGGAATTGAGCTCGGAGGTGACCGCTCGCTGGGTTAGGCCGCTGGTGTCGCCGGCTATGCCGCTCAGCCAGTCGTCGATCGGATCGGGCAGGATCTGCGCCTGGCGCGCCACGGCGCCGGTCAGTTCGGCGAGACCTCCCTGCTTCTTGATCGATTCCTCCGGATCCGGCGTCGCGTTGACCGTTTGAAGCATGTTGGAGAGATTGGTGAGCGTCACGACCGCGGCATCGAGCGCGGGCGGCTGTCCGTCGACCTCGGCGATGGTGGCCTTCAGCGCCTTGAAATGGTCGGCCACGAGCGTCCCGGTAAGGTCGACCTCCTCGGCCGAACCCGCCTTTGGCAGAAGCTTCACCCCCTGCTTGGCGAGCTTGCCCAATTTGCCGAGCTTGCCGAGCAGCTTGGAACCGCCCTTCTTGACCGCCTTGTTTTCGCCGGTCGCTCCCTCTTCTTCGTCGGATCGCGTCAGCTCGGTCTCGCGCACGACGGCCGTCACCAGCCGGCGCAGCGCGGAGTCGGCGCTCGAGAGATCCTTCAGATTGTCGCTCGCCGTCGCGAGGTCGGTCAGCGGCGCCAGCTTCACGTCGCGCAGGAAGCTGTCCCACTGCGCGATGTAGTCTTCGTAGTAGAGCTTCAAGACGTCCTTCGACAGCGCGGCAACCGATGTCTCCGCGTTCTCGGAACATCCGCCGGCGAAGACCGCGCGGTCCAGCGCAGCCTGGGCGGCCACATCCTCGACCCGATCGAGGATGACCTCGTGGAAGCCGTCATAGGTGAAGGCTCCCGGCAGGCCGTTGCGCAGCGTCTTGTCCGAGGAGCGGACGAAGATCTTGGCGCCGTTTGGACCGGCGAAATTCGCGGGAATCCACTCTGGCAGACCGGCGACGGCTGGGTCGTTCAAGAGTTGCTTGTAGGCGCGGACCGGCAGCGAGATCGTGCACACGCTCGCAAGCGCCTCCGCCACCAGCTTGCTGTCCGGCGCGATATACTGGTCGTCCACCGCCATCCGGCGGATCGCGGCGAGCTGATGCTGCTCGGCGTTCTCGGTCGGGAAGGGGGCGGCGGGCGCAAACTCCGGCAGTTCGTCCACCCACCAGGATTGGGCGAAGTCCGAATCCATCTGCGACAAGCCGGTCATCATGCGGTAGGTCTTCAGCGCCCCAAGCATGAACTCCGGCTCGCGGATCTGGCGCCACATCGTCGCCTCCAGCAACGCAACCATGCGCGGCTCCAGCACATTGCGCAGGGCGTGCTCATAGGCTTCCTTCTGCGCCTGCAGCAGTTCGGGCGCCGCCGAAGGGCCGACCGCGTCGCGCAAGGCGCCCGGCGGCGGCGTCTGCGCCTCCACGACCGCGTCCATCGCGGCAAGTGCCGTCTCCATGTCCGGCGCCTCGACGAGGGCCGGCTGGGCGGCCGCAACGGCGAGCGGGCGCTGCAGCGCCTCGAACTGCGTGGACTGGGTGTCCACGGCATCGCGGTAGTCGAAGTAGGAAGACGCGAAGACGGCACCTGCCGCCACCGCGGCGATCGTGCATGCGACTGCCGCGCCGCGCCAGATCCAGGCACGGCGGCGCTGGGCGAGGGGGTCGAAGGTCCCCAACCCGGCCTCCTTGAAGATGACGTCCGTCATCAGCGACTTCAGGAAGAAGCTTCGCCGCTCGACACGCTGAGCCAGCATGGTTCGGTGCGGCGGCAGCCCGAACGAGGACGACAGTGCCGCCGTGAGCCGATCGATCGGCGCGCCTTCCTGTGTCGCAGAGGTCAGATAGATGCCGCGCAGCCAGGCGCTTTCCTCGTATTTGCTCTCGCCGGCCATCGCCTCGATGAGCACCTGTATCGGTTCCGACAGGCTTGCGACCTGCGCCGGAAAGCGGAAGATCTCCGCCCGCTCCGAGAGCTTGTCTTCGCCCTCGAGCCGCGGAATCATCCGGACTTCGAGTTCGCGCGCCAGCGCCGCTATCTCGTTGCCAACCGCGGCCGCATCGACACGCGCATCCAGAGGGAACGTGGCGCCCCAGACCTGCTCGCGATCCGTGGTCGAGAGGTCGTCGAAAAACGGCTCGAAGCCCTTGATCAGGTCGGCCTTCGTCAGCATCAGGTAGACGGGCAGGTTGATTTCCAGCCGCTCGTTGAGTTCGGCGAGGCGGCGCCTGATCTTGCGACCGTGCGCCTTGATGGTCTCGTCGCCCTCGGACAGCACGTCGATCGATATCGCGACGATGACGCCGTTGAGCGCCCTGCGGCCGCGATGCCGTTTCAAGAGGTCGAGGAAGCCGAACCACTCGGTGGAATCAACGTCCGGCTGACTCTCCTGCTCCACGTAGCGTCCGGCCGTGTCGATCAGCACCGCATTCTCGGTGAAGAACCAGTCGCAATTGCGCGTGCCGCCGACACCCTGGAGATCGTTGGTCAGGTCGATGGGGAAGTTGAGGCCGGACTGGCGCAGCGCCGTCGTCTTGCCCGTCGCGGGCGGCCCGACGATGACATACCACGGCATCTCGCGCAGGAACTTCCTGTTGCCCAGCTTGCGCCGGCGCAATTCGCCCAGAACCTCCTGGAACTTGGCGCCGACCGCTGCCACGCTCTCCTCGCCCGGGCTCAGCGGCTTCTCCTCGACCGGTGGCGCGATCTCGGCGACAAACACCCGGTTGGCTCGCATCGCCCGCCTTTGGGCAACGATCAGCCAGATCAGCCACAGGATGACCAGTCCGGCGATGATGCCGATCCGAACCGTCTCGGATTCGAAGGGCTGGCTGCGTCCGACGCTGACGATCGGCCCGAAGATCCAGACCAGGAGCGACAGCAGCGTCAGCCCTATGAGGGTCCACAGGATGCGTGACGTGATGACGGCCCAGAGGAATCGCAAGACGAACATCTTACAATCTCTTCTCGACCAGAACCTCGACGCGCCGGTTCGCCGCGCGTCCTTCCCGGGTGCCGTTGTCCGCCACGGGATCCGTTGCGGCGCGGCCTTCGGACTTCACCCGGTCCGCCGGCACTCCCCGCTGTATCAATAGTTCGGCGATCGTCGCGGCGCGCGCTTCCGAGAGGCGCTGGTTGGTGGACAGCGGGTTGCTGCTTTGCAGCGGCACGCTGTCGGTGTGGCCGATGATCGTGATGTTGCCGATCAGATCCACATTGTCGAGGATGACCTTTGCCACCGAGTCGATGAGCGGTTCGAACCCGTCCGTCAAGTTCGCGCGCGACGACTGGAACAGCTCGGGCGCGGTCGCCTGGATGACCAGCCGCGCAAGCGAAATGCTCTCGCTGCCCTTGAGCGCGGGCCGCAAACCCTCCGGAGCGGCTGCCTCGAACTCCGGCAAGAGAGCGAAGTCGACGACTGCGGGCGGCGGCGGGGGCGGCTCTGCCTTGGGCACGGCGCGGGTGATGGCAGTGCGGTCGGCGGGCGGCAGCGCGCGAACCAGCGTCGACAGTTTGGTGGCATGGGCCGAAAGGCCCATCGACAGGCCGAGGTAGATCAGCGTCGACACGACAATTGCGGTCGCGGCCATGACCCAGATCGGCACGATGAAGCGCGGCGGTTCATCAGAGGCGATCACACCGCGCCAGTTGGGCGACAGCGGCGCGTCCTCGGCATCCTTGTTGCGCAGGAAGCGCGCCGCAGCGACCCGGACCGCGTTCAGCGATCGATCGCCCGCGCGCCCCGGCACCCGATACTTGCCGCGGAACCCCAGCGCGAGGCAGTGGTACTGGAGCTCCATCATTTCCGGGTCGCGGGTCGGATGGCGTTCGAGCTCCTCGAGCCGATCGAAGAACTGCGTGCCGGCATCGACATCGCCGCGCAGCATGACCACCAACGGCTGGCGCGGCCAGACGCCCGCGCCGCCCCAGGGTGTGTTGAGCGCAAGGTCGTCGAGAAGGGCCGCGACCGCCCAGGCGGCCCGGTCCGCGCGCTCCAGGGACGAGCCCGACGCGATGGCGGTGTCGCGCGCCGCGACAAGTGCACCGAGCAGGCGCGTGCGCAGCGCCTCGGGGTTCTCGGGTGCGACCGCGCTCTCGAGCTCGGGCGCGAACTCGAGCAGCGATGCGAAAGCCGCCACGAGCGAGTTCGGATGTGCCCGGCTGCTCTTGACGGAGGCAGCCTGGGGCTCGAGTGAGTAGGATGGCTGTTCGCGCCTCGGTTGACCCGGCACTGGCTGGCGCGGCGCGACGTTGACCAGACGGATGCGCGTCTTCTCGCGATCTCCCGACAGTCCGAATGGATCATCCCTGCTCATCAGCGGTTCACCGAATAGCAGTCGACTTGCGGTTCGCTCGGCAGCACGCCCGACACGCCGATGACGAAGCCGGGGGCGTCGAGCAGCGATGCCCAGTGTTCGCTGCGCTGGTCGAGCTCAAGGCACAGGCGGTCGCCGTCATAGGGAATCTCGCGTGGCTGCGAGTGCAGGGGCTTCAGCGGTATGCCCGGCAGACGCGACTTCCACAGGCCTTCGAACTCGTCCGACGAACCGACCGTCGCCTGATTGACGAAGATCTTGCGCAATGCGTCTTCAGACAGCTCCGAGCCGACACGGATGACGATGCGGCTGGCCGTCAGGAGCTTCGGGTTGTCGATGCGAACCTTCCAGACATTGGTGGAATGCCGCATCACCGGCAGTGCCCGCGACTTCGGTTCGACATAGCGGAGGCTGAGGATCAGGGAGCGAAGCGTGTCGGCAAGCGCCGTAAACGCCGGCGCCGGCGTCACATGATCATAGGCCGGCAGTTCGCCAAGCCTTCGCGAACTCGAACCATACGTGGCCATCGAGCCGGCCAGCCCTGCCAGCTCCACGAACAGGTCGGCCGGATGATAGACCTCCTGCGCCAGCATGTGCGCCAGACGCGGTCTTGCCGCGTTGGCCAGGTTGAGCATCAGCAGATCTTCGACGCTACGGCCGGGCCCGCCCAGCACGACCTTGCCGTGCGCATCGGCGATGTGATCGAGACCTGTGATGATCTCCTGCAGCAACTGGGCATACCAGGGCACCGCTCCGGTCACCAGCGCCGGGGGCAGGAAGGTCTCGACCACCGCCACGCCGCCATCGGCGCGCAGGCCCTTGATCTCGGTGATGGGCAGCGTGGTGTAGCCGCCCACGGACTTCCCGGGTGCGAGTATCCGCGCCTGCGGCCTGGCGATCTCGATCTCCTCCGGGTCGGCGCCCCCTTGAACCGCGTCGTTGACGGTGAGGATCCTGCCGCGATATCGCGCGCCGCTGAGGTTCGCGTGAGCGGGGTCGAAGGCCACCCCGCCAGCAGGCTCGAGCGGGAGGGCGACAAGGACGGCGCCTGCCGACGTGTCTGCCGTGATCGACAGCGGCTGCGGCGCGTCCATCGTATCGGGAATGGAAAATGGCGTTCCATCCGGGAAGATGCCGCGTGCCGAGAGAATCGAGATCTGTCCCGCTTCCAGCAGGGCGGAGTCGAGGGTGAGGGCGCGGAACCCGAACGTCTGGAGGCGTCCCGCCTGCAGCGCGCCGCGCATCGACGCTTCGATGAAGCGGTCCTGCTGCTGGAAATGCTGTGTCCTGAGGAACAGGCCTTCGGACCAGAGCACCCTGTTCGCGTCGGTCATCACCTGTTGTCCTGAGATGAGAAAAGCCCGTCTTTGCGGCTGCTGACGGACATGCCTCCGCGGCCCAATGCTATGCCAATCGTCAGCTTCGATCCTGGAGACATCGCCTTCGTGACCTTCCACTGGCGGCCCGTCGGTTCGCGCACGAACGCCACGAAGCCGAGCGCCGCCGCCTCGGGCTCGACGGTGATCATCTTCGACGCGAGCTTGCCCGGCGCCACGGCCAGCGTGTCTGATCCCATCAGGTCGCCTCCGAGCGTCGCCGCGGCGTCAGCTTCGAGCGCAAAGTAATCCGCCTGGTCGAACGTGCCGGTACTGCGCAGCCGGTAGATCATGACGACGACAGGCCGGTCGCCGCCGTTCGGCCCGGGGTTCATGCCCGCGCCTCCCGAAACCTTGACGGTAATCTTCGATGGTTTCGGCGCGAACAGGAAACCCGTGGTGAAGACCATGGCGGAGAGGGAGGCGAGGGAGGCGAGGACGGCACGGCGGCTGGTCATCTCTCACTCCTCCTCGTAGGCGTCGCGGAAGTCGGCACCGATCTCGCCGAGGAAGCGCGTCTCCGCACTCTGGGCGATCTCGCGATGGCGCTTCCGGTAGAGTTCCCACAATTTCGCGCTGCGGCCGCCGGACAGAAGGGTTCCCAGGGTCGAGTTCGATTTCAGCTCCTCCTCGATCGCCTCGGGATCGAAGCGGTCGATCATGCGCCGCAGCGCGCCCTGGACGCCGCGCCAGGCGCGAACGTGATGCTGGGCAAGATCGCGAACGCTGTCGCCGATCGCAGCTTCCGCGCCAAGGAAGCCCGGGCTTCGTTCGGCCATGAGCGTTGCAAGCACGTCGTCGACCGTCGGCAGGAACTTGAGCGGGTTCACCTCCGACGAGCCGATCACCGTCTGGGCGACGCGTGCATTGCCCTTCTCCTCGGCGCGCTTGCGCAGGAGCTGCATCAGGCCATCCAGCATCAGGCGATACTCGCGGCCGAATTTCTCCATCTCGGCAATCGGGTCGCGCGCCGACGCGGCATCGTCGGCGATGCCAAGACCCCGCAGGAAGGCCGCGCGCAAGTCGTCGGACGGAGCGCCGCGATAAGCCACGCTCTCCGCTGCGACGCGGATGCTCTCCGGTGCCGGTGCGCGTTCGGCGGGGCGCTGCGGTGCAATCTCCCATGGCGCCGCCGGCTGTTGCGGCACCGCCCGCGCCGGACGTTCCGGCACAGCTTCACGGGCCGGCGCGGGGCCGAAAGCGAAGTCGGCGCTGAAGGCGGGGCGAGGCGCAGGGTCAGGCTGGCGAAGCGGATCGACCGGCGGGTTTCCGAAGCCCTGCAAATCGATCGACGTGCGCGGACGGCTTTCGGCCGGCGCTCTCCTGCTGGACACGGGATCGAGGCTGAACGGGTCGTCGAAGGCCTGGGAACTGCGCTCCCGGAATGGTTGGTCCTGTCCCGGCTTTGGCTGCTCGAACGACTTCGGCAGTTCCGCCGGACGGGGACGCTGCGGCTCTTCCACCGACTTGACCAGGAAGAAATCGTCCTTGTCGAGGCTGACCGGAGGCCGCGACACGTGGCCCACGGGGGGCGGCTGCTCGGGAGCGGCCCCACGATCCGCCCTCACGGCGACCCACAGCACGTAATCGCCGAGGCGCAACCGCATCCCATGGCGCAGACGCGTGGAATTGCCGGAGCCGAGCGGACTGGGCGAGTCGTCTATGTAGAGCCCGCTGCTCGATATGTCGGTGACGACATAGTCGTCCGGCCCTCCCGAGATCCTGCAGTGGGCGCGGGAGATGAACATTTCGGGGTCTTCGATCTGCCAATCCGCTTCGGGGCTGCGTCCGATCACCAGCTCGCCCGTTTCGAGCCTTGCCTCGCGCACGGCCTGGGCGCGTGGTCCATGCTCAAGCGTGAGCACCAAGCTCATGTGTCGACCTCTGCAAATTCCGGCCGCCAACCAACGACTGCCCGCAGCCGCATATCGTCAGCATCTTCCCTTTCGGAAGGGGGCGCAAGCCATGTTGTCCGCCCCAGCCGCGCCGCTCCGAGCTTCGGAGGGGGGATCTCCGCCTTCGCCAGGACAAGCCGCACGTCGACATCGACATTGTCGCCCGTGAGGTCGCGCAACGCCCGCTTGAGCGATTTGAGACGCGGGCCGCCGGGCAGGAACGACAGGTAGTCCGCGATGCCCACCGGGCCGATCCGCAGCTCCACGCGGCTCTGCCGGGTGAACGTGCGCGGTCCGATGGTCGCCCCCGCGCCCAGCGCGGCGTAGGCGCCGCCCAGTCGCGTCTGGAGGGGCTTGGGGACCGGCATCCAGACCGCGACGAACTCCTTGAGTTCGACCGGGACACCGAAGGCTTCGGCGATGAACAGAGTGAGGCGCTCGGCGCCGTCGACCTGGCTCGCCAGCGCCGTCGCCTGACGAAGCTTCACCGTATCGAGTTCCACATCTTCGGGATTGCGAGTACCGGGCAGACCGATGCCCGCCAGCGCGGCCAGCATGGCCTCGACGCGCCCGCCGCCCCGGCGCTCCACCTGGACCGCAGGGGTCTGGTCCGCCCACGCCCTGTAGAACAGCGCAATCAGCCTGTGCTGCAGCATGTTGACGAAATCGACGAAGGTCGTGTCGCTGGTCTGCCTCGCATCGGCGCCGGCGAACCAGCGCTGCGACAGGCGGTCGAGGACCCAGCGCGTGATATGGAGAGGCATCGGGCCTTCCGGACCGAGAAGGCCGATGTTGGCGACCGTCACCTGGGCCGGCCGGTTCGCCGTCGGCCCCTCGAAGGCGGCGACGTCGTCCGTCGCAAATCCGAGGCGGATCTGCTGCCCGATGCGTGCCGGCTCGAACTCGGGACCGCCAGCCTGTCCGAATGTCCGGCCATCCTGCTCGAGGCGGCGCAGCAGTTCGAAGAAGTCGAACGCTTCCGTCGGCCCGGCTTCATCCGCTTGCCGCTGCCCTAGATCAGGTGGCGATTGCCTGGCGACATCGGCCACAGCACATCCTCCTGTTTCTGCAGCAGTCGCGATCGCGTCCGCACGAACCCGTTGATGCCGGCATATCGCGCGAAGAGTCGCGACAGCAGGGCCGACAGCAGGAGTGCGCTGTGGCCGGTCAGGACCGACTGGTCGATATCCAGGGTCACCTCCACGCCGCGCCCGAAGCACATCGGCCCCTCGATCGCCAGCCGTTCGACGACCGGCCGCGACGAGACGCGCGCGATCGACCGCACGTGCCTGGCGAGACCGGGATCGCCCCTTTCGGCGTAGAGGTCGATCAGCGCGTGGAGCGGGTCGGCGCCGCGCCCGTCCGCCGCCAGACTGAGGAAATTGAGAGACAGTTGCGAGACCATGCGCCAGGCCAGTTCGTCTGCCCGCGACTCGCCCTCCGCGCCGGCCGGAAGCGACGCAGCGATCGACCTCTGCGGCTGGCGCAGCGCGCCGATCAGTCTGATCGACTCGACGGGGTCACCGCCGTCGAGCGTCAGCGTCGGCGTATCGTCGAGGATGGGGAGGTCGCGATTGGTGCACAGCGCGACGATGTCGATCCGCTTCGGCCGGTCGGATCTAACTCCGTCCGGGCGCCGCGACACAGCGAGGAACACGTCGTCGCCCACGTAAGAGGCGCGCGTGACGCCCTGGCGCCGCTCGTCCTCGGTCGCCCGTCGCGGCCGCCGTTCCGTCGAATAGACCCAGCCGCTGCCCCGGTTCTGCCCGAGGCTGAAAAGTTCGGGAATGGACGCTTCCGGACCGACATGGTCGGCGTCGTCGACGCGGGTGATGCGGAAGATCTCGAAGTCGCGTGGCCGCGTGCGATCCGCATAGACGGGCTGGCGCGTCTTGCGCGGGTCCAGTTCGACGATGTTGCACTCGCGCTCGAACAGATTGATGATCGGCGTGGCGAACAGTTCGAAATCGGCCGGTGTCAGATCCGCCAGTTCGGGCGCGGGCCGCTTGAACAGAAACACGATGTCCAGCCGCCCTGAACAGACCCGAAGCGTCGGCTGCAACCCGTCGATGCGGGCGTAGTGAAATCGCTCCGGCATCATGAAATATTCGCGCAGCAGCCGGTATCCCTCGAAGCTCGAGCGGGTGCGCGGCATCAGGGCTTCGGAATCGGCGATGCCGACCATTGCAGGCATGGGAAGGGGCGACAAGCGGCCGGCTCGGGCCTCCGGCCGGGCGCCGACCGCCGAGCAGGCGCCGAAGATGGCGTCGAAGATGAGAGCAGCCTTGGTGCGGCCGGCGAAGCAGAAGCGAAGCTGATCGAGGGCAAGGTCGCTCAGATTGCCTTTGCCGATGCGCGCCAGCGTGAGACAGAGTGCTGACTCCGCGCTTTGTCCCTTGGCCGCCGCGATGCCTGCATTTGCGATGGAACTCTTGTCCTGAAGGTAGCGGACCGACGCCACTTCCAGCGGCCACAGATGGACGTCCTGTGCCGTGGAGTAGGTCGCCCTGGTCGATATGCCGGGCAGCAATCCCGAAATGAGCCGCGTGCCGCGGGCAATGACATGCCCGGCGTCCATCGTGTGAACCTGCTGCCCGGGCTTGAGCACCGCCATGCCGGTCGCCGGCGTGGGTGAGATGAGGTCGGGATAGAGCAGATCCAGAACGCTGCGGGAGAAGCGCGAGCGCTCAGCGTCGACCTTAAGCCTCGTACGCGCCGCCAGGAACGCGACGCCGTCGAGCAGTCGTTCCACATAGGGGTCTGGGCACGGTACCGTGTCGAGCGAAAGGTTGCGCGCGATCGTCGGATGCATGTCCGCGAATTCCGCGGCCAGGGCGCGAATGTGGGTCAGCTCTTCCTCGTAATACTCCAGGAAAGCCCGATCCATCGTCAGCTGTCCCTGAATTCGGTTCGAGCCTTGCCGTTCTCGAGGTTGATGGTTGTGCGCAGGCGCATCCGTTCGGGAGTCGGCGTCGTGATCAGCACCGCATCGATTTCGATCCTCACGCCGCTCGTCTTGTCGCCGAGCGTCACTTCGACCTTGGTTGCTCCCTGCTTCAGCCTGGGCTCGAAAGTTCCAAGCACCGCACGGATCTCGCGGGCCAGTTCATCGCGGTCGAAATCGCGCGACGAACGGCCGGAGAAAGGCGGCACGCCGTAGTTGACGACGCTCCTTCGCACCTCCGGAAAATCGGCAAGGTCCAGAATGCTGTCGTCGAAATGCTCTGCCTCCCATTCCGATCGAAGGGGGGTGGCTTCGTACCGTTCGGTATTGAACAGCGCCTCGATGTCGCGGCGGACCGCCTCGCGCAGAACCCTGTTGGACACGACGACGTTCAGGGTCTGAAGTTCGTCGCGACGACGCGTCTGGAACGCGAGACGCTGCAGCTTCTGCTTCTGTTCCGCGCTGAGATCGGGGTCGGCCTCGATGTCGCGGACGCTTCCGCCGAGCAGCGTTTGCACGCGCTCGGCGCCGATCTCGGCGTTTGCGGAGCGGCGCATCGCGTCGATCTCCGTCTCCAGTCCCGGCATGTCGTCGACTAGGCGGTCCCAGAGCGACGGCTGCAGGGTCTCGCGCGTTGCCGAGCTTCCGCCCGCCGCGGACGCGAGTCCCCTGTCCGGTCGTCGGCCCTGTCGCTCAGACTCCGGTCGCGACATTCATCTCGGTCTCATGGTCGTCGTCGTAGACGAACTTGATTTTCTTGTAGGCGAAGCCGACCTTGTCTTCGATCACGTCGGGTTCGTCGGGACTGTGGTGCATCTCGTAGGAAATGACCGAGGCGTCGGTCATCGTCACCACCAAGTAGTCGCTGGTCTCGCCTTCGATCGTGCGGCGGCAGGTGAACACCACCTCGTCGAGCTTGGTATTCTCGTAGAGAGCCTGCTTCAGGTAGGGCGACGACTTGTCGTAGTGCTTGGTGAACTGGACCGCGCCGAGCGCGACGCGGCCGCGACGGGACAGCGAGTTCGGATCGTGCGGCGCGACCATCGAGAAGTCGACGCCGTAGACCTCGATCTCTTCCTCATGGCCGTCACGCTCGCTCGGGCCCGGGATGTCCGGAACCTTTAGAAATCCGTCGATCTTCGTTCTCGTATCAGGCATTTCGCGCTCCATTTCTCAAACGAACAGTCACGACTTCACGGAAGGCAGTTCGGATACGAGGCGCAACGACGCGTTGATGCCCTCGAGCTGGTAGTGCGGCCGCAGATAGAAGCGGGCGTTGTAGTAGCCGGGGCGCCCTTCGACGCTGTCGACCTGGACCTCGGCCGCGGCGAGCGGACGCTTCGCCCGCGCCTTGTCGTCGGCAAAAGCCGGATTGGCGAGCACGTAGCGGTTGATCCATTCCGTCAGCCAGATCTGCATGTCGGCGCGTTCCTTGAACGAGCCGACCTTGTCGCGGGCGATCGCCTTGAGATAGTGCGCGAAGCGCGACACGGGGAACAGGTAGGGCAGGTTGGCGCTCAGCCGCTCGTTCGACTGGGCGTCGGGATCGACTAGGCGGCCGGCCCGCGTCTCGTCGTCCTGGAGCGAATGCGCGCCGATGAAGGCCGCAAGATCGGTGTTCTTGCGGTGCAGGATCGGCATCAGCCCCAGCTTGGCCAGTTCGGCCTCGCGGCGGTCGTCGATCGCGACCTCGGTGGGGCATTTCATCGCGATCGAACCGTCGTCGGTCGGGAACGAGTGAACCGGCAGGTTCAGGACCGTTCCGCCGTTCTCGACGCCTCGGATCTGCGTGCCCCAGCCGTACAGCTTGTGGCTTCTGTTGATATTCACACCCATCGGAAAGGCCGCGTTCATCCAGACATATTTGTTATGATCGCCCTGAACCTCCTCCTCGAATGCGAAACCTTTCACAGGGACGGTTTCTGCGCCGTACGGAAGGCGGGCGAGCACACGCGGCATGGTCAGCCCGATGTAGCGAGCGTCCTCGCTTTCGCGCAGCGACTGCCACGACGCGTAGGCCGGGTTCGAGACGATCTGCTGAAGATCCTGCGGATTGGGGAGCTCCTGCCAGCTGTCCATTCTGAAAAGCCGGGGAGACGCCGCCGCGATGAACGGCATGTGCGCCGAGGCGCAGATGCCGGACATGTTGCGGAGCAGGCCGACGTCGCGCGGATGGTTCGAGAATTCATAGGCGCCGATCATGACACCGAACGGCTCGCCGCCGAACATCGAATACTCGTCCGTGTAGGTCTTCTTGAAGATGGGGCTCTGGTCCCACATCTGGCCCTCGAAGTCCTCCAGCGTGTCAGCCAGTTCGGTCTTCGAGATGTTCATCACACGGATCTTGAGCTTCTGATCCGTCTCGGTGTTGTTGACCAGGTACCACAGGCCGCGCCACGTCCCCTCCATCTCGCGCACTTCCGGCGCGTGCAGGATCTCGTTCATCTGGGCCGACAGCATCTTGTCGATGCCGGCGATCAGCGACTTGATCGAGCGGATCGCATTGGAGGAGATCGTCGTCGTCTCGGAGCGCGACTGCGCGGCAAGCGCCAGATTGCGGACGAGCTGCTGCAGCCTTTCGCTGTCGTCCTTCTTGACCTTGAAATCCTTCTCGAGGAGTTCGCTGAACTCGCCGAGATCGACGGCTTCGGCCTCGGCCGCCGCGGCTGCGCTCTTCTGTTTCTCGGCCATGGCTTATTCTCCGCCCTTGTCGTCGCTCGTTGCCTGGTCGGCGATCTGTGCGAGCAGTGGCTCGTTGTTCAGCATCTGGGCGATGCGCTTCTCCGCGTCGACGCGTCCGTCCATGAAGCCAAGGAGCTCTTCCAGCTGCCGCCGCATCTTCAGGATCTCGGCGAGTTGTGGCACCTGCTCGGCGATACGGTCGGGAGCGAAGTCGCCCATGCTGCTGAAGGTGAGGTCGACGGCGAGTTCCTCGTCGCGCTCCTTGCCCTCCGCCTGTGGGAGCACGTTCTTGACCCGCGCCTTCACGCGGGGGCCGAGCGCTTCCATGAACTTCGGAAAACGCCCCGCGTCCGTCTCGACGAAGCCGCGCTCCAGCAAGGTCTTCTGCGCTTCCTTCGTCTGGGAGGCCCCGGCCAGGTCGGCCATGACCCCCATCACGAAGGGCAGTTCAATCGTCGTCGGACTTCCATAATGCTCGACGTCATAGGCGATCTGCACGCGGGGTGCGCGGTTTCGCTCTATGACTTTGGCTTTGCTTTCGGCCATGTACAGCTACCTTTCGTCCTTCTGAGCGGCTTTCTTGTTGTCTTTGTCCTGCATGCCGGCGAGAAGCCGGAATTCCTTCAGTCCCGACGGCGCGAGATCTTCCATCAACTCGACGAAATCCATATGGACCATCCGCCGAACCCGGCGCGCCAGGTGTGGAATGGGGCTCGACGGCTCCGTCCGGTCGTAGAACGCGACCACAAGATCGAGACACTTCACCACGTCGTCGCGCGAGGTGATCCGGTCCGGGAGGCCCGTTGCCGAAATCGATGCGAAAGAGTCCGGGGCGTGGCCATTGGTCTGGGGTGTCGCCGCCGGCGCCGGCGCCCCTTGATGCGCCGCTTGCTCGGCATTGACCCGGGTCGGTTGCGTCCGCTCCAGACTCGCCAGCACCCTGTCGATGAAACGGCTCAGCTCCGGGATCGCAGGTCCGACCGTTTCGAGGCGGGCGTTTACGACGGCATCGAGCTGGTTCATCGCCGATCGCGCCGCGCGAGCAGCCTCCACGATGGCCGCCAGATCGGGCGCCGACCTGTCGGCCAACGCCGCCGTCGCCGTCCGCACCCGGCTGATCAACTGCTCATGCGCCTTGGACAGAACCGCCTTCTCGGCCGCATTCAGGCCGGATGCCGCTTCCTGGAGCATTGCCCGATCGTCGAGGCACGCCTGTTCCAGATCGCGTCCGGTAATCGAGCCAATACCGGGAGACGCGAATATCGTCCGCTGCCTGAGGTCGCTGAGCACGCCGGACTGGCCGTTTTGCAGATCGAGCAGCGCGTTGATGCGGCGCAGCGCGGCATCGCGGGGCGGTCCGCCGCGCAGCATGGGATGCATGTTGTCCCAATAGGCCTCGAAGCTCTTGGCAATCAGCGTCAGCCCCTCTGCCAGACCAGCGAGACCGTCCTCGTTGGCGAGCGCACGCGTCACGACGACAAGCAGCCGCAGGTCACGTCCATGGGTGCGCAGTTCGGCGGCTCGCGCGAGCACCGTGTTCCAGTCGACCGGCGTGCTGACCTGTGTCGTCGGCCTGTTGCGGTCATCGTAGACGACCTTCACCTGAGGTTCGAGGATCCGCTCGAGGTCATGGAACCGGGCATCGTTGCGCAAATCTTCCCCCGACGGGTTCTCACCGTCCAACGGAGCCAGCCACTGAGCCAGTTCGATCAACACAACCTCCGTTGCCGGCCTGTTGCAGCATCAGAGAACAATCGACGGATCATACCTCCTGCTCCTGCCCCAAGGGAAGTAGGGGACCGTGTTTCAATCAAAGTGGTCAACATACCAGTAACCGGTTGTTATAGAACATGGTTCGCACTTGCATCCGTCTCGATTCCAGTCCCCGCAAACAGTCGACTTCAAACAAACGTATAAGTGAATCCGGCATCGGAAGCCTCGATCATCACCTTGGAGAACGGGTTGCCTTCGAGTGAGCGGTTTAGGACGCCGCGACTGAGCTCCGGGAGCACGGTGTTCGTCAGGATCGCATCGATCATGCGGCCGCCCGACTCGATCTCCGTGCAGCGCGCCTTGATCAGGTCGAGCACGCCTTCGCCGATGACCAGCTCGGCATCGTTGTTGGCACGCAGCCGGCGCGCGATCTTGCCGAACTGGTGCCGTGTGATCGACTCGATCATCGCGTCCGACAGCGGATAGTAAGGAATCGTCACCACACGCCCGAGAAAGGCGGCCGGGAAGACCTTCAGCAGCGGTCCCCGCAGCGCACTGTCCAGATCCTCGATACCTGTGCGAAGGCGGCCACTGTCGGTCTTCGCCATGATGACGTCCGAGCCGACGTTCGAGGTGAGCAGGATCAGCGAATTCTTGAAATCGATACGGCGCCCTTCGCTGTCATCCATCATGCCCTTGTCGAACACCTGGAAGAATATCTCGTGCACGTCCGGGTGGGCCTTTTCCACCTCGTCGAGCAGGATGACGGAATAGGGCCGGCGCCGCACCGCCTCGGTCAGGATGCCGCCCTTGCCATAGCCGACATAGCCGGGCGGCGCGCCCTTCAGCGTCGAGACGGTATGCGCCTCTTGGAATTCGGACATGTTGATGGAGATCAGGTTCTGCTCGCCGCCATAGAGCGTCTCGGCAAGCGCCAGCGCGGTCTCCGTCTTGCCGACGCCGGAGGGGCCGCAGAGGAGGAAGACGCCGACCGGCTTTTCCGGTGCGCCAAGGCCGGCGCGGCTGGTCTGGACGCGCCTGGCGATCATCTCCATCGCGTGATCCTGGCCGACGACCCGCGTGGACAATGTTTCGGCGAGCCTCAGCGCCTTCTCCGTCTGGCTCGACAGCATCCGGCCGGTCGGTATGCCGGTCCAGTCCTGCACGACGGAGGCGATCGCGTTGCGGTCGACGGAGGGCAGCACCAGCGGCGCCTCTCCCTGCGCGTCCGCGAGCTTCGCCATCAGGTCGCGCAGGCGGGCAAGGTCGGCCGCCGCATCGGGCGCGACATCGTCCGCGGGGACGGGTTGCGACCCCTCGTCGACGGGCGCGGCATCGCCGTCCTGCGGCGCGGTCACGTCATCGAGGGCGACGGCTTCACCGCGCAGCTTGGCGCGAAGGTCGAGGATCTCCGTCACCAGTGCGCGCTCCCGGTCCCAGCGCTCCTTGGCGGCCGCAAGGGCCGTCTCGGTTTCCGCCAGCGCGGCCTCGACGCGCGCGCGCCGTTCGCCGACATCGATGCCGATGGCCGCCTCGCGGTCGATGATCCCCTGTTCGACGGCCAGCGCCTGCTGGCGCCGCTCGATATCCTCCACCTCCGCCGGCGTCGCGTGCTGCGAAACGGCGACCCGGGCGCAGGCGGTGTCGAGGAGGCTGACGGCCTTGTCCGGCAACTGGCGGGCCGGGATGTAGCGTTGGGAAAGGGACACCGCTGCCACCAGCGCCTCGTCCAGAACCTGCACCCTGTGATGCTTCTCCAGGTTGCTCACCACACCCCTGAGCATCAGGATGGCGGTCGCCTCGGACGGCTCGTCGACCTTGACGACCTGAAAGCGCCGCGTCAGCGCCGGGTCGTTCTCGATATGCTGCTTGTATTCGGCCCAGGTGGTCGCCGCGATGGTCCTGAGTTCGCCACGCGCCAGCGCGGGCTTGAGCAGATTGGCCGCGTCGCCGGTGCCCGCCGCGCCGCCGGCTCCGATGAGCGTATGCGCCTCGTCGATGAACAGGATGATCGGCGTGTCCGACGACTGCACCTCGTCGATCACCGCCTTCAGCCGCTTCTCGAACTCGCCCTTGACGCTCGCGCCGGCCTGCATCAGCCCGATGTCCAGCGCCCGCACGCTGACGCCCCGCATGGCCGGCGGCACGTCGCCCCGGGCAACGCGCATGGCAAAGCCCTCGACGACCGCCGTCTTGCCGACGCCCGCCTCGCCGGTGAGGATCGGATTGTTCTGCCGGCGGCGCATGAGGATGTCGATGATCTGGCGGATCTCCGGATCGCGGCCGACGACCGGATCCATCTTGCCGTCGCGCGCGCTTTGCGTCAGATCCTGCGCGTATTTAGCCAGCGCCGAATCCGCGCCCGGCCCGCGCCTGGGAGCCTGGACTTCGGGAGCTTCGGCTGCGGCAGGGCCTTCGAGAGACCCGTCGAGCACGCTGTCGAGCCGAGCGATCATCGCATCGGCGTCGATCTTGTCGAACTCGCTGCTGATCTTCGACAATAGGCCTTCGAGCGTCGCCGTCCTCAGCCCGGCGAGCAGGATATGGGCGCTGCGCACCTCGTCGACGCCGAACTCGAGCTGCGCAAGGTTCCACGCCTCCTGGATGGCATGGAAGATGTGGTCGGAGAACTCCTCGATCGAGGTTGCGCCACGCGGCAGCTTGTCGAGCGCCCGCGTCATGTCGGCGGCGATCCGGCCGGCGTCCACGCCCGCCTCGGCGAGAATCATCTGGACGTCCGAACGCTCGGACAGGACGAGCTGCTGGATGAAATGCACGAGCTCGACATAGGGGTTGCCGCGCATCTTGGCGGTGTCCGCCGCTGCCCTGAACGCCAGCATGCAGGTCTGATTGAGCTTGCCGACCAGCTCCTTGCGCTTGACGCCCGGGGACGACCTGCGTGTCACGTTGGCATCCATGAACATGTTCCTGCTGCCGCAACGGAAGCAGATTGCCACATCCGAGCAGACATTACCAATCGTAGCTGTCGGCGACGGGCTGCGCCGTCATCTCCGCCTTACTCGCCCCGCCGAAGGACAGGTCGCCGGCCGTGGCGACGTTGAGCCGGCCCCCGCTGTCGAGGTCGCATTCACACCGATAGGTTTTCCATTGCGGCAGGTCTGTGAATCAATTCACTCGACGCAGGAGGCTTGCGGCGCGAACGTCAGCACGCTTGCCCGCGGATGAGGAAATCGAGTTGCCGCCGCCCGTCGTCGCCTGGGTTTCGACGCCCATTCGACCTCAAGAGCTTCGGCCCGATGGAGATCATCCGCGGCGTCGACCTCTCAGTGCGGGAAGGCGAACGGCACGCCGTCATCGGCCCAAACGGCGCCGGCAAGTCTACCCTGTTCCATCTCGTCAGCGGATATTACAGGCCAAGCGGGGGAGCATCCGCCTGCGCGGCGAGGAGATCGGTGGCATCGAGCTGGCGCCGCTCGGGCCATCGCCGCCGAGTTCTCGCGCGCCGACACGAGCGCCGAAAGAATACTGCATGCGGCGGTCCCTAGCCTCGCTATACGTGGGAATCGCCGCGTCAGGTCCCCGATCGACCCGACACGAATAGCGACGTTGCGCGACTGCGGGAAATCAACCGACCTGCTGGACGGTCCAGATGCTCGACATGGGGTCTTAGGCATCCACTTCAGAATACTTTAGTTCTCTTCCAAATTTTAGTCTCGGTGATCGATCGCAAATTCCCACCGTGCCGACAACAGCAACGCACGGAGACATAAGCAAATGGCGAACTATTTCACATTGAAGGGATTCATTGCGCAACTTCAGTTTGAGCGCGCCCATGAAGAGGCGCGGAAAGAGGCGGTGCTTCGCAAGGCAATTGATCGGGGACCGACACTGCCTGGTGTCTCTCAGGCCAATTGGGAGCTCTGGGTTCGGGAGCGCCGGTTCATATGCCCGGACACCGTTGATCAGCGCTCTTGCCGCGCGAAAAAGTGCCTGTTCGGATTCCACTGTCGCGACATGGCAGCGAGAGGTTTGCTCGGGACGGGGCGGCCATATCCCAAGGATGAAAGACCGCGCTGCGAGGCGATGACGAGGCAGAAGACGCCGTGCCAGATGGCTGTTGTTCCGGGAAAATATCGCTGCCGCTTGCACGGTGGGCTATCCACCGGGCCGAAGACCGCTGAAGGTCGCGCACGGATCGCAGAGGTTCAACGGAAAAAGTGGGAAGCGTGGCGGCTAACAAAGAAGCCAGTTTGACGAGAGAAGGCGCCCTCTCTCAGTCCGAGCTTCGCGACGACCGCATAGCGCCCCCAGTACGGTCATCGGGCAGCGCTTGCCAGCTTCCTGAAAGCGGATGCTATGAACCCATTTGGAGGACTAAGAGCTACGAGATGGTCCTGCGATGCCAAATAGCTCATCCTATGCCCATAGGCGGCCAGTCTTGCCAAAAAACGTCATTCGTATGAACATCCGGAAGGACTATGTCGCTTCCGTCGCCCGTGGATGGTTGACTTGGAACATCCCGTCATCGAATTCAGGAACGTCACCAAGCGCTTCGGTGACGTCACGGCCGTCGTCGAGAACGACCTTGCCGTGCGGGCGGGCGAGTTCCTCTCCATCCTGGGTCCGTCGGGCTGCGGCAAGACCACCAGCCTTCGCATGATGGCAGGCTTCGAGCAGCCCAGCGAGGGTCACGTCTTCATTTCCGGCGAGGACGTCACGGGTGTTCCGGCCTACCGGCGTCCGGTGAACATGGTCTTCCAGCACTACGCGCTGTTTCCGCACCTGTCGGTCGCCGACAACGTGTCCTACGGCCTGCGGCAACGGCGACCGAAGCCGGGGCGCGCCGAACTCGCCCGCGAGGTCGCAAACGCGCTCGCGATGGTACGGCTGGACGGCTACGAGAAGCGGCGGACGCACGAACTGTCGGGTGGCCAGCAGCAGCGCGTCGCGCTCGCGCGCGCCCTGATCAACCGTCCGGCCGTGCTCCTGCTGGACGAGCCGCTGGCGGCGCTGGATCGCAAGCTGCGCCGGGAGATGCAGATCGAGCTGCAGACCCTGCAGCGCGACGTCGGCATCACCTTCCTGCTCGTCACGCACGACCAGGAGGAGGCCCTGTCCATGTCGGACCGCGTCTGCGTCATGCGCGAGGGCCGCATCAGCCAGTCGGGCTCGCCACGGGAACTCTATGACCGGCCGGTCAACCGTTATGTCGCGGACTTCGTCGGCAAATCGAACTTCTTTCCCGGGCCGACCGCCGACACGATCGTCAGCGTGCGCCCGGAACTCGTGGAGATTGCCGCGCACGAGGCCGATCTGCCGTCCGGCCTCGATCGCCACCTGTCGGTCAAGGTGCTGAACCGTATCTTCCTCGGGGAGAACACGGAGTATCGGGTCGTTCACGAAAGGCTCGGCGAGTTCACGGTAGTCACCCCTCGCAAATCGGAACGAAGCAGCGGGACCTTCGAGATCGGAAACACGGCGGCCACGGGCTGGCGGCCGGAAGCAGCACTCGTATTGGACGCAAACTAAGGGGAGCATGACGTGAGCAGGGACAAGAGCATCATCACACCGCAGGAATTCGTCGATCAACTTCGCCGGTATCAGAAGGGCTCGGTCACGCGGCGCCACTTCCTGGGCGTCACCGGGCTGGGGCTGGCAACGGCGGTCATGGGCAGCGCCGTACCGGGCCTGCGGACGCGCAAGGCCCATGCGGCCATCTCGGGCACGGTGAGCTTCACCACCTGGCCGAGCTATTTCGCGCAGGAGAACATCGACAAGTTCACGGCCGACACCGGCGTCAAGATCAACATCGCCGTCTTCGGATCGAACGAGGAGATGCTGGCGAAGCTGCAAGCCGGCTCCACCGGCTGGGACGTGTTCGTGCCGACGAACTACGCGATCTCGACGTACAAGGAACTCGGCCTCATCGAGGAGCTCGACCTCGCGAAGCTCCCGAACTACGACCCCTCGACGCAGGAACAGCGCTTCACCGCCGAGGGTGTGATCGACGGCAAGACCTATGCCGTGCCGAAGGACTGGGGCACCACCGGTTTCGTCTACAACTCCAAGGCCATGCCGCAGAAGCCGGCGAGCTGGAAGGAGTTCTGGGACCTTGCGATGAACGAGGCTACCGGCCGCGCCATGGTCCACGACTATCAGCTCACGACGATCGGCAACGCGCTGAAGTATCACGGCTTCTCCTTCAATTCGAACGACGAGAAGGAACTCGCCAAGGCCGAGGAACTGCTGATCGCCGCCAAGCCGCATCTGTTCGGCATCAACTCCGACTACAAGCCGTCGCTGATTTCGGGCGATGCCTGGATGAGCGTCTGCTGGACCGGGGACGCGACCCAGCTGCAGCGCGATCAGCCGGAGATGCAGTACGTACTTGCGAAGGAGGGCGGTGAGATCTGGAGCGACTTCTACGCCATCCCGAAGGGCGCGCCGAACATCGAGGCAGCCTACGCGCTGATCGACTTCCTGCTGACGCCCGAGATCAACGCGAAGGAGGTCGTCGCGCACGGCTATCCCTCGACCGACTCGCGCACCAACAAGCTGGTGCCCAAGGAGATGCTGGAGAACCCGATCCTCTACCCGGCCGCTGAAGCGCTCGCGCCGCTCGAGTTCGGCGCCGCCGCAACGCTGACCAATCCGCTTCGCGCCGAGATCATGGCGCGCTTCAAGGCGGCCTGAGCCCTCCCTCTCCCCCGCCCCGGCGGGGGAGAGACCACCTCGAGCCCTGGACCCGGGAGCCCGTTTGTCCGCAGCGCCTACCCGTTCCCGAGCCGTGACCGCGCTGCTGGTAGCACCTGCGGGATTGTTCTTCGTTTTCCTGCTGATCCTTCCTCTGGCGGTCGTCGTCGTCTACTCCTTCGGCGAACGTGCCCCGGCCGGTGGCTATTCGCCCGCCTTCACGTTCGACAACTACCTGAACCTCGCGGCGCGCGGACAAGCCTTCATCAACACGCTGACGCTGGCGCCGCTCGCCACGCTGCTCACGGCGATCGTCGCGTTCCCGATGGCCTATTTCCTGGCGGTCAGGGTGGAGCCGAAATGGCGCGTGTCGCTCCTCGTGCTCGTCATGGCGCCGTTCTGGACAAGCCAGCTCCTGCGCTATTACGCGTGGATCGTGCTTCTGGGGGGCAAGGGCATTCCGGCCTGGCTGGCCTGGATCGGCATCGAGAACGTCCGCATCATCAACACCCCGACGGCCGTCCTGATCGGAGCCGTCTACGGCTTCCTGCCGCTGATGGTGCCGCCCATCTACGTAAGCCTCGAAAAGCTGGACAAGCGCCTGCTCGATGCGTCGGCCGATCTCGGCGCAACGCCGATCCGCACCTTCTTCCAGGTGACGCTGCCGCTGGCCCTGCCGGGCATCGCCACCGGTTCGATGCTGGTCTTCATCCTGCTGATGGGCGACTACATCCTTCCGCAGTATCTCGGCGGCGGCAAGGTCTTCTTCATTGGCAACGCGCTGGTCGATCTCTTCTTGCAGTCGCGCAATTGGCCGTTCGGCGCGGCGGTCTCGGTCGCGCTGGTCGCGATCATGTTCGTGACGATCTTCTTCTACATGCGCTTCCTGCTGGGCCGGACCGGCACGCGGCGGGTGGCGCTGGTGTGAGCATGCGCATCTACGCGATTCTTATCTACGTTTTCCTCTACGCGCCGATCGCCCTGATCGTCGGCGGATCGTTCAATGCCGGGAAGCAGGCGATGGTCTGGCAGGGCTTTTCCCTCGAATGGTACGGAAAGGCGTTCTCCAACCCCCTGATCACGGAAGCCCTGACGACGAGCCTCTTCATCGCGCTGATGACGGCGCTTCTGTCCTCCGTCATCGGCACGGCTGCGGCGCTCGGTCTCGAACGCATGAGCGGCTGGATCCGAACCGTCTTCGACGCGCTGATCTACGTCGCGATCATGGTGCCGGGGATCGTCATCGGCATCTCGACGCTGATCGCCTTCGTTTCCATCTTCGACCTGGTCAATCCGTACCTCACAAGCGTCTGGGACGTCCGCCTTGAAATGGGCGTCTGGAGCGTGATCGCCGCCCATGTCCTGTTCAACATCGCGGTGGTGGCGCTTCTCGTGAGGGCCCGCCTTCAGGGAATGGACAGGAGCCTCGTCGAAGCGTCGGAGGATCTCTACGCCACTCCGCTCGGGACCTTCCGCCAGGTCGTCCTGCCATTGATCGCGCCCTCGATCCTCGCAGGGTTCCTGCTGGCCTTCACGTTCTCCTTCGAGGACTTCATCATCACGTTCTTCGTCGCAGGTCCCAATGTGACCCTGCCGATCTACGTGTTTTCCTCGATCCGCCGCGGCGTCACACCGGAGATCAACGCGGTGGGATCTGTCGTGCTGCTGACGTCGCTGATCCTGCTCGGCATCGCCCAGCTGATCCTGCAGCGCGGAAGCAGGTGGAGCCGGCGGTAGAGTCCGGTCGTCACGAGTGCCTGAGGCGGAACTATCCGCCCGCCAGGCGCGGCAGCAGATAGATCTCTGCCCCCTTCGGCAGCGCCTTTGACCAGCTGTCGCGATAGATCGTTCCATCGATCGACACGGCGATGCCGCGGTCGATCCACGGCTGCAGGGCCGGGAACTGCTCCGCCAGCTTGCGAAACAGCTCCCTGATGTCCTTCGCCTCGATCTCGACCCTGTGCCTGTTCCCCGCAGCCCTGCCGAGATCGCCCCAGAGCATGACTTCGACCATCAGCCCGCCCGTTCGGCCTCCAGGGCCGCCAGGATGCGCGGCGGCGACATCGGTATGTGGGTCATGCGCACCCCGACCGCGTTGGACACCGCATTGGCGATGGCCGCGAGCGGCGGCACGATGGACGTCTCGCCGACACCCCGCACGCCGTAGGGATGATTGGGATTCGGGATTTCGAGGATCTGCGTGTCGATCATTGGGAGGTCGGAGCAGACCGGGATGCGGTAGTCGAGGAAACCCGCATTCTGCAGCCGCCCGTCCCTGCCGTAAATGTATTCCTCGTTGAGCGCCCAGCCGATGCCCTGCGCCGCGCCGCCCTGGTACTGCCCCTCGACATAGGTGGGGTGGACGGCCTTGCCCGCGTCCTGAACGACGGCATAGCGCAGGACCCGCGTCGCGCCGGTCTCCGGGTCGACCTCGACGTCGCAGATATGGGTGGCGAAGGAGACGCCGGCGCCGTCCGCGACCAGCTCGCTGTGACCCGCGATCGGCCCGCCCGTCTTTCCGGAAGCCGCCGCGATCTCCTTCAGCGACAGGCGCCCGAGATTGCCGTTCTTCTCGCCCAGCGCGACCGCATGGCCCATTTCCCAGCCCACCTCGTCGACGGGGATGTCCCACATCTGGGCGGCGCGCTCGCGCATGATCCGGATGGCATTGCGGGCCGCCGAGATGGTCGCCATCGACGACGAGAAGGTGCCGCGGCTGCCGTCCGTCATGTCGTTGTAGCCCAGGCTGGACGTATCCGCGACGACCGCCCTCACCTGGGAGTAGTCGATGCCGAGCTCCTCCGCCGCCACCAGGGACAGCGAGGCCCTGGACCCCCCGACGTCGACCGTGCCGACGGCGAGCGACACCGATCCGTCCATGCCAATGTTGAGGTCGGAGCATGTCTGGCCGCCGAAATTGAACCAGAAACCGCACGCCATGCCGCGGCCCTGGTTCTTCTTGAGCGGCGCCTGCATCTGGGGATGCATCTTCACGGCCTCCAGCGTGGGGCCGATGCCGATCGGGCCGTAGACCGGCCCGTAGGACGACCTCGTCCCCTCCCGAGCGGCGTTCCTGATGCGGAAGTCGACCGCGTTCATGCCGATCCTGCCGGCGAGCTCGTCGACGACGCTTTCGACCGCGAACGCCGCCATCGGCGCCGACGGCGCGCGGTACGCGGCGCATTTGGGCCGGTTGACCAGAACGTCGAAGCCGACCGTCCTGACGTTTTCGAGGCCGTAGCAGGCGAACGCGGTCATCGCGCCGAGCTCGGCCCACGCGCCGCTATAGGCGCCGCCTGAATAGCGCAGCGTCGCTTCGGCGGCGGTGATGGTGCCGTCCCTGCGCGCGCCGATCCTGACGTCGATCGAGGTCGCGCTGGTCGGCCCCGAAGCGCGGAAGACCTCGTCGCGTGTCATCACCAGCTTGACCGGCCTGCCGGCCTTGCGCGAAAGAGCGAGCGCGACGGGCTCGGCCCACACATGGGTCTTGCCGCCGAAGCCGCCGCCGATCTCGGACGAGGTCACCCGCAGCTTCGAGGCTTCGAGGCCGAGCAACTGCGCGCAATGCTGGCGGTAGACGAAGTGCCCCTGGGTGCAGACCCACAGATCCGCCATGCCGTCGGCGCTGACGCTCGCCACGCAGGCATGCGGCTCGATGTAGCCCTGATGGGTCTGCTCGGTCCGGAACGATCGCTCCACGATCACCTCGGCCTGCCCGAATCCGGCGTCGACGTCGCCATGACCGAACTGGCTCCGCTTGGCAACGTTGGACGGCTTGGCGGGCTTCGGCTCGACGCCGTCGGTGAAGACGCCGTCGTTGATGACGGGAGCTGAGGCCATCATCGCCTCGTCCACGTCGGTCACGTGCGGCAGGATCTCGTATTCGACGGCGATCAGCTTGAGCGCCTGCTTGGCGGTGCGTGCATCGACGGCGGCGACGGCGGCGACCGCATGGCCGTCGTAGAGCGCCTTCCCGCGGGCCATGCAGTTGTCGAGAATGTCGTACATCGCGGCGTCGCCGTCGGTCAGGTCCGGCAGGTCGGCCGCGGTGATGACCGCCTTCACGCCGGCCAGCTGCTCTGCCTTCGACGTGTCGATGCTCCTGATCCTGGCATGCGCGTGCGGGCTTCTGAGGACCCGCCCGACGAGCTGGCCTGCCATGTTGAAGTCCGCGCCGTATCGGGCGCGGCCGGTCACCTTGTCGATGCCATCGGGACGCAGGGGACGCGTACCGATCGAGGCGAAGTCGCGCTTCACGTAGCGCGGATCGAAACCTGCGGTCATGCTGCCCTCATCACGCTGGCGGCGTCCTGCACGGCCCGGACGATCTTGTCGTAGCCGGTGCACCGGCACAGATTTCCGGCCAAGCCGAAGCGGATTTCTTCCTCGGTCGGATCGGGGTTGCGGGCGAGAAGGTCTTTCGCCGCAATCAGGAAACCCGGCGTGCAGATGCCGCATTGCAGCGCCGCGTGCTCGATGAACTTCTGCTGCAGCGGGTGGAGAACGTCGCCGTCCGCCATGCCCTCGATCGTTTCGACGCGGCGCCCCTCCGCCTCGGCGCCGAGCACCAGACACGAGCACACGAGCCGGCCGTCGAGAATGATACTGCAGGCGCCGCAGTCGCCGGTTCCGCAGCCCTCCTTGGCGCCGGTCAAGCCCAGGCGATCGCGCAGGACGTCCAGCAGCGTCTCGTCCGGTTGGCACAGATACTCAACACTGTCGCCGTTGATAGTCGTCGATACCGCCAGTCCTGCCATCACTTGCCTCCTGCACGGGCATAGGCGGCCGCCGCCGCCCGCCTGGCCAGCACGCCGGCAACCTTGCGCCGGAACGCGATTGTGCCCCGCTTGTCGTCAATCGGCCTGCAAGCGTCGGAACACGCCTTGGCCAGTTTCTCGAGTGTAGCGTCGTCAAGCCTGGAGCCGACCAGAATCCCGGCGGCTTCCTCCACCAGAACGACGGTCGGCGCGACAGCGCCCAGCGCGACCCGCGCCGACGTCACGGCGCCCTTCGCGTCGAGCGTCAGGTTCACGCCGGCGCTGACCACCGCGATATCCATCTCGGTGCGCGGAATGAAGCGCAGATAGGCGTCGCCCGCGCGTGGCGGACGTTTCTCCAGAAGGATCTCCCGCACGATCTCGCCCTTGGCGAGGGAGGTCTTGCCGGGGCCGGTCGGTATGGCCTCGACAGGCACCGTACGATTTCCCTTCGGCCCGGCGACCAGCGCCTTGGCGCCGGCCGCCACCAGCGCCGGAACGCTGTCGGCGGCGGGCGAAGCGTTGCAGAGGTTGCCCGCGATCGTGCAGCGGCCCTGGACCTGCTTCGACCCGATGAGATTGGCTGCCTCGACCACGCCGGGCCAGGCCTTCCTGAGCGCAGCGTGCTCGCCAAGCACGGCGCAGGGAACAGCGGCTCCGATGCTGAAGCCTTCGGCCGTCTCGCGAATTTCGCTCAATCCCTCGATCGCCTTGATGTCGACTATCAGGTCGGGCTCCACGAACCCTCCCTTCATGCGCACCAAGAGATCGCTGCCGCCCGCAAGAACAGCGACGGTGCCGGCAGAGTTCGTGATCATGCCGATGGCGTCTTCCATGGACAGTGGACGTAAGTAGCGCATCGTCTCCCCTGGGCAGCGATCCTCCGCCTATGCGGGGTCTGCATCTGTCGCCATCCCGAGATCACAGCTTACGCTAGCACTGTGCGGTGCCCGTTAGGGTCACAGGAGGACATTGAGCCCAGGATGGAGTTGCCGAACTTGGCACAATTCGGATGTCGGCATCAAGGTTCGCTCTTTGCGCCGTCCCACATGCAACGGGCATCTACCTGACAGCAGTCTTGATCTTGCCGGATTCCAACCTGTCTCCTGCTGGCTGCACGATGTCGGGCAAGGGACCATCAGCTGCCGGCCCCGAGCCGTCGACGGCAATGCTTTTTGCTTCGTGCCGGTGAAGTCGCCGGAGCAGCAAAGCGTGATAATGCTGCACCGGGTCCGGTTGATGCTCAACCGCCAGCGCACTCAGATATCGAACGCGCTGCGGTCCCGCCTATCCGAGTTCGGCGTCGTGGCGCCGATCGGCCGTAATGGAGTTGAGCAACTGCTCGTGGTCATCAATGACGAGAACGACTCCAGAGTCCCCCTGACGCACGGCTATGCCTGCGCGTGCTCGAGGCGCAGCTCAAGGTCGTGAAGCAACAGATCCTCGAGAACGATCGCCGGGTCCGCGCGAGTGCTCGAGAGACCGAGCTGGGTCGCAGGTTGATGGAAATCCCGGGCGTCGGCCCGCTCCCGCTGTTGGCGAGTGCGTTCGTCGCGACCGTCGCCGATCCGCACGCGTTCAAGTCGGGGCGATGCCTCTCGGCCTGGATCGGGCTCGTTCCGAAGCAAAACTCGAGCGGGGGCAAGGAGAGGCTCGGCAGTATCTCCAAGGCCGGCAATCGCTACCTGCGACAGCTGCTCGTGGTCGGAGCGATGGCGGTCATCCGCTATGCCGAGCGGAACGGAACCAGGCGCCCATGGCTCGTGCAGTTGATGGCGCGACGAACAACCAAGGTTGCAGCGGTTGCGCTGGCCAACAAGACCGCCCGGATGGTCTGGGCACTGATGACAAGCGGCGAGCGCTACAGGGAGCCGATCATCGCATAGAACGAGACAAGGCGAGCGATCGCCGATGAGGCTGGAAAGGGCGGACAGGAGCTAATGCACAAAGCCGGTTGATACCGCCGGATCAGGAGAACCCACTGGGGCCGTGCACCTTGAGTGCGAGCTTACGATCGGGATCTGAGACGCGCGAATGGCATTATGGCCAGCGGTACATGAAAGACCGCACCAACAGGTCGGATACATGGCCGCACCAACCAGCAGATGCAAAAGGCTCCAAGAATCCCTTGCCAACGGAGAGCCGTCCGTTCACGGCCCAGATCCTGCTGGGCGGCAAGGCGCCCCCATCCCGGCCACTGCCGTAAACGTGGCCGCTGCCCACAAGCAGACATCTCTATAGCGAACAAGAATCGCGCGTTTGGGCCAGAACGTGCGGTTAGTCGACGATTGCACATAGGGCATCTGGCAAATCGTAACGGCTTCGAAATCCGAGCCCGGTTGCCATCGCGAGATGCAAAAGAAGAAGACCGCCCTCCGAAAAGGGCGGTCCAGGCTCATCCGTCTGGCGCTGCTTATGCTTAGCCTCCGAAGCCGAATCCGACTGGCATGTCTTCCAGGGTGATGCCGAAAGGCTCGAGGCTTTTCACGATCCAGGTTTGGTTGTTGCCGATGCGACGATTGTATTCGGCCCAGCCGGAGACGAAGCTCTTGAACACCTCATCGCTGGCATAATTGACGGCTATCACGGACGGTGTCGATAGCACCGGGGTCGGAACCATGACCTTGCCGATGTCGGCCGTCTTCTTTGTCATGACGAGACCGTTCAGCATCGTGTTGACGAGACCGTCAGCCTTGCCGGTGATCGCCGCGACGATGGCTTCGTCGCGCGTCTTGAAGCGCAGGATGTTCGCCTTGGGCAGATACTGCTGGGTGATCAGGTCCTGCGCCGAACCAAGGTCCACAGCGAAGGTATATTTGGCATCGTTCAGTTCGCTCCAGGTCTTGCCCTCGAGTTCGTCTTTGGCCGAGACGATGATGAAGGAGTTGAAATAGGTCGGTGCGGAGAAATCCACCGAAAGAGCACGCATGGGGGTCGCGGTCACCGCGAAAGCCATGTCGACCTTTCCGCTCTGCACGTCGAGAATGGCGTTGGCCCAGCTCGACTCTACCACCTCCAACTTGACGTCGAGCAGCTTGGCGATGTCGGACGCCATGTCGATGACAAAGCCCTGCCATTCGCCGCTACGCGGATCCTTGTTGAAATATGGCACCTCGTTAAGGATGCCGGGAATGCGCAGCACGCCGCGCGACTTGATCTCGTCCACCGTGCTCTGTGCCTGCGCTGCGCCGGTCAAAAGACCGAGAGCGATCACGGCGCCGGCAATAATGCCTCTGAGAATCTTCATGTGCATATCTCCAATGTTCCCCTGAATGCTTGTTCTTGCAGCGTCTCAGAAGTCGAGCACGCCGGTCGATTGGAGCGTAGTCGAGCGGGGACGCAGGACAATGCTAGAGAGTCGCGGCGACTTATCTCATTTTTTATAGGTCGCTTGCCCGGCTTGCGTCAGAACGTGTGCAGCGCGAGGTCGGAGGTTGGCGCATCGAGGACGCTGCCGACCAGTTCGCTTCGGCACGCATCGTAGAGCTGGCGCACGCTTGGATTGTTGTCCAGAAACTCGGCATTGCCGAAATAGACTCTCACCTCGGGCAGATTGACCAGCTTGACGCTTGTGACCCGGTCATCCGCATCTTTCAGGCACCAGGAGGGGATGATGGCGAAGCCCAACCCCTCCACCACGCAGCGCTTCACGCTGGAACTTCCCGAGGTCGAAATCGAAGGCTGAGCCGCCGCGCCATCGCGGCCGAGAAAATCGAACGCCAGATTGCGCAATGTCTGGCCCGGCTCATAGGTGACAAAGGGGCGGCCTTCCGCCCAGGCCGGAACGTCCTCCGGGGCCGGTGCCGGACCCCAGGAGCGCGGATAGACGAGGCTCAGCCGATAGCTTCCGAGCAGGCGCTGCGGCACGACGGGATCGCCGAAGTAGCGTTCCGACAGGCAGATATCCAGACTGCCGTTCTTGACCAGTTCGGCCAGCACCGTGTCACGCTCATAGGCTGCGATCTCCATGTCGGGATTGTTGATCCGGAAGGTCGTCAGCACTTTTGGGAAGAGGTAGTAGAAAATCGCCTGTGGCATGCCGACCCGCAGTGCCGAGCGCTGGTTTTCCATCAGCTTGGTCAGCCGCTCGAGCATGACGTCGAGCTCGGGGTGCAGCAGATTGTAGAGCGCGCGCCCGCGCGGCGTCAGCGCGATGCGCTTCGCGCCCTGCTCGGATTCGATCAGCTTGTCGCGCAGGATCTGCTCGAGCCTGCGTACATGATTGGCCGCCGACTGGTAGCTGAGATTGAGCTCGCGCGCTGCGCCGGAAAATGAGCCGCTGCGGGCGACCTCGTAGAATGTCTGGATGAGCGTGAGGTTGATCCTGGCCATATCGGACTGCGCGCTTTCGGTGACCCTAGCGATCGTGCACCGGGCCTGAAATCGGACCCATACAAATATCGTGGGCAGAAACGCCCGCGTTCTTGCATCGACAGGACGTTACCCTGCGCTGAAAATCCCGGCCAATACAAGCGCGCTCCGGCGCCACGGGATCAGCATGCGACGTCCGAAACAGAAAACAGCCATTGTGGTCGGTGCCGGCATCGTCGGCGCGGCATCCGCATATTTCCTCGCCCGGTCTGGGTTTTCGGTGCGGATGGTCGACACGGTCGCACCGGCCTCGGGGGCCAGTGGCGCGGCGGACGGAGCGGTCTCGGTCGCGAGCAAGCGTCCCGGCGCCATGATGAACGCGGCGCTCGCCGGTGTGGCGCTGTATCGCGAACTTGAACGGGACGGCGTTCTCGCCGGCCTTTTTACACCGCGTCCGACGCTAATGGTTGCCGAAAGCGAGACCGAAAGCGCCGTGCTCGACGGACATGCGGAAGCGCTCGCCCACGCCGGCATCGAGGTCGAGCGCCATGTCGGCGCAGCGCTGCGCGCCCGTATTCCCGCGCTTGCGCCGGGTGTGCAGATGGCGATCGAAGTTCACGGCGAAGGCCACGCGATTGGCTACCAGATCGTCAACCGGCTGATCGAGGCATCCGGCGTGACGGTCGAACGCGCCTGCTCCGTGCATCGGCTTTCCCTGGCAGCCGGGGGAACGGCCGTCGACGGCGTGGTCACGGATCAGGGTTCCCTTCACGCCGATATCTGCATTCTCGCCGCTGGCGCCGGCTCGGCGGCTCTGCTCGATCTCGACCAGGTTTTGCGGCCACGCAAGGGACAATTGCTGGTTACTGACCGGGCGCCAGCCCTGAACGCGTCGCTGCACGGCTCGCTGATGTCCTGCGGCTATCTGCTCAGCAAGGCGGCGACTTCCTGCCCCGACCAGCGAACCGAACGGCGCTACGGTCTGGTCATAGACCCCCTGCGCACGGGACAGTTCCTTATCGGCGGGACCCGCGAGGACCGCGCTGATTCCAACAATGATCTGTCTGCCGTGAAACGGTTGCTTTCCGACGCCCTGAGGCTGATGCCTGCATTGGCGCAGTTGCGCCTGATCCGCGCCTTCTCCGGCGTTCGCACAGCCACGTCCGACGGAATGCCCCTGATCGGCCGCGCCGCCGGCCTGCAAAATCTCATCGTCGCCACCGGCTTCGAGGGTGACGGCATATGCCTCGGGCCACTGGCCGGCCGCCTGGTTCAGCAATTGGCGACCGGCGTCGTGCCGGAGATCGATCTGGCGCCGTTCGATCCCGGCCGCTTCGCCATCCGGAGGCAGGTCGCATGAGATCGGGCAACTTCACCTGGCAGGGCCAGACAATACCCTTTCGCGCAGGCGAAACGATCGCCGCGGCCTTGGCAGACGCTGGCATCGGCGATCTCGGACGCGATGGCGCCGGCGCCGGGTTGCGCTATTTCTGCGGCATCGGTGCGTGCCAGAGCTGCCTCGTGCGCATCGACGGCCGGACGGTCGAGGCCTGCCTGACGCCGGCATGCGATGGTGCCGTCATCGTCGCGTTGGACGGCTGATATGGGGACACAACAGCATCGTTGTGATGTCCTGGTCGTCGGCGGCGGCACTGCTGGCATTGCCGCGTCGACGGAACTGGCGGCGGCCGGGCTCAGGGTCGAGCTCTGCGAGCAGAGCGCGCGCCTTGGCGGCGCCATTCATCGCCAGCCCGCCGATGGAACCCCCGCAACCGGCCTGCCGAGTGCGTTGGGCGCCCAGTGGCATCGCCTGTCGCGATCGCTGACCCATGCCGACATCGTCCAGCGCACCCGGCACGTCTTCCTCGGCATCGATTCCGAAGGTCTGGCGTTGCTTGAAGACCGGGCGGCCGGAATCGTGACGACGGTCCGCGCCGCCGCAGTGGTACTGGCCGTCGGCGCTGTCGAACGGGTCGCGCCGAGAGCCGGCTGGCAACTGGCTGGCGTGACGACAGCTGGCGGCATGCAGGTGATGATGAAGGAGACTGGCCGCGCGCCGAGCGGCCGGATCCTGATAGCCGGCAACGGCCCGCTGCTTATCGCGCTCGCAGCGCAACTCACCAAGCTCGGCAACCCGCCCGTTGCCGTGCTCGAGAGCGGCGATCCGCTGCGTCGACCGGGTTCTGGCCTCGGTCTCCTCGCTCAGCCTCGTATCGCATCAGAGGCACTCGACTATCTCGTCCGGCTGACGGCCGCCGGAGTGCCGTGGCGCCGCGCCGCTGCACTGACCGCCATCGAACGACGCGGCGCGGCCCTGCTCGCCACCATCGTCGATCGCAGCGGCAGGGAGACGCAGATCGACGTCGACCGGATCGCCCTGCATGACGGCATTCGCTGCAATGCTTTCGGCTTGCCGGTGTCCGGCGACTCGACAAACGGTGGGCCGCTGATTGTCCGTGCCGGCGACTGCCGCGAGGCGCTGGGCGCAATCGCCGCGGAAGCCGACGGCAGGCGCGCCGCCCACTCGGTAATGGTGGCATTGCGCGGCGGCAAGACCGCGCGCGACGACATGAGCACCCGCGTGGCGGAGCAGCGCAAGGCGCAGGCGCTGCTGTCTGAGCTTTTCCGGCCCGTTAACTTGGCCAACGACCCCCGGCATCTCGCCGACGACACGATCCTTTGTCGCTGCGAAAACAAGACGGTCGGTGATCTGCGCGGATTGCTTGCGCAGGACGGCCTGTCGCCTCGCGAGATCAAACTCAACGGACGCTTCGGCATGGGCGCCTGCCAAGGCCGCTTCTGCGCCGATACGGTAATGGCCGTCACGGCGGCGTCGCGGTCCGCATCCGCGCCGGGAGATATCGCGCAACTGACCGGTAGCCGTTGGCCGCTGCGCCCGGTCTCGATCGCTTCGCTCGCGGCGACAGAAATCCCCGCCGCCGATGCCAATCGTCCGACGGAATGAGGTTATCCATGTCGCTTGCCACTGCCGCCATCCATACCGGCTCGATCATCGAGATTGATGTCCGCAATCCGTTCGACTTTTCGCTGGTCGGACAGATCGCTGTGACCGGCGCTACCGAGCTGGCAAGCGCGGTGGCGCGGGCGAAGACGGCACAGCGGGCTTTTTGCACTTCGATGCCGCATGCGCGGCGGGCGCTGCTCGATGCGCTGGCCGGAAGAATCGCGGAACATGCCGAGGAGCTGGCTCTGATCATCGCGAAAGAGGTCGGAAAGACGATTGTCGAGGCTCGTAACGAGGTGCGCCGCGCGCAGAATACACTGAAGCTTTCGGGTGATGCCGCAACTTTCCTCGACGGCGAGGTGCTGCATTGCGGGATAGTGTCGGGCGACGTCGACCGCCGCGCCACCGTGACCTATGAGCCGGTTGGCGTCGTCGGCGCGATCACGCCGTTCAACTATCCGCTCAATCTGCTTTGCCACAAGCTCGGGCCCGCGATTGCCGCAGGCAACGCAGTCGTGGCAAAACCGTCGCCGAAAGCGCCGCTCGCGGCAGCGCGGCTGGCCGAGTTGGCCCTCGACGCCGGCTTTCCGGACGGCCTGTTCCAGATCGTTCACGGCGGTGCCGAGACTGCGATGGCGTTGGCGCGCGCGCCGATCGACCTGCTCAGCTTCACCGGCGGGCCGATTGCCGGCCTGGCGCTTAAGAATGCCAGCGGCCTCATCCGCTGCCTGATGGAGCTGGGCGGTAACGACCCGCTTTTCGTCATGCCGGACGGCGACCTCGACGCTGCCGTCGCGACGACTATCGGTCATCGCTTCGAGATCGCGGGCCAGAGCTGTGCGGCGGTGAAAAAGCTTTACCTGCATTGCGATATTGTCGACGCCTTCCTTGATCGGTTGCTGCCGGAGGTGGCTGCGGTGCGCAGCGGCGATCCGCTCTCGGCCGACACCTCGATGGGCCCGGTGATCGACCAGGCAGCCGCCGAAATGGTCGAACGCCGCGTCGCCGCGACGCTTGCGGGCGGCGCCCGCCTGCTCATCGGCGGAACGCGCAGCGGTACCCTGGTCGCGCCCACCGTTATCGACGGCGTGGCGCCGAACTCGCCTGTGATCTCCGAGGAGACATTCGGTCCGATCATCGCGATCCGCCGCTTTTCGCATGCGGCAGGGGCGATCGCGGAAGTGAATGAAAGCGCATACGGGCTGCAGGCCGGCGTCTTTACCAACGACCATGCGCTGATCCGCCAGTTCTCGCGCGACCTCGCGGTCGGCGGCGTGATGATCAATGAGGGGCCGGACTTCCGTGCCGAACACGTGCCGTTTGGCGGCATCAAGTCGAGCGGCCTTGGCCGCGAGGGGGTGCGGATCACGCTGCGCGAAATGTCGGAAACCAAAGTCGTGATCGATTGAAGGAGCGTAGGACGATGCGCATCGGAGTGATCGGCGCGGCCGGACGGGTCGGCACGAAGCTGGTGGAGGCCATCCTCGCCGGGCCGGGACTGGAACTGGCGGCGGCCATCGTGGCGCCCGGATCGCGCCATGTCGGCATGTCGGTTGGCGGCGGTAGCGTCGAATATCGGCCGGCCGACGCGGCCATGAACAGTCACTGCGACGTCATGATAGATTTCTCGACGCCGGCCGCTTCACTTGCCTTCCAGGTCGAATGCGGAAGCATGGCGATTCCGATCGTTATCGGCACGACGGGATTCACCGCGGCCCAAGAGACGCAACTGAGCGGCTGTGCCCGCCTCCGGCCATTGCTGACGAGCGCCAATTTCGCCTTGGGCTTCGAGGCCTTCCTGAATGCTGCCGCCGGCTTCGCGGCTAGCGTCCCGGGCGCCGAACCGACTGTGGCCGAGACCTATCACATCCGCAAGAAGGCCGACCCTTCCGGCACCTCGCTACGGCTTGCCACCGAATTGCGGGCGCGACGGAAACAGGTGTCCGGTCTCGACGCGGGCCTGACGCCGATCCTCGTTCGGCGCGAGGGCGATGTTGTCGGCGTGGCCGAAGTCCGCTTCGACCTCGGATCGGCGGAGGCTAGCCTCGTCTACCGCGTCCACACGCTCGCCGCCTATGCCGAAGGCGCGCTCGCTGCCGCTCGGTGGCTGGTCGAGAAGGCTCCGGGACCGGGCCGCTACAGTCTCTCCGACGCGCTTGGTGCATCCTGACCAAAGCTTCAAGAAGGAAGGCATTTGATGAACGCATTTGATCTGGATCGATTTCGCGGGGTGTTCACCGCGCTGGTGACGCCATTCACGGACGGCGCAGTCGACCATGAAACCTTCGATGCCCTGGTGGAGCGCCAGTTGGCGGCCGGTGTCGCCGGCCTGGTGCCGGTCGGAACCACCGGCGAGGCTGCGACGCTGAGCGATGTGGAGACCGACGACCTGATCCGCCGCACCACCCGCAGCGCAGCTGGACGGGCACTCGTCGTCGCCGGCGCCGGCTCCAACAGCACGGTGACCACAGTTGATAAGGCAAGGCGCGCCGAAGCGGCCGGGGCCGATGCCCTGCTCGTCGTAACGCCCTACTACAACAAGCCGACCCAGGCCGGTCTTCTGCGCCATTATGCGATGGTCGCCGAGGCGACTGCGCTGCCGATCATGCTCTACAGCGTGCCTGGCCGCTGTGGTGTCGAGATCGCGGCGGAGACCTGCGCCCTGCTGCGCGAGCGCCACGGCAACATCGTCGCGATCAAGGAGGCTGGGGGCTCGGTCGAGCGTGTCACGCGCATACGGCGCCTGTGCGGCAGCGATTTCGTCATCCATTCCGGCGACGACGCGCTGACGATCCCGTTCCTGTCGACTGGTGCGATTGGCGTGACCAGCGTCGTCTCCAATTTCGCGCCTGTCGAAATAGTCGCGATGGTGCGAGCCTGGCACGAAGGCGACTGGCATGGGGCGCTGGCCTTGCACGATCGGATCGCAGAACTGACCGAAGGCATGTTCCTTGAAGCCAATCCCGGACCGGTCAAGGCGGCACTTGCCCTCTCGGGATTAGCGGGCGCCGCCATGCGCGCGCCGATGGCTGAGATGGAGCCCGACAATCTGCAGCAACTGGTCGAAATCATCGATCGCTTCCGCCAGAACGGAAGTCTCTTCCAATAAATGCGCTAAGCTCAGGGCGAAGCCTGATATTGCGAGGCTGCGCGCTGGCATTGAAGATGCAGGCAATGAGAGCGCGGCAGCTCTGCATCCTGCGATGCGGGACACGCCGCCCACCTGACAGAAGGGAACTGCAGATGTGCGTGACGGCTCTGCCTTGCAGCCTGATCCTCGGGGCCGGCCCGCCGCCGAGAGCTGAAGACCGCGCCCGCCGATGAAACGACACCGCGCCGGAGAACGCTGATGTACAAATGGAACTTCGACGTCCTGTGGCAGTATTGGGATCTGTTTCTCTACGGGCTCTGGCTGACCGTGGTCTACACCGCCGGGTCGATCGCCTTTGGCGTGGTCATCGGGCTGATCACCTGCGGAGCGCGACTCTCGGGCTGGAAGAGCCTCAGCGTCATCGCGCGCGTCTATCAGGAGATTTTCCGCTGCACGCCGCTGCTCGTGCAATTGCTGTGGTTCTACTACGCCTTTCCGCTGCTGGTCGGGGGTAGCATCGACAACCGGGTCGCGGCGATGCTGACTCTGTCACTCTATGTCGGCGCCTTCTACGCGGAAATCTTTCGCGGTGGCATTCTGTCGATCGATCGCGGCCAGCGCGAGGCGGCGGCGGCGATCGGCATGAGCCCGATGCAGGCGATGACGCGCATCGTCATGCCACAAGCCCTGAAGCGCATGCTGCCCTCCTTCATCAACCAGTCGGTGATCCAGTTCAAAAACACGTCGCTGGTGTCGGTCATATCGGTCGCCGACCTCGCCTATATGGCCGCCGTCGTGAATGGTCAGACCTACCGGCCGCTTGAATCCTACACCGTGATGGCGCTGCTCTACATTGCCGTGCTGTTTCCGCTGACGCAGATCGCCGACTTGATCGAGCGCCGCCTCCGGGTGAGCGACTAGCCATGCAGGACAACACCATGATGATCGAACAAGAGCCCGAGGGAACCGCCATGCGAGCCGAGGCGCTGCTCGAGGCGCGCGGCATCCGCAAGTCTTTCGGCGCGTTGGAAGTGCTGAAGGGAATCGATCTGACGCTGGCGCGCGGAGAGGTGGTCGCGCTGATCGGCCCTTCGGGGTCCGGCAAGTCGACTCTGATCCGATGCCTCAACATGATGGAAATCCCGACCGCGGGTACAATCCACTTCCACGGCAAATCCATCGGGCGAAAATTCCGCGACGCTGACGACAGCACCGGCATCGGCACGCTGCGGCGCCATGTCGGCATGGTATTCCAGCACTTCAATCTGTTCCCGCACAAGACAGTGCTCGAGAACGTCACCGAAGGTCCGATCGTCGTCTGCGGCACGCCGCGCGCCGAAGCCGAGGCGCATGCTCTTGATCTGCTGTCGCAGGTCGGGCTGTCGCAAAAGCGCGATGCCTATCCCAACCATCTATCCGGCGGTCAGAAGCAGCGCGTCGCCATTGCGCGTGCGATGGCCATGCGCCCGGAGGTGCTGCTGCTCGACGAGGGGACCAGCGCGCTCGACCCGGAACTCGTCGGCGAAGTGCTCGCCGTCATCCGTCGCCTCGTCGACGACGGCATGACGATGGCGATCGTCACGCATGAGATGGCGTTTGCCGCCGACGTCGCCGATCGCGTGCTGTTCCTCGACGAAGGCGCGATCGTCGCACAAGGCGCACCGGACGAGATAATCCGCAGTCCGTCGAACGAACGGCTCAAGGCCTTCGTGTCGCGGTTCAATCACTAGCGGACCGCAGCCATGGCCACCCAATCCCTGCCCAAGATCGCCATCGTCGGCGCTGGCAGCGTCGGTCTCGCCTTGGGCGAAATGTTGCGGCAGAGTGGCGATTGGTCGGTTCTTCTCGCCGACTGCACTGAAGAGGCGCTACAGCGTGCCGAGGGCCTGGGCTTTGCCGTCCAGCACGTCGATGCCAGCCGGATGGAGGATGTGCGCCGCGTCGCCGCAGGCCAGGATGCGGTGGTAGCTGCCGTGCCCGATCCGCTGACGCCCAAGGTCGCAGCCGCCGCGATGCTAGCGGGCGCGCACTACCTCGACTTTTCAAACGCCAGCGCCGAGACCGAGGCTCAGCGCGCCAATCTTGCCGCCGGGCGCATCTTCCTCAGTGGTTGCGGCGTCTCGCCGGGACTGGTCGACGAGATCGCCGCCAGTCTCGCTGGGTCTTTCTCGAGCGCGGTCGACTTGACGATCCGCGTGGGCGCCATACCGCGCCGTCGGACCAACCGCCTCGGCTACGGCCTGATCTGGAATCTCGACGGGCTGCTGGCCGAATACACCGCGCCCTCCGAGGCGATCGTCGACGGCCAGCGCGTCATGCTGGAGCCGCTGTCGCAGAAAGAGGACTTCGTTCTCGACGGCGTCGCTTATGAATCGTTCTGCACCTCGGGCGGCGTGAGCACCTTGATTGAGCGGATCGGCCCGAATGTGCGCAATCTGGTCTTTCGCACGATCCGCTATCCCGGTCATCTCGACTACATGTTGTTCATGCTCGATGATCTGGGCCTGCGCCAGCGGCGCGACCTGCTGATGACGCTGCTGCGCCATGGATTGCCGGAGATCAGCGACGATCAGGTGCTGGTCTTCGTCTCGGCGCGCGGCGTTCGCGACACAGCACTGGTCGAAAGCTCAGTCGTGTTGCGCATCGGATCCGCAGGCGGGCGCAGCACGCCCACTGCCCTGGCGCTGGGTAGCGCGGCGCATGCAGCCGGGTTGCTCGATGCGGCGCGCCATGGTGCCGTTCGAGATCACCCGCCGAGCGCCAGCCGACACAACGATCTGGCCGAGCTACTCGACACCCGCTTCCTCATGCCGCTGGTCACCTGGACCCTGCACGATACCGCGCTCGAACTGCCCGGCTGACCGGTCAAAATCCTGGACCCAATCAATAGCTTCGTATCATCGACTATCTGCGGGGAGCCTCTGACTGGAACAGCAGCCGTTCATGGTGAACCGCGGTGCGTCGCTGGCTCGATCGTACACCCACCATTCGATTGATTGTGCCCCGACATGGAAGACCGCTGTAGCCAGGGTATTCTCGTTGTCGGGGTCGTTTTGTTCTGCTCGATAGATTGGCAGGGCCTGCGCACTGGAATCCCAAAGGATAGTCAGAGGATCGAACTTGCCTGCCACTGCGGCGTCGATCATCTGGTCACCGCGTCGCTGCCTCGACAAAGACGAGTCTGTGATGACCTGGGGCTGATCGGACATGTCGTGATGTACAAGATGATTGGAATGGCATCGCGGTCGATCAATCGTGGCCACCGAACATTGCGAGTGGGTGAACTCGATACCGAGGATCCGGCTGTCGGCGCGCTGCGCCAGTGTCATGTGGAACCCGCTGGCGCGTGGCGCCGACTGCAGTAGGCGAACGGCGTCGTCCAGTGACGCGCAATCCAGGAGCGCGCGCCCAAGCACCATCCGGGGAACGCCGACACCCGCCGCACGCGAGCGTATGTTGTTGACCGTCTGCACCAAGCCCGTCTCGGTCACGGCAAAAGTGTGGCCGGGGATGGAGGCCGGGTAGACGAACCCTGAGAACGCCCGTGCACCCGTGGGGCGGATCTGGGCGAGCGCGCAACGGCCACGAAAAGCTGGGAAGCCATCCTCATTGTGGGCTATGATGGGTACCTCTCCGGGCAGTTGCACCGTAGTGCAGCCATCCGGTGCCATGGCCCACACTTCTCCACGACAGTTCCAAAGAAACACGTCGTCCAGCGGAAGGTCGAGGCCATGCGCCAGTCCCTCGATCTCCGACCACTGGGGCGCGAAACGCTCCTCGACCAGCCGGCGCATGGCCGCGACACGCGGATCGCCGCGGAACGTCATGACCGATGCCCAGGCGTGGCTGCCGAGCAGGTCTCGATGCGCGGCAACCCTTCCGAATTGGCCGAGACCAACACCTATCTCGTACGGGGTGCCACCGAGTTCGATGTATTCTAGGCGCCCATCAATGGACATGCTGCAGGAACTCTCGCAGGCGCGGATTTTCCGAGTTGCTGAGCAGGGTCGCTGGATCGCCATCGACCGAGATCTTGCCGTTCTCCATGAAGATCATGCGCTTTCCGACCCTGCGTGCGAACGCCATTTCATGGGTTACAACGATCATCGTCATGCCTTCCTCGGCGAGCGCTTGCATGACCCCCAGGACTTCGTGACGCAGTTCTGGGTCGAGCGCCGAGGTCGGCTCGTCGAACAGCATCAGCTTGGGCTTGACGGCGAGCGCCCGTGCGATCGCCACACGCTGCTGCTGGCCACCCGACAATTCTGACGGATAGTGACTGCCGCGATCGGAGAGGCCAACCTTGGCGAGGAGGGCCCGTGCCTGCTCCAGCGCCTCGGCGCGGCTATGACCGCGCACATGCTGCGGCCCGAAGGCGACGTTCTGCATCGCCGTCATCTGCGGGAAGAGATTGAACTGCTGGAACACCATGCCGGCTTCCTGACGGATAACCCGCACATTCGAGCGTCCGGCTTTGACGCTGATGCCGTCGACAACGAGGTCGCCGCCATTGATCTCCTCGAGCGCATTGATGCAGCGCAGCAGCGTCGACTTGCCGGAACCGGACGGGCCAATCAGCACGACGACCTGGCCGACCTCGATGTTCAGATCGACCTCGCGCAGCACGACCACCTTGCCGAAGGCCTTGGTGACATTCCTGAACTCTACGATACTCACAGGATTCGCATCCTTCTCTCGGTGATCCGGAGGATCAGGGTCAGGGTGCCGGTCATCAGCAGATAGAGGATGGCGACGGCGGTCCATATCTCCACTGCGCGGAAGTTGGCGGCCATGATCTCCTGCCCTTGCCGCGTCAGTTCGCCGACGCCGATGACGATGAACAGCGACGTATCCTTGAGACTGACGATGACCTGGTTGCCAAGCGGTGGGATCATGCGCCGGAACGCGACCGGGCCGATGATGTAGACCAGTACTTTCCAGGTCGGCAGGCCGAGCGCGAGGCCTGCCTCCCGGAGTCCCTTGTGGACCGAGATGAAAGAGCCCCGAACGATCTCGGCGATGTAGGCGCCGGCGTTGACCACGATCGCCGTGATCGCAGCCGTCATCGGATTGACCCGAATGTCGGCCAGGACCGGCAGCGCGAAATAGATGAACATGACCTGCACGACGATCGGCGTGCCGCGGACGAGTTCGATGTAGACGAAGGCGATCGCGTTGAGAATCACATTACCGTAGGCGCGCATCAGGCCGGCGACGAAACCGACAATGAGACCGCCGACGAGGCCAGCAATGGTGATCAGGATGGTGAGGCGCGCACCGCCCAAAAGGGCGGGCATGGCGTCTTCGATGACGGACCAGTCGAATTCCATGGGTAGCCCTCCGGCTGCGATGGAGGAGCGCCGGGTCGGCCGACGCTCCTTTCACGGAGGATTCAGCTCTGCGGTTCTGCGCCGAACCACTTCTTGTAGATTTCGTTGTAGCGGCCGTCCTTTCTCATGTTGGCGAGTGCGGCGTTCACCTTGGCGACGAGATCGCTGCCCTTGGGAAAGCCGATCCCGTATTGATGCGCCATCATCTGCTCGCCCACTGCCTTCACCTTGCCGCCGCCGGCCTTGGCTACGTAGTAAAGGACGTTCGGAGTGTCATGCATGGCCGCGTCGACGCGGCCCGTCTGAAGCTCGAGATAGGCATTGTCCACATTCGGGAACTGGCGCAGTTCGGTCTCCTTGAAATGCTCCTTGGCGTAGTCGGTCGCCGAGGTCCCGGTCTTGACGGCCAGGATCTTGCCCTTGAGGTCATCGGCGCTGTTGACCGTGCTGTCGACGGGAACCATCAGCAGGAAGCCGCTGGCATAGTAGCCGTCGGAAAAATCGATCACCTTCTGGCGCTCGGGCTTGATGGTGATGCCTGCGAGCGCCACGTCGACCTGTTTGGTCTGGAGCGCTGGAATGATGCCGTTGAAGTCCATCGGCTGCAGCGTGTAGGTCACACCGATCTCCTTGGCGATCGCATCCCACATGTCGATGTCGAAGCCGACATACTTGTCGCCTTCCTTGAACTCGAACGGCACGAAGGCCGTGTCTGTCGCGACGATTAGGTCGGCCGCGCGAGAAGGTTGGACGATGGCCATCGCGGTTGCGAAGGCTGCGAAGGCGAGTGTGCTAAGTTTCATTTTTCATTCCCCTTTTTTTGCTTGCAGTCGTTCCTTGTTTGAAACGCGTCTACCCGGCTTGGACCGAGGCGATCGCCGCATCGACCGCATCGCCGAAGCGCTCGACGATGCGGCTGATGTCCTCGCGTTCGACGATGAAGGGCGGTGCCATCAGGACGTGGTCGCCGGTTCGGCCATCAATGGTCCCACCCATCGGGTAGACCATCAGGCCGCGGGCCATGGCCTGCGTCTTGATGCGTGTATGGAGCTTCGCGCGCGGATCGAACGGCTTCTTGGTGGCGCGATCGGCGACCATTTCAATGCCCCGGAACAGTCCGCGGCCACGTATGTCGCCAACATGGTGGTGATTGCCGAGCCGGTCCGTCAGCTGGCGTTCGAGTTCGTGACCCATCGCCACGACGTTGGGGAGCAAGTTGTCGCGGCGGATCACCCGCTGAACGGCGACACCGGCCGCCGCGGCCATCGGATGGCCCATATAGGTGTGCCCGTGCTGGAAGAAGCCGGAGCCGCCGGCGAATGCATCGTAGACTTCCCTCGAAAGCAGGACGGCCCCGAGCGGCTGGTATCCGCCACCGAGGCCCTTGGCGAGCGTCATCAGGTCGGGAGACACCCCCTCGGCCTGGCACGCGTGCAAGGTACCCGTGCGACCCATGCCGCACATGACCTCGTCCAAGATAAGCAGAATTCCGTAGTGGTCGCAGATGGCGCGGATGCGCTTGAAATAGTCGGCGACCGGCGGCACAGCCCCCGATGTCGCCCCAACGATCGTTTCTGCCACGAAAGCGATGACTTGATCCGCGCCAAGCTCGAGGATCTTGTCTTCCAGTTGCTGTGCGGCCCTGGCTGCGTAGGCCTCCTCACTTTCACTGCTATGTTGCAGCCGGTAGGCATAGCAGGGGTCGATGTGGTGGGTTTCGACCAGCAGTGGCTCGAACTGTGAGCGGCGCCATTCATTGCCGCCCGCCGCCAGCGCGCCCAGCGTATTGCCATGGTAGCTCTGACGGCGCGCGATGATATGCCGGCGCTGAGGCTCGCCCGTTTCCACAAAGTACTGCCGCGCCATCTTGAGCGCGGCCTCCATCGCCTCCGAACCGCCGGAGACCAGATAGGCATGGCTCAACCCGTCTGGCGCATCCTCGACAAGGATGTCTGCAAGCTCCTCCGCCGCTTCGGAAGTGAAGAAGCCGGTGTGTGCGTAAGCAAGCTTGTCCACCTGATTGTGAAGCGCCGCGACCACGTCCGGATGTCCGTGCCCGAGGCACGAGACCGCGGCGCCGCCGCATGCATCGATATACGTCTTGCCGTCAGCATCGAACAGTTCAATGCCTCTGCCGCCTACGGCTACCGGCAGGCTGGAATGAATGGAGCGATGCAGAAGGCGGGTCACGGGTTGCCGGCTCTCGTCTTGAAATGGGTGTTCAGCGCCATCGACTGGCGATCGACGCGGGCAAGGGCCTCGCTTGATGCGTCGCCATTGCGCCCGGCAACGAGCGCGCCGAGAATCTCGGCCGCCACAAAGGCCGGCGACATCGTGTGCAGAAACGAGGGGCTTTCAGTCGGAACCAGCACTGCGCAGGCAGCCAGATGGGCAAGCGGCGCGACGGGGCTGTCGGTGATGGCGATCACCGACACGCCGCAGGATTTGGCATATTCGGCGATCTCTATGGTCTGGCGCGTATAGGGCAGCACGCTGACCACGACGAGGACGTCGTCTTGCGTCGCGTTTCCCAGCGCATCGACCCCGACACCGCCGGCGGCGTCGAGCATGATGGAGCTCGACCCGGCAAGGGAGAGGATGTAGTGCAGCTGCCAGGCCGCGGGATAGCTTGACCGCAGACCGAGACAATGAACCCTGCGTGCGCCCTGGATGAGGCGGGCCGCGTCCACAAGCGTGTCCAGCGCGCCCATCCGGGAAAGCGCCGTGACCTGCGAGGCGATGCTGTCCAGCATTTCGGCGGCGAGCGCCGGGTCGCCCTTCAGCTTCTGGTTCTCGGCTTGAGCACCGACCCGTCCCGCGAAGCCCGTTCCTTCCATGCGCATCGCATCGGCGTAGAGCTGACGCACATCGTCGTAGCCAGCAAAGCCGAGATATTTGGCCAGCCGGGTCATGGTGGCGGGCTGGACATTGGCCTGCCGCGCCTGCTCGCGCATTGAGAGCAGTGCGACGTCACGCGGCCGTTCGAGCACATAGCGCGCCGCAGTCTGGATTTGCCCCGACATGTCATCGAAGCAGCGAACGATCTTCTCGGCGAGGGGGCCTGCTTGCATCCTGAACGGATACCTTCGTTCCGGAAGGATTGCAACATATGTTTCATATTTCGTATGGATGATCTAATTGGATCATGGGAGAATGTTGACATGGACGCTGATCTCGAGCCGAGGCGGGTAGCGATCACTGTTGCACCGAATGGTGGGCGCCGGACGAAAGCGGATCACCCCTCGATCCCCCTGACGGCGGCCGAGCTTGCCCGGACGGCTGCCGAATGTCTTGAAGCCGGCGCCAGCATGATCCACGTGCATGTCCGCCGACCCGATGGGGTGCACAGCCTGGACGTCGAGGCCTATCGCGCGGCAACCGCAGCCATTCGCGCGGAGGTGGGAGGGCGGCTGGTGATCCAGATCACTACAGAGTCGCTTGGCATGTTCGCGCCTGCTGAGCAGATCTCGATGCTAAAGGCCGTGCGGCCGGAAGCCGCGTCGCTGGCGCTTCGCGAACTCGCCCCCGATGAGGCGGCTGAGCCGCTCTTCGCCGATACGCTGGAGTGGATGAGGCAGCACGCGGTCCTGCCGCAGATCATCCTCTATGACCCGTCGGAGGCCATGCGCCTGTTCGCCATGATCAAACGCGGCCTGGTGCCATGGACCGATATCCCGGTGCTCTTCGTGCTCGGCCGCTACAGCCCCAACCAGACGTCGCGGCCGTCAGACCTGCTGCCGTTCCTGGGACCAGACATGCCGAGATTCTCAAACTGGAGCGCCTGCGCCTTTGGGCGCTACGAGCAAGCCTGCGTTATGACCGCAGCAATGCTCGGCGGGCACGTGCGGGTCGGTTTCGAGAACAATCTGCTGATGCCCGACGGAGAACTGGCCGAATCCAACGCTGCACTTGTCAAAGCCGTGTCGACAGCGGCAAAGTTGCTCGGACTTTATCCGGCGAACGCCGCGAGCGTCCGGACTCTGTTTAGCCCACCGAGTTGAATTCCAATGTGTGGAGAATACGAACATAGGTTCTCGCCTCAGGGTCTACCCCGATATGACCAACTCCTATGCGCTCCTTCGGTGACCCACGACCTATTCTCCCCAGTCGACCATCATCCCTTTCCGTTGCTCCAGAAGGTCGGTGCGTTGACAAGCGGCCTCGGGGGCTGCGGGACGCATTGCTTTGATGGCAGGAATGCGCCCTCATGCCCGCCTTTCAGGCAAACTCTGCCTTCGTATGAAAGCGGACGACTAGCCTAGTGCAAATTCGATGGCGGTAATGCGCTCTCTTCTCGATGCTTCGCCTGTTCGACACCATCTAGTGTTTGCGGCGTGGCCCTCGGCTACCGCTTCCGACTAGAGCATCACGACATTGATGCCGTGATCGGGAGTAACGTTGGCGCGGAGCGTCCAGCTGATGTGTCCTGCCATATGGTCCGCGAGCCAAGGCTGATGGCACGGCCCCCGCCTTTCTCCAGTTCAGCGACGATGCGATTCGTGATTCTCGAATAGGTGTGCTGTTTCATTCTGGCCTCGGTGGGCGCCGTCGGCTCAGCCGAGCACTTCCTTGACGGCTTCGACCGTCTTGCCAACCACCTCGTCCGCTTCCGCCGGGGTGAGGCAGAGGGGCGGGGCGAAGCCGAGGATGTCGCCCTGCGGCATGGCGCGGGCGATGACGCCCCGCTTCAGGAGGGCGGCGGCGATCGCGGGGCCGACCTTGCGCGCCGCATCGAAGAAGCGGCGCGTGTCGCGGTCCTCGACGAACTCGACGGCGCAGAGCATGCCTTCGCCGCGCACGTCGCCGACATGGGCGTGGCCGCCGACCGCGGCCCTCATCTGCGCATTCAGGTAGGCGCCTGTCTCGCCGGCGTTCTTCACCAGGCCGAGGCTGTCGATAAGCTTGAGATTGGCGACGCCTGCGGCAGCCCCGATCGGGTGGGCGGAATAGGTCCAGCCGTGGCCGATCGGCCCGTTCTCGTCCGTGCCGCGCTCGAGCACCTGCCAGACCCTGTCGCCGACGATCGAGCCGGAGAGCGGCGCATAGGCGGAGGTGAGTCCCTTGGCGATGGTGATGATGTCGGGCGTCATGCCGTAGTGGTCGGAGCCCATCATCGAACCCAGCCGGCCGAAGCCCGTCACCACCTCGTCGGCGATGAGCAGGATGTCGTGCTTCGACAGCACAGCCTGGATCGCGGGCCAGTAGCCGGCCGGCGGCGGCACGATGCCGCCGGTGCCGAGCACCGGTTCGCCGATAAAGGCCGCGATCGTGTCGGCACCCTGGCACGCGATCAGCGTCTCGAGCTCATTGGCGCAATGGGCGACGAAGTCGGCCTCGCTCATCGACAGGTCGGGGCGGCGGAAGTAGTAGGGCGCCTCGGTGTGGACGATCCGGTCGAGCGGCAGGTCGAACTTGTCGTGGAACAGCTTGAGGCCGGTCAGCGAGCCGGTGACGAGGCCGGAGCCGTGGTAGCCGCGCCAGCGCGAGATGATCTTCTTCTTGGCTGGGCGGCCGAGGATGTTGTTGTAGTACCAGGCGAGCTTGACGTTGGTTTCGTTGGCGTCGGAGCCGCCGAGGCCGAAATAGACCTTGGACATGCCCTTCGGCGCGCGCTCCAGCACCATCTTGGCCAGCGTGATCGATGCCTCGGTGCCGTGGCCGACATAGGCGTGGTAATAGGCGAGTTCCTTCGCCTGCGCCGCGATCGCCTCGGCGATTTCCGGCCGGCCGTAGCCGACATTGACGCAGTAGAGCCCGGCGAAGGCGTCCAGCAGCCGGTTCCCGTCGCGGTCCTCGATGAAGACGCCCTTGCCGCCGGTGACGATGCGGTTAGGCGCCTCGCCGCGGGCGAACTGTGCGAGATGGGTCGAGGGATGGAAGAAGTTCTCCCGGTCCCACTTGTCGAGAACGTCGTTGGTCAGCATCCTGCTTCTCCGTGTGGTCCTGCCGTCACGCGATGTCGCGGCAGACATATTTGAGGTCCGTATAGGCTTCCATGCCGTGGCGCGAACCTTCGCGGCCGAGGCCGGCCTGCTTGACGCCGCCGAAGGGGATCGGCGCGCCGGTGATCTTGGTCCGGTTCACCGCCAGCATGCCGAACTCCAGCGCCGCGCTCATGCGCGCGATGCGGGCAGCGTCCGACGTGTGCAGATAGGCGACGAGGCCGGTCTCGGTCGCGTTCGCCTTCTCCAGGACCTCCTCCTCGCGGTCGAAGGGCTGGGAGGCGGCGACCGGTCCGAACGTCTCCTGGCGGAAGACGGCGGCATCGTCCGGCACGTCGGTGAGGACCGTCGGCTGGAAGAACAGCGGCCCTGCGGCATGCACATCGCCGCCGCAGACCAGGCGTGCGCCGCGCGCCACCGCGTCGGCGACATGCGCCTTCTGCTTGGCGATGGCGCCCGCGTTCATCAGGGGACCGATGTCGGGGTCGGATAGGCCGGGTCCCACGCGCAGCCGCTTCACCTTCGCGGCGAAGGCGGCGACGAAACGGTTGTAGATCGGGCGCTCGATGTAGAAGCGGTTGGCGGCGAGGCAGTCCTGCCCGGACGTGGCGAACTTGGCCGACATCGCCCGCTCGACCGCCCGGTCCAGGTCGCAGTCGGCGAAGGCGATGAAGGGCGCATGGCCGCCGAGCTCCATGACCAGCCGCTTGATGGTCGGCGCGCACTGGCCATAGAGCAGGCGCCCGATCTCCGTCGAGCCGGTGAAGGACAGGACGCGCACGAGGGGCGAGGTCGTGAAGGCGCCGACGATCTCGGGAGCGTGGCCGGTGACGACGTTGAACACGCCGGCCGGGAAGCCGGCCCGCTCGGCGAGCTCGGCGAGCGCCAGCGCGGAGTAGGGCGTCTCCGAGGACGGGTGCGCAACGACCGTGCACCCGGTGGCCAACGCGGCGGCGGCCTTGCGGGTGAGCATGGCGGACGGGAAGTTCCACGGCGTCACCAGGGCGGCGACGCCGACCGGCTGGCGCACGACGCGCATCTCGGCATCCGGCAGGTGCGAGGTCACGCTCTCGACGTTCAGCCGCTTCGCCTCCTCGGCGTAGAACTCGACGAAGGAGGCGGCATAGTCGATTTCGCCCAAGGCTTCCGAGAGCGGCTTGCCCTGTTCCTCAACCATCAGCCGGGCGAGGTCGTCGCGCGAGGCGACGATCAGGTCGAACCAGCGGCGCATGAGGACGGCGCGGCGGGGCGCGGCGAGGTCCGCCCAGGGGCGGAACGCGCGCTGCGCGGCCTCCACCGCCTCCGCCGCGTCGGCGGCCGTCAGCGCCGGCACCGATCCGACGCGCGAGGCGTCGGCGGGGTTGGAGACGTCGATCGTCCGCGACGACGAGCCGGCCGTCCAGGCGCCGCCGACATAGGCGAACTCGCGGAACAGCCTCGGGTCGGCGAGCGACGAGATGCGGGTCTTCTGCAGAAAGGCGAGCGAGGTCATGGCGAAGCGTCCTCCGGATGGTCGAGGGCCATTGTGCCCCGGCCGGACGCGGCGATTGTTCGCGAAACCGGCGCAGCGGCCGAAGCTTCTTCGGAATGCCGCGGGCGAAGCAGTCATTCCTTCGCCGGCAGGGCGAGCAGCCGCTCCAGGGGCAGCGGGCCCTGCTTCACCGGCTTGGTGACGACATAGGTGAAGTAACGCGACACGCCGGCCTTCGCCTCCAGCAGGTGGTCGACGAGGCGCTGGTAGCTGTCAATGTCGCGCGTGACGACCTGCAGGATGTAGTCGAAGCCGCCGCCCACCGCCCAGCAGGCGACGACCTCGTCGAGCGGTGCAATGGTGCGTTCGAAGGCCTGGAAGTCCTGGGCACGGTGGCTCTCGAGCTCCGCCGCCAGGAAGACGACGAGGTGCGGCCCGAGCTTCTTCAGCGCCACTGCGGCGTGGTAACCGGTGATCAGGCCGGCCTCCTCCAGCCGCTTCATGCGCTCCCAGGCCGGGGCGGCGGAGAGGTTCACGCGCTTGGCAAGCTCCGCCTTGGATATGCGTCCCTCGCGGGCGAGGATCGACAGGATCTTCACGTCGCGGTCGTCGAGCTTCAGCATGGGTCAGTGCCCGTCCTAGGTCGAGATCACCGACCCGACGCCGGCCCGGCGCGCGGCATCGACGGCAAAGGTGGCGATCGCGGTGTCCTGCGCGCCGGTGCCGGTCAGGTCGCAGATGGTGACCTGGTCGTCGGAGACGCGGCCCTGGGCGGCACCGGTGACGATCTGGCCGAGTTCGGGCGGCGTGCCGCGCGTCCAGACGCCAGCCGCGATGGCACTGCGCAGTTCGCCGAGCGCCTCGCACTGGCTGACCCGGTCGCAGACATAGAGATCCGCCGCGGCGAGGGCCGCCGGCTCGATCTCGTTCTTGCCGGCCTGGTCGGACCCCATGGCGGTGACGTGGAGGCCGGGATGCAGCCAGGCCGCCCTCAGCACCGGATGTTCGGCGGGCGTGGTCGTGACGACGAGCTGGCTGCGTGCGACGAGGCGCGCGGGGTCGGCCTCGCTGCGCGCGGGAATGCCGAGCGTCCGGGCGATGTCGGCCGCGCAGGCGTCGGCCTTGCCGCGGTCGCGGCCCCAGACCAGCGCCTCGCGGAACGGCCGCACGAGATGTGCCGCTTGGAGCTGCAGCCGCGCCTGCACGCCGGTGCCGATAACCCCCGCCGTCTCGACCCGCGACGGCGCCAGGTGCCGGGCGGCCACCGCTCCCGCCGCGGCCGTGCGCACGTCCGTCAGGTAGCCGTTGTCGAGCAGCAGCGCCTCGACCAGCCCGGTCTTCGCCGAGAACAGGATCATCAGTCCGTTGAGGCTCGGCAGGCCGATCGCCGGATTGTCGAAGAAGCCGGGACTCACCTTGATGGCGAAGCCGTCGAAGCCTGGGATCCACGCGGTCTTGACGTCGACCTCGCCGTTGGCCTCGGGGATCGCCATGGACAGGATCGGTGGCATGACCACCTTGCCGGAGGCCAGCGCCGCGAAGGCGCGCTCGACCACGTCGATCGCGGACAGGTCGATGGTCACGAGCCCGCGCAGGTTCGCCTCGGTCAGGATCGTGACGTCATGCGCCATAGGCTCGCTCCTTCAGTTCGGTGTCGCCAAGCTTCGCCCCGCGGCCGGTGACGATGTCGGTGAAGGCCGCCATGTCGACATTGCGCCCGGTCAGGATCGTCGCGACCGGACCGCCGGATCGGGGCAGGCGGCCGGACTTGATCGCCGCGATGCCGACGACGGCCGCACCTTCGGCCACCATGCGATCCTCGAAATAGAGCGTCTGCATGGCATCGCGGATCTCCTCCTCGGTGACGAGCATGCAGTCGTCGAGGAGGTCGCGGCAGAGCGAAAAGGTGAGGCGGTTGTCGAGGCCGATGCCGCCGCCGAGCGAGTCGGCGAGGCTCGGTACCTCCTCGACCTCAACCGGATGGCCGGCGCGGATCGACTCCCGCATGGCGGCGCCCCGGTCCATCGTCACGCCGATCACCCTGATCGAGGGCCTGATCGCCTTGGCGGCGAGCGCCACGCCCGCCGCGAGCCCGCCGCCGGAGAGGGGCACGAGGATCGCGGCGAGATCCGGCCGGTCCTCCAGCATTTCCAGGCCGATCGTTGCCTGGCCTGCGATCACCAGCGGATGGTCGAAGGGCGGGATTTCGGCCAGCCCCTCCTCGTCCGCCATCCGGCCGCTCTCGACCGCGGCGTCGTCCTGGCTGCGCCCGACGATGCGCACCTCGGCGCCCAGCGCGCGGATGCCCTCGACCTTGGCCTTGGGAACGAGCGAGGACATGCACACGACCGCCCGCAGACCCTTCGCGCGCGCGGCGTAGGCGAGGGCGCGGCCATGGTTGCCGGTGGAGCAGCAGGTCACCCCGGCGACGTCCGCGGGTAGGGCGGCGACGGCGTTGACCGCGCCGCGCAGCTTGAAGGCCCCGACCGGCTGCGTCGTCTCTAGCTTGTAGAGGACCTCGCAGCCGGCGATGCGGCTCACGTGCGGCGACGACACCAGCGGCGTCCGCACGGCGATGCCGGCGATGGCGCGGCGGGCCGCCAGGACGTCTGCGAGCGACAGGCTCAAATCGCCTCCCTGACCGCGCTCAGGAACTGCTGGGTGCGTTCGCGTTTCGGATGCCCGAACAGCGCGTCCGGCGTACCCTGCTCCTCGATGCGGCCGCCGTAGAAGAAGCAGACGCGGTCGGAGATGTCTTTGGCGAAGCCCATCTGGTGGGTCACCATCAGCATGGTGAGATTGTGCTCGGCGACCAGCTTGCGGATCACGTTGGTGACCTCGCCGATGACTTCGGGGTCGAGCGCCGAGGTGACCTCGTCGAACAGCATCACCTTCGGACGCATCGCCATGGCGCGCGCGATGGCGACGCGCTGCTGCTGGCCCCCCGACAGCCGGGAGGGGTGCTGGTCGCGCTTCTCGGTCATGCCGACCATCGCCAGCAGTTCCTCGGATCGCTCGCGGGCTTCCTTTTTCGACAGGCCCAGCACGTGGACCGGGCCTTCCATGCAGTTCTCCAGCGCCGTCATGTGCGGGAACAGGTTGAACTGCTGGAAGCACATGCCGATCTTGGCCCTGATCCGGCGCAGGTGGCGGCTGTCGGCGGGAACGAGGCGGTCGCCGCGGGGCATGTGCGTCAGCGGCTCGCCGTCGACATAGATGACGCCGCCATTGATCGTCTCGAGCGTCATCAGCATGCGCAGTACGGTCGTCTTGCCCGACCCCGACGGGCCGATGACCGAGACCATCTCGCCCTCTGCGACGTCGAGGTCGAGCGAGTCCAGCACCACCAGCGAGCCATAGCTCTTGGTGACCTTGCGAAAACTCACCATCGGCACGGCGTCACCCTCGAGCCGGAGGGGGAAACCGGAGAGATCCTGCGCGTCCATCAGACCATCCCGAGCTTGCGGCGCACCCATGCCTCGAAGAGGCGGATGCCGGCGGCGGTGGGCAATGAGAGGGCCAGGAAGATGATCCCGACCAGCGTGAACGGTTCGAGGAAGCGATACGTCTCCGAGCCTATCGCATTCGCGGTGTGCATCAGTTCGGCGACGCCGATGACCGAGAGCATTGGCGTGTCCTTGAAGATGCCGACGAGATAGTTGCCCATGCCGGCGAGCGACGGCGGCAGCGCCTGCGGCAGGATCACGCGGAAATAGGTGCGCGACGTCGACAGGTTGAGCGAGGTGGCGGCCTCCCACTGGCCTTTCGGCACGCTGTCCAGCCCGCCGCGATAGACCTCGGACAGGTAGGCGGCGTAGTGCAGGCCGATGGCGATCATGCCGGCCGTCCAGGGCGACAGCCGCAGGCCGAACTGCGGCCCGACATAGAACACGAAGAAGATCTGCAGCACGAGCGGCGTCGAGCGGATGAACTCGATCGCCTCGCGCACGACCAGCGTCAGGGCCCGCGACGGCGTGCGCTGCGCTAATGCGAGTGCGAGGCCGAGCACAACCGCGATGGCGTAGCCGAGGCCCGCGGCCAGAAGCGTATTGCCCGTCGCCGCGATCAGGCGGGGCAGGATGTCCCAGGTGAAGTCCCAGCGCCAGTCGAACATGGATCAGGCCCTCCCGAGCTTGCGCTGCATGGCGCGCTCGAGCCAGCGCATGAACGGGGTGATCATGAACCGGGCGATGACATAATAGATGATCAGCGCCGTGCCGAAGGTCTCGGCGGAGAGGAACGTGGTGCCGTTGATCTGCTTGACCTGGAACATCAGGTCGGCGACGGCGATCAGCGCGACCAGCGCCGTGCCCTTGAGGAGTTCGATCAGGAGGTTGCCCCAGCCGGGCAGCATGATCAGGACGGCCTGTGGCAGGATCACCCGGATCATCCGCCGGGCGGGCGTCATGTTCAGCGCCAGTGCGGCCTCCCACTGGCCGCGCGGCACCGAGAGGATCGCGCCGCGCACCAGCTCGGCCCCGTAGGCGCCGAGGTTCATGCCGACCGCCACGAAGCCGGCGGTGAATTTCTCGAGCGTGACGCCGAACAACGGCAGAACGTAGAAGATCCAGTAGAGCTGGACGAGCAGCGAGGTGCCGCGGAAGATCTCGATGTAGACGGTCGCGATGCCGCGCAGGACAGCGTTCGGCGACAGCCGCATCAGGCCCGTGACCAACGCGATGGCGATCGCCAGGACCGACGAGAGCACCGTCAGCAGCACCGTCACAAGCGTGCCGGAGAGGATGCGGTCGCCGTACTGGCCGAGGAATTCGAGATAGGACATGCTGCTATGACCTTCCCGTCAGGGCTGTCCGGCGGCAGGCAGGCGCCGCAGCGAGGGCGCCCAGGAAGAGCGGCGGGCCGGCTCCGCCTCAGGCGAGAGCCGGCCCGCGCATCGTTGCGTCAGCGGTTGGCGCAGACCCACTCGGTCGTCTTGTCGCCCGGCAGCGAGCCCTTGCCATAGCCGTATTCCGCGACGGCGGCCAGCATCTCGTCGGTGCCGATGTATTCCTTCATGGCCGCGTTGAACTTGTCGAGGAAGGCCTGGTCCGCCTTGCGGAAGCCGATGCCGGCCCAGTTGAACGAGGACTCGGGCATGGCGGCCGGATCGGTCGCCTCGACCGCACCGCCGGATGCGTCGGCGAGCTGCTTCATGGTGAAGTAGGTGCCGGCGCCCGCGTCCGCGCGGCCGGCCTTGACGGCGGCCAGGATCTCGGTCGGCCCGGGAACCTGCATGATGCTGGCCTCCGGCACGCCGGCCGCCTTCGCCGCCTCGATGTTCGAGTATCCCGCGCCAGTCACCATGATGGCGTTGTTGTCGACGAGGCTCTTGTAGTCGCCGATCTTCTTTGGATTGCCCGGTGCGACGATGAAGCCGTCGCCGACGGTGGCCATCGGTTCGGAAAAGGCGATGTTCTCACAGCGGCTGGCCAGGATGTTCATGCCGCCGGTGACGATGTCGAACCGGTCGGCGTTGAGGCCGGGGATCAGCCCGCCCCACTCGGTCTGCACCGGTTCGATCTTCTCGTAGCCCATCTTCTTCAGGACCGCGATGGTGAAGACGTTGACGAAGCCCTTCGGGCTGCCGTCGTCGGCGGGGTAGGCGAAGGGGATCTCGTTGGCGAAGCCGATGCGTATCGGCTCGCCCTTGTCGGCCTTCTCGAGCAGCGACTGGGCACCCGCCGAGCCGGCCGCCGAGGCAAGCGCCAGGGCAGCGAGGCCGAGGGCGGCAACACCCTTCAGAAGGATGGATTTCATAGGGTCTCTCCTGTGTTCCACGGTTGTCATTTTTCTTATGTTGTGCACAACATCATGAGGCGCACATTTGGTCAACGGGAAATATGCTGCGAATGCGCGATTTTTCGCTTGTCGGCGTCGCCGCGCTGGCCATAGATGTGCACATATAGCAAGCGGACTTGCGCCCGAGGAGGACCCCATGCCGGCTGTCGAACTACCCTTCACGCCCAGCGAATATGCGCGCCGGCTGGGCAAGGTGCGCCGTGCCATGGCGGAGCGCGGCCTCGACGTGCTGTTCGTCGAGGATCCATCGAACATGGCCTGGATCACCGGCTATGACGGCTGGTCCTTCTACGTCCACCAGGGCGTTATCGTCTTCCACGACGCCGACCCGGTGTGGTGGGGCCGCGGGCAGGACGCCAATGGCGCGGTCCGCACGGTGTGGATGGAGCGCACGAGCATCGCCGGCTATGCCGACAACTACGTGCAGTCGACGGTGCGCCATCCGATGCAGGACCTCGCCGCGATCCTGCGCGACCGCGGCTATGCCGGCAAGCGGATCGGGCTCGAGCTCGAGAACTACTACTTCTCCGCCAAGGCCTACCTGGTGCTGCGGCAGGAGCTGCCGAACGCCGAACTCGTCGACGCCACGGCGCTGGTCAACTGGCAGCGCGGCGTCAAGTCCGAGGAGGAGATCGCCTTCATGCGCAAGGCGGCGCGGATCTCCGAGAAGATCGTCGACGGCATCGTCGAGCGCGTCGAGCCGGGCCGCCCCAAGAACGAGGTCGTGGCCGAGATCTACGCCGACGCCATCCGCGGCGTCGGCGACGCGTGGGGCGACTATGCGGCGATCGTTCCGCTGCTGCCGTCTGGCACCGATGCCGCCGCGCCCCACCTGACCTGGGACGACCGGCGGTTCCGGACGGGCGAGGCGACCTTCTTCGAGATCGCGGGCTGCTACCGGCGCTATCACACGCCGTTCTGCCGGACGGTCTTCCTCGGCAAGCCGCCGCAGCACATCCTCGACGCGGAAAAGGCCCTGGTGGAGGGGCTGGAGGCGGGGCTCGACGCCGCCCGGCCGGGCCGCCCCGCGGGCGACGTGGCGCGCGCGCTGTTCGGCGCGCTGGAGCGGGCCGGGATCCACAAGGACAGCCGGTGCGGCTATCCGATCGGCATCTCCTATCCGCCGGACTGGGGCGAGCGCACGATCTCGTTCCGCAAGGAGGAGGAAACCATCCTCGAGGCCGGCATGACCTTCCATTTCATGCCGGGCCTGTGGATGGAGGACTGGGGTCTGGAGATCACCGAAAGCATCCTGATCCGGGAGACGGGGGCGGCCGAGTGCTTCTGCGACCGGCCGCGCAAGCTCGTCGTGAAGGACTGAGACGACACGATGGACATGCTCGCCCGCACGCAGGAGATCCTCGGCAAGCTCGTCGCCTTCCCGACGGTGTCGTCGGATAGCAATCTCGAGCTGATCGCCTATGCCGCCGACCTCCTGTCGGATGCCGGTGCGACGCTATCGCTGTCGCGCGACGAGACGGGGACGAAGGCCAACCTCTTCGCCACGATCGGCCCCCCGGGCGACGGCGGCATCGTTCTCTCCGGGCACACCGACGTCGTGCCGGCGGATCCGGCTGAATGGACGAGCAACCCGTTCGTGCTGGTCGAGCGCGGCGGGCGTCTCTACGGGCGGGGCACCTGCGACATGAAGGGCTTCATCGCGGCTGCCCTGGCGATGGCGCCGCGCTTCGCGGCGGCCGGCCTGACGCGGCCGCTGCATTTCGCGCTGACCTATGACGAGGAGATCGGCTGCTTCGGCGCCCGCGCGCTGGTCGATGAACTCGCCCGGGCGGGCGTGCGTCCGGCGGTCGCGATCGTCGGCGAGCCAACCATGATGGGCGTGATCGAGGGCCACAAGGGATGCTTCGAATACACGACCGAGTTCACCGGTCTCGAGGGCCACGGTTCCCAACCCGACAAGGGCGTGAACGCCGTGGAATACGCCACGCGCTACGTCATGCGGCTGCTCGATCTCGGCGAAGGGCTGAAGGCGCGCGCGCCGGCCGGCAGCCGCTTCGACCCCCCGTGGACCACGGTCCAGGTGGGCCGCTTGAGCGGAGGCACGGCGCGCAACGTCATCGCCGGGGCCTGCGCGGTCGAGTGGGAGATGCGGCCCGTCAGCCAGGTGGATGCCGCCTACGTGAAGAACGGCCTGGCCGACTATGTCGACACCGTCCTGCTGCCCGCCATGCGGGCGGTCGCGCCGCAGAGCGGCATCGTCACCCATGTCATCGGCGAGGTGGAAGGGCTGCAGGTGGTCGGCGAGTCCGAGGCGCGCGACATCGTCTGCGAGCTGACGGGTTGCGACCACGCTGACGTCGTTCCCTTCGGCACCGAGGCCGGCCTGTTCCAGTCGGCCGGCATCTCCTCCGTCATCTGCGGCCCCGGCTCGATCGCGCAGGCGCACAAGCCGGACGAATTCATCGCCATCGACCAGCTTGCCGCCTGCCTCGAAATGCTCGACAAGCTGAAGCCGAAGCTCGGGGGCGCTTGATGCTGGACAGGACCGACGCGGCCGTCAGGGCCGCAGGGCGAGGGCCGGAGGACGAGGGCGCGCGCGGGCGCTTCGACCGCATCTACCAGGCGCTGCGGATGCGCATCTGCCTGCTCGACTATGCGCCGGGCGAGCGGCTGCGCGAGGAGGACCTCGCCGAGGAGTTCGGCGTCTCGCGCACGCCGATCCGCCGGGTCCTCGTCAAGCTCGAGGCCGAGGGGCTGCTGCGGTCGGTCCACGGCGTCGGGACGATCGTCACCGACATCGACGTCGGCGAGCTGGCGCAGGTCTACGAACTTCGCGTCGAGCTGGCCGAGCTGGTCGGGAAACTCTCTCCTGCGGTCGTCGACGCGCCGATGGTCGAGCGGTTCCGGCAGATCCGCGAGAGCTGCGACCAGATGGTCCGCAAGGCAGACCCGCGCGAGTTCGCGCGCATCAACATGGAGTTCTTCCACCTCTTCAACAGCCTGACGACGAACCAGCCGCTGCGGGAACTGAGCGAGCGGCTCTACTACCAGACCACGCGGATATGGCTGAAGACGGCATCCCGGCTCAAGGAATACGAGGAGCTTCTCGTCGACGAGTTCATCATCTTCCAGCGCGAGGTCGCCGACATCACCGAGGCGGTCGAGCAGCGCGATCCGGCCGCCGCCGGCCACATCAGGCGCGCCCACATCGCCATGAGCTTCGCCAGGATCCGGCGCGCTGCCGACGCGTCTGTCGCGAACGCCGCGCCCACGAGCCTGTAACAAAAGGCGCAGGTCTCCCGAATCGTGCGCGGCAGAACGGCGGCCCTGCTCAACCCGGCGAAAGATAGCCGATGGCTTGTGGAAACAGCCTGCAGTCCAGATCCGGCTGGTCGCAACTGCATGAGTCGGCCGCTCTCAATGAGGTCAGACACTACGCCCACGGCCAGCACCACCACCGGCTCGAGCGGGACGAGCTCAAGCACCGGCAGCACGGGTGCTTCCGCCACTCCGGACATGGCGTCCCTGACGCAATTGTGTTCGGCCATCGGCTCGATGTAGCACGAGCCAGGACCGGGGCCCCGCCGGGCCTCGGTCCATCGCGAACCTGCCCCCAACCCTAATAGCTCGAGCGGGGCACGCCCGCTTCGCCGATTAGCGCCGCGGCCGACGCTGCTGATGCGCGCTCGAGCTCAGCGGGCCAGTCTTAGGCACGCCGCGGAGGAGCAGACATGCCCTCCCCCATAAAGGTCGGGCAGTGATCGAATTAAACCGCTTCGCGCAGGTGACGGAGTACGGCGGAAGGCGAGTGCACGGGTAACCTCGATCGGAACGAAATTCAGCGTTTGCCGCCATCCGAATAGGAGCCGTTGCTGGGGCTGTCGCTGGGGCTGACATAGCCGCCAAGAAGGATTCCCATCAATATCAACATTTTAAGAAGACTGTTGGCGGGCCATGAACGTAGAAACTGGGCACTTCAGTTTCACTATTCCTCTCTAAGATCGCCTGCACCCGCACAAACTACGATCTTATTCGATCGGGCTTGTGCCGAAATCCTATCAGTCGGGATCCTCGAATGGATATCCTCATCATGCCGGATTATTTCCCTGACGTTCATGCTCCCGCACAAAGGACGGGAGCTTTGCGCCTCCATTCCCGCCCTTCAGCCGATTTGGCCGCAGTCCAGAAACCCGCCGTTCCATCAGACAGTGCCTGAACGGCTGCTACTTGTTGATTCAAGAGAACGTTCCCGTCCAATCCCGCGGCGCGGAAACAAATGACGGCGCTTGAGCGCGCGGAACGAGTGCTGCAGGAGGAGAAGGCGAGGGCACGGCTCTCATGACATATTTGGCATCGGTAGGGTGGAGGCAGTCGCGCTATCCGAACACGGCTCGGTCCGTGCGCTGAACGTTAGGTGCTTCCGTTGAGGAGATCGGTATGACGTCGCCACAGCGACGTGAAGACGTTAGGATCGGTCATCTAAAAGATCCTGTCCCAATCCGATGTCCAGCGACCAAGACGTCTCCGAGACGACACACCAGCCGCGTGCTCAGGCGCACTCCGAGCGCCAGATCACCCTCGGCGAGCTGACCTCGTGCACCGACGGGAAGCTCGTCGTCGCCGAGTGCATGGATACGCAGCGGCCACGCCACATCGACGACGTGGCGAACGGCCTGAGGTGCAGATGCGTCTGCCCCGGTTGCCGCAGGAGGATGGTCGCTCACCAAGGAGAACTGCGTCGGCACTTTCAGCACGCTGCTGAGGGTGTGGATTGCAGATCCGCAGGTGAGAGCGCGCTTCACAGGTTTGCCAAGGATGTCTTGGCTGAGGCGCTCCGGCTTCGCCTTCCGGAGTTGAAGGCCTACCATGGCGACGAGAGCCTTCCGGTGGTGGCGGAGCAGGAGTTCGCCTTTGACAGCGCGGTCCTCGAACAGCGGACCGGCGATATCATCCCCGATGTAGTCTGCCGGAAGGGCGGGAGATCCCTTCATGTCGAGTTCAAGGTCACCCATGCCTGCGGTCCCGAGAAGATCGACAAGCTGAGGGCGATGGACATCGGTGCGATCGAAATCGACCTTTCCAGATATCGCGACGTGCCGTTGGAGGATCTCGATCAGGCGATCCTGGCGGAAGCGCCACGGGCATGGCTTCACAACCCTCGGCAGGTCGGGGTCAAGGCTCGTCTGAAGGAAAACGAGCGAACGAAGCTGGCTTCCGAGGATCGGCGCGCAGAGACGTTGCTGAACGGCCTGAAGCCGATCCCACAGGGTCAGATCGGTGAATTCGAACGGCTTGCCCTCTCGGCCGGGCTGGCTGACCTTCTCGCTACCGACGATGAGAGTGTCGGGTTTCTCGTCAGCGGGAGGGAATGGCGCGCCTTCGTGCTGATGCATTTCGCGATCCGCGGAACCGAGTTCCTTCACCAAAGGGTGTTCGAAGGGATAAAGGCCAGGCGCTGGATCGCGGAGGGGTTCGCCTATGTCAGCAAGGCCGATGTAGCCGCCATACAGCGGGTGACGGGCCGCGAGACGCTGCCGCCCTGGCAGTCGCTCTGGGGGTTCCTCTCACGTCTCCAGAGCAGCGGGTTTCTGAATGACACCTTGGAAAGAGGCGGCTATGTCGCGGGCGTGAAGCTCCGGAAACGGACCGAAGCCTGGCGATATGAGCTGGAGAAACCGCAAAGGCGCACTGACGAGCTCCGTGCGCTATTCGACGGGATCGTCGCCCGCATCCGGACGGCCTCCCTCAAGGAAGGACTCACGTTCGACGGGTGGTTCGGGGCTGATATCGGGCATGGTGTCGTTCCCGTGGAGACGATCGGGGACGACGATGCGTTTATGGACATCTCTGATCGGCTTGCGGCTCTCCTGCGCGGGATGTCCAGTTTCCCGGCCCGCGCAGATGAGCCACTTGGATTTCCCGTGATTAAGGATCTCGAAATCCGTGCGGAAGCCAGACGTGAAGTCGAGGCGCGGCAAGAAGTCGAGCGAGCGACGCGCGCCAGGAATGAGGCAGACGAGCGCGAGGAAAGGCTGAGGACCGCTGCATCGCGTGAGATGGCCGCAGACATCGTGTCGACATGGATGGAACAGCCTCAGGCGCGACTCAACGACCTCTGCCCCAGGGAAGCGGCGAGGCAGTCCGATAGTTCCTATCAGCGCGCGCTATACGCTCTCGAAAGATGGGGTGCCAACCAGCGCCGTGAGGTCGAGGCGGCGAACAGAAGACTCGACCTTCTCGACAAGTTGCGAAGGGAAGCTCGCGCGGCGTTCCGGAACCCCGAACACGCAGACCTCTGGGTTGGATCGTCGACGCCGAAGCTCGGAGGCAAACGGCCTGAAGACCACTGTGTCGACGAGGCCACCTACAAGGAGTGCTTGGCTATCTTGGCCGACATAGCGCGTCGGCGACGGTAGCTATCGGATGTGCGGCCCGCGCACGAGAGGATGCGCGACCATCTGTATGCTGGGAATGCAGCCCCTGGGTTGTCGGCTTCGATTATAGCGCCAGCGCGCTGGCCAACATCGGTTCGTGCACCAGGTCGGGGCGGCCACCCTTCTGGCGGAGTTCCATCGCGCGGATGATCTTCGTGCCCTCGTGACTGTGTTTCCAGTCGCGGGAAGCCTCGGCGGCGATCACCAGGTAATCCGTCTCTCTGCACACTGTGTTCTTCCAAGCTCCGCCGCGCTCGGAGATCATCCCGGCGAGAACCTTACGAGGGCCGATGGCGAACTTCCCGGTCAACACGAACATACGCTCTGGTATCGAAAACAGACTCGCATCCTCCAGCGCCCCGTCGATCACGCCTACGTTGCCGAACGTCGGCAACCCGGTATCAGTCGCGCTGTCCCCGACCAGCTTCGTGATCCACTGGCAGATGTCCTCCGATTCCTCGGCGGTGATCCGTCCATCCTCGATCGACTTCCTCGCAGCCCGTCCGAGGGACGCGACCCGACCGTCGCCCTGCAGCACGCTACTCGAGTCCAGACGCCCAAGGAGACGCTCCACTTCCGCAGGCGTGATCGAGTTGTCGCACGCGATCCCGGCGCAGAACCCGTAGAACTCGTTCACGACGTCCTTGTCGCTTTTGACGACGAACTCACGTGATCGGTAGCCTACGATGGTCTCGAGGACCGAATAGATTTCCTCGGGCGCGTCGTTCCACGCGTCGAGGTCCCGGATCAGCTCGGCCGCGTCGTCGTCATGCAACAGCGTCAGGAACTGCTGCGCCTCGGCGCGAAGAGGCGCCATCTCGGCGCGCTCCACGTTCTCGCTGGCCAACACGCCCTCCAGAAACCCGAGCCAGTAGCCGAGCGCCTTCTGTTGGTTCTCCTTTGCATGAATCCTTCCGAGCGCTGCGCCTTCGTGTTCGAGCGCGCCGGTATTCCTTCTGCTGTCGACCATGGTGTCCTCCCCGACCTACCCATGTACATCTTACCTGAAGCCGGGCGCCAAATACATGGCTTGGTAATTCAAGCGCCTCATGTTCGGAAACTTGATCTGTGGCTTTCTTCGTTCCACAACACGATTTGGGTGAGGGATGAGATTCGATGGCGGAAAATGTCATACAGGTGGCGATACACGACCTGAAGCGTTCGAAATCTGGAGATTTCGAGTACGCCCTCGGAAACGCTAAGTTGAAGGTCTCCGATGCCGCGGCGAAGCTCGTGGGTGATCTTCACGCGCTGTATTCCAGCCGAGCCTCGAAGGCTCACGGCCGGTTCGCCGAAAGTGCCGACGACTATCCGGCCCAGACCTATATATCGGAGTTCATGGAAGGGGACTTCAAAGACTTCGCGACCGTCACCGAAAAGCTCATGCGGACGTTGGCGGTGCAGGCACGGAGGAAGCCCGGCGCGACCGGAGGTCATGTGCTGTTCGCGCACTTCGAGAAGGATTCCCAGGCATTCCTGCTCGTGGCGATCATCAACGACAAGCTCAGTGCGGCGCTGACAAAGACATTCGACATAAACGAGGTGGAGCACCTCGACGTAGATGGCTTCCGCTTCGCCGGTCGCATCAACATCACGGCCTGGCAGGCGTCGGCCGAGCGATACGTCGGCTTCCTGAAAGGGAAGGGTGACGTCGCGGAGTACTTCAAGGAGTTCCTGGGATGCGACACGACGGTGCAGGACCTTGAGGATACACGGACCCTGGTCCGCGTCCTCAATGATTTCTCAGACCCCGGAAAAGGCCATGTGAAGGATAGGCAGGCGTTCCTTCAGAAGGCGTTCGAGATATGCGAACGCCACGTCAGGAACGACGAGCCGCTCGACTTCGAATCCTTTTCGAACGAGCTTTTCCCCGAGAATCCCAAGGAGTTGGCCAAGTCGCTCGGCGATCCGGACATGGCTCTTGGTGACGGATTCGTGCCCAAGAAGCGCGCCCTTTGGCCGATGGTGAAATTCACCGCCAAGACGCCTCTCTGGTCCATGGAGTTTGACCGCCGGGCCCTTCATGATGGCAAGGTAGTCTATAACGCGGAGAAGAAGACCCTGACGTTCAACCAGCTGCCCGGTGACCTGATCGAGCGTTTGGATAGGGATCTGGAATAAGCCGTACATGATCACTTTCGATCAACTAATCCCCCTCTACCGCAGCATCGCCTTCTCGGACGATGGCACTGAGGGACGGCTGACCATTCGTGATCACAGCGTCCTCGAGACCGTCCGGGAGCTCGACGCCAGCGAAAGAGCGTCTGAAGATGCAGCGATCGCCTTCAAGGACCCGGTCAGCTTGGCTCAGATAGGCTCGTCGCTCGACGTATCTATCGGCGCGCCCCGGTCGGGCTTGGGGCAGCTTGCCCTAAACCTCGACGCACTGTTGGCAAGCGGACGCAACAGGGTCCAGGAGCCGCCTCGCTTTTACCTGATCAAGGATCACTTCGCCTATAACGACAGCCCGGTCATTGACGGCGTGCATCGATATCGAACCGTGCTCCGGTTCATACACGCCCTGAAGGAAGCGGCCGCGTTCCTGGACCCCTATCAGGGCGAAATGCTGTTCCTCGGGCCAACAAGGCTGGCGGTCCCGGTAAACTATCGGCTGGCTGATCTACAGGGTGTGACGCCTGCGCTGGTCGAGGAATTCGAAGCCTTCGTTTTCCAGAAGGTCCACAAGGACCAGAAGGAGGCCATCGCATCTTCGACACTGGTGGAGACTTGCCGCGCAACGCCGGAGCCGGACCGTTTCGCCCACCTTCTCCGCAACCTGCGCGAATTCGTTACGAAATGCTATGACAGCTATCGCCTGTTTGCTTCGGAATTTTCCTACGAGAAGATCAGAAGCAAGGCGGAGGAAGCCATTGGCGACTATGCGAGTAAGATCCACCGAACCTTTCACGACATCCAGAATCAGGTGCTCGGGATTCCCGTCGCGACCGTAGTCGTCGCAACTCAGATGAAGGTGGCGGCAGAGTGTGACGTGAATTTCTGGGCGAACCTGGCGGTAGCCTTGGGAGCGACGCTCTTCGTTGTTCTTCTGACGTTCGCGGTCTCGAACCAGATCATGACGCTGTCGTCGATTGAACGTGATCTGACACGACAGAAGACCAAGCTCTCTAGCGATTACACGGTCGTTTCAGCCGAGTTCCTCCCCCTCTACGGGAAGCTGGAAACCAGAATCTGCATGCATAGCGTTGCGCTCTGGGGAATCGGCGCATGCTGTATCGCGGGCGTTGTCCTTACCTGGTTCATCTTCGCGCAGTTGACCACGCCGAAGCCGTGGGCGTGCTTCTGACATGCGAAACCGTTACGCCTCATCAACGTCGTTCGACATCGGGTCATACCTTTAGTGTCGCTTGTCCGAGTGGGTCATGCTTTTCCTGCGTTTCAAGCGCGGCATTTTCCGGAGTCGACCGACCATAGGGGCAGAATCGCTATGGGTTCAGGTCGTCTTTGCGCCCCCCTCTCGAACGCTCAGACAAACTTTGCCCAGACCCAGAAGCTGGAATATGAGCGGCGGGTCAAGGAACGATAGCTTTGCGCCCCCACAGCTGTTGTTCGGACGGGCGATTAGCGCTGCGATCGATCGCAGCTTCGTCTCTCGCTGTACGGGCAAGAAACACCTGCGCTTTCCGACAGAGACACAGCACAACGGCAGCACCGTCTTGGGGCGATTGCCGCATCAAGCGCAGCGATCAAGCGATGAGGGATAATCTTTGGGAATCTGGCAGTTCTTCCAACCACCGCTCTATTGGCAGCAGTTCGAGGAGCTTTGCACGGCTTTGCTCGTCGAGGTCTATGGCGTCCCCAATGCGCAACAGGTCGGCCGGCCAGGGCAGGCACAGCACGGCGTCGATGTCTTCGGCACCTCGAGCCGATACGGCCGGATCGGTATCCAGTGCAAACGCCTCGCCGATCTCGACGAGTACGGTAATCCTTATCCCGGCGGGCCGATCTCGCGCGCGTTGTTGCGTGACGAGGCGGACGCGGCGCTCGGTTTCACGCCCGATATCAGTCTCTGGATTCTCGCCACTACCGCGCGGCGCGACACCAAGGTCCAGGCCTGGGTCGAGGAGATCAATGACGAGTGGGAACAGGCGGGCCTTAAGCGGATCGCGATTGTGTGGACCTGGGACGAATGCATCTCGCACCTCAACAGCTATCCCGATTTGCAGCGACGCTATTATCGCGACGTCATCCAAGTACGTGCGCCCAAAGATCTCGATGAAATCATCCTGCGCACAATTGCGATGGCGTTCGCCCGACCGGCCTTCGAGGTACCGCTTCACTGCGAAACCCCGAGCGAATTTTTCCAGGCGCTGAAAGACACGCAAAAGGCGCTGCGTACCGGCGAACTGGTGGATCGCGAAAGCCGTCAGATCATCCGCAAGGCGATCGGCGGCTATCATGAGCTCGACGATGACGTGGCGCGGAATGGCCTTCGCGGAGTCGACCAGAACTTGAAGGTCCTGCGCTCGCGCCTCGAGCAAGGCTTCAAGGACGGCACGATCATCGCTGTCGGCACTTGCCTTGATATTCGCCAACCCGCCTTGGCCCGGTATCTCGATGATTTGCGCCAGCGTTGCCTTGATGACCTGAATCACGTCCTCCGCCACGCCGGTATTCCGACAATCTAGGCGCAGCATCCAAGGGGCGCACTCCAAAACATAGGCAGCTATCCGCGTGACTACCGCCAAGACCGGACAGTCGGCAGTCGGCCCCAAATGCGAACTTCGAAGACTGCCTTCGGGCCGCCTCTATCAGCGAGCTACATCGTAGGTTGGCGTAAAAGAGCGTAGTTTGGCGGAGAGGGGGGGATTCGAACCCCCGATGGGCTTCCACCCATGCCGCATTTCGAGTGCGGTGCATTCGACCACTCTGCCACCTCTCCGGATCGTGTGGTCGCGCCAAAGGCGCGGCAGACACATAGCCAAGCATGGCTGCCGAAACAAGCCGGAAATCACGCATTTTCGCCGCAGGCGCGCGGCACGCCACCAGCCGGCGCCGCCGCCATGCGAAAAGGGCGCCCGCGAAGGCGCCCTTTTCGATTCCCGTGCCTGTGCCGCTATTGCGGCTGCGGCTCCATGCCGCCTTCGGGCTCTGGGCCCTTCTTGCGCTTGCCGCCGGTCGCGCCGGCCTTCGGCACGGCCGAGCCGCGCGAGGGCGGGGTGTCGTCGCCGAGGTCGCGCGACGGCTTTTCGCCCTTCATGATCTGGTTGATCTCGTCGCCCGACAGCGTCTCGTATTCGAGCAGGCCTTCGGCAATCGCGATCCACTGCTTCTTGTACTTGGTCAGGATCGCGCGCGCCTCGGCATAGGCTTCGTCGATCAGGCGGCGCACTTCGGCGTCGATGATCTGGGCGGTCTCCTCCGAGACGTTCTGCGTGCGCGCCACCGAATGGCCGAGGAACACCTCTTCCTGGTTCTCGCCATAGGCGACGCGGCCGAGCTTGTCGGAGAAGCCCCACTGCGTGACCATCGAGCGGGCGAGCTTCGTCGCCTGCTGGATGTCGGACGACGCGCCGGAGGTGATGTTCTCCTTGCCGAACTTCAGTTCCTCGGCGACCCGGCCGCCCATCATGATGATCAGGCGCGACACCATCCAGGTGTAGCTGATGGAGTAGCGGTCGCCTTCCGGGAGCTGCATGACCATGCCGAGCGCCCGGCCGCGCGGGATGATCGTTGCCTTGTGCAACGGATCGGCCTTGGCCACCTTGAGGGCCGTGATGGCGTGACCGGCCTCGTGATAGGCGGTCTTGGTCTTCTCTTCCTGCGTCATCGCGGTCGAGCGGCGCTCGGCGCCCATCATGATCTTGTCCTTGGCGTCCTCGAACTCGGCCATGGTGACGAGGCGCTTGTTGCGCCGCGCCGCCATCAGTGCCGATTCGTTGACGAGGTTCATCAGATCCGCGCCGGAAAAGCCGGGCGTGCCGCGTGCCAGCACCTTGAGGTCGACATTCGGCGCCAGCGGCACGTTGCGCACGTGCACCTTGAGGATCTTCTCGCGGCCGACGATGTCGGGGTTCGGCACCACCACCTGGCGGTCGAAGCGGCCCGGGCGCAAAAGCGCGGGGTCGAGCACGTCGGGACGGTTGGTCGCGGCGATCAGGATGACGCCTTCGTTCGCCTCGAAGCCGTCCATCTCGACCAGCAGTTGGTTCAGCGTCTGCTCGCGCTCGTCATTGCCGCCGCCCAGCCCGGCGCCGCGATGGCGGCCGACCGCGTCGATCTCGTCGATGAAGATGATGCAGGGCGCGTTCTTCTTCGCCTGCTCGAACATGTCGCGGACGCGCGACGCGCCGACGCCGACGAACATCTCGACGAAATCGGAGCCGGAAATGGTGAAGAAGGGCACGTTGGCCTCACCGGCGACCGAGCGCGCCAGAAGCGTCTTGCCGGTGCCGGGAGGGCCGACCAGCAGCACGCCGCGCGGGATCTTGCCGCCGAGGCGCTGGAACTTCTGCGGATCGCGCAGGAATTCGACGATCTCTTCCAGGTCCTGCTTGGCCTCGTCGACGCCGGCGACGTCGGCGAAGGTGACGCGGCCGTGCGCTTCGGTCAGAAGCTTGGCCTTCGACTTGCCGAAGCCCATGGCGCGGCCGGAGCCGGACTGCATCTGGCGCATGAAGAAGATCCAGACGCCGAGGATGAGCAGCATCGGCAGCCAGCCGATCAGCATGGAGAAGATGGAGCCGGAGCCGTCGTTTTCCGGCCGGGCATTGATGGTGACGTTCTTGTCCTCGAGCCGCTGCACCAGCGTCGGGTCGCCGGGCGAATAGGTCTGGAACCCGGTCGAGCTGTCCGAATAGGTGCCGGTGATGCGGTCGCCGGCAATCGTCACCGACTTCACCCGCCCGCCGTTCACGTCCTGGAGGAATTCGGAATAGGCCACGTCGCGCGAGACGCCGCGCTGCTGCGGGTTCTGCTGGAACAGGTTGAACAGCGCGATCAGCAGAACGGCGATGATCGCCCAGAGCGCGAGGTTGCGATAATTCGGATTCATCTCGTGTCCCGCTGGCGTCGCGAAGATCGACGCCGGTCAGAGTGGGTTTTGAATGCCTAACATAGGTAGGCCCGCACACCTTGCCAAGCACGCTGCTACCATTGGGTTAAGGTCGCGGCGCACTATGGCCGGCATAAGGCGAGGGGGGCGGCAATTCGCCGCCGATCAGGCGCGAGAGCGCCCGGGCCGGGGCCAGGTCGAACGACGGCAGGATTCGTGCGAAGGGGGCAGCGACCGGCATGCTCGTCGGGCCGCCGGGGTGCGACGTCGGACCAAGTAGCGCGACCGGTTCGCCGTCGCGAACAATTGCCGGGAAGGTGGCGAGTGCCGCCCTCGCCAGCGCCGGCGGCGCGTCGGCGAAGGCTCTGGCCGGACTGGCCGCCTGGTTCGTTCCAAACGGTGCAACGATTGCGCCTGCGACGGTGCCCAGCCTGAACCTGCCGTCCCAGATCTCGCCGTCCGCGGCGATGTGGGGCTCCGGCAGGCCGCGCGCCTCGCGCCGCAGATAGATGCCGCCCTTGCGCCGCTCGAGCGTGGTGCGCGACAGCGAGGCCCGGAAGGCCGGTTCGCCGAAGCGGCCGAGAAGCGCTGCTGTCCGCGTCTCGTCGGGCAGGTGCTCGCTGCCGCCGGCAGTCGCGAGCAGCAGGCGAAGCGCATAGACCGCGGCCGCACTGTCGGCCGCGAGAAACGCATCCGGATCAATCCGGATCAGGCCGGGCAGGGGGCTCACGGCGGTCGCGATCAGGCCGGCCGCGGCCTCGCCCAGCCGCACGCGCTCCTGCGCGGCCTGCTCGGCGATGCGAACCGCGTCCGCGAATGCGGCCGGATCCGAAAGGCGGCGCCTGACACGGACCCGCTCATAGGCCGCGTCCTCGTTGGTCGGGTCATCGGCCCAGCCGATCCCGTTCGCGCGCAGATAGGCCCTCAGCGCCTCGCGGCGGACGCCGAGCAGCGGCCGCATCAGCCACAGCCGGCCGTCGAGCAGCGTCGCCGGCGCCATGCCGGCAAGCCCCCTGCCTTCGCCGCGCGCCATGCGCATCGCCACCGTCTCGGCCTGGTCGTCCTGCGTATGGCCGGAAAACAGCATCGCGGCGCCGAGGTCCCGCGCCGCCTGCGCCAGCAGCCGGTAGCGCGCGTCGCGCGCGGCGGCGGAAAGCCCCGTGGCGGGCTTCGGTCCGTCCCATGTCGAGATCGAATGGCGGACGCCGAGATCCCGGCAGAACCGGCCGGCGGCTTCGGCCTCGGCTGCGGAACCCGGCCTCAGCGCGTGGTCGATCGTGACGGCGGCAAGCCGCGATGGGGGGAGGTGGCGCGCGAGCAGGCTCAAGAGCGCGATGGAATCACCGCCGCCGGACACGGCGACAAGGACGGTCGGCGACGATGCGAAATCGATGCCCGCGAACAGGCGCGCCGGATCAGGCTCGGGAAGGGCGGTCAGCACCCCGCGAGCGCGCGTTCCTGCTTCACCCGCCCCTTGAAGGATTCGGAGCTGTTCGGATAGCGCTGGTTGATCTTGGTGAAGGTCGCGCAGGCGACCTCGCGCTGGTTCAGCGCCGACAGCGAGACGCCGAGCTTCAAGAGCATGTCGGGCGACTTGCGGGTGTTCGGGAAGGAGCGGTTGGCGTCGACGAACACTTCGGCGGCATCGCGGTAGCGGCTCTGGCCGAGCAGGGCCTCGCCGAGCCAGTAGCGGGCATCGGCGGTTTGCGGATCGTCGGGGAAATTGGCGATGTGCTCGCGGAAGCCGGCCTCCGCCGTGCCGTAGTCGCCCGAGAGGATCGCCTCGTAGGAATTGCGGTAGAGCTCCTTCGGATCGCTCGACGAGGGAGAGACCGCGGCGACGGTTTCGCCATCCGTCTCGGCGTGCGTCTCCTCAACCGCGCCCGCCTCTTTCACGGCGGCCGGGTCGAGGGTGCCGCCCACCACGTTGCCATCCTTGTCGAAGACGATGGAACCGAGCGGCTTTTCGGGCTCGCCGGGGCCTTCGGCCGGGGCCTGCGCGACCGACGGCGAGGGCGCCGACGGCGGCGGAAGTGCCGCGGCGGGCGCTTCGGCGACGTTCTTGCGCGGCTCGGCGGGGGCCACGCCGCCCGCGTCCGACTTCTTCTGCTCCAGTTCCTGCAGGCGGAAGTCGACGTCCTCCTGCATCTTGCGCATCTGTTCCTGCATCTGGAGGATCTGGAAGTTCATTTCCTCGACGCGGCCGTTGAGCTGGCGGATCTGTTCCTCGAGGCCGACCACGCGTGGATCGGTCGCCTGGGCCAGTTCATAGACCGGCTCGGCCTTCGCCGCGCCGGCCATGTCCTGGGACAGCGTGCTGAAGGCGAGCGGGAAAATCTCGAACGGAGAATCGTCGACGATTTCTATCGCCTCGTCTTCGACGGCATCCGCCGGCGCCGCTGCGAGCGGCAGGGCGAGCATGCCAAGGAGAAGGGAAAGGAATTTCATGGGCGGTTCGACCTGGATGGGACTTGCTGCATCGCCGGACTGTCGGTTCCGGCCTCTCGCGGGGGACATAGGCCGGGAGAGTTCGGCCAAATTTTGTTTAGCGCCCCGCCAAATGCGCGAAAAGCGGCCACGTGGGCCGCTTCTCGACATTTCTGCAACAGTGTTGCGCGGAAGTCAGCCTTCGAGACGGTCTCAGCTTCCCTGGCCGCCCAGAACGGTGACGGCGCGGCGGTTCTGCGTCTGGCACGAGATGTCGTCGCACAGCGCCACCGGCTTTTCCTTGCCGTAGGAGATGGTGCGCATGCGGTTGGCCGGCACGCCCTGCGCGGCGAGGTAGTCGCGGGTGGCGGCGGCGCGGCGGGCGCCGAGCGCGATGTTGTATTCGCGCGTGCCGCGCTCGTCGGCGTGGCCTTCGACGGTGATCTTGTAGTTGGGGTAGCGGTTCAGCCACTGCGCCTGCTTGGCCAGCGTCTGCTGCGCGTCGGCGCGGATCACCGAGGAATCTGTGTCGAAGAAGATACGGTCGCCGACGTTCAGCGTGAAGTCCTGCGAGGAGCCGGGCGCCGCATTGTTGGCGTTGAGGCCGAGGTCAGCGGCGGAGTTCGGAGCCTTCTTGGAGGCGCACCCGCTGATGGCCAGCATGGCGATCATGACGATCGCAATCGGGTTGGTGGTGAATGCTGCGATACGGCGCATGAGCGCGGCTCCTTCGCAATTTTAGTGTTTTCGTTGATCAGTGAGTAACCACATCTGGGTTAACCGCCGTTCAACGAACTTGGTTAATGAAACGTCACCCGCCCCCTCGGGTCGCCGGCTGCTCCTATGACGAGAATGCCGCGCAGCGGTGGCGGCAATGCGGCAAAAACGCGGCTATTGGCCGTTTCCTACTCCCGAAGCGGCGACCAGGCGGGGTCCGAGGCGAAGTTGGGCGTCGGGATCTGCTGTTCGTTGCGGCCGGTCAGGTCGATCGAGAACAGCTTCGGGCCGCCGGAGCCAGGGGTCTGACGGAAGAACATGATGACACGGCCGTTCGGCGCCCAGGTCGGGCCTTCCTGCAGGTTGCCGGTCGAGAGGATGCGCTCGCCCGAGCCATCCGGGCGCATCACGCCGATCTGGAATTCGCCGCCGGTCTGCTTGGTGAAGGCGACCAGGTCGCCGCGCGGCGACCAGACCGGCGTCGAATACTTGCCGCCGCCGAAGGAGATGCGGTTGGGATTGGAGCCGTCCGCGCCCATCACGTAGATCTGTTCCGAGCCGGCGCGGTCGGAGGTGAAGACGATCTGGCTGCCGTCGGGCGAGTAGGAGGGCGAGGTGTCGATCGCGCTGCCGGTGGTCAGGCGCGTCATCTGGCGATTGCGCAGGTCCATGGTGAACAGGTTCGACACGCCGCTGTTTTCGAGGCTCAGGATCACGCGCTGGCCGTCGGGCGAGAAGCGCGGCGAGAAGCTCATGCCGGTCGAGCCGCCCAGCGCCTCGCGCTGCCCTGTCTCGATCTGCAGCAGGTAGACGCTCGGCTGCGCCCCGCTCGACGGATAGGACATGTAGGTGATTTCCTGGCGGATCGGCGAGAAGCGCGGCGTCAGCTCGATCTCGCGGCCGTCGGACAGGTAGCGCAGGTTGGCGCCGTCCTGGTCCATGATCGCCAGCCGCTTCTTGCGCGCGTTGCGCGGGCCGGATTCGTCGACGAAGACGATGCGCGTGTCGAAATAGCCCTTCTCGCCGGTCAGCCGCTCATAGATTGCGTCGGCGATGATGTGGGCGACGCGGCGCGAATTGCTCTTGGTGGCGAAGAACTGCTCGCCGGCGAGCTGCTGGCCGCCGAACGTGTCCCACAGGCGGAACTCGGCGCGCAGGCGCCCGTCCGCCTCCTCGGTCACCCGGCCGGTCACCAGCGCCTGGGCGTTGATCACCTTCCAGTCCTCGAAGCGGGGGGCCGCGTCCGGATTGGAGATCTTCTCGATGAAGGCCGCCTTGTCGATCGGCGCGAACAGGCCGGAGCGCTGCAGGTCGGCGATGATGATGCCGGAAATCTCGGTCCCGAGCGCATTGCCCGACAGGAAGTCGGTTACCGCGACCGCCAGCGGTTCGATCGTGCCCTTGTTGACGTCGATCTCGAGCTGCGCGCGGGCACTCGTCATCATGGCGGGGAGCGCGGCGGCGGCAAGCGCCAGCGCAACGATCAGTGGCTTGAGGATCAATTTCATCATCTCTCGCTTCTGCTGTCCGATCAGAACATGTCGCTCGGGTCGAAGTTCACGACGACTTCGGCCCAGGTCTCGTACTTGTCGGCGGGGAGGTTGAAGGGCGCGCATTTCGACACGGCGCGCACCGCGGATTCGGCGGCGGTCCGGCCTGGGCCGGAGCTTGCGCCGCCACGGATGATCTCGGGACGCGATTCGAGCTCGCCCGAGCGATCGAGGCGGAAACGCACCGACACTTTCAAAAGTTCGGCGTCGTCGACGCCCGCCGGAATGCTCCAGCACTGGGCGAGGCGCTGGCGCAGCGCGTCCATCTCGCTGGCCGACAGTTTCTGCGCGCTGCTCGGCTTGTCGGTGCCGAGCGAAGCAGTGTCCTGCGAGCGCTTGGCGCCGCCGCCGGCGGGCTTTTCCTTGGAGACCAGCGCCTTGGCCTGGTCGAGGATCGATTCCAGGTCCTGCTCGGTCGAGGCCGTCTTGTCCTCGGTCGGCTTCTGCGGCTTCTTCTCTTCCGCCTTGGCGGTCTCGCGCTTCGGCGGTTCGGGCCGCGACTCGGGCTTCGGCAGCTCGTCGGGGAACTCCATCGCCGGCGTCTCCTCGGCCGACGCGATCGTCTCGGCGACCGCATCGGGCGTCGGCGCAGGCTCGGGCTTCGGCGCCTCGGCGACTTTCTGCGGCTCCGGCGCAGGCGCGGGGGCCGGTTTCGCCTCGACGGGCTTCGGTTCCGGCTTGGGTTCGGGCTTGGCCTCGACCGGTTTCGGCTCGGGCTTCGGGGCCGGCTCCGGCTTCGGCGCGGACGCGGTGTCGATCTTGCGCGGCGAGGCTTCCGGCTTCGGTACGTCGTCGAGGTCGACCTCGTTCTCGCCGATGGTCTTGGCGTCCGGCACGGTGTGCGGGCGTTCCGTCTTCTTCGGCGCCGGCTTCTCGGCCTTCGGCGCCTTCTTGTCGCCCTGCTGCAATTGCGTCAGCTCTTCGATCGGCACCATGTCGACCGGGATCGCCTGCACGTCGCCCACGTCATGCGCCGACGGCGCCTTCAGCGTGAACAGGCCGAAGGCGATCAGCGCCGCATGCAGGACCAGCGATGTGGACAGGCCAGCCTTCATGTCGGGATTACTGCTCCTGTTCCTGGAGCGTGATCAGGCCGAGATTCTTGAACCCGGCGGCCGAGATCCGGGCCATCACCTGCATCACCGTGCCATACTGCGAGGCCTTGTCGGCGCGCACGTAGATGCGCTCCTCGTAGCCGGTCTTCGAGATCGCCTCGAGCTTGGGCACGATCTCCTCGATCGGGATTTCGGTCTCCTGCAGGAAGATCTGGCCCTGCTCGTTGACCGAGACGGTGATCGGCTGGGTTTCGGCGTTGAGCGGCTTGGCCTGCGTCTCCGGCAGGTCGATCGGCACGCCGACCGTCATCAGCGGCGCCGCCACCATGAAGATGATCAGGAGCACCAGCATCACGTCGACCATCGGCGTGACGTTGATCTCCGACATCAGCGCGCGCGAGCGTCCGCGCCGTCCGCCTCTTCGGCTCCTGCGCCCGCCCGCCGATCCGACCGACATTGCCATGATCTTCTCCTGTCAGCGGTCTTCTCAGGCAGCCTTCTGGCCGACCTTCTCATCGATCTGGCGCGAGAGTATGGCGGAGAACTCGTCCGCGAACCCTTCCATCCGGGCCGAGATCTTGCCGGCGTCGGCCGACAGCTTGTTGTAGGCGAGCACGGCGGGAATGGCCGCGAGCAGGCCGATCGCCGTCGCCAGAAGCGCCTCGGCGATGCCGGGCGCGACCACCGCGAGCGAGGTCGATTTCGAGCCGGCGATCGCCTGGAACGAGGTCATGATGCCGATGACCGTGCCGAACAGGCCGATGAAGGGACCTGCCGAGCCGACCGAGGCGAGGAAGCCGAGGCGGCTTTCCAGCCGCTCCATCTCGCGCGACAGCGCCAGGTCCATCGCCTTGTCGATGCGCATCTGCAGGCCCATCGGCGTGCGCGCGCCCTTCTCGAAGCTCTTCTTCCATTCGCGCATGGCGGCGACGAAGATCGCGCTCATGCCGGTCGTTTTGCGGTCGGCGAGCGTGCGGTAGAGCTCTTCCAGCGACTGTCCCGACCAGAACACCTGTTCGAAGCGGTTCAGCGCGCCGCGCATGCGCCCGTAGGAGATGGTCTTGTCGATGATGATCGCCCAGGTCCAGATCGAGGCGCCCAGAAGGCCGATCATGACCAGTTTGACGACCCATCCGGCCTGCCAGAACAGTTCCCAGATCGACAGTTCGCCGCCGGAGGTTGCGAGAGGCAATGTTTCCATGAAGTCAGTGTCCCAGAAAGACGGGCCTTGCAGCGGCTAGCCCACGCGCATCAATCGTCTCGTGCCGATCGCCGGGATTTCACCCGCGACCGCTGGATATGACCCCGAATGCGCCAGAGAGCGCCTTGTCGGGAGCAAATTTGGTCAAAGGAAGGCGCAGCCCGTTCGCTACGATTTCCTTTGGGTTGTTCATGAGCCGTTATGGTTAAGGAGAAGTTAGGATGGGCGTCGCGCGAGGCGCGCCGGGCGCAAACCCTCCGTCATTCCGGGGCCGCGCAGCGGAACCCGGAATCCAGAGCGCAAACGATGCAAACCTTGTCGCGCCCCCTCCACCGCCTTCGGCGGTCCCCCTCCCCCGTTCTACGGGGGAGGATCAGGCGCGACCGCGCGGCCGGCATATCCTCCCCTGCGAAGCGGGGGGTCCGAAGGACGGGCGAGACAAGCGGCTCGCCCCAAAGGACCACGCGAAGCGTGGTGGAGGGGGCGCGTGTCAGCACGAGACCATGGGCTGAGCGTGCCGGAGGCGAGGAGCGGGTATCATTCCACATGCCCCGTCGTTTCGGGGTGCGGCGGTTCGCGAAAGGCGAAATGAAAGGTCCGGCGGACCTTTCGGGCCGTCGAACGCCAGAGCCATAGCGGAGGGCAGGGGAGGCATCGGACCCGCGTGGGGGCCGGGATGCTACAACCGGAGTGTGGAGAGAGGCACCCGTGAAGCAGCACATGTGTGCCTGATTAGATTCCGGCGCTATCCGAAGCAGCCGTTCAGGTGCTTCAGTAGTCGACCGAAACTTGCCGTTCGTTCGGCTCTCTACGGACGGCAGAGCCGGGGCCGCCTGTTTTTGCCGAAATCGTTGTCCAGACTGGCCGAATACGCCATCTAATGTCTAGCCTGGCTCGCCTCGTCGTTGAGCAAATTTCCGCTCTTCAAACCGCCAGAGAATTAGATCGACCACTGACTTCTGGTCACCTGTTGCATCTGAAAGGTCAACACAAAGATCATATACAGTTTGGTAACCAAACCGAGCGGCAAGGCGAATTAAGTGTCGGTCCGGCTTCGGAACGTCGAAACCCAAATTCTTCGCGAGGTGCAATGCAGTTACTGGCCCGATGTAGGGAAGTTCATCTAGTACATTAGCTGGGTCTGGCAAAACTCGTTCGTAAAACTGCGAAAATCCGCATTTGTCAATTATCTCGGCAGTAGCGAAGATCGATTGCAGCTTTCGAACATTCCGGAAGCGCGGTAGTGCCGTTGATACGCACACCGGGCCAGCGGCAACAATGGAGGCGGCCGACTCCCAATCACAGAAGCAGAGCGAGATATAGTCGAAACGTTGTCGAATGACCGCTTCCCGAAATCCTGAGTTTAAGACCACCCAAGCATATTCTCTAAGAAATTGGGTTTCGGTGACGTCGGTCGAGCTCATGAGAGCTTGGCTAAGCACCTCTCCGTAGTAGGGCGACGCAAGCAGCCAGTCTCTAGCCTGCGTGTAATGCTGCGTCGCTATCCTTGTTTGTTCCCTCATTCTCTAGCAGTCTTTCTCCTTGCCAAACCTAGGCGAAGCCGTTCTAGAGGCAACCAAATGCCGGGATTGCGATCTAGGGCTTTGCTGAGATGCACTTTTACCCGATGCTTCTGCTTCTGACGCAAAAATTCGCTTTCAGGTACTCCAGTTCCAACGTCGCTGGCCATGTCATATCTGGAAGCGAGGCGCTGGAACTCGCGTCGTGGAATCGTGGTGGCCGAAGCAAGCAAGTATCCAGCCTCGCGCTTCACCTCAGCGTAAAGAGCAAAGCTCTTGGCATGAGACTCGCTCTTGCTTTTCCAATCGGTTCGGAATTGCACAAGAGTTAAGCAGAACGTCGCGATTGAAAGAAGTCCAATCCACAACTGGCCAGGGATTCTTGGCGGCGTCACGTACGGTGCGATCGCTGGGTCGAGGAACGCCATTGCAACGATCCATGCAGATAATAGGAGTATCGCGATGTCGAGAAGGAGCGCTCGGCGAAGATAACGATCTCGCAGATCGGCGTGCGCGCTGCATAGTTGGTCGGATACGCGCCTGATGCGTTCAACTTCTTCCCGAGTCCCAATCGGAGCTCCGTTCACTGCCTCAGTCAAAGAGAGCCTCCCACTGCGCAGCAGACTGATGAGCGCTTGCGTTTCGCATGCGCTTTGCTATTCGCTCAAGCAGATGACTAGCGGCGACCCTCTCCGCGCTTCCGGCATTTCCCAAGTACCCGTCTACGTGGATAGACTGCCCCGTGCTGTCCTTTATGGGGGACTTCACGAGGTCCTTTGCGCGCTCGAAGAACGCCGGTAGCATTGCGCTCGCTACCTTTGGTCCATCATAGTCCTTAAACGCAGCAATTGCTAAGCTCTCTACGTGGTAGCCAGAAAGCCTCTTGTCGTCAGGCAGCGTCCCAATAATTGCCTTCGCAAGTTTGATCGTCGGCACTAGCTTGAAATTGCACCTCTCGTTCGTATCCGTCAGAGCCTTCTGAAAGCCTTCTGGAGAAATCCCGGACCAGCCGTCCCGTCGAAACGATGGCACCCGCAACTGACCATCAACCCTTGCCGCAGGAAGAAGTTGTAGCTGCATGCCGTCAGGGTACCGCACGGTCACGGCAAGTCTTCCGGACGTAACCTCGGCATTTGACATTTTCCCTGAAATAAGCCGCTCAATCTTATTGAGCAACGTTGAAGGCTTCTGCGAATCAATGAATTTGCTATCGAGTATTAGCAAGGAGTCGATGTCGCTCAACCCATCCACATACGTATGTTTGGCTACTGATCCACCGAAGAGTGTGTCGACAGTTCCATCCAAATCGTCACCAAGAATATCCTTTATCTCAGCGAGTCGCTCTGAAACCTTATCAATGTCTCTCGAGTTTGCAGCCGCAAGCTTGTCGCCTAGAAATTTGTTTAGCACCGTTTCAAATGCGCGAATCGCCGTGTTGTCCTCGGTCTTTCGGACAAGCTTCGCAAGATCCGATGGCTTTCTATGAACGAAAGCACCCCCGCCGCCGCCGCTACCTCCCATTCCTGCCTCCGGCCAATTTCGCATCAAGACTCTCTGATGCAGCTCTTATGATTTCTGCGTGAGGGCCGAAGTGGTCAAAGCGACCGTCATTCAGAAATTTCAGCATATCAAGTCGCATCTGCTGTAGGTACTGATAGTTATTTGACCAGCAGCGGGCCTCAACGATGTCTGAGTTTGTGCTAACAGGCAGCGTGAGTGCGCCAAAAGAATGCCGATAGATGGTGTCACCACCGAGAAACGCGTACCTGAGCCAAGTCAATCCGTCGAAAATGTCAGCACCGGCAATGAAGTACATAAACGTCGTCAGCGTATCGAGGCTACCAAAGACGTGGATCGGCTTCTCGGGCGAGTGTTTGTTCAGTTCTGTACGCAGAGATGCGATGTTGAGCATCCGATCCAATAGCCCATTGCCGATCTCTTTTTCGGTAACACCGATCACTTGAAAATCATCGAAATGCTTGCAGGCAGCTAGGATATTTTTCATGTCCAGTCGCGTGGCATTTTTTGTCTCTGGCTTCACCAGAAAGTCGAGCGCTCGAACGCTTCCACTTAGTCTAAGAGATTTTGCGCGTTTTATCTGTTTTTCGATAGGAACGCGGTTGTTGGGCGTGTCATAACTGACGAAGACAGTTGGGACGGCCGCCGTCCACTGGTCGATAACTCGTTGATAGTCGTCGATGCTCCACTTGGTGTCTTGATATTCCGTCTCGTAGGTGTCGGACATATCGAGCTCCTTCGACGCCTCATAGCCGCCGCTGTCCAAGAAAACAGCGGTTGCGAAGTCAAAGGAGGGCTTTAGCTTCCTGCCAACGTCGTAGGCACTCACGAGAATTTCGTCGGTGATATATTCACGTGTAACGTCAAAGGTTTTCTGTAGAGACGGGAATCCCTTGCTAGAAAATGAAGGGACTAGGAGCGGCGTATCCATGATTGTTCCATCAGAGAATCGTAGCTCTCTCGACTTGGCAAACATCAAAGCATTTTCCTATCGAGGCAAGAAAGACATGTTCCGCAACTCGTCGGATGTCCCATCTCGCAACTGTATGTAAAGTCTCGATCTATTCCAGTGTCGCGAAAATAGCTGTACACTTCAGACTTAGGGTCCGGACTCATAACCAGTAGCTGACTGTCGCTGCGATGCAGACGGCAGCCAGGAAGTTGGTGGCCAGTCGATCGTATCGGGTCGCGATGCGGCGGAAGTCCTTGAGTCTGCAGAACATGCGTTCGATGGCGTTG